>CAWJXR010000012.1:0-86242 GCA_963846895.1 uncultured Thermoleophilia bacterium | reverse complement strand
TCGAGATGGTTTGCTCCGGTCGAGGAGACGGTGCACCAGGAGGTTCTGTGTACGCCGGGATGCCGCCGGGCCTACTATTCGGGTGGCGGATGCCGATGTTGGAAAGTGGTGATCAGGTGCGGTCTTACCCAACGAGGTAAGTACCTTTACGTTGCGGCGGCAGTGTCCGACCGAACGAATTCGTCGCGCTTGGCCACAATGGCCGCCTTAGTACGCTCGCCACCTTCAGCCATTTCCTTAATATCTGCGTCCGTGATCCATGCTGCGTTGGCGGATGCAAATGATGGCCGGGTCTTAACGCGCGTCCACCACGCTCGAGTTTTCGGTCGTTCCGCTGTGAATACATTGAGATAGTGAATGTATTCCATGCGCGCGACATATGGCGTCAGAGAAAGATCCGCTAACGTATAGGCATCGCCCATGATCCATGGGCGGCCGTCCGCGAGCGCTTTTTCAATCTTGGCAAGCCCCAATTCCCAGATTGCGATCGAGCGCAGCACATGTGGTGCGTCAACTCCGCGCTCCACGATCGCCGACTGACGCTCGCGCCGGTTGAGGTCTGGCATGCTGGCGAAACGGGCAGCAAGCTCGTCCCTGTTCAGCTTTCGAAGCCGGTCGGCGAACATGGCAACGAAGCTGAAGATGCCGACACCCCAGTGCAGGCCTTCATCGACCGCTTTGGGATACATACGCATCTGCGCAAGATCGAAAAGATCAACAGGCTTGAGCCGCGGTAATTGATAAACATCGTCGATGAATTCGCAAATCAGCGTCAACTCGGGGAGCACCTTTCCGTCATGAATGAGAGTTGGGACCACTGCCTTAGGATTGAGTTTCAAGTATTCGGCGTCGAATTGTTCGCCGGAGAAAAGATCGACCTCACAACTCTCCCATTTGAGGCCCTTTTCATCGAGTGCAAGCCGTACTTTTTCGGAGCAAACTGAATTCGCATAGTGGTAAAGAGTCAGGCCCATCGACATCGCTTTCCCTTGGCGTATTCACCTCACGCGGCAATCCGGTTGTCCCTGGTGCCACGGAATTCGATAAGTAAGATGGGACAATACATGCCCGCCGGCAATCGAAAGACATTCATCCGCTTCTAATCCGGCCCCCTTAATTGTGTGCGGCTAAATCGGCAGAGCTAATTGAACCGACCGGCTGTGCGACTGCTGTTGAAACGGTAGCGTCCCCAGGAATAACCGCCATAGCGTCCGTAACTGAGAACTTCTTGGCGATGGGATTTCCTTGCCGCGTAACGGTGGGCGGATGCGCGGGGCTTGGTGGATGAATGCCGGGCCTTGGTTCGTGTTGGCGCAGCTGACGCCAGGGTGGATCGTCGGCGAGTTCACTAAGAATAGCGGGCGGAGGGGGCTCCTTGACCGGAGGTTTCGCGGTCACCAACCCACCTGATCCATGACCGAGTATACGAGAAGTTTTCGTGTCGACTGGGTACCGTCGGACTGTTGCTGTGGTAGCAACGCCAGCACGCCAACCCCACCGGCCCCGAGCCAGGCGAACAGCGGCCACCAACGCTGCTTTGTCGGGCTATAACGGCCATAGCGATAGGGTGTTAAAGTAACTGGCCTCCAAGAGGAGGTGGACAGCGGTCGCATCGACATACTCACTCGTCGCCCACCGACCACCTCGTTGATGTTATCACATTGGTGCAGGCGGGATATCGAAAACCACTCGCGGCCGAATATCGATTCGCATCCCTTTCAATTGACCGTTATGTGAACGGCCCATGCTCTGTCCTCGCCCTCTCCCGCTCGCCCGGCGCGGAAGGCCGTAAGTTGATGCCAGCATTTTGAGAAATGGGGCGACGGCATGCCTTTTTCCCATTGGGTGGGCGAACATCTCTTCTGGCAATTATTGTCGGCGGCCGTGGAAACGCTATCGGCCACGGCAGCCCTCTCTGCGCTGATTCGGAGGCTTTTGGTCTGCTCAAACAGAGCCGTCAACAAATTGCGTTCTTAATTATTAGCCCGATTTTTCTATTTGTTGTTTTTGGCGGGGTTCTTACCACGATCGCCTATCTGCAACCGAGATCCAATTTTAAAACGTACATCCGGATGGCAGTACCGTTGGCAAGACCGATTTGGATATCAAGAGTCCCGTCGTTCTCGTCGTTTCGACCGCGAATATTGGAAATATGCAGTACGGTCGCAGGTAACGTTGCCACGAGGATCCGCTAATGTGAACCAGAGGTAGACAGTCGTGATCGGGTTTGTGCTTGCCTTTGTCGCGCTCGCCTTGCCCACCGTAGCGGCCAAGGCCGGACCGATCATCCTGATAGATCATGAATGGAATGTCCGGTACGCGAAATTCGCGTGCAAAAAAGCAAGGGAAGAGTGCACAGGAGATCCCACTCTCGCTGTCCACGCTTGAGGACGATTAGCTCGGCTATGACTCTCTCCGCTAAGTGTGAGGGCATTGAAGTGGTAAAATCGACGGCCGGCCGCAAGTTTAATAATCCCACGAGCGAGCCAATTTGGTTTCTGAAATCGATGATTGGGAGCTGGGTAACGCAAGGCAGCCATGGTCGCTGAATCTGTCCGCCGAGCCACATGTCTATGAGGGCCGGGGCGACCCTGAAACTGTCGCGTCCGCCGTCTGCGCTATCGTAAAGGCGCGCGGCGCAAAGCGCTGATGTGCACCGGCCATTCCGTAGTCGACCCAATGGGAAGCCCGCTGGCGTAGGTGGACGGCAGCGACCCGGGAGGGGCCACCTGGGGGCAACGCCAGGTAGCAGGCGACGGACTACTTACTGGGCAAATTCTATAGGTTCTATTCGGCCTTGGCTCTCCCGGAGCCATCGCCGCTAGGGAACGTAACTTAGCCCCGTCAAGGCGAGGACACTTGGCGGGGCTTTTCATTGGTGGGCGCGGGCGAGTGCGGCACCGTACTCACGTTACGATGGTAACCAACTATCGGCCGCCTTACGATTTCAACCGGGTTGTTCCGGCAGGGATGACCTGCGAACCTGTTGTTTTGGAGATGTCCCCGTCAACGCAACCCGGTGCTGGCGGGGCTTTTCATTGGCGCCGCGGGACTATGGCGGCAGCAAGAAAAAGCCCGCCGTTGAGTGCGGGCGGGCTGAGTTTTCGGGCGCGAGACATTCAAGGCTACCGAGGGGCGCGCCCGGTCGTTACGGGACGATTAGACCACCGCGGGCACTTGCATGCAATGGCGGTGCGTTGTTGTCCAAAGTCAGACGCGCGACGCGGGCGACATGACACAGCAGAAGACCAGCAAGATCGCGTTACGGCTTGAGCCTGAGCTTCGCGATCGGCTTGAGGCGGCGGCGGAGCTAATCGCCGGCCGATGGCGAACCTGATTTGGAACGTGTTGGCGGATTGGATTGATCGTCCGTCGCGTGAATCCGCGGTCTATTACGCAAGGGAGGCCGGGGCGCAGTCGTAGCAGGCCGTAGCCACAGTCAGGAGAAGCGAATGAAATCCGAAGGTCGGATACTCCCGAAGGCAACTCCTGCAATGGCGCAGCGCGTTTGGGCGCGGCATCAGCGGCCGAGCGCCCGAAGCGTGGCTCGGGCACTCCAAGCAGCGGGCTTTGGCCGCGTCCACTGGACTACGATTGCTCGTTGGCGTGCGCAAAATTGGAAAGCTAAGGATTCTGCCCATCCATTAGAGAGCGCGCGGGCCGGGCTCGAGGCGCTCGCTCCATTGATGACCGGTGACCCGGCGACGGGTCTGGACGATCTCATAGGTGACCCGGACCGAGATAATCTCCACCAACTAAGTGACGCCGAGCTTTTGCGGAAGACCGCACGAGAGGTCGCGATCGCCACGATCTTGCTAATGGAAGAAATAAGGCGCCGGGTTTCGTTGCCGCACACCAACTTGGCCGCATTGGCACCCGCTGTTCGGTCCATTGCGGGGTGCATCGACGCCCTGCCGGATGCGTTCGAGCAGGTTCTCGCTCTTAGGGCGACGAAGGAACGTCCATCATACGAAGCGGAACTGTGTGCAGATACGATTTGAGGCGATGAGAGGACTAGGTCTGCCGTCGACGGCACTGGACCAGAGCGATACGCCGCAGATGAGGGCTCGAACCCGATCAGAAAGCGGATCCCAATGTCTCACAACCCAAACTACAGATGCCCCACCACAGTCGGGTGTATTGCGGTCTCCTCTTCTCCATGCCCAAACATCGAACAAGCCCGGAACGCCCCGGCAAATTGTAAACAACGCGGCGGTTACTGCAGGCATCAAGGCGGCGAGACCAGCCTACCAACACGCCGCGGTGGTCGCGGTAGCGCACCACGTTCGGGACGTGGGGGTCGCAGGTTCAAATCCTGCCACTCCGACCAACACTTAGCAAAATCCCTGTTCTCCTTACCGACAGTTTCACCGACACTCAAAGAGTGGCGCGGCAGGTTTTTTCGCGCGAGCTCCGAGACGCCCTTCAACGGCTGTAGGACCGTGACACGGTCGGAGACGAGTTGAAACGCGTCGCGGTCGGAGGTGACGACACTCACCGGGCCGGGCCACGTTGCGGCAGCGGCGGCGAGGAAGTCGTCGGCTTCGAATCCGGGCGCCTTGCCGACGGCGAAGCCGAACGACTCCGTGAGTGCGGGCAGTCTGCCCAGCTGCTCGAGAATCGCAGGCTCGAACTCCCTGCCCGATTGATATGCGGGCAGCGCCTCGTGCCGGTAGGTCGGTGTCTCGAGCGAATCCCAGCCGACGACCACCGACTCCGGTCGCTCCGACTCCCAGAGCTGGAGCAGGAAGTTTCCGATCCCGACGAGCGCGTTCGCCGGTCGGCCGTTGCCGCGGATCGACTTCGGGATCGCGTGGTAGGCGCGATGCGCGAGCGAATCGCCGTCGACGGCGAGGAGGACGCCCGTCACAGCTGCGCCTCGAGCGCCGCGATGGCCTCCATCGCACGGTCGGTCGCGGTCCGAGCGGCGTCTTCGGGAGCGAGCTCGCCGAGGTCGGCGAGGTCGATCGGGGCCCCGTAGCGGACGCGCCACGCCTGCAGGGTGCGCAGGCCGTCCGTTCCCTTGATGCCGGCGGGCACCAGCGGAACGCCCGCCTCGAGCGCGATCCGGGCTGCACCGGTATGGGCGTGTGCCTGCCACCGCTTGCGGATCCCTTTCTTCCGGCGGGTGCCCTCCGGGAACATTGCGATCACGTGCCCCTCGCGCGCGAGCGACACGGCCGTCTCGATCGCTGCGAAGTCGGCTCGCCCGCGGTGCACCTTGAAGCCGCCGCACGCCCGGATGACGATCCCGAGCGGGAACCAGAACAGCTCCGATTTGGCCATGAACCGAAGGAAGCGATGTGGCCAGATTGCCAATCCGAGCGGCCACGGGTCGAGATTCGAGGCATGTCCGGCGGCGAGGACGTATCCGCCGGACTGCGGCAGATTCTCCTGCCCGTACGCGCGGTACCGGAACCCGAAACGCACGACGGGCCACGAAACGGCGGCGATGAGGGAGTACAACGGAGAGGGCCTGGGCGGACGCGTCACCGGCGGCGAGTATCGCGGATTCCCGACGGAGAGCTAAGGTGGCGCGCGAAATGGCAGCACCGAAGACGAAGAAGCTCGTGATCGTCGAGTCGCCTGCAAAGGCGAAGACGATCGCCGGCTATCTCGGCAATGAGTTCGTGGTCGAGTCGTCGATCGGCCACATCCGCGACCTGCCGCAGAACGCAGCCGAGATTCCTGCGAAGTACAAGGACGAGAGCTGGGCGCGCCTCGGCGTGAACGTCGAGAACGACTTCGAGCCGCTGTACGTCGTCGACTCCCGGAAGAAGAAGGTCGTCTCTGAGCTGAAGGCCCAGCTGAAGGATGCCGACGAGCTGTTGCTCGCGACGGACGAGGATCGCGAGGGAGAAGCGATTGCCTGGCACCTCGTCCAGGAGCTTCGGCCGAAGGTACCGGTGCGCCGGATGGTCTTCCACGAGATCACGCGGTCTGCGATCGAGCACGCGCTGACGGAGACGCGGGACATCGACGACTCGCTCGTCGACGCGCAGGAGGCTCGCCGGATCCTTGACCGCCTGTACGGCTACGAGGTTTCGCCGGTGCTCTGGCGGAAGGTGATGCAGGGCCTCTCCGCAGGGCGTGTGCAGTCCGTTGCGACCCGGCTCGTCGTCGAGCGTGAGCGCGAGCGGATGCTCTTCGTCGCCGCCGACTACTGGGACATCGTCGCGACCCTCGAGCCCGAGAGCTTCACGGCCCGCCTCACCGGCGTCGATGGGAAGCGCGTCGCTCAGGGCCGTGACTTCGGCCAGGACGGCGAGCTTCGGACGAAGGACACGGTCCAGCTCACGAAGGGCGATGCGCGCGACCTGGCGGAGAAGCTCGACGGCGCGGTGTTCCGGGTCGCGTCCGTCGAGGAGAAGCCGTACACCCGCCGCCCGGCTCCTCCGTTCATGACCTCGACGCTGCAGCAGGAGGCGAGCCGAAAGCTGCGCCTCTCGTCGCAGCAGACGATGCGCGTAGCGCAGCGGCTCTACGAGAACGGATACATCACGTACATGCGGACCGACTCGACGACGTTGTCGGAGTCGGCGCTCACGGCCGCCCGCGACCAGGCGCGCGAGCTGTACGGCGCGGATGCCGTCCCTGCCGAGGCGCGGCGCTACGAGCGGAAGGTCAAGAACGCGCAGGAGGCGCACGAGGCGATCCGGCCGGCCGGCGATCGATTCCGCACTCCCGACGAGGTGCAGCGCGAGCTCGCCACGGAGGAGTTCCGGCTCTACGACCTGATCTGGAAGCGGACGGTCGCGTCGCAGATGGCGGACGCACGCGGGCAGACCGTCTCGGTGCGCATCGCGGCGCAGACGTCCGACGGGCGCGCCGCGGAGTTCTCGACTGCAGGAACGGTGATCACGTTCCGAGGTTTCCTCCTGGCCTACGAGGAGGGGCGCGACGAGGCATCGGACGACGCCGAGGAGAAGCGGCTGCCGCAGCTCAGCGAGGGCGACTCGCTGGCCGCCACGGCGCTCGAGCCGGAGGGCCACTCGACTGCACCGCCGGCGCGCTACACAGAGGCAAGCCTCGTCAAGGCTCTCGAGGAGCGCGGCATCGGCCGGCCGTCGACGTACGCCTCGATCATGGGCACGATCCTCGACCGCGGCTACGTCCGCCGCCAGGGCCAGGCGCTCGTGCCCGAGTTTCTTGCGTTCGCGGTCGTGCAGCTGCTCGAGCGCCACTTCGCGCAACTCGTCGACTACGCGTTCACGGCACGGATGGAAGACGATCTCGACGAGATCGCCGGCGGCGACGAGTCCCGGACCGGCTGGCTCCGCCGGTTCTACTACGGAGCCGAGGGCGACGATGGGCTGAAGACCCTCGTCGAGCAGCACCTCGGCGACATCGACGCCCGGGACGTGAACACCGTCGTGCTCCCGCGTACCGACATCGTTGTCCGCGTGGGCCGTTACGGCCCGTATCTCGAGCGGGGCGAGGCGCGTCAGACGCTGCCGCCCGGCATCGCCCCCGACGAGCTGACCGCCGAGCGGGCCGAGGAGATCCTCGCCCAAGCCGGTCGCGAGCAAGAGCTCGGCAACGATCCCGAAACGGGTGCCGCGATCGTCGTGCGCATCGGTCGCTACGGGCCGTACGTGACGGAACTGGTGGACGGGGACGAGAAGCCGCGCACCGCGTCGCTGTTCTCGTCGATGAGCCCCGAGACGATCACGCTCGAGGAAGCGCTCAAGCTGCTGACGCTTCCGCGCGTGCTGGGCGAGGTGGAGGGCGAGGAGGTGACCGCCACGAACGGCCGCTACGGGCCGTACGTGAAGCAGGGTAAGGAGTCGCGTTCGCTCGACAGCGAGGACGAGCTGTTCACGATCACGCTCGAACAGGCGCTGGCCAAGCTGGCCGAGCCGCGCCCGCGTGGGCGGCGCGCGGCCGCGCCGCCGCTCAAGGAACTGGGCGACGATCCGGTCTCGGGCAAGCCGATCACGCTGAAGGAGGGGCGGTTCGGGCCCTACGTGACGGACGGAGATGTGAATGCGAGCCTGCGCACGGCCGACTCGGTCGAGTCGATCACGCCAGAGCGCGCCGCGGAGCTCCTGCAGGCTCGCCGCGACCGCGGCCCGGCCCCCAAGCGGACGTCCCGAAAGCGCTCGTAGCAGGCGCTTCCGGTCGGCCCTACATCGGGTCGCCGTTCTCGTCCATAATCAGGTCGGCCGGGAAGGAATGGGTGCGCCGCGGCGCGCGTTGAAAAGGGCGCTACCCTGGCCTGTCAGCAGGTCTGGCCAGTCGTCCGCAGAAACGAAAGGACATCGATCTCCACTTGACTCAGAGTCAACTTTCCGAACTGCTGGATACCGAAAGCGCCCGCGCGCTCATCGAGGCGGGCGAAGAGCGCGGCTGGATCGAGCCCGCCGAGCTCGAAGCGTTCGCCGTCGAGAACGATCTGCCAGAGGGCGAGATCACCGACGTCGTTCGCGAGCTCGAGCGCATCGGTCTGGAAGTGCGCGAGCCGGTCACCGAGGAGAAGAACACGAAGCACAAGCCGGAGCCCGTGGTGTACGAGGCTTCGACGCCTTCGGGCGCGGGCGACAGCCTGCAGCTCTTCCTCGCGGACGTCGGCAAGCACAAGCTTCTGACGGCACACGAGGAAGTTGTCCTCGCGAAGGCGATCGAGCGGGGCGACGGCCGCGCGAAGCGCCGGATGATCGAGTCGAACCTCCGTCTGGTCGTATCGATCGCAAAGGGCTATCGCGGACTGGGCGTGCCCTTCCTCGACCTGATTCAGGAAGGCACTCTTGGCCTGAACCGCGCCGTCGAGAAGTTCGATTGGCGTCGCGGCTACAAGTTCTCGACCTACGCGACCTGGTGGATTCGCCAGAGCGTCCAGCGGGCGGTTGCGAACCACGCCCGCACGATCCGGGTTCCGGTGCACGTCGTCGAGCGTCAGCAGAAGCTGTCGCGCGCGGCGCGCCGCCTCGAGGTCGAGCTTGGTCGCGAAGCGACGAAGGCGGAGCTCGCCGAGGCGACCGGTCTTCCGCTCCAGCACGTCGAGGAGGCGCTCTCCGCGGCGTCCGCATCGGTCTCGCTCAACCAGACCGTCGGTGCCGACGACGAGGGCGAGCTCGGCGACCTGTTCGCCGACCGCGAGGCGGTCGACCCGTTCGACGAGGCGGAGGAGTCGCTCCGCCGGCAGAACATCCGCAAGGCGCTCGACGCCCTGCCGGAGCGCGAGCGGCGCATCCTCGAGCTGCGGTTCGGCTTCGAGGGCGAGCCGTGGACGCTCGAGGCGATCGGGCACGAGCTCGATCTGACGCGCGAGCGCGTGCGCCAGCTCGAGGGCCAGGCGCTGTCGCGCCTCGCTGCCCTGCGTGAGCTCGCAGGCCTCGCGGCGTAGAGAACTGCGCGAACCTGGTTCGGGACCGCCGAACCAGGTTCGTCGCTTCAGGTGCAGCGCCGATAGGCGGACCGAGGCGCGGTAACGTCGGTGCGGCGATACTCAGGACGATGGACGCTGCGGAACTTCGGCCGACAGGGGCGTTCGAAGGCCGTCTCGTTCGCGTCGAGCCCGTTCAGGAGCACCATCGCGAGGGTCTCCGTGCGGCGGCAGAGCTGGAGCCGCAGATCCACCGGTTCACGATGCTCTACTCCTTCGGTTTCGACCGCTGGTTCGATCTCGCCCTCTCGGCCGAGAACGAGATCCCGTTCGTGGTCTGCGTCGATGGCCGGCCAGTCGGCTCGACCCGATATCTCAACATCGAGCCGCCTCACAGGCGGGCGGAGATCGGCTGGACGTGGCTCGAGCGTGCGCAGTGGGGGACCGGCGCCAACGTCGAGACCAAGTACCTCCTGCTCGAGAATGCCTTCGACCGCGCGGGCCTGATGCGCATCGAGTTCAAGACGGACGCGCGTAACCTCCGTGTCCGCGGGGCTCTGCTCGGCATCGGCGCCTCGTTTGAAGGCATCTTTCGAAAGCATATGGTGCTGCCGGACTCGATCCGGGATTCCGCGTGGTACGCGATCACGGACGACGACTGGCCGCGCGTGAAGGAACTGCTGCAGGTGAAGATCGCCAGGCACGCGGAATGAGATGTGCCGCCGAAGTTGCGGCCGTACGCGCCGAGCCGGATGACGCGGCCGAGCAGGTTACGCAGGTGCTGCGCGGCGAGCCGATTCAGGTCGAAGAGCGGCAGGACGCCTGGGCGCGAGTCCTGACGGCGTACGGCTATCCAGGCTGGGTGCGTGAGGAGGCGCTCGAGGAGGGCGACGGCGCGCTCGTTCCCGATGCCGACGGGAGAGCCGATCGACGTAGCTCGCACCTACCTCGGTACGCCGTATCTCTGGGGTGGCATGACCGTGGGAGGCATCGACTGCTCCGGACTCGTGCATATGGCGTTCCGGCGTTTGGGCCGGCTCGTCCCTCGCGACGCCGACCAGCAGGAGGACGCCGGCGCTCCGGTCGACGACCTCGAGCCGGGCGACCTCGTCACCTACGGTGATGCGGCTGCCGACCACATCGCGTTCTGGGTCGGCGACGGACAAATTCTCCACTCGACCGGCCGCGACGGCGGAATCGGGGTCGTCGAGGAGGACGAGCCGGAGTACCTGCGCGCGCGGCGGCGCAAGCTGATTCGGTTGTGATCACCTGGGCGGCGAGCGACGGCCGTGAGGAGGGCGGCGACCGCGTCGTTCCCGCAGCCTCGACGATCAAGCTCTTCATCGCTTCGGCGTTCTGGCGCTCGGATCTCGATCCGGGTGAACGCGTCGAGGTCCCGAGGGTGCCGTGGTCGGTCGCCGATCGACTGGCCGGCCCGGCGACGCTCGGCGACTGCGCGCTACTCATGCTCGCGTTCTCGGACAACGCGGCGACGAATGTCCTTCTCAGTCGCCTCGGCTTCGGCGGGGTGAACGAGGAGGCTGTGCGGCTCGGCGCCGAGCGAACGGAGATTCGGCGGCTGATGACGACCGACGGTCCGGAAAACGTGACGTGCGCGCGCGACCTTGCGCGCGGGATGGCGGCGATCGGCGAGCCGCGCGTCTTCGCCGCGCTCGAGGTGGCCCACGACTCGGAGCTCCCGTTCCGGCTCCCAGACAGCGAGGTGCTCGTCAAGACGGGCGAAATCTGGCCCCGCGTCTACCACGAAGTCGCGCTGATCGACCGCCGGCTCTCGGTCGCCGTCTGCTCCGAGCCGGCCGTGCTGCCGAGCCAGGTTGCCGCCGTGGCCGAAAGGGTGATCCGGGGCTCCCTCGATCGAGGGTGAGAGGCGCGCTAAAGCCCTGCTCAGGCGCCGCCGATACGTTGCTCGTGGACGCTGCAGAGCGTGACGCCATCCTGACCCGGTACCGGGAGCACACCGCCCGGTTCGACTCGGTGGCCGCCCGGCGGGACCCGGTCGTGGCGGCGGTGATCCCACTTCAGCCCCTCAAGGAGCTGGAACAGGAGCCGACGGCGCGCGAAATTGAAGTCCTGCAGCTGATATCAGACGGTCTTGTCAACCGCGAGATCGGGGTCAGGCTCTTCCTCTCAGAGGAAACGGTGAAGAGCCATGTCAGACATCTGCTCGCGAAGCTTCAAGCGCGCAGCAGAGCCCACGCCGTCGCTGTTGGCTTCCGGCGTGGGCTCATTAACTGACGAACTGACGTTTCCTGCAGGTTTTCCACTGTCTGTGGACAATCCCCTGAACGGGTGACGCCACTTTGACGGGAAAGCCAGTTAACTGCTGTCTACCAGGCCGAGGATCCGCCGGCCAAGGCGGCCACTACTAACGAGCTTCGCAAGCTTGCTCATCGTGAATCCCCCAACATGTAGTGAACTGACGGCAAAGTGGACTCTATAACCCCTTTGGGGGATATGCAAGCGTTCGCGCGAATTCGGCATGAACTAGCCGATTTGAGCGGCCGGATGGCTGTGTATCTGGCGTGCGTCGTTTCGCTGGTGGTCGCCGCCTCGGCTGGGTTCGCTCACGCTGGGTGGGGCGTAGGGTCGGTTCCCGCGGTCGCCGCGCTCGCAACGATCGCGGCAATCGGCGAGTGGCGCGGTCGCATCACTCTGCGACCGAACCTTCGAGTCTCAATTTCTCTGTTCCCTTCGGTCTTTGCGGCGGTCTTGTTTGGCCCGGTGGCCGGAATGGTGGTTTTCGGAGCTTCCGCACTTGGTCTTCGCATCCCGACTGCCGGGAAGATCGTCTACGTCTTTAATCGCGCGATAATTGGCGCTGCATCAGGCGTTGCAGCTGCCGGCGTCGTTGCTCTCGTACCGACTGGCGTCGAAGGAACGGTCGCCGCGGCAACCGTCGCCGCATTCACGGCCGAAGTGGTCGACGTCTCGCTTACTTCAATCACGTTCGAATTGCGTGGGCTCGGACGATGGACAGAGGCTGCGCGCGATCTCCTCCCGGTGATCGCTGCGTCGATCCCGTTTTACGGGCCTGTGGTAGCGGTGCTTGCCTTTGCCTACCGCGATATTTCACCTTGGACTCTCCCTCTTTTCTTCGCGCCAGCTTTGGCAGCCCAGCGCTGGTTCTTGCTCTACCAGGACCAGAGACGACTTACGGACGACCTGCAGCACGTGAATGCGCAGCTACAAGCGGCAAACCTCTCGTTCGCCAAGGGTCTGATCGCGACACTCGACGCGCGGGACCGTTACACGGCAGGCCATTCAGCTGCCGTGGCCATCTATGCGCGGGACATCGCGTCGCGCATGGGACTCGACCAAGATCAACAGGAGTTGGCTCATCTGTGTGGCCTGGTGCATGACATCGGGAAGATCGGTCTTCCGGCCGGCATTCTCGAGAAGCCCGGGGCATTGACGCTCGAGGAACGCCGGGAGATGCAGCGTCACTCCGAGATCGGCGAGAAGATTCTCGCGAACGTCGATACCTATTCGGAAATCGCGTCCATTGTTCGCC
The DNA here is from genome assembly GCA_963846895.1 of uncultured Thermoleophilia bacterium. Classification (GTDB taxonomy): domain Bacteria; phylum Actinomycetota; class Thermoleophilia; order Gaiellales; family Gaiellaceae; genus PALSA-600. Next base: position 73,385 of record CAWJXR010000012.1, on the reverse strand, counting down.
ATCACCACGAGCGGGTGGACGGCCAGGGCTACCCGGACAAGCGGTCGGGAACGGACATACCACTCTTGTCGCGGATTATCGCGGTCGCGGACGCTTATAACGCGATGACGTCCGATCGTCCGTACAGAGATGCCATGCCGAGTCGTGTTGCGCGACTGCGGCTGGCGCAAGCGGTCGAGACGCAGTTCGACACGACTGTTGTTGCCGCATTTGAAGCAATTCTTGCGGGCGCCGAAGAGAGCTACCGTCTCGCCCAAGGCGAGTCGTTCATGTTCGGCGAAGCAGCGGATGATGAGGAACTGTCCGCTTCGTGGCCGGTTGTTGGCGCGACGGGCTAGCGAAACATCTCGAGCCGAAGAACAGCCTCGGCGCGCGTTCTCACTCCGAGCTTCTCGAAAATGTGCCGGACGTGAACCTTCGTGGTTGATGTCGAAATGAATAAGGCGCGCGCAATCTCGGGGTTCTTCATACCCCTTGCGATCAGGTTGAGGACCTCCATCTCCCGAGGGGTCAATAGCTCTTCTGGCGAGCGTGTTGACCGAGTCCGAAACCCTGCGCGTCGCGCGAGGCTTCGATCGTTCGACGCGTCGTAAAGCCATTCGAGGCGATCGCGCCACTTCGGCTTCGCCGAAAGCACGTCCGCAAGGCGGACGCACGATCGCAACGCCGAAACTGCTGGGTCCCATATCCCCAAGGCAGTTGCTTCTCGAAGGACGGTCTCAGGATCCCCATTCATGCCTGGTTGCACGGCGATGATCGACTTTGCTGCCGCAACAAGGCCGCGGACCTCGATCATTCGCGAGGTCGCGATCGCTTGACCGGCGACCTCGGCCGCCTCTGTTACGTCGCCAACCGCTGCTAGCGCGATTGCGCGCGTTGCTAGGTATTCACCCTCCCAGGATGGGTAGACGTCCGCTGGGCAGGCCCAAGTAGTTAGCGAGACTGCATCGCTTTGCTTTCCGGTATGGAGCAGAAGCCGAGCCCTAAGAATCCGAGCATTCAGTGCATGTATTGGATCGGTGCGTTCCGACGCCACATCTTCCAGGTTCTGAAGCAGACGCTCGACCTGACCGAAGCGTCGGAGTCCAAGCTGAACGAGCGCGCTGGCCCAAAGTGCGTGAGGTCGAGCGAACTCAAGGTCAAACTCATCGATGTCCTTCCAGGCGCGTCGGAGCCAAGTCGCTGCGGATCGATACTCGCCCTGCTGAGCGAGCGCGTACGCAGCTCCGTACGTGAAAGACGTTCTCGCCCGGGGATCCTGAGCTTGGGCGCACGCAAGAAGAGGTTCCTCGAGTTCGAGCCGTTCGGCGAGTCCCTCTTCGAGTCGACGGCGCGAAATCTCGGTCGTGACCGCCCGAAGCAAATGCGTCGGCGACTCGTGCCGGCGCCGCCACAACTCCGCTACGACAGTCTCGACCTCGCCGTGCTCACCCAGCATTCGCGCCAGAGCTAGACCGTGGAGAGCTTCGGTCTCGTCGACGTCGTCCTGCGCGGTGTCTCGGCTTTCGTTGAACGCGTGTTCGGCGGCTTCAAACCGCGCCAGCTGAACGTTGCTGTGCCCGTCGATTGCGGCGGATCTCGAATGTAGTGCGTGATCGGATGGCAGCGTCGAACGTACTCGTGCCGCGAGTCGGGCTGCCAGTTCGAAGTTTCCATCGCGCAGAGCGGCCTCGGCCTCAATCACGTCGATTGACGGTGGCGGAAAGGACGGCGCGACGCGAAACAGTGCTGCAAGCGACGAAAGGGTCTCTAGCCTTCCACTGAACGCGAGCGGCTTGAACGCTTGAGTCAGGACAGGCTCTACGAATTCGTCGCAGCGGAATCGTTTGAGAAGGTCAATTGCGCCGTCCCATGAGCCGATTTGTGTGCAGTAGTCGATCGCATCACATACGCGCTGATTGGCACTGGGGGTCTCCGCCAACTTGTCGAGTAGGAATTCGCGGAGCAGAGGGTGTAGTTCCGGGTGCTCGTCCCCGGAGATGAACCCAAGTTCTGTGCCGAGCCGAATCGCTGAATCCGAGGTTCTGCCAGGCTGCGCATCGGCCAGTCGTGGAACGAGCGCGAGGTTAAAGAGCTCGTCCTGAAGCGCAATCGGGACGCGTTGGAAAAGCTCTTCCGCAAAGAACCGATGAAGTGCGCTCGGGACCGCCTCGCTCGGCGGAGAGGCATTTTTGACTGCCGCCGCCAAGGCAAGTACCGCTGGCCATCCTTCGGCCTGTCGCGCCAAAGCCATGGGACCGGCGCCGTCTCCGAGTAGCTCCGCTGATTCCTGCTCGTTCATGGCAAGGAGATCTCTTCCAACCTCCGCCACCTCTCCGTAAACGACTCTGCGTGAGCGGGCCCACGCCGGTCGTTGGCGCGAAGCGATGACAAATCGAGCAGTTGTTCTGTCTATGACGAGCGACACAAGCTCTTCGGCCTCGGCTGAGCCGAGAAGCTCGTGATAGTCGTCGACGAAGATCCAGTTGGTGGCCGCGCCTTCGAGACGGCGGCCCAACGCATCTGCAATTCGGCGATAAGCGCGTTGGGGGTTCGATTGAGCGGCTAGATACTCCCGAACGAAGCCGCTGGCGTTGCCGTCGAGTGAGTCAATCCCGGTCGCAACGCTTTCTGCGAGTACTGCAACGTCTCGGTGCGCGGCGGTCGACGTAATCCAGATCGAGCGGTTCAGTGTCCGCGCCCACTGGCGCGCCAGTGTGGTCTTGCCGTAGCCGGCGGGGGCAAGGAGCAAGATGACTCGCGCCTCGCTCTCGTCGAGCAGCTTGATGAGGCGCGGGCGCTCGATGATGCGGCGCTGGGACCTCTCCGGTTGTGCCCTGCTTGGCTCCACTTCGATTGCCTGCCCCTGGAATCGACGGCGTCGAGTAACGCTACGCGCACGGGATTGGGTTTGGAAGGGCCGGACGCCCGCGGCGGAGGGAGCGCCGCGGGCGCCACTTCGCCGTCAGCCCCCGTTGTCGGCTCGCGCCGACGCCAGGCGGGACGCCAACGGGTCTTCGCCCGTCAGCAATCTGAAGGCGACCGGGATCTGCCGCCGTCGCGGGACGCCCAGCTTCTGCCGCAGAACGTCGCAGTGAGCTTTCGCCGTTCTGGGCGAAATGCCAAGAACCAAGCCGACCTCCTCGTTCGACAGGCCCTGGGCAATCAGCTCGATGACCTCGCGTTGGCGTGAGGTGATGCCTGATGGGTTACGGAGTGCCTGCATCGGGCGAGGGTACGAAGCGCCGCGCGGACGCGCCATCGTCCGAAGGGCGTATCTCGTGGCAGGCGGTACTAATGCGTTACAGGATGCTCGAGCTGCGACTCGACGAGGGTCGCCGCGAGCGCCACCGTGTCGTCGAGGATGCGCTCGTCGACCAGTTCCGGCGTGTCGTCGGGAAGGTGGTACTCCTCATACGGGAAGTGGGCGAGCGTCACCGCCGGGATGTCCGATTCGGCAAACCAGTGCGAATCGACACCCCCGGTCGCCGGGCCGGTGATCAGTGCGTACCGCTCGAGCAGACCGAGCACGCGCGCGGCCTCGACCGCGCGGTCGGCGAGCGCCTCGGGAGAGGCAAGGATGTTCAGGTGATCGCCTCGCGCAATGCAGTCGAGGTTGACGACTCCGACGATCTGCTCGAGTTCGCCCCGAATCTTGGCCTCGTCGACGTAGAGCCGAGACCCGGTCAGCTTGATCTCCTCGGCTGCGAACGCGACGAAACGGACACCGATGTTCGGCGAGGCCTCGGCGAACATCACGGCGAGACGCCGGAGCCCCTCGACGCCCGAGGCGTTGTCGATCGCACCTGGCCCGTGGAAGACCGAGTCGTAATGAGCGCAGACGAGAACGTGCTCGTCCTGGCCGCCCGGCGCGTCGGCGATCACGTTGCGCTCCCGTCGCCCGGGTACGAACGTGCCCCCGATCTTGATCTGCACGCGCATCCCGTCCCGGAGCCGCTCCGCGTCGGCAATCGAGACGAACGCGGTCGCCGGCGTCGTGATGTGCGTGTGCGTCGACATGAACGGGATCGCACCCTTCCCGAACGGGCTCGTGAGCAGACGCGCGACCTCCTTTCCGCCGGCGTCGACGATCGCGAAGCTCGGCAACCTGCCGCCGCCGATCGGCGCGGGCGACTCCCCAATGCGCTTCACCGTCCCCTCGCCTGCGAACGGATGCGCATACATGCACGGTCCGGCTAGCCATCGCTCGCCCTCGACCACGAGTTCCGGCTCGTCGGCGTCGTAGCCGAGGAGGTCGAACTCCTGGAAGCGCGGCTCGAGCCCGAGCTCGCGAAATGCCATAGCGACGGTCTCGGCCGCCTGAGCCGCAGCCTCGCCGCCCGCGGTGCGCGGGCCGACGCCAGCCGCGAGGGCGTCGACGAGGTTCATATCCCGAGTCTACGACGACCGGCCATCGCCCGAACGCCCGCCAATAGGATCAGGCGGATGCGTCCCCGCCCGGCTCGCCTCGAGCGCCTCCCGGAGCAGTACTTCGTCAACCTGCTCGGCCGCGTCGCTGCCGCGGCAGCCGACGCTGGGCCGCCGCTGATCGACCTGGGTCGGGGAAACCCCGAGACTGGGCCTCCCGAGCACGTTGTCGAGGCGCTTCGAACGTCGGTCCTCGACCCGACCGTTCACGGCTATGCCCCCATTCGTGGCCTCGCTCGAACAAAGCAGGCCCTCGCCCGCCGGTACCGCGATGTCTACGACGTCACGGTCGATCCGGAGACCGAGATCGCCCTGATCCCGGGCACGAAGACCGGAATCGTCGAGCTGGCACTCGCGCTCTGCGACCACGGCGAGACACTGCTGCTCCCGGATCCGTACTACCCCGACTACGCCTCGGGCCCGGCGCTCGCAGGCGCAAAGCTCGCAACCGTCGAACTGCAGTCCGAGCTCGGCTGGGCGCCCGACCTGGCGGCGGCGCCCGCCGCAGCGGCCCTGTACCTCAACTATCCGTCGAATCCGTGCGCAGTCTGTGCACCCGAGGGTGTGTTCACTGCCGCCGTCGACTGGGCGGCTCGGACCGGCGGCGCGGTCGTTCACGACGCGGCGTACGTCGACATCGTCTACGACGGCCGGCGCCCGGAGAGCTTCCTCGCCACCCCTGGGGCCAAGGACATCGGGGTCGAGATGTGGTCGATGTCCAAGACGTACGGCATGGCCGGTTGGCGCCTTGGCTTCGTCGTCGGGAACGCAGAGATCGTCGAGCGGATCAACCTGTTCAACGATCATTCCCGTGTCGGGGTGTTCCTCCCACTTCAGGCAGCAGCCGTCGCCGCGCTCGAGGGGCCGGAGGACTCGGTGCGAGAGCGAGTCGAGGCGTATGCGCGCCGACGCGACGCGATTGCGGCAGTCCTGCCGGAGCCGCCCGTCTGCGAAGGAACGTTCTTCGTCTGGCTTCGGCTGCCCGAAGGAATCACGGCAGAGACGCTCTTGACCGAGCATCGCGTCGCCGTCGCCCCGGGCGAGGGGTTCGGACCGAGCGGAGCCGGCTGGGCTCGCATCTCGCTCGCCGTCAGCGACGAGACGATCGCAGCCGGGGCCGAACGCCTGCAGGCGGCGTTCGCGGCAGTTACGGCATGAAGATCGGGATCGTGGTCCCGTTCTCGTGGTCGTACTGGGGCGGTGTCGTCGAACACAGCGAGCATCAAGCCGATGCGCTCCGGCGTCGCGGCCACGATGTTCAGATCCTCATGGGCAATGATCCGCCCGGCCGGCTCACGCGACTTCTCCACCCGAGAACCGGGCGGCACGAGACGCTGCCCGAGGGAATCATCCCGGTCGGCCGCTCGGTGGTCGTGCCGGCCAACGGCTCCCTGCCGAACATCGTGCTCTCGCCGCGCTCGATCGGGCGCATCAAGACGATCCTCGCGAGGGAGCAGTTCGATCTCGTTCATCTGCACGAACCGATGACACCCGCGGTCTGCGTCGCAACACTCGCGTATGCCCAATGCCCGATCGTTGCCACGCACCATGCGCACGGCGACCTCGGCTGGATGGGGCCCGCGCTGCACTTCTGGGGATTCCTCATGGACCGCATCGACGTTCGCATCGCCGTCTCCCCGATGGCTGCCGAGACGGCGGCCCGGTGGATCCACGGCGAGTATCGCGTCATCCCGAACGGCGTGCTCATACCCGACGAAGCCGACCCGACGAACCGTGACCACGCCGTCGTGTTCATCGGGCGCCACGATCCCCGCAAGGGCCTGCCGACGCTCCTGCGAGCCTGGCCGCGGATCCACCGCGAGACCGGCGCGCGCCTCAGGCTCATCGGCACCGACCCTCTGCAGTACCGGTTGCTGCACGCAAAGCTTCGCTTCGACGAAGCGGGAATCGACGTGCTCGGCATCGTCCCGAACGAGGTGCGCACCCGAGAGCTGTTGCGAGCCAAGGTCTCGGTGACGCCGGCGCTCGGCGGCGAGAGCTTCGGGCTCGTCCTCGCCGAGGCATTCGCGTGCGCCACGCCCGCCGTCGCCTCGGACATCCCGGGCTATGCAGCCGTCGCGACTCCTGAGGCGGCGAGGCTCGTCGCGCCCAGCGACCCCGATGCGCTGGCGGCGGCGACCATCGACGTGCTCGCCGACGAGGAGCGGCGCGTCGAGATGGGCCGGGCCGCCCGCGCACACGCGCTTGCGAACTACGCATGGGACGACATCGCGCGGCGGCTCGAAGAGACGTACCTGGAGCTCGCGGCGTGAAACGCCAATGGCGCCTGCTCGTTCCCGTCACGCTCCTCGCAGTGGCGATCGTGCTCGTCGCCTGGCGCGGCCCCGACTGGCGCGTCGTCCACGATGCCTTCACGGCCGTCACGTGGGAATGGGTCGCAGCCGCGATCTTGCTCAACTTCCTCTCGGTGATCGTGCGGGCGCTCTCGTGGGACACGACGGTCAAGCAGTCGATCCCCCCGCCGCACCCGCGGTTTCGGTACGTGTTCTCTGCGTTCTGCGTCGGTCTCTTCGCGAACGCCGTCCTGCCCGGGCGGGTCGGCGAGCTTGCCCGCGTCGCCGTTCTTCGTCGCCGTGTCACAGGCCCGAAGGGAACCACGGCCACGCTCGTCGGGTCGGTGTTCGCACATCGCATATTCGACGTGTTCCCTGCGTTGACACTCGTCATCTGGGTCCTGCTCACCGCGAAGATCCCGCATTGGGCGATGACGTCGATCGGCATTGCTCTCGCCCTCGGGCTGATCCTGTTCCTGGCTGCCGTCATGCTGGCCCGGCGACAGCGGCATGTACGCGAAGAGGACAACCCGGTCCGCGTGTTCCTGGTTCGCGCCCGGCAGGGACTCGCGATCATGCGCTCGCCGTTGCCCGCCCTGACCGCGGGGACGTTCCAGTTCGCGGGCTGGGTCTGCCAGCTCTTCGCTGTGTGGGCGGCAATGGAGGCGTTCAACATCCACCTGCCGCTCTCGGCTGCCGGGCTCGTCCTCGTGTTGATGAACGTCGCGACGATCTTTCCGCTCTGGCCAGGCAACTTCGGCCTGGTGCAGATCGCCGTTGCTCTGCCGCTCGTCAACTACGGCGTCGCGTACGCGCACGGCGTCGCGTTCGGCATCGGACTGCAGGCGATCGAGGCCTCGGTCGGCGTCGGTCTCGGGCTCGTCTTCCTCGCCCGCGAAGGGCTCTCGTACGCGACGCTCCGCGACATGGACGACGATCCGGTCGAGACGAACGGCGACGAGGAGCCGTCGGAGGAGCGCTCGACTGCTCGCGCTGGCGTCGCCGGCTAGCCTCAAGGGCGTCCTCACCCCGCAGGCGGCCGCGGAAGCGCTCGCCGCGGGCCTTCGGCGGGTCGCCGGCATCACCGCGGTCGAGTTGCCGGTCGCCGACGGCGGCGAGGGAACCAGCCGAGGTGCTGGCGCACGTGCTCGGCGGCGACTGGCATACACAGGTCGTGACGGGGCCGCTCGGCCGCCCGGTCGACGCCCGCTGGCTGATGCTTCCGGACCGGACTGCCGTCGTGGAGTCGGCGGCTGCGGTAGGCCTTCCGCTGGTCGATCCCGCCGAGCTCGACCCGTTGCGCGCTTCGACCCGCGGCGTCGGCGAGCTGCTCCTGGCGGCCCTGCGCGAGCGGCCGCGGTCCGTGCTCGTCGGTGTCGGCGGCACGGCCACGGTCGACGGCGGCGCCGGCCTGCGCGAGGTGCTTCATTCCTGGCCGAGTGCGGTTCCTCTGCGCGTCGCGTGCGATGTGCGGAGCCCGCTCCTCGGCGCTCGCGGCGCCGCACGGGTCTTCGGCCCGCAGAAGGGAGCGGATGAGCCGGCGATCGAAGAGCTCGAATCCCGGCTGGCGGCGCTCGTCGATCTCGTTCCGTTCCGCGATCTCCCCGGCGCCGGTGCGGGCGGTGGGCTCGGAGCAGGGCTGGCGGCGCTCGGCGGAGAGCTCGTGCCCGGCGCCGAGCTGGTGCTCGCTGCGATCGGATTCGACAAGCGCGCCAAGGACGCGAAGCGTCGTCATCACCGGGGAGGGAACCGTCGACGCGACGACCAGAGAGGGCAAGGTCGGCGGGCGCGGTCGTCCGGCGTTGCGCCGAGCTCGGCGTCCGCTGCGAGCTGTTCGGCGGCATCGTGCGGGACGGCATCGAGGCGCACGCGCTCTCGGGCGATCCCACGCGCGCCGTCGAGGACCTCGTGTCGCTCGGCCAGCGCCTAGGGGGAACTGTCGTCGCGGCGTGACAGCTCCTCGATCCGGCCCCGCACGCCGTCGAGCTTCGCCGCACAGATTCGGTAGAGCTCCTCGCCGCGCTCCCACAGCTTCGTCAGCTCTTCGACGCCGGCGTCGCCGCGCTCGAGCCGCTCGACGATCTGCTCGAGCTCGCGCTGCGCCTCTTCGAACGTCGGGGTGGCCGAGCTCACTCGACGATCGCCTCGAAGGTCCCGTCGGCGACCCGGATCGAGACCGCATTCCCGGACTCGACCTGGGCGGCTGATCCGAACGACATCGTCGCCGCGGCGGACGATGGCGTACCCGCGCTCGAGCGTCGCCGACGGCGAGAGCGCCGAAAGCTGGCCGCGCAGCGTTGCCAGTCGTCCCTCCTTCCGCTCGACGGCCAGCAGCGGAGCCCGACGCAGCCGCTCGTGCGCGGTCTGCAGGCGGACGGCGTGCCGCTCGACCGCGTCGCGCGCGCCGCGCGCGAGATTGGCGCGCGACCGCTCGAGCGATTCCCGCAGTCGAACGGCATCCGGCACGACGAGTCGCGCCGCGTGTGTCGGCGTCGACGCACGCACGTCGGCTGCGAGGTCACAGAGCGGCGTGTCCTGCTCGTGGCCGACGGCGGAGACGATCGGCACGGTGGCAGACGCCACTGCGCGCACGACCCGCTCGTCCGAGAACGGGAGGAGATCCTCGAAGCTGCCGCCTCCTCGTGCGAGCACGATCACGTCTGCACCGCGTTCGCACAGATCGTCGATCGCCTGCGTGATGGCGGCCGCCGCCCGCGGTCCTTGCACGTACGTCTCGGCAACCGCGATGTTCGCCGGCGGGAAGCGCTGGCTGATGTGCGTGAGCACGTCGCGTTTCGCCGCGGCGTCGTTGCCGGTGACGAGTCCGATGAGGCGTGGAAAGCGTGGGAGTGGCCGCTTGCGCTCGGGCGCGAACAGGCCCTCGGCGGCGAGCTTCTGCTTCAGCCGTTCGAGAGCCGCGAGATGCGCGCCGAGGCCGAAGCGCTCGATCGAGAGCACCTTCAGCCGGAGCTCCCCGCGCTGCTCGTACAACTCGGGTCGCCCGAACACATGGACTCGCTCTCCGTCGGCGAGCTCGAGACGCAGAGCGTCGAACTGCCCCCGCGGCATCTGGGCCGCGAGGCAGGCCCCGTCCTCGGGATCCTTGAGCGTGAAGAAGACCGACGCCCAGCGGTCCTGCCGCCGCAGCTCCGTGATCTCGCCCTCGACCCACAGCGTCGGCAGCCGCTTCAGCCACGTGGCCACGCCCGCGTTGAAGGCGCGCACGGAGTAGACCTTGCGCCCCTCGACTTCCGTCGCCTCGACCTTCACCAGGCCGATGCTAGAGCTTCGACCTTTCCTAGAGCAGGATCTCGGCCGCAGTCTCGAAGCTGCAGCCGTATCTGGTCAATTCGACCGCGCGGTGGAGGTCGGCTTCGGAGTGAGCGAGCTTCTCGGCGAGCGGCAGGGGGTAGCCCGCCTCGATCAGCACATGCAGGCGCCAGGACTCGACCTTTTCGCGCTCCGTGAGTGGGTGTTCGATCGTCTGAGGCATGGTGTTGCAGCGTTTTCGCTCTGTCCTAGACGAACCCTGCCTCTGAAAGTTGGCGCGTCAGCCCACTGCGCGAGCGGTCAATTCCTCGATCCGGCGCGCGAGTTCCTGCAGACGCGAGTCGAGCACGGCGCGCTCCGACTCGGCGTCGGAGGCGATCTCCTGGAGGCGCTCGCGCAGGCTGCTCTCGACCTGGTGCGCCCGCTCCTCGAGCAGCCTGACGGCATCTTCGTTCGTCCGCTCGATCCCGGACCGTAGACGCGCGAGCCGATCCTCGACGCGCTTCGTCGCGCTGTCGCTGACCTGGTTGAGCCGCTCCGTCAGAACGCCTTCCGCCTCGCGAGCGAAACGGTCGACGGCCAGGTCGAGCTCCCGGCTCAGGCGGCGCGCGGCCTCTTCGCGCGAGGTGCGCATCGTGACGTCGAACTGCTGCGACGCAGACTCCGAGAAGCGCGTCGTCTCACGCGAGAGGATTCGCTGCATCTGCTCGACCTGGCGGCGTTCGATGTCGCCCAGGGCGATCTGGATCCGCTGCGCCGCGTCGGTCGCCTTCGCGCTCGACGATCTCCTTCAGGTCACGCTCACGCGCCCGCAACCGTTCGGCGACATCCTGCAGCGCCCGCCTGCGTTCTGCGGCGTGCTGCTCGAGCTCGGCCGACGCCTGCTGCGTCACCTCTTGCGCTGACTTCGCGAGCTCGGCGCGCAGACGTGCGATGAGCTGGCGCTGATCCTCGATCTGGGTCTGGATGCCCTCGGCGTCCTGGCCGATCCTCGACTCGAGGTCGGCCATCAGCTGGCGCTGGCGTGCCTCGACCCGCTTCAGCTCGTCGTTCAGGCCTTCTTGCAGCTTGGAGACGTCGTTGTTCCAGTCGCCGAGGCGCTGTTCGACGTTGCGCTGGGCGGCCACGAGCTGGTCTCCGAGACTGCGCGGTCGCGTCGCGCTCGCGCTCTGCGACGTCGCGGCGGCGCTCGTCGGCGATGCGCCGTTCCTCCTCGGCGATCTGCGACATCGTGTCGGCCCGCGCGCGGGCGAGCAGGCGAGCGAGCTCCTCGGTGCGCTGCTCGAGCTCGAGCGCGACGACACGGTCGAACTCCTCCTTGCCTCGGTCGATCTCGCGCTCGAGGATCTGCTCGCGAGCGTTGAGGCGCCTGAGGAGGAAGATCGAGGCAACGAGAGCAGCCACCGCCACGACGGCGGCGCCGACGGCGATGGCGGTCGCGGCGGTCATGCCGTCATCGTAGGCGCGCCGCGACGAGAGCGACGGCGAGCGCGACGATCGCGAATCGCAAGCAGGCGGAGAGAGCGTTCGAGCACCTCGATTCCTGCGACCGTGGCGTACTTCCGCCTCGCCTCGCGGACGGGCGTCGACAGAGCTCGCTGCGCGCCACTGGTGGCGAACGCGAACGCGCGCCGCAGCGAACGCTCGAAGCGCAGCGTCTGTGCCTCGACGAAATACCCGGTCAGGACGGGGAAGACTCCCCAGAAGCACCGCGAAGCCCACGTCGTTGTGGAGCGCGAACTCGAGGTTGTACGCGGGCACGGCGATCGCCCCGAAGGCCACGAACACGAGCAGCCCGTAGCCCCACGCTCGCGCGGCGCCGACGCCGATCGCCACAGCCGCGGCCAGCGAGACAGCGGCAAGTGCGACGAGCACGCCGGTCGGGATCTTCGTCTGGAGCGGCCTCCCCTTGATCTCGTCCAGCGCGTGCGCGGCGACGCCCATCGCGAGGAAGAACGCGAGCAGCGCCCACAGGAGCCGGTTGAGGTGGAAGTGCGGCGCGAGTGCCGCGCCGATCGCGACGTATGAGAGGTGCCACGCCGTGTAGGGCGGGTGGAGCAGCGTCAGATAGTCACGCCAGCCACCTTGCCGCAGTGCGTAGAAGGCGGGCCTTACGCCTTCTTCTTGTGTCCCCACGTCACCACGCCTCCGCCGAGACTGAGCCGGCGAGTCGCCACGTCGTCGATGCCGGCCGTCCGCCACGCCGCCAGCTGCTCGGATATGCGGCCAGCGTGCGTAGAACTCGGTGATCGACGGGTTGAGAAACTGCCCGACCTCGTGCCAGCCGTCGCCGATCACGCGGCCCGCGAGCGGCAGAGCCCGCACGTGTCCACAGCTCCCAGAGTGGCCGCCACGGCCCGCGCGGCAGTCCGAACTCGAGACTCGAGACCGTCCCGCCCGGCTTGACCACGCGTACGAGCTCGCGGAGCGTTGCGGGAGGATCGTCGACGTAGCGCAAGAGGTAGGTGAACGTCACCGCGTCGAAGGTGCCTTCGTCGAACGGCAGCGCGCGTGCGTCGGCTTGCTGGAGCCGGATCTTTCGGGTCGCCGCGGCGAGTGTGACCCGACGCCGCCCTTCCTCGAGCATCTCGGGTGTGATGTCGACACCGACGACGAAGCAGTCCTTCTGACGCGCGAGTTCGAGTGCGACCGCCGCCGTTCCGGTCGCCACATCGAGCACGGTGTCAGTCGGGCCGGCGTCGACAGTCGTGACGAGAAAACGCCGCCAGCGCGGGTCCTGGCCGAACGAGAGCACCGATCCCCAGCGGTCGTACCCCGGCCCAAGCGGCGCAAAGAGCTCCGTCGCCTCCATACCCTTGACTCTATGGGCCTCGCGGACGACCTGGAGAGGGTCGCGGCGCTCGCCTCGTCACACGGCGACGTCAGCGCGGTTCTGGCCGCCGAGCCGGACGAGGGGCTGCGCCGCTATCTGGTTTCGTTCGGCGACGGCGATGACCGCCGATGGCTCGTGCTCGACGACGACGGTGCAGTTGTCGATCGGCGCGATGACGTCCGTGCGAGTTGCGTCGATCGTCGCGCTCTGCGAGCTCACGGCCGACCTCGCGGGTGGCGGCGACCTTGAACAGCTTCGGCTGAGCCTCGCCCAGGTGCGCATGGTCGAGCAGGCTCCCGGCATCGAGGAGGCCGAGTCCGCGGCGCTTGCGCCTCGAGCGGGCCGTCGGAGCGCCGCCGCGCGTGGCCACCCCGGCGTATCTCGACGACGTCGGCGCGGCCACGCTTGCGCTCGAACGCGCGCTCGGCGACGTCTCTTCGCCGTTCTCCGAGGCGCTCCGCGCCGGCACGGGCGTCGTCGACCTGTTCGTCGGCGACGTCGAGCGCGGCTACCTGGTCGCGCTTCGCTAACGTGGGCACATGGAAGGTGGCGGTTTCGGAGGCTTCCCGTTCGGCGGCGATCCCGAGGATCTGCTGCGCGGCTTGCGCGAGTTCGCAGAGCAGCAGGCGGAGTCGGTCCAGGAGGCGCAGCGCGAGCAGTTCGCGACGCTGACGCTCAACACTGCGGTCGAGCTCACCTCCGCGGCGCTGTCGCAGATCGAGCTTCAAGGCCCGATCGACGAGCAGGCGGTCGCCATGCGCGACGCGATGCGCGTGCTCTTCCCCGAGGCAGTGGCGCTCGTCAGCGCCGCCCGCCAGGGGTTCATGCGCGAAAGCTGACCACTTCCGACTACGATCCCGCCGCCCGTGGCTCTCCCCGGCCGCTCGACACTCGACCACGCAATCGTCCGGCTGCTACCGGCGGTGCCCCGACCGTTCGTTCGCCGTCTTTCGTCGCGCTACATCGCCGGCCCCTCCATCGACGATGCGATCCGCGTCGTCGAGAGGCTCAACGCGAAGGGGAAGATGGCCACGGTCGACGTGCTCGGCGAGGAGATCACGAGCCCGGACGAGGCGCGCGCGATCGCCGGGCAGTACCACGACGTCCTGGCGCGGATCGACGAAGAGGGCCTCGACTCGAACGTCTCCGTCAAGCTGACGGGTCTCGGCCTCGATCTCGATTTCGACCTGTGCCGGGAGATCGTCGAAGCGATCGTCTCGGATGCGCACGCACGATCGAATTTCGTGCGGATCGACATGGAGGACTCGACGACGACCGACCGCACGCTCGGCCTCTACCACGAGCTGCGGAAGCTCGGCCACGAGAACATCGGTGCCGTCGTGCAGGCGTATCTGCGGCGCACGGCTGACGATGTCCGAGATCTTGACAACGTTCGCATCTGCAAGGGCATCTACGTCGAGCCGGAGGAGATCGCGTACACCGACTACGAGGAGGTGCGCGCGAACTACGTCCGCGTGCTCGAGCAGGTGCTCCGCTCCGGAACCTACGTCGGGATCGCCACGCACGACGAGTTCCTGATCGGCGAGGCACTGCGCCTGGTCGATGGAGTGCCGCTCCGACCGCTACGAGTTCCAGATGCTGCTCGGCGTGCGCTCAGACCGGGCCGACGAGCTGGTCGCCGCAGGCCACCGCGTGCGGATCTACGTCCCGTTCGGGACGCAGTGGTACGAGTACTCGGTCAGGCGGCTGCAGGAGAACCCGGCGATCGCGGGCTACGTCGCCTCGGACACGGTGGGCCGCCTCTTCGGGCGTCACTAGCGGCGGCAGGTCCCGACGAGCCACGTCCGGTGTCAGACACGGTTAGGAAAGTGTTAGGAAGATCGAGGCCGATTCGAGGCTGAGCAGGGAAATCGTGGCCGCTAACCCGGTGTCAGACACCGGGTTGGAAGTGTCACGGAAGCGGTCGAAAGTGTCACGCCAGCAGGGAGTAGCCGCCGTCGACGATCACCGTCTGGCCGCGGATCATGGCTGCGTCGGGTGAGGCCAGGAACGCCACGGCGCCCGCGATGTCCTCCGGCGTGACGAGCCGGCCGACCGGGTTCGAGCGGCCTGCGGCGAGCATCTCCTCGCGGTTCGGGAAGTGCTCGAGCGCACCGGTCTCGACGACGCCGCCCGAGACGGCGTTGACCCGGACTCGCCGGCGCCAGCTCGACGGCGAGGTAGCGCACGACCGACTCGAGCGCGGCCTTGGAGGTCCCGACGAGGACGTAGTTCTCGAGCACGCGCTGCGCGCCGAGCGACGAGATCGCGACGATCGACGATCCGTCCGGCATCTGCGGCGCGGCGACCCGCGCGAGTTGGAGCAGTGCGCGGGCGTTCGCGTTCATCGTCCAATCCCAGTGCTTGTCGTCGGTCTCGAGCGCCGGCCGGATGACGCCGGTCGCCGCGTTGTGGACCAGGACGTCGAGTGGGCCGAGCGCCTCGAACCTCGGCGAGCACGCGCTCGGAGGTGACGTTGCCCCGGACGAGCGTGACATCCGGGCCGACTGCGCGCAGCTCGTCGGCGGTTTCCTCTGCGGCTCGATCGTTCCGCAGATAGCCGACGGCGACCCGGGTCGCACCGTCGCGTGCGAAGCGCAGAGCGATCGCGCGCCCGATGCCGCGCGTGCCGCCGGTGACGAAGATGTTCACGACTGGTGCGGCAGCGGCTCGTCGGCCGAGGCCGCCGACGGGATCGTGTCCCAACCCAGGCGCGATGGTGACTCGTGCGGGCCTTCGTCGGCCTTCGACGAGGCGTGCCCGAGCCGGTCCAGGCGGTCGATCTGCTCGTCCGCGTAGCGGCGGACGTCATGCCCGGGCGGGAGATCGCGCACGAGCTCGCGCACGCGCGCGCGCAGTTGGTATGCGAAGTGCGGAGTCGCCGGCCCGACGAGGGCGTCGACATCGTCACGGGTGGGCTCGGCCATGCGCGGCCAAACCCTACCGCTAGATGATTGATAAATCTAGCCTCGCGCGGTGCGGCGTATCCATGCGGTCGATCTGATGCTGCTCGGAACGGTC
Source organism: uncultured Thermoleophilia bacterium (assembly GCA_963846895.1). Taxonomy (GTDB): domain Bacteria; phylum Actinomycetota; class Thermoleophilia; order Gaiellales; family Gaiellaceae; genus PALSA-600. The sequence goes on along the minus strand of CAWJXR010000012.1, from coordinate 57,560 downwards.
CTCCTCTGGGCGCTGAACACGACCGTCACGCGCTACGTCCTGACGAACGGATTCCTCCCGCTCGCTTACGCGACGCTCCGCTACGCCGCCGCGACGAGCCTCTTCTGGGGCTACACCTATCTGCGCGAGGGGAGCTTTCGCATCGCCCGGCAAGACTTCAAGTTCGTCGCTCTGGCCGGGGGGATGATCTACGTGAACCAGCTGTGCTTCGTCTACGCCATCGACAAGACGTCGGCGTCGACCGTGACGCTCCTCCTCGGCACGACGCCGATCTTCATCGGCATCGTCGCGAGCGCGGTCGGGCTCGAGCGTCTCGGCGGGACCTTCTGGATCGCCGCGGGCGTCTCGATCATCGGCGTCGCCCTGGTCGCGTCGGGCTCAGGCGGGTTCTCGAGCAACGTCGGCGGCGACGGACTGGCCGTCCTCACCGCGGCGACGTGGGGCTCGTACTCGGTCGCCATCACGCCGCTGATGCGGCGTTACTCGCCGTTTCGGATCAGCTCGATCGTGTTGCTGATCGGCTGGATCCCGCTTGCCCTGACCGGCGCCCACCAGACAGCCGAACAGACCTTCGACTTCAGCACCCTCGTGTGGGTCGCGTTCGGTTTCGCGGTCATCGGGCCGCTCTTCCTGACGAACATCCTCTGGTTCACCGCCATCGACAAGGTCGGCCCCTCGCGCGCGTCGCTCTTCGCGAACCTGCAGCCGGTCTTCGGGGTTGTCTTCGCCCTGGTGCTCCTGAACGAGCACCTGACGAGGTCGGAGGTCGTCGGCGGCGCGATCATCATCGGTGCCGTGCTCGTCGAGCGCGTCCGCCGCGCGACCGTTAACGTCGTTAACGTTCGGGAGTGACCACTCGCCTACGCGAGCGCCTCGGCCGGCAGCCGCCCGGCTACGAGTACACGATCGGCCGCATCCTCGCGATCTACTCGGGGCTGATGGTCACGCTGCTCCTGGCGGCGCTCGACCAGACGATCGTCGCGACCGCGCTTCCGCAGGTCGTCGGCGACCTCGGCGGCATCACCCAGTACTCGTGGGTCTTCACGGCGCTACATGCTCACGTCGACCGTCACCGTCCCTCTCTACGGGAAGCTCGGCGACGCCTACGGGCGGAAGAACCTCTTCCTGTTCGCGATCGTCGTCTTCCTGCTCGGCTCGGCGCTCTGCGGCCTTGCGACCTCGATGACTCAGCTCGTCGTCTTCCGCGCGGTTCAGGGAGTCGGTGGCGGCGGTGTGTTCCCGCTGTCGCTGGCCGTGATCGGGAACATCGTCCCGCCGCGCGATCGCGGTCGCTGGCAGGGCCTGATCGGCGCCGTGTTCGCCGCCGCGTCGATCATCGGGCCGGCGGTCGGCGGCTTCATCGTCGACAACGCGAGCTGGCGCTGGGTCTTCCTCGTCAACCTGCCGGTCGGCGGCCTCGCGCTCGTCGTCGTCTCCCTGACGATGCCGCGCCGTGCGCGGGTGATGCAGCACTCGATCGACTGGGTCGGAGCGGCGCTGCTGGCCGCCGGCACGGCCGCACTCCTGATGGGACTCGTCTGGGGCGGGAGCCAGTACAGCTGGTCGAGTGCCGCAGGTCGTCGGCGCCTTCGTCGCCGCAGGCATCTCGCTCCTCGCGTTCGCGCTCGTCGAGCGCCGCGCGCGCGAGCCGATTCTGCCGTTCGACATCCTCCGCAACCCGATCGTCGCCGGCAGCGTCGCCTGCATGGCTCTCGTCGGAATGGCGATGTTCGGGACGATCTCGTACGTCCCGCTCTTCGTGCAGGGCGTGATCGGCACGTCCGCGACCTCATCGGGGGTCGTGCTGACGCCGCTGCTGCTCAGCGCGGTCACCACCTCGCTGCTCACGGGCCAGCTCGTCTCGCGCACCGGCCGCTACCGCTGGAACGCCGTCCTCGGCCCGGTCGTCCTGAGCACAGGCATGTTCCTGCTCTGGCGGATGGACACGACGACGACGAACGCCGAGGCAGCGCGGAACATGGTCGTCGTCGGGATCGGGATCGGCTCGATGATGCAGGTGTTCGTGCTGTCGGTTCAGAACGCCGTCAAGCGCTCCGTGATCGGTTCGGCGACGGCGCTCACCCAGTTCGGCCGCCAGATGGGAGCAACGATCGGCGTCACCGTCATGGGCGCGATCGTCAACCACGGGCTTCCTCCGGGCGTAGCCTCGGGGAGGGGATCGCGATCCACCGCCTGCCCGCCGCCGCCCGCCAGGATCTCGCCGATGCGCTCCGGCCGGCGTTCTTCGCCGCCGCCGTCGTGTCCGTGTTCGTCTGGGTGATCGCCGTCCTCTGGGTGAAGGAGCAGCGTCTCAGACGCTCGCTCGACGAGGTCTCGGCTGTCGAAGCGGCCGCGGCCACCCCGGCGACAACCGCAGTAGACTCGCGTTCGTGAGCGAGGACTTCATGCCGCTCGACGGCTGGGATCACGTCGAGCTCTGGGTCGGGAACGCCAAGCAGGCGGCCTTCTACTACGAGCAGGCATTCGGTTTCCGGCGCACCGCGTACGCCGGCCCCGAGACAGGCGTCCGCGACCGGGCGAGTTACGTCCTCGAGCAGGGGGAGATCCGCCTCGTCGTCACCAGTGCGCTGCATCCCGGACACGAGATTGCGGAGCACGCGTACAGCCACGGCGACGGCGTGAAGGACATCGCACTGCGCGTGCCGGAAGCGGCACGCGCGTATCACGAAGCCGTCGAGCGCGGAGCGCACGGTGTCAGCGAGCCTGCCGTTCACGAGGACGAGTTCGGGAAGGTCGAGGTCGCCACGATCGCGACGTACGGCGACGTCGTTCATACGTTCGTCACCCGCCGCGACTACGAAGGCGCGTATCTGCCCGGGTACGTCGCGCAGGAGTCGGCGAACGTCGTCGAGGACGGCGTCGGGCTGCTGGCGATCGACCACATCGTCGGCAACGTCGAGCTCGGCCACATGCAGGAATGGGTCGAGTTCTACGAGCGCGTCTTTGGGATGACCGAGATGATCCACTTCAGCGACGAGGACATCTCGACCGAGTACTCGGCTCTCATGTCGAAGGTCATGACCGACGGGCAGGGCAAGATCAAGTTTCCGATCAACGAGCCCGCCGAGGGCAAGCGGAAGAGTCAGATCGACGAGTACCTCGAGTTCAACCACGGCCCCGGCTCGCAGCACATCGCGATGCAGTCGTCGCACATCGTCGACACCGTCGAGGCTCTGCAGCGCCGCGGCGTCGCGTTCCTGATGACGCCCGACACCTACTACGACGACACCCCGGATCGCGTCGGATCGATCGACGAGAGCTGGGACGACCTGCGGCGCCTTCGGATCCTCGCCGACCGCGACGACGACGGCTACCTGCTCCAGATCTTCACGAAGACAGCCCAGGATCGTCCGACGCTGTTCTTCGAGGTGATCGAGCGCCACGGCGCGCGCGGCTTCGGCGACGGCAACTTCAAGGCGCTCTTCGAGGCGATCGAGCGCGAGCAGGCGCTGCGCGGAAACCTCTGACCCGTACCACCGACTTCCTCGATACGACCGCCCGCCAGGCACACGTTCTCGACGTGCTCGAACACCGCACGTGGCCCGTGCCTGCACAGCCGTGGGCGCAGGCTCAGACGTGGGTCGAGCATGCCTTCCTCCACTGGCGGCTCGAGCCGCGTGAGCTCGAGAGGTTGCTGCCGGGCTCGGTCGAGCTCGAGGTGTACGACGGCTCGGCGTGGCTCGGCATCACGCCGTTCCTGCTGACCGGCTTGCGCCTCCGAGGCTTGCCACCGCTGCCGGGCATCTCGTCGTTCCCGGAAGTCAGTGTCCGCACCTACGTGACGCGCGACGGCAAGCCAGGCCTTTGGTACTTCTCGCTCGACGCGGGCAGCACGCTCGCGGTCGAGGCCGCGAAGCGCGCCTACCGGCTGCCGTATGCGCGCTCTCAGATGCGCTACGTGCGCCATGGCGATCAGGTCCATCTCGAGTCGGCTCGCGCAGGCGCCGCATTCTCGGCGGACTACGGTGGTACCGGCGACGCGTTCACCGCCGGCCCAGGCACGCTCGAAGCGTTTCTCGCCGAGCGGTACTGCATCTACACGGAGGACGGTGGCCGCGTGTACCGGGCCGAGTTCCATCATCCGCCCTGGTCGCTGCAGCGCGGCGAGACGACGGTCGACGTCAACACCATCACACCCATGCCTCTGCCCGTCGAGCCTGCTCACGTTCTCTTCTCGCCGCGACAGGACGTCGTGGTCTGGCCACTCCGCGAGCTGACATGAGCGTGCAGCGCCGGTCAGCCCTCGTCTCGGTCGTGGCCGCGGCGCTCCTCGTCGTGCTCAAGCTCGGTGTCGGGCTGGCCACGCACAGTCTCGGGTTCGTGTCCGAGGCGGTGCATTCGGGCACCGACCTCGTCGCGGCGCTGCTCACGTACTTCGCCGTGCGCGTCGCGGCTCGCCCGGCCGATGTCGCGCATCAGTTCGGCCACGGCAAAGCGGAGCATCTCGCCGCGCTTGCCGAGGCGGCATTCCTCGCGCTGGCGAGCGTCTTCATCTCGGTCCGGGCGATCGAGCGCCTCACCGGCTCGATTCACGCACCCGTGAGTACGCCGTGGTACGCGTTCGCGGTCATCGGCGCTGGTGCTGGCCATCGACATCAGTCGCACTGTCGTCTCCTGGCGTGGCGCCCGCCGGTCGGGGAGCGCCGCCCTCGCCTCGAACGCACTGCATTTCGGCAGCGACTTCGCCGGCTCGATCGCCGTGCTGGTCGGCCTTCTCGCTCGTGCGCTCCGGCTACCCGAACGGCGATCCCCTGGCCGCGCTGTTCGTCGGCGCGCTCGTGCTCGTCGCGGCCGCGCGCCTGATCAAGGTCAATGTCGACGTCCTGATGGACCGCGCTCCTCTGGAGGCCGAGGAGGTGGCCAGGCGCGCGATCGCGTCCGTCGAGCCGCCGGTCGCGCTGCGCCGACTGCGGATGCGGCAGGCCGGCGGACGGCAGTTCGCCGACGTGGTGATCGGCGTCTCGCCGGGCGCCGCCGTCGGCCAGGGGCACGCCGCTGCGGATGCGGTCGAGGCGGCAGTCGAGCGGGCATTGCCGAACGCCGATGTGGTCGTTCACGTCGAGCCGCTCGGCGAGGGCGATCTCCGCGAGCGCGCGCACGCGGCCGCGCTCGCCGTGCCGCGCGTACGCGAGGTGCACAACATCGCGCTCGTCGACGTCGACGGCCGTACCGAGTTGTCGCTTCACCTCAAGCTCCCCGGCAACCTGCCGCTCGACGAAGCGCACGAGATCGCCGAGCAGCTCGAGGCGGCGATCCACGCGGCCGTTCCCGAGATCGCCGGCGTCCAGACGCATCTCGAGCCTTTGACCGCGGTTGCCGAGGCGCGAGAGGTCGAGGCGGACGGCGCGGCGGTCGTGCTGCGTGTCGTCCGCACGATCGACCGGCACCGAGCCACGCGAGCTGCGGTTCCTCCGCACCGAGAGCGGTCTCGTCGCGTTCCTCACGCTCGGGCTGGACGGCTCGACGACCCTCGCCGATGCGCACGCTCGCGCCAGCGAGATCGAGGAGCGCATTCGAAGGGAGCGGCCGGACATTGCCGACGTGATAGTTCATACCGAGCCTTGAGGCTCTGCATGTTCACCCCGAAGGAGCTGGCGCTCGTGCGCGGCTGGCCGGGTCGCATCGAGGGCGACAGGGTGATCCAGCTCGCCGCGCAGACGCTGCAGTCCTTCTTCACCGGCGGCGGCAACGCCCGCGAGCACGCCGAATATCCGCTGAGCGACGTCGACCTGCGACCGCCCGTGCTCCATCCGCCCGCCGTGCGTGACTTCATGGCGTTCGAGGAGCACGTCGTGAACGCCCGCCGTCAACGCGGCGCCGAGGTCCCGCCCGAGTGGTACGAGGTGCCGGTCTTCTATTTCTCGAACCCGGCCGCGATCTACGGGCCCGGCGAGGACGTGCCGTACCCCGACGGGACGGAGGAGCTCGACTACGAGCTCGAGTGCGCGGCGATGATCGGGGCCGAGGGGCGGATCGCGGGCTTCACCGTCCTCAACGACTGGTCGGCCCGTGACCTGCAGCGCCGCGAGATGCGCGTCGGGCTGGGCCCGGCGAAGGGCAAGGACTTCGCCACGTCCCTCGGGCCCGTCCTGGTCACGCCTGACGAGTTCGACGGGAGCGAGGGCGAGATGATCGCCCGTGTCAACGGCGAGGAGCGATCGCGCGGCAACCTGCGCGCGATGTACCACCGTTGGGACGCGCTCGTCGCAGCGGCCGCGCGGAACACCATCTTGCGACCGGGCGACGTGATCGGCTCCGGGACCGTCGGGACGGGCTGCATCCTCGAGCACGGCGACGGTCGCTGGCTGCAGCGCGGCGACGTGGTCGAGCTCGAGATCGAAGGCATCGGCACGTTGCAGAACCGCGTCACGTGATCACCGTCGACGACGTTCGGCGCGCGGCCGGCGTGCTCGAAGGCGTCGCTCACCGAACACCGCTGATCGCATCGCGGACGCTCGGCGAGCACATCGCACTCAAGCCGGAGAACCTGCAGCGAAGCGGCTCGTTCAAGTTTCGCGGCGCCTACAACAAGGTGGCTTCGCTCCCGCCGGGGACGCCGCTCGTGGCGTTCTCGTCGGGCAACCACGCGCAGGCGGTGGCGCTTGCGGCTCGGCTCGTCGGCTCGCCGGCGACCATCCTGATGCCGGACGATGCACCTGCGTCGAAGCTCGCAGCGACGCGCGGCTACGGGGCCGAGGTCGTGACGTACGACCGGTACACGGGCGACCGCGAGGCGATCGGCGCCGAGCTCGCGGCCGCCGCGGCGCCGAGCTCGTGCGGCCGTACGACGACGAACTGATCATGGCCGGGGCGGGAACGGCGGCACTCGAGCTGATCGAGGACGCAGGCGGCGTGGACACGCTCGTCGTCCCCGTCGGCGGCGGCGGACTGATCTCCGGCTCTGCGACGGCAGCCAAGGCAGCTGGGAGTGGGGCGCGTGATCGGTGTCGAGCCGGAGGCGGGCGACGACTGGGTGCGCTCGTTCGCGGCTGGGCATCCGGTGGCGATCGACGTGCCGCGCACGATCGCCGACGGCCTGCAGACGACGAGCCCCGGCGCGCTGACCTGGGAGGTCGCCTCGCAGCTCGTCGACGAGATCGTCACCGTCACGGATGCGCAGATCGTCGAGGCGATGCGGTTTGCCTTCGAGCGGCTGAAGCTCGTGATCGAGCCGAGCGGCGCGGTCGGGCTGGCCGCGGTCCAGGCGAACCTCGTCTCCGGCGGGCGAATCGGGATCATCGTCTCCGGCGGAAACGTCGACGCCGACCGCTTTTCGGCGCTGCTCGCCGCTTGACGGATATATCGTCTCGATATATCGTTACGGTAGATGAAGCAGACCGGCGCCACCTGGGTGATCCTGGGGCTGCTCGCCCACGAGCCGCGCTCCGGCTATGAGATCAAGGCGATCGTCGATCGCTCGACGAGGTTCTTCTGGGCCGCGAGCTACTCCCAGATCTACCCGGAGCTGCAGCGGCTCGAGCGAGAGGGGCTCGTGGAGGGCGAGGATGCCGGCCGCGGCGCCCGCCCACGCCGGGTCTACCGCCTGACGGACGCCGGTCGAGCGGCGCTCGACGACTGGCTGCACGGCCGCGAGGTGACGATCGAGTTGCGGGACGAGTCGCTCCTGCGGCTGTTCTTCGCCGACGTGCTCCCGCGCGACCACGCGCTCGGCCTGCTCGAGGCGCGGGCGCGAGGACATGCCGAATTCCTCGAGACGCTTCGCGCGATCGACGCACGACCCGGGGTCGACCCACCGTTCGTCGACCTCGTGCTGCGCTGGGGGATCGCGTTCAACGAGTTCGGCGCACGCTGGTGCGAGCAGGAGGCGAAGCGACTGCGGGAGTCCGGGTGACCGGCGCCGTCGACGTGCCGCCCGTGCCGCGGTTCCGCTCGGTCTTCATCCGCGGGCTGCCGGGGTTTGCCCGCGAGGGGCTTGTCCCGGTTGCGGCCTTCTACGTCGGGCTGAAGGCCGGCGGGCTGCTGCTCGGCGTGATCCTCTCCACGGCGTCGGCGGCCGTCGCGTACGTCTACGAACGGCGCCGTGGCGCCGACGGCCTGCTGGTGCGGCTGTCGCTCGCGTTCGTCCTCGTTCAGGCCGGCGTCGGTCTCGCAGCGCACAGCGCGACCGTGTACCTCGCCCAGCCCGTGCTCGCGAATGCGGTCTTCGGGCTCGTGTATCTCGCTTCGGTGGTCGTCGGGCGACCGCTGATGGGAGCGATCGCGATGGCGTGGTATCCGTTCCCGGACGAGGTGCGGCGCTCGCGGACGTTCAAGCGCGTGTTCGGCGTCGAGTCCGTCGTCTGGGGGCTGTATCTCCTCGCCCGGAGCGCCATCAGGCTCGCCGTGCTGCTCAAAGGCTCGCTCGGCGCGTTCTTCGTCGTCAACCTGGTCACCGGCCTCCCCGTCACCTTCGCGCTCGTCGCCTGGTCGGTCTGGTACGCGATACGCGCCTTCGAGCAGACCGACGAGTTCGACTAGCTGCTCGGTTCCGCCGGCTCTGACGATCTAACCCCGAGCTGTGCGGGCCGCCTGCGCGACCTGCGCCCGCTCGTACGAGAGCCGGAACAGCTCGACCGCATCGTCCAGCTCGACCGAGACCCAGCCGTCGACGCCCGCCCGGTGCGGCGCGGCCCGGCCCGTCTCGAGCAGCATCGCCCGGATGCGCGACGTGAACGGAAGGTCGGCCCACCCCTCGTGGAGGTGCCCGAGCTCGCGGCGGCCGAGGCGAAACTCGACCCCGCCGAAGCGGTGCGCATGCACGGTGACGCCCTCCCACGAGCCGACCTCCTGCTCGATCCGCGCACGGATATCCTCCATGCGTGCCGTTCTACCAGCGACTCGGCGACCTGCCGCGCAAGCGGCACATCGTGCACCGCGACAACGGGACGCTCCTGACCGAAGAGGTGATGGGCTTCGAGGGGTTCTCGGGACTCGAGTCGATCCTCTATCACCTGCAGTCGCCGTGCCGGGTGCTCGAATGCGGCGAGTTCGAGCCGATCGTCCGCGAGGAGTGGGTGCCCGACGCGCACGCCCACCGGCACCTGACGACGTGGGACGTCCCGGCCGGCGGAGATCCCGTCACGGGCCGGCGCCTTCTGATGTGGAACAACGACGTCGAGATCTCGATCGCGCGGCCGTCGGAGCCGATGGACTACTTCTTCCGGAACGGCGAGGGCGACGAGGTGATCTTCGTCCACGAAGGGTCGGGCACGCTCGAGACCACCTTCGGCGACCTCCCCTACAAGCCCGGCGACTACGTCGTCGTTCCGCGCGGCACGACGTACCGCTTCCGCGTCAGAGGGTGAGCAGCGCCACCTCGTCTTCGAGACGCCGGGTCTGATCACGATCCCGAAGCGCTATCGCAACGAGCACGGGCAGCTGATGGAGCACGCGCCGTACTACCACCGGGACATCCATCCCCCGACCGAGCTGCAGACGCATCGTGAGCGGGGCGAGTTCATCGTCAAGGTGCGCGTCCGCGACGGCTATCAGACGTACGTGATCGACTACCACCCGTTCGACGTCGTCGGCTGGGACGGCTACGTCTACCCGTGGACGTTCTCGATCCACGACTTCGAGCCGATCACAGGCCGCATCCACATGCCGCCGCCCTCGCACCAGACGTTCGAAGGGCCGAACTTCGTCATCTGCTCGTTCTGTCCGCGCAAGCTCGACTTCGACCCGGACGCGATCCCGATTCCGTACCACCATTCGAATCTCCAGAGCGAGGAGATGATCTATTACGTCGACGGCAACTTCTCGTCGCGCAAGGGAATCGAGGTCGGCTCGATCACGCTCCATCCGTCGGGCCTGCCGCACGGGCCGCAGCCCGGGCTCGCCGAGAGGTCGCTCGGGCTGACCGAGACGCACGAGTACGCCGTCATGTGCGACACGTTCCATCCACTGCGCCTGACGACGCTCGCCGGCCGACCTCGACGACGGCAGATACATGTACTCGTGGGCCGAGGATCCGGCGTCGAACGGCCGGACGCCCGACGAGGATCCCGCCGGCGTCACCTCGCATCTCTAGAGCTTGCGCCTCGTCCTCGACTGGGATGGGACGTGCACCGTCCGCGACTCGCTCGTCGCCGCGGTCCACGATCTTGGCGATCCGTCGGTCTACGACGAGGAGTTCGACTCGTACGGCGACGCGCTCGCGGCCGAGATCGCAACGCTTCGCGTCACGGCCGAACAGGCTGCGGCGTGGGCGGTCGAGCACGTCGAGGTGCGGCCCGGCTTCCACGCGCTTGTCTCCGCGTACGCCCCAGTGATCGTCTCGAGCGGCCTGCCGCAGCTGATCCTGCCGGTGCTCCAGCGCGAGGGCGTCGAGCTCGACGTCCGCTCGAACCTGGCCGACCCGTCACCGGACGGCTGGCGGGTGCGCTTCCGGCATGAGGGGCCTTGCCCGGTGTGCGGCGACCGCTGCAAGCGCCGGTCACTTCCCGACGAGCGCCCGCTCGTGTTCGTCGGAGACGGCTACTCCGACCGCTGCGCGTCGCTGGCCTGCGACCGCGTCTTCGCCCGCGACGGGCTCGCACGCTACCTGCACGAGGAGGGGGTTCCCTACCTGCCGTTCGACACGCTCGACGATGTCGCTGCTGCGCTTTCCTGACCCGTACGACTTCGAGCTCTCGACGGGCCGGTTCCGCGTCTTCGGTCCGGACCTGGCAAACCGCCTGGTCGACGGCGTGCTCCACCGGGCCGTCGACGGCCGGGAGGTGCGGATCGTGGCCGCGGCCGGCGGGGTCGAGGTCGAGCCGCTCGACGTCATCACGCGCCCGGTCGTCGAGCACCTCCTCGGGGCGCCGTTCGACCTGGACGCGTTCTACGCCTGGACGGCCGGTGACGCCTTGCTCGAGCCGATCGCGGATCGCCTCCGCGGGTACCGGCCACCGCTGCAACCCGATCCGTTCGAGGCTCTGATCACGTCGATCACCGCGCAGCAGATCTCCCTGCACGCCGCGGTCTCGATCCGGAACAGGCTCGTCGAGCGGTTCGGGACGCGGATCGGCGAGGCGTGGGCGTTTCCCACGCGCGAGCGGATCGCCGACGCCCGCGAGGCCGAGCTGGTCGAGGTCGGATTCACGCGGCGAAAGGCGGAGTACGCCGTTGCTCTGGCACGCAGCGAGCTCGACCTCAGCGGCCTCGCCGCCCTCGACGACGACGCCGTCCGCGAGCAGATCACCGCCCAGCGCGGGCTGGGCCCGTGGACGGCCGAATGGTTCCTCGCTCGCCACCTCGCGCGTCCGACCGCGTGGCCGGACGGCGACCTCGCACTGCGCAAGGCGGCCGTCGACCTCTACGGTATCGACGTGACCGAGCTCGGCCCTCGCCTGCATCCTTTCCAGAATCTCTCGGCGCATTACCTGCTGACCGGATGGCTGACGAAGCCCTGACGATCAGACGGGCGACGGAGGCCGACGAGGCACTCCTGCGCGAGCTCTGGGAGGAGTTCGAGCGCGAGGTGCCCGAGCCGGAGGGCTTCGAGCCCGAGACGTGGGACGCAGGAATGGGCGGACACGCTGGACGACATCCGCGGTGGCGGGGTCTTCATCGCCGCCGGAGGCGATCGCACGCTCGGCGTTGCGCGAATCGAGGCTCCCGTCCAGGGCGCGTCGCACATTCAGCTTGCGTACGTCCGCGAGGACGCGCGCCGGCACGGGATCACGAAGGCACTGCTTCGAGAGTGCGTCGCCGACGCGAAGGCACGTGGGGCGCGCACGATCAGCCTCGAGGTGCTGACGTCGAACGTGGTGGCGGTCGCGATCTGGCGGCGCCTCGGCTTCACCGACTACTCGCTCACGCTCGCGTCGCCCATCGATGCGCTCGAGGCCCGTCTCGAAGAGGAGCCGATCGGCCTGCAGCGCGCGTCGACCCATGTCCAGACCGACGACGAGCTCTCGGTGCACCGCGCGGTCGCACAGTTCGTGCCGAGGCCGGAGCAGCCGGACGTCTCCGCGAACGGCAGCTGGATCCGGGTCGTCGACCCGGTGTTCGATCGCGACCGTGATGCGCATGCACGCTTCGCACGAGAGCTGTCCGAGCGGCTGGGTGCGGTCACAGTCGCGCTCGCACAGGAGGGCGAGGTCGTCCGCTTCCGCCTCTACGAGCGAGGCCGCATGGTCGACGAGTACCTGTCGGTGCCCACCTACTACGGGCCGTTGCCGAAGGGCGACGAGCTCGCCCTGTCGGCAAACCCGACACTCGTCGCGCGCCTCACCGGCGCCGACCACGACGCCGTTCGGCGAGTGGCCAGGAACGCCACCTCGCCCGGTGAGCTGCCGCCGGCGGCCGAGCTCCACGATGCGATCGCGAGGCTGATGGGGCTCGAGCCGTGAGGCTGATCGACGCCGCGAGGTGCCCGTACTGCGCCCGCGCGCGCATCGTCCTCGCCGAGAAAGGGATCGACTACGAGACGGTCGAGATCGACCTCTCGGATCGCCCGGCGTGGGTCTACGAGCTGAACGTCACGGGGCGCGTCCCGATCCTCGACGACGGCTTTGTCCTGCCCGAGTCGGAGGTGATCATGGCGTACCTCGAGGAGCAGCACCCGGAGCCTGCGCTGCTGCCGAGCCGACCCGCGGGATCGTGCCCGGGCGCGCCTGCTCGTGCACCGGTTCGACGCGTCGCTCGGGGACGACTACTACGCGTTCCGGCGTGGCGACGCGAACGAGCTGCCCGAGCGTCTCGCGAAGTTGCCGGTCGGCGAGAGCCTCTACGCCGACATCGCGTACGTGCCGTGGGTGATCCGTGCCCGCGACATGCTCGGCGTCGAGCTGCCCGTGCGCTTGGCCGACTGGCTGGCGGCACTCGAGCAGCGGCCGTCGGTCGCCGCCGAGGTTCAGGTGGTGAGGTCACTCTGAGCGAGATCGACGTCGACGAGCTTGCGAGGCGGCTCGGCGAGGTTGCGGTCGTGGACGTGCGGACGCACGGTGAGTTCGACGGGACGCTTGGGAACGCGTGCGATCCGAGGCAGGGTCACATTCCCGGAGCCAGGCACCTGGACGTCGGCCGGATGATGTCGCTCGACGCGTCGTCGATCGGAGCCGAGCTCGGTCTCGAGCCGGGCACCGAAGTCGTCGCGTACTGCCACAGCGGCTCGCGCTCGGCGGTCGCGACCGAGCTCCTGCGAGCACTCGGGTTCGACGCCCGCAACTACCCGGGCTCGTGGCACGAGTGGTCGCGGCACGACGAGCTGCCGGTCGAGCGGTAGCGGACCCTACGCCGTCGGGCGGGCGTTCGCGAGAAAGGCACGGCAGAGCCGGGCACCGAGCTCCTGCCAGGCCTCGAGGTTCTCGTCGAGCTCCTGCTCGAGCTCGGCCATCGGCCGCGGCAGTCCGGGCTCGTCCTCTGCGAACCAGCCGAGGACCTGGTCGCGCCGCACCTCCGGATGGAACTGCACCGCCCAGGCCCGGTCGCCCGCACGGAACGCCTGCGCGAACGGCGCCGTTGCGAGAGTGACTGCGCCAGGAGGGACGGTGAACTCGTAGCCGTTTGCGTTCAGCGCGTCGAACCGCCGCGGCAGCACGCCGAGCACCGAATCGGCGACGCCGTCGGCAGTGAGCTCGGTCGCGTAGAACCCGGCGAGCTGTGTCGGCTCGATCCGAGTGACCAACCCACCGAGTGCGTGCGCAAGCGTCTGGGCGCCGAGGCAGATCGCGAACAGCGGCGTGTGATCGTCGACCCAGGTCCGCAGCGCGTCGTACTCGTCGTGCAGCCACGGATGCTCGACCTCCTCGCCGACGTTCTGGTCGCCGCCGAACACGAGCACCGCGTCGTAGCCGTTACGCGGCGGCCGCCCTTGGCGCTCGATCTGCCACTCCGTGAGCTCGTGGCCCTCCGCGACGACCACATCGCCGAACAGCTCCGGCGCGACGCGAGGCCCGTGGGTGACGGCGAGGACGCGCATCAGGCGGTCGGCACGTCCTCGTCCTCGAGCAGCCGGCGCAGGAGCAGCGCGCCGGCCGGGGCCTGAGCGACGCCGTCGGTCTGGTTGTTGTTGTTGAAGAACGCGTAGGCCTCGTGCGCCTGCTGCGACAGCTCGCGGAGCGGCGCGACCCACTCGCGCAGCTCGTCGTCGCCGTAGAGATGGTCGAACCGTTGGGCGGCCGAGCCCCCTCGTGCGTTCCAGGTGCCGGCGTTTCGACCGTGAAAGCGCACGTAGGCGAGCGGGGTCGTGGCGGCGACGAGAGTCGCGGGGACGTTGCCCGCGTCGGTCTTCGGAGCGTCGACGACGACCCATGACATCCGTCGCTCTTCGAGCCAGCGGAGGAGCTCGGACCGGATCTCGTCGGCGAACCATGAGCGATGCCTCGGCTCAAAGAGGAATGCGTCGCCGCCGACCTGTTCCCGCGCCCATTCGAGGTAGTCGAGCGAGGACGGCTTCCAGACGACGTACGGCGGCATCTGAAACAGCAGTCCGCCGAGCTTCCCGGCTTCGCGCAGCGGTGTGAGCGCGTCGAGGAACTCGCGGAAGACGGCCGCGCGCGCCTCGCGCGACGGCCGGTCGACGCGCCCGCGGTGATCGACCGGGAGACCGGGTCGCAGGTCGGGCGGCACCTGTTCGAGTTTCACCGGATGCCGCGTCATCAACCCGAACGCCTTCACATGCATCACGAATCCTTCAGGGGTGCGATCGGCCCAGCCCTGCACCATCTGGCGCGTCGGGACGCGGTAGTAGGTCGAGTCGACCTCGACCGTCGAGAACCGCTCGGCGTAGTACGCCAGGCGCTCTTTCGGCGGCGTCCCCGGCGGATACCAGTGCTCGACGAGCGCATCGTCTGCCCAGGAGCACGTCCCGATTCGGATCGGCGCTGCCATCACCTGAAGCCGACGACGCGCACCGACGCCGTCGGGGTCGTTCGGCCGACCGTCGCGGCTACGCACGGCACACCACCGAAGATCGGCGTCTTGGTGCAAGCGGCGGCTCCGAGGTCGGAGTAGTAGAGATCCGCGTTCGACCGTGCAGGCCCGGCGGGCACCGAGGCGCCCTTGTGGAGCTCCGCTCTCGCGACGAGGGCGACGGAAGCCCCCGTGAACGTGAACGAGCCTCGCGCGCCGCCGATCTTCTTCCCGGCTGCGGTCGTCGTGACCGGGCCGCGGGCGGCGGTGCCGGCTTCCGTGACGCTCGTGGAGTACGTGACCCTGGTGCCAACCGATTCGACCCGCTTGCCCTTGACGAGCTTGGAGGTGACGACCTTCCGCTTGCTGTACGTCAGGCTCAGCTTGGCCGGAGCGTGCCGCACCGACTGGGACTCCACCGCCGCCGCCGCGTTGACGGTGCCGGCGTCCGGCGTGTACGGCGTGAAGAGCGCCGTCCAGCGCGCGTCACCGACCGACGCCGGGGCGCTGATCGCCGAGACGCCGAAGGTGGCCGACAGGAACTTGGCGCCGAACGGCGCGCGGCCCGGAGTGCCCGACGGCACGTCGGGCGGCGGCAGGCAGACGACCAGCTTGGCCTGGAACCCGGCGGCGGCCTCGGCCGCGGCTGCCGGTACGAGCAAGATCGGCAGATCGACGGTCTGGCCCGCGACGATCAGGTGCAGGACCCACGTCTGGGCCGCGGCCTGTCCGGCGAGGCAGAGCGAGATGCCGTTCTTCTGCGTCCCGGTGAGGGCGTTCGGGTCGACGGCGTCGAGTTCGCCGGTGAGCGGCAGGATCGCGCCGCCGAGGTCGCCGGCCGCTGCCGTGGCCGTCACGGCGCCCAGCTTCGCTCCGGCGGTCGTGGCGCTCACGGTGTAGCCGTTCGGAATGTAGATCGCGACGCGCGCGGTTGCGTCGTCCGCGTTCGACACGGCCACGCCGATGCGCACCCCGCCGCCAGCACCTGTTGGCCTCAGGCTCGACGCGACCAGCTTCGGTGAGGCGTAGGCCGCCAGCGTCGTGCCGGCCAGCGTGAGAGGCGCGACGAGGAGGACGCCCGAGGCGAGAGCGACACGGATCGGCCTCTTCATCGGTTTCGCCTTCTGGTCACGCAGCGGCGGACTGTAGCTCAGCGTCGTCCGGTCACCTCATACAATCGCCGCGATGGCGGACACACGTGCAGTCGGGGTGTTCGACTCCGGCGTCGGGGGTTTGACCGTTCTGCACGAATGCCTCGTGACGATGCCGCACGAGGACTTCGTCTACCTGGGGGATCACGCCCGACTCCCGTACGGGCCGCGGACGAGCGAGGAGGTTCGCCGCTTCGCGCACGAGATCGGCACGTATCTCGAACGGCAGGGCGTGAAAATGGTGATCGTCGCCTGCAACACGGCGACGTCGGTGGCGTTGCCCGACCTCCAGGAGCAGCTGACTGTGCCGGTCGTCTCGGTGATCGTCCCCGAGGCGCACGCGGCGGTGCAGGCGACGCGCAACCGGCAGATCGGCCTGCTCGCAACCGAGCTGACGGTCTCGAGCGGGCGCTACGAGTCACTGGTGCGCACGCTCGACGCAGGCGCCCATCTCACCGCCGTTGCCTGCCCGAAGCTCGTCCCGCTCATCGAGGCCGGCGACACCTACAGCGACGAGGTGGTCGCGGCGGTGCGCGAGTACGCGGCGCCGCTGAAGGAAGCAGGCTGCGACACGGTGATTCTCGGTTGCACCCACTACCCGCTCCTTCGCCCTGTCTTCCAGCGGGCGTTCGGGCGTGACGTGACGCTCGTCTTCTCGGCGGACGAGACGGCGCGCGAGGTGGCTGAGACGCTGGCGCGCAAGGGCTTCGAGAACGACCCGGGCCGCGAGGGGAGCTACCGGTTCCTGACGACCGGCGACCCTGTGCTCTTCAGGACGCTCGGCGAACGTTTCCTTCAACTGCCGCTCGGCGAGGTTTCTCAGGTGCGCGTCGCCGAGCTCGAGGAGGTCGCATGACTCGGAACGACGGACGCCGGCCGGACCAGCTCCGCCCCGTCGTCGCTGATCCCATGTTCCTCGAGCAGCCCCACGGCGTCGTCCTGTGGTCGCAGGGGAAGACGCGCGTCCTCTGCACCGCGACGGTCCAGGACGGCGTCCCGCGGTGGCTCGCACGCTCGGGACGCGGCTGGATGACGGCGGAGTACTCGCTCTTGCCCGCGTCGACGGGTGAGCGGACCGATCGCGAGGCGGCACGCGGCCGGCAGGGCGGCCGCACGGTCGAGATCCAGCGGCTGATCGGTCGGGCGCTGCGCGGAGTCGTCGACTTTCAGGCCCTCGGCGAGCGGACGGTCTACCTCGACTGCGACGTGCTGCAGGCGGACGGGGGAACGCGCTGCGCGGCGATCACCGGCGCGTATGTCGCGGCCCGGCGCGCGCTCGATCGGTTCGGGCTTTCGAAGGCACTCACCGGAGCGGTCGCGGCCGTCTCGGTCGGCGTCGTCGAGGGTGCGTCGCTGCTCGATCTCGACTATTCGGAGGACTCGAACGCCGACGTCGACGTCAACGTGGTGATGACGGGCGATGGGCGCTTCGTCGAGGTGCAGTCGACGGCCGAGAAGGTTCCGTTCGAACGGGCACGCCTCGACGAGCTGCTCGATCTCGCGGCAGTCGGCATCGACGAGCTGCAGCGCTTCCAGGAGGAGGCCATTGCGGTTCCTCGTGACTGAGACCCCGCTGACCTCGAGTACGTGAGCGGCGTCCACCGGCGTCGGTGACGTCGCTCCAGGTCACGCTCTGCTCCGCCAACCCGGGCAAGCTTGCGGAGGTCCGAGAGGCGCTCCCCGGTTGGCAGTTCGAGCTGCTCGAGGCGCGTGACTACCCGGAGGAGGACGGCGCGACCTACGTCGACAACGCGCGCATCAAGGCGCGCTTCGGGCGCGCCGTCGGCCCGCGGGACCGGTGGATGCTCGCCGACGACTCCGGTCTCGAACTGGTTGCGCTCAACGGCGCCCCGGGCATCGTCACCGCGCGCTGGGCAGAGGGGCGGCATGTCGAGAAGGCGCTCGAGGCACTCGACGGCGCCTCGGACCGCCGCGCACGCTACGTCGCGGAGCTCATCCTGCTGGCCCCGGACGACCGCGAGTCTCGCGGGACCGGCGTCCTCGAAGGTGCGATCGCGGAGGCGCCTTCGGGCCGGGCGGGCTTCGGGTTCGACCCGGTCTTCGTTCCACTCGGCGAAACGAAGACGGTGGCCGAGCTGGGCGACGACTGGAAGTCCCGGTACTCGCATCGCGCCCTCGCGGCGCAGGCCCTCGTCACACATCTGTGACGCTTCCGTCGCACTCTCATGACCGTGTCTGACACCGGACGTGGCCGTTCCGCGGCTCGGCGAGCAGGGGAGTTCACCCTCCGGCTGTGCCTTTCGCACGTGTCCCGCAACCCGTGTCTGACACCGGACGTGGCGGGTCGGGCCGGCGCTCAGGCGGACGTGTGCGCTTCGGGCGCTGCGGCGGCCGTTTTGGGCGCGGGCGTGCGGTTGCTTCGCCACCAGTTCACCTCGGCGCCGAGCACGATCACGTTGGCCATGAGATAGAGCCAGACGAGCAGCACTGCCGGGCCCGAGAGCGTCTGCAGCACGGGGTTGTGCTTCGAGACGTCGACGAACACCGGGAGCAGCTGGAAGGTCGCCTCGAGGATGATCGCCGCCGTGACCGCGCCCGGGAGGACCTCTCGGAGCGTCAGGTTGGCGTTCGTCAGCACGTAGTACGCAGACGCAAGGAAAACGAAGACGCCGACCGTCGAGACGATGACCGCGATCACCTGCGCTGAAAACGGATCGCCGGAGAACCCGGCGTACCGCTTCAGCACCTCGCGCCCGATCGAGCCCACGACCAGCGACGCGAACAGCGCCACCAGCGAGCCGACCATCATCATCGTTGCGAGCGCCTTGCCGTGCAGCCATCCGCGGTTCGGCTTGTCATAGACGATGTTGAAGGCGCTCTCGAGCACGCTGAAGAACGACAGCGACGACCAGAGCAGGAACGCACCGCCGACGATGCCGAGTGTCGTCGCGTTCGCCTGGATGCCGCGCACCGCGCGCAGGATCGAGTCGAGCGACGTGCTCGGGAATGTCTTCGAGAGCTCGCGGACGAAGAACGAGCCTTCGTCCGCCTGATGGACGAGCCCCAACAACGCGAGGGCGAGAAACAGCAGCGGCACGAACGAGAGCAGCGCGAAGTACGCGATCATCGCGGCCAGGTGGGTGCCTCGATCGGCGAAGAACTTGCTCAGGACCCGCCTCACTGGGCGGCAGTATGCTCGGCGCCATGGACGCGACCCAGGCGATTGCGGATCTGACGGAGATCTCGCCGCAGGTCCGCGACGTCGCGGTCATTGCCGCCGACGGCTCGATCGTCGGCTCGAATGCACCCGCCGAGATCGCCGAGCGCCTGACCGACGTGGCGACGAGGCTCGTAGGAGAGGCTGAGCGCCTTCGCCCCGGGGTCGCCCAGTTGGAGGCGGCAACCGTGGCCGGGAGCGTCTTCGTCGTCCGCGACGGTGAGCGCCTGATCGCGGCGACGACCACCCCCGAGCCGACGGTCGGCCTCGTCTTCTACGACTTGAAGTCGTGCCTCCGCGCCGTGAACGGAGCAGACGATGTCTCCTCGTAGGGTCGTCACGGGTTTCCTGCTCGCCGCGGGCTCCGTCGCCGGCTCGCTGCTCGTGCGCAGGCGCGCCGCCAGGCGCCGGGAGCGGGTCGACCTCTACGCCGACGACGGCTCGATGCAGTCGTTCGCCGACGACTCGCCCGAGGCGGCGCGGCTCCTCCCGATCGCCCGCGAGCTCTTTCCCGTATGACGAGCGTGGAGCTGGGTCGCGCGCTTCGCGAGGCCGCGTACCTGGAGGGCAACTTCGTGCTCCGTTCCGGTCGACGGTCGAAGTACTACCTCGACAAGTACCGCTTCGAGACGAGGCCCGACCTGCTCGGCCCGCTCGGAGCCGCGATCGCCGAGGCAGTCCGCACCCACGAGCCCGAGGCGGTCCGGCTCGCCGGGCCGGAGCTCGGGGCGGTCCCGCTCGCGGCAGCCGCCTCGCTCGCAGGTGGTCTGCCGTTCGTGATCGTCCGCGGCCAGGCGAAGGAGTACGGAACCGCCAACCGCCTCGAAGGCGTCTACGAGGAGGGCGAGCTCGTGTGTCTCGTCGAGGACGTCGTCACCTCGGGCGGCGCCGCGATCGAGGCCGTGCAGGCGCTGCGTGAGGCTGGGCTTCGAGTTGCGAACGCGATCTGCGTCGTCGACCGTGAGGAGGGCGGCGCCGATGCCCTCGCACGGCATGCCGTGCGCCTCCGGCCTCTCTTCACGGGTGCCGAGCTGCTGAAATAGCCCGCAAATCCGCATGGTTAAGCCGATTCGTCCGGTTCCGTTGTTAGGGTTCCGGTCAAGGTCTGAATCCAGTCCCTACCTAGGAGGATTTTCGTTGACGAAGCAGGAGTTCATCCAGAAGGTCAGCCACAAGAGTGGGCTGTCGGCCAGAGACGCGGGTAAGGCCGTGGATTCCTTCATGGAGACGGTGACCGAGACCCTCAAGGCCGGAGACACGGTCAACTTCACGGGCTTCGGCAAGTTCTCGCCGTCTCACCGCGCTGCGCGTCAGGGCGTCAACCCGCGCACCGGCGAGCGTGTACAGATCGCGGCGACCGTCGTGCCGAAGTTCTCGGCGGGAAGCCAGCTGAAGGCCGCGCTGAAGAGCTAGGCCGGCCCTCTGCCCGAACGGTTCGAACGGAGGGCGGCGTGAGCCGCCCTCCGCCATTCGCGTTACCGTTCGAGGCATGGCCGTGGCGACGTTGACGTTCGCTGATCGTCTTGCCGCCGAGGTTGCGCGCAAGCGGTCGCAGCTCGTCG
Source organism: uncultured Thermoleophilia bacterium (assembly GCA_963846895.1). GTDB lineage: Bacteria > Actinomycetota > Thermoleophilia > Gaiellales > Gaiellaceae > PALSA-600. Next base: position 36,807 of record CAWJXR010000012.1, on the reverse strand, counting down.
TCGGTCTCGATCCCAACCAGGACCTGCTCCCGGTCGAGCTGCGCGGCGACGTCGCCCGCTTCTGCTGCGGGATCGTCGACGCCGTCGCGCCGCACGCGGTGGCAGTCAAGCCCCAGCTGGCCTTCTTCGAAGCCGCCGGGCCGGCCGGGATGGCCGCGTTCGACGAGGTGTGCGCCTACGCGCGCCGAGCCGGGCTCCTCGTGATCGCAGACGGCAAGCGGGGTGACATCGGCTCGACCGCCCGCGCGTATGCGGAGGCATACCTGGGCGGCGACACGCCTCGCGCCGACGCTCTCACCGTCAACCCCTGGCTCGGGCGTGATGCGGTCGAGCCGTTCCTCGGCGCGGTTCGCCGCGGCGGCGCGGGCATCTTCGTGCTCGTGCGCACCTCGAATGCCGGCGGGGATCTGCAGGACGTCGTGCTCAGCGACGGCCGCACGATGTGGCACCACGTCGCGGGGCTCGTCGACGAATGGGGCGAGGATTCGACGAGCGAGGTCGGGCTTTCGTCCGTCGGCGCAGTCGTCGGCGCGACGCATCCACGCGCCGTCGCCGAAGCGCGCCGGCTCATGCCGCGGACGATCCTGCTCCTGCCGGGCGTCGGCGCACAGGGCGGCGCGGTCGCCGACCTCGGCCGCGCGTTCCAGAGTGGACCGGCCAGCGCGCTCGTCTCGGCGTCGCGGTCGGTGATCTATGCGTACCGAGAGTCCGGCACCGACTTCCGGGAGGCGGCCGGCGCCGAGGCGTCCCGCCTCAAGCGCGAGGTCTGGGCCGCTTCCGGCTGGTAGTGCGCCAAGATGAATGGCGCCGGTATGTGGCGCCGGCAGCCTTTCTGCTGGCCGTGACGATCGCGATCGTCTTGATCCGGGCAGGCATCAACGCCGGCGGAAGCACGAAGCCGACGCGGACCGTGCCGGGGGCCGCGCACACCACGACGGCCCGGAAGGCCGCGAAGCGATTCTGGACGGTCCGCGCTGGTGACACGTTTGCCGTCATCTCGTCGCGCACCGGCGTGCCGGTCGCGACGATCGCGCGGCTCAACCCGAGGCTCACGTCGACCGCACTCCACATCGGCCAGAAGGTCCGGGTCAAGTGAGACGCCTCGGCCTGCTGCTCTTCGCCGCTCTCGTCCTCGCGCCGTCTGCGCAGGCGACTGCTCCGCCCGTGCGCGCAAGTGCCTGGATCGTCGAAAACGCTGCGACCGGCGAGGTGCTCGGCTCCTCCGACGCCCATGCACAGCTGCCGATCGCCTCGATCACGAAGCTGATGACGGTACTCGTGACGCTCGACCACAAGAAGCTCGGAGACGTCGTCACCGTCGACCCGCGTGCCGCCGCGGTCGGTGAATCGAGCGCCGGGCTCGAGCCGGGGGACCAGCTGTCCGTGCACGACCTGATCGAGGCCGCCTTGATCCAGTCGGCGAACGACGCCGCCGACGCGCTTGCCCTGTCGGTCGCGCCGGACTTCAGCTCGTTTGCCGCGTTGATGAACGAGAAGGCTGCCGAGTTGGGGTTGCACGACACGCACTTCGTCCGACCGGACGGCCTCGACGCGGCCGGCCATGTTTCGAGTGCGGCCGACGTGACGAAGCTCGCACGCATCGCAATGCACACGCGCTTCATCCGTGACACGGTCCGGCGGAAGACGGCGACGATCGCCGGCGGCCGTACCTTGCATACGTGGGACGACCTGCTCTCGACGCTGCCACAGACGATCGGCGTCAAGACCGGGCACACCGGCAATGCAGGGTGGTGCCAGGTTGCAGCGGTCCGCGGCCGCGGCGTGACCATCTACGCAACCCTGCTCGGCAGCCCCACACGCGCCGAGCGGAACGACGATCTCGAGTCGTTGCTGGTCTGGGGGCTCGCGCAATACCGCGTCGTGCCGGTCGTGCAGCCGAGCCGCGTCTACGCGACCGTGCGTGTCGGCTACGGGAAGAGCCCCGTCGAGCTCGTCGCCTCGACGCCGCAACTCGCGGTCGCCCGGGTCGGCAGGCCGCTCACCGAGACGGTCGTGGCCGCCACACAGGCTACGCTGCCCGTTCGCCGCGGCCAGGTCTTCGGGCGCGTCGAGATCAAGGACGGATCACGCATTGTGGGGAGGCGCGACCTCGTCGCTTCCCGGACGATTAACAAGCCGGGTGTCGTGGGACGATTACGCTGGTACGCCGGTAGGACGCTGCACCACTTGACCAACCTCTTCTGACAGGCACCTGTAGATGATCGTCACCGTCACACTCAATGCGGCGATCGACCGCACACTCACCGTGCCGAACTTCCAGCGCGGGCAGCGGCATCGCGCGAGCGCGGGCGTCACGCTCGCAGGAGGCAAGGGCATCAACGTCGCCCGGACGCTCAAGGCGCTCGGGGTGCCGGTCGTCGCGACCGGCCTCGTCGGCGGTGTCACGGGGGCGCGGATCGTCGCGGAGCTCACCGAGGAGGCGATCCTCAACGACTTCGTCCGCATCGACGGAGAGTCGAGAACGTCGACGGCAGTCGTCGACCCGACCGCCAGCACCTATACCGAGATCAACGAGTGGGGCCCCGTGGTCACCGAGGAGGAGCTCGCAGTGCTGACGGACAAGCTGCGCTACCTGACGCAGGGTGCGGAGCTCGTGGTCTTCGCCGGCTCGCTGCCGCGCGACGTCGGAGACGACTTCTACGCGGAGGCCGTGCGGGACCTGACACGCCGCCAGATCGGGGTCGTGCTCGACTGCGAGGGTGAGCCTCTGCGCCTCGGCGTCGAAGCGGAGCCGTTCCTCGTCTCGCCGAATCAGTCGGAGGCGGAGGGCCTCGTCGGGCAGGAGTTCCACGACGACGAGGACTTTCTCCTCGCCCTCGACCGCATCGCCGAGATGGGCGCCCGCAACGTGCTGATCACGACCGAGACCGGCTGCGTCGCGCTCCTGCGCGAGGATCGCGAGGCAGAGCGGTACCGCGCGACTGCGCCGCTGCTCGAGCCCGTCTCGACGGTCGGTGCAGGCGATGCGCTGCTCGGTGCCTATCTGGCCGGGCGCCACAACGGGCGCACGAATGCCGAAGCCTTGCGCGCCGCCGTTGCGACCGGGGCCGCCTCGACACTCGAGGCCGGGGCCGGACGCTTCGACGTCCGGCAGGCGTCGCGCCTGCAGGCAGGCGTGGACGTCTCCGAGCTGACGCCCGTCCAGGCGTAGACAGCTCCCATCCGCCGACGTCGGTACCCTTCCCGGATGGACGTCGGGAAACTCGAGCTCGACGCTGCGGCGAGCACGCTGCCGGCGAAGTTCGCGCGCGAAGGGCTGACTTTCGACGACGTGCTGCTGGTGCCGGCCGAGTCGTCGGTGCTGCCGAACGACGTGTCGACGGCGGCGCGACTGACCCGCACGATCGCTCTCGAGGCGCCGGTCGTCTCGGCGGCCATGGACACGGTCACGGAGGCGCGCATGGCGATCGCGCTCGCTCGCGAGGGCGGGATCGGGATCGTCCACCGCAACCTCTCGATCCAGGCTCAGGTGGCCGAGGTCGACAAGGTCAAGCGGTCGGAGTCCGGCATGATCGTCGAGCCGGTGACGCTGCCGCCTCAGGCGCTCGTCGCCGACGCGCTCGATCTGATGGAGCGCTACCACATCTCCGGCGTCCCGATCACCGACGAGGCCGGTCGGCTGGTCGGCATCCTCACCAACCGCGATCTGCGGTTCGAGCGGAATCTGACGCAGCCGCTCTCCGAGCGGATGACGGCGCGGGACCTGGTCACCGCTCCCGTCGGGACGACGCTGCATGAAGCCGAGCAGTTGCTGCACCGCCATCGCATCGAGAAGCTGCCGATCGTCGACGCCGACGGCATCCTGCGCGGGCTGATCACGGTCAAGGACATCCAGAAGCGCGTCGAGTTCCCGCAGGCGACGAAGGATCAGCAGGGTCGCCTGCGCGTCGGCGCTGCCGTCGGTGTCGGTCCGGACGCACTCGAGCGCGCCGAAGCGCTGATCGCGGCCGGCGCCGACGTGCTCGTCGTCGACACTGCGCACGGTCATTCCCTCGGGGTGATCGAGATGGTGGCCCGGGTTGCCGGCCTCTCCGGCGAGTTCGAAGTCGTCGCCGGGAACATCTCGACCGGCGAGGCGGCGCTGGCTCTGATCGATGCCGGCGCCGACGCGGTCAAGGTGGGCGTGGGGCCGGGCGCGATCTGCACGACGCGAGTCGTCGCAGGCGTCGGCGTTCCGCAGATCACCGCGGTCTACGACATCGCCGAGGTGGCTTCCGGCCACGGTGTGCCCGTGATCGCCGATGGCGGCATCACCTCGTCCGGCGACATCGCCAAGGCGATCGCCGCGGGCGCTGACACGGTGATGCTCGGCTCGATGCTTGCAGGCACCGACGAGGCTCCCGGCGAGGTGATCGTCATCCAGGGCGAGCGCTTCAAGGAGTTCCGCGGCATGGGGTCGCTCGGCGCGATGAAGGCGCGCGGCTACTCGAAGGACCGGTATTTCCAGGGCGACGTCGAGGACGTCGACAAGCTCGTCCCGGAGGGCATCGAGGCGCGAGTTCCGTACAAAGGCCCGGTCAGCGGTGTCCTGCACCAGCTCGTCGGCGGGCTGCGCCAGGCGATGGGCTACTGCGGCGCGGCGACGATCGAGTCGCTGCACGATGCGCAGTTCGTGCGCATCACGGGCGCCGGGTTGCGCGAGTCGCACCCGCACGACGTGACGATCACGAAGGATGCGCCCAATTACCGTCGCGGTTAGCTCGGAGGACCGCCCGGTCCTGATCGTCGACCTCGGCGGCCAGTATTCGCAGCTGATCGCACGGAGGGTCCGGGAGGCGCGCGTCTACTCGGAGCTCGTCTCGCACCGGTCGTCGGTCGAAGACCTGCGAGACCGCAACCCCGCTGCGCTGATTCTGTCGGGCGGCCCGGCGTCCGTCTACGCGGACGGCGCGCCGAAGCTCGATCCGCTGCTGTTCGAGCTCGGCATCCCGACGCTCGGTATCTGTTACGGCGCCCAGCTGCTGGCGCTCGAGCTCGGCGGCCGGGTCGACCGCACGGACGTCTCCGAGTTCGGCCGTACCGAGCTGCAGGCATCGGGCGGCCGGCTCTTCGCCTCGCATCTGGGTGAGCAGACCGTCTGGATGTCGCACCGCGATACCGTCGTCGCGCCGCCGGAAGGCGCGCAGATCGTCGCCACGTCACACCACACGCCGGTCGCCGCTTTCGAGGACGGCGAGCGAAAGCTCTACGGCGTGCAGTTTCATCCCGAGGTCGTGCACACCCAGCACGGCCAGGCCGTGCTCCAGAACTTCCTCTACGACGTCGCGGGCGCGTCGCCGGCGTGGACGCCCGCTGCGGTGATCGACGACCAGGTTGCGCGGATCCGGGCGCAGGTCGGGGATGACCGCGTGCTCTGCGCCCTCTCCGGCGGCGTCGACTCCGCGGTCGCGGCACTGCTGGTCCACCGTGCGGTCGGCGACCGGCTCACCTGCGTCTTCGTCGACCACGGTCTCCTACGCCAGGGTGAGGCGGAACAGGTCGTCGAGACGTTCGACGGCGCGTTCCATGTGCCGCTCGTCCATGTCCAGGCACAGGAGCGGTTCCTGGCGAGGCTGGCCGGCGTCACCGATCCCGAGCAGAAGCGCATGGCGATCGGTGAGGAGTTCATTCGCGTCTTCGAGGAGGAAGCGCGCAGTCTCGGCGACGTCCGCTGGCTCGTCCAGGGGACGCTCTACTCGGACGTGATCGAGTCGGGCGGCACAGACGGCGTGGCCGAGACGATCAAGTCCCACCACAACGTCGGCGGCCTGCCCGACGACATGGAGATGGACCTCGTCGAGCCGCTGCGGCTGTTGTTCAAGGACGAGGTGAGGCGCGTCGGCGAAGAGCTCGGGCTGCCGGAGCGCATGGTCTGGCGCCAGCCGTTCCCCGGTCCGGGCCTCGCGATCCGGATCATCGGCGAGGTGACCGAGGAACGTCTCGCGGCGCTCCGCGAAGCCGACGCCATCCTGCAGGACGAGGTCCGCCGCGCAGGGTTGTACCGCACGCTCTGGCAGTCGTTCTGCGTCCTGCCGGCGATTCGCTCGGTGGGCGTCCAAGGCGACTCGCGCACCTACGGTTATCCCATCGCGATCCGCGCCGTCACCTCGGAGGACGCGATGACCGCCGATTGGGCGCGTCTTCCGTACGACCTCGTCGAGCTCGTCTCGTCCCGCATCATCAACGAGATCCCAGCCGTGAATCGCGTCGTGCTCGACGTCACGTCGAAGCCGCCCGCGACGATCGAATGGGAATGATCGTCCCCTATCGCCTCGAGACCGAACGGCTTGTCATCCGGTGTTGGGAGCCAGAAGACGCGCCGCTGATGAAGGAAGCGGTCGACGCAAGTCTCGAGCATCTGCTGCCGTGGATGCCGTGGGCGCGCTTCGAGCCGCAGTCGCTCGACGAGAAGCTGGAGCTGGCGCGGCGCTTTCGCGGTGAGTTCGACCTGGGCCTGAACTTCGTCTACGGCGTGTTCGAGCCCGACGAGTCGCGCGCGCTCGGCGGCTCGGGGCTGCATCCGCGCGGCGGCGAAGGGTCGCTCGAGGTCGGCTATTGGGTGCGAGCCGACGCGGTCGGACAGGGCATCGCGACCGAGGTGGCGGCGGTGCTGACGCGGGCGGGCTTCGAGCACTTCGGTCTCACGCGGGTCGACGTCCAGGTGGATCCGGAGAACGAGCGGAGCGCGCGCGTCCCGCAGAAGCTCGGCTTCAAGCAGGACGGCCGGCTCCGCGCCAGGCTCGAGCCGAAGGAGGACGGCGGCCCTCGCCGCGACTCGCTGCTCTTCTCGCTGCTCGCCTCGGAGGTCGCGAGCTCGCCGTGCGCGGCGTACGAGTACGCGGCGTACGACGCGCTGGGGCGCGAACTCTGACCGCGCGCCCGACGTTTGAGTCTGACGTGAGTCAGACTCGTGTCTGACACACGGAAGTGCGACCAGATTCGAACGAAAGATTCACGCCGCTCCGGTAAGCGAAGGCGTGGAGCGCGATTGCGCGATCCCAGCTCATATCGTTTTCAAGACATAAAAGAGCCCGGTCGGCACAGTCATCCGCGGCGTCGAGGTGGACGGACGCGTCAGACACACGTCTGACAGGAGTCAGACTCAGCCGTCGAGACGCAGGCTCTAGGTTCGCGGGCCGCCGGCCACGTAGATGACCTGGCCCGAGACGTAGCTTGCGTCGTCCGAGCACAGGTACGCGATCGTGCCCGCCACGTCTTCGGGCAGGCCGACTCGCCGCAGCGGCGTCTGGGCTGCGACCGCCTCGACGAACTGCTCGAACGGCACGCCCATCCGCTCCGCCGTCTGCTTCGTCATCGCCGTCGTGATGAAACCCGGAGCAACGCAGTTGACGTTGATGTTGAACGGGCCGAGCTCGATCGCGAGCGTCTTCGTCAGCCCCTGTAGGCCGGCTTTCGCCGTCGAGTAGTTCGCCTGACCCCGGTTGCCCAGCGCCGATGTCGACGAGATGAAGACGATCTTCCCGTGCTTCTGCTCGACCATGTGCTTCTGCGCGGCCTGCGCGGCGAGGAACGAACCCTTGAGGTGCGTGGCGATGACAGCGTCCCAGTCGTCGTCGCTCAGCTTGAAGAGCATGTTGTCGCGGATGATCCCCGCGCACGCGACCAGGATGTCGAGCGCCCCTCCGTGCGAGACGGCCGCGTCGACCGCGCCTCGACGTCCTCGCGTGACGTGACGTCGCAGCGGACCGCGAGCCCTCCGATCGCGGAAGCCGTCTCCCGGGCGGCAGCCTCGTCGAAGTCCGCGACCACGACCTTCGCACCTTCCGAGGCGAGCCGCGCGGCTGTGGCCGCGCCGATCCCGTTTGCGCCGCCCGTGACCAGCGCGGTCTGTCCGGAGAATCTCATACGGGCGGAAGTACTACCGGATCGTATTTGGCGCGGACGAGGTCGACGTACGCGGCAAGCGTGTCGGCGATGGCGGCGTCCTCGATCTCGAGCACGTTCTCTGCGTTCCGCTCGCCGCTTCGCGAGAGGTTGAACGAGCCGACGAACACCGTGTCGTCGCAGACGGTCACCTTCGCGTGCATGAAGTCGTGCACCGTGCCGTCGCCATACGGTGTCGAGTTCTTCCCGGTGAACGGTCCGGCCATGACGTGCTGTAGGAGCGGGAGCTTCCACGAGACGTTGCTGTTTTCGCGCCACTGGTGCACGACCTCGCGGATCTGCGTCGCGTCGACGCAGCCGGCCAGGTCGACCGACCGGTCGGCGATCACCTGCGCGAGTGTGCCGAGCACCGGGCCGGTCGTGATCACCGGCGAGCAGATCCGCACGCGTCTGCGGGCCCGCCGGATCAGCTTGGCGATGCGAATCGACAGGTCCTCGCCGTGTCCCGGAGTCATCCAGGCCCGCACGCCGTTGTCCCAACGCGGGTCGACGAAGCCGCTCTTCGCTACGTCGCCCGTCGACCACAGCTGCTCGAAGTCCAGGTCGAACGCCTTCGCGATCGCCGCAGAGTGGACGACCGAGATCACGTTCTCCTGCCTCGACCACGAGTCGTCGGTCCAGTTCAACGAGCCTGTCCAGACCGACTCGTGATCCCGGATCACGTATTTGTGGTGCATGAGATCGGGCACGCCTGCGATCGCCTTGCCGTCGACCGGGAGCGTCGCAATCAGCTTCGCATCCGGTTCCGGCGGTGGCGGCACCGGAATCGGATTTGCGTGGTCGACATTGAAGGCGAACCGGATCTTGACGCCGCGTCCGGCCGCGCGCGTGAGCGCGTCGCCGACGATTCGCCGCGTCTCGTCTCCGAGGTTGAAGTCGTACTGGGCGAGGTCGAGCGAGGCCTTCGCCCCTTCGAGGAACGCGGCGACTCGCTGCGCGACGTCGGGCGGCTGCTGCCCGCCGTCCGTCAGAGTTGTGATCTCGATGCGTTCGTTCATGAACAGAATCGTCACGGCCCGGATCGGCGGGACGACCAACTTCTACAGGGACGGCGCCGGCGCTGCGCTCCGGCGCACCCGGCTCGAGACGTATCTCGAGTCACGTGAAGCGGCCACCTGGCTGCTCGTCGGCGAGGCGCCCGGCTACCGCGGCGCGCGGATCTCAGGCGTTCCGTTCACCTCCGAGCGCCAGCTCACCGGCTCGGGCCCGAGTGAGGCGTCCGCGACGATCGTCCATCGCGTTCTCGCGGAGCTCGGTCTCACGGCCGATGTCCTTCTCTGGAACGTCGTGCCCACGCATCCGGGGACGACGACGACGAACCGCAGGCCGACACGTGCCGAGATCGACGAGGGCCGTGCGTTCGCCGTGGAGCTCGGGCGCGGACGGCGCCTCGTCTGCGCCGGCCGGATCGCTCACGCCGCGCTCGGAGGCGTGTACGTGCGTCACCCGTCACACGGTGGCGCCCAGGCCTTTGCCGAGATGCTTCGCGCCGCGGTCGCGCAGTGAACGTCGTTCATCGCAATGCGTTTCTGCTGGCGGCCGGGCTCGTCTTCCAGTCCGGGATGATCCAGCTCGCGGTTGCACTCGGGACCGTGACGCTCGTCACCGTGACCGGGATCCAGGGGATTCTCGGCGCCGGGCCCGCCGTCTTTCTGATCGCCGGCGCACTCGCCGTCGGTCCGGCCGGCCGTCTGTCGGACCGGGTCGGGCGGATGCCCGTGATTCGAAGCGGGTTCGTCCTCGGGATGATCGGCCCGGTCGTGACGGCCGGAGGGTGCGCGGTCCGATCCGGCGTGCTCGTCGTCGCCGGGCTCGGCCTGTGTGGAGCCGCGCAGTCGATCGTCCTGCTCTCACGCGCGGCGGCGGCGGAGATGTTTCCGCCCGAGCGACGGGCGCGCGGCATGTCGATCGTGCTCTTCGGCGTCGTGTCCGGCGCGATCTGGGGGCCGCTCGTCTTCGGGCCGATGTTCGCCGATCGGGCTCTCACCGCACACGAGCTCGTCGTCCCGTGGCTGGTCGCGGGCGTGTTTCCGCTCGTCGGCCTGGCGATCTCCGCCGCGGTGCGGCCCGATCCCAAGACGCTTGGCTACCACGACCCGGCCGTCGACCGGCTCCCTGCCGCCCCGCTGAGGGTGATCCTCAGGCGTCCCGGCGTGGCGACGGCGATGGTCGGCGCCGTGGGGAGCTTCGCCGTCATGGTTGGGGTGATGAACCTCGCGGGGTACATCGCCGTCGGGCATGGACACGCGCACGGCGACGTCTTCACGATCATCAGCCTCCACATCGTGGGGATGTACGGCCTGATCCTCATCGTGGGCGAGCTCGTCGAGCGCATCGGCCGGAGCCGGTCGATCGTCGTCGGACTGGCGCTGATGGCGGTGTCGAACGTGGGGCTCGTCTGGCTCGACTCGATCGCCGGCATGAGCCTGTCGCTCTTCGGCCTCGGCCTGGGCTGGTGCCTCAGCTACGTCGCGTCCACGACCGAGCTCGTCGGGCTGGCGTCGCCCTCCGAGCGGGGAGGGCTGATCGGCTTCACCGACCTCGTCTCGAGCCTGGTCGGTGCCGCGCTCGCGCTCGGCGGCGGTCTCGTCTACACCGGGGCCGGCGGCTCCGTTCCGCTGGCGCTCGCCGCGACCGGCCTCTCGGTCCTCGCGGCCGCCTGGGTGGCCGGGAACCGGCTCCCAGCCTCGGGACTGCTCGCGCCCGCCGAGAGTTGACCGCTGCTACCATTTCGCCCCGGCGGGCGCCTCGCGTCCCGCCCTTTCTCCGTATGAAGACGTATAACGCCAAACCGGGCGAGATTCAGCGCGACTGGGTCATCGTCGACGCCGACGGCAAGACGCTCGGCCGTCTCGCGACGCACATTGCCGACCGCCTGCGCGGGAAGGGCAAGCCGACCTACACGCCGCACGTCGACACCGGCGACTTCGTCGTCGTCGTCAACGCCGAGAAGATCGCCGTCACGGGGAAGAAGCTCGACCAGAAGATGTACTACCGGCACTCCGGCTATCCGGGCGGCCTGCGCGAGCGGACTCTCCGCGAGCAGCTGAACCGTCAGCCGACCGAGGTGCTGCGCAAGGCTGTCAAGGGCATGTTGCCCCGCAACAAGCTCGGCCGCGCGCAACTGACCAAGCTGAAGATCTATGCCGGGCCGGAGCATCCGCACGAGGCCCAGGCACCGACCCCCCTCGAGGTGTAAATGTCCGCGACTCCCGCTCAGTACCTTGGCACCGGCAAGCGCAAGACGTCCGTTGCGCGCGTGATCCTTCGCCCGGGCGCCGGCCTGACCTGGATCAACGGCAAGACGATCGAGGACTACTTCCCGCGCATGGTTCACCGGATGCTGGCGACCGCGCCGCTCAAGGTGGCAGGCCTCGAGGGCCAGTACGACCTGCGCGTCCGCCTGCACGGCGGCGGCCCGTCCGGCCAGGCCGGTGCGATGCGGCACGGCATCGCGCGCGCCCTCGTCGAGGTCAACCCCGAGCTTCGCGCGCCGCTCAAGCGCGCCGGCTTCCTCACGCGCGACGCCCGCGTCGTCGAGCGCAAGAAGGCCGGACTCCACAAAGCCCGCAAGGCGCCGCAGTTCAGCAAGCGGTAACCGCGCCACAGCTGATGGCGCGGAGGTACTTCGGCACCGATGGTGTCCGCGGCGTCGTGGGCGAGTTCCTGACGCCCGAGCTCGTCGAGCGCCTGGGACGCGCGGCCTCTCTGTGGACGGGTGCGGCGAAGGTCTTCGTCGGCCGGGACACGCGCTCGAGCGGTCTCGACCTGGAGGAAGCGTTCGCCCGCGGCGTCGTCTCGGCGGGCGGCGACTGCATCCTCGGCGGCGTTCTCCCGACACCGGCAGTTGCGCTACTCGCGCTCGACCTCGGCGTCGTGATCTCGGCCTCGCACAATCCTCCCGAGTACAACGGCGTCAAGTTCTTCGACGCTCAGGGGCACAAGCTCTCCGACCAGGCGGAGGAGCAGATCGAGGAGCTCCTCGCTGCAGCCCCGGGCGTCGACCAGGGCCGCATCGAGCGGGTCGAGGTGGCCACCGACTCGTACCGTGAGCACATCCTCGAGCGCTTTGGCTCCGACCTGGGGGGGCTGCGCATCGTCGTCGACTGCGCGAACGGCGCTTACGCGGGGCTCGCGCCCGACGCGTTCCGCGAGTGTGGTGCCGAGGTGTTCGCGATCGGCGACAAACCGAACGGCGACAACATCAACGTCGGCTGTGGCGCCACCGACCTCGCGCTCCTGCAGCAGACGGTGCGCGAAGGCGGCTTCGACCTCGGGATCGCCTTCGACGGGGATGGCGACCGGATGCTCGCCGTCGACGAGCGCGGCGAGACGGTCGACGGCGACCAGATCATCGCCGTCCTGGCGCTCGACCTGGAGGTCGACCGCGTCGCCGTGACGGTGATGGCCAACCTCGGATTCCACTCGTTGATGCGAGAGCGCGGGATCGACGTCCTGACCACCGACGTCGGCGACCGCTACGTCCTCGAGGCGCTGCAGCGCTCGGGGGCCGTCCTCGGCGGCGAGCAGTCCGGGCACATCATCTATCTGCGCGACCACGTGACAGGCGACGGGCTGGCCGCCGGCCTGCTGCTCTGCTCGGCGCTGGAGGGCCGGCCGCTCTCCGAGGTCGCGTCCGTCATGCCTCTCTACCCGCAGGTGAAGGAGAACGTCCGCGTCGAGGTGCGCGAGCTGACCCCGGCGATCGTCGCCGAGGTCGCCGGCCTGAATGCCGACTGGGGCGAAAAAGGCCGCATTTTGGTGCGTCCGTCCGGCACCGAGCCGCTGATCCGCGTCCTCGCCGAGGCGGAGGACGAGCGGGTCGCCGCAGAGGCCTGTGCTAGCATCAGCGCGCTCGTTCGACGAGAGCTCGGCTGACCTTTTCCGACGCTGGATGAGGGCCCGCAGCCGGGCTTTTGCGTTTCCAGAGGGCGTTTTCGAGGGCAGAGACCGGATTTTGCCGCCGGCGCGACGAAGGAGGTCGGTATGTGCGGGATCATCGGATACGTCGGCAGCCGCGCAGCCAAGCCGCTTCTGATCCAGGGCCTCGAGCGGCTCGAGTACCGCGGCTACGACTCCGCCGGCGTCGCGCTGCTCGAGGACGACGGGCTCGAGTACGTCCGGGCCGTCGGGAACCTCCAGATCCTCAAGGAGAAGGCGGCGCCGAACGTTTCGCAGTCGACCACCGGTGTCGGACATACGCGCTGGGCGACGCATGGCGGGGTGACCGAGGCGAACGCCCATCCGCTGACCGCCTGCGACGACTCGAACCTCTCCATCGTCCTCAACGGGATCGTCGAGAACTACCGCGAGCTACGCCAGGAGCTGCAGGACGCAGGGCATTCGTTCTCATCCGAGACCGACGCGGAAGTCGTCGCGCACCTGCTCGAGGAGTCGTACGACGGCGATCTCGTCGCTGCCGTGCGCGCCACCTACTTGCGCCTTGAGGGCCACTTCACGTTCGTCGTCATCCACCGCGACCACGCGAACCATCTCGTCGGTGTCCGCCACCAGACGCCGATGGTCGTCGGGCTCGCGGAGGGCGAGAACTTCCTCGCCTCGAACCTGGCCGCCTTCCTCTCGGAGACGCGCCGCGTGCAGTTCCCCGACGACGGCGAGATTGCCTCGATCACACCCGAAGGCGTGACGATCATCGACGCGAGGAGCGGCGCGGAGGTCGAGCACGAGGTGATCGAGATCGACTGGGACGACGCCGCAGCGGAGCGGTCGGGGTACGAGACCTTCATGCTCAAGGAGATCTACGAGCAGCCTGAAGGCGTCGCCGAGACGATCGGAGACCGCGTCCGGCACGGCCATCTGGTGCTCGAGGGGCTCGGCATGACCGAGGAGGAACTGCACGACCTGCGCCGCATCGTCATCGTGGCCTGCGGCACCTCCTACCACGCAGGAGTCGTCGCCAGGTACGCGATCGAGGAGTGGGCTCGCGTTCCCGTCGAGCCCGATGTCGCGAGCGAGTGGATCTACCGGAATCCGGTTCTCGATCCCGGCACCTTGGTGATCGGCATCTCGCAGTCCGGCGAGACGCGCGACACGATCCAGGCGATGAAGCTGGCCCGCGAGAAGGGCGCTCGGACCGTCGCCATCACGAACATGATGGGCTCGCAGATCACGCGCGAGGTCGATTCGACGCTATACACCCGCACCGGCCTCGAGGTCGGCGTCGCTGCGTCGAAGACCTTCACGGCGCAGATCTCCCTGCTGTTCCTGATCGGGCTGAAGCTGGCGCAGATCCGCAGCACGCTGCCCAGGAACGAGATCGAGTTCATCCTGGACGAGCTGTACGACCTGCCGGACAAGATGCAGCGTTTCCTCGATGCGGATCATCCGATCGACGACATCGCGCGCCGGTTTCACGAGCAGCCGTTCTTCCTCTATCTCGGGCGTCACATCGGGCTCCCGGTCGCGCTCGAGGGCGCGCTGAAGCTGAAGGAGATCTCGTACATCCCGACCGAGGCGTACTCCGCCGGCGAGATGAAGCACGGGCCGATCTCGCTGCTCGAGGAGGGGACGCCGGTGGTCGTCGTCGCGACCCGGATCCATGTCTACGAGAAGATCGTCTCGAACATCCAGGAGACCCGCGCGCGGGGCGCCCACGTGATCGCGATCGCGACGGACGGCAACGAGGACATTCAGCACCACGCCGACGACGTGATCTACGTCCCGCAGTCGCCGGCGTTCCTGCAGGCGGCGCTCGCCGTCCTGCCGCTGCAGTTGCTCGCCTACCGGATCGCGCGCCTGCGCGGCCTGAACGTCGACCAGCCGCGGAACCTGGCGAAGACCGTCACGGTCGAGTAGACACCGCTTCTCGCGCCGTCTCCATGAATGCCCGCGCGGCCGGCGAGCTGTAACGATCGCGATGCCGTGCCAGCGCAACGATGCGCGAGGGCACTGCGCCGCCCAGGTCGACGACGGCGATTCGCCGATCGGAGACGTCGACGGTCAGTCTCGGCATGACCGCGATGCCGACCCCGGCTGCGACGAGGCCCTGGATCGTCGGGTTGTCGTTCGAGCGATAGGCCCAGTCGGGCTCGATGCCCTCGGCCTGGAACGCGGCGACGATCTGGGAGACGGCGTGGCTGTCGCGGTACCCGACGAGCGGCTCGCCAGCGATCTCGCGCAATGTCGGTCGTCGCGCCGCCAGCGGTGACCCCGCGGCGACGATCAACACGTGCGGATCCCGCAGCAGCTCGGTCGTCTCGAGCGGCGCGTCGCCAACCGGCAGGAGCACGAATCCGACGTCGACCTCTCCCCGCTCGACCGCCACGGCGATCTCGTCGTCCTCGAGTTCGTCGAGCCTGATCTCGACGTTCGGCCAGCGGTCGCGGTAACGGCGCATGATCTCGGGCAGGAGGCGGGCGCCCGCGGACTGGAACGTGCCGACGCTGAGCGTTCCCACCTCGCCCGCGCGGAGCGCGTTCAGGTCAGCGTGTGCGGCCTGCATGCGCGCGACGATCGACTGGGCGTGGCGGAGCAGCAGCGCGCCGGCCTCGGTCAGCGAGATCGGCCTCGGGCCCCCAGGGCGCTCGACCAGGCGTTCCCCGACGATGCGCTCGAGGGTCGCGATCTGCTGGCTGACCGCCGACTGGGTGTAGCCGAGACGGACGGCCGCCCGGCCGAACGAGCCCTCGTCCGCGAGCGCCTGCAGCGCGGCGAAGTGGCGCAGTTCGACCCCGAGCCCAACTATCAGATTCCATGATGGACAATAGTACTATCTCCATTTGTGCTGATAGTCCCTGCGCAGGCACTCTCCAGACATGACCGCTTTGCTAGTCCTGATCGCGCTCGTCGTGGTCTGCGTGCTCGCCGCCTTCGCCGGCGCCGACTCGCGGCCGGTCGAGACCGGGGCTCACCGCCCGAACTGGTCGTAGCGATCCATATACCCTAAGGGGGTATGTGGATCGTCGATGGCCTGGTCCACGCCTTCCAGATGTTCTGGGAGGTGTGGTGGGCGCTCGTCCTCGGGTTCGCACTCTCCGGCATCGTCCAGGCCTGGGTTCCTCGAGCGCGTCTGCAGCAGGCCCTCGGCGGCCGCAAGCTGCGGGAGGTCTCGCTCGCGACCGCCCTCGGCGCTGCGTCCTCGTCCTGCTCGTACGCCGCGATCGCGATCGCGAAGTCGCTGTTCCAGAAGGGCGCGAGCCTCGTCTCGGCGATGACGTTCCAGTTTGCTTCGACGAATCTCGTCTTCGAGCTCGGGCTTGTCCTGTGGGTCCTCCTCGGCTGGCAGTTCACGCTCGCGGAGTTCGTGGGGGGCCTCGTGCTGATCCTGATCTTGTGGCCGACGCTGTCGCTGCTCGTCGCCCGCGATCGTGAGGAACGCATCCGCGAGCATGCAGTCGCGGCCGACACGGGTCACGCCCATCATTCCGCCGAGACGGAGGGAATGTCGTGGCGGCGGCGACTCGGCTCGCTGCAGGCGTGGTCCGATGTCGCCCACAACTTCCGCGGCGACTGGGAGATGCTCTGGAAGGAGATCACCGCCGGGTTCCTGATCGCCGGCTACGTGTCGACACTCCCGAAGGGCTTCTTCAACGGGCTGTTCCTCACCGACGCACCGGCTCCGCTCAGGCTCGCCGAGAACGTCGTCGTCGGTCCGATCGTCGCGGCGCTCGCCTTCGTCTGCTCGATCGGGAACATCCCGCTCGCAGCGGTCCTGTGGAGCGGCGGAATCTCGTTTGCGGGCGTGATCGCCTTCATCTTCGCCGACCTGATCATCATCCCGATCGTGCTCGCGTACCGGAAGTACTACGGCGGTCGGTTCGCGGCGGAGCTCGTCGCCGTGATGTTCGGGGCGATGGTCATTGCTGCGCTCTTCGTCGACGGGGTGTTCTCGGCGCTCGGGCTCGTGCCGACGCAGCGGCCGTCGCTCGCCTCGATCTCGGAGCGGCCGATCGCCTGGAACTACACCACGGTCCTCGACATCGTCTTCACGGTGGTGTTCGTCGCGCTGATCGCGTTGACGGTGCGCCGCGGCGCCAAGGATCCCGTCTGCGGGATGACCGTCGACCGCCACACGAGCGATCAGACCTCCGTGCACGGCGGCCGGACGTTCCACTTCTGCGGCTCACATTGCAAGCACACATTCGACGCCGACCCGGAGGCCTACACATGACACACGGCTACGTTCGGACCAAGCAGAAGGACGTGCTCGTCCGCCGGCTGAAGCGCGCAGAGGGCCAGGTGCGCGGCCTGCAGCAGATGGTCGACGACGAGCGGTACTGCGTCGACATCCTCACCCAGATCTCCGCGGTCCGGGCAGCGCTCGACGGCGTCGCGCTGAAGGTGCTCGAGGATCACATCCAGCACTGTGTGCGCGAGGGCGGCGACGAGAAGGCTGCGGAGGTGACAGCCGCCGTCGAGCGACTGATTCGCTCGCGCTGACCTCGCCGCCGCCGGAGAGATAGGATCGGCGCGTGGCTGCTCCGGTCGATGTGCTGCGACGTGTACCGCTCTTCGCCGAGCTCAATCAGCGCCAACTGAAGCGCCTCGCCGCCGACTTCCGCGAGCGGCGCTTCAAGGAGGGCATCCCAATCGTTCGCCAGGACGAGATGAGCGGGGTCGGGTTCTTCGTGATCACCGACGGCGTCGCAGCCGTCGAGATCGACGACCGCGAGGTGGCAACGCTCGGCACGGGCGACCACTTCGGCGAGCTCGCCCTGATCAGCGAGGGCCTGCGCACCGCGACGGTCAGGGCGATCACGCCGCTGACCTGTCTCGAGATCACCTTCTGGGATTTCAGGCGCGTCGCCAAGGCGAACCCTGACATCACGTGGAAGCTGTTGCAGTACGTGGTCGGCCTGCTCGTCGAGGAGCGGCTCGCCCGGTCACGCGCGTTCGCGCAGGCGTTGTAAGTCGCCTCACTCGGTTTCGCGGCGCCGGCGCTTCGTCTGAGAGCGCCTCCTTTTCTCGTCGAGCCGGCGTTCGTTCGCGGCCGCCGAGGGCCTCGTCGGGCGGCGCGTCCGCGGCACCGCCGTCGCCTCCCGCAGCTGCGCGAGGATTCGGTCGGTTGCCAACTCACGGTTCCGCAGCTGCGACCGCTCGTCCTGGGCGATCGCCCGCACGACGGGGCCGAGAAGCCGGAGGACTCGCTCACGTTCGGCGGGCGTCAACCCACTCGAACCTTCCACGTCGAAGAGGGCCTCGACCCGGGTCGAGGTCTTCTGCGCGTGCTGGCCGCCGGGACCGCTCGAACGGGAGAAGCGGAACGCAACTTCGGAGCGAATAGACTCGCTGTCCATGGCTGCCATTCTCCTCGACGTGGATGGCGTCCTGCACGTTTCGGGGACCCCGATCGCGGGAGCGGCAGTCGCCGTCAAGCGCCTCCGCGACGCCGGCCACCGTCTTCGCTTCGTCACGAACTCGACCACCCGGTCGCGGGCACAGCTGGCGGAGCAGCTGCGGTCGCTGGGGGTCGAGCTCGACGACGACGAGCTGCAGACGACCGGAGGAGTCGCGGCGCAGGTCCTCCAGGGCAAGCGGGTGCTGGCACTGACGATGCCGGGTCTGCGCGACGACCTCGACGGGCTCCAGCTCGTCGGGATGAATGTCGACGCGGTCCTCCTCGGCGGCGCCGACGAGGGGGAGGAGACCGGGACGGGTGTTCTCGTACCTCAACCTGAACCGCGCATTTCACGAGCTCGAGGCAGGGGCAGAGCTCTACTGCCTGCACAAGAACCGCTGGTGGCAGACCGCGGACGGTGCACGCCTTGACGCCGGCGCGTTCGTCGCGGGGCTCGAGTACGCCGCCGATACCGAGGCGACGGTGCTCGGGAAGCCGAGCTCGGCGTACTTCGCCGCTGCGCTCGCGGCGCTCGACGCCGAGCCCGGGCTGACCTGGATGGTCGGCGACGACATCGAGGGAGACATCCTCGGCGCGAGCAATCACGGGCTGCGTACCGTGCTCGTCCGCACAGGCAAGTTCCGCGCCCGACGACGTCGAGCGGTCGCGGATCCAGCCGGACGGCATCGTCTCCTCGCTCGCACAGCTGCCCGACTGGCTCGAGCGGAACCCCTGATGGCGCTCCGGGTCGGCGTCGACCTGATCGAGATCGAGCGCATCCGTCGAGCGCTCGATCGTCACGGCGAGAGCTTCAAGCGCCGCTGCTTCACGGAGGCCGAGCGTGCGTACTGCGACTCGAAGCCGAATCCACCGCAGCACTACGCGGGGCGTTTCGCCGCCAAGGAGGCGGTCGGAAAGGCGCTCGGCTCGGGCGTCTACTTCACATGGCGCGAGATCGAGATCCGGGGACGCCCGAAGCCGGGGGTGCACCTCTCCGGGCGCACGGCCGCCTGGGCGGAGAAAGTCAACGCCGGCCAGATCGAGCTGTCGATGACCCATTCGCGCGAGCTGGCCGCGGCCGTGGCGGTCGTCGAAGACGAATGAGGCTGCTTCCCGCTCCTCACCGCCGAGGAGACCCGCCGGGCCGAGGAGGCCTACCCCGGCTCGCTCGACGAGCTCATGACACGCGCCGGCACCACGGTTGCAGAGCTCGTGCTCCGCTCGTACCCCGGGCGTGTCACGGTCGTCTGCGGCAAGGGGAAGAACGGGGGCGACGGCCGGATCTGCGCGCAAGTCCTGCGCGAAGCGGGCCGGGAGGTGACGGTCGTCGAGGAGCTCGGCGATCTCGGCGCGCCGGACGTGATCGTCGACGCGCTGCTCGGAATCGGCCTCGACGGTGCGCCGAGGGAGGACGCAGCACGGATGATCGAGCTGATCAACGCGGCACAGCGCCCCGTCGTCGCGATCGACGTCCCGTCGGGCGTCAACGCCTCGACGGGCGAGGTCGCGGGCGCGGCAGTGCACGCAACGGCGACGGTGACGTTCGGCGCAGCGAAGGTCGGGCTGGCCGTCGGCCCCGGCGCACGTCATGCGGGCGCGGTCAGCGTCGCACCGCTCGGGCTGCGGCCGCGCGAGCACGAGCACGCGCTCGTGCCCGCCTCCGTCCTGCTCGACGTGCCGAAGAAGCACGCACAGTCGACGAAGTACACCGCCGGCTCCGTGCTCATCGTCGGCGGCTCACGCGGACTGACCGGCGCGCCGATTCTCGCCGCGCGCGCGGCCTTCCGGGCCGACGCGGGGTACGTCATCCTGGCCGCGCCGGAGTCCTCGCTGCCCGTGCTCGAGTCGAGCGTCGTCGAGGCTGTGAAGGTTCCGCTGCACGAGGATGCATCGGGGCGCGTCGGGCCTCGTGCCGCGGACGCGATTGTCGCAGCGGCCGAGAAGGCCGATGCAGTCGCCGTCGGCCCGGGGCTGGGACGCAGCGACGGGACGGTCGAGCTCGTCCGGATCCTCCTCGAGCGGCTCTCGCTGCCGATGGTGCTCGACGCCGACGCGCTCTGGGGTCTCGAGCCGTTCTCCCGGGCCGCGCCGACCGTGCTGACGCCTCATGCAGGCGAGCTCGCACGGCTGCTCGGGACGGATGCACGCGCGGTCGACGCTCACCGGCTCGACGCGGTCCGCCGCGCCGCCTCGCGCTTCGGAGCGGTTGTGCTCCTCAAGGGTGCAGACACGCTCGTCGCGGCACCGCGAAGCGGTGTGCTCGTGGCGACCTACGGCACGCCGGCGCTTGCGACCGCCGGCACCGGAGACGTGTTGACCGGCGTCGTGGCCGCGTTTCTCGCCAAGGGGCTCGAGGCGCAGCGGGCAGCGGCCGCGGCTGCGGTCGCGCACGGTGTCGCCGCCGAGCTCGCCGAGCCGCAGACCGGCCTCGTCGCGTCGGACCTGCTGCCGGAGCTTCGCCGGGCGCTCGCCGGTCATGGTCTGCAGCGCGCTCCGCTTGCCTGATGCGTAGCGAGATCACCATCGATCTGGCCGCGCTGCGGCAGAACGCCGAGACCCTGCTGCGGACGCTCGACGGCGCGGAGTTGTGGGCAGTGGTCAAGGCCGACGCGTACGGGCACGGGGCGCAGGACTGCGCGCGCGCGGCGCTCGACGCCGGAGCCACTGCGCTGTGCGTGGCAAACGTCCCCGAGGCCCTCCTGCTGCGCGCTGCGCTCCCGGCTGCCCGGCTGGTCGTGATGGGCCCGCTCTGGCCCGGGGAGCTCGACGCCGCGCGCGCGGCGAAGCTCGAGCTCGTCGTGTCCGGCGGCGAGATCCCCGAGGGGGTCGACGTCCATCTGAAGCTCGACTCCGGCATGGGCCGCTGGGGGTTCTCGGAGCCGCCGGCGCCCACTCGGAACGTTGTCGGTCTGATGACGCATCTGGCGACCGCCGAGAGCGATCCACGGTTCGCGCGCGAGCAGCTCGAGTGGTTTCGAGCCGCGACGGCAGCCTGGCCGGAGCTGACGCGGCACGCGGCGAACAGTGCGGCAGCGCTCCGCCTGCCCGAGTCGCGGTTCGACGCAGCCCGTTGCGGGATCGCGCTCTACGGGCTCTCACCGTTCGGGGGCGACGCCGCTGACGACGGGCTCGTACCCGTGCTCTCCTGGCGGTCCGAGCTTGCGGCTGTGCGCCGTCTCCCGGCGGGGAGCTCGACCGGCTATGGGCGGCTGTTCGTCGCAGCCGAGCAGGGCTGGATCGGGATCGTCCCGGTGGGGTACGCCGACGGGTTCCGCCGTGATCTGACGGGAACCGAGGTACTGGTCGACGGCGAGCGGTGCCGGGTCGTCGGTGCGGTCTCGATGGACGCGACGGCCGTCCTGCTCGACGGCGAGCGCGCCGTCGGGACGCCCGTCACGCTCGTCGGGCCCGGCGTGCCGCTCGAGACGCACGCGCGGGTCGCGGGCACGATCACCTACGAGCTCGCGGCGCGGATCGACTCGTCACCGCCTCGTGCCCGGCGCATCGTGGTCAACGCGTAGGGACGAGCACGCACAGCGTCGACGTGCCGTTCCGATGGCTGATCGCCAGTTCCTCGAGCACGTCGTACTGCTTCAGGACGTCGCGCATGATCGCGTCGCCGCGAGGCGTCCGGAAGGTGGAGATGACGAACACTCCGCCCGGCGCCAGGAACCTCTCGTAGCCGGCGACGCTCGTCCGTGCGTCCCGGAAGTAGTGGACGCACTCGTTGAAGACGATCGACGTCGAAGAGCTCGTCCGGCGAGTAGTGCTCGGCGTCGGCGGCGACGAAAGACGACTTGTCGTCGACCCTGCCTGCAGCAGCGGCCTGCGCGACGGCGGTCTCGGCGACGTCGACGCCGAGATAGCGGCTGTACCCGAGCGGTCGCAGGTGATCCTGCAGAACACCTTCTCCGCAGCCGACGTCGAGGATCGCGCCTCCCGGGCGCAGGCGGTGAGCGAGCGACGCGATCGCCGCGTACCGAGGCACCTGGTGGAGGTCGTGCATGAACGCCCAGTCGCCCGCCCGATATTTCTCCTCCCAGACGTCCTTGTCCGTCGGCGTGTCGCCCCTGGCGATGCGCGTCTCGAGCGCCGAGCACCAGCCCGGCCAGCATCTCCTTGCCGGGGAACTCCCTCGAATAGAGCGCGCGATAGTAGAGCGCGTATGCGGGCTTCAGCGTGCGGCGCGCGAGCGCCCACCGCGGCGAGCCGTTCGCGCGCCCTGCCGCCGGCGGGCTGCTGAGGGGCGCTGTCACCGCTCGCTCCGGTTCTGGGCCATCAGTCGGACTTTAGGAGCTTTGCGGGGGTTTTGAGCGTTTTGGGGCTGCGCAAACCTGCGACGAGCCCCGGAGCGAGGGCCTGTCCCCACGCGAACGGGCGATACCAGCGCGGCACGAAGATCTCCCGGCGGTCATGGGCAACCGCGTCGACGATTCGCTTCGCGACGAACGGCGGGTCGACCACGAGGCGATCGAGCTTCCTGAGTCGCGTGCGCTGTGGGAACCCTTCGGTTTCGACGAGCCCTGGGTTGACGGTGTTGACGGAGATACCACGAGGCGCAAGCTCGCGCGCGAGTGACCGGGAGAACGCGAGCTGCGCGTGCTTCGACGCCGAGTAGGGGCCGCCGGCGACCGTGCCGGCGACGGAGACGACGTTGACGATGTGCGACCCACGCCCGAGACCGGGGAGAAACGCAAGCACAGTCCAGACCGAGCCCAGGTAGTTGACCCGGATGACGCGCTCGATCGCCTCGACATCGCCGTCGAGGTAGTTCGTGCGACCGGAGACGCCTGCGTTGCAGACGAGCAGGTCGAGGCGAGGGTGACGTCCGAGAACTCGGTCGGCCGCCGCCAGCACCGAGCCGCGGTCGCCGACGTCGCACGCTTCATGCTCGTCCGCGGCCGACGGGCGTCGCGACAGGCCGACCACGTACCAGCCGTCGGCGCGCAGCCGGTCGACGAGCGCCGCGCCGATGCCGGAGCTTGCTCCGGTCACGACGGCCACTTGCGTCATCTAGAGTCGGCCGTCATGTTCGAGGGAAAGAACGCGCTCGTTCTCGGGGTCGCGAACAAGCGGTCGATCGCGTGGGCGATCGCGAAGCGCCTGGCGGACGGCGGCGCCCGGTGCGCCTTCACGTTCCAGGGCGAGCGAATCGAGAAGGGCGTGCGCGACCTCGCCGGGACGGTCGCGAGCCCGCTCGTGACCGAGTTGGACGTGCGCGACGACGATGCTGTCGCACGCGTGTTCGCGGAGGTCGGCGATGCATTCGATGGCAAGCTCGACATTCTCGTCCACTCGGTCGCCTTCGCCGCGGCCGAGGATCTCGAAGGCCGGTTCACCGACACGCCGCGGGAGCGCTTCTGGCTGGCCGTCGACGTGAGCGCCTATTCGCTCGTCGCGACTGCGCGAGCGGCGGAGCCGCTGATGGAGTCTGCGGGCGGCGGCTCGATCGTCACGATGACGTACCTCGGCGGCGAGCGGGCGGTGCCGCACTACAACGTCATGGGCGTCGCGAAGGCGACACTCGATGCGTCGGTGCGGTATCTCGCGTGGGATCTGGGTCAGAAGAACATCAGAGTGAACGCCGTCTCGGCGGGGCCGGTGCGAACGCTCGCCGCGAGATCGATCGCGGGGTTCCCGACGATGGAGTCGATCGTCGAGGAACGCTCGCCGCTGCATCGCCATATCGAAGCCGAAGACGTCGCGGGCGCGGCGTCGTACCTGCTCAGTGACGCCGCGCGGAACGTGACCGGGACGACGCTCTACGTCGATTCCGGCTATCACGCGATGGGGATGTAGAGGCCGACCCCGAACGCCTGTCCCGATTGCCGGCGTGGCCCGGTCTTGAGATATCTGGGCGCCTCTGGAAGGGTGATCCGGGATGAGCCCGGACAGTGGGACCGGCACCACCGTCGGCGGCTTCCGCGTCGGAGAGCCGATCGGGCACGGCGCGATGGGCGAGGTCTACCTGGCCGAGGACGGCGAGGGGCGGCGCGTCGCGCTCAAGCTGCTCTCTCCCGAGCTTGCGCACGATGAGCGCTTCCGCCGCCGGTTCCTGCGCGAGTCGCGGCTGGCTGCCACACTCGTCCATCCGCACGTGGTGCGGACGATCGCGGCCGGCGAAGACGGCGGCGTCCTGTATCTCGCGATGGCGTACATCGAGGGCGTCGACCTGCGCGAGCTGCTGAGGCTCGAGGGCGCGCTCGACCCGGAGCGTGCCGTGCGGCTTGTCCGGCAGGCCGGCGACGCGCTCGACGCCGCGCATGCGGCCGGGCTCGTCCATCGTGACGTGAAGCCCGGGAACGTGCTCGTGGACGGCGAGCGAGCCTACGTGTGCGACTTCGGCATCGCCCGGCACGTCTCGTCCGTCGGAAGCCTGACCGGCGACCGCGGCTTCGTCGGAACGGTGGACTACGTCGCACCCGAGCAGATCCGCGGCGAGCAGGTCGACGCGCAGGCCGACGTCTACGGGCTCGGCTGCGTGCTGTTCGAGTGCCTGACGGGCGAGCGGCCGTTCGAGCGGGATTCCGAACTCGCCGTCGTGTTCGCGCATCTGAACGAGCCGCCGCCGCGCGCGAGCGACGTCCGGCCCGGGCTGCCGCCGGGCTTCGACGAGGTGGTCGAGACGGCGCTCGCGAAGTCGCCCGACGATCGCTACGTCTCGGCGGGGGGCCTTGGTCGTGCCGCGCTCGGGGCGCTCCGCGGCGAGGCCGGCGTGCCGGGGGCGGCGCGGAGGCAGAGGCGCCGTCGCGGCGTGCTGATCGG
This sequence comes from uncultured Thermoleophilia bacterium, assembly GCA_963846895.1. Lineage (GTDB taxonomy): Bacteria > Actinomycetota > Thermoleophilia > Gaiellales > Gaiellaceae > PALSA-600. The sequence goes on along the minus strand of CAWJXR010000012.1, from coordinate 11,840 downwards.
CACCGCGGTCGCGCTCGCAGCCGCAGCCGCGGCCGCAGCCGTGGCGACCGTGCTCGCGACTCGCGGCGGCCCGACCACCCCGCCGCAGATCACGCCGACGTCGATCGGCGGCGCAGCGCTCGGTTTGCGCGAGTCGGACTACAAGAGCCTCTTCGGCGTCGGCTGGTCGACCGGCACCTTCGACGGGCCGAACTACCGGTACCTCTCCTATGTCGACCGCCGCGAGTCGGTCTACTTCCCGCGGCGCGGAGCACGGGCGATCGAGGTCACGACGTGGCAGAAGAGCTTCCGAACTTCGGCCGGCGTCGGGCCGTGCTCGACGATCGCCGAGCTCAAGAGCGCGTACGGCAACGCACTCGAGCCCTCCCCGAACAACACGATCGGCGGGAAGGTCTACGCCTACACCGTCGGGCACCTCGTGTTCAGCGCGAACGGCGCGCCGCCTCACCCGTCCACCCGCGTCACCTCGGTCGCGATCTACCGCGGGATCCCGCGCGGCTGGGCGACCTTCACGGCGATGCACGAGCCGGACTGCAACCAGCTCTGAGCTCGCCGCGCTGACATCAGGCGAGCGTCCAGGTGAACCGTGTGCCGCTCTTGCTTGGCGCGAGCACGCCGGGGCGCGGGCCACGGTGGACGAGCAGCACCGCCGGCCGGGCGGCGTGGACGAGCGCCCGCCGGGTCGCGCCGATGCCCTCGTCGCGCCAGCGCGGTGAGATGCCGACAGCGACCAGTCCCGCATCGGCGACGGCGTCGACCAGCCCGTCCGGATCGGCGAGAAGGGGCGCCGCGTCGATGTCGACAACGCGTTGAACCGCAAGTGACGCGTCGGCGAGCAGCCGGCTCGCGTCCCGGCGTCCGGAGCTCGGGTCCGCTCGCGTCCCGACGAGCTGCAGCGGGCAAGGCGCCGAGGACGCGAGCGATGCAGCCAGTTCGAGCGCCGCCCAGTCGTGCTCACCGCCGCCGAACGGCACGTGGATGCCGCGCGTCAGGTCGACCGGCCCGCCCACGAGCGCGGCCACGTGTGCCGGCGAGCGCTCGAACAGCTCGGCAAGCCACGGCGGGAGCACCGGCGCATCGACGTCCGCGGGTGCGTCGACAAGCACGAGGTTGGCGTCGTTCGCTGCCGCGAGCCGGGCGAGGTCGGCGACGGGGTCGGCGCTCGTGAAGGCGGCAGTCCGCGCCTGCGGTCGAAATGTCGCGACCACCTCTGACGCCGCCGACAGCATGCTCTCGGCGGCGACGAGCCGTGCGACGACGAGCGTGGCGGGGACGTGCGCCGCCAGCCCCATGAGCGCCGCCGCGGAGTCGTCGCGCGACGGCGCCACGAGGACCGTGCGCGTCCGGGCTGGCGCGGGCGCCGGCCCTAGCTCGAGCGAGCGGTCGTGCGTCAGGATCGCGCGCTCGAGTGCTTGCAGCGGCGCCGAGGGCTCGAGCCCGAAGCTCTCGACGAGCAGCTTCCGCGTCACGCGGTAGACCTCGAGCGCGTCGGCCTGGCGGCCCGAGCGGTAGAGCGCTAGCATCAGCTGCCCGCGTAGCCGCTCACGCAGCGGTTGCTCGGCGACGAGCGCCTCGACCTCGGGCACGAGGGCGGCGTGGCGTCCGAGCGCGAGGTCGGTGTCTACGCGTGCCTCGAAGGCGGCGAGGCGGAGCTCATCGAGGCGCTCGACGGCGGCGCGTGCGAATGACTGGTACGCGAGGTCGGCGAGCGGCGGGCCGCGCCAGAGGTCGAGCGCCTCGCGAAGCAGCGCCGCTGCGGCCGCATCGTCCTCTCCGGTCAAGCGCTCGGCCTGGTCCGTCAGCCGTTCGAAGCGCGCGAGGTCGAGCGCTCCGTCGGCAAGTCGGAGCAAATAGCCGGGCGGGCGTGTCTCGATCGCCTCGGCCGAGCCGAGCGCACGCCGCAGCTCCGAGATGTGACGCTGCACCTGCGTCACGGCCGAGACGGGCGGCCGTCCGGCGTAGAGCTCGTCGGCGAGCCGCTCGACCGGTACGACGCGGTTCGCGCTCAGGAGCAGGATCGCAAGCGTCGCTCGCTGCCGCGGCCCACCGAGGCGAACCGGGCCGTCGTCCCCGACCGCCTCGAGGGGTCCCAGCACGCGGAACTCGAGCACGCGCGCGGACCGTAGCCGGTCGGTAGCGGATCGGTAGCGGTCCGACGGAGCATCGCCTCTCGACTCCACAAAGGAGGGAGAGATGAGCAAGACAACGCACGCGGTGGGCGCGTCGCTCGCCGTCCTCGCCGCCTGCCTGCTCGTGCCGCTCGCGGGCTCGGCGGCTGGACCGCCGGATGCCGTCTGCCCGTCCGACACGTCCACGTTCACGGGCACCGCCCGCGACCTGGTGGTGCCGGCGGGAACTCTCTGCACGGTGACCGGTGCGACGATCACCCGCGACCTGATCGTGCAGGACGGCGCCGGCGCGGAGGTGTCGCAGACGAGCATCGGCCGAGACGTTGCCTTCGGCGAGGAGGCAGGGGCCGACATCTCGCAATCGACCATCGGTCGTGATGTCCTCGCCCGTGGGACCGATTCGGGCGCCGGCATCACGGACTCGTCGATCGGCCGCGACTTCGTCGGCCAGGGCGAGCAGTCCGGTGCCGACATCCTGAGCTCGACGGTCGGGCACGACGTGCGGCTGACGGGATCGGGCGGCGGGCTGCATCTAGAGAGCGTCGCGATCGGGCACGACCTCTACGCGGCGAAGCCGCAGACGATCCAGACCGGGCACAACTCGCCGGACACGCCGGGGGGACCGGTCAACGTCGGTCATGACTTCACGATCGTGGGCTCCCCCGATCTCCCATTCGTGTTCGACGGGATCTGCAACCTCACGGTCGACCGTGACCTTCGGATCACCGACCGCACAGTCGACCTCGGCATCGGGCTCGGCGCGTTCTGCCGGCAGAACGGGGAGGAGCCGAACATGGTGGGGCGCGACCTCGTGCTGACGGGCGACTCGGCCGCGTCTGGATTCTTCGGGCCTTCGTCGATCCAGGTGGGGTTCAACCGGGTCGGGCGCGATCTCGTGTTCAGCCGCAACACGGCGGCCGCCGCCGGAACGCTCGAAGTGTCGGGGAACGCCGTCGCCCGCAACGCGACGTGCGCGGACAACAGCCCCGCGGCCACAGCCGCCACGCCGAACACCGCGGGCGGCGCCAACACCTGCGGCTAGGCACCTTGCGGGAGCAGGGATCAGATCCCTGCTCCCGCCCGCACAGCGGCGGCGAAGGAACCAGCTATCTGTCTCCGTCCGCCAGCCCGATCTGCTCGGAGCCGAGTGTCCAGGTGAAGCGCGTCAGCGTCTCGTTCGCGCGGACAACGTGAGAACCGTGGGCCAGAACGGCGTCTGACCTCAGCGGTCGGCGATCAGCCCGCGGTCGAGCTCTCGGATCGTCTGCTTGACCTTCGGCAGGAGCGACTAGCTGAACGGCTTCGTGACCATGTCGGCGACGACGAGGAGGAGCATCGCGATGTCGAAGCGGACGATCAGCATGATCCGCTTGACGAGCGCCATGGTCTCCGGGTGCGCCGGGCCCTTCGCCTCTGCGGAGGCCGCGGTCTTCTTCGCAAGAGGGGAGAGCACCAGGATGCCGAGCAGGAAGGTGATGGCGTAGCCGATCAGGCCGGCGATGATCCAGAACTGCCCCCAATCCCCGTCCGAGTTGATCATCATCGCGACGCCCATCAGGAACACGATCAGCCCGGCCGGCGCGAAGAGCTTCTCTCCGACCATCGCAGCTTGACGCGCGACAGTGGCGATCTCGACCGGGTCGTTCTTCTGCTCTGCAATGATCCCGAGCAGTGTGAGCAGGAAACCACCGCCGATCCAGATCAGTGCGAAGGTGACGTGCACGGTCTTAAAGAGGGCATACCACGCGTCGTAGATCGACGAGGCAGCGAAGATCGCGACGACGACGGCGACGACTCCGACCAGCAGCAGGCTCAGTTGAAGTGACGCGCGCGTCGAGGCGACGGGGGGAGAAGCGGAAGTGTCCATCGCTCGATTCAGTCAGATCGGCGACTCGAATACAAGGTCAATCCGGACTACCGAGCCTGCGACACGCCGCCAGGAGCTCGTCGACGTCGGGCACGTCGCTGTTCTCGAAGCACCACGCTTCGCGGACGACGCTCTCCGCGTCGACGAGGAACACGCATCGTCGAGCGACGTTCCTGAAGCCTCGAAACTCCTGGCCGATGCCGAACGTCGCGACGGCGTCGCCGTTGAAGTCCGAAAGGAGCCCGAAGTTGAGGTCGAGCGCCTGGGTCCAGGCGATGTGAGTCCACGGCGAGTCGCGTGAGATGCCGATCGGCTGCACGCCGAGCGCCTCGAACTCCGCTCTCCTGTCACGCAGGAGCTCGAGCTCGTTCGTTCAGGTCGACGACCAGTCGAAGAGGTAGAAGACGAGAAGCTTCGGCCCGTCCTCGACCAGCTCGAGGACGGTCATCGGCTCGTTCGGGCCGAGGAAGACTCTTGCATTGGGTGCGCGGTCGCCGACCCTGAGCACACCACGAATCTAACCGCAGCACCACCGTCCTGCGATCTGAAGCATCGGGCCGAGCCTGTCGGGGCGCGGAAACTCCTGCTCGATGTTCGAAACGGCTCGGACGTGGGAGCCGGAGACGAAGAGCCACTGGTCGGCACTCGGCCAGTCGAGGAGCAGCCAGCGTCCATTCGGCGACCACACGACGTCGCCGAAGGCGCCCGGCCCTGCGAACAGCAGCCGCGCCCTGCCGGGGTGGTCGACGTCGACGAGCCGTGCCTCGCTGCGGCCTGGCAGCCGGATGGAGACCGCGAGCTCGTGCGTGCCGGGCTTGAACACGGTTTGCAGCAGCTCCGCGTTCAGCATTGAGATGCTGCGGCGGATATGTCCGGAGCCGTCGAGCACAAGACTTCGCGGTGACGAGGTGACGGCCAGGAACCTGCCGTCATCCGACCACCCCAACGCGGAAGGCGTGACGTCGATCGGAGTGCGCCACACGAGTCGGCCGGTGTCGGCGTTCCGCAGGACGATCGCGCCGCCCGAGTAGTACGCAACGGTGTGCGTCCGGGCCGGATCCCAGGCCGGCGGCACCGCGGCGGCGTAGCGGTCGAGTAGATGGTCGCCCGTGCCGTCGCCGGCGACGATTCGCAGGCCGCTCCGCGCGAGGTAGGCGATCCGGGTGTCTGTCGTCGTTCCTTCCCAGCGCGGCCAGACCGGATCGCGGCGCGCGAGCGTCCAGTGGATGCCGTGCTCGACGTCCAAGGCCGTGAGATGGTTCGGCGTCGTGGCGATGACGTACTGACCGTGCGGCGACCATTCGGCATCGGTGTACGCGCCGAGCTTGCGTTTGTAGCCTTTCGCGTCAGCCAACCAGACGCCGCCGCCTTCCGACGAGACGACGAGCAGGCGTCCCTGTGCCGGCAGGGAGAAGAGCGCCGGCTCGGCCCGGCGCACACCGACCGCTTCGCGGACGCGATCGAGGACGGCGCGACCCGGCGGCGAGAGGACGGCGGCGACCGCGACCACGGCGAGCGCGGCGACAGCCGCGACGAGCAGCCGCGCGCGGCTCCGGCGGCGCGGGGCCGGGGTGCGCTCCTCGAACGCCCGGCGCACGATCTCCCAGGCGCGCGCTTCGGGGTCGTTCATGCGCCTTCCTTCATGCGGTCGAGCCCACGCCGCAACCGCGAGTTCACGGTTCCCCGCGGCAGGTCGAGGATCTCCGCAATCTCCCCGGGCGTGTACTCGAGCACGTAGCGCAGGACGACCACGGCACGCTGTTCGGGGCCGAGGTCGTCGATGCGGGCGAGCGCGTCTCCGTCGACGTCCGAAGCGGGTGGAGCAGGCACGTAATCGCCGAGCTCGACCTCGCGGCGCAGCTTGCGGGCACGTGTCCAGTCGATCGCGCGATTGACGACGATCCGGTGCAGCCAAGGGCCGAACGGCCGGCGGCGGTCGAAGCGATCCAGGTTGCGCACGGCGGCCAGGAACGACTCCTGGGCGATGTCCTCCGCCGCTGCGGCATCGCCGGTGATGAGGCGTGCAGCCCGGAATGCGCGCGGCCAGTGCTCGCGGAAGAGTCGCTCGAGGTCGGTGACAGACCCCTGCTGGGCACCCCTGATCCAGGCGCGCTCCGCCACCCGGCCAATCTACGACGCACGTCGCCCACGAGGTCCATACGATTCGGGGACCTCGGTGGGTCCCGCACCCGTAGGAGAGACATGAAGCGTCTTGTGCTCATCCTCGTTGCCGCGGCGTCGCTGCTTCCGAGCGCAGCTGCCGCCGCCGCGTGCTCGCCGCTCAACTGCGCAGCGAGCCAGTTCTCCCTCGCCGACGGCTCGCTGCTCGGATTCCGTGCGCGTGCCGATGCCCCCGTGACGGTCGTCGACCTGCAGACCGGCAAGGCGCGTTGGACGCTGCCTGCCGGGGTCACAGGAGGCAACCTGCTCGTCCACCAGAGCGCCGGAACGCTCACCTGGTACGACGCGAGTCTTGGGACGAAGGTCGCTCGTGCCAACTTGGCACAAGCCGGGTCGCTCGCCGGCGTCTCGCAGAACGGGCGCAGTGCGGTCGTCAGGCGCCTGGCCCCGGGCGGGACGACGTTCACGATCGTCTCGCAGAACGGGCAGCAGCGCGACATCGCCGTTGCCGGACGCCCGTGGGACTTTGATGCGCTTCGGGGCGACAACCTGTTCCTGATCCGCTATCTGAAGGGCGGCGGCTACCAGGTGCGTCTCGCCCACGTCGGCTCTCGCCGGTTGGAGGCTGCGCCGCTCAAGGATCCGCACGAGTCCGGGATCATCTGGGGCTCGCCGTACTCGCGGCTCCCGTCGGCCGACGGCCGTTATCTGTTCACGCTCTACATCGGCCAGAACGGCGGTGCGATGATCCACGCGCTCGACCTGAAGACCGCCAAGGCGCGCTGCATCGATCTCCCGGGAACCGGCGACTACGGAGCAGCCACGTCGTGGACGCTCCAGCTCTCGAGAGATCAGCGGACGCTCTGGGGGATCAGCCCGGGCTACGGCCGCGTGGTCGCGATCGACGTGGCGCGCCGCGCCGTGACGAGCGCCTTCCGCGTCGCGCTGCCGAGCTGGAGGCTCGGCGCCGGCACGGCCTCGGCGCTCTCACCCGACGGGACGAGGATCGCGCTGGCCGACAACCAGACGGTCGCGGTCGTCGACCTGGCCGCCCGCACGGTCGCCCAGCGCAATCCGGGCAAAGCGATCGCGCTCGGCTACGCGCCGGACGGGAGGCTCTGGACGCTCTCCTGAACTGCCGCTTCGGTCGCGAGGGAGATCTCCCGGACGACCTCGACGATGTCCCGGTTCGCGTTCCAGACGCGCAGCTGACGGTCGGCGCCGTTGCCACGCGCGAGGATCTCCCGCACACCTTCGAGCTCTCGTTCCGACCCGAGCTCCCGTGCGTGCGGCTCGAGATCGCGCAGCGTCCGCCGGGTCAGTTGTGCCACCGAGACGCGGTTGCGGCGGCCGGTCGCGAGATCCATGATCGGCGCCTCGAGGCCGTACCGGGCGGCCAGCCACTTGTTCTCCGTCGTCAGCATCCGGTGCCAGCTCGGGATCTCACGCCCGGCCTCGAACTGCTCGCAGTACATCTTGACGAGCGCCTGGAAGAACGCGGTGATGGCGACGACGTCCTCGAGCCGCGTGACAGCGTCGCAGACGCGCATCTCGATCGTTCCGAGGCGCGGGTGCGGGCGGATGTCCCACCAGATGTGCGTGTAGTCGGCGATGCAGCCGGTGCGCTCGAGCTGGCCGACGACCTCGGCGTAGTCGGCGTAGTCCTTGAACCGCGGCGGCGGGCCTGAGCGCGGGAACGCGGCGAAGACCATCTGCCTGCTCGACGAGAGGCCGGTCGGCTCTCCCCGCCAGAACGGCGACGACGCCGACAGCGCGAGCATCTGGGGCAGGTGCAGGAGCAGGCCGTTCATGACCTGGATCGCCTTCTCCGGGTCGTCGACGGCGACGTGCATGTGCATGCCGAAGATCAGCTCGCGCCGCGCGACGTATTGCAGCTGGTCTACGAGCTGGCGATAGCGATCGCGCGCGGTGATGCGCTGTCGCTCGAAGAGGCTGAACGGATGCGTGCCGGCGCTTCCGAAGCGGCATCCCTCGGACCGCGCGATCTCCGCGACGTAGCTCCGCAGCTGCGCGAGCGAACGCTGGATGTCGGCCGGGGTGCGGCAGACGGGTGTCGTCACTTCGAGCACCGACTGCATCAGCTCGGCGTGGATCTGGTCCTGGTGGTCGCCGTCGGCGACGGCGGCGAGCACCGAGTCGATGTGCTGGACGAGATCCCAGGTCTCGGGATCGAGCAGTTGGTACTCCTCCTCGACTCCGAGGGTGTACGGGTCGCTGCGGCCGAACGCGTGGTCGAGCACGCTTGCCTCCGTGCCGCCGGGCCGGACCGAGCCCTTGCCCGTGATCGAGGACGGAAAGATCTGCTTCACGGGGTGAGTATCACCGCTTCGGCTTCGATTTCCACGAGCCAGCGCGGATCGAGCAGCCCGACCACGACCCCGGTCGCCGCCGGCCGAGCCTTCGCGAACGCCTCGGCGTGCGCCCGGCCGACGTCGATGATGTGCGCCGGGTCCGTGACGTAGATGCGCGTGCGCACGACGTCGTCCAGCGACGCTCCTGCCTCGGCGAGCGCCTGCCCGATGATCCCGAGGCACACTTGCGCCTGCTCGTAGGCGCCGGTCGGCGGGTCGGCGTCGTCCGGCATGATCGGCGCGGTTCCCGCGACCCAGACCTGGTTGCCGACGCGAACCGCGCGCGAGTACCCGACGCGCTCCTCGAACGCCGCGCCGGATGAGATGAGTTGCCGATCCACGCCGATAGTGTCGCGCTTTGTGGAAGCGCTGCGTCAGATCGACGAGTGGCCGTGCGAGCGCGCCGTCGCGGTCGTCACCGGGCGTGTCGAGGCCGTGCGCGGCGACGAGACGCTCGTCTTTCCCTGGGCCTCCGTCTCGAAGCTCGCGACAGCGGTTGCGATGCTCGTGGCGGCGGAGGAGGGGACGATCGACCTGGACGAGCCGGCCGGGCCACTCGGCGCGACGGTCCGCCACCTGCTCGCGCACGCCTCCGGCCTGCCGTTCGAGCCCGGCCCGCCGATCTCGAGGCCCGGCCGCAGGCGGATCTACTCCAACTACGGCTTCGAGGTCGCCGCCGCGCTGCTGGAGGAGCGGGCCGAGATGTCGTTCGCGTCGTACTTCCAGCACGTGTGGGCAGGCGCCGGGCTGCAGTTCGCCGGCTCCGCCGGGTCCGGGGTGAGCGGCCCCGTGGGTGCGCTCGCGGCGCTCGCAAGCGAGCTGCAGGCGCCGGCCCGAATCGCCGGCGAGACGCTCGCGGAGGCGACCACGGTGCAGTTCCCGGGACTCGAGGGCGTGCTCCCCGGGTTCGGACGGCAAAGGCCGAACGACTGGGGGCTCGGGCTCGAGCTGCGCGACGGCAAGGCGCCGCACTGGACGGGCGCACGCAACTCGGCGGCGACGTTCGGCCACTTCGGCGGAGCGGCACGTTCCTCTGGGTCGATCCCGAGGCGGGCTCGCGCTCGGGGTCCTCACTGACCGCCCGTTCGGGGACTGGGCGATCGCTGCCTGGCCGCGGCTGTCCGACGCGGTGCTCGCGGAGCTCTAGCGGGCGAGGAACTCGAGCAGCAGCTCGTTCAGCGCCTCGGGCTGGTCGAGCCCGACCAGGTGTCCGGCCCCCGGCACGGTCACGAGCTCGGCGCCGGGGATCTCCTCGGCCAGATGGTGCGCGATCTTGTGGAAGTCGGCCTTGTCGTCCTCGCCGAGGATCACCAGCACGGGCAGCTCGAGCGACGAGAGCGGGGCCAGCTCGGGCCAGTGCACCTCGGGCTCCTCGTGCGCCGACTGCAGTTCGAGCGCAAGGCGCTGCTGCGGCCGCACCTCGTCGCGATGCTCGGGAGCGACCCAGAACTCCAGGTTCACCTCGGTCGCGCCGTCGAGGTCACCGGCCTCGAACGCCGTCTCCTCGCGCGAGAAGTAGTCGCGCATCTCCTCGGTCCAGTCCCACGCGGGCAGGCCGGAGTCGATGAGCACGAGCCGGTTGACGCGGCCCGGGTTTGCGAGGGCTGTGCGCAGCGCGATCGCGCCGCCGAACGAATTGCCGACGAGCGCGGCCGGCAGATGGGCGGCAATGCGGTCGACGAACGAGAACGGCAGCTCGGGCAGCGGCTCGGTTCCCCAGCCGGGCAGATCCGGCGCGATCACGTCGTGGTGGTCGCCGAGCGCCGTCACCTGGCGCTGCCAGAGGCGCGAGTCGCCGAGCGCCGAGTGGACGAGGACGACCTTCATCGCGTGCGCTCCTCCATCATGTGCCTCCCATGGGTGTCCTCGACGGCTGGCGGTTCTGTCCTCGCTGCGGCGGCGCGCTCGCCGTCGAGCGCGACCACCTCTCGTGCCCGGCGTGCGGCGAACGCTACTGGGCCAACGCGTAACCTCGCCGTCCAGGGGCTGCTCGAACGCGACGGCCGCGTGCTCCTCGCGCGCCGCGCGATCGAGCCCCGAAAGGGGGTACTGGGACCTGCCCGGTGGGTTCCTCGAGGAGACCGAGGAAGCCGTTGCACGGCCTCCGGCGCGAGTTCCTCGAAGAGACGGGCCTCGAGATCGAGCCCCTCGATTTCCTCGGCATCGACATCGAGCCGTACGACGGAAAGCACGTCTTCTCGGTCACCTGGCTTGTGACCGCGATCGGCGAGCCGGCAGCCGCGGACGATGTCGCGGAGCTCCGCTGGTTCGGGGCGACGCGCTTCCCGGACGAGATGGCATTTCCGAGCCAGGAGGGCCTGTTGCGGGACTGGGCGATTCGGTAGGTCCGAGATGGGCCGAACGGCTGAGTGTCCCCCGGTTCCCCGCCGATGATCCGGGTATGGAAACGCGCGGCCTTCTGCACCGCATCGAGGACGACCTCGCCGACGGATCGTTCGAACAGTGGGCCGGAGGAGGGGTCGAGGTGCTCGAGGCCTACCTGGCCAAGCACCTCGCCTTCCTCGAGGATCTCGACTGCGACCGCGACGAAGCTTCGGCCTGACAGCTCTACGAGCTGACGGCCGCGGTCCTGGCCGAGCTGACGCTCGATCGCGCTCTTCGGCATCGCGCCGACGACTGACGCCTGCGGCTCGCCGTTCTCGAACAGCACCATCAACGGGATCGACTGGACGCCGTAGCGCACTGCCAGATCCTGCTGCTCGTCGATGTTGACCTTGACGATCTTCACCCTGGTGCTCGTCCGCGATGCGCTCCAGCACCGGCGAGACGGCGTGGCACGGGCCACACCACTCGGCCCAGAAGTCCACGATGACCTTGCCATCGGAGTTCCAGGACCTCGGTCTCGAACGTATCGGTCGTTGCGTTGGTTGCCATCGGTTCCTTTCAGAGGGGACGTACACGATCTCAAACGCGCAGGTCGGAGGAAATGTTCCCGGTGAGCAGCGAGCTACGATCGATCCATGTTCACGAGGCTCGCCGACAAACCGGATCATCCGGCGCTCGAGCTCGCTCTCCCCCGACGTCTGGGAGCGGAGAAGGGACGTTCGAGCAGCTGCGCGAGCTCAACCGCGGTGGCCCGCGGTGGTCGTTCGTCGACGGCCCGGTGACCGCGAACCGGACCGCACTCGGTGTCCACACCGCATGGGGCCGGACGCTGAAGGACGTCTTCCAGCGCTACAAGGGGCTTCGCGGCTTCGAGCAGCGCTACCAGAACGGCTTCGACTGCCAGGGGCTCTGGATCGAAGTCGGCGTCGAGCGCGAGCTCGGACTGAACTCGAAGCCCGAGATCGAGGAGTACGGCCTCGAGGAGTTCGCCCGGAAATGCCGCGA
>CAWJXR010000011.1:0-149988 GCA_963846895.1 uncultured Thermoleophilia bacterium | reverse complement strand
GACCTCGCGCACACGGGCGGCGACGGCGTCGATAACCGTCGGCCCCCTGCGCGAACACGACCGCCTCCCCGTCACCGATCGCGTTTCCGACCTTGCGCAAGAGGTCTGGGTCGATCCCCTTGTAGCAGAACCTGCCCGGCTTGGGGCGAATCTCGACCTGGCCCTGCTCGTCTCGGGCGACAAGCACGATGTCGTCGAGCGCGACCCGCTTTTTTTCGACCACTGTCTTCAGCGCCTCCAACACGAACTCGCCGTCCGCGTGAGTGCGGGCTCTGATGCCGATTACTTCCACAATTCCTCCCTTCGGGTCACGCCATCGTCGCGCCCAACGGCCGTAAGCGCAACACCCCGATCGGACGATGCCCGTCGAGCGAGAGGAGTGGAGGCGGCGGGAATCGAACCCGCGTCCGCGGACGCACCGGAGAGAGCATCTACAAGCTTAGGTCGCCCTTTGGATTCGCCCGCCGGCCGGTGTGCGACCGACCTACCGTCGGACTAGCCCTCCTTCGATGTCGCGCCTCCGGCGAGTGGCTCTCCTTTGGCGCCGAGCCCGCTTGTTGATGCCGGCTTCCGGGAGGCGGGCTCGCCCGGGCCGACACGCTGCGTTTGTCCCTAGAGACTAGGCAGCGAGTGCGAGATCGTGATCCGCACTTGCATTGGTTCCGGTTGTTTTACGAGGCCGACCGGAGACCTCGGCTTGCAGCTCGTCCGGAGAACCGACCACGTCGAAGCCATGGCGCCCCCGTATGTCTTTGGCGGAATTGTACGTCATGCTCGATGCAGCTCCTCATTTCACCCAGATCTGATCGAGCAGCGGCCCCCAGAGCGCGTGGTTCTGGTAGTTGCCGACGCGCGCGGAGACGAGAATGCGGGTACGCGGCGCGCTCCAGGGGAGCGCGACGGCCTGATCGACAAGCGTACGGTCGACCTCACCCCAGAGTGCGTTCGCCCGTGCGGGATCGGACGTCTGCAGCAGCGCAGCGTCCTTGATCTTGGCGTCGATCTCGGGATTGCAGTACTCGAACCAGTTCCCGTTTCCCGGACTTTTAGGAATGAACGCCGCGCACGTCAGGATCGGAGTGAGGAAATTCGACGGAATGAGTTTGTCCGCAATCCACCCGGAGCTTCCGAACTGAACCCGGTTCCGTGAGTCCGCGACGAACGGGGAAAGCTTCCTCGGATCGAGAACTACTTGTAGCGATGCCTTGTACCCCAGTTGCCGAAGGAGCGAGACGAAGTAACGACCGATCGCGAGCGGAATCGGGCGATTGACGGTCGTCACGGCGACACTCGCCCCTCGTGTCCCCGACGCTGCCACGAGCGAACGAGCCTTCACCTGGTCCGGCGCAGTCCATGTTCCCGCCTCGTTCGGGTTGACCGTGTAGGGGCAGTACGGGCGGTAGCCGGGCAGATCCGACGGAAGCACCTGACACGTTGGGCTGTCCAACCCGCCGGCGAGTTCGTTGAGCCTGGCGCGGTCGACAGCGAAGTTCACCGCGCGGCGGACGCGGACGTCATCGAAGGGCGCAACGCGCGTGTTGAAGAACCACCAGAGTGTGGTTGGTTGAGCGTCCAGGTGCAGCCGGCCCGCGACGCGGGTGAACAGCCCTCGCAACTGCTCCGCCGACTGGCCGCGGAAGGCGAGTGCGACCAGGTCGGCGCTGCCCTTCTCGACCGCCCGAACACTCGCATTGACGTTCGGGTTGGCGTGGATCCTGATCTCGTCGACGTAGCCGTCGGGACGCGCACCTGCCGACCAAACGCGAAAGTACGGATTCCGAACGAGGCGCATCGTTGGGCCGCGTGCGGACGAGGCGAGCCGGTACGGGCCTGTGCCGAGAATCGGCTGGTCCGGTCGCGGCCGAAGCGGCGTCCGTGCCGGCACGACGGACGCTTCGGGAAGAGCCAGCCGGTACAGGAACTCCGGATCGCGGTGCGCAAGATGGATCGTGATCGTTCGCGATTTGTCGTCGACCTCGATCCCTTTCGAGAGATCACATCGCTGCTTCGGCCGACACGCACCTGCACCGGCGATGCCACCGAGATCGGTGAAGGGATTCGTCTCGAGGTCGCGCTCGATGCTGGCGCGAAAGTCCGATGCGCGCACCCGGGACCCGTCGGAGTACCGCACGCCTGGGCGCAGCTGAAAGGTGTACGTCGTTTCGTTCTCGGTGGGTGTCGGCAGGCGGAGAGCGAGGTCGGGAACGAGCGTGCTGCCCGCGCGCCCGGCCGCATGGCGATATCCGACAAGCCCGTCGTAGACGACGTTGCTCACCATCGCAGTCGGTCTCCGTGGGATCCAGGCAGCGGCACCCCCTCGGGTCGCCTTCAACGCGGAGCACGCCGCCGCGGTGGCCGGCCAACGGCGTCACCGTGGCGGCGTAGATCGTGCCGTCCGCGTTGACAAGCGCGGCCGGGCGGCTGCCGACCGTCACCCTCTTCGTGACCGCTGGCGGTTCGTGGATCGATGCGACTGATCGAGCCCGAGCCGCTCGAGGCGACCCACACGCCGTCGTCGCCGACACTGATCGCGGACGGATCGGCCCCGACGGTGACGAGCCCGCTGAGGGACATCGACGCCGGATTGATGCGCACCACCGTGCCGTCGCGGCTGTTCGCGACCCAGACCGCCCCGCCGCCGACCGCGATCGCGCGCGGTCCGTTGCCGACAGTTGACGGAGCCGGTGATCGAGCGCGTGCCGCGGATCGATCCGCGTCACGTTCCCGGTCTCGTCGTCCGCGACCCAGACGCCACCCTCGCCCACGGCGACGGCAGACGGCGAGGGACCGACCGCGATCGTGTCGGTGACCTTCCCTCGTGCGAGATCGAACCTTGACACGGTGCCGTCGATCGTGTTCGCCACCCAGACAGCGTCCTTCCCGACCGCGACGCTCGCCGGCCCGTTCCCCACCGGAATCGTCTGGATCCGGGCCAGCGTCCGCGGGTTGATCTGCAGGAGGGCCCGCGCGTCGCCATTCGTGACCCACAGCGACCCCGCGCCGACGGCAAGGCCGGCCGGGGTGCCGCCGACCGGGAGCGTCTCGAGCCCGCCCGTCGCCGGGTCGAACCTCGAGACGGTTCCGGCGCTGTTGCTCGCGATCCAGACGGCGTCCTTGGTGGAGGCCAGCGCGCTCGGTGCGCCCCCGAGTCGAAACTGAGACCTGACCCCGCCGGAATCGATCGCGCCGATCGCGTTCGCGGCGAGCCGTTGCTGCGAACTGCCGCCACTCGGCCGGACGACCGCGAACAGCGCCGCCGCGGCGACGATCGCGGCTGCGATGCGCCGCGGCCACCCAGGTCCATCTGCCGCGCCGGCGAGGCTGCGCCGCGACGACCGGAAGCGGCGGCAGCGGCTCGACAGGCTCGACCTCGATCAGCCGCACCGGCTTCTCGAGCCCCTTCAGCCGCACCGCCCGCCGCTCGCGAAAGCGAATGCCCTCGATCTTCTGAGCCAGGTTACGGTCGTCTCGGTGGCGAGGATCTGCCCAGGCTGAGCCAGGCCGCACAGTCGTGCTGCGGTGTTCAGCGCGGCGCCTCGGTAGCCCCCTTCGATCGGGACCGCTTCGCCCGCGTCGAGTCCGATTCCGATCGGCAGCGGAAAGAGCGAGCTGCCCTCGGCCTGCCGACGAAACGCTCGCTGCAGCTCAACCGCGGCGCGGATCGCCTGCCGGGCCGAGCTGAAAACACACAAGGCCTCATCGCCCGCGGAGCTCGATCACCTCGCCGCCGAACGAGACGACGACCTCGCGCGCGAGCAGGGCGAACGCGGCCGCGAGCCGCCCCGCCTCCTCGTCGCCGCGCTCTTGGGTGAATCGTGTGTACCCGCGGACGTCCGCGATCAAGAACGTGTGGACGTGTGCGACGGGCTCCTCGCCGTGGGCTGCCGAATCTCGCCCTTGCTCCACCATCGGACGAGCCTATGGCCCACCAGGCGCGGCAACAACCCTGCCGGCGCTACGGGGTCGACGCTTCCGGGATCGCGGCTAGTCTGAACGTGCCAGTCGCGGCGCTGCGACGGGACACGGAATCGAGGCGGCGCGCCGGATCACAGCGATGCGCCCGGTCCCGGTCGTACTGCTGACGGCGTACACCGACCGGAGCGCTCGTCGAGCGTGCGGTCGGCGCCGGGGTGTTCGCCTATCTGGTCAAGCCGTTTCGGGAGTCGGAGATCATTCCGGCGCTCGAGACTGCCTGGGCCCGCCACGCGGATTGGCTCGACTCGAGGCGCGAGCTCGGCCGGCGGGTCGTGCCCGGGGCGCAGACGGTCGACGTCGTCGTCGAGGGAACGCACCGCTACCCGCTGCGCATCGAGAGACGCCCCGACGGCTCCGTCGAGGTCTCACTGAGTAAGGAGGCCTGAAGGGCGACTACTCGACGGGCGGCACGAGGGCGACGACGATGCCGGTCGCGGGCGAGTCCGCCTGCGCCGTCCCGAAGCGGTTCGTGGCGCTGACCTCGACCCGCAGCGTCGAGCCCGCGTCCTCGGGTGCGGGGGTGTAGCTCACCGAAGTCGCTCCCGTGATGCTCGTACACGCGGCCCCGGTCGCGTCGCAGCGCTGCCACTGATAGCGCGATCTTCGCCGTCGGATCGCTCCAGGTGCCCGGAGTCGCGGTGAGGGCCTCGCCCGACCTGCGGGAGGCCGGTGACCGCCGGCTTCGAGAAGAGCGTCGGTGTGAGCGCGGCGTCGATGTGGGCGGCGGCGGCCTGGGCGAGCTGCCTCGACTGGCCCGCGGCGATCGGCCGGACGCCCGCGTAGACGATCACGCTGACCACGCGGTCGAGCTGCATGTAGAGCAGGCTCTCGTACACGCGCCGCGTCGTGAGCTGGATCGAGAGCGGCAGCTCGACGGCGGAGTCCCCGACGTGCGGCGACCGTAGCGCGCCCGGCTTGACCGCGCTCGGCTTGACCTTCAGGTTCTGCGCGATCGACGCGACGAACGCCGCCCTGCCGACCTTCTGGGTGAGCGCCGAGCGCACCGAGCTGACCTCGCTCGCGGCCTTCGCCAGCGTCGGTGCGACGAGCGCCTCCGACTGGAAGAAGACAAGCCCGGATTGCCCGTTCGGGGCCGCGAACGTGAACGTGCGCTGATAGCCGGCCGTGTAGCCCTTCTCGTGCACCGGGCCTTGTGACTTGAGCTTCGCACCGGACGCATCCGCCGCGACGACCGTCAGCTTGGACGGCGCGAGGTCGGCCGTCGCCGCACCGGCGAGCCCGACGACGGCCAGTGCGACGGCGACGATCACGAGCGCCTTCATCGCTGTGCCTTCAGTGCGCGTTCGATCTGGCGCTTGGCATCGCGATCGACCGCGTCGCGCCGCTTGTCCCGCTGCTCCTTGCCGCGCGCGACCGCCAGCTCGACCTTCACGCGCCCATCCTTGAAGTAGAGGCGCGTCGGGACAACGGTCAGGCCCTTCTCGCGCACCTGGCCGTAGAGCGAGTCGATCTCGCGCCGGTGCAGCAGCAGCTTGCGCGGATGGACGGGCTCGTGGTTCGCGCGGTTGCCGTGGTCGTATGTGGCGATCTCGACTCCGTGCAGCCAGGCTTCCCCGTCGCGGATGTCGGCAAACGACTGCGCCAGCGTCACGCGCCCCTCGCGGAGCGACTTGACCTCGGTGCCGGTCAGCACGAGACCGGCCTCGATCCGCTCGAGGAGGTGGTAGTCGTGCCGCGCGCGGCGGTTCTCGGCGATCAGCTTCTCAGGCATGGAGGGACGAGAGTAGCGTTGAAGGAGGGTCGGACCAGGGTGATTCCGGATAGCCACCGGAGGCTCCGACCGGCAACCTCGAGACATGAGCGAACACATCACACATACAGCGAGCATCAAGCGCCTCGAGCGCAGTTCTTCCGACCGCATGATCTCCGGCGTCGCCGGAGGCCTCGGACGGTATTTCGACCTCAACCCGGGCGTCTTCCGCCTCGGCTTCGTCGTCCTCACGCTGCTCGGCGGCGCGGGGATCCTCGTCTACCTGACCGCCGTCCTCGTCATGCCGAACGAGGGCGAGGAGCAGTCGATCGCGGCAAAGGCACTCGCCGAGCGCCGCGACCGTCCTGGCACCCCTGATCGGGCTCGGCCTCGCCGGGATCGCGCTGGCCGTGCTCCTCTCGCGGGGCGACCTCTGGCCGGCCGCCGGCACCGGCTGGGTCCTGATCCTGATCGCCGGTCTGGTCGTCCTGTGGGCGAGCCGCGGAGAGCGGCGCGGCCGCCGCATCATCGGCATCGTCGCCACCCTCGTATCGCTGCTGACCGTTGCGTTGGTAACCGCGGTCGTCGTCGCCTTCGCCTGGTTCGACGTGAGCCTCTCCGACGGAGTCGGCGACCACAGTTATGCGCCGGCCGCGGCGGCAAGCGTCCAGCCGTCCTACAAGCTCGGTGTCGGCAACCTGCGTCTCGACCTCTCAGACATCACACCCGCGACGCGGATGCGCGTTCGGGCCAGCGTCGGCGTCGGCGAGCTGAAGGTCATCGTCCCGCGTGACGCGGCGGTGACGGTCAACGCCCATGCGAAGGTCGGTGACCTGTACATCCTGCATCGGCACGACGACGGCAAGAACGCCAGCGTGCAGACCGGCAACGGCGGTCTGGTTCTCGACACGAAGGTCGGTGCCGGTCGCATCGACGTGGTGCGGGCTTCGTGACGACGATCCCGGCGCCCGTCTTCGAACGGAGCGACGACGACCGCGTGATCGCGGGCGTCTGCGGAGGGCTCGCGTCGGCGCTTCGCGTCGACGCGACGCTCGTCCGCCTGGCGTTTGCGCTGCTCGCTCTCGCCGGAGGGGCCGGGATCCTCCTCTACTTCGCGCTCTGGGTGCAGAGCGAGCACAACGCCCCCTGGGCCGCTGTCGGCCTCGCCGCGGCGGCCGTGCTGGCGCTGCTCGTCGCCTTCGGCCTGTCGGGCACGGCGCTCCTCGGCGCCGGCCTGATCCTGGCCGGCGCGGCTGTGGCCGCCTCGCGCGGTGCCTCGCTGCGTCGCGGCGGTTCGCTGCCGATCGCGGCCGTGCTACTGACGGCCGCCGGGGCCGTGTTCCTGCTCGGCCACCTCGGCGCCTCGGGCTCGTTCGTCGCGCCGGGCGCCCTCGCCGGGGCGCTCTTTCTCCTGCTCGGCCCCTGGGTCTGGCAGCTTGCCGGCGAGCGCGCCGAGCGGATCAGGATGACCGAGCGCGCCGAGGTTGCAGCCCGCGTACACGACTCCGTCCTGCAGACGCTCGCCCTCATCCAACGTCACGCCGACGATCCGGTCCGCGTCGCAGCCATCTCGCGACGGCAGGAGCGCGAGCTGCGCCGATGGCTGTACGGAACGGGCGTCGACGGGGCGACGACACTCGAGGACGCGCTCGCCGACGCCGCGGCAGATGTCGAGGAGCTACACGGCGTGCGCATCGAGCTCGCGAACGCCGGACGGGTGCCGCTCGACGCGCGCTTCGAGCAACTCGCCCTTGCCGCCCGCGAGGCGATGACGAACGCAGCCAAGTTCTCCGGCGCCGACGAGATCTCGGTCTACGCCGAAGCCGGGACCGACAACGTCTCGGTGTTCATCCGCGACCGCGGCGCCGGGTTCGATCCCGAAGCCGTCCCCGGCGACCGGCGGGGAATCGCCGAGTCGATCGAAGGGCGCCTCCGGCGTGCCGGCGGCGTCGCGACGATCAGCTCCGCGCCGGGACAGGGAACCGAGGTCGAGCTGATGCTCCAGAGGTCGTCGTGAAGCGTCGCGTATTCCTCGTCGACGACCACGAGCTCTTTCGCGCAGGCGTGCGCAACGAGCTGCAGGAGACGACGGAGATCGTCGGGGAGGCCGGCTCGGTCTCCGACGCCGTGCCCCTGATTCGCGAGCTCGACCCCGAGGTCGTGCTGCTCGACGTCCACCTGCCCGACGGAGGTGGCGAGGCCGTGATCGCCGCCGTCGCGCCCGAGCGTCCCGGCGTCAAGTTCCTGGCGCTCTCCGTGTCGGACGCAGCGGAGGACGTGATCGGCGTCATCCGCGCCGGCGCCCGCGGCTACGTGACGAAGACGATCTCCCGCGAGGAGCTGACGGACGCGATCGAGCGCACCGCCCAGGGCGACGCGGTGTTCTCGCCCCGTCTCGCCGGCTTCGTGCTCGACGCCTTCCGGGCCGGCGAGCCGGTCGGGGCGGACCCGGAGCTCGAGACGCTGACCGCACGAGAACGCGAGGTCCTCCAGCTGATCGCGCGCGGCTATCGCTACAAGGAGATCGCCGCACGGCTGCACCTGTCCGTGAAGACGATCGAGGCGCACGTGTCGAGCGTGCTCCGGAAGCTGCAACTGTCCTCACGGCACGAGCTGACGCGCTGGGCGCAAGACCGCCGACTGGTCTAGAATCGAGGCAGGCTGAGGTCGACCTTTCCCTCGCTGCGGGCGATCGACTCGACGCGGACCTCGATCGGGTCGCCGAGCCGGAACGACCGTCCCGTCGTCCGACCTGCCAGCTTGGTCGCGAGCCCGTTCAGCTCGAAGAACTCGCCGTGCAGCCGTCGGGCCGGCAGGAAGCCCTCGAATACCTCCCCGAAGCGGCAGAAGAGCCCCGAGTTGATGAGACCGATGATCTCGCCCTGCCACGGCTCGTCCCACCCGGCTTCGTAGAGCCGGCGCTCGAGCAGCCACGCGAGACAGATCTCGTCGGCGAGGTACTCGGTGCGCGAAGCCTCCCGCTCGCGCTCGGACGTGTGCACGGCGAGCTCGGCCAGGTCGGGCGGCAGCGGGTCGTCGGCGAGCCCCAGCTCGCGGAGCAGCGCCCGGTGCACGACGAGGTCCGGATAGCGCCGGATCGGCGAGGTGAAGTGCGCGTAGGCGGCGCTCGCAAGACCCGAATGGCCGAGGTTCCTCGGCTCGTAGCGAGCCTGCTTGAGCGCGCGGAGCACGAGAGCGGGAAACGCCTCTCTCCCCCGCCCCGCCTGCTCGGTGTACTCCGCAACGCGCACCGAGATCTCACCGGCCAGCCGCGCCGCGAGCTGCGGCGTCAGCGGATCCGGGACCGGCGGCGTCGGCACGCCGAGGTCGGTGAGCTTGGCGAGCAGGTGCTCGACCGCCTGAGGGTCGGGGCGCTCGTGGACGCGATAGAGCGCCTCGCGATTTCGGCCGGAGAGAAAACCGCCGACGAGCTCGTTCGCAAGCACCATCAGCTCCTCGACGAGCATGTGCGCATGCGGCTCACCTTCGAGCTGGGCGCCTGCGACGCCGCCGTGCCCGTCAAACGTGAAAGCGACCTCGGGCGTCTGCACCTGCAGAGCGCCGCGCGCGAAACGTCGTGCGCGCAGCTCGCGGGCGACCTCGTCGTTCAGGTCGAGCGCCGCGAGGATCTCCGCCGGCGCCTCCCGGCGCTGCGCCTGGCCGTAGGTCAGCCGAGCGTTCGAGCGGATCACCGACCGGTAGAACTGCGGCTCGCCGCTCGGCGGAATCTCGACGGTGACGCACAGCCGGTCTTCGTTCGGCCGCAGCGAGCAGGCATCGTCGGAGAGCTCGTGCGGCAGCATCGGTGCGACCCGGCCCGGGACATAGGTCGAGAACGCTCGGCGCGCCGCGCCGTGGTCGAGCGGCGACCCCGCGCCGACGAACCACGACACGTCGGCGATGTGCACCCACGACCTGATGCCACCGTCCTCACGCCGGAACGACAGCGCGTCGTCGAAGTCCTTCGCAGTGTCCGGATCGATCGTGTAGGTCAGGAGGTCGCGGAGGTCGACGCGGTTCGAGCTGTCGATCTCCCGGAACTCGTGCTGCTCGAACGGCTGCCGGTCGCCCCGCTCCACCAGCAGCGCCTCGAGCACGTTCTCGACGTCGTCCGCCCGGCCGAGCTTGCTCTCGATGCGTGCTCGTCCGCGTCCCGGACGGACAACCGCGAGATCACCGGGGTCGAGGTCGCCGGCGCCTTTCGTCTCGAGCACGAGCGGGACCCCCGGCGTGAAATACGGGTCACCGACGAGCAGCTTGCCGCGCCGGCCGATCTCGACGACGACGCGGGCGGCGGCCTGGTCGCTCAGATGCGGAGGAAGCGCCGGATCGTGAGACCGGAGCCGATCGCTCCGAGCCCCAGCCCCATGCCGAGCAGGATCAGGGCGGTGAGCGGGAACGCGAGGGCTTTCACGTCCTCATCACCCGACAGATGCGGCTGGATCGCCGGCAACGCGATCACCTTGCCGAGCGTCAGGAAGATGACGGCGAGTAACGAGCCGGCCAGCCCGCAGAAGAGCCCTTCGAGCATGAACGGACCGCGCACGAACCAGTTGGTTGCCCCGACGAGCTTCATCACCTCGATCTCTCTGCGTCGCGAGAAGATCGACAGTCGGATCGTGTTTGCGATCAGGAGCACCGAGGCGACGAGCAAGATGCCGGTTGCGATCGTGAAGACGCCTTCGATGACGTGAGCCACCTGCAGGATCCGGTGCGAGACCTGTTTCCCGTCGAGCACACGTTCGACGCCCTTCGCCTTGGGCGTCGTCAGCGACGCGTAGAGCTTGTCGACGTTCTCGGCCCGGTTCGGCGTCACCTCGAGCGAGTCTCCGAGCGGGTTCGACGTCAGGTTCCTGACGAGGTCCGGGTAGCGCTTCTTCATGATCGCCAGACCCTGCGCCTTCGTCACGTACTTGATCCCGTCAGGCCTCACGTACGTGTTCTGCTCGAGCATCTGACCGACCGCGTTCTTCTGGGCCGGAGTCGCGTTCGGATAGAAGTAGACCTTGACGACGAGCTGGCGCTTGACGTGGTTCGACCACGAGACGGTCCACGTCCCGAGTACGATGAAGAGGCCGAGCAGGAACATCCCGATCAGCACCGTCATCGTCGCGGCGACCGTCGTCGAGAGGTTCGCCCCCAGCGAGCGCCACGCCTCGGAGACGAGCAGCTTCATTCTCATTCGTATCCTCCGCGGCGCTCGTCGCGTGCGAGACGGCCGTTCTCGAGCGCGATCACGCGCTTGCGCATCTTGTCGACCATCTCGCGGTCGTGGGTGACCATCAGGATCGTCGTGCCGGAGCGGTTGATCCGGTAGAGCAGCTGCATGATCCCGACGGACGTATCGGGGTCGAGGTTGCCTGTCGGCTCATCGCAGACCAGGAGCGGCGGGTGATTCACGAAAGCGCGCGCGATCGAGACGCGCTGCTGCTCGCCGCCCGAGAGCTCGTCGGGAAGGGAGTTCATCTTGTGCGAGAGCCCGACCATCGCGAGCACCTCGGGAACCTTCTTCCGGATCGACGCGCTGCCCTCACCCTGCACCTTCAGCGCATAGGCGACGTTCTCCGCGGCCGTGCGGCGCGGCAGGAGCTTGAAGTCCTGGAACACGCAACCGATGTTGCGCCGCAGCATCGGCACCTTCGACGCCTTCAGCCGACCGAGCTCCCGGCCGCCGATGACGACCTTGCCGCTCGTCGGGTCGAGCTCCTTGAGCAGGAGCCGGACGAGCGTCGACTTGCCTGATCCAGATGCACCAACGACGAAGACGAACTCGCCCTTGTCGATATGGAACGTCACGTCGCGCAAAGCGACGACATCCGGGTCGTAGACCTTCGTCACCGAGTCGAACACGATCATCGACGCGGCGCTCGGCCGCGAGTCGGGGATCGCCGGAGGCTCGTCGACGACGACCGTCATTGCTGTGGCTGTTGCTTGCGGTTCCTGCACGGAGGATTCGAGGGGCGTCGAAAGCGGGGCGCCCGGGTGCGAAGGTGTCCTCAAGTGTAGCTCACCTGCTAGACGATCCTCCCCGCCGCCCGGCTGAGCAGGTACTCGCGGATGAACGGGTCGAGCTCCCCGTCGAGCACTGCCTGGATGTTTCCGGTCTCATGGCCTGTTCGGGCGTCCTTGACGAGCTGGTACGGCTGCATCACATAGGAACGGATCGACTCGCCGCCGAACCCGGTGTCGGCGGAACCACCACGTTCCTTCGCCATCAGAGCCTCGCGCTCCTCTACGGCGCGCTCGATCAGGCGTGACTTGAGAACGCGCATCGCGGTCTGCTTGTTGGCGGATTGCGACCGCTCGTTCTGACACTGCACGACGATGCCCGTCGGCAGGTGAGTGATCCTGACCGCGCTGTCGGTCTTGTTGACGTGCTGACCTCCTGCGCCCTGCGCACGGTACGTATCGATCTTCAAGTCGCCGTCGTCGATCTCGACGCTCGCATCGGGCGGAAGCAGCGGCGCGACGATCACCGTCGAGAACGCCGTGTGGCGGCGATGTGCCTGGTCGAACGGGCTCAGCCGGACGAGCCGGTGCTTGCCGCGCTCCGCCTTCAGGATCCCGTACGCGTTCTCACCTTGAACGGTGAACGTCGCCGACTTGAGCCCGGCCTCTTCGCCGGGGCTAGCCTCGAGCAGCTCGACGGGGAAGCCCCGGTTCGCGGCCCAGCGCTCGTACATCCGGAGCATGATCTCGGCCCAGTCCTGCGCGTCGGTGCCGCCGGTGCCGGACTGCAGCGTGACGACCGCGTCGCCGGCGTCGTACTCGCCGTCGAACAGCGCTGCCTCCTGTAGCCGTTCGAGCTCGGCGCGCAGCGGCACGAGCCCGGCTGCGATCTCCGAGTCGAGCTCGCCGCCGTCCATCGACGCGAGCTCGCGTGCATCGTCGTACTCCCGCATCAGCGTGCGGTAGCCCTCGAGCTTGCGCGAGACTCTCGCCTGCTCGGCGGAAACGGCGGCGGCCCGGCCCTGGTCGCCCCAGAAGCCCGGAGCGCTCATCTCCTGCTCGAGCTCTAGCGAGCGCCGTTCGAGCGACGCCGGGTCAAAGGTACTCCCGGACCCAGTCGAGCTGGGCCCCGAGCTCGTCGAGCTGGTCCGTGAGCGATCTGGCGTCGTCTGTCATGGCTCGACGATCGTACCTAGAGGCTCGAGGTGGAATCCGCGCGCCCGTGGATGGTGGCTGAGACACGGCGCATCTCGCCCCCATAGTCACCGCGAAAGCTGCTTGGTCTCAGCCACTCCCCACAGGCACCCAATTCCACCTCAAACCTCTAGTCGCTGCACGATCGCCGCGGTGTCAAACCGGTGAGGGCTTCAAGCCCGCGTGAGACGTTCACGGCGACGCTTAGGCCGACGAGGCCGGCGTGCGCGGCCTGGAATCTGAGCGTGCCGTCGGCCCCGTGCCACACGCAGCCGTCCGTCGTGCGCCAGTACGGCGACCAGCGAACCTTGACGCGGTACCGGCCGGGCTTGGTGACCGAGAGCACGAGCCGCGTCGGCTCGAGCCACAACACCGTGGCGTCGCCGGCGCCCGTCACGATCGGGCGCGCGTGCGGTACCTCGTACACGTCGACGTGCACGCTCCGGAACACCTCGACGAGCCCCGAGCGTCCGGAGCGGATGAGAGCGGCCTCGGCGCGAGAGCTGTAGTCCGGCGGTGCGTCGGTGAGGACGACGTAGCGCACACCGAGCCCCCGCAACCAGCTTTGGTAGGCGCGCGCCGCGAGAGTGCGGTCGTAGAGCAACTCGTTCTGGGGGAAGTCGTTCTGCCGATACCACCCACGAACGATCGGGATGCCCGCATCCGGGAGGTACGCCGCCGGCCAGTGCTCGATCGTGTCGACGGCCTCGACGCGGAACGACGGGCTCAGGTTCGCACGCAGGAAGGCGAGCGTCGGGCGCCAGTAGGCTGCACTGTGAGCTGGGTCGGCGCCGGCGGCACGCGCCGTATGGGCGAGCGCGGAGATGTTCCAGAACCCGGCCACCGCGACGAGCGCAGTCGCAAGGACGACGCGCCGCCGCGTGACCGTGACCGCCAGGAGCGCAAGCGGGATCGCCATGAACTTCAGTCGCTCGACGTTCGCGCCGAGATCGCTCGGCACGAGGAATGCGACGATCGTCGCCGCGAGGAGCATGGCAAAGAGGCCGAAGAGGCGCCGAGCTGCCGGGACGCGTACTGTCAGGGCGAGCCCGAGGCTGCCGAAGAGCGCCCCCGGAATCAGGTCGGCGACGCTGAACGGAAACTGCCCCTGCTCGGGGAAGAGCCGGCGCAGCACGAGCTCGAGGCCGACGGCGGCGGCGATCACGGCAACGGTCGCGCGGCGCGGCGGCCGGTCGAGCGCGCAGCCTGCGAGCACGAGCACGAGCAGCAGCAACGCGAGAGGGCTCGCGAGCAGCGTCAGAAACAGGAGCAAGGCGAAGAGCCGTCGACGGCTCATCTGCAATGCGACGAGCGCGAGCAGTGCGAACATCGCGCCAAGCGCGAACGGGAAGGCGGCGGACAGCACGACGCCCGGCCAGAGGACCGCGAACGTACGACTCGAGAAACGCGCCGACGGCCCCCACTCCCGCCAGACGACCAGCGCGAACGCGAGCGCTGCGACGCCGATCGAGACGACGGCGAGCAGCTTGATGCCGAGCAACGCCGCCAACGGGTAGTAGATGAAGCTGTAGGTGACGAACGAGTACCGGCCGGCGTACCAGAAGTTGTTCCAGATCGCGAAGCCGTGCTGGAGGAGGAACGTCCGCTGGTACGAGTGCGCCGCGAAGTCGACTCCAGATGGCCCGAGCCAGATGAGCACGCCCGCCAGGAGGGCCGCCACTGCGGCCGACGCGGTCCATTCGCGGACGAGCAGCCGACGTTCCTCGCCGCTCACGGGCACAAGCCTACTCCGCGGCGAGCCGTGACCACACGCCGAAGTCGGCGCGCTGGCCTTCCCGGACGTGCTTCGAGCGCAGAACTCCTTCGAGCACGTAGCCCGCACGCTCTGCGACCCGCTCCGAGCCGGTGTTTCCGGGATTGATCAAGAGCTCGAGCCGTTGCAGGCCGAGCTGGTCGAACGACCACGGGGTGAGCAGCCCGACGGCGCGGGTCGCGACCCCGCGGCCACGGGCGCCGCGACTGACGAGATAGCCGATCTCGGCTTCTCGCGCCGACAGGTCGAGGTGGACGAGCGAGGCGAAGCCGAGCAGCTCCCCGGCGTGGTCGACCGCGGCGAACCCGGCACTCGTGCCGTCGTCCCAGCCGTTCTCGTAGCGGCGAATCCAACTGCGCACGAACGCCTCGTCCGGATCGGCGGGGACACGCGTGTACCTGACGATGTCGTCGTCGCCCGCGATCGCAGCGAGCAGCGGGACCGCGTGACGCTGCACGAGCGGCTCGAGCCGGATCAGGTCGTCTGCGAGCGGAGGGGCCGGCTTGAGGAGCCTTGGCGCGGCGCTCAAGCGCCGTGGCACTTCTTGAACTTCTTGCCGGAGCCGCACCAGCAGGGGTCGTTCCGCCCGATGTTCTCGAGCGCGGAGTTGACCTTCGGCTTCGGCCCGACGGGCGTCGACGACGAGCCCCCGCCCGCGTAGGCGCCGACCGCGGTCGACGTCCCGGCGGCGAGGATCGCGTCTGCGCCGGCCAGGGAGTTGTGCTCGTAGCTCATCGAGCCGTTCGGGGAGCCGTTCTGCTGCGGCTGCAGGTCGTTCGCCGCGGCGTCGTCGGCAGTCACCTCGGCGTGGAAGAGCAGCGTCACGACCTCTTCGCGAATCGCGTCGTTCAGTTCCAGGAACATCCCGTGGCCCTCGTTCCGGTACTCGACGAGCGGGTCCTTCTGGGCCATTCCGCGCAGATGAATCCCTTCGCGCATGTAGTCCATGCCCTCGAGGTGCTCGCGCCAGCGGATGTCGACCGTCTGCAGGACGATGAAGCGCTCGAGGTCGCGCATCAGCCCTTCCTGGATCTGACCGAGATCCTTCTCGCGCTCCGCGTAGGCGTCGAGCGCGTCGTCGGTGAACTCCTGGACGATCGCCTCTCGGTCGAGCCCCTTCAGCTCGTCGGACGTGACGCCCGTGCCGTAGACGTTCTCCATCGCCGCCACAAGCCCGTCGAGATCCCACTCCTCGGTCAGCTCGTCGGACGTGTATTCGGCGACGACGTTCGAGAGGACGTCCGGCAGCCACTCGTCGCGGATCTCGACGCTCAGATCCTGGCCGTGCAGCACGCTGTTCCGCTGCTCGTAGATGACCTGCCGCTGCACGTTCATCACGTCGTCGTACTTGAGGACGTTCTTGCGCGCGACGAAGTTCTGCTCCTCGACCTTCTTCTGGGCGTTCTCGATCTGCCGGGAGAGGATCCCCGCCTCCATCGGCTGGTCGTCGGGCAGCTTGAAGCGCTCCATGATGTTGTGGATACGGTCGCCGGCGAACAGACGCACGAGGTCGTCGCGCCCCGAGAGGTAGAAGCGCGTCTCGCCCGGATCCCCCTGGCGACCGGACCGGCCGCGCAGCTGGTTGTCGATCCGGCGCGCCTCGTGGCGCTCGGTGCCGAGCACGTACAGGCCGCCGAGCTCGCGCACCCGATCGTCGATCTTGATGTCGACGCCGCGACCCGCCATGTTCGTGGCGATCGTCACGGCACCGACCGCGCCGGCGTCCTTGATGATCTCGGCCTCGCGCGCGTGCTCCTTGGCGTTCAGGACGTTGTGCGTGACGCCCTGCCGCGTCAGGAGCTCGCTCAGGTACTCGGACGTCTCGACCGCGATCGTGCCGACGAGCACCGGTTGACCCTTTGTGTGGCGCTCCTTGATGTCGTCGACGACCGCGCCGAACTTCGCCTCGACGGACTTGAAGATCAGGTCGTTCTTGTCGTCGCGCGCCACCGTGACGTTCGTCGGGATCTCGACGACGTTCAGGTTGTAGATCTCGACGAACTCCTTCTCCTCGGTCTTCGCGGTGCCCGTCATCCCGCCGAGCTTCTCGTAGAGCCGGAAGTAGTTCTGGAGCGTGATCGTCGCCAGGGTCTGATGCTCTTCCTGGATCGCCACGCCCTCTTTCGCCTCGATCGCCTGGTGGAGCCCTTCGCTCCAGCGGCGGCCCTCCATGATCCGGCCGGTGAACTCGTCGACGATCTTCACCTCGTCGTCCTGGATGACGTAGTCGAAGTCGCGCTTGTAGAGCGCCTGCGCCTTCAACGCCTGGATCAGGTGGTTGACGAGGTGGACGTTGTTCGGGCTGTAGAGGTTCTCCACTCCCAGGGCGCGCTCGACCTTCTCGATGCCGGCCTCGCCGGGAGCGACAGTCTTGTGCTTCTCGTCGTAGAGGTAGTCGTGCTCGTGCGACAGCTGCTCGTCCTCGATCTTCGTGCCCTTCGACTGGGCGCCATCGAGGCCCTTGACGACTCGCGCGAAGTCGTTGTACGTCTTCGCGGCCGTCGTCGGCTCGCCGGAGATGATCAGCGGCGTCCGCGCCTCGTCGATGAGGATCGAGTCGACCTCGTCGACGATCGCGTAGGTGTGGCCGCGCTGGACGATGCCGTCGAGGCTGATCGCCATGTTGTCGCGGAGGTAGTCGAAGCCGAACTCGGAGTTCGTCCCGTACGTGATGTCGGCGTCGTAAGCCGCCTTCCGCGCCTCGAAAGGCATCATCGACTCGATGAACGAGACCGTGACGCCGAGGCGCTCGAAGACGCCGCGGTTCCACTCGGCGTCGCGCTGCGCGAGATAGTCGTTCACCGTCACGAGGTGGACGCCGTTGCCGGGGAGCGCGTTCAGGTAGAGCGCCAGGCTGGCGACGAACGTCTTGCCTTCACCGGTCTTCATCTCGGCGATGTCGCCCTCGTGCAGGACGATCCCGCCCATCATCTGAACGTCGAAGATGCGTTGATCGGATTCGCGGACCCGCGCCTCGCGCACCGCGGCGAACGCCTCGAACAACAGGTCCTCGAGGCTCTCTCCGTTCGCGAGCCGCTCGCGGAACTCGACAGTCTTCGCCCGCAGCTCCTCGTCCGAGAGCCCCTGGAAATCCGGCTCGAGCGTGGCGATGTAGGCCGCCTGCTCGGCAAGGCGCTTCATGCGCCTTCCTTCGCCGAAGCGAAGGGCCTTTTCGAGGGAGCCAACCGAAGGCATCGGCAACAGGGTAGCCCGCACCGCCGACCCCGAGTCGCCCCGGCGGGCGGCCTCAGAGAACCGCTGTCTCGACCTCCCAGACGTCGCCGTCGATCCGGCGGGCCCGGACGACGTACTCGGAGCCACGTCCCTCGCCGGCCCGTTCGAGCGCTGGAGCCCGTTCGAGCACGGACCGACCGTCGACTCGCAGCACGCGGTCGTCCTGCGTCACGACGAGCTCGGCGTCGTCGCCCTGGAGGCCGGGCACCTCGACGAGCTCGATCCGGCGCGCGGCCACCGCCCAGTCCGACAGCGTCCGCCGCACGGCCTCCGCCCGGTACGGAGGCGCCAGGCTCCGCTCGACGGCATCGGCGAGGGGGGAGAGGGCCTCGCCGGGCTCGTCTTCGTCGACGACGAGCGTTCCGTCTCCGAGCGCCGCGAAATGCACGGCGTCACCCGTGAGCGCGGGCGCCTCGGCGGTCGCGACGGCATCCCACCGGCGACGCCGTGGAACCCCATGGATGCCTGCTTCTCCACGAGCCTCGCCGTCGAAGCCGGGCGGGTCGGCGGCCAGCCCGTGCGCCGATGTCGAAGCGACCGGGTCGAGACTCTCGGCGAGCCCGGCCCGCTCGGCGAGCTGGCGATGCAACGGCGCACGCCGCCAGAACCGCGCCACGCTCAGGCTGCTTCGTCGCCGCGATGCGCGGTGTGCCGGCGCGGCTCGACGATCCGCCGTTCGCGGTAGCGCTTGACCTGGCGCTCGAGCTTGTCGGCGAGCTGGTCGATCGCCGCCTTCATGTCGGTGGACGACTCATGGGCGCGCAGCGTCGGGCCCTTCGTGAAGATCGTCCCCTCGGCGACGTTGCTCGCTGCGATCGACGGGTTCTTCAGCTCGGAGAGCTCGACCTCGACCTGGGTCGGCTCGGCCAGCTGTTTCCCGAGCTTGGCGATCTTCCGCTCGACGTACTCGCGAATCGACGGGGTGACCTCCATGTTCTTGCCCTTCACCTGAAGCCTCATCGCTGCCTCCTTGGTGGTGGTCGAGCCCCTGGTACCTGAGGTTAGCGGACGGCCCGTGCGAACGTGACCACGTCGACCGACACCGCTCCCGCGGCGCGGAGAGCGGTCGCAGCGGCGCTCGCCGTCGCTCCCGTCGTGTAGATGTCGTCGACGAGGACGACCCGAGGCGGCGAGCCCCAGGGAGCCGCGAACGCCCCTCTGGCGTTCGCTCCACGGCGGTCGCGGGGCAGCGACGCCTGCCTCGCAGCGCTGCGCGTCCGGGTCAGCAGCCCTGCGGAGGGGACGTCCCAGAGCCGGGCAAGCTCCGCAGCCAGCGATTCGGCCGGATGTCGGCTCCGGGTCAGCTGCCGCACGGAATCGGGCGGGATATAGGTGATGACGTCTGCCGCCGGAGCTCGGAGCCGGTCGGCCAGGAGCTCAGCGGCGAGGGGCGCCAGCCGGCGGAGGCCGCGCTCCTTCCACGCTCGCACGAACGGCCGCGCGGACCCGACGTAGGCGTAGCCGGCGCGGGCCGTTCGGAAGGCGATTCGGCGGCCTGCGCACTCGCGGCACCGATCGACCGGCCAGGCCGTCGGCGCCCCGCAGCGCGCACACAGCGGTGCCCGCAACGGTCGGAGGGAGGAGCGACAGGCTGAGCAGAGGTCGGCCGCGAGACTCGCCACAGGCGACACAGCGAGGCGGGAGAAATGCGTCGACGAGCCACGCCCTCGACGCTACGCGGGCAACCGCTACACGTGTGTCAGCGGCTTTGCGCCGAGTGTGTGCCGGTTGCGAGCCGCTCAGACGGGCGAGTACTCGGTCCGGACGGGCAGTCCCCTCGCGGCCCGCAACCGGTTGTCCGCCTCGAGCAGCTGCTCGTGGTCGCCGATGTCGAACCAGTCGCCCTCGAACTGCCAGCCGTACACCGGCTCCCGCTGCTGCAGCCAGGCGGCGAGCCGTCCCGGCTGGTCCGGCTGGATTGCCGTCCGCGAGATAGGTGCGGACGAGCCGGACGTGCTCACGCGCGTAGAGATACGTCGCCGTCGCAACGAGCGTGGACTTCGGATCGTCCGGCTTCTCGACGAAGTCGATGATGCGATCGTCGGCGTCGAGCGCGACGATGCCGTAGCGGCGCGCAAGCTCGAGCGAGCCGACGTCTCGAACGGCAACCGCGCTGCTCGCGCTGCCGGGCGCCTTGCTGCGCCAGAAGGCGACGAGCGCGGCGAGCCTGAACTCGAAGAGGTTGTCACCCGCGATCACGAGCAGGTCGTCGTCGATCGCCGCCTGTTCGATCACGAACTCGATGTCGCCGATCGCTCCGAGGCGGTCGTCGTTCGAGGACGTCCCGTCGTCGTGGACGACGATCTCCCGGCCCTCGGCCCACGTCCTGAACGCCGGCGCCTTGGGGGCGTTCGTGACGACGTGCACCTCGTCGACGTCTTGCGACCTCTCCGATGCTCTCGACGATCGAGTCGATGATCGGCCGCCCGCCGACCGGCAGGAGCTCCTTCGCCCACGTGTCCGTGAGCGGCCGGAGTCGCGTAGCGTATCCCGCCGCCAGGATGAGTGCCTTCACGGCGCGACCGCGGCTGCGAGCGATGCGTCGTACGGCTCGCGATGGACGCCGACCTCGGTGACGATCGCTGCGATCAACGCCGCCGGCGTGACGTCGAAGGCCGGATTTCGCGCCGCGAATCTCGTCGTCACCTCACCGGGGTCGCGCTCCTCGATCGGAATCGAGCCTCCGTCGGCGGTTCGCAGATCGACTGTCGAGGTCGGTGCGACGACGTAGAGAGGCAGGCCATGGTGCTTGGCGAGCACGGCGAGCGAGTAGGTACCGATCTTGTTCGCCGTGTCGCCGTTCGCCGCGATGCGGTCGGCGCCGGTGACGATGCAGTCCACCTCGCCTGCCGCCATGAGCGACGCCGCCGCGGAGTCGGCGATCACGGCGTGCGGGATCGCGGCCTGCTCGAGCTCCCAGGCAGTCAGCCTCGCGCCCTGGAGCAGCGGCCGCGTCTCGTCGACCCAGACGTGCTGGAGCAGGCCCCGCTCCCATGCCGCGTACAGGGCTCCGACTGCGCTGCCGTAGCCGCCGGTCGCGAGCCCGCCCGCGTTGCAGTGCGTGAGCGCGCGCGTGCCCGGCCCGAAGAGCTCGGCCGCGTGTGCGGCCATCCGCCGGCAGCGCTCGACCTCTTCGGCGTGCAGCGTCCGGGCATGCTCCGCAGACGGATCGCTCGCCATCTCGTCGAGTGCCCAGGCCAGGTTGACGGCGGTCGGCCGGGACGACCGCAGGATGCGATCGGCCTCGGCCAGGTCGTCTCCCCGGGCGGCCGCGAGAGCGAGCCCGTACGCCGCGGCGACTCCGATCGCGGGCGCGCCCCGCACCGCGAGCGTCTTGATCGCCTCGGCGACCTCTGCGGCGGTGCCGCAGCGCAGCTCGACCTCCTCGACCGGCAGCAGGCGCTGATCGAGCACGACGACGGCATCCGGCTCGAGCCGGACGATGCGCTCAGGCTCGAGCAATCACGTGCCCTCGTCCCAGGAGGCGAGGTACTTCTCCTGCTCGGCGGTGAGCTGATCGATCTCGACGCCCATCGTGGCGAGCTTCAACCGTGCGATCTCCTCGTCGATCTCCACGGGCACGGGGTACACCTTGTTCTCGAGCGAGGCCGCGTTCTGCACGGCGTACTCGGTGGCGAGCGCCTGATTGGCGAAGCTCATGTCCATCACGAGCGCCGGGTGACCTTCGGCGGCCGAGATGTTGACGAGCCGCCCCTCGGCGAGCAGGTAGAGCCGCCGTCCATCGGCCAGCTTGAACTCCTCGACGAAGTTGCGCGCCTCGCGTCGCTCGACGGCAAGCTCCGCCAGAGCCGGGATGTCGATCTCGACGTTGAAGTGGCCCGTGTTGCAGATGATCGCGCCGTCCTTCATCACCTCGAGATGCTCTCGCGCGATCACGTGCTTGTCGCCCGTGGCCGTGCAGAAGACGTTGCCGATCTTCGCTGCCTCGGCCATCGGCAGCACCTCGTAGCCGTCCATCAGCGCCTCCAGCGCGCGCATCGGGTCGACCTCGGTGACGATCACGTGGGCGCCGAGGCCCTTCGCGCGGCTGGCGACGCCGCGGCCGACCCAGCCGTACCCGGCGACCACGAACTTCCCTCCTGCGAGCAGAACGTTCGTCGCCCGGATGATTCCGTCGATCGTCGACTGCCCCGTGCCGTAGCGGTTGTCGAAGAAGTGCTTCGTCCGTGCTTCGTTGACCGCGATCACCGGGAACTCGAGCGCGCCGTCGGCCTCCATCGCCTTGAGGCGGATGACGCCGGTCGTCGTCTCCTCCATGCCCGCGATGATGTCTTCGAGCTGGTCGCGCCGAGCGCTGTGCAGGACGCCGATCACGTCGGCGCCGTCGTCCATCGTCAGCTGCGGCTTGTGATCGACGGCAGCCTCGATGTGCGAGTAGTAGGTGTCGTTGTCCTCGCCCTTGATCGCGAAGACCGGGATCTCGAACTCCTCGACGAGCGCTGCGGCGACGTCGTCCTGCGTCGACAGGGGGTTCGATGCACAAAGCACGACGTCCGCACCGCCGGCCTTCAGCGTCCGCATCAGGTTGGCGGTCTCCGTCGTCACGTGCAGGCAGGCAGAGATGCGGTAGCCGGCCAGCGGCTGCTCGCGCTCGAACCGCTCACGGATCGCCTGCAGCACCGGCATCTGCCGGTCGGCCCACATGATCCTGCGGATGCCCTCGGGGGCGAGCGCAAGATCCTTGACGTCGTACGGCTTCGTCGTTGCCACGTTGTCTCTCTCCGATCCTTGATCGCGGGGCAGTGTAATCAGGCCGCCAGGAGCCGCTCGTGCTTACGCTGCTCCCACTCGATCCACGAGGCGGCGTCGTCGTGTGCTGCGAGCCAGCCGTCGAGCTCCCGGCGGAGCGTATGGTCGTGCGCGAGGCGCCGCGCGAACGCGACCTCGGCGAGGTCGACGTCGAAACGCCGGCGCAACTCGGCGAGGCTTCGCAGGCGATTGAGCTCGGCCAGGCCGTAGAGGCGATAGCCCGCAGCCGTCCGCTGAGGCGAGACGAGTCCCTGCTCCTCCAGGTAGCGGAGCATCCGGGGAGACCAGCCGGTCTCGGCGGAGGCTGCCGACACGGTGAGCTGCGTAGCCATCTGACGCAACCTTACCATGCCTATGTCAAGGTTAGGGCGCGGAGGTCCCCTTGCGGCCGTAGGCGTCCTCGAGGCGCACGACGTCGTCGAGCTGCGGGGTCGAGACCTCGAGGATCGTCGTGTCCTCGAGCGCGGTGACCCGGTGGACGGTGCCGGGGGTGTAATGGAAGGCGGCGCCGGGGCCGACGACCTCGGACTTCAGCATCGACTCCCCTACCTCTCCGAGCTCGAGCTTCGCGCGGCCCGACTGGACCAGCCACGACTCGTCCTTCTCGCGGTGGAACTGCAGCGACAGGGAGTGACCCGCCTTTACGAACAGAACCTTGCCGCAGTACACGTCGGTGAGGGCCCAGATGAGCTCGTACCCCCAGGGCTTCTCGACGCGGGTCACCTCGTGCGCCCACGGATCGAGGCTCTGGAGGTTCGGCGAGTCGACGCTCACGTCGCGCGATGTTCTCACGCCAGCCACTCCGGATGTGCGGCGACGTGTGTCGCGGCGACCCTCAGCTCTTTCGGCGTGTTGACCGTGAGCCAGAGGCCGTCGTGGCGGTATCCATGCAGCGCTCCTTCCGCGGCGAGCTCCGGGAACGTCGTCGACTCGTGGTCGCCGACGTCGGGGAAACGGTCGATCGCCTCGGCGGTGAGAACGTAGTTGCCGCAGTTGACCCAGTACGGGACGCGGGCGTCCTCGCGAAAGCCGCGGACGACGTCGCCGTCGTCGATCTCGACGAGGCCGAACTGCGACTTGGGCTGCGCGACCGTGATCGTTGCGAGCCCGCCCGCGTGCTCGTGACGCTCGAGCAGCGCGGCGAAGTCGACGGCGACGAGCTCGTCGCCGTTCAGCGCGTAGACGGCACCCTCCGAAATCCGGGCTCGCGAGCCGCGAACTTGATCCCGCCCCCACGGCCGAGGCGGTCTGGCTCTTCCGCCGCGACGATCTCGGCTCCGAGGCCGGCCAGTTCCTGTTCGAAGAGCGTGCCCTGTGCCCGCGGCGCACGACACGATCACGCGCTCGACGCCGGCCTGTGCGAGCCGCGACACCTGATACGCGGCGAGCGGCCGGCCGGCGATCTCGACGAGCGACTTCGGGCGGCCGCCTGCAGCATCACCCAGGCGCTCGGCCTTGCCGCCGGCCAGGATGATTGCCTCCCTGAGCACGCCTAGATGGTTGGGGGGGGAAGGAATTGGGATGTGCCCGCTCGGGCGCCGGCGGTCTGACGTCCGTCGGCGAGACCGGACGGCCGATGCCTTCGTACGCGAACCCGGCGGCGCGCGTGGCCTCGGGATCGAGCAGGTTGCGGCCGTCCACGATCAGCGGGCTCGCCATCGCCAGGCGAACGTCTTCGCTTGCCAGGGCTCGCAGCTCGTCCCACTCGGTGACGATCACCGCCGCGTCTGCTCCGCGCACCGCGTCGAGCACCGAGCCGACTACCTCGACTCCCTCCGGAAGCTTGCTCCCGTCGGCTACCGGGTCCCACGCGCGGACCTCGGCGCCTTCGGCGAGCAGGCGTGATGCGAGAACGATCGACGGTGCCTCCCGCATGTCGTCGGTGTTCGCCTTGAACGCCAGCCCGAGCAGCGCCACGGTCTTGCCGTGCAGGCTCCCGAGGTGGCGCTTCAGCTTGCCGATCACGCGCCGCTTCTGCAGCTCGTTCACCTCGATCACCGCCGAGAGCAGCTGGAAGTGGTAGCCCGAGTTCGACGCGAGCTGCTTCAGCGCCAGCGAGTCCTTCGGGAAGCACGAGCCGCCGTAGCCGATTCCGGCGCGCAGGAAATGCGGCCCGAGGCGGCTGTCGAGGCCGACCCCTTCCGCCACCTTGACGACATCCGCCCCGGTCGCCTCGCACACGTTGGCGATCTCGTTGATGAACGAGATCCGCGTCATCAGAAAGGCGTTCGCTGCCAGCTTGATCATCTCCGCCGAGTTGACGTCGGCACGGACGATCGGCGAGGAGATCGCCTCGTACAGGCCCGCGACGGCTTCACCGTCCTCGACGTCGAACGCTCCGACGACGATGCGGTCGGGATGCATGAAGTCGTGGACGGCGCGCCCCTCGGCGAGAAACTCCGGGTTCGACGCGTACCCGACGTGCTCGAGGCCACGGTCGTCGAGCCCGGCCCGAATCTTCTCCCCGGTGCCGACCGGGACGGTCGACTTCATCACGAGCACGGGCCGTCCGGAAAGCTGCGGCAACTCGTCGACGACGGTCCAGACGCGTGACAGGTCGGCGTCGCCGGAGTAGGTCGGCGGGGTGTCGACGCACACGAACAGGAACTCGCAGCCAGCGATGTCCTCGACGTCGAGCGTGAACGTGAGCCGCTCGGCGTTCCGCGCCAGCAGATCAGGGATCTCCTCCTCGTGGAAGGGAACCTGCCCTCGCTGCAGCGCGTGGATCTTCTCGGGCACGACATCGCGGATCACGACCTCGTGGCCGAGCTCCGCGAAGCACGAGCCTGTGACGAGTCCGACCCAGCCGGCTCCGAAGATCCCGATCTTCGACGTCGTGGCCATCGGCGCGGAAACCTACTTTCCGGTTGTTAGGGGTTTGAGGCCTTTCGCGATCGCCAGCATCGTCTCGTTCGACAGGTCGTCGAGCAAGGTGTTGACGACCCAGTACGAGGCCTGGCCGCGGTGCAGCACGACCATGTGGAGGTGCGAGCCCGAGTAGTAGAGGTCGAATTCGCGGCCGCCGAGGCTGTGCTGGAAGCTCTTGTCGCTCAGCGCCGGCGCGCCCGTCCAGTCGGTCTCCTGGATCCCCCAGAACAGGTTGCCGGCCGTCTTGAAGACGAGGCGCACCGCCTTGTTGTGGCCGCTGATGTAGTAGCGGCGCACCGGCAGGTCACCCGGCAACGTGTCCGGGTAGGAGGAGCGCTCGAGCACCGTCGGCGCCAGCAAAGGGAAGCTCACCTTCTTCACGAGCGGGCGGAGCAGGTCGGCTCCGGACGTCGAGTCGAACCGGATGTACGGAGGCTGATGCTTCGGCGTCGTGTGCTGCGGCGCGGGCGCGAGCGTGCTGTAGGCCGTCCCGAGCACGACGACGAGCTTCGAGCCCGGGTCGAGCGCGAGCAGCCCGGGCCGCCGTGGCAGCCGCGCCACCTCGGCCGGCTCCATCAAGCTCTTGAGGGCCTCGGCGGCAGCCTTGGCGCGCGGCTGAGCCGGGTCGTAGTAGATCTTCGAGTGGAACACCCGCTGCCCGCCCGGCGCGTCTGCCTTGAGGTTGTTCGGCGGGATCAGCATGCGGTACCCGCGCTGTCCGAGCTCGTACGAGGTGTTCGCGGCCGCCCCGGCGACGCCGCTCCCGTTCAGTACCGTCACCGTGACCGACGCGGGAGGCGGAGCCTTGGTCTTCACCTTCCTGCCGAGCGCGGCGGCGTTCGCGTCCTTCGACGCGGCCACATCCGGGTTCGAGAACGACTGCACGGCCTTCTGGATGTCATCGGTCGAGGCCTGGCAGCCGAGGCTGCAGACAACGTTCTCGATCTTGTTCTGGAAGACGTGCCCCGTGGGCAAGCCGTATGCGAAGAGTGCGTAGTTATAGACCTCCTTGCCCTGCAGCTTGCGCCCTCCCTCCGCGACCTCGATGTTGCGCGTGATGGCGTTGACGAGCGACGGAACGCTGAACGGCGAGAAGTTGGCGCTGACCTGCTCGCGGAACGAGCGGACGAACTCCTGCTGGCGCGCGACGCGGTAGAGGTCCGAGTCTGTATGGCGGTAGCGCACGAAGTCGAGCGCCTGCCCGCCTGAGAGCTTCTGGTAGCCGGGCATCAGATTGATGTTCGCGAAGTTGTTGTAGACCGAGCCCGTGTTCTTGTTGTAGTACCGCCGGTCGATGTCCATCCAGACGCCGCCGAGCTTGTCGACGACCTCCTTGAACCCGTGGAAGTTGACCGTTATCAGGTAGTTGACCGGCAGGTCCGTCAGCTTCTCGACGGTCAGCAGTGTCCCGCGGGGCCCGCAGCGCGAGTAGGCGGAGTTGATGCGGTCGGTGCCGACCGCCGGTCCGTTCTCGCTGCAGTAGATCGGCACGTCGAGGTCGCGCGGGAAGGACAGCAGCGAGATCGACTTCGTACGGGGATCTGCCCGGATCAGCATCAGCGTGTCGGAGAGCGAGGGGCGATTGGCCTCGACGCCGGCCCGATGGTCGTAGCCGATCACGAGCGCGATCGCGGGCTCGTTGGCCTTCGGGATGTGGAGCGACTTCTGCGCCTTGATTACCGCCGGCGTCGAGGCCTGCACGGCCGCGACGGACTGGTGGAAGTACAGGTACGCGCCGCCGGCGATACCGATCCCGAGCGCCGTCAGCACCATGAACGTGCCGACCATGAGGCGCCCGAACAGGCCGAGGCCGGTGCGGGGCGGCGGCGGAGGCTGCCGGTAGCGCGTGACCGCGCTGATCGCTCCGGGCGGGAAGACTGCCTTGCCGTTACCGGCCGCCGATGCGGCGCGCCCGACGCCTCTCTTCAGTGTCGTCCGCATAAACAATCGGCGCCCAGCGGGCGCCTGCGCCGGACAGGATAGCCGACCCCTCAGCCGGACTCGGAGCGCCTAAGCGAGCGCCGGAGAAAGCCAACGGGCAGCCTGCTCGATGCTCTCCCGCTTGCGGAGGGCGTAGTCGGCCAGCTGGTCGTCGCCGATCCGTCCGACGGCGAAATACCGGGCCTGCGGATGGGCCAGGTAGAGCCCGCTCACGGCCGCCGCAGGCGTCATGGCGAAGCTCTCGGTCAGGGCGAGCCCTGCGCGTTCGGCGCCCAGGAGCTCGAACAGCTTCGTCTTCTCGCTGTGATCCGGGCAGGCCGGGTAGCCGAACGCCGGCCTGATCCCGCGGAACCGCTCGCGCAGGAGGTCGTCACCCGCAAGCTGCTCTTCCGGCGAATACCAGGCGCAGCGAACCTGGAGGTGCAGCCACTCCGCAAAGGCCTCCGCCAGGCGGTCGGCGAGCGCCTTGACGATGATCGCCCGGTAGTCGTCGAGGTCTGCCTCGTACCGGCCCGACAGCTCGTCGGCGCCCTGGATCCCGACCGCGAATGCGCCGACGTAGTCGCCGGCCGGGGCGACGTAATCCGCCAGGCAGAGGTTCGGCCGTCCGTCGGGGTGATCCGCCTGCTGCCGCAGGAAGCAGAAGCGCGATTCGCCAACGACGACGTCGTCCCCCTCGGCGTGCGCCGGCCAGTACCCGTGTACGCCCTGAGCCGTGAGCGAGCCGGCCACGACGATCTCATCAAGCAGCGCGAGGGCATCGTCGTACAGCTCCCTGGCGGCCGGATTGTCGAGGATCCCCGGGAACTTGCCCTTCAGATCCCAGGCGTGGAAGAAGAACTGCCAGTCGATATACGGGACCAGCTTGGCGAGCTCCGGCTGCACGTTCTGCACTCCCGTGAACGGCGGCTCGGGCAGATCGTCGAACGGCACGCGTGACCGGTTGGCGCGCGCCGCGTCCAGCGGGAGGAGCGGCCGCCGCACCTTCTCGGCGTACTGCTCGCGCAGCCGCTCCTGCAGGCTGCGGTTCTCGACGTCGAGCTCGGCACGACGTCCCGGGTCGAGCAGCTTCGAGACGACGTCGACGACCCTGCTGGCATCGAGCACGTGCACGGTCTCGTTCCCGTACTCGGGCGCGATCCGCACCGCAGTGTGCTGGCGCGAGGTCGTTGCGCCGCCGATCAGGAGCGGCAGCTCGAGCCGGCGCCGCTCCATCTCGCGCGCCACCTCGACCATCTGGTCGAGCGACGGCGTGATCAAGCCGGAGAGGCCGAGGACATCGATCCGCTCTCGCTCGACGGTGTCGAGGATCGTGTCCATCGGCACCATCACGCCCAGGTCGACCACCTCGTAGTCGTTGCAGCCCAGCACGACGCCGACGATGTTCTTGCCGATGTCGTGGACGTCGCCCTTGACGGTGGCGAGGAGCACCTTCCCCTGCGCGGCGCGGACGCCGTCCTGCTCGGCCTCCATGAACGGCTGCAGGTACGCGACCGCCCTCTTCATCACACGCGCCGACTTGACGACCTGCGGCAGGAACATCCGGCCGGAGCCGAACAGGTCGCCGACGACGCGCATGCCGTCCATCAGCGGTCCCTCGATCACGTTCAGCGGACGCTCGGCCGCCTGCCGCGCCTCCTCGGTGTCGGCCTCGATGTAGTCGACGATGCCGTGCACGAGCGCATGCTCGATCCGCTTGCCGACAGGAGCGTCCCGCCAGGCGACATCGAGCTCTCGCCGCATGCCGGAGCCGCGGACGCGGTCGGCGATCTCGACCAGGCGCTCGGTCGCGTCGCTGCGGCGGTTGAAGATCACGTCCTCGACCCGCTCGAGCAGCTCCGGCTCGACGTCCTCGTACACCGCGAGCTGCCCGGCGTTGACGATCCCGAAGTCGAGCCCGGCCTTGATCGCGTGGAACAGGAAAGCGGCGTGCATCGCCTCGCGGACGACGTCGTTGCCGCGGAACGAGAAGCTCAGGTTCGAGATACCACCGGAGGTGCGCGCGCCGGGACACCGCTCCTTGAGGCGCGGCAGGCTCTCGATGAACGCCCGCGCGTAGTCGTCGTGCTCCTCGATGCCCGTTGCGACCGCGAGCACGTTCGGGTCGAGCACGATGTCCTCGGGCGGGAAACCGACCTCCTCGACGAGCAGGTCGTAGGCGCGGCCGCAGATCGCGACCCGCCGGTCGGCGTCGGTCGCCTGCCCTTCCTCGTCGAACGCCATCACGACGACGCCCGCGCCGTAGTCGCGGACTCGCCGCGCCTGGCGCAGGAACTCCTCCTCGCCTTCCTTGAGCGAGATCGAGTTGACGACGCCCTTGCCCTGCAGGGACTGCAGGCCGGCCTCGAGCACCGACCAGCGCGAGCTGTCGACCATGATCGGCAGCCGGGCGACCTCGGGCTCGGTCGCGATCACGTTCAAGAACCTGCGCATCGCCTGCTCGCCCTCCAGCAGGTCTGCGTCCATGTTCACGTCGAGGAGGTTGGCGCCGCCGCGAACCTGCTCGAGCGCCACGTCGACCGCGGCACCGAAGTCGCCGGCCTCGACGAGCCGCCGGAAGCGCGCCGAGCCCGTGACGTTCGTCCGCTCGCCGATCAGGACGAACCCCGTGTCCGGGCCGACCTCGAACGTCTCCAGGCCGCTGAATCTCGTTTGTGCCAACTTGGCACGAACACGGCGCGGCGCGAGACCGCGCACGGAGTCGGCAATCGCGTGCGTGTGCTCCGGCGTCGAGCCGCAGCAGGAGCCGACGATGTTCAAGAGCCCGTCCTGCGCGAACTCGCGCAGGAGCGTCGAGGTGACGTCGGGTGTCTCGTCGTAGCCGCCGAACGCGTTCGGGAGGCCGGCGTTCGGATGGCACGACGTGAGGCACGGCGCGACCCGCGCCAGGTCGGCGACGTAGGGGCGCATCTCGTGGGCGCCGAGCGAGCAGTTGACGCCGACGATCAGCGGCTCGGCATGCTCGATCGATGTCCAGAAGGCCTCGATCGTCTGGCCGGTGAGCGTGCGGCCCGAGAGATCGACGATCGTGACGCTGATCCACAGCGGTAGATGCGGCGCCGCCTCGCGCGCGGCGGCGATCGCCGCCTTGCAGTTGAGCGGGTCGAACACGGTCTCGATCAGCAGCAGGTCGACGCCGCCCTCGTCCAACCCGCGGATCTGCTCGACGTAGGCCTCGACGACCTGGTCGAAGGTGTGAGTCCGGAAGCCCGGGTCGTCGACGCGAGGGCTGAGCGAGAGCGTGATGTTGAGCGGGCCGACCGAGCCGGCGACGAAACGATCGCCGGCGACCTCGCGCGCGATCTGCGCGCCCGCGACGTTCATGTCGTAGACGGCGTCCTCGAGGCCGTAGTCGGCCTGGCCGATCGACGTCGCGGTGAAGGTGTTCGTCGTCGCGATGTCGGCGCCCGACTCGAAGTACCCCTCGTGCACCGAGCGCACGATGTCGGGGCGAGTCAGGTTCAGGACATCGGGGTCGTTGAGGAGATCGCGCGGATGGGCCACGAAGCGCTCTCCGCGGAAGTCCGCCTCGGTGAGGCCGCGGTTCTGCAGCAGGACGCCCCACGCGCCGTCGAGCACGAGGATCCGCTCCTCGGCGAGTACGCGTATGTCGTGGGCTACATCTCGGGTCATAGCTCTTTAGGCGTTTGTTGACCCGGTCGCCAAGCTGCTCGTCAAACCTCTCCGGGTAGACGGATCCTAGCGCTGGAGGGCGTACAGCCGCCATTCGCCGGGCACACCCTTGAGCTCGTGCTGCCCGCGGTCCGCGAACGCGATCCCCGAACCGGCGACGAGATCGCGGACGGTCTGCGAGACGAGAACCTCGTTCGCCTCGGCGTTCGCTGCCACGCGCGCGCCGATCGAGACGGCGATGCCCGCGACCTTGCCGTCGGCGATCG
The DNA here is from genome assembly GCA_963846895.1 of uncultured Thermoleophilia bacterium. Lineage (GTDB taxonomy): Bacteria > Actinomycetota > Thermoleophilia > Gaiellales > Gaiellaceae > PALSA-600. The sequence goes on along the minus strand of CAWJXR010000011.1, from coordinate 118,673 downwards.
TGCACTCACCGGTGTGGATGCCGACGCGCACCGGCACGTCGAGCTCGCGCATGTCGTCGGTGATCGCCGCCGCGCAACGGATCGCACGCGCCGGCCCGTCGAAGCTCGCGAAGAAGCCGTCCCCGGCAGTGTCGATCTCGTGGCCGCGAAAACGAGCGAGTCGAGATCGGATCAGCCGATGATGTTGGCCGACGATGTCGTGCCAGGCTCGGTCGCCGACCTCCGCGGCGCGGGCGGTCGAGCCCACGATGTCCGTGAAGAGCACCGTCGCGAGCATTCGCTCGCTCTCCGGCTCTTCCCACTCGCCCCGCTCGTGGACGTCGGTCAGGAACGTCTCGACGGCATCGGCGACGGCACGCCAGTCACCGCGATGAATGATGTGCTCGTGCCCGGCCAGCTCGATGAACGTGGCGCCGGGAATCTGCTCGGCCATCCAGCGGCCGCCGCCGATCGGAAGCTGGTCGCCCGTGCGGTGGAGCACGAGGGTCGGCACAGCGATCGACGGGAGGATGTCGCGCACGTCGATCGTCTGGTTCATCTCCTCGATTCGCCGGTAGGCATTCGGGCTGGCCGACAGGCGCCGAATGCGCGCGAACCCCTCGGCCTCCTCGTCGGTCGAGTCCGGCCAGATCTCCCGAACTCCTTGGACCGTCCCCCAGTCGCGCACCTCGCGGTCGAGCTCGCGGTTCCACTCGTCGAGCGGCACGCCCCAGGGAAAGTCCGCCGCCCAGGCGAACCGCGGCAGGGATGCGTAGACGACGACGGCAGCCACGCGGCTCGGATGGGACGCCGCGAAGAGCAGGCTCATCGGGCCGCCCTCGGAAACCCCCATGACGGCTGCGCGGGGCGAGCCCACCGCGTCGAGGACCGCCCGGACGTCGTCGATCCGCGTCTCGAGGTCGCCCACCGGGGCCGGATCCGAGGCGCCGGTGCCCCGCTTGTCGAGCACGATCAGCCGGGAGAACGAGGCGAGCCGGTTGAAGAACGCAGCTCGCTCAGGGACGTCCCAGATCAGGTCGACGTGCGAGATCTGCCCCGGAACGAACACGAGGTCGAACGGCCCGTCGCCCACCACCTGGTAGGCGATGTTGACGTCGCCGCTCTTGGCGTAGCGGGTCGTGGGGCGGGCGCTCAAAGTGTCCCACACCCTATCCCGCGAACACCCGTTCTTCCGCGTCGGCGATGATGACGTCGCGCGCCATTGGCTCGAGGAGGGAACTCAGGTCGCTCTCGACCTCGGGGATGCTCGACGCGCGATACGCCTCCGCTGCCGCGTCGTGGTCGTAGTCGGTGCGCGGGAGCTCGACGCCGGGCCCGAGCACCGCCCAACGTGCTCCGCGCCGGCCCTCGTACGGCCGCCCCACGCTGCCGGGGCCGATCAGATGCACGCCGGCAACCTCGCGGTCGTACGAGACATGCACATGGGCTGTCACGACGACGCGCTCGGGGACGCCGGCCATGAACTCACGGACACGCTTAGCGGGCGTCTCCGGCGTGACGCACTCCTCGTCGCTCCGCGGAGACCCGTGCACGAACCGGGTCGGGCCGAGCCCGTCGACGTCGATGACGACGAACGGCTCGAACCCCTGCACGAGCTCGGTCGCGGCCGCATCGTGCTGCTCGGCCATCCACGCACCGCGGGCGGTGACGTCGACACCGATCGAGCGGTCCGCGTTGCCGCGCACGAATCGCGCCGGGATCTCGAGCGCATGCACGACGGCAAGGGTCTCGTTCGGCAGCGGCCCCCACGTCAGGTCGCCGCAGAAGACGATCAGATCGACGCCGGCCTGCTCGACCTCCGCCAGCACCGCAACGAGCGCGTGCGCGTTGCCGTGGACATCGGCAAGCGCTGCGACGCGCAACTAACCTCGGCCGGCGACCGCGAGCTGGTTCTCGGCGTGACGAAGACGCTGCTCGACCTGCCAGCGGTCGGCCGTCGACTCGCCGCGGTCGATCGCCTCGAGCTCGGCCTGTCGCCGCCTCGAGCTGCTCGCGTGCGCGGGCGTCGTCGATCTCGTCGGCCTTGACGGCAGCGTCGACGAGGGCGATCGCCCGGTCCTGGAGCACCTGGAAGAAGCCCGGCCCCGTCGCGAACTCGAGCACCTCGGACGACGAGACGTGGACCCGCGTCGAGCCGGCCTTGAGCGTCGCGATGAGCGGCGCGTGACGCGCGAGCACGCCGATCTCCCCGGCCGCACCGGGGACGATGATCATCTCGGCGTCGCCCTCGAACGCCGCGCCGTCCGGGGTCACGAGCGAGACCGAGAACTCCTTGCGGTCGGCCACGGCCTAGGCGGCGGCGCCGGCCATCTGCCCGGCCCGCTCGACCGCGCCCTCGATCGGCCCGACCATGTAGAAGGCCTGCTCCGGGAGATCGTCGTGGCGGCCCTCGAGGATCTCCTGGAAGCCGCGAATCGTGTCCTCGAGCTTGACGTACTGGCCCGGGGTGCCCGTGAACTGCTCGGCGACGAAGTTCGGCTGCGAGAGGAAGCGCTGGATCTTGCGCGCGCGGCCCACCGTCAGGCGGTCCTCGTCGGAGAGCTCCTCGATGCCGAGGATGGCGATGATGTCCTGCAGGTCCTTGTAGCGCTGCAGCACCTCCTGCACGTTCGTCGCCGTCGCGTAGTGCTCCGCCGAGACGATGCCCGGGCTGCAGCGCGCGCGACGTCGAGTCGAGCGGGTCGACGGCCGGGTAGATGCCCTGCTCGACGATCGCGCGTGACAGCGTGGTCGTCGCGTCGAGGTGCGCAAAGGTCTGCGCGGGTGCGGGGTCGGTGAGATCGTCGGCCGGCACGTAGATCGCCTGCACCGAGGTGACGGCGCCCTTGGTCGTCGACGTGATCCGCTCCTGCAACTGCCCCATCTCCGTCGCGAGCGTCGGCTGGTAGCCGACGGCGCTCGGCATGCGACCGAGCAGCGCGGAGACCTCGGAGCCCGCCTGGACGAACCGGAAGATGTTGTCGATGAAGAGCAGGACGTCCTGTCCCTGGTCGCGGAAGTACTCCGCCATCGTCAACCCGGAGAGGCCGACGCGCAGGCGTGCGCCCGGAGGCTCGTTCATCTGGCCGTAGCAGAGCGCGACCTTGTCGATCACCTCCGACTCGGTCATCTCGAGGAGCAGGTCGTTGCCCTCGCGTGTGCGCTCGCCCACCCCGGAGAAGACGGAGACGCCGGAGTGCTCGCGCGCGATGTTGTGGATCAACTCCTGGATCAGGACCGTCTTGCCGACGCCCGGCGCCGCCGAAGAGGCCGATCTTGCCGCCGCGTACGTACGGTGCGATCAGGTCGATGACCTTGATGCCGGTCTCGAAGATCTCGATCTTCGGCGTCAGGTCGCTGAACGCGGGAGGGTCGCGATGAATCGACCAGCGCTCGGTGTTGGCGGGGGGGTCGCCCTTCTCGTCGACCGGCTCGCCGAGGACGTTCCAGATGCGACCGAGCGTGACGTCGCCCACGGGAACCGTGATCGGGCCCGCCGGTGTCGACGACGTCGGTGCCCCGCGCGATCCCGTCCGTGGCGTCCATCGCGACGGCGCGGACACGGTCGTCGCCCAGGTGCTGCTGCACTTCGGCGATGAGGATGCTGCCGTCCGGTCGGACGATCGAAAGCGCCGAGTAGATCGCGGGCAGCTTGTCCGGGAAGACGGCGTCGACGACGACGCCCTTGATCTCTAGCAGCTTGCCGTGGTTTCCGTTCGTCGACACGGTTCTAGGACTCCTGACGGGGCGATGACGATGCGAGTTGTGGCCGCCGCCGGACGCTCAAGACGTGCTTGAGCCGGCTCGGCAGGCGCAGCCTAGCCGAACGCGGTTCGAAACCGCTCGCCCTGGCGACTTCTGATTCCCGCAACGCCGCCGACACACGTTCGGCGTGGTCGAGGCTTCAGACGTACGACGTGATGAACGATGCATGCACCATTTGTCAGTCCGACTCGCCGAGCGCCCGGGTCGTTACGCGCATCAGACGAGGGGGTGGCGCCCGGAGTCCGCAACCGCGCCGAAGACGATCAGGACGAAGCCGATGATCACGAGCAGAGCCGAGAGCGAGAGCGACTCGCGCTGCTCCTCCGGGGTCGCCCAGCGGACCCAACGGTTGACCGAGAAGACGCCCCACCCCTCGCCCTGTGGCCGCGACGGCCCCCGGTTTCCGACGAAGAAGCCCAGGATCAGCAACGCTGACCCGACGCAGTACCAGCCGACCGAGAGAGCGCGACCGACCGACGCGCCGGAGATCAGGCCGATCAGGAGAGCAGGGACGGCGGTGCCGAACGTCAGCGCGAGCAGCAGCACACCCACGCGGCGGGCTGCCGCGCCCACGGCGCGCTAGACCGTCTCGGCGGTTGGCGTGGCTGCCGCGGCAGTGGGGGCGGCGGCGGCGGCCGCGGGAGCACGGCGCATGTTGTCCTCCGTCATCGGCCAGTGCTCGAGCGGGAAGTGACACTTCGCCACGTGGCTCATGGGACCGCCCCGGTTGATGAGAGCCGGCTCCTCGACGTCGCAGCGGCCCTCGACGAATCGTGGGCAACGCGGGTGGAAGCGGCATGCCGCCGGAGGGTTGAGCGGCGACGGCACGTCGCCCTCGAGCACGATCCGCTTGCGGTTACGGCCGACGTCGGGGTCGGGCACCGGCACGGCCGAGAGGAGCGCACCTGTGTACGGGTGCTTCGGCTCCGCGTAGAGATCCGAGCGCTCGGCCGTCTCGACGACCTGGCCGAGGTACATCACCATCACACGATCGGAGATGTGCCGCACGACGTTCAAGTCGTGCGCGATGAAGACGTAGGTGAGGCCGAAGTCGCGCTGCAGATCCTTGAGGAGGTTCAGGATCTGCGCCTGGACCGAGACGTCGAGCGCCGAGACCGGCTCGTCGCACACGATAAGCTTCGGGTTGACGGCGAGCGCACGAGCGACGCCGATGCGCTGGCGCTGGCCGCCCGAGAACTCGTGCGGGAAGCGGTTGTAGTGCTCCGGATTCAGGCCGACGACCTCGAGCAGCTCCTGCACACGGCGCTTGATCTCGGCGTCGGTTCCGAGCTTGTGCACCTGCAGCGCCTCCGCGACGATGAAGCCGACGCGCTTGCGCGGGTTCAGCGACGCGTACGGGTCCTGGAAGATCATCATCATCTCCCGGCGGAACGGCCGCATCTCGGCGCGGGAGAGCTTCGTGATGTCGTGCCCGCGGAACAGCAGCCGGCCCTCCGTCGGCTCGAGCAGCTTCATGATGCAGCGCGCCATCGTCGACTTGCCGCACCCGGACTCGCCGACCACGCCGAGCGTCTCGCCCTCACGCAGCGTGAAGGAGACGCCGTCGACCGCCTTGACCGAGGCGACCGTCTTCTGGAACACGATGCCGCGGGTGATCGGGAAGTGCTTCTTCAGATGCTCGACGACGAGGAGCTCGTCGCCACGAAGCTCGAGAGCCCCGTCAAGCGGGGCCTGCTCCTCCGCCGCCATCCTCTAGGCCGCCTGACCCTCGCCCGACATGACGGCGAGCAGCTTAGCTGCCTCGCGGTCCTTCGTCTCCTCGTCCAGGTGGCAGGCCTGCAGGTGGCCAGGATCGCCGGCCACCGGAGTCAGCCCCGGGTCCTGCTCCTTGCAGATCGGCATCACGTACGGGCAGCGCGGGTGGAAGCGGCAGCCGGACGGCGGCCGCAGCAGCGACGGCGGCTGACCCTGGATCTGGACGAGCCGCTCGACCTCCGCGTCGAGGCGCGGCAGCGAGCCCATCAGGCCCCAGGTGTAGGGATGGTGCGGCTTCTTGAAGATCTGGCCGACGGCCCCCTTCTCGGCCACCTCGGCCGCATACATGACGACGACATCGTCGGCGATCTCGGCCACGACGCCGAGGTCGTGCGTGATCATGACGACCGCGCTCCCGAACTCCTCCTGGAGCCGCTCGATCAGGACCAGGATCTGCGCCTGGGTCGTCACGTCGAGCGCGGTCGTCGGCTCGTCGGCGATCAACAGGTCGGGATTGTTGATCAGTGCCATCGCGATCATCACGCGCTGTCGCATGCCGCCCGAGAACTGGTGCGGGTAGTCGTCGAGGCGCTTCTCGGGGCGCGGGATCCCGACTGCCTTCAGCAACTCGAGCGCCCGGGCGCGCGACGTCTTCTTCGACACATCCTCATGCAGGCGCATCGCCTCGCCGAGCTGGTCCCCGATCTTGTGCACCGGGTTCAGGCTCGTCATGGGGTCCTGGAAGATCATCGCGATCTCGCTGCCGCGGATCTCGCGCAGGCGGCGCGGGCTCGCGGTCAGGAGGTCCTCGCCCTTCCAGAGTGCTGTCCCGGACGAGATCGCCGAGCGCTTCGGGTTGAGGCCCATGATCGTGAGGCACGTGACGCTCTTCCCGGAGCCCGATTCGCCGACGATTCCAAGCGTCTGACCCTTGTCGACGGAGAACGAGACACCGTCGACCGCTCGGACGACGCCATCATCTGTCCTGAAGTACGTCTTCAGGTCGTTAACCTCGAGAAGCGGGGCCATTAGCTCAGCCTAATGCGTGGGTCGATCACGGCGTACAAAAGATCCACGAAAAGGTTGAACACAATGATGCACAGGGTCGCGAAAACGACGACCCCCTGCGTCGTTGGCAGATCGAACGACTCGATCGACTGAATCAGGGTCTTGCCGAGCCCCGGGAGCCCGTAGACGGACTCGGTGAAGATGGCGCCGCCGAGCGCGATGCCGATGTCCATGCCGAGCATCGTCACGACCGGGAGCAGGGCGTTCCGGAGCACGTGCGAGCGCATGACCAGCCATTCCGGCGCGCCCTTGGCGCGCGCGGTGCGCACGTAGTCCTCGCCGAGCGTCTCCATCACGTTCGCGCGAATCATCCGGACGTAGAGGGCGGCGAAGAGGATCGCGAACGTCGCCCACGGCAGGACGAGGTGGTAGGCCCACTGCACCGGTCCCTGTTGGGGTTGCCCGCAGTCGAAGAAGCACGCGTACCCGGTGATCGGGAAGATGCCGGCCTTGAAGCCCAGGAAGTAGGCGAAGATCAGGCCGATCCACACCGGGTGCGCAGAGATGCCCACGAGCACGAACACCATGGCTATTCGGTCGAGGAGCGATCGCGGCCGGAGCGCGGAGAGGATGCCGACCGGAAGCGCGATCAGCATCCAGAGGACGGCGCCTCCGAAGACGAGCGACGCTGTGACCGGAGCTGCCTGCCCGATGACGTAGTTGACGCTCTGCCGGTTGGTGAACGACCGGCCGAGGTTCGGCTGCTTGAAGTGCGGTCCGCCGGCGAAGCTGATCGGCATCAGGCGCCCGAAGAACTTGCCGTACTGGACGTAGAGCGGCCGGTCGGTGCCGAGGTAGTGCGCCGCGCGCGTGATGCATTCAGGTGTCGCGCGCTGGCCACAGGCGAGCCGGGCCGGATCGGCCGGGATCGCGTAAAAGATGATGTAGGTGACGATCGTCACCGCCACGAAAAGGACGAACGCCCAGAGCAGCCGGCGGATCAGATAGCGAAACACGCGTCGGGACTTTACTCGATCGTTTGTTGATTGGGTGTTGAGAACGAGAATCTAGATCGCATTTCGGGGTGCCCCGAGGGGCACCCCGAATCTGCGATCGCGACGCTCTACTTGATGCAGAGAGCCGCCAAGTCGACGCTGTAGGTCGAGTTGTAGGTGAAGCAGCCGACCCGGCTCGAAAGCAGGATGCGGTCGTTGAAGTTGTTACGAGCTGCCCACGGCGGGTTCTTCGACATCATGTTGACGTCGAGGCTGCCGTAGGAGTTGTAACGAGGACCACCCGACAGCAGCGACGCAGCACGCATCGCCTTGTTGTACGTCGGGTCGTTGAAGTACGCCACGTTGTTGTTGTTCGAGGCGTGGAGGCTGTCACCCGACAGCAGCACGTTGATGAAGTCGTACGGATCGGCGTAGTCGGCGATCCAGCCCTCCGACGTGATGTCGAACGGCTCACCACGGGTGCCTTCCTTGTCGATCTGCACCGCACGGGCGAACAGGTGGCTGTTCACGTTCAGGCCGATCTGCTTCAGGTTGAACTGAACGATCTGCGCCGCCAGCGGAGCTGCGCCGCGGTTCGAGGTGTAGTACTCGACCGTGGTGCCGTCCGCAATGCCGGTCTTCGCCATGTACTTCTTGGCGGTGGCGAGGTCCGGTCCCTTGAGCGGGTACAGGTTGGCGTCACGGAAGCCGGCCATGCCCGGAGGCAGCACCTGGTCAGTCCGCTTGCCGGCCAGATAGCCGCTCTGAGCGAGCAGAGCGACGCGGTCGATCGCGTAGTTGATCGCCTTCGCGAGGTCGGTTCCCTTTGCTCCCTTGAAGAGCGGGCGGTCATGGTTGAACGCCAGGTAGGTAACGCCCAGCTGCGGCTTGACCCAGAACTGGCCCTTGTTGACGCCATACTTCTGGGCGGCCTCGGCATACGACGCAGGGGGAATGCCCTGTGCGGCGTAGTCGGTCGACCCCTGCTGCGCACGCAGGTACGACGCGTCGAGTGAGTTTCCGACGTTGTAGTTGATCTGCGTGACGTTGTGCGGGCGCTTGCCCTTGTAGTACGGGTTCTTCTTGATCGTGATCGACTTGTTCGTCTGCCGATCGGAGATGTAGTACGGGCCCGCCGACGGAGGCGCGAGTACCCCGTTCGGGTCATGAGCAAGGTTGGTCGGGACAGCGCAGAAGAACGGCATCGCCGTCCGGGCGAGGAAGTCAGGGGCGGCCTTGGTCAGGTTGAAGATCACGTGACTGCCCTTGACCACGACACCCGAGACGGGGGACTTGTCCGAGCCGACGACGTCCGAGAAGAACGGCAGTGCAGGAGACTGCATCTTCGGATCGGCGTTGCGGTCGAACGCGGCCTTGAAGTTCGCGGCCGTGACAGCCTGGCCGTTCGAGAACTTCGTGAAGCCGGCGTTGACCGTGAAGTCGTAGGTCTTCCCGTTGTTCGAGACCTTCGGGAAGCCTGCGGCGGCCTCCGGAGTCAACTGTGAGCCCTTCGGCCCGTTGGCATCCGGGTAGTTCATGAGCTTGAGACAGGTGGCGTACTCGATCTCCCAGCCGGTCGACAGGTAGTCGAGGGCGGGATCGGTGTAGTCGACGTCCGTCGAGAGGTCGACGTTCAACGTGCCGCCCACCGCGCCGGCCTTGCCGGTCTTGGCGGCAGCACTGCCTGCAAACACCGCGAGCAGCGCAATGGCCACAGTCACGGTCGAAAGCCACAGCTTTCTACTCAACGACTTGCTCCTTTCTTGGGGTCGAGCCGGCGGTCTAGGGAACCGACGACTCAGGCGCAGAACGCATCCTCGGACACATGTGACGAGGCGGCGGCAGTTTAGTTAGTTCTTCGTTAACCGCCAACCCAAAGTGCACACACGTGATCAAAGCCTCGAATCAAGCCGATTTGCGGCACTTTCTCGACCACGCGAACCCGCCGCACACGCGGGGCCGGGTCCCGGTTCACGGGTTGGTGCCGGTCAGCGCGAGCTAGTGAGTGGCGCGCGGGTCGAACGCGTCGCGGAGGCCGTCGCCGAGCAGGTTGAACGACAGCGTCGTGATCAGCACGGCGAGCCCCGGCCACACCATCAGCCACGGCTGCACGGTGTAGTAGTCGGGTGCCTGCTGCAGCAGGTTGCCCCAGCTGGCGGTCGGCTGCTTGATGCCGACGCCGAGGAACGAGAGCCCTGCCTCGGCGAGGATAAAGCTCGCCACCGACAGCGTGGCGTAGACGGTGATCGGGGCGACGAGATGGGGCAGGACGTGCGAGCGGATGATTCGCCAGTCGCTCGAGCCCGTCATGCGGGCGGCCTCGATGAACTCCTTCTCGCGCAGGCTCAGGACGACCGCGCGCAGGATCCGGGCCGGGTAGAACCAGCCGAAGACCGCGAGGACGACGAAGAGCGTGAACACGCCGGGCCCGATGAGCCCGCCGAAGGTGATGTTGTTGATGCTGTCGCCGACCGTCGAGGCGAGGGCGATGATGAAGAGCAGCGCCGGGAACGCCATCGTGATCTCGGTCACGCGGGAGACGATCGTGTCGGTCCAACCGCGGAAGTAGCCGGCCATCGAGCCGAGCAGCGTGCCGATCGTGATCGAGCCGATCGTCGCGAGCACGGCTACCTCGAACGAGATGCGGGCGCCGTAGAGGAGGCGGAGGAACTCGTCGCGGCCGAGCGTGCTGTCGGCTCCGAGGATCAGGTACGTCGTCCCGCCGAGCCCGTCCGAGACGCGGCTGAACGGCCCGACGGGCGCTCCGAGCGGCGTCAGGGCGGTGTAGAACTGGTCATCCGGGCCGTGGCCCAGGAAATGAGCGGCGATCGGCGCGCCGATGAAGGCCGCGAGGATCAGCACGATGATCATGACGCCGCCGGCGATCGCGATCTTGTCGCGCCGGAAACGGCGCCAGACCTGCTCCCAGTACCCGCGAGCCTTGACCTCGACGTCGCCGAACTCGGGACCCGACTCGAGCGCAATCGCGCTCGCGAGGCCCGGGCCGCTGCCGAGAACTTCCTTTTCACTCTGCGACATACTCGGCGGAGGTTATCGCGTCGGCGTCCTAACGGTGATTCGAACGGCCGATCTGGACGATTAAGCGCGGATTAACCACGGAGGTATCACGGAGGGACACCTGCGGTTTCCCTCCGTGCGCCTCCCTTCCCCTTTTCGCACGCCTTGCCAATTCGCACTTCGCCTCCCGCCCGGCCAAGCCGGGCTCCGGCGGCGAGTCGGAAGCGCTCACTCGACGGTGAACATCTTGTGCGAACTCGGCACAAGATGTTCTTCGGGTCACCGCGGTTTCGCCGCCGGAGCCGGGCTTGGCCCGGCGGGAGGCGAAGAACCGTCACGCAGGCGGCGATCCCGGAAGGGAGAGTTTGAGAGGGAAACCCGTGGTTTCCCTCTCAACCGTTGAGGGCGTCCGCGCCGGCGACGACCTCGAGGATCTCCTGGGTGATCTCCGCCTGGCGGGCTCGGTTCATCGCGAGCGTCAGGCTGTCGATCAGCTCGCCCGCCGACTTCGAGGCGTTTCGCATCGCCGTCATCCGCGCCCCCTGCTCGGAGGCCGCCGATTCGAGCAGGGCGCGAAAGAGCTCGGTCTCGACGTACACCGGAAGCAGCCGGGCGAGGATCTCCTCGGGCTCCGGCTCGTAGATGAAGTCGGGCGTCCCGAGCGTCCCCTCCTGATCGCCTCCTTCGTCGTCCGCGCGCTCGAGCAGATCCTGCGGGATCGGCAGCACGTCGCGGACCGTCACCTTCTGGACAAGCGGCGAGACGAAGGCGTTGTAGACGATCACGACCCGGTCGACCTCACCCTTCGTATACGCGTCGGCGAGCGCGTGTGCCATCCCCTGCGCATCGCTGAAGGCCGGACGGTCGCTGAAGCCCGACCACGCCCGACCGACCTCGAGCCGCCGGAATCGCAGCGTCGAGCCGGCCTTCTTGCCCGAGGGGAAGAAGACCGCCTTCTGCCCCGAGCTCTGAACCTCGCGCATGAGGACGAAGGAGCGCCGCAGGATCTGGGCGTTGAACGCCCCCGCCAGCCCGCGGTCGCCGGTAACGGGGACGATCGCGACCGTCTCGATGCTCTCGCGGCGCTCGAGCAGCGGCAGGCGCACCGCGCCTGCGGCCTGCGAGACGCCGGCCATCAGCTCGAGCATCCGATCCGCGTACGGCCGCATCGCCTCGATTCGCATCTGCGCCCGCCGCAGACGCGCCGAGGCGACGAGCTCCATCGCCCGCGTCAGCTTCCGCGTGTTCGTGATCGAGCGGACGCGCCGCTTGAGATCCTGCGTCGAGGCCAACTACGCCGCCTCTTGGTCGGCCGTCGACTGGAAGCGGCTCTTCACCTTGACGAGCTCGGCGGTCAGCTGCTCGGCCGTCTCGTCGGACAGGTCGCCCGACTCGCGGATCGTCTGATAGATCGAGCCGTCGGCGCGCAGGTGCTCGCGAAGCTCGTCCTGGAACCTCGGGACGTCTTCGGTCGGGATCTCGTCGAGGTGCCCGTTCACGCCGGCGTAGAGCGCGACGGCCTGCTCCTCCATCGGCCAGGGCTGGTACTGCGGCTGGTTGAGCGTCGCGACCATTTTCTCGCCACGGTTGAGCGCGCTCTGCGTGGCCTGGTCGAGCTCGGAGCCGAACTGCGCGAACGCCTCGAGCTCGCGGTACTGGGCCAGGTCGAGGCGCAGGCGCCCGGCGACCTTCTTCATCGCCTTCGTCTGTGCCGACGAGCCGACGCGCGACACCGACGTGCCGACGTTGACAGCCGGGCGTACACCCGAGAAGAAGAGGTCGGACTGCAGGAAGATCTGACCGTCCGTGATCGAGATCACGTTCGTCGGGATGTAGGCGGAGATGTCGCCCGCCTGCGTCTCGATGATCGGCAGCGCCGTCAGCGACCCTCCACCCCGCTCCTCGCTGAGCTTGCATGCGCGCTCGAGCAGTCGCGAGTGGAGGTAGAACACGTCGCCGGGGAACGCCTCACGACCCGGCGGGCGGCGCAGCAGCAGCGACAGCTGCCGGTAGGCGTCGGCCTGCTTCGTCAGGTCGTCGTAGATGATCAGCGCGTGCTCGCCCTTGTAGAGGAAGTACTCGGCCATGGCGCAGCCGGCGAACGGCGCGATCCACTTGATCGGGGCAGCCTCCGCGGCTGACGCGGTCACGACGGTCGTGTACTCCATCGCGCCCGCCTCGCGCAGGCGCTCGACGACCTGAGCGACGGTCGAGGCCTTCTGGCCGATCGCCACGTAGATGCACTTCACGTTCTGGTCGTGCTGGTTGAGGATCGTGTCGATCGCGATCGCGGTCTTGCCGGTCGAGCGGTCGCCGATGATCAGCTCGCGCTGTCCGCGGCCGACGTTGGTCATCGAGTCGATCGCCTTGATGCCGGTCTGCAGCGGCTCCTTGACCGGCTGGCGCTCGATCACTCCCGGCGCCTTGAACTCGACCGGGCGCGTCTCCGTCGAGGAGATCGGGCCGAGGCCGTCCAGCGGGTTACCGAGCGGATCGACGACCCGGCCGAGCAGGGCCTCGCCCACCGGGACCGAGGCGACTTTGCCCGTGCGGCGAACCGTCTCGCCTTCCTTGACCTCCTGCCATTCACCGAAGAGCGCCGCCCCGACGTTGTCCTCTTCGAGGTTGAACGCCAGCCCGGTCACGCCGTGCTCGAGCTCGAGCATCTCGAGCGCGAGGCAGTTCTCGAGGCCGTGGATGCGAGCGATGCCGTCGCCCACCTGCAGGACGTTGCCGACCTCGGCCAGGTTCGACTCGGTGTCGAAGTTCTCGATCCGCTCGCGCAGGATCGACGTGATCTCTTCAGGACGTAGCTTCAACTCGCGCTCCTTGTCAAGTCGGTTCTGAGACGTTCGAGCCGGCCGCGCACGCTTGCGTCGAGCCTCATCGATCCGGCCTGGAGGACGATCCCCCCGATCAGGTCTGGGTCAACCTTGCGCGAGGCCTGCACCTTGCGGCCCGACGCGCTTTCGATCTGGCCGAGGATCCGGCCGAATTCCTGGTCCGACAGCTCCGTCGCGGTGGTCAGCTCGACGTCGAGGATGCGGGCGTCCGCCGCCACGAGCGTGTCGAGCTCGTCGGCGATCTGCGGCAACTCGCCGGCACGCCCCTTTTCCGCGATCAGGCGAAGGAAGTTCACGACCTCCTCGTCCGCGCCGTGCGCGATCCGGGAGAGCACGTCCGCCTTCACCGCCGGCTCGATCTCCGGGTTCGAGAGCATCGTCCGAAGGTCGTCGACGGAGAGCACCGCGTCGCGCAGCTGCTGCACCTGCCCGTGGACCAGCTCGAGCGTCCCACGGCTCTTGGCCGCCTCGAACAGGGCGCGCGCATAGATGCGGTGCGCGACGGCTACGACCGGCTCCCTTCGAGCTCCGAGAAATCGATCTCGGCGAGTGCCTCGTCGATCAGGCGCTGCTGGTCGGAGCCGGTGAGTGACTTCCGCGTGATCTTCTCGGCCGCAACGAGGCTGAGCTTGCCGACCTCGTCCCTGATCTGGCCGAGCGCCTGTTGCGTCGCCTGGTCGATCTGGCGGCGTGTCTCCTCGAGCCGGCGCTGGCGATCCTCTTCGGTCTCGGCGCGGACCCGCTCGCGCTGCGCGTCGGCGACGCGCCGGGCTTCGCTGAGGATCTCCTCCGACTCGGACTTCGCCTGGCCGATCAGCTTGCGGTGCTCCTCGACGAGGTTGCGCGCCTCGATGCGCGCGTTGTCGGCTTCGTCGATCGCGCTCTGGATGCGTTCGCGCCGCGCGTCGATCGTCTTCTGGATGGGACCGAACGCAAACCTCTTGAGCACGAAGAACGTGATCAAGAAGCAGACGATCGTCCAGATCATCAGCCCAGGCGTGACCTGGATCAGTGGGTTCGACGCGAGCATCTGCTCAGACCAGGACGTACGCGAGAATCGAGCCGAGCAGGCCGTAGAACACGACCGCCTCGGTCAGGGCGAAACCGAGCCACTGGATCCCCTGCAGCTCGCCGCGCAACTCGGGCTGGCGGGCGACGGACTGGATCATCGAGCCGAAGATGTTGCCGATGCCGACGCCGGCGCCCAGCGCGCCGAGGCCGACGCCGAGCGCAAGGCCTATCGCCTTGCCGGCCTTCGTGACGTCGCCTGTGGTGGCGGCGAGGATGTAACCCAGCATGGTGTCCTCCTAGATGGTTGGCCGGTAATAGTCGTGTGTTCGGGGATGGCCCAGACCGAGCGGGGTGACGCACTCGACCGTGGCCAAGGCGAAAAGCCTTGGCAAGGTCGAGGGTGGCGCCCAGCGAAGTGTCTGGGCCACCATCCGGACGTGCGGATATTGCCGGTCGACCATCAATGCTCGGGCTCGATGGCCGAGCCGATGTAGATGGCGGACAGGGCGGCGAAGATGAAGGCCTGGATGCCGACGACGATCACGACCTCGAACACGTAGAACAGGATCGCCGGTATCAAGACGGGGATCAGCGCCAGGGACTGGAAGATGAAGATCAGGCCGAGGAAGGTCAGGATCAGGATGTGCCCGGCAAGCATGTTCGCGAAGAGGCGGACTGACAGCGAGATCAGCCGCATGATCTGGCCGAGGATCTCGAGCGGCACGATCAGGGCGAGCAGGGGCTTCGGCGCCTCGGGGATCCAGCTCTTGAAGTAGCGCACGGGGCCGTTCCAGCGGACGCCCTCGTAGTGGGTGAAGACGAACGTCAGCAAAGCGAGGGCTAGCGTGACGGAGAGCGAGCTCGTCGCGGCGTAGATCCCCCAGGTCGGGACCCCGTGCCACGTCTCGCCGGTCAGCGGCAGCGGCACGAAGCCGATGAAGTTGACGACGAGGATGAACAGGAAGAGCGTCGCGACGTACGGGAACCAGCGGGCGATCGCCTTGTGGGGCAGCCCCTGCTCCGCGATCTGAACCTGCGCGATCTCGTAGATGATCTCGCCGACGGTCTCCTTGCGGCCGATCTTCTGGCCGACCCGGCTCCGCATGAAGACGAGCCCGAAGAGAATCGTCAGGACCGTTCCGAGCAGCAGGTAGACGACGGCCTTCGTGATCGACAGGTTCAGCGGGCCGAGATGGATCGGCACCCACTCGTGCTGCTCGAACTCCGTCGTCGGATCGAACTCGCCGCGCGCAAAGGCATTCGCGGGCAGGAGCAGTGCGGCCGTACTCAGCAGGATCAGCGCGCGCTTCATCGTGCCGCCTTCCCTGCCTCCGGGCCCGTGTAGTACGCGACGAGTTGCAGGCCGAGCGCCGCCGAGTAGCCGGCTGCATACGTCAACGCAGCCGCCAGCCCGAGCCATTTGTCGGACACTGCGACGGCGAAGACGACCACCATCACGGCAATCGCGCGAAAAAGCATTCCGAAAGCGACCACGCCTGCGGCGGCGAGGTTACCTGTCCTGCTCTGCAACCGCGTCAGCACGGCTCCGAGGGCCTCCGAGCCGAACCAGAGGACGGCACCGATCGCCCAGCCGGTGACGGGCCAGCCCGCGAGCAGGAAGATCGGCAGCGCGACGGCGATGACGATCGCCCCGGCGGCGGCGGGCAAGAGGGTCGGCGGAGCGACGCGGGGCTGTGTCCAGGCGGGCATGGCTCGTTCCGTCAGAGGTTGCGGTACTTGATCACAGTCGCGGCGACGCCGACGGGAACACCGACGACGGAGCCGAGGGCGAGACCCAGTCCGAGGTTTCCGACCGCCCAGCCGATCAGCGTGCCCGCGACGATGCACGCCGCAGTGAATCCGATGAGCACGCTGCCGGCGCCGGCGAGAGAAACCGCGGGTCGCTGGGGCTCCACCGCCGTCAGCATATCAGGGTTTGTAACACCCGATTTCGCTCAACCAAGCGGCTCTTGCCGCGTTTGTGACGAAGTCAGGCAGCCCTCGACGCGTCGGCCCGGCGCCGTCGTTTGGCCCGTGGCGTCTCCAGCTTGACGAGCTCGAGCAGGTACACGACGTAGAGCGAGACGGCGAGCGCGAGCGTGCCCGCAGCGACGTCGACTGCCAGGTTGACGAGATTCCAGTCGCCTCGGTGGTGCGGCGGCGCGAACCGCGTCGCGAGCGCGGCAAGCGCGAGCGTCAGGCACCAGACCCAGAGGTAGACGACGGCGCGGCGCTGCGAGAAGCCGATTCGGATGAAGCGGTGGTGGAGGTGGCGGGCGTCCGCGACGAAGACCGGCTGGCCGCTCCGCAGCCTCTTGGCGACGACGAAGGAGGTGTCGAGCACCGGCACCGCCAGTACGAGCAACGGGAGCACCAGCGTCGCCAAGGCCGCCGTCTTCAGGAGACCCTGGACGGAGATCGCCGCCAGCGTGTAGCCGAGTAACAAGGCCCCGGAGTCGCCCATGAAGATTCGCGCGGGGTAGAAGTTGTGGCGGAGAAAACCGAGGCACGCGCCGCAGACGATCGCGGCGAGAATCGCCGTCCCGGCCTGGCCGAGCGACAGCTCGATGATCGCGAACGTCGCGCCGGAGATCGCGCAGACGCCCGCGGCAAGCCCGTCGAGCCCGTCGAGGAAGTTGACCATGTTCATCACCGCCACGATCCCGATCACGGTCACGGGGATCCCGATCCAGGCAGGCACTTGATGCACGCCGACGATCGGGAACGTGAAGCGCTGAACCCAGACGCCGAAGCCTGCGGCGATCGACGCGGCGAGCACCTGGCCGCCCAGCTTCTGCCACCACAGCAGGCCTCGGAAGTCATCGATCGCCCCAACCGTCGTCGCGACGCTCGCTCCGATCAGCACCCCCCGCAGCTCGCCGTCGAGGGGTAGGAACGCGAGCGACGGAACGAAGATGCCGAGGAAGAGGGCGAGGCCGCCGAGCCGGGGGATCTCGTGCCGCGCGCGCTCGGCTTCGGCCGGGCGGTCGGCAAGCCGGAGGTAGCGCGCCGCGCGGCCGACAGCCGGCGTCAGGATGAGGACGATCACGAGCGCCGTCAGCGCGCCCCACAACACCTGCGGGTGGTCGGTGAGCTGCTCCCAGACCATGGCTACGCGCCCTTACTTCGTCCCGTACAGCCGGTCTCCCGCGTCGCCGAGACCGGGAACGATGTAGCCGCGATCGTTGAGCTGGCGGTCGATCGCCGCGACGACGATCTGGACGTCGGGATGCGTCGACTGGATGTTCTCGATCCCCTCCGGCGCCGCGATGATCGAGATTAGACGCACGCTCGTCGCACCCGCATCCTTGACGAGCCTCACCGCGTGCTCCGTCGAGTTTCCGGTGGCGAGCATCGGGTCGAGCAGGATCACGTCCCGGTCGGCGACGTCAGCCGGCAGCTTCACGTAGTACTCGACGGGCTGCAGCGTCTCTTCGTTTCGATACAGACCGATGAACCCGACACGCGCGCCGGAGATCAGCGTGAGCACCCCGTCGAGCATCCCGAGCCCAGCCCGGAGGATCGGGCACACGGCGACCTTCTTCCCGGAGATGCGCGGCGCGCGCATTCGCTCGAGCGGCGTCGAGATCTCGACGTCCTCGGTCGGCAGGTCCTTCGTCGCCTCGTAGGTGAGCAGCAACGTCACCTCCTCGACGAGCTTCCGAAAATGCACGGTCGGCGTCTCGGTCTCGCGCAGGTACGACAGCTTGTGCTGGACGAGCGGGTGCGTTACCTCCGTGACGCTCACGCGACGTACGTCGTGTAGCCGCGAAAGCCCGCGTACAGCGGCCGGCTGTCGCACAGCGCCTCGGCGCGCGCCCGCAGCGCCGGCACGTCTGCGTCGTCGGTCAGCGAGTCGACGATGATCGCGGCCACCTCGCCGAAGTCGTCGGTGTCGAACCCGCGCATCGTGGGGGCCGGCGTGCCAAGACGGACGCCGGACGCGACCATCGGCGGGCGCTCATCGAACGGAACCGTGTTGCGGTTCGCGGTGAGCTTGCACTCCTCCAGCCGCTCCTGAGCCGCGAGTCCCGTCCACTCGGTGGCGCGCAGATCGAGTTGGACGAGATGTGTGTCGGTGCCGCCGGTGAGCACGTCGTGGCCGCCGCCGATCAAGCCGGAGGCGAGCGTGTCGGCATTCGCACGCACCTGCCGCTGGTAGTCGCGGAACGCGTTCGACATCGCGATCTTGAAGCAGGCTGCCTTCGCGGCGATCGTGTGCATCAGCGGCCCACCTTGCATGCCCGGGAAGTTGGCGCGGTCGAGCTTGACCGCGTACTCCTCGCGGCACAGGACGAACCCGGCGCGCGGCCCCGCGAGCGTCTTGTGGGTGGTCGACGTGACGAAGTCGCAGTGCGGGACCGGATTCGGATGGAGCCCCGCGGCGACAAGCCCCGAGAAGTGCGCCATGTCGCAGAGGAGGAGCGCGCCGACCTCATCGGCGATCTCGCGGAAACGGTCGGCCTCGATCGTCCGCGGGTACGCCGAGCCGCCGCAGACGATCATCTTCGGGCGCACCTCTTTCGCCTGGGCGAGCACCTGGTCGTAGTCGACGCGCATCGTCTCGCGCGCGACGCCGTAGTGGTGGAACTCGTAGAGCTTGCCGGAGAAGTTCACCTTGAGACCGTGCGTCAGGTGACCGCCGTGATCGAGCGACAGCGCGAGCACGCGATCGCCGGGCGTGAGCGCGGCAAAGTAGACCGCCATGTTCGCCTGCGCGCCCGCGTGCGGCTGCACGTTCGCGTGCTCGGCTCCGAACAGCTCCGTCGCACGGTCGCGCGCCAGCACCTCGATCTCGTCGACGACTTCGCAGCCGCCGTAGTAACGCTTGCCCGGGTAGCCCTCCGCGTATTTGTTCGTCGGCACCGATCCGACTGCCTCGAGCACGCTCGGCCAAGTGAAGTTCTCCGAGGCGATCAGCTCGATCTGGCCTCGTTGCCGATCGAGCTCGCGGCCGAGCAGCTCGGCGATCTCCGGGTCGATCTCGGCGAGGCCCAGTGCCCGAAGGTCCGCGAACGTCTGCTGCGCGACGGCCATCAACGAGGATGCTACTGCAGCCTTGCGATGGCCTCGGCGGCTGGAACGGCGCCTTCCCGCAGGACCACAGGCTTCGCGCCGGTCAGATCGACGACGGTCGAGGGCAGGCCTCCGAGCGGGCCCTCGTCGAGCGCGGGACAGGCATCGCGCAGCCGCTCGGGGACGTCTTCGAGCGTCCGCGGATCCGGCCCGCCGGGATCGTTCGCACTCGTCGCCGCGATGCAGCCGACAGCTTCGAGGACGCTCACCGCAGCCGGCGTCAGCACGGGAAGCCGAACGGCGATCGTGTCGGTTCTCCCTCCGGTCAGCCAGGGAAATCGCCGTGCCGGATTCGAGAGCACGATCGTGAAGGGCCCACTGACCAGGCGAGTCGAATCGAGCTCGGGAATCGCTTCGAGGAGCTGCTCGAGGCTCGCGGCGATCAGGCCCGTGGGCTGCTCCGAGCGGCGGCCCTTGAGTGTGTAGAGCGCGGCGACGGCCTCCTCGGTCGGGAGCGACGCAAGCCCGTAGACGGTGTCGGTCGGGAAGAGCACCGGCCTGCCGGCGCGCAGCGCCGCGATCAGCTCGTCCATCGTCCCTCGACGATGCGCTCGCGACCGGCGAGATCGCGCGTGACGTGGACGCCGTCGTAGCCGGCGCTCTCGAGCAGGGCCTCCACCCGCGGGGCCTGCTCGGTGTGAACCTCGAGGACCAGCCAGCCGTCGAGGGCGTGCGTGGCCTCGTCGACGAGGCGGTCCGTCTGGCCGCCGTCGACCAGAGCGGCGCGGGGCTCCCAGTCACGCACCTCAGGCTCGAGCGCGTCGAGCTCTGACGGAAGGACGTAGGGCGGGTTGGAGACGATGAGGTCGAACGGCCCCTCGACTCCGGCGAGCAGGTCGGTCTGGACGAAGGCGACGTCCAGGTCGTTGGCATCGGCGTTCTCCCGGGCGAGCTCGAGCGCGCCAGGCGACACGTCGGTGGCCGTGACGCGCGCATCGGGGAGCTCCTGCCTGAGCGCTAGCGCGATCGCGCCGGTGCCCGTGCCGACATCGAGCACGCGCGGAGCCTCGGCGTCCTCGAGCAGGGCGAGGCAGCGGTCGACCACCACCTCGGTCTCGGGGCGCGGCACGAGCGCCCGCGCGTCTGTCTTGAGGGTCAGCCGGCGGAAATCCCAGTCGCCGAGAACGTAGGCGAGCGGCTCGCGACCGCCGCGCCGCTGGACGAGCTCCCGCGCCCGCGCACGCTCGTCATCGGTGAGCGGCCGGTCGTGCTGCGTGTAGAGCTCCAGGCGGGTCAGTCCCAGCGCGCGCGAGAGCAGCCGTTCGGCGTCGAGCCGCGGGCTGTCGACGCCGCGGGCCGCCAGGTAGTCGGTCGCCGCCGCGAGCACTTCCGCGAGCGTCACCGCTCGAGCGCGCGTCGCCGCTCGTCGGCGGTGAGCGCGTCGGTGAAGTCGTCGAGTGCGCCGCCGAGTACCTGCTCGAGCGGCACGTTGACCTTGACGCGATGGTCGGTGACGCGGTTCTGCGGGAAGTTGTAGGTGCGGATCTTCTCCGCGCGCGCACCGGTCCCGACCTGCGCGCTGCGAGCGGCAGCCTGCTCGGCCGCCTGCCGCTCGCGCTCGGCCTCGTAGATGCGTGCGCGGAGCACACGCATCGCCTTCTCGCGGTTCTGCAGCTGAGAGCGCTCGTCCTGCATCGCGACGACGATTCCCGTCGGCACGTGTGTGATGCGAACCGCGGAGTCCGTCGTGTTCACCGACTGCCCGCCCGGGCCTGACGAGCGATAGACGTCGATCTTCAGGTCGCTCTCGTCGATATCGACGTCGACGTCCTCCACCTCCGGCATCACTGCGACCGTCGCGGTTGACGTGTGGATCCGGCCCTGCGACTCAGTCTCCGGGACGCGCTGGACGCGATGTGTCCCGCCTTCGTACTTGAAGACCGAGTAGGCAGCATCGCCCTTGATCGCGAAGGTTGCCTCCTTGAGGCCGCCGGCATCGCTCGGTGACACCTCGATCTCCTCCCAGCGAAATCCCCTGCGCTCGGCGTAGCGCTGCAGCACCTTGGCGAGATCGCCCGCCCAGAGCTTCCCCTCGTCCCCGCCTTCGCCACCCCGGATCTCGATGATCACGTCCTTGTCGTCCGCCGGGTCGCGCTCGACGAGTGCGACCTTCAACTCGTCCTCGAGCCGCGCGACATCGGCCTCGTAGTCCGACACCATCTCGTCGAGCTCGACGTCCCCGCGCGCGTCCGCCAGGTCCGCACGCGCCTGCTTCCACTGCTGCGCGAGCTTCCAGGGGCCTTCGAGCTCCTTCAGCCGGCGCCCGACCTCGGCCGCCTCGCGATGGTCGTTGAACACCGCGGGGTCCGAGATGCGCTCCTGCGCCTCGGCGTAGGAGCGGTCGAGCTCGCTGACGAGTTCATCGAGCGCGGACATGGGGCGTCACGCGACGAGCGTCGCCTCGAGGCTCACGTCCGGAATCCCGGCGAGCGCCTTCGAGACGGGGCAGTTCTGGACCGCGTCCTCGGCGGCGGCCGCGAACCCGGCCTCGTCGATCCCGGGCACGGTGCCGCGCACGGTGAGCGCACCCTTGATCAGCCCCTGGCCCGGCTGAAACGTCACCGTGGCCGACGTCTCGAGACGGTCGGGCGCCGTGCCGCCCTTGGCGAGCCCGTTCGAGAGCGCCATCGCGAAGCACGCGGCCCAGGCGGAGGCGATCAGCTCCTCCGGGCTCGTGCGTCCGTCCGGCTCCTCGGACCGTGAGGCCCAGGTCACATCGAGCGGCCCGAACGCACCGCTGGGCGCCGCAGCGATCGTCCCGCCTCCGCTCAGCAGATCGCCGTGCCAGACGACACTCGCGGTCCGTTCTGTCATGCCATCACCTCCACGCGTCGGTCCGAGGGCTGCTGCCTGCCTTCGAGGTCGAGGACTTCACGCAGAGCGCGAATCGAAACTTCCAGCTGGTCGAGCGACGGCTCGCGCGTCGTGAGCCGTTGCAGCCAGAGACCCGGTGCAAGCAACGCCATCAAGACGCGGTTCGACGAGTGCTTCCCGGCAAACCGGATCAGCTCGTAGGCCACTCCTGCGATCACCGGCAGGAGCACGATGCGGCTGATGATCAGCCAGTACCAGATCGGGCGGCCCAGGAGCGCGTAGACGAAGACGCTCACGACCATCACCCAGAGCAGGAACGCGGTGCCGCAACGCGGATGGATGAGCGAGTGGCGCTGCGCGTTCTCGGGTGTCAACTCCTCGCCGGCCTCGTACGCATTGATCGCCTTGTGCTCCGCGGCGTGGTACTCGAAGACGCGCCGCAACGAGGGGATGAAGCTGAGCACAGTCAGGTAGACGACGAAGACGGTGACGCGGATGAGTCCTTCGACCAGCACGAACCAGCTGCCGCTCGAGATCGGCAGCAGATCGGCGAGCAGCGCCGGGCCGACCTTGAAGATCATCACGGCAAAGCCGATCGCGACCAAGAACGCAAACGCAAGCGCCCAGCGTCCGATCTCGGCCGGCTCCGTCTCGCCCTCCTTCTCCTCGGCGGCGGCGTAGCTCGCCGAGACGCTGAGCGCCCGGAAGCCGATCGACAGGCTCTCGCCGAGCGCAATCACGCCGCGGACGATCGGCAGGCGCAGCAGCCGGTGGCGCGCCATCAGCGACTCGATCCCCTTCGAGACGTGCGCGATCTCGCCGTCCGGCTTGCGTACCGCGACAGCCCAGTTGCGCGGGCCGCGCATCATTACGCCTTCGAGGACAGCCTGGCCGCCGACGGCCTGCGACATCTCGGCCTAGGCGGTCGAGCGCGCGGCGCGCTCGGCCTTCTCGAGCCGCCGCTGGAACCGCTCCACCCGGCCGCCCGTGTCGACGAGCTTCTGCTTACCGGTGTAGAACGGGTGGCAGTTCGAGCAGATCTCGACGTGCAGCTCGGGCTTCGTGGAACGCGTCGTGAACGTGTTTCCGCAGCTGCAATGCACTGTCGAAAGGACGTACTCGGGGTGGATATCCGCCTTCATCGCCGGGCCAGGATAGCAGCGGCGGTTTCCGCGGCGACGTTGCCGCCGGAGACGACGATCACCGGACGATCGGCGTCGATCCTGCCGCTCAGCCAGGCCGCGGTGGCGACCGCACCGGCCGGCTCGCACGCGAGTTTTGCCCGCTCATAGACGAATCGGAACGCTGCCTCGATCTCCGGCTCCGTGACGAGCACGCGCTCGAGCCGGCGGCAGATTTGCAGTGGCAGAGCCCCAGCGAACGGCGCGTTCAGGCCGTCCGCGATCGACGTCGGCTGGACGTTGACCGGCGTGCCGTACTCGATCGCGGAATGCAGTGCGGTGCTCGTTTCCGGCTCGACGATGATCACGCGAACACGGCCTTCGAGCGCCGTCTGGATCCCGCTCACGAGACCGCCGCCACCGACCGGCACGATCACCGCATCGGCGTCGGGAGCATCCTCCTCGATCTCAAGGCCGACCGTTCCCGCACCGGCGATCACGACTGGATCGTCGAACGGGTGGACGAGCGTGCGGCCCGTGTCGATCTGCAACTGCGCGAGGCGCTCGAACGCGTCCGTCGGATCGGTCGCCTGGAGGTCGACTGTTGCTCCGTAGCCACGGGTCGCCTCGATCTTCTGTGCGGAGGCGCCCTCCCACATGACGATGAGCGCGTCGATCCCCTCGAGCGCCGATGCGTACGCGACTGCCTGCGCGTGATTGCCGGCGCTGATCGCGATCACACCGCTCTTCCTCTCCTCCGGCGTCAGCGAGCTGAGCTTGTTCAGCGCGCCGCGCACCTTGAACGATCCGGTGCGCTGCAGGAGCTCGCATTTCAGTCGAGCGCGCAGCGTCGAATTCTGGAGCATCGGCGTCCGGGCCAGACGCGAGCCGATTGTCTCGCGGGCGCGTTCGACGTCGTCGCGGGTCGGAACCACGTCCGAACCGTAGTCGGAGGTCGTGCGAATACGCCACGTCAACCGACTTCCGGAGGAACGATGAAGAATCTGAAGACGTCGATCGCGCTCCTGTCAGTCCTCGCACTGGCGGTCGGCACGACCGCGATGGCCCGCACCACCTCTGGCCCGAAGCCGTCCAGTGAACGCGGGATGGCCGGGATGACGGGGATGGCAGGGATGCACATGGCGATGGGAACGACGCACTCGTCGGGAGCCGCGTCGTCGAAGGCACTGCAGCTGCGCGTCACGCTCGACGAGCTGCTCGGTGAGCATGCCCTCCTCGCCATTCAGGCGACCCAGCGCGGTTTTGCCGGCGGCGCGGACTTCCCGGCACTGGCCAAGCAGCTCGACGCGAACTCGGTCGCGATCTCGAAGGCGATCGGCTCGGTCTACGGCTCGGCCGCGGCCAACACCTTCCTCAACGGGAAGAACCTCTGGCGCGCCCACATCACCGACTTCGTCAACTACACCGTCGCCACCGCCAAGAACGATCCGGCAGGACAGAAGAAGGCGGTCACCGCGCTGATGGCCTACATCCAGACGCAGGCCGCGTTCTTCGCCAAGACCACGGGCCTCCCGCAGAAAGCGCTCGTGAACGACCTGACGGCGCACGTCCTGCAGCTCAAGGGACAGCTCGATGCGTATGCCGCGGGGAACTACGCGCAGGCATACCAGCTTGCGAACGGCGCGTACGAGCACATGTTCATGACCGGCGACCTGCTGGCGTCGGCGATCGCGAAGCAGAAGCACCTCGGCTCCACGACCAGCCCGTCCGCGGATCTGGAGATCACGCTCGACCGGCTGCTGGGCGAGCACGCGCTGCTCGCGACGTGGGCGACTCAGGCCGGGCTCGGCGGCGGCAAGAACTTCCCCGCGCTGGCCAAGCAGCTCGACGCGAACTCCGTCGCGATCTCGAAGGCGATCGGCTCGGTCTACGGCTCGGCCGCGGCCAACACCTTCCTGAACGGGAAGAACCTCTGGCGCGCCCACATCACCGACTTCGTCAACTACACCGTCGCCACAGCCAAGAACGATCCGGCGTCGCAGAAGCAGACGGTGACCGCGCTGATGGCGTACATCCAGACGCAGGCGGCGTTCTTCTCGAAGGCGATCGGGCTGCCGAAGCAGGCACTCGTCAACGACTTGACCGCGCACGTCCTTCAGCTCAAGGGCGCGCTCGACGCCTACGACCAGAAGCAGTACGGCAAGACGTTCCAGCTCGTCGACGGTGCGTACCAGCACATGTTCATGACCGGTCAGGTCCTGGCCGGCGGCATCGCGAAGCAGAAGGGCCTGCGCTAGGAGCGTCGCTCTAGCCGGGCACCGTCCGCTGGCGGACGGCTTCGAAGAGCAGCACGGCGGCGGCGGCACTCGCGTTCAGCGAGTCCGCCGTCGCTCCGCTCATCGGGATCTCGACCTCGAAGTCGGCCAGCGCGAGCCAGTCGTCGGGAAGGCCCTCCGCCTCCGCGCCGATCAGGATCGCCGTCGGCTCTCGCAGGTCGATCTGCGTGTGCGTCAGGGCGACGCCGAGCGTGGCGGCGACCTTCTGGAGCGGCAGAGCGTAGAGCTCCTCGCGCGTCGTCTCGACGATCGGCAGCGTGAAGACGGCGCCGGTCGAAGCGCGAACCGCGTTCGGGTTCCATGGGTCGACCTG
Organism: uncultured Thermoleophilia bacterium; assembly: GCA_963846895.1. Classification (GTDB taxonomy): domain Bacteria; phylum Actinomycetota; class Thermoleophilia; order Gaiellales; family Gaiellaceae; genus PALSA-600. The sequence continues at coordinate 92,717 of CAWJXR010000011.1, read as the reverse complement.
GGCGTCCGCGACGAGCAGCCCGTCCGCCCCCGCCGCATCGGCCGTGCGCGCCATCGCACCGAGGTTGCCGGGCTTCTCGATCCCGACCGCAACGAGCACGAGGGTCGGCTCGAGCGGCAGGGCGCGCACCGGGATCTCGAACACGCCGAGCACGCCCTCCGGCTCGGTGCGGTAGCTCATGTGCGCGAGCACGCGTGCGCTCACCTCGGTCACGGCGGGCGTCGCGGTCGCAGCGGTCGCAGCTCCGCCGGCGCGGCGGGGCTGGCCGGGGGCGGGCCTGCGCTCGCAGCTCCGCCGGGCCGGCGGGGCGCGGGCGCTCCGCTGCGGGGACTGTCGGTCGGTTCGGGCGCCACGCCTGCCGCGCCGATCGGGCATCGGCTCGGACAACGCGCCACCGGGCCTGTCGAGCATCAGCTCGCGCGCAGCGCGGCGAGTCGAGTCGGGCAGCGCACTTGCCGCGCCTCCGCGCCAGTCCGGCATCAGCTCGGGCGCCACGTAGAGCGCGCGAACGGCAAGCCCGGCCGCGACCGCGCGCTCGACCTCGCGGCGCCCCTCGGCGACGAAGAGCCCCGTCTCCCGCCGGTGCCCCGACCGCCGCAAGCGGAGCACCTCCTTGACCCGCGGATTGTCGACCGACGTGATCACTGGTTCATTTGGCCACGGCCGGTGTCAGACACCGAAACATAAGTGCAACGAATGTGTCACGTAGGTGCGACGGACGCAGCGCGGGCCGCCAACGGGCCGTACCCTCGTCGCGTGGGTTACCCACCGCGCGAGGAACGAGCCGGCTCCTACCACCACGTCGGAACGCGTGGCAACAACCAGCGTCCGATCTACCGCGATGACGGCTCTCGCATCCTCTTCCTGGTTCGGCTGAGCATCGTCGTGCGTCGAAACGACTGGACGCTGATCTCGTACTGCCTGATGCAGAACCACTACCACCTGATCATCAGGCTGGGTGACCTCGGCATGGCGAACGGCATGCAACAGCTGAACGGTGGCTACGCAATCGCCTTCAATCAGCACTATCGGAGCCGCGACCATGTCTTCGGCCGCCGTTACTGGAACCGCGAGCTCGAGGATGAAGCCGACCTGCTCGAGACCGCGCGGTACATCGATCTCAATCCGTGCCGGAAGGAGCTGATCGCCTCGCCGGAAGATTGGCGCTGGGGCAGCTATCGCGCGACCGCCGGGATCAGGACGCCGGAGCCGTTCCATCGGCCGGCCGACCTGTGGCGGATCTTCGACCGACGCCCGCGGATCGCCATGGGCGCCTACGAGCGGTTCGTCGCCGAGGCGCTCGTCGGGACACGTCCGGTGTCAGACACCGGGGTTCGCGGCTCGCCCTAGGTCAGCGTGTACTCGGGGCCGCTGCCGCCCTCCGGGGGCGTCAGCCTTCCGCCCTTCGCGGTGATTGCGCCGCACTGGACGCAGTTCGACGGGGCGAGCTTGACCTCGACCGTTCCGTCGCCGTCGGGCTCCCCCACCTCGTAGACGTGCGCGGGACACATGCGCACCCACATCTCCGCCAGCTCGCGCGGCACCTTGTGGTCTGGATGCGGATGTGGTTCGGCTGATCGTCCCGCGTTCTGTTGCCGGAAGCGAAAACACTCGACAGCTTGTCGAAGGTCAGCTTCCCGTCGGGTGCCGGATACGAGCGGGCGCGGTCGGTCCGGATCAGCGGCTGCTCGGCATCGCGCTCGGTCGCCTTGTCGCCCGGTGGGAACTTCCCCTTCGACGCCGTCATCGCGCTCGCGAGACGCACCGCCGAGGTAGAAGCCCTTGCCGAACGCCTGCCGCATGTTCCGAACTTCCTGCAGGTCGCGCCAGATGAACGACTCCCGCAGCGAGGCGTCATACGACGCCAGCGCGTCTCGTGCCGACACCCCGCGCTGCAGCGTCCGCCACGCGGCCTCGGCGGCCAACCGCCCCGACTCGATCGCGTAGTGAATCCCCTTGAGGGCCGGAACGTTGACCAGACCGACGCCGTCGCCCGCCAGCAGCAACCCTGGCGCATGGAAGCGCCGCGGCAGCGCGACGAACCCGCCCTCTGGAATCGTCTTCGCGCCCCATTGGAGCCGCTCGCCGCCCTCGAGGATCCGGCTCATCCTCGGATGCGTCTTCAGCTCCTGCAGCAGGTCGTGCACCGACAGCTCCGCATCGGTGTAGTCGAGCCCGACGACCATGCCGATCGTGACCATGTCGTCGCCCATCGGATAGACGAACGACCCGCCGAACTCTCTGTACTTGCGCCCCGGGCGCAACGGCCAGCCCAACGTGTGGATCACGCGATCGAGCGGCTTGGCGACCTTCCAGACCTCCTTCACCCCGAGCGCCCACACCTGCGCGTGCTCGCTCCGCAACCCAAACCGGTCGAGGGCCGTGCCCGTCAGGTGGCCCTGTGTCCCCTCGGCCAGGATCGTGATGCGCGCGGTGATGTCCGAGCCGCGCCTCGAAGTTCCCGAGCTCCTCGCCGTGCCGGCCTCGGCCACGGTCGCCGGTGCGCACACCGCGCACACGGCCGCCGTCGACGAGCAGCTGCTCGGCCGACGTCTCCGGAAGGATCATCGCCCCGAGGCTCTCCGCCTCCTCCGCCAGGAACCGGCCGAGCTGCGAGAGCGAGGCGATGTAGTTGCGGTCGTTGACCATCGTCGGCGGCGTCGGGATCCGGTAGGCGGTGCCCTTCTTCAGGAAGAGGACCGACTCGGCCTCGACGGTCCCGTAGAACGGCAGCTCGTCCATGCGCTTCCGGTCGCCGAACAGCCGCTGCAGACCGCGCGGGTTGACGACCGCACCCGAGAGAAGGTGCGAGCCCGGCGCCTTCCCTTTCTCGAGCACCGCGACCGGAACCTCGCCGAGCCGCTCCGCCGTCGCCGGATCCTCCTCCATCAGCTGCCCGAATCGAATCGCCGCGGCGAGCCCCGCCGGCCCGGCTCCGACGATCAGGAAGCCGACGTCGATGCGCTCGTCGACGGGATCGGTCGGAGGCTTGACCGCCTCGGCCGCAGACCAGGGCGGCGGATAGTCCGCCGGCCTGACACCCACGGCGCGCCTCCTCACGAGCGCCGGGCGCGAACGAGCTCGGTCAGCTTCGGCACGATCTGATGGAGGTCGCCGACAACACCCAGGTCGGCGAACTCGAAGATCGGCGCATTCGGGATCCTTGTTGATCGCGACGATCACGTTCGAGCCCTGCATGCCGACCTTGTGCTGGATCGCGCCCGAGATGCCGAGAGCGACATAGAGCTTCGGCGACACGGTCTTGCCCGTCTGGCCGACCTGGGCCGAGTACGGGTACCAGCCCGCATCGACGACCGCGCGCGTCGCGGCAACCGCGCCGCCCAGCGCCTGCGCGAGTCCTTCCGCCAGCGAGAACTTCTCCGGCTCACCCAGGCCTCGCCCTCCGGCCACGATCACGTCGGCATCCTCGATCGACGGGCCTTGCTGCTCGGCGTGCGCCTGCTCGACCATCTGGGCCTGCGTCGAGAAGTCCTCGAGCTCGACGGCCGCATCCTTGACCTCGGCGGAGCCGCCCGTCGGTTCCGGGTCGAACGCGCCCGCGCGGAAGATCGCGAGTTTGACGGCGCTCGACCAACCGACGTCCACATACACGGTGTCGGACAGCTGCGGTGCCTTCCCCGTCTCACCGTCGAAGTCGACGAGCCCCCAGTTGAGGCCGGCATCGAGCCGAGCGGCGAGCCCGGCTGCCACGTCGGCCGCCAGCACCGACTGCGCAAAGAGGACGGCGTCGAAGCCTTCGTCGCGCACGAGACGCGCGAGCACGTCGACCCGCGGCTGCGGGAGGGGCGCGGAGATCCGTGCGTCGTCGGCAACCCAGACGGTGGTCGCGCCGTGCGAGCCGGCAACCTCGGCCAGCCCGCGGACGTCCGAGCCGACGAGCACGCCGGCGACGTCGCCGCCGATCTTGGCCGCCTTCGTGAGCGCACCGAGGGAGCCCTTGGCGATCGAGCCCTTCGTGATGCTCGAGGAAGACGAGCGTCTTCGCCATCAGACGAGCCTCTTCGCGACGAGGAACTCGACGATCTGCTCCGCGCCGGTGCCGTCGTCCTCGATCTTCTGCGCTTCACCGCGTGCCGGCGGATCGCTGAGCGCGACGACCGAGGTCGCCGAGGCCTCCGCCCCTCCGACGTCGGCGGCGGCGAGCGTCTCCTGCGGCTTCTTCTTCGCGCCCATGATCCCCTTCAGCGACGGGTAGCGCGGCGTGTTGATCGAGTCGGCGACGGCGACGACCGCCGGCAGCGGCGCGCTGATCGTGTCGTAGCCGTATTCGGTCTGGCGCTTCCCGGTCAGCGCGCCGTCCGCAAGCGTCAGCTCGCTCACCTGCGACACGTACGGCCGGCGCAGCCGATCGGCGACGGCGGCCCAGAGGCACGCGCCGCCGCCGTCGGCGGACTGCTGGCCGAACAGGATCAGGTCCGGGCTCTCACGCTCGAGCGCGCCCGCGAGCGCCTTTGCGGTCGCAACCAGGTCGGATCCCTCGAGCGATGGGTCGGTGACGAGCACAGCGCGGTCCGCTCCCATCGCGAGCGCCTTGCGCAGCGCCTCGAGCGCGCGCTCCGGCCCGAGGGAGACGACGACGACCTCGCCGTCGCCCGCAGCCTCCTTCAGCTTCAGCGCCTCCTCGATCGGATACGTGTCCCAGTCCGAGATCGTCAGCTCTCCGGAACGGTCGAGCCGCTTCGTCGAAGGGTCGAGGCGACGGCCTGCAGCCGCGTCGGGCACTGCCTTCACGCAGACGGCGAACTTCATGCGGGCGGCACTCTAGCTAGGGTGCCCGGGCCATGCGCCTGGTTGTCCCGATCGTCGCAGCGGCTGCACTGATCGCCTCCGCCGGCGCAGGTGCGAAGAGCGGAGTCCCGCCGATCCTGTTCCCGGCCGTCGGTCCCGTCACGTTCTACGACGACTTCGGCGAGCAGCGCGGTGCAACCCGGCATCAGGGGAACGACCTCCTCGGCACGAAGCGCTCGCCCGTGCTGGCGGTCGAGTCCGGGAAGGTGCAGTACTGGTCGACCTCGCAGAGTGCGGGCTGCATGCTCTATCTGTACGGCGCCAGCGGGACGATGTACGAGTACATCCACCTGAACAACGACCTGACCGCCCGCAACGACAATCGAGGCACGTGCGGCGAGGGCGTGTCGTACGCCGTCCCCGACGGAGCGCACGTCGAGGCGGGCCAGGCGATCGGATACCTCGGCGATTCGGGCGACGCCAACGGGCTGCACCCGCACCTGCACTTCGAGATTCATCCCGGCGGCGGCAAGGCGACCGACCCGTTCCCGTTCCTGAAGAAGGCGCCGCATCCGCTCGTGGCCGCGCCACCGTCGGGCACCGGCTTCACCCTCCGTCTGACCGGCACCGTTGTCTCCGACGGCGCCGACGGGTTGACGCTCAAGGTCGACCAGCTCACCTCGTGGCCGTCGCATCTCAAGCTGACGAAGTTGAACCGGCGTCTGACGCTCGCAGTTCCGGACCCGAGCGTGGTTGCGGCGTCGGCCGGCGATCGAGTGATCGCCTGGACGATGCTCGCACCGGCCACGCTGCAGGCGATGACCGGAGCCCCGGGGGCCCTCTCGCTCGACCGGATGCAGCCCGGTTAGACGGGGACCCGCGCCTGCAGATAGTCGACGATGTCTCGCGTCGGCGCTCCCGGCGTGAAGACCTCGGCGACGCCTTGTTTCTTCAGTTCCGTCACGTCGTCGGTGGGAATCGTGCCGCCGACGACAACGACGACGTCCTCCGCTCCCTGCTCGCGCAGCAGCTCGAGGATGCGCGGCACGAGTGTCATATGGGCGCCGGAGAGGATCGAGATCCCGACCGCATCGGCGTCTTCCTGGATGACGGTCTCCGCGATCTGCTCCGGTGTCTGGTGCAACCCGGTGTAGATCACCTCCATGCCCGCATCGCGCAGAGCACGCGCGATGATCTTCGCGCCGCGATCGTGCCCATCGAGGCCGGGCTTCGCGATCACCACTCTGATCTTGCCCGCCACGGTTGGGTCAGTATAGGAACGTGAAGCTCACTGTTGTCGGCTGCTCGCCGGCGTGGCCGAACCCGGGCAGTGCGCACTCCGGCTACCTCGTCACGAGCGATGGACGCCGCGTCCTCCTCGATTGCGGGCCCGGCGTGCTCGCCCGGCTCCGTGAGACGGAACCGTGGCCCACGATCGATGCGATCGTGATCACCCACCTGCATCTCGACCACTGTGGCGACCTCGTCCCATGGTTGTGGGGTCACGTGCTCGGGCCCGCAACGGGCACGCACGGGCCCGAGCTGCACGTGCCGCCGGCGGGACTCGCACGCATCTCGACCTTCGCGCCGCTCGGCCGCTTCCTCGAGGTCTTCGACGTCCACGAATACGCAGACGGCGTGCCGTTCGACGTCGCCGGCCACACGGTCACCGCTCGCGCTGTCATGCACTACGGCGAGCCGTCGTTCGGGCTACGTGTCGAGCACGACGGGCGGGTCCTCGCCTACTCCGGAGACACCGGGCCGACGCAGGCGCTGGTCGAGCTCGCCCGTGACGCCGATGCATTTCTCTGCGAGGCGACGTTGCTCGCACCCGAAGGAGCGCCGCACGGTCACATGGCGGCAGAGGAAGCGAGAACGATCGCGAACGAGGCCGGCGCTCGTCGACTCCTGATCACCCATCGCGCGGCGGAGCTCGCGCTCGACGAGTCCGTTTACGACGGGTTCGAGCTCGAGCTGTAACCGAGCAGCTCTTCGTACTTCTTCGCGATGCGCCGCTGCCTGATCAACGCGCGCAACCCCCACGCCGCCAACGAGAGGATGAGCAGGCCGAGGAACGCCATCGGTGCGAACAGCCACTTCGCCGAAACCGCCGCCTTGACCGGCTTCCGCAGCGGCTGCGCGGCGACACTGCGAATCTGACCGGCCCCGCCGATGCCCTTCGGCACCCAGGACGCGACGAGCCAGTCATTCGGATGGCTGGTGTTGGTGTAGCGCTTGAGCTCGATCGTGAACGTCTTTCCGGCCCAGTCGCTCTTCTTCGAGCCGACGACCCCGAGATCGATCGCGACGTCGTTCTGGTATGCGTAGAGGATGTTCCAGGTCGCGATGCCGACCGCGGGGAACGGAATCACGTCGTTGTTGCCGGTGTCCCACGACTTGCGCGTCTGACCGGCCTTCATCTCCGGCCCGAGGAGGTCCCAGGCCGAGTCGAGGTGCTTGCGTGCCACGGCGGTCTGCAGGAAGTGGGACGCGGCCTCGAAGAGGTCACGCCGGTCGGCTGCGGTCAGGTTCATCCGCGCCGGCTCGCGGTAGACCTGCGCCGGTTTGTCGATGATCGGCGTCGCGTTCGACTTGCCGGTGTTGCCGATCTCGATCGCCGCGACGACAACCGCCGCCCCGAGTCCCACGCCACCGGCGCCCCAATAGAGCCGATGCCGGAATCTCCTCGAGTGCAGACGGCCGATCATTCCCGTCGACGCTGCCTGCCTCTCCGGGGTTAGCTACCGGCGCCGTTGTTGTCGGAGCCGTTCGGGACCGGCGGGGTCGACCTGGGATACCAGCTGTTGACGAGCCATTTCCCGTTCTGCTTGACGAGATCCATCTGGAACAGCTGCCCCTTGACCTTCGATCCCGGCTTCGGAAGCAGCGCGATCTCGACCTGAGCTTCCTTCGGATACGAGAAGTCGACCTTCATCGGCGCGTACTGGATGGCGTGGACCGGATACGGGATGACCGCGATGTTGCCGGTGTTCCACTCCTTGAGCGTCTGGCCCTGGCGGATCGCCTCGGTGACGATGCTGTACGCGCCAGGCAGGTTCTTACGCGCGACAGCTGTCTTGATGAACTTCCGGGCGACGAGCGTCGCATCGGGCGTCAGCTTGACGGTCGGCGGAACCTTCGAGACGTCGTCGGCGGGCTTGTTCAGGAGCGGCGTCGCTGTCGAGTGGCCGGTGTTCGAGTAGTGGTAGCCGAGGAACCCGACGACCGCGCCGACGACGACGACCCCGACGATCCACGGCAGGGCCTTCCGCCAACCCGGCCTCCGGATCGGCTCGCGGTGCTCGAAAACTGACTCGGCGCTCATGCCCACGTCAGAGTAGACGCTGGTTCAGCCGACTCGTTAGCCGGCTCTGTTGAGTCGGTGTTAACGGGGGTCGCGTCAGAAGACGGGCGTCTCGCGCCAAATGCCCCAGACCGTGCGGAACGCGTCGCACATCTCGCCCATCGTCACGTACGCGCGCGCGGCGTCGACGATCGCGGGCATGAGGTTGCGGTCATCGTGTGCCGCGTCCTCGCGAAGACGCGCGAGTGCGCGTTCGGCTGTCGCAGAGTCGCGGCGCGCGCGGAGCGCCTGCACGCGGCCGACCTGTTTCTGTTCGAGCAGCGGGTCGACCCTGTGGATCGGGATCGGCGCCTCCTCGGCGAGCTCGTACCGGTTGACGCCGACGACGATGCGCTGGTTCGACTCGACCTCGGACTGGTAGCGGAACGACGCCTCGGCGATCTCGCGCTGAAAGAAGTTCTCCTTGATCGCCTCGACGACGCCGCCGAGCTGTTCGATCCGGTCGAAGTAGTCGTAGGCCTGCCGTTCGAGCTCGTTCGTCATCTGCTCGACGTGGTACGAGCCGCCGAGTGGATCGATCGTCGAGACGACACCGGTCTCGTGCGCGATCACCTGCTGCGTCCGCAACGCGATCCGGACCGCGTCCTCCGTCGGCAGGGCGAGCGCCTCGTCGTAGCTGTTCGTGTGCAGTGACTGCGTGCCGCCGAGGACAGCGGCAAGCGCCTCGATCGCGGTGCGCACGATGTTCACCTCCGGCTGCTGCGCTGTCAGCGACACACCGGCGGTCTGGGTGTGGAAGCGCATCAGCCACGAGCGCGGGTTCTTCGCGCCAAAGCGCTCGCGCATCACCGTCGCCCAGATGCGCCGGGCGGCACGGTATTTGGCGATCTCCTCGAAGAAGTCGAGATGCGCGTTGAAGAAGAAGGACAGGCGCGGCGCGAAGTCGTCGACGTCGAGGCCACGCTCGATCGCCCACTCGACATAGGTAAAGCCGTCGGCGAGCGTGAACGCGAGCTCCTGAGCGGCCGTCGATCCCGCTTCGCGGATGTGGTAGCCGGAGATCGAGATCGGATGCCAGAGCGGCATCTCCCGCGCGCAGAACTCAACCATGTCGGTGACGAGCCGCATCGACGGCTCCGGCGGGAAGATGTACTCCTTCTGCGCGATGTACTCCTTGAGGATGTCCGTCTGGATCGTCCCCCGCAGACGGTCGCGCGTCACGCCCTGCTCCTCGCCGACACAGAGATAGAACGCGAGCAGGATCGCCGCGGGCGAGTTGATCGTCATCGACGTCGAGACCTCCCCGAGCGGGATCCCCGCGAAGAGCGCCTCCATGTCCTCGAGCGAGTCGACCGCCACGCCCTCGCGGCCGACCTCGCCGAGCGAGCGTGGATGATCGGAGTCGTAGCCCATCAGCGTCGGCATGTCGAAGGCCGTCGAGAGTCCCGTCTGGCCGTGCTCGAGCAGGTAACGGAAGCGCTCGTTCGTCTCCTCGGGCGTGCCGAAGCCCGCGAACTGGCGCATCGTCCACAGCCGACCGCGGTACATCGACGGGTATACGCCGCGCGTGAACGGAAACTCCCCGGGGTACCCGAGGTCGCGGTCGTAGTCGACCCCGATGGTGTCGGGCGTCGCGAGAGGCTCGTTCTCGATCCCCGACATCGTCGAGAACAGCTCGCCCGAGCGCTCGGGCGAAGCAGCGTACTGGTCGTCGCGCCAGCGGTCGGTCGGCGTCCCTTGCCGGGGGTCCTCGGTCGTGGCCATCTCTGGATTGTGCCTCGGCGCGGGGGCTACCGCTCGGCGCCGGGCTGCCAGAGCGGCTCGATCCCGTCGGCATTCGCAGCGCGGGCGAGGATGAAGAGGAGGTCGCTGAGGCGGTTCAGATACACGGCGGCGAAGGGATTCAGCTCGGTCTCGGCCGCGGAGGCGAGAATCTCGCGCTCGGACCGGCGGCACACAGCGCGGGCGACGTGCAGGCGCGCCGCGGTCTCGCTGCCTCCGGGGAGGACGAAGCTGCGCAGCTCGGGGAGCGGCGCATTGGCCTCGTCGCAGTCGGCCTCGAGCCGATCGATCATCGGCTGGTCGACGCGGAGCTTCCCATCGCCGGCCTCGAACGGGACGGACAGATCGGCGCCGAGGTCGAAGAGCTCGTTCTGGATCCGGAGCAGGCGCGGGTCGCGGGCCTCGACCTGCGCCCAGCCGAGCAGCGAGTTGAGCTCGTCGACCGCGCCGTACGCACGCACGAGCGGGTTGAGCTTCGAGACCCGCGCCCCGCTGCCGAGCGACGTCTCCCCGCGTCCCCGCCGCGGGTGTAGATCTTCGTCAGACGGACGGGCTCATCGCGCGCTCGCGGGGTCACTTTACAATTTCCTAACCGTGTCTGACACCGGGCGTGTCCAGACCGCCGTGGAAGGATTTGCAGCGAGTTTGCGCATGTCGGGCGGACTCTCGTCACGATTCCGTACGCGTTTCGTTCCCGTGTCTGACACCGGACACGTCCCGCAGGATCGAGCGGGCGATCACGAGGCGCTGGATCTCGCTCGTTCCCTCGTAGATCTCCGTCACCTTGGCGTCGCGGTAGTAGCGCTCGACGGGGAACTCCTTCGTGTAGCCGTAGCCCCCGAGGACCTGGATCGCCTCGGCTGTCTGGCGCCTCGCCATCTCGGACGCGAACAGCTTCGCCTTGGCGCCTGCTTCGGTGTGCGGGCGGTCGTTGTCCTTCAGCCACGCCGCGCGGTAGACGAGCAGTCGGGCCGCATCGATCTCCATCGACATGTCGGCGAGCTTGTGCTGGATCGCCTGGAACTCCGAGATCCGCTGCCCGAAGGCGTGGCGCTCCTGCGCATAGCTCAGCGCGACGTCGTAGGCGGCCTGTGCGATTCCAACGGCCTGCGCGGCGATCCCGATCCGCCCGCCGTCGAGCGTCGCCATCGCGATGCGGAACCCATGCTGAAGGTCGCCGCACAGACGATCGTCGGCGACGAAGGCGTCGATCGCGATGTCGTTCGTCACGGACGAATTCAGCCCGAGCTTCTCCTCCGTCCGCGTCACGGTCACCTGGTCGGAGTCGACGATGAACGCCGAGACGCCGCGGGCGGTGCGCGTCTCGGGATCGGTGCGCGCGAAGAGGAGAATCGTGCCGCCGAAGGACGCGTTGGTGATCCACTGCTTCGTCCCCGTCACCTGCCAGCCGCCGTCGACACGCTCCGCGCGCGTCACGAGCGCGCCGGCGTCCGAGCCCGAGCCCGACTCGGTCAGCGCGAAGCACCCGACACCCTCGCCGCGCGCCAGCGGTGGAACGAATCTCGCGCGCTGCTCTTCGGTACCGAACCGCAGGAGCGGGAGCGTGCACGCGGACGTGTGCACCGCGACGGTCACACCGACACCGGCATCGCCACGCGACAGCTCCTCGAGCACGAGGATGTACGAGAGGAAGTCTGCTCCCGCGCCGCCGTACGCCTCGGGAACGCAGACCCCCATCAACCCGAGCTCGCCGAGCGATGCCAGCAGCGACCGCGGAAACCCGTGCGCACGATCCCACTCAGCGGCGTGCGGCTCGATCTCGGCGTTCGCGAAGTCGCGGGCGAGCGTCTGGATCTCGCGCTGCTCCGGCGTGAGCTCGAAGTCCACGCAGGCACACTAGATGAGTGAGGCTCGGCGCAATCCTGCTCGCCGCGGCGGCGCTGGCCGGGTGCGGCGGCCACGGAAGCACCTCGCCCGAGAGCGTCGCACGGGCGTGGAGCGCCGCGCTCGACCGCAACGACAACGAGTCGGCTGCGAACCTCTTCGCCGACGACGCAAAGATCGTCCAAGGAGGCGAGCTCGACCTGCGCGATCACGCCGCGGCCGTGCAATGGAACGCCATGCTGCCCTGCGGCGGGACGATCACGAGCGTCACGACGCAGAGCAAGACCGACGTCCTCGTCATCTTCAAGCTCAAGGAGCGCCCGCAGCACCGCTGCGACGGCCCCGGCACCCGTGCGGCGGCGCTGTTCCGCGTCCGTGACGGGAAGATCGTCCTCTGGCACCAGACCCAGGCGCCGCCCGCCGCCTCCGACTCGAGCGGCGAGCTCGCCTAGGTGTGTCTAGGCGACGACCTTCAGTTCCGGCTCGAGCTTGTAGCCGACGCCGAAGCGGGTCTGGATGAAGGAGTGTGTCGGCGCCGGACGATCGATCTTCTGGCGCAGCCGGCGCACGAACACGTCCACGGTGCGATCGCGATGCGTCTCGCGCCTCCCCCACACCTTCTGCAACAGCTCGTCACGGGTGACGACTCGTCCGCGGTCGAGCGCCAGCGTGTAGAGCAGCCTGAACTCCGTCGGGGTCAGCCCTGCACTCTTGCCGCCGACGAACGCCTGCACTTCGCGCGGGTCGATCCGCAGCTCCTCGATCTCGATCGCATCGCCGCGCTGCTCCTCGGCCGGCCGGACGCCGCGACGCACGGCCGCGCCGACGCGGGCGACGAGCTCACGCATCGAGAACGGCTTGACGAGATAGTCGTCGGCCCCGATCTCGAGCGCGTGCACGCGGTCGTGCTCCGTCCCCCGGGCGGAGACGACGACGATCGGCGTACCGATCCCCTCGGCCCGCGCAGTCTCGATCAGCTTCCAGCCGTCGAGCTCGGGAAGCATCAGGTCGAGCACGCACACATCGGGGTTCTCGAACCGCAGCCGCGCGAGCCCGAGCTCACCGCGGCCGACGACGACCGGGTCGAAACCGGCGGCAACGAGATGGCGAGCCATCCCGTCGGCGATCACGTTGTCGTCCTCGACGATCAGGACTCGAGCCACGGCACCTACGATAGACCGGAGAGCGGTTTGGTCCGGGTTTCAGACTGGTGACGATCTGGTGACATACGACATCTACGACCGCAGCTTCGACGAGCTGCGGACAGGCTTCACCGCCGCTGTCTCGCACGAGCTCCGCACCCCGCTGGCGCGGATCCTGGCGCTCCTCGACTCCGCCGACCTACCGGGCGCCGACGTCCGTGCGCTGATCGACCAGGCGCGCGAAGAGGTCGAGAACGCAGGTGCGCTGATCGACGAGATCCTCTTTCTCTCCGAGCTCGAGAGCGGTAAGGAAGTCGTCTCGCTCGGTCATACGAACGCGCTCCCCGTTCTGGAGAGCGTAATCGAATCGCTCGACGATGCCGCCACGCGCGCCGGGGTGGTGCTTCGGGCCGAGGGCGATGACGCCGTCGACCTGCCCCTCCGGCCGCGGATGCTCCGCATGCTCGTGAAGAACCTCGCCGAGAACGCGATCCGCTACGCCGGCCACGGCGCCACGTTCACGATCTCGATCCGGAGGTCGGGTGAGTTCGCGGTCCTGACGGCAGCGGACGACGGCAGCGGAGTCGACGAGCAGACGCTCGGACGGCTGTTCGAGCGCTTCTATCGCGGCGACGCCGCGCGCACGTCTCGCGGTACCGGCCTCGGCCTGTCGATCGTCAAGCACATGGTCGCGGCGGCCGGCGGCGAGACCGAGGCGGACGGTGCCCGGGGCCGCGGCCTCCGCATCCGCTGCACCTTTCCGCCCTGAGCGCGCAAACGACGAGAGGCGCCCTCAGGCGCCTCTCGTCGAGTAGCTCATGCGCTCGCAGGTCTAACTGTGGACCGTCTTGAGGGTCTTCTCGGCAGCGACGAGCACGTGCTTCGGGATCGGCACGTAGCGCAGCTTGACGCCGAGCTTCTGACCGCTCGTCATCGCCCAGAAGATGAACTTCCGGAGCTCCGGCAGCGTTGCTGGTGGTCTGCGGGATGATGACGTACGTGTACGTGGAGATCGGGTACGCGTCCTTCGCGGAATGCGACGGGTTCACGATGTGCATCTCGTTGTTCGCGCCGATCTTCGTCGTTGCGGCCGCGGCCGCCGTGATCGACTTGATGCCCGGCGTCGTGTAAACGCCGGCCGCGTTCTTGACCGCCATCACCGAGATGTGATTCGTCACCGCGTAGGCGATGTCGGCGTAGCCGATCGCGCCCTCGGTGCTCTTGACGACGCCGGCGACGCCGGACGAGCCTCTGCCCCCGACGCCGACCGGGAACGGCGGCTGTGTCGAGATGCCGACCTTCGACTTGAAGGCGGGGCTGACGCTGGACAGGTAGTCCACGAAGTTGTACGACGTGCCCGACCCGTCGGAGCGGTAGACCGGAGTGATCTTCTCGCTCGGAAGCGAGACCTTCGGGTTGAGCGCCTTGATCGCCGGGTCGTCCCAGCTCGTGATCTGACCGAGGTAGATCCTTGCCAGCACCGGGCCGGTGATGTGCAGCGGCGCATTCGCGTTTGTCTTGACGTTCACCATCACCGACGTGCCACCGAGCGCCCACGGAATCTGCAGGCACGACTTGCACGCGGTGATCTGGTCCGGCGACAGAGGCGCGTCTGAGGCCCCGAAGTCGACAGTGCGATTGGTGATCGCCTGGATTCCACCGCCCGAGCCGATCGGCTGGTAGACGATGTTGACACCCGCGATCGACGGGTATGCCGCTTGCCACTGGGACACGAGCGGCTGGACGAACGTGCTGCCCGCCCCGACGAGCTGGCCGGCTGATTTCTTGCTCTGGCTCGCGGTGGCGCCGACGGCCACGCTGCCGGCGAATAGCGCGGCGGCGATCAGGACCGACGCGCGTGCGCCTCGTGACACTCACGCTCATTTGCGACTTTCTCCCTTCTTCAGTTTCAGCCTGGTTGGGGGTTTCTGCGCGGCAGTCTCGCCTTGCGTGTCGCGCGCCGTGGGCGTATTGGCCGTGACGGTTTGGCAACGATCTGGTGACCGAGCTACCGCGCTCGCAGCTTGCGCTCGCGGCGCGAGAGGATGTACCGCGCCGTAAGGCTCAGGACGAGCACGAAGATCATCAGGACGAACGCAGCCGCCCACGCCTGGTCGTTGAGGCTCGGATCTGGCGACTCCGAGTCGAACAGGATGAGCAGCGGGACCGCAGCCATCGCGTGACTTGGGTCCGTGACTACTTGGTTCGGCAGGAAGATGGAAGTCGTGAACAGGAGCGGTGCCGTCTCGCCGGCGGCCCTGGCGACCGCGAGCGTCCCCGCGGTCATGATCGAGCCGATCGCCGACGGCATCACGATGAAGAGCACCGTCCGCCACTTGCTGATGCCGAGCGCGTAACTGCCGTCACGGAGCGAGTCGGGAACGAGTCCGAGCACCTCGATCGTCGAGCGCGCCACTACAGGCAGCATCACGATCGCAAGGGCGACCGAACCCTTCCACGCCGCATACCCCGACCCGACCACGAGGAGCGCGTAGGCGAAGATGCCGACGACGATCGAGGGCACGCCGTTCAAGACGTCGAGCGCCAGCCTGATCAGGCGTGAAACGCGGCTCCCGCCGAACTCGGCGACGTACACGGCGACGAGAATGCCGACCGGAAGCGTGATTGCGGTGGCGATCCCGACCATGATTGCCGTCCCTACGAGGCCGTTCGCGATTCCACCTCCGGTCTCGCCGAAGGTCACCTGGCTCTTGGTGAAGAAGTCGAGGTTGAGCGCCTTGACTCCGCGCACGAACACCGAGATGACGACCAACGCGAGCACCCCGATCGCGAGGAAGGCGGCAAGGACGGAAATGCCCTCGGCAATCTGATTGGCTCGCCGACGCCTCCTGGACCGACCGGTCGACTTCAGCGAGAACGAAGGGGTGGCAGTGGACGCTTCCATCTCAGACTCTCTGCGCGATGTCGTAGCGCCGCACGATCAGCAGCGCGGCGAAGTTCACGATTAGGGAGATCACGAGCAGGATCACGCCGAGGTAGAACAGCGACGCGACTTGCAGATTCGACGCCGCAGCCTGGTACTGGGCGGCGATCCGGCTGGCGAGCGTGTCGCCCGTGTCGAACAGGTTGGCGGTGAGGTGTGCGGTGGTCCCGATGACCTGCGTGACGGCAATCGCCTCGCCCACCGCACGGCCGCCACCGAGCAGAACCGCGGAGATGAGACCGCCGCGCGTGTACGGGAGGATGACGCCCCGCACCATCTCCCAGCGAGTCAGCCCGAGTCCGATCGCGCCTTCCTTGATGTCCGTCGGCACCTGCAGGAAGAGGTCGCGGCTAATGGCGGCCGTAATCGGCACGATCATGATCGCAAGCACGAGGACGGCGGTGAACATCGTGCTGCCTGAGATCGGCCTCGTGGCGAAGAAGGGAGTCCAGCCGAGCGCGTCGTTCAGCCACGGGCCGAATTGGTCATGCACCACTGGGCCGAGAATGATGATCCCCCAGAGCCCGAGCACTACGCTAGGGATTGCCGCGAGCATCTCGACGAGCGAGCCGACGACGCCGCGCACCCCGCCCGGAGCGAGCTCGCTCAGGTAGAGCGCGATCGCGATCGCGACTGGCGCTGCGAGCAGGACGGCAAGACTGGTGACGTACAGGGTCGCCACTAGGAAGTCGAGCGCACCGAACTGGTTGGTGACGGCATTCCACGTCTGGTGCCAGATGAAGCCGACGCCGAAGGTGCTGATCGCTGACCGTGCCTGCTTGATCACTTCGTAGATGATCAGGACGATCAACGCGACGACACCGACGGCCGCTAGCGCCGAGATCCAGCGGAGCGAGAAGTCCCCGAGGCGATCGACCAGCGAGCGCCGTGACTCGAGTGTGTCCTCTGGCGGATTCGCGACCGGGACGTCCATGGCTCGGGGCGGAAGCCTTCCAGTTCTCCGATGTGCCGGGGAGTCCGTTCACCACCTCGACACGAGATGTTCACACCCCCTAGACCCGGCTGTTCCAGCCGATCCGCGTACACTCGATCGAATGTCGTCCCCGACGTCGAGGACAGCGTCACTGGACCTTTCCGCGAACATCAAGGGTGGCGAAACCCCTGCTATCGGCCGGGATGTCGTCTTCGGCGTGCGCGACCTCAGCGTCTCGTATGGGAAGTCGCTCGCCCTTGCAGGCGTCGACCTCGACATCTACAAGAACGTGATCACTGCGATGATCGGGCCATCGGGTTGCGGCAAGAGCACGTTTATCCGCTGTCTGAACCGGATGAACGACCTCGTCACCGGGGTCAACGTCGGGGGGCAGATCCTCTACCACGGAGTCGACCTGTACGGGTCCGACGTGGACCCGGTGGAAGTCCGGCGACGGATCGGGATGGTATTCCAGCGGCCGAACCCGTTCCCCAAATCGATCTACGAAAACGTCGCCTTCGCGCCCAGGAAGCTCGGCCTGACAGGGGACATGGACGAACGGGTCGAGCAGGCCCTGCGCGGGGCCGCCTTGTGGGATGAGGTCAAATCGCGCCTCAAGAAATCGGCGCTAGGCCTGTCCGGGGGGCAGCAGCAGCGCCTGTGCATTGCTCGCGCCATCGCGGTCCAGCCCGACGTGATCCTGCTCGACGAGCCGGCATCGGCGCTCGACCCGATCTCCACGTCGGCGATCGAGGATCTGATGCAGGATCTGAAGCGCGAGTACACGCTCGTGATCGTCACGCATAATATGCAACAGGCGGCACGTGTCGCCGAGATGACTGCGTTCTTCAGCCTCGACGTGCATGAGGACGGTTCGCGCAACGGGATTCTGGTCGAGTACGACGCGACCGAGAAGATCTTCACGCAGCCGTCCGACGAGCGCACCGAGGGCTATGTCACCGGGCGCTTCGGATGACCAGCATGCGGGTCACGTACACGGAGGAGCTCACGCAACTCGAGGCGGCGTTGCAGGAGGAGGGTGACCTGGTCCTGCGCGCGTTGCGGTCCGCGCTGAATGCACTGGCCCGGGGCGACGAGGAGCTCGCCGACGAGGTCATCCTCTTCGACGACGAGGTCGACCGCCGGTACATCGAGATCGAGGAGGGCGTGCAGTCCCTCCTCGCACGCCAGACCCCGGTTGCCGTCGACCTGCGCTTCGTTCTTGCGGTGTTGCGCGTCAACCTGCACCTCGAGCGCATGGCCGACTACTGCGTCACGGTCGCGAAGCTGACGAAGCTCATGGGCTCCTTGAATGTGACCGGCGACGCGATCGCCCAGTCGATCGAGGACATGGGCGAGCGCGCTGAGCAGATGATCCGCGTCGCGATGGATTCATTCGCCGCGCGCGACGCCGAGAAGGCGCTGACGCTGGTCGAGCTCGACGAGCTCATCGATCGCGCGAACCGGAATGCGACCGAGGACGTTCTCTCGCTCGGCGACACGCCGGAGGAGCGCGAGTACGGGCTACGGATGCTCGTCGTCTCGCGGTGCGTCGAGCGGATCGGCGACCACGCTGTCGATATCGGGGAACAGGTCGCCTACCTGGTCACTGGCGAGTTCCGCGAATTCACAGACGCCTCGCACCCTGTCTGAGCGCGAACCAGGCCTCGAAGACGCGACCCGTCGCACACGGCTCGCGAACGAGCGCACCTACCTCGCCTGGTGGCGGACGGGGCTGACCTCGATCGCCCTCGGAATCGGCATCGGCCGGCTGTTCCCGCCGCACGACCAAGCTGCGCTCTGGGCCTTCGAGGCACTCGGTGCAGCGTTCGGGTTCCTCGGCATCGCGCTGATCTGGGCCGGTTACCTCCGCCTGCGGGCCGTCGAGAACGCGCTCGACCGCGGATCATTCGCGCCGCTCGATGCGCGGCTGCCGGGGCTCCTGCTCGTCGCCGGCGTCGTGCTGGGGCTCGCTGTGGTCGCGCTCGTGCTCTTCACCTGACGCAAAGACATTCACAAAATCGTCATGGGGCCCTCGTCTACGATCCCCCGCGGTGACCGACCAGCTGGCCAGGCTCGACGACGAAGTGACCGCCGACGAGCACCGGTCGCTGACCGTCCGGTCCCGCGGCGCTGTCTATGTGGTCGCAGGCGTGCTGTTCGGCATTGCGCTTCTGTTGGCCGCACTGCGTGTCGGCGAGCGCCCCGGACGACTGTCGGACTGGCAGGCGCTCGTGCTCGGCATGACGCAGGGGTTCAGCGAGCTGCTGCCGATCTCGTCCTCCGGCCACCTCATTCTCGTCCCCTGGATCGCCGACTGGCGCTACCTGGAGCATCACGCGGACTTCAACAAGACGTTCGACGTCGCGCTGCACCTCGGCACGTTGATCTCCGTGGTCGTGTACTTCTGGGCCGACCTCGTGGGCTACGTCAAGGCGTTCTTCGCCGCGGTCGGCGCGCGCGCGATTCGCACCAGATGACGAACGCATCGCAGTCGGCATTGCGATCGCGACGATTCCCGCGGCGATCGCCGGAGCACTGGGCGAGAGCGCGATCGAAAGCCGGCTCGGACAACCGTGGCAGATCGCCATCCTCCTGGCGGTCTTCGGCGCGCTGCTCTGGATCGCCGACCAGACGCCGCAGCGCGCGTCGCTGCGCGACCTCGGCCTCGGGCGGTCGATCCTCATCGGCGTCTCCCAGATCCTCGCGCTGATGCCGGGCACATCGCGGTCGGGCATCACGATCACCACGGGTCGATTCTCAGGGTTGACCCGAGATGCCGCGGCCCGCTTCTCCTTCCTGCTCCTCGTGCCGATCGTGCTCGGTGCAGTCCTCTACAAGGGCGCCAAGGTGGCCGTCCACCCGCTGCCTGCAGGGTCGACCGGACCGTTCGTCGTCGGAACGATCGCCGCGGCTGCAATCGGCCTGGTCGCCATCGACCTCCTGCTCGGCTATGTCCGGAAGCACAGCTACGCCCCGTTCGCGATCTACCGGATCGTCCTCGCGATCCTTATCGCCATCGTGATTCTGAGCGGCTGGCGTCCGTCGACGTTCTAGACGCCCGGGCCGGGTGACGGTCTGGAGACGATCCGGGATCGGACTGGCTCCCGACACTTCCGCTCCGGCCCCGCGGCCCGCACCATGCCTGCAAATGGCCACCTTTGCCGTGATCGCTCACCGCTGCTCGCCGACGAACACCCGCCTCGGTGCCGTGCTGTCCCCGGCTCAGGCGCTCGCCCGCCTCGGTCACGGCGACGTCGCGCTCGCCCGGCTCGACGTCCTGCCGACGCTGGACGGGATCGAACCGGGTCTCTGGGCGCTCGATCGCCTCGAGGCGCGCGGCGTCACGGTGCTCAATCCGCGGCGGGCGCTGGTGGCGGCGCACGACAAGCTGACGACTGCGGAGATGCTCTTCGCGGCGAGGGTGCCGCACCCGCGGACGGTCCACGTCGCACCGTGGCTCCCCGAGCCTGAGCTCGAGCCGCCGCTCGTTCTGAAGCCCCGCTTCGGCTCGTGGGGCTCCGACGTCGTCCGGTGCGATGACGCACAGTCGGTCGCAAACGCACTCGAGACGATCCGCGAGCGAACGTGGTTCGAGGCGACCGGGGCCGTCGCACAGAAGCTCGTCGAGCCGCACGGCTACGACCTGCGGCTCGTCGTCGCGGCCGGCACCGTGGTCGGCGCGGTTCGCCGTGTCGCTGCGCCCGGTGAATGGCGGACGAACGTAGCGCTCGGCGCGCGGCGAGAGCCGATCGACCCGCCGAGCGACGCCAGGGCGATCGCGCTCGCCGCAGCTGCTGCAGTCGGCGGCGACCTCGTCGGCGTCGACCTGCTGCCGGCGGGTCTGGGCTCGTGGGTCGTCCTCGAGGTGAACGGCGCCGTCGATTTCAACAGCACCTATTCGCTGGCAGACGACGTCTTCGCCGAGGCGCGCCGCGCGCTCATGTTTCGCCCGGCCTCAGTACGTGTAGAACCCGCGGCCTGATTTCCGGCCGAGCCGTCCTGCCTGGACGTACTGGCGCAGGAGCGGGCACGGCGCGTACTTCGGGTCGCCGAGCCCCGCGTGCAGGACGTCCATGATCGCGACACAGGTGTCGAGCCCGATCAGGTCGGCAAGCGCGAGCGGCCCGAGCGGATGCGCGAAGCCGAGCCGGGCAATCGTGTCGATCGCCTCCGGCTCGGCAACACCTTCCAGCACGGCGTACGCGGCCTCGTTGATGAACGGCATCAGGATCCGGTTCGCGGCGAAGCCGGGAAAGTCGCGTGCCTCCGCGGGCTCCTTCCCGAGGTCGCGTGCGAGCTGCACGATCGCCGCGGCCGTCTCATCGGACGTCTGCACAGCTCGGATCACCTCGACGAGCTTGAGCACCGGAACCGGGTTGAAGAAGTGCATCCCGATCACGTTCTCCGGCCGCGCCGTCACTGCCGCCAGGGTCGTGATCGGGATGGAGCTCGTGTTCGACGCGAGGATCGCGCCGGGCGGGAGCACTTCGTCGGCGGCGCGAAACAGAGCTTCCTTCGCGTTCGGATCCTCGGTGATCGCCTCGATCATCAGGTCGGCCGGCACGAGCTCGTCCACCGCGCCGATGCGCGCGAGTGTCTCGTCGGGATCGGCACCGCCCTTCTCGGCGAGCTTCGCGAGGCTCTTCCGCATCGCGCCAAGCCCGCGGTCGACGGCGCCCGGCCAGGGATCGTGCAGCGAGACCCGGCGCCCCGACGCGGCAACGACCTGCGCGATCCCGCCGCCCATCTGACCGGCGCCGACGACGAGTACGTGCTTGAAGTTCACGGCGGCGAGCCTACCCTTCGCTTCGTGCAAGTTCGCCGTGCAACCGCCCGCGACGCGGCCAGCATCACGCGCATCCAGGAGCGCGGCTGGCAGGCGGCCTACCGCGACGTGTTTCCGATGGAGGAGCTCGACCGCGGCGGATTCATCCAGCCGTCGCGATGGCGTGAGCGGATCCGCCGTCCGCCCGCCGGCTGGATCACCTTCGTCGCAGCGCGGGACCACACGATCGTCGGGTTCGCTGCGCTGGGGCCGAGCCGCGACCTCCCCGCGCTCGGTGAGCTCTACGCGATCTACGTCGATCCGGACGAATGGTCGAGCGGCACGGGCCGGGCGCTCATCGACCGGGCCGAGCGGGCGCTGGCCGCGCGCTACCGCGAGGCGACCCTCTGGGTGCTCGAGCAGAACGAGCGCGCCCGCCGGTTCTACGAGCTCTCCGGGTGGGTGCCCGACGGCGCCCGCAAGGCGGACGAGCGCTGGGGGGTGTCGGCGCCGGAGGTGCGCTACCGCAAGCTGCTGACGAGCTCGCGGTCGTAACTGTGTGAGAGGAGCTCGACGGCCTCGACGAGCGTCGCCCAGCGGACGCCGTCGATCTCGTTCTGCGGACGCGGCTCGTCCGACGTCGTCATGCGGTAGTAGCGAACCTCTTTCGGCACGCCGCCGACCTCGTAGTGCGTTCGGCCGAGCTCCTCTCCGAGCTCGCACCGGAGGCCCGTCTCTTCCTCGACTTCGCGTAGGGCCGCGGCCTCCCACGCCTCACCGGTCTCGAGCTTGCCTTTCGGGAAGGACCAGTCGTCGTACGCCGGCCGGTGCACGAGCAGCACGCAGCCGTTCCGGACGATCAGGCCGCCGGCGGCGCGGATCACGCTTCGATGAGCAGTGCGTCGCCTTGTCCGCCGCCAGAGCAGATCGCAGCAAGGCCGATCCCGCCGCCGTTCCGGCGCAGCTCGTGGATCATCGTCCCGACGATGCGCCCACCCGAGGCGCCGATCGGATGGCCCAGGGCGATCGCCCCGCCGTTGACGTTGACCCGGTCCTCGTCGGCTCCGAGCAGCCTGGTCGAGTTCGAGGCGACCGAGGCGAACGCCTCGTTGATCTCGATCCGCTCGACGTCGTCGATCGTCTTCCCGGCGCGCTCGAGCGCGATCGCAGCGGCGTTGGCGGGCGTCCGGGCCAGATAGGCGAAGTCGTCGGCGACGTAGCCCTGCGCGAGGATCGTCGCGAGCGGCGTGAGCCCGCGCTTCGCGGCCCACTCCTCCGAGCAGACGACGACGCAGCTCGCGCCGTCGTTCACGCCGGGCGCGTTGCCCGCCGTGGTCGTTCCGTCGGGATCGAAGACCGGGTTGAGCGCGGCGAGCTTCTCGACGGTCGTGTCGCGGCGGATCGACTCGTCGGCGACGACATCTCCGACGGCGACGATCTCATCCGCCAGCCGGCCCGCGTCCTGCGCCGTCGCCGCACGTTCCTGGGAGCGCGCGGCCCAGGCGTCCTGCGACTCGCGCGAGATCCCGAGCTCGCGCGACACCTTCGAGTTCTGCGCGACCATGTGCAGGCCGTCGAAGGTCGACGTCAGCCCGTCGAAGACCATCGAGTCGATCAGCTCTCCGTTCCCGAGGCGGTAGCCGAACCGCGCCTGCTTGAGCAGATACGGCGCGTTCGACATCGACTCCATCCCGCCGGTGACGACGACGTCGACGTCGCCGGCGCGGATCATCGAGTCGGCGATCTCAATCGCCCGGATCGAGGAGGCGCAGACCTTGTTGATCGTGTCGGCCGGCGTCTCCTTCGGCAGCCCGGCGCCGATCGCAGCCTGGCGCGCGGGTGCCTGCCCGGCGCCCGCCTGCAGCACCTGGCCCATGATCACGTACTGCGGCTCGTGCGTCTCGACCCCGATCCACGCGAGCGCTTCCTTGATCACGATCGCGCCGAGTTGGGTCGCCTCATAGCGGGCGAGCCCACCGCCGAGACGCCCGAACGGCGTCCGAACCGCGCTCACGATCACACTCTTCGCAGCCACGGCCGGAGGGTACCCGTCCGGTGTCAGACACCGATTCGGGAGTGTGACGAACAATCCACAGGTCCGCGTTTCCGCTGCTCAGAGCCGCGCGGGTGCACGCAACCCCGGTGTCAGACACCGGTACGAAAACGTCACGAAAGACGCGCGGAAGTGTGACGGGTTGCGGCCTGGCGGCGGGCTCAGCTCAGCGCACGAAGGAGACGTCGCGCGGCAGGCGGGCCGCGAATGCGACGAGCAGTGCGACGATCGCCTCCACGTCGGCGAGCGCGCACAGCTCGTTCGGCGAGTGGACGTAGCGCGTCGGGATCGAGACGAGCGCGGTCGGGACGCCGGCCCGCGCGAGATGGATCTCATCCGCATCCGTCGACGTCGTGCGCGTGTACACCTCGAACGCGAACGGGATCCCCTCGTCCTCCGCGCACGACGCGAGGAGATCGACGAGCCCGCGGTTGAGCGTCGGGCCGCGCGCGATCATCGCGCCCATCCCGACCTCGACGCGGCCGACCCGGCGGGAGTCACCGCCCGGGTAGTCCGTCGTCGGTGTGACGTCGATCGCGATCGCGAGCAGCGGCTCGAGGCCGAACCC
Organism: uncultured Thermoleophilia bacterium; assembly: GCA_963846895.1. Classification (GTDB taxonomy): domain Bacteria; phylum Actinomycetota; class Thermoleophilia; order Gaiellales; family Gaiellaceae; genus PALSA-600. The sequence continues at coordinate 68,628 of CAWJXR010000011.1, read as the reverse complement.
GGCCACCCGTGCGCCGTACGAGCCGATCTCCTCCTGCGTCGCCGCGACGGCGACGACGTCGATCTGCGCTCCGCCTGCACCCAGCGCAGCGATCCGGCGCGCCGCCTCCAGCGCGACGTACGCGCCGAGCCGATCGTCGAGCGCGCGCGACATGAGGCGCTCGTTCGGGAGCTCGACCGGTGCGCCGTTCCAGACGCCGGCGTCGCCGACCCGGACGAGCCGCTCGGCGTCCTCGCGAGAGGTCGCGCCGATGTCGATGTGCAGGTCGCGCAACTGGGGACGCGGCCGGTCCGTCAGCTCCTCCGGCTGCAGCCGCTTTCGGGCGATCCCGCCCGGGATACTCCCGTCGCGGGTGAGCAGCTCGATGCGCTGGCCGAGGAGCGTCTCCGGCGCGATGCCACCGAGCGTGGTGAACGAGAGGAGCCCGTTGTCCTCGATGTTCGTGATCGTCACCCCGATCTCGTCGATGTGACCGACGAGCGCGAGCGTCGGTGCATCGTCCGTGCCTGCTCGCACCCTCGCGAACGACGTGCCGAGCGTGTCCGAGCTCACCTCGGCGAACGCGGAAGCAGCCTCGCGCCAGACGCGGGCAGGCTCGTCCTCGTGCCCGGATGGCCCAGGCGCCGTCAGAAGCGATCGCAGAAGCTCGGGAAGGGCCATCGGCTTGCGCATTCAAGCAGGAGCGCCTACGCTGGCCCGCGATGAGCTCCGCAACCGTGACCTGGTGGACCTGGCGCCCCGAGCAGGGCGGGAGCCTGCACTCGGTTCAGTAGAACCGCGCCGCACTCACAACCCGCCGCTGCTCGACCCCGACGACCCGTGAGGGTCGTTTTTCGTCTCCGAGAACACACGTCATGACCGTTTCCATCGACACCGACCTCGTCACCCCGCTTGCGGCCTACCTGAGGCTGCGCCAAGGCGCACGCGCCGCGTTTCTGCTCGAGTCGGTCGACCAGGGACGGCTCGGACGCCATTCGTTCGTCGGCTGCGGCGATCGCCTCGTCACCTTCGAGGAAGCCGAGCAGGCAGACGGGCCGGTCGTCGGCTACCTCGGCTACGACCACGTCGCGAAGCTGGAGCCGACCGTTCCACTGCCCGCAGCAGGGCCCGAGGTCCCGGAAAGCTTGTTCGTCGTCGCCGACGTCTTCATGCGCTTCGACCACGTCACCGGCACGGCCGACGTGCTGCACGGCGACCCGGCGGCGGTCGCCGAAGCACTGACCGGCACGCCGAGCGTCGACGCCGAGCCCGCGCGGGCTCCGGCCGAGACGGTGCGCGCTCCCGAACGCGCCGAGCACGAGCGGCGCGTTCGCGCCGCGCAAGACCTCATCCGCCGTGGCGATGCGTTTCAGATCGTGCTGTCGCAACGAGCCGAGCGGCCGACCACCGCGTCGCCGCTCGCCGTCTACCGTGCCCTCCGGCGCATCAACCCGTCGCCGTACCTGTTCCTCCTCGAGCTGGGCGAGCTCGCACTCGTCGGCTCGTCGCCCGAGACGCACGTCAAGGTCGAGAACGGCCGCGCCAGCCTCAACCCCATCGCCGGGACGACCGAGCGCGGAGACGGCGATGCCGAGCGGCTGCTTACCTCGGAGAAGGATCGAGCCGAGCATGTGATGCTCGTCGACCTTGGCCGCAACGATCTCTCGCGCGTCTGCCGCGCCGGCACGGTCACGGTCGAGCGGTTCCTCGAGCCCGAGCGCTTCTCGCACGTCACACACCTCGTCTCGGAGGTGGCCGGCGAGCTGCGACCGGGCGTGACGCCGTTCGACGTGCTGCGGGCGACGTTTCCGGCCGGCACCGTCTCCGGGGCGCCCAAGGTGCGCGCGATGCAGATCATCTCGGAGCTCGAGGCCTATCGTCGCGGCACCTACGCGGGCGTGGTCGGATATCACGCGCCCGGGCTCGGCCTGGACACCTGCATCGCGATCCGCACCGTCCTGCTCCGGGACGGGCGTGCATACCTGCAGGCCGGGGGCGGGATCGTCGCCGATTCCGATCCGACCGCCGAGCATCAAGAGTGCCTGAACAAGCTTGCGGCGCTCGAGGCAGCGCTGGAAGCTGCGGAGCAACACGCATGATCTTGCTCATCGACAACTACGACTCGTTCACCTACAACCTCGCGCACCAGTTCGAGGAGCTCGGCGCCGACGTCCTCGTGCGGCGAAACGACGAGCTGACCGCCCACGAGGCCGAGTCGCTGGCGCCCTCGCATCTCGTGATCTCGCCCGGGCCGGGCCGGCCGGAGGATGCAGGGGCGACGCCCGCGATCCTCGAGCGCCTCGCTCCACACACCCCCACGCTCGGCGTCTGCCTCGGCCACCAGGCGATCGTGCAGATCTTCGGCGGCGAGGTCGGGCTCGCGCACGAGCTCGTGCACGGCAAGGCGACAGTGGTCGCCCACGACGGCCGCGGGATCTTCGCCGGCCTGCCCGACGACTTTCTCGCCGGGCGGTACCACTCGCTCGCGGCGACCAGCGTCCCCGACGTGTTCGAGATCTCGGCGACGGCACCGGACGGCGAGGTGATGGCCGTACGCCATCGCACGCTGCCGGTCGACGGCGTCCAGTTCCATCCCGAGTCCGTGCTGACTCCGCACGGCCGCGACATCGTCAGGAACTTCCTCGGATGATCCAGGACGCGCTGGCTCGGCTGCTCGACGGCAAGGACCTGACGCGTGCGGAGTCACGCGAGGTGATGGACACGATCATGTCCGGCGAGGCGACCCCGGCCCAGATCGGCGGCTTCCTCGTCGCGCTCCGTCTGAAGGGAGAGACGGCCGAGGAGATTGCCGGCGCCGCCGAGGCGATGCGCGCTCACGTCGTCCCCGTGCACCCGAAGCGCGACGACCTCGTCGACACGGCGGGTACCGGCGGCGACGGCGGCAAGACCTTCAACATCTCGACCGCGGCGGCGCTCGTCGCGGCGGCCGCCGGCGCCGGGGTTGCCAAGCATGGCAACCGATCGGTGTCGTCCCTCTCCGGCAGCGCCGACGTCCTGGAGCAGCTCGGCTTCGACCTCCAGCTCGGGCCTGAACGGATCGCCGACTCGATCGACACGCTCGGCTTCGGATTCATGTTCGCGCCGACGCACCACCCGGCGATGAAGCATGCGGGCCCCGGTGCGGAACGAGCTCGCAGCGCGCACCGTCTTCAACGTGCTCGGCCCGCTGACCAACCCGGCCGGTGCACGCGCACAGGTCGTCGGCGTCTACTCTCCGGCGCTCGTGCCCGTGATCGCGGATGTGCTCGCACGGCTCGGTGCTCGACGCGCCTTCGTCGTGCACGGAGCCGGAGGCATCGACGAGCTGTCGCCCGCCGGCCCGAATCTCGTCTGCGAGGTCGTGAACGGAGACGTGCTGATGCGCGAGATCGATCCGGAGGAGCTCGGAGTCCCGCGCTGCGATCCCGCCGAGTTGCGGGGCGGCACCGCCGAGGAGAACGCGCGCTGCATTCGTGACGTGTTCGCAGGCGGGAACGGCGGCCGCCGCTCCGCGATCCTGCTGAACGCCGCAGGGGCGATCGCAGCGGGCGGCCACGCGGCCGATCTGCACGAGGGTCTTGCGGCCGCCCGCGAGGCTCTCGACTCCGGTGCCGCGGGCGAGCGGCTCGAACAGCTCGTCGCGTTCTCGCAGGGGCAGGCATGAGGTTCCAGGACGCGCTCGCAACCCCAGGCTTCGGCGCGATCGCCGAGTTCAAGCGCCGCTCACCGTCGGCGGGCGACCTGCGGCCGGACGGCGATGTCGCCGCGGTGGCCGAGAGCTACGAGGCTGCCGGCGCCCGCGCGATGTCGATCCTCGTCGACGCGCGCTTCGGCGGCTCGCTCGACGACCTGCGCGCCGCCCGCGCGGCCACGCGGATCCCGCTGCTCGCCAAGGGTTTCTTCTCGGCGCCCGGCCAGCTGCGCGAGCTGCGCGACGGCGGCGCGGATGCCGCGCTGCTGATCCTGCGGGACCTCGACGACACCACCGCCGCCGAGCTGATTCGTGAGTCACAGGCTCTCGGCCTGGACACGCTCGTCGAGGCACATGACGCAGACGAGGTCGCACGCGCCGTCGGGCTCGACGCACCGGTGATCGGGATCAATGCGCGCGACCTCGGCACGTTCCAGATCGATCGCCGTGCGCAACTCCGGCTCCTGCGTGAGGCGCCGCGCGACCGCGTGGTCATCGCCGAGAGCGCGATCGAGTCCCGCGCTCAGGCCGCCGAGGCCGAGCTGGCCGGCGCCAAGGCCGTCCTCGTCGGCTCGGCCCTGATGCGCGCCGACGATCCGGGTGCGCGGCTCGCCGAGCTGACGTCGCGTCCGCTCGTCAAGGTGTGCGGGCTGACACGACAGGACGACGTCGACGCAGCTGTCGCCGCCGGGGCCGACCTCGTCGGGTTCATCCTGGCCGACGAGAGCCCACGGCGGGCCGACGCGGTCCTCGACGCGCCCGACACCGTCCTGCGGGTCGCCGTGCTGGTCGGAGAGCAGGTCGACACCGGGGCCGACCTCGTCCAGCTCTACGCACGCGAGGACGGCCACCGCGCTCGGGACGCCGTGCTGCTGCGCGCAGGCGAACGTGTCGGGACGGTCGTCGACCTGCCGTGGGAGCAGTCCGACGAGACCCACCTCGATCGCGCTCGCTCGACTCCCGGCCGCGTCATGCTCGCCGGCGGCCTCGGTCCCGAGAACGTCGCGGCGGCGATCGAGGCCGTCCGGCCCTGGGCGGTCGACTCGGCGCGTTCGACGGAGTCGAGCCCCGGGATCAAGGACCACCGCAAGCTGCAGGCGTGGATCGAGGCGGCACGATGAGCACGTTCGGCGACTACGGCGGACGGTACGTCCCCGAGACGCTGATTCCCGCTCTCGACGAGCTGACCGCGATGTGGGAGTCGCTCCAGGACGACGCGGGCTTTCGGGCGGAGCTCGACGCCCTGCTCACCGGCTACGCGGGCCGTCCCACGCCGCTCACCCGCGCGGCTCGCTTCGCGCCGGAGAAGCGCGTCTACCTGAAGCGCGAAGACCTGCTGCACACGGGCGCCCACAAGATCAACAACGCGCTCGGCCAGGCGACGATCGCGCGGCGGCTCGGCAAGCAGCGGATCATCGCCGAGACCGGAGCCGGCCAGCACGGCGTCGCGGCCGCGACGGTGTGCGCCCACTTCGGCCTCGACTGCGTCGTCTACATGGGCAGCGAGGACATGCGGCGTCAGGCGCCGAACGTCGAGCGGATGCGCCTGCTCGGCGCCGAGATCACGCCGGTCGAGTTCGGGACCCGCACGCTCAAGGAGGCGACGAGCGAGGCGATCCGCGACTGGATCGCGAACGTCGAGACGAGCTACTACCTGATCGGCTCCTGCGTCGGCCCCGCGCCGTATCCGGAGATCGTCCGCGAGCTGCAGCGCGTGATCGGCCGCGAGGCGCGGGCACAGGTCCTCACTGCCGAAGGCCGGCTCCCCGACGCGGTGATCGCCTGTGTCGGCGGCGGCTCGAACGCGATCGGCATGTTCGCGGACTTCATCGACGACGAGGATGTGGCCCTGATCGGCGTCGAAGCGGCCGGAGCGGCGTCACTCGGTCACGGGCGCCCCGGCGTCCTGCACGGCGCACGGTCGTCGCTGCTCGCCGACGAGGACGGGCAGATCCTCGACGCCCATTCGATCTCGGCGGGCCTCGATTACCCCGGCGTCGGGCCGGAGCATGCGCAGCTGCGCGACACCGGCCGCGCGCGCTACGTGACCTGCACCGACGACGAAGCGCTCGCCGCCTTTCACCGCCTCTGCGAGAGCGAAGGCATCGTGCCCGCGCTCGAGTCGTCGCACGCACTCGCACGGGCGCTCGACACGGACGCCGAGGTGATCGCCGTCTGCCTGTCCGGCCGCGGCGACAAGGACCTCGCAGAGGTTCTGGCCCGGTGAAGAAGCTCGTCGTCTACCTGATGGCGATGCCCGACACCCCGGCGCTCGCGGCGACGGCGGTGGAGGCGGGAGCCGACCTCGTCGAGCTCGGCTTCCCGTTCTCGGACCCGCTCGCCGACGGGCCGGTGATCCGGCGTGCCGGCGAGCGCGCGCTCGCCGCCGGCATGCGCACGCGCCGCTGCCTCGACGTGCTCGCCGAGACACGCGCGCGCGTCGACGTTCCGTTGATCCCGATGACGTACTCGTCGATCCTCGACGCGTACGGCTGGGATCGCTTCGCCGAGGATGCGCAGGACGCCGGCGCGACCTCGTTGATCGTCGCGGACCTGCCGGCAGACGTGCGACCCGAGACCCGCCGGATCCAGCTCGTCGCACCGACCTCGACGGACGCGCGCCTTCGGCTCGCGGCGACGGCCACCGACGGCTGGCTGTACCTCGTCACGGTCACCGGTACGACCGGCGCGCGCACCGCACTCGCCCCGACCCTGGCCCCGCTCGCCGCGCGCGCCCGCAGCATCACCGATCTCCCCCTCTACGCCGGCTTCGGGATCTCGACCGCCGAGCACGCACGCGCGGCAGCCGAGCTGGTCGACGGAATCGTGGTCGGCTCGGCCGCGGTCGAGGCAGCCGAGGATGGCCCGTGCCGCCTTGCGGCGCTCGTAACGTCTCTGCGAGCCGGGCTCGACGCAGTAGCGTCACCGGTATGAACGCTCGCGTTCGCGTCGCCTGCCTGCAGGCCGAGCCCGTGATCTTCGATCGCGATGCGACGATCGCGAAGACGGCTGCACTCGCACGCGAGGCGGCGGCGGGCGGGGCGGAGCTTCTGCTCTTCCCCGAGACGTTCGTGCCGGTGTACCCGTCGAACCGCTGGGTCCGTCACCTTGCCCACGGGTCGTCTGCGAACGGTCTCTTCGGTCGGCTGCTCGAGCAGTCGGTCGAGGTGCCGGGACCGCACGCCGACGCCCTCGGCGCGATCGCGCGCGAGCACGGTGTCTGGCTCGCCGTCGGCGCGAACGAACGGGAGCGCGGGACGATCTACAACGCGCTCCTGCTGTTCGGGCCGGACGGAAAGCTCGCGCTCCACCATCGCAAGCTCGTCCCGACGAACCATGAACGGCTCGTCTGGGGTCAGGGCGACGGGCGCGGCCTCGAGACGGTGGACACCGGCTCCGCGCGCGTCGGCGGACTCATCTGCTGGGAGAACTTCATGCCGCTCGCGCGGTTCGCGCTGTACGAGCAGGGTGTCGAGATCTACCTCGCGCCGACGGCGGACGACAGCGACGACTGGCTCGCGACGCTTCGCCACATCGCGCGCGAGTCGCGATCGTTCGTCGTCTCCTGCGGCTCGTTCCAGCGCGCGGCGAGCTATCCGGACGACGTGCCGCTGGCCGAGGGCTCCGACCTGCTCGACCGAGGAGGGTCGGCGATCCTGGCCCCCGACGGCTCGTTGCTCGCCGGGCCGCTGTGGGACGAGGAAGGGATTCTCTTCGCCGACCTCGATCCGTCGGTCCTGCACGCGGCGCGCCAACGGTTCGATCCGGCCGGCCACTACCATCGCCCCGACGTGCTCTCGCTCCAGCGCAACGGCTCTCAGACCGCTAGATGAATTCGGCCACGGTGGTCGGCGCCGGCGTGTTCGGCGCCTCGACGGCGCGGGAGCTCGCGAAGCGCGGCTGGGACGTCACGCTCGTCGAGCAATACGTCCCCGGCACGGTGCGGTCGGGGTCGGGCGGCGACACGCGCCTCCTGCGCGCGGCGCACGGCAGCGTCGGGTGGTACACGGATCTCGCCTGGCGCAGCCGGCGGCTCTGGCTCGAGCTCGAGGAGGAGCACGCCACGCGGCTCTTCGAGCCCGTCGGGGTCGCGTGGTTCGCGTACCGCGACGACGGCTTCGAGGCCGAGAGCCGCGCGACGCTCGAGGCCGCCGGCATCCCGTGCGAATGGCTCAACCCCGACGAGGCGCGCCGGCTGTACCCGTCGCTCGGCGTCGACGACCTCAACGCCGTGCTGTTCGAGCCCGAGGCGGGAGTGCTGCATGCGAGGCGCGCGACCCAGCTCCTCGTCGTCGACGGCGAGCGCAACGGGGTGCGGCTCGAACCGGGCCGGCTGACACCCGCAGACGCCGTCACGAGCGACGTCGTCGTCTGGGCCTGCGGCGCGTGGCTGCCCCAGTTGTTCCCCGAGCACGTCGAGCTGCAGATCGCCCGCCGCGACGTCTTTTTCTTCGGCGCCGATGCCCGGTGGCAGGGAACGCCCGGCTTCTGCGACTACGACGCTCCGTTCTACGGGCACGGCGAGATCGGCGGGCTCGGCGTGAAGATCGCACCGGACACGTGGAAGCGGCGAGATCGACCCCGACCGCCTCGAGCGCCTGCCGCTCGACCGCCTCGCAGCCGACGCCCGCGCCTACGCGGCGCGGCGATTTCCCGCGCTCGCCGACGTACCGATCGTCGGCTCTCGCGTGTGCCAGTACGAGCTGACGCCGGACACCCACTTCCTCTTCGCGCCCCATCCCGAACGCGCCGACTGGTGGCTGCTCGGCGGAGGCTCAGGGCACGGCTTCAAGCATGGCCCGGCGCTCGCCGAATACGTCGCCGACTGCGTCGAGGGCCTGCGGCAGCCGGAGCTGTTCCACGCGCTCGGCCCCCGCACCGGCAACGCCGGCCTGCGCACCGCCGTTCGCGGCTAGAGCGTCTAGGGCTCTCGCGACTCGAACGCGAGCATCAGCTTGCGCAGCAGCTTGTTCAGCTGCTGCTGCTCGGTCTTCGTCAAGTGCCGAGGCGAAGAACGCCTCGCGGCGCGCCGCGATGCCCGCCGTGCGGTCCCAGGCGGCCTTCCCCTCCGGCGTGAGCTCGACGACGATCGCGCGACGGTCCTCGGGGTCGGGGAGCCTGCGGATGAAGCCCTTTTGCTCCAGGCGGTCGAGGCGGCTCGTCATGGCTCCACTCGACAGCTCGAGGTCGGCCGCGAGCTCGCCGGGCGAGCTGCGGTGATCGGCGCTCGACACCCGCAGTCTCGACATCACGTGCCACTCGGGCGACGTCAGGTCGAACTCGGTGAGAACGGTCTCCATGCCTTTCTTGATGCGCCGGTTGAGCCCGCCGATCCGGTCGACGATGCCCTCGACCTCCAGCTCGATGTCCGGGTGCCCAAGGTCTTCGACCCGGTCGAGAAAGCGATCGACGTGGTCACGTTTCGGCTCCGCCATCTGTGGCGCACATCTTGACAGCAAAAGTCTTGACGTCAAGAGGTTCTACTGCTAGTCTCTCGATATCGAGATATTCGAGGCGGAGAGACCTGATTTGCCGATGAGACAGGGTTCGCCGAGAAGGACAGGGGGATCGCCGATGAGACCCAGTGACCCGACCACGATCAAGATCTTGAGCGACGCGCACGTGGAGTCGCTCCGCGGCGGCGGACGCAGGCGCGCCGGTTTGAGGCGCGTTCCGCGGCGGAATTAGGGACCGCCTGCCGCCGCACCGGGGGGCGCAGAACGGGTGTCCGGTACCGAGGGGTGCCGGGCACCTGCCCTCTTTATCCGTCCCGCCCTACTCGGGCCAGAAGTCCTCGATGTTCTCGGTGTCGCCCATCGGATCGTCGATGCGGCGGGAGACGATGACGATCTCGGCATCCTCGGGCTCGTCGTTCCAGATCCCACGCCAGGTCTCCGGCGGGATCCTGATCGCCTCGTGCTTGCCGAGCTCGATGATCTCGTCGTTCAGCTTGAACTGGAGCTTTCCGCTCAGCACGAGGACGATCTCCTCGAGCGTCTTGTGGCGATGCCCGTACGACCCTTTGCTGCCGGTGTGCTGCGGCATCCGCCGATGCGTCAGCGCGACCTGCTCGGCGCCGATCGCATACGTGATCCCGCGCATCTCGCCGGGGTAGTCCCCCAGCCAGTCCTCGACGTCGTTCAACTGCACGATCTGGTAATCGGCCACCGCCACCCTCCTCGCTGTCAAGCCTGACGGCTGCTGCGAGTATCGAACACGTGTCGCAGGCCACGCGCAACCGCCTCATTCTCGTGGCGTGCATTCTCGGGTCGTTCGTCGCCTTCGTCGACGCGAGCGTGGTGAACGTCGCTCTGCCCGCCATCCAGGACGATCTGGGCGGTGGACTGGCGCTGCAGCAATGGGTGGTCGACGCCTATCTGCTCACCCTCGGCTCGCTGATCCTGGTCGGCGGCTCGCTCAGCGACCTGTTCGGTGCGCGGCGGATCTTCCTCATCGGGATCATCGGCTTCGGTGTGATGTCGGCCCTCTGCGCCGCTGCACCGGACGGAAACACGCTGATCGTGGCGCGCGCGCTCCAGGGGGTCACCGGGGCACTCCTCACGCCCGCCGGGCTCGCCGTGATCACGTCGACCTTCAAGGGCGAGGAGCGCGGTGCAGCGATCGGAACCTGGACGTCGTGGACGGGCATCGCATTCGTCGTCGGCCCGCTGGCCGGCGGCTGGCTCGTCACGCATGCGACCTGGCGGTGGGTGTTCATCATCAACATCCCGTTCGCGCTCGTGACCGCGGTTCTGGTCGCAACGGTCGTCCCGGTGATCGAACGCCAGGGCCCGCGGCCGCGGGTCGACTTCGTCGGCGCTCTGCTCTGCACCGCTCGGGCTCGCCGGCCCGGTCTTCGCGCTCATCGAGGCGCCGCAACGCGGCTGGGGCGATCCGTTGATCGTCGTGACGCTCGTCGGCGGGATCGCCTTCTTCGCCGCCTTCATCATCTGGGAGCAGCGCACCACGAGCCCGATGCTCCCGCTGCGCCTGTTCCGCCGCCGCAATTTCTCCGTCGCCAACCTCGAGACGCTGCTGGTCTATGCAGGGCTGTCGACGCTGACGTTCTTCCTGGTGCTCTTCCTGCAGCAGCTGGTGGGGTACTCGGCGGTGCAGAGCGGCCTGGCTCTGCTGCCGATCACCGTCGTGATGTTCGCGCTCTCCCCACGGGTCGGGCGGCTCTCGATGCGACACGGGCCGCGCCTCTTCATGGGCGTGGGCCCCTTGATCGCGGCGGCGTCGCTCGTCTGGCTGACGCAACTCGGGCTCGAGTTGTCCTACTGGGCCGAGCTGTTCCCCATCCTGCTCGGGTTCTCGCTCGGCCTGTCCATGATCGTGGCGCCGCTGACCGCGACGGTTCTTGCCGACGCGAACGAGTTGGACGCCGGGATCGCGAGCGGGGTCAACAACGCCGTCGCGCGCATCGCCGGGCTGCTCGGCATCGCGGTCGTCGGGGCCGCCGTTGCCGGTGGTCAGAACGCACTCGACCTGTCAGGGTTCCACCTGTCGATGGCGATCACGGCCGGCCTCATGGCCATGGGCGGCGCCATCGGACTCGCCGGGATACGAAAGACGACGTGAGCCACGACGCTGCCGAAATCCGCTTCGATCACGTGACGAAGCGCTACGCAGGCCGTACCGAGGCGGCCCTCGACGACCTGACCTTCGAGATCCCCGCAGGGACGTTCTGCGTTCTGGTCGGCCCCTCCGGCGGGGGGAAGACCACGGCGCTCAAGATGGTCAACCGCCTGATCTCGTTCGACTCCGGAGACATCACGATCGACGGCCGCTCGATCCGGGAGTTGCCGCTCGTCGAGTTGCGGCGCGGGATCGGCTATGTGATCCAGCAGATCGGCCTGTTCCCCCACATGACGATCGACGAGAACATCTCGACCGTGCCCCGGCTGCTCGGCTGGGACAAACGGCGGATCTCCGAGCGTGCCGTCGAGTTGCTCGAGCTCGTCGGGCTCGACGCGACCGATGCCAAGCGGTATCCGTCGCAGCTGTCAGGCGGCCAGCGCCAGCGTGTCGGCCTTGCGCGTGCGCTCGCGGCCGACCCGCCGGTGCTGCTGATGGACGAGCCGTTCGGGGCGCTCGACCCGATCACGCGCCTCCGGCTGCAGAACGAGCTGCGACGCCTGCACCGGGAGGTCGGCAAGACGGTGATCTTCGTCACCCATGACATCGACGAGGCGATCAAGATGGGCGACCGCATCGCGATCCTTCGCCAGGGCGGCGTGCTCGCGCAGTACGACACGCCCGACGCGATCCTCGCGCACCCGGCCGACGAGTTCGTCGCGCAGTTCATCGGCGAGGATCGCGCGCTCCGCCGCCTGGCGCTGCGGACGCTCGCCGACGTCAAGCTGCAGCCGAACGTCGCCGGGATCGAGCCGACGACGACCGTGCCGTCGTCGACGACGATCCGGAACGCCGTCTCGCTGATGCTCGAGAACGACACCGACGAGCTGCTCGTCGCCGACGACGGAGTCGTCCGTGGCGTCTTCCACCTCGGCGACGCGGGGGCCTTGCTATAGCCGGTCCCGTCATCCCGAAGTTCGGCGAGGGGAGCTCGTGCGTGACGGGCGACCACACGTTCTGCCCGGACTGGGTACGCGAGCACTGGCACGACACACTCGGACCCGCCCTCGTGCAGCATCTCGAGCTGACGGCGATCGCGATCGCCATCGGCTTCACTCTCGCGTTCGCCCTCGCTCTGCTCGCGCACCGGCAGCCCCGGGTCGAGCACCCCATCGGAGTGGGCTCCGCGCTGCTCTACACCGTCCCCAGCCTCGCGCTCTTCCAGCTGCTCGTGCCGTTCACCGGCATCACGCGGACGACCGTCGAGATCGCGCTCGTCTCGTACACGCTCGTCATCCTCTTCCCGAACATCCTCGCGGGCCTGCGGAGCGCGTCACCGGACGTGCTCGAGGCCGCCGACGGCATGGGATTGACACGGCGGCAGGTGCTGCTGCGCATCGAGTTGCCGCTGGCTGTGCCCGCGATCATCGGCGGCCTGCGAGTCGCCGTCGTCTCGACGATCTCGATCGCGACGATCGCCGCGTTCTTGCTGCCCGAGGGTCTCGGCTATCCGATCTTCCTCGCGCTCAAGGAGCCGACGCCGTTCAAGACCGAGATCTACTCCGCGGGCCTGCTCGCCATCGGCCTGGCGCTCGCGTGCGACCTGACGCTCGTCGCGATCCGCCGCGCTCTCGTCCCGTGGAGCCGCGCATGACCCTCGCCGATGCCGCCAACCTGCACACGTTCGTCGACGCCGTGCGGTTCATCGGGGACCATCCGAGCTTTCTCGCGACGAAGGCGCTCGAGCAGCTCGAGCTCTCGGCCGCGGCACTCGGCGTCGCGCTGATCGTCGCGCTGCCGCTCGGCGTCATCCTCGGGCATCGCCATCGCGGCTCCGCGCTTGCGATCGGGACGTCGATTGTCGGCCGGGCGCTGCCGAGCCTCGTGCTGATCGCGGCGTTCCTGACGATCCTGGGGATCGGGTTCCTGAACAACATGGTCGCGCTGGCCGTGCTTGCCTCCGGCCCGATCCTGACGAACGCCTTCGACGGGGTCGACGGAGTCGACCGCGATATCGTCGAGGCCGCGCGCGGGATGGGCATGACCGGGGGCCAGATCCTGCGACGCGTCGAGCTTCCGTTGGCGATTCCCCTGCTCTTCACGGGAATCCGGGTCGCCGCCGTCACGGTCGTCGCAACCGCTCCGATTGCAGCGATCGCCGGGGGCGGCGGCCTCGGCGACATCATCGTTAACCAGGCGAGCTACCGGCTCTCGGGCGTGATCGGCGCCTCGCTGCTGGTCATGCTCCTCTCCGCCGCGGTCTTCGTCTTCCTACTCGGATTGCAGATTGCCGTAACGCCCAGGGGCCTTCGGAGGACTAGTCTCGTCGAAGACCCGACCCGTCTCGAAAGGAGTTGAAGTGATCCGTAAGCACACGCGCCGTGCCGCAAAAGCGGCGTTCGCGATCTCGCTTGGCGTCGCGATACTCATCGGCTTGTACGCGGCCGCCTTCGCGCGGCCGGCCCAGTCCGCGGGGACGACAGTTGTCCTCGGCACCAAGAACTTCCCCGAGGAGTACATCCTCGGCCAGCTGTACAAGCAGGCGCTCGAAGCGAAGGGCTTCTCGGTCACCTACAAGGAGAACATCGGTTCGACCGAGCTGATCCAGACCTCGCTCACCAGCGGCAAGATCAACATGTATCCGGAGTACACGGGTGTGATCGTGCAGGACGTCTTCCACCACAAGCTCTCGGCGAAGACGGCCGCGGGCACGTACAAGCTCGCGCAGCAGCTCGAGGCCACGAAGGGCTTCACGCTGCTCAATGCGACGCCGTTCTTCGACACCGACGTCCTTGCCGTCACCAACGCGACCGCGAAGAAGTACGGGCTGAAGTCCGTCGGCGACCTGAAGAAGGTCGGCAGCTTCAAGCTCGGCGGCTTCCCGGAGTGCAAGACGCGAAACACGTGTTTCCTGGGCTACACCAAGATGTACGGGATCACGAAGGCGACGTTCCTGCCGCTCGCGGGAATCTCGGCCTATGCGGCGCTCGACGCCGGGACGGTGCTCGCAGCCGACGTGTTCTCGACCGATCCGCCGCTCGGGAAGGGCTCCAAGTACACCGTGCTCGCCGACCCGAAGCACGTGACGGGCTTCCAGAACGTGGCACCGATTGTCAAGACCTCGGTCGCGACAGCGCTCGGCTCGAAGTTCACCTCGACGGTGAACGCCGTCTCGGCCAAGCTGACGCAGAACGCGATCGTCGCCATGAACAAGGCGGTGATCGTCGACAAGCAGTCGGCGGCCAAGGTTGCGAAGGCGTTCCTCAAGGCGAACGGCCTCGCCTGATTCGCTGACGAACGTCGTCGTTTCTCGGCGGAGGGTCGACCGGCGAGCTTTCGCCGGCGCCCTCCGCCGCAGCGGCGCCGTGACACTTTCGTGTGTCAGACACGTGTCTGACTCGAGTCAGACGCCACGTACCCGAGCCACTCCTACTGCGAGTCACCGCCGTTTGCCGCCGGAGCCGGGCTTCGCCCGGCGGGAGGCGCAGCTGGGTCCCGCGGGCGGCGATCCCGGAAGGGAGGGTTTGGGAGGGAAACCCGTGGTTTCCCTCCCAAGGACCTAGGGCAGGCGCTCGCCGGTCACGCGCGCCGTTGCGAGGGCGCCCAGCAGGAGCACCGCCGCCAGGCCCACGAACCAGGACGAGACCTCGCGTGTCGCCGACTTCGTTGCGATGCTCGCTCCGAGCTGCTTGTAGATCGACTGCACCTTCGACGCCGACTTGGCCTGATACGCCTTGCCGTCCGTCGCCTTTGCGATTGCCGCAAGCGTGACCGGGTCCGGCCGCACCGGGAAGCGCCCGTTGCCGCCGAAGCCGCCGCCGCCGAAGCCGAACGCGCCGCCGTTGAAGCCGAGCGAGCCGTTCTTCGTCCCGAGCGCAACCGTGAAGACTCGCAGCCCGGCGCCGCGCGCGCGACCCGCACCCTCCAGAGGCGTGAGGATGCCGCGCGTCTGCGCACCGTCGGAGAGTAGGACGATCGCGCCCGGCACCTTCCCGTCCTTGCCTCTCGGCACCCCGGCCAGGGCTGTCTTCGCAACCTGGACGGCCAGGGCGAGACCGTCGCCGATCGCTGTTCCCGCCTCTGGCACGAGCAGGTCGATCCCCTCGTGCAGGATCGTGCGATCGGTCGTCGGAACGACCAGCTCATCCGGGCTGCTCGAGAACGAGACAAGCCCGATCTTGACGCCCTTCGGGACCTTGTCGGAGAAGATCCCCATCGCCTCCTGCGCGGCGCCCAGCCGGGACGGCTTCACATCGTTGGCTCGCATCGAGCCCGAGACGTCGACGAGCAGGACGATCGTCGCCTTGTCGGACGGGACCGAGACCTTCGCAGTCGGGCGGGCCACTGCGGCCGAGGCCGAGGCGAGAGCCAGCAGGAAGAGGACGAGCGGCAGCCAGCGGAGCGGCCTGCGCCGCTTCGGCGCGACCGAGGCGAGCACGTCGAGGTTGGTGAACGCGACGGCATAGCGAGAGCGCCTATGATCGAGCCAGAGGGCGAACACCAGGGCAGCCGGCACGACCAGCAGGAGCGGCAGCAGCCACGGCGACGCAAAGCTCACGGCGCGCACACCGCCCCGACCTGCACGATCGCGTGCACGTCGATCGACAGGCCGTCTGTCGCCGTCGCCGTCACGACCACCTGCCGCCCGGCGGTCGTCCGCGTGACGTGCACGAGCGTTCCCGCGCCGAGATGCGGCGGCTGCTTGACGCGGAACGCCGTTGCCTGCCAGGAGCCGACGAGCTTCTCGTCCGTCAGGCAGGAAACCTTGGCGAACTTGAGCTGTCCCGGCCCGATGATGACGATCCGGGAGCGCAGCTCGAGCGCCGGCCCGACCGGCGTCACGCGGGCCGAGACGGTCGATCTGCCTCCCCCGCCCTGTGTCGGCACGCAGCCGAGCAACGGCTGGAACACCTCCGTGCGCTTGGAGGTCGAGACGGCGCGGAAGAGCGCGTACCTCGTGGTCGTCACGCCCGGGGAGACGGGTGCACCGAGCCGCCCGTCGAAGCCGACGCGGACGTCGCGCGAGGTCGCCTGCGCGTCGAGCCCGGCCACGATGCTGCGGCCGTTCGGGCACGAGAGCAGGAACTCGGCCGTCCCGCCAGCCGGCACGAGCACCCAGGGGCCGGGGACGCGGATGCACGCGGTGATGCCGCGACATTCGTTCGTCGCGGCTCCTGCGGTCGACGCCAGGAGCCCGAGTGCCGCCAGCGCGGTGACGACGGCGATCTTCATACGAGCCTCCGGAACCAGATACCCGAGACGAACGCACCGGCCAACAGGAACGCCACGCCGCCTGCCGCGGCGGCCGACGTGACCTCGACCGTCTTGTGCGTTTGCCCGACCCTCGAGCCGAGCTCGTCGAAGGTCGTCGCCGGGTCGACCGCGGCCACTCCGGCGACGAACCGGCCGCCGCTGCCTCGCGCGATCCCCTGCATGACGGCCGGCTGCACGGGCACCTGGATCCGCTCCGTAAAGCCGCCCTTCAGCTGCTGGTTGACGATGCCGTCGGGAGTCCCGAGCGCGATCGCGGTCACCGGGATGCCCGCGCCCTGCGCGAACTGCGTCGCCTGGTCGGGCGTGACGCGACCGGCGGTCTGGCCGCCGTCGGAGAGGATGACGATGACCGCCGGGGGCCGTCTGGCTCCCGGTTTCCGTGGGACCGTCTTCGCGACCTTGACCGCACGCGCGACGGCATCGGCCAGCGCCGTCCCCCGCGGCCCGGTCTGCGCGCGAGCGAGCGCCGCGCGAGCGAGCGCCTTGTCATGGGTGGGCGGCGTGACGAGCGTCGTATGGTCCGAGAACGTGATCACGGCCACGCGGTACCCCTTCGGCAGCTTGTCGAGGTAGTCGTCGGCGACCTTCCGCGCGGCGCCGAGACGGGTCGGCTGGGAATCGCGGGCGGCCATCGAGCCGGAGACGTCGACGACGAGCACGACGGTCGCGTCCTCACGCTGGACGCGAACCTTCGCCTGCGGGCGCGCGAAGCCGACGAGCAGGAGCACGCCGCCGAGCAGGAGGAGCGCCGTCGGCAGGTGGCGCCGCCACGCCGAGGGGCGATCGACCATGTTCTCGAGCAGCGCGGGCTGCGCCCAAGCTCCGGCCCGCTCGTCGCGTCGCCGCTCGAACCAGATGTACGCGGCCACCACAACCGGGATCGCCAGCAGCCAGACGAGCGCGCTCGGATGGAGAAAGCTCACCGCACCCGTTTCCCGCGCCGGAGAAACGCCGCCAGCGGACGCAGCCAATCGCCGTCGGTGGACAGCGCGACATGCCCGACGCCGGCGGAGGCAAAGCTCGACTGTAGGTTCTTGCGCTCGGCGGCGGCGGCCTCGGCGAAGCGGCGTCGCAGCTTGGCGTCGCCCGTGTCGACTCGCAGCTGCCGTCCCGACTCGGGGTCGACCAGCCGCAGCTCGCCCACGTCGGCGAGCTCCTGCTCGCGCGGATCGCGAATCTCGGCGGCCAGGACCGTGTGCCGCCCTGCGAGCCGGAGGAGCGGCGGGCGCCAGTCGAGCGGACCGCGAAAGTCGGAGACGACGATCACCAGCGAGCGCTGCGTGGCGACGCGGTCGGCGAGCTCGAGCGCCGAGTGCAGCGAGCCGCTGCCGCCCGTGGGCAGCTCGCGGAGCAGCCGGAGCGTCTCGAGCAGCGCACGCCTGCCCTGGCGCGGCCGTTCGACGACCGAGCCCGTCCCGAACGCGATCGTGCCGAGACGGTTGCCGCGGCGCGTCGCCGCGTAACCGACGGCGATGGCCACACCCTCGGCGACGTCGGCCTTGCGGCGGTCACCTGTCCCGAACGCCATCGAGGCCGATGCGTCGAGCACGAGCCACGTGACGAGCACTCGCTCCGCCAGCTCGACCCGGACATGAGGCTGACCGGTGCGGGCGGTCACGTTCCACTCCATGCGGCGTACGTCGTCGCCGGGCTCGTACGCCCGCACCTGCCACAGCTCGCTCCCGACGCCCGCGAACGCCGAGCGGTAGTCGCCGGCGAGGAGTCCGTCCACGCGGCGGCCCACCGAGAGCTCGAGGGCGCGCAGCGACGCCGACGACAGCTGGCCCGGCCCCGGCCTCGCCGGTGTCCGGATCGGAGCGAGCGGGTCGACAGCCGTGGCGGTCATGCGGCTTGTGTGCGGCGTCCCAGGTCGATCTGCGGAGTCGGCACCGTCGCGAGGACCGCGTCGAGGATCACGTCAGGAGCGACCTCCTCCGCCAGCGCGCGGTACGAGAGCACGAGCCGGTGGCGGAAGGCGTCGCGAACGAGCGCCTCGAGATCGGCGGGCACGACGTAGTCGCGACCGCGGATCAGCGCGAGTGCGCGTCCGGCGGCCACGAGGCTGATCGGCCCGCGCGGGCTTGCGCCGTAGGCGATGTAATCCGCGACTTCGTCAAGGCCGTGGTCGCGCGGCTTGCGCGTCGCAGTCGCAACGTCGACCGTCCAGCTGATGAGCGCCGGATCGACGAACACGTCGGCGGCCTGCGTCTGCAGTTCCTGGAGCTCTTCCAGCGAGAGGACCTGCTGCAACTCGGGCTCGGGCTCGAGCGAGCGTGCGACGACCGTGAGCTCTTCGTCGTGAGCCGGATAGTCGACGAGCACCTTCAGCATGAATCGATCGACCTGGGCCTCCGGCAAGGGATACGTGCCCTCGGACTCGATCGGGTTCTGGGTCGCGAGCACCAGGAACGGGCTCGGCACCGGGAACGTGTTGTGACCGATGGTCACCTGATGCTCCTGCATCACCTCGAGCAGCGCGGACTGCACCTTCGCGGGCGCGCGGTTGATCTCGTCGGCGAGCAGGAAGTTGCAGAAGACCGGCCCGAGCTCGGTCTCGAAGTCGGTCTTGTCGGGCCTGAACACCCGCGTGCCGACGAGGTCCGACGGCACGAGGTCGGGCGTGAACTGCACGCGCTGGAACGACCCGCCGAGCACGGCCGCCGTCGTCTTGATGGTGAGGGTCTTCGCGAGCCCTGGGACCCCCTCGATCAGGACGTGCCCTCCGGCGAGCAGGCAGACCAGTACCCGCTCGAGCATCTCCTCCTGGCCGGCGATCACCCGCCGGACCTCGAACAGGGCCTGTTCGAGCTTGCCGCCGACCTCTTCCACGCTCTCCTCCTCGCTCGGGTTCGGCCCAAGGTTTACCCAGGAACCTAAGAACTTCCCGTTAAGAGCCGGACTGCATCCCGCCAGTTTGCCCGCAATCCGAGCGCTTCGTCGCGCGACATCGCCGGCTCGAAGGTCTCGCCCACCGGGACCCGCGCCGAGTGGCGTCCCGCGAGCGCGGCTGCCCCGAGCGCGGTCGTCTCATGCTCGGCGGCGACGTCGACCGGCACGCCGACGAGATCGGCCTGAAGCTGCATCAGAAAGCCGTTCGCGGCTGCTCCGCCGTCGGCTCGTAGCGTCGTCGGAGGCTCCGGGAGCGCGTCGACGACGTCCGCCACCTGGTGGGCGATCGCCTCGAGGGCGGCGCGGACGAGGTGGGCGCGGGTCGTGCCGCGCGTCAGCCCGCTGATGAGCCCCCGAGCATCCGGCTGCCACCAGGGTGAGCCGAGCCCGGCCAGCGCCGGCACGAACGACACGCCGCCGGTCGAGTCGACGCTGCGCGCGATCGCCTCGCTCTCCGAAGCGCCTGCGAGCACGCCGAGCCCATCGCGGAGCCACTGCAAGGCGGCGCCCGCGACGAGGACCGCCCCTTCGAGCGCGTAGCCGTCGGCAGCAGCCGTCGCGAGCAGCCCGTGCGGCGCCGCGGGAACCTCGCTGCCCGCGTGGACGAGCACGAAGCTCCCGGTGCCGTACGTCACCTTCGCCTCGCCCCGGGCATGGCAGCCCTGGCCGAAGAGCGCCGCCTGCTGGTCGCCGGCGATCCCGCGCACCGGCAGCCGCCGGCCGAGCAGCTCAGCCTCGCCGAACTCGGTGTCCGAGGGGAGGATCGTCGGCAGCACGCCGCGATCGACGCCCAGGAGCGCCAGCAGGTCGTCGTCCCAGTCGAGCGTACGGAGCCCGCACAGCATCGTCCGTGAGGCGTTCGTCGTGTCGGTCGCGTGCACCGCCCCCTGCGTCAGCTGCCACAGGAGCCACGAGTCGACGGTCCCGAAGGCGAGCCCGGAAGCAGGGTGCTCCCGGAGCAGCCACTCGAGCTTCGTCCCCGAGAAGTACGGATCGGGCACGAGCCCGGTGCGCTCGCGGATCAGGCCCGCGTCCAACTCCCGGCAGCGCTCGGCCGTGCGCCGGTCCTGCCACACGATCGCGGGTGCGACCGGACGGCCGGTGGAGCGGTTCCAGAGGATCGTCGTCTCCCGTTGATTCGTGATCGCCACGGCCTCGACGCCGTCGAGCCCTGCCTGGGCCGCAGCGGCGAGCACGCTCTCCCAGATCTCGTCAGGGTCGTGCTCGACCCACCCGGGCTGGGGAAAGTGCTGGCGGAGCTCGACGTAGCCGCGTCGGTGGACGCGGAGCTCCTCGTCGACGACCAGGCACGTCGTCCCCGTCGTGCCCTGGTCGATCGCGAGGATCACTCGTGCGAGCTGACGAACGCGAGCACGCGCCGCCAGGCGTCGTCGGACGCCTCGGCGAAGTCGGCCTGCTTGCGATCGAAGAAGCTGTGCGGCGCGCCGTCGTAGACGACGATCTCGTGCTCGACGCCGGCGCCGGTCAGCGCCTGCTCGAACGCAGCGTTGTCGTCGACGGTGATTCCGGCATCGTCGCCGGCCTGCAGCGCCAGAATCGGGCATTCGATCGCGTCCACGCGCTCGATGACGCTCGGCCCGCCGCGCTCCCGAGTCGGAGAGCCGTAGAAGCCGGCCGAGCCGGCGAGCCCGTGACCCGAAGCTGCGGCCACCCACGACGCACGTCCGCCGAAGCAGAATCCGACGCTGAAGACGGTCCCGGTGCCGGCTCCGCGCAGCTGCTCGATGGCGGCTCGGGCATCGGACTGCACGCCGTCATCGGTTGTCTGATCGACGTGCGGCCTGTAGTCGAACTCGTCGTCGCGCGCGCCGGTGCCGGCCGTGCGGCCGAAGTAGTCGAAGGCGACGGCTGCGATCCCGCGCTCGGCGAAGCGAAGAGCCAGCTCTTCGTAGAAGAGGTACAGACCCCGCACGTCCGGGTAGATGACGACGCCCTTCGCCGCAGTGGTCTCCGGCGTTGCCAGAAACGCGGCGAACCGGTTGCCGTCGGCAGCGGTCAGCGTCAGCCGGTCGTGCGAGACGGCCGCGCCTGCGATAGCGCGGACGGGAGGTGTGGAGTCGGTGTCGAAGCACATCTGCGGATCCTAGGGGCCAGCGGGAGCTCGGCGCGGATGCGCGTGCCGGCGCCTTTCGGGCTGTCGACGAACAGCGTCCCGTCGAGGGCCGCAACGCGGTCGCCGAGGCCCGGGAGCCCGCTTCCGGCGTACGGGTCCGCCCCGCCTCTCCCGTCGTCCTCGACCACGACGACGAGCTTGTCGCCGGTCTCGCGCACGCGGACAGCCGCACGGCTCGCTTCCGCGTACTTGGCGACATTCGTGAGCGCCTCCGAGACGATGTAGTACGCGGCGACGGCGATCGGCGGTTCGATCGGCGCATCGGTGACGTCGAGCTCGACAGGGACGGATGCGCGCGCCGCGACCATCCGGAGGGCCGGGGCCAGCCCGCGCTCGGTCAGCGCCGACGGATGGATTCCCTGCGCAAGCCCGCGGAGCTCCTTGACCGCGGCCGCGAGCTCGTCGACGGCTGCGGAGAGCGTCTCCGACGGGTCGATCAGGCCGCGCTGGGCGCCTCGCAGCTGGACGAGCAGCGCGACCAGCCGCTGCTGGGCGCCGTCGTGCAGGTTCCGCTCGAGCCGTCGCCGCGCGTTGTCCGCCGCAGCGACGATGCGTGCTCTCGACTGCCGGACCTCCGCTTCATGCCGCTTGCGATCGGTGATGTCGGTGCCGCTGATCAGGTAGACCGGGCCGCTCGCGATCCGCGGCAGGGGGGTACACGACCACGTGACGTCGATCGGCGTCCCGTCGCGCTGCACCCAGCGTCCTTCGTGCTCCGATCGTGACTGGCTCCCGATCGAGGAGAGGACGCAGTCGCGCGCGGCTGCCCGCTCGCCGTCGGGCACATACCGCTCCCAGAACAGGGCACCTCCTGTCTCCTCTGGCGCATAGCCGAGCGTCCGCTCGAACGCCTGGTTCGACGCGTGCGGCCGCACGCGGCCGGTGTCGTCGACGAGGCAGATGAGGCTGGGCGCGTAGTTTGCGATCGCGTTGAGCAGCTGCCGCTCGCGCTCGAGCTCGGCGACCCGCTCGCGCAGCGAGGTCGTCGACCTGCCGGCCTTCTTCGACTTTGTCCGCCCGCGCGGCATCAGGCGGGCGGGCGCTCCTCGTATCGAGGCAGGCCGTCGTCGGGGATCGACTCCCAGGGGGCCGCGTACGCCACGAACTGCCGGTACTGCGGCCGGATGCCGGGATCGGAGTCGAACGTGCCGAGGCGCACGCTGTAGAGACCGTCTTCGGCCGGGCTGCGGCTCCAGAGTGCACCGCCGCAGGCCGAGCAAAACGCCTTCGGCCACCCGTTGTCCGGCGGCACCCATTCGCGGACGAGCTCTTCGCCGGCGACGATCCGCAGTGCCCCGGGAGCGAGCCGGGCTTGGGCCGAAGCAGCGGTGCCGGAACGCCGCTGGCAGCGCGTGCAGTGGCAGTACGACGCCGAGATCGGAGCCTTGTCGATCTCGTACCGAACGCCGCCGCAGAGGCAGCCGCCAATCAGTGGCAGGTCGGTCATCGCTAGTAGGGGAGCTCGACGCCGCTGACGTCGAGGCCGAGTGACCTCGCGAGGCGCACGCCGTTCTCCAGATCGTCCTTGAGCATGCGGATGTCGGTCTCGCGCATCAGCGCGCCGATGAACTCACGCGCCTTCGGGCGCCACAGCGCGTGCTGGGCAAAGAGCGGCAGCAGCCGGTTGGCGGCGTCGACGAGCTGCGTCTGAACGCTGCGGCCGGCGCCCTCGAGCAACACCCGTTCGTATGCCATCCCGGCTCCGTGGTGAATCCCGTCGTCGATCGCGAGACGGTTGCAGAGATCCTCGAGCACCGTTCCGCGCGAGGACCGGGCGATCATCCGGAACCGCGGGATGATCAGGCGCTCGTAGAACACCTGCATCAGGAAGACCTTCTCCTCGAGCGTGTCCGCATCGAGCGTCATGTGCGCGAGCTGGTCGAGATATGGATCCCGCTCGGCCATGCCACCGGCCTCATGGATCAGCTTCAGCCACGCCTCGGTGTGACGCGACTCGTCCTGCACCATCGTCGTGTAATAGAGCTTCGCCTCGTGATCGGGCGCGATCGAGAAGAGCTGCGCCGCCATCTCGACCGCGAGCTCGTCGGCCTGGAGCTGCTGCGTCACGACCGAGCGCCAGAGGTCGCGCCGCCGCGCCAGCTTCTGGGGCGAGCCCTGGTATTCGGGGATCGGCGGTAGCTCGCCCCACGGCAGGTCGCGAACCTGCCATTCGGCGCGCTTGGCGAGCTCGTAGTAGCGGTAGACGCCCTGGAGATCCCGCCCGTCGGTGCCCTCGGGCGCGATGGTCTGCTCGGCCGCTTCCATGTGTCAAGACTAACGCGCTACCGCACGCGACCTGGCGGCGGCCCGGATGGCCCTAGAACAGGTGGCCCTGGACGAGGTTCTCGAGCGGCGCGTGCCGCACCGCCTCGCGGATGATGAACGCGACGAAGCTCGAGAGCTCGTGGCGGTGGACTGATGCGTCGACCGCTTCCTCGAGGCCCGAGCGGAGCGCGTGCGCGACCTTCGGCGGCGGCTGGCTCAGATGCTCGCCGCTCTGCGGGGCGAGCGAGACGACGAGCTCCTCCCTGGTCACGCCGAGCTTGCACGCGGCCCGTCCGAGCCCGTCGAGGACGATGCGCTGGGTCGTGCCGTCGATGCCGCCGCTCGGGAAGAGAGGACGGGCGCCGCACGGTGCGGCGACGTGGACCGAGGTCGTCCGGCTCGAGATGACGAGCTCGGCTGCGAGCAGAGCCAGTGCCGCGACGAAGACGGCGATCAGGCGATTCACGATCTTGTCCTTCGAGCCGCGAGCGCGACGGCCGCCGCCGCGAGCGCGAACGCCGCACAGAGTGCGAACGACGTCCGGAACGCCTCCGCAACGGTGCGATGGACGGTGCCGACGAGCTGATCACGTGTCCGGGCCAGGTCCTTGTCGCTCCCCGCGCCGTGGGCGTCGAACGGCTCGGCGAGATTCGGCAGCTCGCCCGAGCGGGCGCGATGGAACGCCGAGCCAAGATCGAGCGCGACTGGGACCTTCTTCGTCAGCCCGACCGGAGCGTCGAGCACGATGGCGGTCGCCTGACGTTCCGCGCGGTGCGCCGCGGAGGGCAGCGTGTGGGAGAGCACCGGCGCGACGAGCGCCAGCGCCGCGACCAGGCCGAGGTGGCGCGCGCCGACGGTGACGAGCGCGTTTCGCTGCAGCGCCCCGCCCGCGAGCGCGCGCTCGGAGAGGACCGGCAGGGCCAGCCCGAGGCCGGTCCCGCAGACGGCGAGCGCGAGCAGCGGCAGAATCCAGCCGCCGCGCGGCAAAAGGGCGAGCGCCGCGAGCCCGAGCGCGACGAGCACGCTCCCGGCGAGGACCGAGACGTCATCGCTGGGAGGCCGAATCAGCCGGCGGGAGACGAGACTGCAGAGCGGCAGGGCGCTGACGACCGCGGCGCCGCGAATCGGCGAGTAGCTCCAGCCGGGGATCAGGAGCAGCACGGAGAGGAAGAGCGCGCCGACGAGCGCGCCGAAGAGCAGGCCGATCGACACGTCCGGCAACAGGTGAGCGGGGCCGTCGTCATCGCGAGGGGCTTCAGCCCGGCCGGGAACGAGCAGCGCCCCGAGCCCCAGCGCAGCGATGGGTACCTGCACGATGAAGATCGCCCGCCAGTCGAACAGCTCGGTCAGGACACCGCCGAGCGCGGGGCCGACTGCGACGCCGATGCCGGCGGCGCCGGCCCAGGTCCTGATCGTCTGCGTGCGCGAGCCCGTCAGAGCCTCCAGCACCCCGATGGAGCCGGCGAGCAGGACGGCGCCGCCCACGCCCTGGACGACGCGTGCCGAGATCAGGAACGTCAGGCCGTTCGCGGACGCGCAGGCGGCGGAGGCCGCCAGGAAGATCACGATCCCCGTCCCGTAGAGCACGCGGCTCGAGAAGCGGCGGCGGAACGGAAGCACGGCCAGGGCGGTCACGGCGACCGCCAGGTTGTATGCGGTCAGCACCCAGCTCACGCCGACCACCGAGGTCGAGAAGTCGCGGTACAGCTGCGGGAGCGCGAGCGCGACGACGGACGAGTCTGCCGAGGCGGCGGCGACCGCGATCGTCACGCAGGCCGCGAAGGCGGTGCGCCGGCTCAGCACGCGCGGAGCGTACGCCTCAGCGGTGGTTCGGCGCGTCCAGGAGGGAGCGGTAGAGCGCGTCCAGACGCGCCGCCGTCTCCGCATCGGCGGGCGTGTAGGTGACGAGCCGTGTCCCGAGGCGCCGCCCGAGCCAGAGATACGTGTAGTCGAGCCGCAGCATCCCGGCCGTCGGATGACGGAACCGCTTGACTCGGCTCTCGGGCTCCTGCACGTCGTGACGCGCCCAGACCTCGCCGAACTCGGACGACGCGCGGTGCAACCTGGCGACGAGAGCTTTCCATGCCGGCTCGGCGACATGCTCCGCCATCGAGACCCTGAACTGCGCGACCATCCGCGAGGCCGCGTCGTCCCAGTCGGGCAGGAGTCGCTTCCAGTGCGGGTGGGTGAAGATCAGCCACAGCGCATTGCGGTCCTCGACCGGCAGGTCGTCGAGCATCGGAAATGCGCTCGCCCATACCCGGTTCCACGCCAGGATGTCGTAACGGCCGTTGACGACCACGCCGGGATAAGGCTCGAGCCGGTCGAGGAGCAACCGCGTCGTCGGCGGCAGCGAGGTCGTATCGGCCTCGATCGTCGTGTCCGTGGCGCCGGCGAGCGTGAACAGGTGCGACCGCTCCTGCGCGTCGAAGAGGAGCGTCCGTGAGATCGCGTCGAGAACCTGGGCAGACGCGTTCACGTCGCGGCCCTGCTCGATCCACGTGTACCAGGTCACTCCTACTCCGGCGAGCTGAGCGACCTCCTCGCGCCGGAGACCGGGCGTCCGCCGGCGCCGTGAGTGGCGAAGGCCGACCTGCTCGGGGGTGATCCGTTCGCGCCGGCTGCGGAGAAACGCGGCCAGCTCGTGACGCCGGACGGCGTCCTGGTCGGCCCGCGGAAGCTCGACGGCGACGGTCATGGCTGGAGTATGCGGCATCTATTCCCGGCCAGAGGGGTGGCGTTGATACCAGGATAACTGCGGTCTGGTACCAGGGTGGTGTCGGCGGCCATCATGCACGTATGGCTCCCAGATCGGAACTGTCATCGCTCGGCCTCGCGACGATTCTCGTCGGCGCGTTTCTCTCGATTGCCGACTTCTTCATCGTCAACGTCGCACTCCCCACGATTTCTTCCGACCTGCACACCTCTTCGGCGACGCTCGAGCTGATGGTTGCGGGCTACGGGATCCCGTACGCCCTGCTCCTCGTCCTCGGGGGGCGGCTCGGCGACCTGTATGGGCGCCGCCGGCTGTTCATGCTCGGCATGTCGTCGTTCACACTCTTCTCGCTCCTCTGCGGCATCGCACCGACCGACGTGGCGCTGGTTGCGTTCCGCGTCGCCCAGGGCGCATCGGCGGCCTTCATGGTCCCGCAGGTGCTCGCAACGATCCAGTCCTCGACGACGGGCCAGCGGCGCGCTCGCGCCCTCGGGCTGTTCGGCGCGACCGCCGGCGTGGCTGCGGTCGTCGGCCAGTTGGCCGGGGGCGCGATCGTCGCGGCGAATTTCGGCGGCCAGAGCTGGCGGCCGATCTTCCTCGTCAACGTCCCGATCGGATTGGTCGGCCTCGTCCTGGCGTGGCGGAACGTCCCGTCGAGTCACGCCGAGAACGCGCCGCGTGTCGACGCGCTCGGGACCGGACTGCTCGCGGTTGCGGTGCTCGCGCTGCTCCTGCCGCTCACTGAGGGCCGCACGCTCGGCTGGCCCGCCTGGAGCTGGATCCTCCTCGCCCTCGCCGCTCCGGCAGCCGCAACGTTCTACGCGGTCGAAGGCCGGCTCGAAGGGTCCGGGCGCCATCCGATCGTGCCGCCGACCCTGCTTCGGCTGCGCGGCATGCGCCGTGGGCTCCTGATCACGATGCCGTTCTTCGCCGGGTTCGGGACGTTCATGTTCGTCAGCGCGCTCACGCTGCAGAGCGGCGCGGGGTTCAGCGCTCTCCGCTCCGGGCTCGCGCTCGTCCCACTCGGTGTCGCGTTCCTCGGCGCGTCGCTCGCGACAGCGCGGCTGACTGCGCGCTTCGGCAGCCGCGTGCTCTCCGTGGGCGCCGTGGTCCAGGGCGTCGGCCTGCTCGGTCTCGCTGCGACGTTCCTCGCCGCGTGGCCGAACATCGACCCGCTCAAGCTCGCTCCCGCCATGGCTGTCGTCGGGCTCGGTCAGGGCCTCGTCGTCAGTCCGCTATTCGGGTTCGTCCTCGGCGGCGTGCCGGCCGAGCGTGCCGGAGTCGGCAGCGGGATCGTCAGCACGACGATGCAGGCCTCACTGGCACTCGGCGTCGCGAGCCTCGGCAGTCTCTTCCTCTCGCTGTCCGCGGCCCACTCGCTCGGGTACCGCGATGCATTCGTCGCGGTGCTCGGCGTGCAGACGGTCATCGCAGCCGTCGTCGCGCTTGCCGGCTGGACGCTCACGCAGCCCGCGCGCCTCGAGCAGGTCGAGACGAGAATCCCGGAGCCCGTGCTCGAGCAAGCTGCTTGATCGGACCCTTAGTCGATCAGCTTCCGCTCCATGGCGAAGATCGCGAGGCGCCACATCAGGACGCCGAACACGACGATCACGCCGACGCGCAGCAGGTCGGTCCCGGCGTGGAACCCGAACGACGCATGGCGGACGAGTACGACGCACTGATGCAGCGGATTGAACTCGGCGAGGATCTGCGCCCAGCGCGGGAGCTGCGACAGCGGGAAGAACGTCCCGGCGACCAGGAAGAGAGGCGTCAGGACCGCGCTGATGATGTAGCTGAAGTTCTCGATCGACTTCGCGAAGCCCGCGATCGCGATGCCGAAGCACGCCCAGCCGTACCCGGAGAGCCACGCGATCGGCGGCACGAGGAGCATGCCCCACCGCGGATCCAGGCCGAACGCGATCCCGACCAGGAGCGGCACGCATCCGTACACGCTGGCCCGCGTCGCGACCCACAGCGACTCGGCGGTGACGAGCTCCTCCGTGTCGACCGGCGCGGCGAGGATCGCGTCGTACGTGTGCTGGAACTGGTACTTGACGAACGTCCCGAACATCGCCGGGAAGGCGCTCGAGAACAGCACGGCAGTGGCCACCGTGCCGGTGGCGACGAATTCGACGTAGACGTAGCCGCCGACGTGTCCGACCAGCGAGCCGAAGCCGAAGCCGAAGGCGAGCAGGTAGATCGTCGGCTCAACCGTCGACGAGAACGTCGCCGACCGCCAGTACGACGAGTAGTTGACGATCTCGCGCATCAGCACACCGGTCAGCGCCGGCCGCTCGAGCCGTCCGATCCGGCGCGGCGCGCTCGTCGCGACGACGGCCATCAGCCGATCTCCTCGCCCGTCAGCAGGACGAAGACGTCCTCGAGATTCGAGGGCCGGCGTTCACCGTCGAAGCCGGCGCCGTCATCGTCCGCACCAAGGACCGCGACGCTGGTCCCGGTGCGGCGCGTGCGCAGCCCCTTCGCCGCAGCCTCCGACTCGACCTGCGCGAGACGGTCCGGACGGCCGTACACCTCGAGCGCGTAACGCCCCGCGTGGTGGGAGATCAAATCGGCGGGCGAGCCCGAGGCGACCGCCTGTCCGTGGGACATGATCAGCACCGTGTCGGCCAGGCGCTCGGCCTCCTCGATGTAGTGCGTCGACATGAGGATCGTCGTGCCCTCGGCCCTGAGCCGGTCGATCAGCGCCCAGAGCTCCTGGCGCACCTGCGGATCGAGACCGACCGTCGGCTCGTCGAGCAGCAGGAGGCGCGGCCGGTGGACGAGGGACCGCGCGATCAGGAGCCGGCGCCGCATGCCGCCGGAGAGCTTGTCGACCCGCGTGTCGCGCCGGTCGCCCAGCTTCGCCATCTCGAGCGCGCGCTCGATGGCATCGCGCCGGTCTGGACGGCTGATGCGATAGAGGTGCGCAAAGACGAGCAGGTTCTGCTCCACCGTCAGTGTGACGTCGAGGTTGTCGAGCTGCGGAGTGACGCCGAGCTCGGCCCGGGCCTGCTTCGACTCGTCCGGAAGCCGGTACCCGAGCACCTCGAGCTCGCCCTCGTCCGGGATCGCCTGGGCGGTCAGCATCCGCATCGTCGTCGACTTCCCCGCGCCGTTCGGGCCGAGCAGGCCGACGCACGTCCCGACGGGCACGTCGAGGTCGAGCCCCGCGACCGCGGTGATCGGCCCGTAGCGCTTGACGGCTCCGCGAAGGCGGATGGCGAGCTCGCTCACACCATCAGTCTGCAGCGAACGCCGGCTCGTGGGCCTGGCTCGGCCGCCGCTCGCGGAGGAACACGCCGCCGATCGTTGCCGCAGCAACCGCGAAGAGCGAGCCCACGAGGAACGCCGCGTGGTAGCCGCCGGTGAGCGCAGCGAGATCGCTCTCACCCGAGGCGCGCAGGCTGTCCGCGCGCGACGCTGCGATGCTTGCGAGCACGGCGAGCCCGAGCGCTCCACCCATCATGAACGCGGTGTTGACGATGCCGGAGGCGAGACCCGACTCTTCCGGCTTCACGTCGCTCATCGCGGCCAGGAGCACCGGGTTGAAGGCGATGCCGGCGCCGAAGCCGAGCAGGATCATGCTCGGCAGCACGTCGACGACGAACTGCCCGTGGACCGGCGCGCGCATGAAGAGCGCGAGGCCGACCGCGGCCAGCAACAGCCCGCCGGTCAGGGGCGGCCGGATCCCGTAGCGCATGACGAGCTTCGCGGACAGCCCGATCGAGAAGGCGCCCATGATCAGGTTGGCCGGCAGGAAGGCGAGGCCGACCTCCAGCGGGCTGTATCCGAGGACGAGCTGGAGATACAGGGCCGACAGGAAGAACCACGCGAACATCGCCGCGGCCCAGAGCACGCCGACGATGTTGGCGACGGCGACGTTCCGCAGGCGGAACAGGCCGAGCGGCATCAAGGGCGACTCGACGCGCGATTCGATCACGAGGAACACTCCCAGCAGCGCAGCAGCGACCGCGAGCAGCCCGAGCGTCTGCATCGACGTCCAGCCGGCGCCGTTGCCGTTCACGATCGCGTAGACGGCGAGCATCAGCGCGGCGGTCACGGTCACTGCGCCCGCGACGTCGAGCCGCCCGGAGCCTGCGGTGTGTGCACCGGGCAGAAGGCGCAGCGACAGCAGGATCACGACGATCCCGATCGGCAGGTTGACGAGGAAGATCCAGTGCCAGCTGAGGACGTCCGTGAGGACCCCGCCGAGCAGCACGCCGAGCGTGCCGCCGCCCGAGGCGACGAAGCCGAAGACGCCCATCGCCTTCGCCCGGTCGGCCGGCTCGGTGAAGAGCGTCATCATCAGCGACAGGCCCACGGCCGACGCGATTGCTCCGCCGAGACCTTGCACGGCGCGCGCGGCGATGAGCACGCCCTGCGTGGTGGCGAGACCGCACACGAGCGAGGCGAGGGTGAACAGGCCGATCCCCGCCAGGAAGAGGCGGCGGTGGCCGTACAGGTCTCCGAGCCGGCCGCCGAGCAGCAGAAACCCTCCGAAGGTGAGCAGGTACGCATTGACCACCCACGCAAGCGAGGTCTCCGAGAACCCGAGATCGGCTCTGATCGACGGCAGCGCCACGTTCACGATCGTCGTGTCGAGAACGATCATCAGCGTGCCGAGCGCAAAGGACGTAGAGGGCGAACCAGCGGGTGCGCGCGTCGAGTGTCATGTGTGCCTTCTTCCTATCGATTTCCATCGGTCTCGCGGAGTAGGACCGGCGCCGCTGCGCGAACTCATCGATGAGTTCCAGGTCGGGCAGAAGTCGTTACGGCGATGGTCACGCCCCTCTACGTGCCTGTCGGCGGCTCCACCCCGGTCGATCTCGTGACCATCGACGCGTTCGCGCGGCTGCAGCTCGTTGCTGCCCGCGCCGGCTACGAGGTCAGGCTGCTCGACGTGCCCGTCGAGCTCCGGGCGCTCCTCGAGCTCGTCGGGCTCGCGGGGGTGCTACTGCTCGAGCCGTGACGGAAGGCCGAACAGCGGGAACAGCCGGTCCGTGTCGAGGAAGAATGTGAACTCCCCGATCCGGCCGTCGCGCAGCTCCACCACCTGCAGCGCCCACGCCTCGTAGCCGCCGTTTGGATCCGGCTTGTACTGCCCGTAGGCGGGCAGACCGTTCGCAGTGCCGACGGGAATCACGCGCGAGCCCTTGCAGCCGATGCCCGGCCCGAACCACCACGTCATGATGTCGTCGCGCCCGAGCAGCCACATGTCGAACGGCGGCATCGACTGCCGCGCGTCCTCCTGGATCAGCGTCGTCAGCGTCTCGATGTCGTAGTCCTGGAACGCGCTCACGTACCGGTCGAGGAGCTCACGGTCCGATGCATCGAGCTCCGTGGCCGGCGCACCCGAGGCGATCTCTGCGCTCGCGAGGGTCGAGCGCGCCCGCTGCAGCGCGCTGTTGACGGACGCCACGCTCGTGTCCAGCAGCTCGGCGACCTCGGCGGCTTGCCAGCGGAGCACCTCGCAGAGGATCAGCACCGCTCGCTGGCGGGGCGGCAGGTGCTGCAGCGCCGCGATGAAGGCGAGGCGGATCGTCTCGCGGGCCTCGAGCAGCGCCGCAGGATCCCCTTCTCCGACGACGAGCTCGTCGGGCATCGGCTGGATCCAGGTCACCTCGGGCAGCGTGTGCAGATTCGACTCGATTGGCTCGCAGCTCGGGCCGAGGTCCATCGGCAGCGCTCGCCGCTTGCGCCCGCTGAGGAGGTCGAAGCAGACGTTCGTCGCGATGCGGTACAGCCACGAACGCAGGGCAGACCGCCCCTCGAACTGCTCGTACGCGCGCCAGGCGCGGATGAACGTCTCCTGCACCGCGTCCTCGGCCTCCGCCGAGCCGAGCATGCGGTAGCAGTAGCCGGTCAGCTCGGAACGGTAGTGCTCGAGCTCACGCTCGAGACCGGTCGTCGCGCTCTCGGTCGACACGGAAGGCAATGCTACGCGGCCGGCACAGGTCGCCGTCATCTTCAAGTAGACCGGGCTTCGAGACGAAACTCATCGCCGGTTCAAAGCGCCTGTCCGGCGTCGAGCGCTGGTGACCCTCGCCCCGGTGCGCTGAGAGCCGTCCAGGCGGCGGGCCGTGGAACAGCGGCATCCACTGGACGTCGGCGCGCCGGGCCCCTTCGTCTGACGTGAGTCAGACTCGTGTCTGACACACGTCTTTGCGTCGAGAGTGACACGAAAGCGTGACGACGCCAGCTCCGATCGGCGATCGCGGGACACCGGCCGACTGCCCCGATCGGACAACCGACCGCACAGTGCTTTTCGCCTCCCGGGAGGACGACTGCGTCTGACTCGAGTCGGACTCGAGTCAGACGTCGAAGCCGAGCTCGTCGAGCGAGCGGTGCAGCTCGGCGGCGTCCTGATAGACGCGGAACGCTCCGGCCGAGAGCAGCTCGTCCTCTCCGTACCCGCCGCTCTGGAGCCCGATGCTGAGCATGCGCGCCCGACGGGCGGCCAGCAGGTCCCAGACCGCATCGCCGACGACGTAGCAGTCGGCCGGCTCGACGCCCAACGCCTCCTGGCAGGCGAAGAACAGGTCCGGCTCGGGCTTGGCACGCGCAACGTCGCCCCGGTCGATCACGACCGTCTCGGCGCCGACTCCGAGCGCCGCGAGCGACGCGTCGATCTCGGGCCGCCTCCCGGAGGTGGCGATGCCGTGCACGATCTCGCGTCGCCGAAGCTCGGCGAGCAGGTCGACGGCGCCCGGAAGCGGCCGCCGCTCGGGGAGCAGGCCTCGAAAGATCTCACCGTGCCTCCGCTGGATGGCCTCGACCTCGTCGAGCGTCAGCTCTCGACCCACCTCACGGGCGACCGCCCGCGCGAAGAGCCCGCCGCTCATGCCGATCCGCCGGTGGATCCGCCAGCCGTCGATCGGCATCTCGGCCTCGGCCAGCGCTCTCTGCCAGGCGAACACATGCGCGTAGACGGTGTCGACGAGCGTCCCGTCGAGGTCGAAGATCAGCGCCAGCACACGCCGTTCGTACCACACCGGGTGCGCCAAGGCGATCCATATGCGAACATCTGTTCGTGCACGGGACGGCGTCCATCCTGCACGCGGATCTGGATGCGTTCTTCGCGTCCGTCGAGCAGCGCGACCAGCCGCGGTTGCGCGGACGGCCCGTCATCGTAGGTCTCGGGGTCGTGCTCGCAGCGAGCTACGAGGCGAAGGCCCGCGGCGTCCGCACAGCGATGGGCGCGGCCAGGGCGCGAACCCTCTGCCCACAGGCGGCCGTCGTCCGCCCGCGATTCTCGGCGTACCTCGATGCGAGCCGAGCGGTGTTCCGCCTTTTCGACGACTTCTCTCCGCTCGTCGAGGGCCTCTCGATCGACGAGGCGTTCCTCGACGTGCGCGGGATGGAGCGAGGCTTCGGCACACCGGCGGAGATCGCCGAGCGGCTGCGCCGCGAGGTGCGCGAACGGATCGGGCTGCCGATCACCGTCGGGGTCGCGCGAACGAAGTTCCTCGCCAAGGTGGCGAGTGGAGTGGCCAAGCCCGACGGGCTGCTCGTCGTCCCGCCCGACCGCGAGCTCGTCTTCCTCCACGCGCTGCCGGTCGAGCGGCTCTGGGGCGTCGGGCCGGTGACGGCGCGCAAGCTTCAGGCCAACGGGATCGCCACCGTCGGCGAGGTCGCGCGCGTGCCCGAGTCGCACCTGATCTCGATGCTGGGCCGAGCGTCGGGCCGGCAGCTCCATGCGCTCGCACACAACCGCGATCCGCGACCCGTCCAGACCGGGCGCCGGCGTGGGTCGATCGGGTCACAGCGGGCGCGCGGCCGTGCGCCCTGGTCGCCGGAATCGATCGACGCGGACGTGATCGCCCTCGTCGACCGGGTGACACGGCGCATGCGCGTAGCGGGCCGAGCCGGGCGGACGGTCGTCCTCCGCCTACGGTTCGACGACTTCTCGCGGGCGACGAGGTCGCACACCCTCCCCCATCCGACGACGAGCACCGAGACCGTGCTCACGACCGCACGCGCGCTCGTAGACGCTGTTCTCCCCACACTCGAGCAGCGCGGCCTGACGCTCGTCGGCATCGCCGTCGCGAATCTCGAGAACGCGCAGCGGCTGCAGCTGTTACTCCCGTTCGACGGCCGCCGGCAGGAAGACCTCGACGCCGTCGTCGACGAGGTGCGCGAGCGGTTCGGCTCGAACGCAATCACGCGCGCCGTGCTACTCGGCCGCGACAGCGGCTACACGATGCCGATGCTGCCGGATTAGACCCGAAAGGCGGTCATCAGCATCGTCGCGAACAACGAGCGGATCGACCCGCCGTGGCGCTCGATGATTCGCCGATCGTCTTCCTCGAGCGCGTCGCGCTGCTCGGGATCGAGTTGAAACCAGAGCGAGGTCGTGCGGAAATGAGCGACGAGCTCGTCCGCCGTCTCCTCCTGAGTCCAGACGTGGCTCGCCACTTCGACGCCATCGAAAAGCGTCTGCTGCGGCCGGCACTGCCAGGTTGTGCCGGCCGTCGCTCATCAGCCAGTCCCACACCCCGGATGCGTTGTCGCTGCGCACTGAAACGCCCGACTCGATCGCATCTAGCGTGCGGAGCGGCTTCCACGCACCTGCGATCTCGGGTGCGCGGAGTCGTAGCGCTTCGAGGAGCTCCCGCTGGACGCCTGCCGATTCCTCGTCCGAGACCCCGACGTAGGCAAGGAGCGCAAGCAGTCCGCCAGACTTGAGGTGCGAAGCCGCCTTCGGCCAGCCGACCTTGGGGTCGACCCAGTGAAACGCAGTCGCGGAGAACAGCGCGTCGAATGCCTGCTCCGGCAGGTCGACATCCTCGAATCTGCCGACGTGGAACGTGACGGAGCCCGTGTCGCCGATCCGTCTCCGGGCCGCCGCAATCATGTTCGGGCCCGGCTCGACCGCGTCGACGATCAAGCCACGTCCGACGAGCGACTCCGTGAGCTTTCCCGTCCCGGAGCCGACTTCGACAACGCGCGACCCGAGCGCGGAGGCCGCCGCGCTCGACGGCCAGGTCGACGACCTCCGGCGGGTAGCCGGGCCGCACGTCGTCGTACGCCTCGGCGACCTGGTCGAAAACCTGTCCGAAGCTCCGCAGTGAGCCGGAGGGCGTCGAGTCCGGGGCCGGCACGAATCGAAACGCTACCTCTGGACGCACGCTCAGCGAGCCGCTCGTTCGCCTCGACCGGGAACAAGAAAGGCCCCGTTCCCGAGGCCTTTCGATAGCGGGGGCAGGATTTGAACCTGCGACCTCCGGGTTATGAGCCCGGCGAGCTACCTGACTGCTCCACCCCGCGTCGCGGCGAAAATTGTAGCACCGTTACCATGGCCGAATCTCGCTGTTGATCGGCATTCCGCTGCTCGTCCTCGTGGTCGCGATCGTCGGTTCCGCCGTCGTGATGGCCGTCCGAGGGCTGCGTCTGAAGCGGACTCTCGCGTCGTTCAACGGCACGGTCACGACGGCGCTCGCCGTCGTGACGGCGACGGCAGAGTTGACCGAAACGCGGGCGCTCGCCCTCTCCGACGGGACCGAGCGGCTCACCGAGGCGACGGCCAGGCTGCAGGCCTCGCTGGCCCAGCTACGTGTCTTGCAGGCGGCCGTCGCCGAGGTACGCAACACGGTGACCGGCCTCCGCCGGGTGATCCCGAAGAAGTGACGCGCGTCGCCGCCGTCGATCTGGGCACGAACTCGACGCGGCTCCTGGTTGCGGACGTCGCCGACGGTCACGTCGACGAGCTCGTACGGCGAAGCGTCGTCACGCGCCTCGGCGAGGGGGTCGACGCACGACGGCGCCTCCTGCCACTCCCGATCGCGCGTGTACGGAACGCGCTCGCCGAGTTTCGCCGCGAGCTCGAGGAGCTCGGCGCGGAGCGCACGCTCGCCGTTGCGACGAGCGCAGTTCGCGACGCCGAGAACGGCGAGGCGTTCCTCGGCGAGATCGAATGGTCGTACGGCTTCCAGACGCGTCTGCTCTCCGGCGACGAGGAGGCCGAGCTGACGCTGCGCGGAGTCGGCGTGCTCGACGCGGGAACGCTTCTGCTCGACATCGGCGGCGGCTCGACCGAGCTGACGACACCCGAGTTCCGCACCAGCCTCGATATCGGCTCGGTGCGCCTGACCGAGCGCTACCTGCACGGCGACCCGCCCACTGAAGACGAGCTGAGCGCCGCGGCGGCCGCCATCAGGGAGCTGTTGCCGGCGCTCGAGGCGACCTCCGCGATCGGAGTCGCCGGCACGGTCGACCAGCTCAGCGTCCTCGCCGGGACCGAGGTCCTGACGATCGACGCGGTCGACCGCCTCGGCTCCCTGCTTGCGTCGCTTCCGCTCGCCAAGCGCCGCGAGGTGCCCGGCCTCGACCCGAAACGGGCGCCGGTGATCGTCGCCGGCGCGCTCATCGTCCGGGAGGTGCTCCGGCGCTACGGGCTCGAATCGCTCCGATTCAGCATCCGGGACCTGCTCGACGGAGCGGCACTCGCCGCCGCCGACCTCGAGAACTTGCCCGAGGGTGACGCGCCGCCGGGTGCGTACGCGTGCTGCTGAGGCTCGCTGCCGCGGGCGCGCTGCTCGCACTCGCCGGCTGCGGCGGCTCGTCGCACGACGCCGACACGACGACGACCTCGAGTTTCCCACCGGGTTGCACGGTGCCCGAGGTGGACACGATCGTGACGACGTTCCTGTCCCGGCCCGAGTACCTCGCTCCGCCGTCCTTCTTCCAGGTGTACGCGACGACCGAGAGCGACGGTCACAAGTTCACGACCCGGAATCGAGCCAAGGCGGTCGCCTATCTGCGCGCCCGGAGCGCGCTCGGCGAGCGCGGGCGGCTCCTCTCCCTGCGGGTGGCGCCGCAGGACGTGAACCACGTTCGCATCACCTTCCGGCTGACGCCGGTTCGCCCCGGATTTCAGGGGCCGGGGCATCTTCACGCGACTCGCGCAGGGCGCCGGTACGGTCGACTGCGCGCACGGCCGGATCGCCGCCTGGGTGCAGAAAGGACCCTGACGGAATAAAACTTGCGCGCGCAAGGTTATATGCTACGATCCTTGCGTTATCAAGTATTGGAGGAAGGGAAGCATGAGCACCATCGAGCACACACAGGTTGGCATTCCCACCGGCACGTGGAAGGCAGACACCGTCCACAGCCGCGTCGCCTTCGAGGTCCCCTACGCCGTTGCGATCTTTACCGGCGAGGTGCCCGACTTCGAGGCCACGCTCGAGGACGGCGCGCTGACGGGCGTCGCCCGGATCGGGAGCCTGAAGGTCAAGGAGGAGAACCTCGAGGCCCACCTGCTCTCGCCCGAGTTCTTCGACGGCGAGCGGCACCCCGAGGTGAAGTTCGCCTCGAAGTCGATCAAGCGCGACGGCGACAAGGTCGTCCTCGAAGGAGAGATCACCATCAAGGGCATCACCAAGCCCGCAACGCTGACCGGAACCGCGACCGGCCCAGCCGTCGACCATTTCGGTGCGACGCGCCTCGGCCTCAAGCTGGAGACGACCGTCGACCGCACCGCCTTCGACATCAACTGGAACATGCCGCTGCCGAACGGCGAGCCGGCTCTCGCGAACGAGGTCACCCTCAAGGCCGACCTGACGCTGGTCGAGCAGACCGAGGCGTAACAGTGCGGATCCTCGCCGTCAGCGGGTCCCTCCGCTCGGGCTCGAACAACACGGGCCTCCTCCGCGCCCTGCGCGAGGAGGCCCCTGAAGGCGTCGAGATCGAGATCTGGCAGGGCCTTGCGGGGATCCCGCACTACAACTCGGACGACGACGGCGTACCCGGGCCCGAGAGCGTCGAGGAGCTCCGCGCACTCGTGCGCGGCGCCGACGGCGTCTTCTTCGCCACACCCGAGTACAACTCGTCCGTCCCAGGGGCGCTCAAGAATGCGCTCGACTGGGCCTCGCGGCCGGTCGCGACGAACGCCTTCCGCAACAAGCCCGTCGCCGTGATCAGCTCGAGCGCCGGGGCCTTCGGCGGCGTCTGGGCGGCTGCCGAGCTCCGCAAGGTGCTCGGGGCGATGGGTGCCCGCGTGACCGAGGCCGAGCTGGCCGTCGGTCATGCACACGAGAAGTTCGACGACGAGGGCTACCTCGTCGACGCGGAGATCCGGCAGGGGCTCCGCGACGCGCTGCAGACGCTCGTCGCGGAAGTCCCGTCGAGCCAGCTCGCGGCAGCCTAGGAACCTCGACGGGCTCCGGCGGCTCGTCTTCTGCGAGCCGGCGCTGGATGACGGCGCGCGAGAGGACCCCGACGAGCCGGCCGCCGTCCACGACGGGAACGCGCTCGTAGTCCTGCTGCTCGAGGAACGCAAACGCCTCGTCGAGGGGCGTCGTCGAGTCGATGGTCGCGTTGGGCGTCTCGGCGATGTCGCCGAGCCGCGTCTCGGCCGGGTCCCGCCCCGCCGCGACCACCTCACGCACGAGGGTCTTGCGCGTGACGACTCCGACGAGCATGCCGTCGCTCGTCACGAGCACCGCCCGGACCGCGTCGCGAGAGAGCACCTCGCCGGCCTCGGAAGCGGTGGCGGTCGCCTCGAGGGCGAACGGCTCCGAGACCATGGCGTCGCGCGCGAGTTGCGGCTCGCTCATGGGTACAGACCGCGCGCCTCGAGGGCGCCGGAGACCTCTCGGATCGCGGCGACGAGCGCCGCGTCACGCAACGAGACCCCGCTCTCCTGCGAGACGGCCCAGACGCGGTCGAACGCGTCGGCGAGCTTGTCCGACAACCGGCGGCGAATCTCGTCGCGGTCCCAGAAGAGCCGGCCGAGGTCTTGCACCCATTCGAAGTAGGAGACGGTGACGCCGCCCGCGTTCGTGAGGACGTCGGGCAGGACCGGGATGCCGCGATCGGCCAGGATCCGGTCGGCGTCGATCGACGTCGGGCCGTTGGCGCCCTCGGCGACCAGGCGGCAGCGGAGGTTCGCAGCGTTCGCGCCGGTGACCTGATCCTCGCGAGCGGCAAGCACGAGGATGTCGCAGGGCAGCTCGAGCATCGCCTCGTTCGTGATCCGATCGACGCCCGACTCGAACCCGGCAAGCGACCCGTGCTCGCTGACGTACGCATGCACTGCGGGAATGTCGAGGCCGCCCGCTGCATGAACGCCGCCCGAGAGATCCGAGACGGCAACGACGCGCGCTCCGCGAGCGTGCAGCTCGCTCGCCGCGATCCCACCGACGTTGCCGAAGCCCTGGACGACGCACCGCTGCTCGTCGAGGGGCCAGCCGAGCCGGGCGCACGCACGCTCGACGACCATGACCACGCCGGCTCCGGTCGCCTCGTGACGGAACACCGAGCCCCCGATCGAGATCGGCTTCCCGGTCACGATCTCCGGGACCGCGTAGCCCTTCTGCATCGAGTACGTGTCCATCATCCAGGCCATCGTCTGCTCGTTCGTCGCCATGTCCGGTGCCGGGATGTCGAGCTGCGGGCCGATGAACGGCGCCAGCTCGGCGGTGAAGCGGCGCGTGATGCGCGTCAGCTCGTTCTGCGACAGCTCGTGCGGGCTGCAGCGAACGCCGCCCTTTGCGCCACCGTACGGCAGGCGCAGGAGAGCGCACTTCCAGGTCATCCACATCGCCAGCGCCGCGCACTCGCCGAGGTCGACCGCGGCGTCGTAGCGGATGCCGCCCTTCGTCGGCCCGAGCACGGACGAGTGCTGCACCCGGTAGGCCGGAAACGAGGCGACCGTCCCGTCGTCGAGGCGAACCGGCAGCGTCAGGATGACCGCGCGCTCCGGATGGCGGAGGCGGGTCGCGACGAAGTCCGGGATCTCGGCGAGCTCCAGGGCCTGGTCCAGCTGCGTCGCAGCCTGTGCGTACAGCGGCGTCTCCCACTCGAGCGTGGGCGCCGCGTCCACCGTCACAGGGCCGGCCACGGCGGGAGGGTACTCGTAAAGGAAGCGGGGCCGAGGCTGCGGCACCCCGGCCCCGCCTATCCGGCCGCTGTCGAAGTCGATTGCGGCCGAACCGTCGGCCCGCGTACGAGCCGCTGCCGAGACTAGCGGGTTCGCAGGTCGTCCTCGGGGATGATGAGACGTTCGATACCCCGGAGGACGCAATGCCCGTGAACATGCGGTTACGTTGACGGCAATGGACAACCTCAGCGGACGAATTCGGGCTCATGCCCTGGAGGGGCTCGTGCTCGCGTTCGCGATCGCGTCCGTCGTCGAGGTGCTGGTCGAGGACTCGATCGACCAGCGGCCGGCAGTTGCCGTGCTCGCGCTGGCGTGGTCGGTGCCGTTCGTCTTCCGGAACCGCCACCCGTTCGCCGTCCCGGTGACGGTCGCCGGAGCGCTGGTGCTGCTCTCGTTCGTCGCCGGCCACGACGCGATGAAGCTCGCCATGCCGTTCTTCGCGGCGCTGCTCGCCGCCGCTTCCTTCGGGCAGCTCCGTACCCGCCGGCTGGCGTACGCCGGTCTCGCTGTCATCGCCGGAGCTGCCGCGATCGTCGACTTCTCGGCGGGCGGGCTCTCGGACTTCGTCTGGACGACCGTCGTGCTCACGCTCGCCTGGGGGGCCGGCCGGCTCCTCGGAGCGCGAGCCGAGCAGGCGCGTGTTCTGCGCGGACGCGTTGCCGCCGCGGAGCGCGAGCGCACGCAGATCACGCGCGAGTTGCACGACCTCGTCGCGCACTCGGTCTCCTCGATGGTCGTGCAGGCCTCGGCGGTGCGGCGGCTGCTCCGGGACGATCAGTCGCGCGAGCGCGAAGCACTGCTGACGGTCGAGCAGACGGGCCGGGACGCTTTGGCCGAGATGCGTCGTATGGTGGGCGTCATGCGCTCCGCGGATGCGTCTCAGCCTTCCCTCGCACCTCAGCCGGGGCTCCGGCATCTCGACTCGCTCATCGAGCAGATCGAGGCGGAAGGGCTGCCGGTGACACTTCGCGTCGAGGGAGAGCGCCCCGAGCTCTCGCCAGGCGTCGATCTCTCCGCATATCGCGTCGTGCAGGAGGCTCTCGCCGGTGCACTCGAGCACGCAAACGGCTCCGGCGCGCGCGTCGTCGTTCGCTACAGCGCGACGAAGCTCGAGCTCGAGATCACCGACGCCGGTGCGGCCGCCAAGCCGGTCGCGGACCTGACGGGGCTGCGAGAGCGGCTCGCGCTCTACGGCGGCACGCTGGACGCCGAGCCGTGGAACGGCGGCGGCATCGTCCTCAGGGCGAGCCTCCCGGTGGGCGCGCGATGATCCGCGTGCTGCTCGTCGACGACCAGGCACTCGTCCGCGCAGGCTTCCGGATGATTCTCGACGCGGAGGAGGATCTCGACGTCGTCGGCGAGGCGACCGACGGGCGTGAGGCGATCGAGCAGTCGCGGTCGCTCCGGCCCGACGTCGTCCTGATGGACATCCGCATGCCCGAGCTCGACGGGCTCGAAGCCTCACGACGGATCATCGCCGAACAGGGGGACTCTGCCCCGCGGATCCTCATGCTGACGACGTTCGACCTCGACGAGTACGTGTACGAGGCGCTCCGCGCCGGAGCGAGCGGGTTCCTGCTCAAGGACACGCCGCCGGAGCAGCTCGTCGCCGCGATCAACGTCGTGGCGGAGGGCGAGGCGCTCCTGGCGCCCTCGGTCACGAGGCGCGTGATCTCGGAGTTCGTGAAGGGCACGGGGCCGACGCCGGCCGCGCAGTTCCCGCGCCTCGACGACCTGACGGCGCGCGAGCTCGAGGTGCTCAAGGCGATTGCTCGCGGGTTGTCGAACGCGGAGATCGCGCGCGAGCTGTTCGTCTCCGAAACGACCGTCAAGACTCACGTCGCGCGCATCCTCATGAAGCTCGGCCTGCGCGACCGGGTGCAGGTCGTCGTCCTCGCCTACGAAGCGGGCGTCGTCCAACCCGGCGAAGGACCGTAGTCAGGCGACCCGCGCGCCGGCGCGAACGCCGGCGCGGAGGCCGAGCTCCCTGGTCGACACCACTCGACAGGAAGGTCCTGGGATGATCCGCCGCTCGGGCTGCGGCGTCAACTGCGGCGGAGCACGACGACCGACCGTGACTCGACGACGACGTCGCGTCCCGGCGCCAGCACGTCTGCCCCGACGTTGCCCGTTGCGAGCTCCAGCTGCCAGCGCGTGCCGAACCGCCGGGCCGGCAGCCGGAACGTGATCTCCTCGAAATGCGCGTTGAAGAGCAGGAGGAACGACTCGTCGCGCAGCTCCTCCCCGTGTGCCGTCTGGGCGTTCAGCTCCTCGCCGTTCAGGAAGACGCCGATCGCGCGCGCACCGGTGTTGTCCCAGTCGCGACGCGTCATGCGCCGGCCGTCGGGGCGCATCCACCACACGTCGGGGAGCTGCTCGCCGTGCCCTCCGAAGAAGCGTGTGCGCCGGAACACCGGATGGCGGCGCCGGAGCTCGATCAGCCGCCGGGTGAACTCGAGCAGCTCGGTGTCGCAGGCATCCCAGTCGAACCACGACAGCTCGTTGTCCTGACACCACGCGTTGTTGTTGCCCTGCTGCGAGCGGCCCCATTCGTCTCCACCAAGCAGCATCGGCACCCCCTGGGAGAGCAGCAGCGTGGTCAGGAAGTTGCGCTGCTGCCGCGCCCGCAGCGCGCTGATCGCGGGATCGTCGGTCGGTCCTTCGACGCCGCAGTTCCACGAGCGGTTGTCATCGGTGCCGTCGTGATTCGACTCGCCGTTCGCTTCGTTGTGCTTGTCGTTGTACGAGACGAGATCGCGGAGCGTGAACCCGTCGTGCGCCGTGATGAAGTTCACCGACGCGAACGGCCGTCGTCCGTCGCTCTCGTACAGATCCGCCGAGCCGCCGAACCGCGATGCGAAATCGGCGACCGACGCCCGCCCGCGCCAGAAGTCACGCATCGTGTCGCGATAGATGCCGTTCCATTCCGACCAGAGGATCGGGAAGTTGCCGACCTGGTACCCGCCCGGCCCGACGTCCCACGGCTCGGCAATCAGCTTCGCCTGGGAGAGGACCGGATCCTGGTGGATGACGTCGAAGAACGCCGAGAGGCGGTCGACGTCGTAGAACTCGCGTGCGAGTGCCGACGCAAGGTCGAATCGAAAGCCGTCGACGTGGCACTCGGTGACGAAGTACCGCAGCGAATCCATGATCAGCCGCAGCACGCTCGGATGCACCGGGTTGAGCGTGTTGCCGGTCCCCGTGTAGTCCATGTAGAAGCGCGGCTCGTCGGGCATGAGGCGGTAGTAGCTCTGGTTGTCGACGCCCTTGAACGCGAGCATCGGCCCCAGGTGATTGCCTTCGGCGGTGTGGTTGTAGACCACGTCGAGGATCACCTCGATGCCTGCGC
This sequence comes from uncultured Thermoleophilia bacterium, assembly GCA_963846895.1. Lineage (GTDB taxonomy): Bacteria > Actinomycetota > Thermoleophilia > Gaiellales > Gaiellaceae > PALSA-600. Next base: position 24,874 of record CAWJXR010000011.1, on the reverse strand, counting down.
TGTGCAGTGCCTTGACCATCCCTTTGAACTCGCGCACCTGGTCACCCGTCGCGGAGTAGAGCGAGTGCGGGGCCAGATACCCGATCGACGAGTAGCCCCAGTAGTTGGTCAGGCCGCGCCCCGCGAGGAAGCTCTCGTCGACGATGTGGTGGACCGGCAGCAGCTCGACCGCGGTCACGCCGAGCGAGCGCAAATACGCAACAGCATCCTCGCTCGCCAGGCCGCCGTAGGTTCCACGCAGGTCTTCACGCACGCCCTCGCGCCGCCTGGTGAAGCCCTTCACGTGCATCTCGTAGATGACGGTCTCCTGCAACGGCGTCCGCGGCCGCACGAGCTCGTCGTCCTGCCAGTCGAACGCCGGGTCGACCACCACCGACTTCGGCACCGCCGCCGCGGAGTCCGTCTCGTCGATTCGAAGGTCCGCGTCCTCGTCGCCCGTCCCCCGGACGTACGGCAGGACGTTCGCGGCGGTCCAACGCACCGGCCCGTCTATCGCCTTTGCGTAGGGGTCGATCAGCAGCTTGGCCGGATTGAAGCGCAGGCCGCGCTCAGGGTCGTACGGGCCGTGCACCCGGTAGCCGTAGTGCTGGCCCGGCCCGACGCCCGGGAGGTAGCAGTGCCAGTTGAACGCGGTGCGCTCGCGCAGCTCGATTCGCTCCTCGACACCGTCGGGGTCGAACAGGCAGAGCTCGACCCGCTCCGCGTTCTCTGAGAAGAGCGAGAAGTTCGTGCCGTGGCCGTCCCACTCCGGGCCGAGGGGGAACGCCTGTCCGGCCCAGACCGAGCGGGTCGACATCGGCCGCACCGTACCGTCCGCACCGGCGGCGACGATTCACGTGTGTTGAGCGGCCAGTTCCGCCAGCTCATGCGCTGGGAAGAGCGCCACCGCATCCTCGTCGGGCGCCTACTGCTCGTGCTCGTGCTGACCGCGGCGATCGATGTCGTCGGCACCGTGCTGGAATACTTCCTCGAACGGGGCGTGCAGGGTGGCGACATCAACTCGTTCGGCGACGCGGCCTTCTTCACGACGGTGCAGCTGCTGACGGTGTCGTCGCAGATCCGGAACCCGCTCACGGCGTCGGGCCGCATCGTCGACGTCCTCCTCGAGGTCTGGGCGGTGATCGTCGTCGCGGGCTCGGCGGGCGCGATCGCGAGCTTCTTCCAGACGGCCGATCGCTAAGCAGGCGCGAGCCAGAGCACCGACAACGGCGGCAGCGTCACCTCGGCCGAGTATGGCTGGTCGTGCCACCCGCGCCCGGTCGCCTGCACCTCGCCGAGATTGCCGAGCCCCGTGCCGCCGTAGTACGCGGAGTCCGTGTTCACCACCTCGCGCCAGGAACCGGGCTTCGGCAGTCCGACCCGGTAGGTCTCCCGCGGAACCGGAGCGAGGTTCGCGATGCAGACGAGCCGACGCTTGCCGTCCCCCGACACGCGCATGAATGCGAGCACGTTGTTCAACGCGTCGTTGGGCTCGATCCACGCGAACCCCTCGTGCGAGAAGTCGACCTCCCAGAGCGCCGGCTCCTCGCGGTACGCGCGGTTCAGGTCACGCAGCAGGTCGCGCATGCCGGCGTGCTCGGGATGCTCGAGCAGCCACCATGGAAGCTCGTCGGCGTCGGACCACTCCCAGGGTGTCGCGAGCTCGCCGCCCATGAAGAGCAGCTTCTTGCCCGGGTGCGCCCACATGTAGCCGTAGAGCGCACGAAGGTTCGCCAGCTGCTGCCACCGGTCGCCGGGCATCTTCCCGAGCAGCGATCCCTTCCCGTGCACGACCTCGTCATGCGACAGCGGGAGGACGAAGTTCTCGTTCCACGCATAGACGAGCGAGAACGTCAGCTCGTGGTGGTGGTAGCGGCGGTGGATCGGGTCGTGCTCGAAGTAGCCGAGCGTGTCGTGCATCCACCCCATGTTCCACTTGAGCCCGAAGCCGAGCCCGCCGAGGTACGTCGGTCGTGACACGCCCGGCCACGCCGTCGACTCCTCGGCGGCCGAGATGACTCCCGGCTCCCGTGCGTGTACCAGCTCGTTCAGCTCCTTCAGGAACGCCACGGCATCGAGGTCCTCGCGACCGCCGAATGCGTTCGGCACCCACTCCCCCGGCTTGCGGGAGTAGTCGAGGTAGAGCATCGAGGCGACGGCGTCGACCCGCAGGCCGTCCGCGTGGTACTCGCGCAGCCAGAAGAGCGCATTCGCGAGCAGGAAGTTCTGCACCTCGCTGCGGCCGAGGTTGAACACGAGGGTCCCCCAGTCGGGGTGTGCGCCGCGCCGCGGATCGTCGTGCTCGTAGAGCGCCGTCCCGTCGAAGCGGGCGAGCGCCCACTCGTCGCGCGGGAAGTGCGCCGGGACCCAGTCGAGGATCACGCCGATCCCCTGCGCGTGGAGGTGGTCGACGAAGTAGCGAAAGTCGTCCGGCGATCCCATCGTCGCGAGCGTCGCGTAGTAGCCGGTCACCTGGTAGCCCCAGGAGCCGGAATAGGGGTGGTGCATGACGGGCAGCAGCTCGACGTGGGTGAAGCCGAGGTCCTTGACGTACTGCGCGAGCTGCTCGGCCAGATCACGCCAGCCGAGCCCGCGCCGCCACGACGGCGCGTGCACCTCGTAGATCGTCATCGGCGACCCGAGCGGCGACCGACCGTCGCGTGCCTCGACCCACGCTTCGTCGTTCCACGAGTACTCCGACCGGAAGACGATCGAGGCGTTCTTCGGCGGCACCTCCGCCTCGAACGCGAGCGGATCCGCCTTCTCGCGTCCGTCGAGGTGAAACTTGTAGTGATCGCCGGACGACGCGGTCGAGACGATCCCTTCCCAGATGCCGCTGTCCACGACCGGGCGCAACGGGTCGGCGGTCGTGACCCAGTCGTTCCAGTCGCCGACGACGCTGACGAAGCGCGCGTTCGGCGCCCAGACCGCGAAGTGCACGCCACCGTCGACGAGATGTGCACCGAGCTTCGACCACAGCTCCTCGTGCCGGCCCGCGCGGGCGAGCCAGATGTCGAGATCGCCGAACGCTGTCGTCACACGGGTAGCTCCTCGTCGAGCATGCGCACGAGCCCCGCGACCGGGATGCGCACCCAGTCCGGACGGTGGTTGAGCTCGTAGCGAAGCTCGTACACGGCCTTCTCGAGCTCGAAGACGGCGAGCAGCTTGTCGATCGCAGAGCCCGACGGGATGAGCGACGGGTCGATCGTGCTGCGGTACCCCGTCAGGAACTCGGTGCGCGCACGCACCTCCCAGCCGACAGGTGGATCGACGCCGCGCAAGAGCTGCGTCGCGGTGGCCGCGTACGCGAACGAGCGCAGCATGCCCGCGACGTCGCGCAGCGGACTGCGCTTGCGGCGCCGCTCGGGCAGAGACCTGGCGGGCTCGCCTTCGAAGTCGATCAGGACCCAGTTGTCGCCTGCCCAGAGCGTCTGGCCGAGATGGAAGTCGCCGTGGTGGCGGATCACCCGGCCGATCGCGCCGACCTGCGTCAGCTGGCGTAGCCGCTCGCGCACCTCTTCGCCGCGGCCGCGGATCGGGGCCACGACGTCGTCGTCCTCGGACAGCTCGACGAAGATGCTCTCGATCTCGTCGTCGATCGCCGCGGTCAGCAGCCCGAGCGACTCCGACGACGGCTCCTCGGGCGCGAAGCTCGGGTCGGAGAGGTCGCTACCGAGGAGGGAGTGCATGTGGCCCGTCACCTCGCCGAGCCGGTACAGCCGCTGCAGGAACTCGTCCGCCCCGTCGCGCATCGTGTCGAGGGCCAGATCCCAACCGTCCAGCCCGCCGACGACGTAGCGCTGGAGGATGCCCGAGGGTGGCGTCCATCGGCCGGCCGTTGTAGGCGTACCAGCCGCAGAGCGCGGCGATGTTCTCGAAGCCGTGCTCGGTCAGGAAGCGGAGCAGCTCGAGCTCGGGGTTTGTCCCAGCCTCGAGCCGGCGGAACACCTTCAGGATCAGCTCCTCGTCGAAGACGATCGACGTGTTGGTCTGCTCGGCACCGACCGTGCGGGCCTCACGCAGTTCCTGACCCTCGCCGGCGAACCCTCCGAAGGGCACGAACTCGACGATGCCTTCCTCGGCGGGCAACTTTGCCTCCGAGCGGATCATGTGCACGAGCTGCCGGGCGACGTGCGGGTCTTCGAGCGCGTCGAGGCCGTCGTTCCGCAGGAGCTGGTACATCTCGTGCGTCCCGGTGTCGAACCGCATCTCGACGAGCTGAAGCTCGAGTGCAGGATTCGCGTCTCGGAACGGCGCGCGGTCGATCACCGTCGCGTGGCCGACCGTCTTCGATTTCGAGCCGAACCAGCGCTGGCCGCTGACGTAATCGATCAGTGACTGCTCGCCCGTCATTCAGATGAATCCTTCCGCAGCTGGAACCAGAAAAACCCCCGCGGGCCGAGCGTGAGCAGGTACGGCAGCTCACCGATGCGCGGGAATGCCGTCTGGCCGAACATTTCTACTGGAATCAGGCCCTCCCACCGCGAGAGGTCGAGCTCCACGGCCTGCGCCGACCGCGCAAGGTTGTGGACACAGAGCACGATGTCGTCCTCGTACGTCCGCACGTGGGCGAAGATCCGCGGATTGTCGGGCCGGAGAGCCTCGTACGTCCCGAGCCCGAACAGCGGGTGCTGCTTGCGGAGCGCGATCAGACGGCGGACCCAGCGCAGCAGCGAGCTCGGCTGGCGCAGCTGGGCCTCGACGTTGACGGCCTGGTAGCCGTAGACCGGGTCCATCAGCGGCGGCAGGTAGAGCTGCGCGAAGTCGGCGCGCGAGAAGCCGCCGTTCCGGTCGCCCGTCCACTGCATCGGCGTGCGCACCCCGTCGCGGTCGCCGAGGAAGATGTTGTCGCCCATCCCGATCTCGTCGCCGTAGTAGAGAACCGGCGACCCGGGCAGTGAGAAGAGCATCGCGTGCAGCAGCTCGACCTCGGCCCGTCCGTTGTCGAGCAGCGGCGCGAGCCGGCGCCTGATCCCGAGGTTCAACTTCATGCGCGGGTCCTTCGCGTACTCCTCGTACATGTAGTCGCGTTCCTCGTCGGTCACCATCTCGAGTGTCAGCTCGTCGTGGTTGCGCAGGAAGATCCCCCACTGGGCTCCGTCCGGGATCGCCGGCGTCTGCTCGAGGATCTCGATGATCGGCAGAGCGTCCTCGCGCCGGACGCCCATGAACATGCGCGGCATCACCGGGAAGTGGAAGGCCATGTGGCACTCGTCGCTGTCGCCGAAGTACTCGACGACGTCGGCCGGCCACTGGTTCGCCTCGGCCAGCAGCACGCGATCGGCGTAGCGCGCATCGACCTCGGCGCGCACACGCTTCAGGAACTGGTGCGTCTCCGGGAGGTTCTCCCCGTTCGTGCCGTCGCGCTCGTACAGGTACGGCACGGCATCGAGCCGGAAGCCGTCGAGACCGAGGTCGAGCCAGAAGCGCAGGACGTTCAGCATCTGCTCCTGCACCTCGGGGTTGTCGTAATTCAGGTCGGGCTGGTGGGTGAAGAAGCGATGCCAGTAGTACTGGCCGCGTGTTGCGTCCCAGGTCCAGTTCGACGGCTCCGTGTCGAGGAAGATGATCCGCGCCTCGCTCCAGCGGCTGTCGTCGTCGCCCCACACGTACCAGTCGGTGTACGGGCCGTTCGGGTCGGAGCGGCTCGCCTGGAACCACGGATGGTCGGACGACGTGTGGTTCATGACGAGGTCGGCGATCACGCGCAGCCCGCGCTGGTGCGCCTGCTCGATGAACAACGTGAAGTCCTCGATCGAGCCGTAGTCAGGGTGAATCGAGTAGAAGTCGGCGATGTCGTAGCCGCCGTCCCGCAGCGGGCTCGGATAGAACGGCAGGAGCCAGATGCAGTCGACGCCGATCTCCTGCAGGTAGTCGAGCTTGTCGGTCAGCCCGCGGAAGTCGCCGGAACCGTCGTCGTTCCCGTCGAAGAACCCGCGCAGGTGGATCTCGTAGAAGACGGCCGTCTTGAACCAGTTCGGCTCGCGCTCAAACCAATGGCCCGGCTCAGACACGGCTACCTGGGCCAAGTCCGGTGTCAGACACGGGGTGGAACGCGCCGCCGAGTTGCGAGGCAGAGGTGAAATTCCAGCCCGGCGGGGCCGCGGTCTGGACACGTCCGGTGTCAGACACCGTTACGAAAGTGTGACGTGAGGCGCGCGCGTCCGTCATCCGCGGACCTTCAGGACGTGGGCCTTGCCGGGGCCGAGTTGGACGTAGTTCCGGCCCGCCCGCCAGGTGAACTCCTCACCGGTCAGGAGGTCGACGGCCTCGAATGCGGGCGGATACCCGAGCGCGACCGGGACGACGCACACTCCCGCTCGCTCGCTGAACGGATCGATGTTGACAACGCAGACGACATCATCCTTGGCGTATGCGACGAGTGCGTCGTTCTCCGTCTCGAGCCAGACGAAGTTGTCGACCACCTGCAGCGCCGGCTCCGCACGGCGCGCGTCATTGAGTGCAGCGACGAGCGGGAGCAGCGGGCCATCGAGCGAGCGCTTCTTCACCTCGTACTTCTCCGAGTCGAGGTACTCCTCCGACCCCGCACGGAGCGGCACGTTCTCGAAACTCTCGAAACCCGAGTAGATCCCGTAGCTCGGCACCATCGTTGCCGCGAGCACGAGCCGTGCCTCGAACGCCGGTGGGCCACCGACCTGAAGGTACTCGTGCAGGATGTCCTGCGTGTTCACGAACGCGTTCGGCCGGTAGAACGCCGACCAGTCGAGGATCTGCGCGATGTACTCCGCGATCTCCGCCTTCGTGTTCTTCCACGTGAAGTACGTGTAGCTCTGGGCGAACCCGAGCTTCGCCAGAGTCGTCATCATCGACGGCCGCGTAAACGCCTCCGAGAGGAACAGCACCTCCGGATGCTTGCCCCGCACCTCGCGAATCAACCATTCCCAGAACGCGGCCGGCTTCGTATGCGGGTTGTCCACACGGAAAACCGTGATGCCGCGGTCGACCCAAGCGAGGACGACCTCGAGGAGCGCCTGCCAGAGCCCTCGCCAATCCTCCGACTCGAAGTTGACGTTGTAGATGTCCTGGTAGCGCTTCGGGGGGTTCTCGGCGTACTTGAGGGTCCCGTCCGGCCGGCGGTTGAACCACTCGGGATGGTCCTTCAGCCAGGGGTGGTCCGGCGAGCACTGGATCGCGAAGTCGAGCGCGATCTCGATACCGGCCTTCGCAGCCGCACGGACCATTGCGTCGAAGTCCGCCCACGTGCCGAGCTCCGGGTTGATCGCGTCGTGGCCGCCCTCCGGAGCGCCGATCGCCCAGGGCGACCCGGGGTCGCCCGCGGCAGCAACGAGCGCGTTGTTGCGACCCTTCCGATTCGTCGTCCCGATCGGGTGGATCGGCGGCAGGTAGATCACGTCGAAGCCGAGCTCCGCCAGTCGGGGCAGCACGGCGGTCACGCCCTTGAACCCGCCCCAGGACCGCGGGAACAGCTCGTACCAGGCGCCGAACCGCGCGAGCACCCGGTCGACATCCACTTCGAGCACGGACGTGATGACCTCGCCGTCGCGCTCGCCGGACTCCGCCGCAAGCCCTTCCTCCACCGTCAGCACCTCGCGCCCGAGGAGCGCTGCACCCTCGGAGAGCTCGCCCGCGAGGTCCTCCTGCCCTGCGTCGACCTTCCGCCGCAGCTCGTCCTGCCAGGTAGCGAGCCGATCGGTCCACGCCGAGACGGCGAACTGCCAGCGGCCCGGCCGATCGACCTCGAACGACCCGGCCCAGCGGTCGCTCTCGAGCGCGCGCAGCGGCTCTTCGCGCCAGGCGCGCTGACCCGGGCCGCGCACCCGAACCGCCCCGGCGAGCACGTCGTGACCGTCCTTGAACACCGTCGCGTACACGTCCACGCGATCGCCGACGGTTCGCTTGACCGGGTACCGCCCGCAGTCGACGAGCGGCTCGACGGCCTGAATCTGGATCCGCGGCGGCGGTTGCTTGGTCTTGGGAAGCGCCATCGTTCGTGAGATTGTCGGTGAAGGAGATTGTGAGCGTATGAGCGTAGGCTTGACGGAGCTCAAAGGAGCGAAGGTGCCGGCTTCGCCGACGCCGGAGCGGGCGTGAGACTCGGACGGTCCTCCGGCATCCTGCTGCATCCGACGTCTCTGCCGAACGGGGTTCTCGACGAGCATGCCTACCGGTTCGTCGACTGGCTCGCTGCCGCAGGGCAGCGCTGGTGGCAGGTGCTGCCGCTCGGCCCGCCCGAAGGACTGACGGGATCGCCGTACATGTCGCCGTCGGCGTTCGCGGGCTCACCGGAGCTCGTCGCCGCCCGCCGCGCCCGCGTCCCGCGGGTGGACGCCGATGCGTTCCGCGCCGACCATTCGTACTGGATCGACGACTGGGTCGACTTCGGAGGGACGCTCGACGACCAGGTGAGATTCGAGCGGGAGTGGCGCGAGCTACGCGCGTACGCGGCCGCCCGCAACGTGCGCGTGTTCGGCGACATCCCCATCTACGTCGCCTACGACGGTTCCGACCACCGCGCGCACCCGGCTCTCTTCCGCGCGGGCGAAGTCGCCGGCGTTCCGCCCGACGCGTTCTCGAAGACGGGCCAGCTCTGGGGCAATCCGCTCTACGACTGGCCCGCGATGCGCGCCGACGGATACCGCTGGTGGATCGAGCGCCTGCGCCGCACGTTCGCGCTCGTCGACCTGACGCGCATCGACCATTTTCGAGGCTTCGTCTCCTACTGGGCCGTGCCGGCGCGCAACAGGACCGCCGTCAAGGGTCGTTGGCTCCGCGGTCCGGGCGCCGACCTCTTCCATGCCCTGCAGGCGGCGCTCGGCGAGCTGCCGCTCGTCGCCGAGGACCTCGGCGTGATCACGGAGCCGGTCGTCCGGCTCCGCCGCGAGCTCGGCTTGCCGGGAATGGCCGTGCTTCAGTTCGCAGTCGGAACGGATCAAACGAACCCGCATCTGCCCCGGCACCACAAGGAGCACTCCGTCGTCTACACCGGGACGCACGACAACGATACGACGCTCGGCTGGTGGGAGTCACTGACGGATGAGGAGCGCGCCTGGACCGAGCTCGATCCCGCCCACCCCGCGTGGAGCTTGATCGAGGTCGCGTGGATGTCGCGCCCGGCGCTGGCGATTGCGCCCCTGCAGGACGTCCTCGGGCTCGGCGGCGAAGCTCGAATGAACCTCCCCGGCACCGAGCACGGCAACTGGCACTGGAAGTTCGCACCGGACGCGTTGACCGGCGACAACGCGTCGGCGCTCCGCGAGCTCACTCGACGAAGCGGACGATCGTGAGAGGTGCCGGGGGAGGGAGTCGAACCCCCATGTCCCAGAGGGACAGCCGGTTTTAAGCCGACCGCGTCTGACCAGTTTCGCCACCCCGGCGGGTCACGGAGGGAAACCTACGGTTTCCCTCCGTGGGCGTCCCTTCCCTTTTCGCGCGCCTTGCCCGTTCGTCCTTCGCCTCCCGCCCGGCCGAGCCGGGCTTCGGCGGAGTGACGTTGGCGCTCACTCAACGGCCGAGCCTAAGCGAGGTGACGGCTTAGCCGGAACGGAGCGTTCGGGATCGCTACTCGCCGGGGTTCAGGTAGCTCGGCGGGAACTTCTCCGGCGCTTGGTACCTGAAGGCCGACCTGAACGTGTTCGCGGCTTTCTCGTTGAAGCCGGTGCACTCCGTCCAGCGCGTCCAGGCCGTCAGCGCGGTCTTCTTGCCGAGCTTCGGCAACGGCGCGACGAGCACGGCGTTGGCGTCCTTGCGGTACCACGCCGTGATCTTGGCGACGTCCGAAGCCGAGACCTTGTCGCCGTACTGGAGGATGACCGCGCCGTGCTCGAGATTGTGAACGGCGCGGATCTCGGGCACCGGCTCGGTGTAGATCCCGAAGATGAGAGGCTGGTAGTAGTGCCTGCCGCTCGTCGGCGGGAACGAGTTCCACTTCGGCGGCGGCGAGGGATTCAACGTCACGTAGTGCGGCGTACGGGGCAGCGCCGGATACGTGCGGAACTCGCAGCCCGCCTTCTTGATCGCCGCACCGGCATCGCTCGACCCGGAGCCACCGCCGCCGACCGCGAGCAAGACGACGACCGCGATCAGCGCGATGATGCCGGACGCGGCAACGCCGTACAGGATCGCCCGCTGCCTCGTGCCCAGGTCACCCGGAGAGACGCCGCTCGACGCCGTCCGCGTCTTCGGAGCCTGGACACCGCGGGGCGGCGTCGGGGTGCGGGGCTTCTTCTTGGCCATGCGAGGCGACCATTCAAGCGGAAACGGCAATCGACTCGCCGAAGAATTCCGCCACGGCGACGGCATCCTCGACGACGGGGCAGCGCGGCAGCGCCCCCAGGAACGCGCGCCCGTAACCGCGCGTGCGCAGCCGCGGGTCGAGAATCGCGACCACGCCACGGTCGGCGTGGCTGCGGATCAGGCGGCCGAACCCCTGGCGCAACTGGAGCATCGCCGTCGGCAGGGCGTAGTCGGTGAACCAGTCTCCGCCACTCCGTTCGACGGCTTCGCAGCGCGCCTCGTGCAACGGATCGCCCGGCGCCGAGAACGGCAGCTTGTCGATCACGAGCAGCGAGAGCGACTCGCCGGGTACGTCAACCCCCTGCCAGAACGTGGCTGTCGCGATCAGGACCGAGCCGACGTCGCGACGGAAGCGCTCGAGCAGGCGCTCCCGCGGCGCGTCGCCCTGCACGAGGACGTCGAACGGGACACGCCCGCGAACCTGTTCGGCGTACGCCTCGAGCGCCCGGTAGCTCGACGTGAGGACGAGCGCGCGCCCCGCCGAGAGCGCGAGGAGCGCGACGATCTCCTCGGCGGCACGCTCGGTGAACTCGTCGCTGCGCGGATCGGGCATCGCCCGCGGCAGGTAGAGGAGCGCCTGCTCGGCATAGTCGTACGGTGAGCCGACGATCGTCTCGTGCGCATCCGAGAGACCGAGGCGACGGCGCACGAAGCCCGCGTCCTCCCCGGTCGTGAGCGTCGCCGAGACGAGCACCGCGGTCGGCCCCTCCTCCCAGAGGCGCTCGCGGAGCTGCTCTGCCACATCGACCGGCGCCCAGGCGAGCGCGTCGGGCTCGGACCAGACGACGCGCTCGAACGTCTCGAGCTCGAGACACGATTCGACCTGCGCGGCCAGGCCGAGCGAGCGCCGGCCGAGCGCGTCGAGATCCTCGCCCTGGCCGTGTAGCTACGTCTGCGAGATCCCCGAGCGCATCGACGAGCACGAGCGCCGCCTCGGCAGGGACCTCGCGGAGACGGCGGCGGCCCGACGGAGGCGCGACGGCGCGCAACAGCCGGTCTCCGGCGCGCTCGACCCGGTCGACCTGACGCGCCGGCAGCGGCCGGTGGCCCTCGCGGCAGGCGCGCTCGAGGTCGAGCGCGAGCCGACGTAGGCCCGCCCGCGAGATCCGGCCGCCGAGCCATGACGCCGCGGACTCCTCCAGCCGATGCGCTTCGTCGAAGACGATTGCGTCGTGCTCGGGCAGGACGCCGCCTCCTGCTGCGACGTGCGCGAAGTAGAGCGCGTGGTTCGCGATCACCAGATCCGCCTCTCCGGCGCGATCGCGCGCAGCCTCGGCGAAGCAAGTCCCGACGAACGGGCAGCGCCGGCCCGCGCACCGGTCGCCGCCGACTGCAAGCTCGGCCCACAGGCTCTCCGACGGCTCGATCTCGAGCTCTGCGCGGTCGCCCGTCTCGGTCGTGTCGAGCCATGGCTGCATCGCCTCCCACGCGCGTCCGTCGCGTCCCTCGGCGAGCAGGAACGGCTGGAACCCTTGCAGCTGGCGACGGCAGAGGTAGTTCTGGCGCCCCTTGACGACGGCGACGTCGAGATCGCGTCGAAGCGCGGTCGCCGCAACCGGCACGTCGTGACGGAGCAGCTGTTCCTGCAGCGCCTTCGTCGCCGTTGCCACGACGACCCTCAGCCCCGACTCGAGCGCAGGCAGCAGGTAGGCGAGGCTCTTCCCGACGCCGGTCCCGGCTTCGGCGACGAGGTGCCGGCCTGTGGCGAGCGAAGTCTCCACGGCGTCTGCCAGGGCGGCCTGCTCGGACCGCGGCTCGAAGCCGGGCAGGACCTCCGCGAGCGAGCCGCCGACGCTGAAGTGATCGGGCACGGACGGTCAGCGTACGCGAGCGAACGGATGTTCTCATTACGGCCGGTTGGCAGAAAAATCCGCTCGGAGCGGCTTTCTCCCAGAGGCCGTCTTGACGGGGCGGGCTGGAGGCGGCTAGGTTCCTCCCGTCGGATCCGGTAGCTCCTCGGAGTCGCTGGATCCGGCACTCAGCTCCGGTAGGCCCTCGGGCTCGCCGGGGCTGATTTTTTTGTGCGGTGGCCCCCGGGCGCGATCCGTCCGACGCCCTCACTAGCGTTCTCCGGCTCATGTCGGTGGTCTTCCTGCTCATCGGGCTCGTGGTCGGCGGCGCCGCCGTCTGGCTGGCTGCGCGGGCGAAGATCGACGCCGCCACGGAAGCGCTCGAGCGCTCCGAGGAGGCCCAGCTGCAGTGGGAGGACCGGTTCAAGGCCGCGACCGGCGATGCCTTGCTCAAGAGCCAGTCGTCGCTGCTCGAGCTCGCCGAGGCGAAGCTGGCGCCGATTCGGGACACGCTGACGAAGTTCGAGGAGCAGGCTCGACGGCTCGAGGAGCGCCGCCTTCAGTCGGTCTCGGCCGTCGGCGAGCAGCTCAAGTCGGTCGCCGAAGGCCAGGAGCGCCTCCGCTCGGAAACCGGGAATCTCGTCACGGCACTGCGGGCCCCGCACGTGCGCGGCAACTGGGGCGAGATGCAGCTGAAGCGCGTGGTCGAGCTCGCCGGCATGCTCGAGTACTGCGACTTCCAGACACAGCAGAGCGAGCGTGACTCCGACGGCCGCCTGCTGCGCCCCGACCTGGTCGTCAAGCTGCCGGGCGGCAAGAGCATCGTCGTCGATTCGAAGGTGCCGATCGAGGCATATCTCGATGCGGTGAACTCCGACGACGCCGAGGAGAAGCGCCGCCACCTAGCGCGTCATGCCGCCCAGATGCGCGACCACATCGGCAAGCTCGGCCAGAAGCGCTACTGGCGGCAGTTCGAGCCGACGCCGGAGTTCGTCGTCATGTTCGTCGACGAAGGGCTCTACCGCGCCGCGCTCGACCAGGATGGCTCGCTCTTCGAGGCCGGCGCCGAGGCAGGCGTGATCGTCGCCTCGCCCGCGACGCTGATCGGTCTGCTGCGCACGGTCGCCTACGGCTGGCAGCAGGAGACGGTTGCCGAGAGCGCCCGCGCGATCTCGAACCTCGGCCGGGAGCTCTACGAACGGCTGGGCGTGTTCGCAGGGCACTTCGCGAAGGTCGGACGCGGACTCGATACGGCCGTCGGCGCGTTCAATCAAGCGGTCAGCTCCTTCGAGACCCGCCTGCTCGTCACCGCGCGGAAGTTCCCGGAGCACGGCGTGACCAACGACACCCTCCCCGAGCCCCGGCAGGTCGAACGGAAGCCCGTCGTCCTCAGCGCTCCGGAAGTGGTCACCCTGCCCCGCGCCGACGCCGACGCGGCCTGACGCCCCGGAACAGTTCGAGGCCCGAGGACGTTTATATCCTCGTACTATTCGTTTGAGAGGAGCAACGTTGAACGACCAGAACGTCCGTGAGCTGATCATCGTCGGTGGCGGGCCGGCCGGCTATACGGCGGCCCTGTACGCCGCCCGTGCCGACCTCGAGCCGCTCGTCATCGAGGGCTTCGCCTGGGGCGGCCAGCTGATGATCACCAGCGACGTCGAGAACTACCCGGGCTACGCCGACGGGATCATGGGGCCCGAGATGATGGCCGACTTCCGGCGCCAGGCCGAACGCTTCGGCGCCGAGTTCATCACCGACGACGTCACGCGCGTCGACTTCTCCGAGCAGCCGCTCCGCGTCTTCGTCGGCGACGACGAGTACGCCGCGCGCTCGGTGATCGCCGCGACCGGCGCAAGCGCCCGCTGGCTGGGAATCGACTCCGAAGAGCCCCACAAGGGGCGCGGCGTGTCGGCCTGCGCGACCTGCGACGCGGCGTTCTTCCGCGAGCGCGACGTCTACGTCGTCGGCGGCGGCGATTCGGCGTTCGAGGAAGCCCTCTTCCTCACGAAGTTCGCCTCGCACGTCCACCTCGTGCACCGGCGTGACGAGTTCCGCGCGTCGAGGATCATGGTCGACCGCGCCAAGGCGAACGACAAGCTCGACTTCGTCCTCAGCGCCGAGGTCGCGGAGATCATCGGCGGCCAGAAGGTCGAGGGGCTTCGCCTCCGCAGCACGAAGACCGGCGAGACGTGGGAGGTCAAGGCCGACGGCCTGTTCGTCGCGATCGGCCACGACCCGAACACAAGCCTGTTTCTCGACCAGCTCGACGCCGACGAGAACGGCTACCTCGTCACCCAGCCGGGCTCGACAGCGACGAACATCCCGGGCGTGTTCGCCGCGGGCGACGTGCAGGACCACGTCTATCGCCAGGCGGTCACCGCCGCCGGCTCGGGCTGTATGGCGGCCCTCGACGCGGAGCGGTTCCTCGCCACGTATGAGGGACACCCCGGCACTGCGCTGACGGCGAACCGGTAGGCGGCGTCCCGTCCGGGGCGGTGCGTAGCCTCCGAACGTGCCCGACCGCCCGCGCTGGATCGACCTCGTCGATCCGACCGAGGAAGAGCTGCGAGCGAGCCTGCCGGATGGCATCGCGCCGACCGCGCTCGCGGCACTGCTCGCACCTCACGTCCACGACGACGAGCCGCGCCCGCGCATCGACTCGCACGGCAGCTATATCCTCGGCATCCTCCTGCTCCCGGTCGAGATCGTCGACGAGGATCGCCTGTACTACCAGGAGATCGACTTCGTGGTGACGGCGGATGAGCTGATCACGGTCTCGAAGACGCCGCCGGGCGAGAAGCCGTTCGACCCGGCTCCGGCGAAAGACGCATGCCGCCTGGACGACGAGGTAGGGATGTTCGTGTACCACCTGATCGACGAGATCGCCGAGGGCTTTCTCGACGTGGTCGACAGCCTCGACGAGGAGATGGACGAGCTCGAGGACCTCGTCCCGAACGCCAAGCCCGGTGAGGTCGGCCGGAAGCTGCGAGGGCTCCGCCACAGCATGCTCGGCATCCGCCGCACGCTCAGCCCGACACGCGACGCCGTGCGGAAGATCGTCGACAACCGGGTCGAGCTGGAGGGCGCAGAGCTCTTCCCCCGGTCGGTGGAGATCGCGTTCACAAGTGCGTTCGACAAGCTGCTCCGCGCGTCCGAAGGCCTCGATGCCGCGCGCGATTCACTAGGTGGGATTCGCGACTACCTGCAGGGAAAGATCGCGAACGACCAGAACGAGGTGACGAAGCGCCTGACGGCGATCGCCTCCCTGCTGCTCGTTCCGACGTTCATCGTCGGCGTCTACGGCCAGAACTTCATCCGCATGCCGGAGCTTCACTGGCGCTTCGGCTACGCGTGGTCGTGGAGCCTGATCATCGGGACGACGATCCTCCAGCTCGTGTTCTACCGCCGGAAGCACTGGTTCTGAACAGCTAGGTCGCTGAGGCACTAGGGCGCATGGTTGCGTCGCCCCGGTCGTCTGAAGTGCTCTCAGGTTCTCCCAGGTCGCGCGAAAGTTGCGCGAAAGTTTCGCCCAACAGCCTCCGCTCGAGCGCGTCGGCGTCCTGCTGGAACGTCACGCCTGCCAGGTGCAGGTAGCGCTTCGTGGTCTGCATCGACCGGTGCCCCGCCGTCGCCATAACCGCGATCGGTGAAGCCCCCGTCGCGGCCAGGTTCGTCGACGCAGGTGTGACGCATGTCGTGGAACGTCCGCCCATTGACGCAGGGTCGATGCCCGACGGCCGTCGCGCCGCCCGGAAGTGCTTCCCTGTACCACTGGTCGTCGAAGTACGTGCCGAGTTCCGGGTGCGCGAACACGTAGTCCGTGTCGGCCCTTGAACGGCGTCCCCCGGTACTGCTCGCTCCAGCTCGCGAAGCAGGATCGGGGGAGATCGCGATCAGCCGCTCGCTCTCCTCCGACTTCGACTCCACGACCCGTAGCGTCCCCTCGAGCAGGTTCACCTGCCCCCACCCGGAGCCTATTCAGCTCGGAACGCCGCAGACCGGTCAGCGCCGAGCGTCAGGAACATCCTGCGCGCCCTCGTCTCCGTGAAGCCTTTGGCGACGGCCGGAAAATCGTGCGGCTCAAGCAGGCGCCAGTTCCGTTTCGGCAGCCTCGGCCGCTCGACGCGTTTCGCCGGATTGGAGTCGATCACCTCCTCCCGCTCACGCCGAGTCGAGTCGCGTGCAAGGATCGACCAGGTCGCAGGTTGACGATCGACGGGCCGAGCTCCGTGTGCGGCCACCCACGCGGCGACGTGACGCGGCCGGATCGCGCCGGCCGCCGCATCGAACCGAACCCGTCGACGAGCCGCTGCTTCGACCGTCCCGGTAGGCGGCGATCGTCGCGAGGCTTCCGCGGCGCTTCGTCGGGCCGTCGCGAGAACCACCTGCACGGCGTACCTCGGCGAAACGTCACCGGCTCCAGGCCGCCGCCACCCCCTCTTGCTCGACACTTCACGAGCCGTTCCCGGAGCTCGGCCTCGGCCCGCTTCCCCCGGGTCACAACCGTCACGGGCGGCGCCGACGGTCTCGGTGATTTGCCTGCCGGTCGCATCCGGTAGCGGGATCCGCCCACACGACGCCCCGGTTGCCGAGCGTACTCGACCACCGAGCCGCTAGGCATCGGTGCTCGCGAGATTGGTCTCTACTGCTGCCATTGCAGCCTCCATCGCCAAAGCCCAGGGCACGCGCGGTGATAGACACACGCGGCCCTGGGCAGCGCCACAACGTACTCCATGATGAGGTTGCCGCTATCACTCGGCTAGCCCAGCCTACGCCTCGAACCGGACCTTGGCAAAACGGACGGGCTCACGACGGGCGATGCCTCCGATACGCAGGACCACCACCGCCTTCACCGTCTCGAGCCACGCCTCCACGTCGCCGACGTCGAAGCGCACGTAGCGGCCGAGCCGCACATGCGGGATGTGCCCGGCCCGCGCCTGAGCCAGCGGCCACTTCGCCGGCACCCCGAGCCGATCGGCGAGCTCCGAGGCTGTGAGAAGCCGCTCACTCATCGGGATGCTCCTCTGACGCGCCGTAGACTCCCTCCAGGTGCCAAGGCTCGAGTTCCGCTACGCGAATTCCAACTCGATCTTCTGGACGTTTGACCGTGCGCCCGCGATCGGCGAGGAGATCGTGCTCGGCCATCGGGGCGTCTACCTCGTCATGGGAGTCGACGAAGCTCTCAGGTACCGACGTGCAGGCGGAATACGCGGTTGTGCGAGTCCGCGACTCGACTCGCGAGGAGGTCGACGAGCAGCTCGCCCGAGGGGTCAACCGCTTGCCGCCACTCAGTTAGACGGGCGGCGCTCACCGGCGCGTCTTCCGCATCGCCGCCTGACACGCCGGACAGCGAACCTGGATCCGCCGCGAAGCCGCAAACGCCCGCCCACAGTCAGCACCGTCTCGCCGGAAACGGCCCCTCCCGCCTCGCCGCGTTGTACGCCTCGACGTACTCCGGGTGCTCGTCCCGCCACCGCTGCCGCCGCTCACGCTCACACCCCAAGCAGTACGTGTGCATGCCGTCACTAATCCGCGGATCCGCACGAAACCCGGCCGCCGCAAACCACAACCGACAGCCGCGACACCACTTCCCCGGACGCGGCAGCTGCCAATGCTCGAGATCGCCATGCGCGAAGCCGCGCACACTGGCCGGCCTCCGTTTCAACGCGCCATCTTCCCGCGGTGGCTTTCTCTCGCGGAAAACAGCACATCCTCTACTGTCGTGTCCCGTTGCGACCCCGCCCCCGGGTTCGGTCACCATCGCTGGCCGCCGATCGCTCCGCCTTTGCGTGCGTTGCATGATCGGTGCGCGGCTTGCAGGTTGGAGGGGTCGTGTCCGCCGCCGGCTGCGCGTGGGATGATGTGGTCAAGGACGGCTGGGTCGTCGGGGTCGGTGAAGGGTTGGCCGCAGATGCCGCAGTGCGTGGACGTGGTGAGGATGAGCGTGCGCTGCTTGCGGTACCAGCGGTCACGTGGGACCGGCTCCCTCGGGTGCCGTGGGCAGCGCGAGGTGTTGGAGGCGCTCGGCTTGAACGCGGCGCCGCAGACGGTGCACGCGCGGAGGGTCACGCGGCTTGGTCCTCTTCGTGTTGGCGTGCGATCTCGGAGGCGGCGGCGTCGTCGAAGTAGGCGGTCTCGGTTTCCTCCGTTTGCTCCACCGTGACGCGGCGGGGGGTTTCCTCTGTTTCCTCGATTTCCTCCCGTCCGTAGACCCAGACTTCAGCGGGTCTGCCTCCCGTTTCGTCCTTACCGCATGTGGGCTAGGCCGATTCGCTTTAGCAGAGCCAAAGCTCTCTCAATCTGTGAAGCGTGTACGCGTCCTCCGATGCAGGTCGGAACGGATCTCTGAGCGGGTGAGGGTGGTTGCCTTTTCTTGAGCTCCTCGAGGATGGTGTCGGCGATGGGGTCTCCTTTGGATTGCAGAAAACGGAGCGAACGGAGGAAAGGCAGTAGTCCCAAACGGCGAGTGCGGCCTCGAGGTGGTCGCGACGAATGTGCGGTGACTTCTCTAGAAGCGCGTAGATGTGCGCGAGCCGCATGACCTGCGCTTCGGCGCGGCCGGTGAGGGCGCCGACAAGTCCGGGGGTGCCGGCGCTCAGATCGTCGTAGATGCCATGCCAGAGGTCGCGTGCCTCCTCGTCGCGTTCGATCTGGCCGTTCTTGCGTGCGAACGTAAACGCGTCGGCGAGCTGGTGGACGATCACGCCGACGTCGACGCGATCCATCTGGCCGCCTCGGGGAGCGACTTGGAGCGGCGAACGCAGACCCAAAGGAAGCGGTTGCCAAACCCGTTGGCGATCTCGGTCCTGTCGAGGTACCGCTGCCGACTCGTCGGCGGTGATGTGGCCGATGATCGAGATGTGCGTGCCGGTCGCTTTGGCGGCGGTGTTGCGGGTCAGGTCGCGGACAGTCGTCCGTCCCAGGCATCGCGGACGACGGCGCTGAGCCGGTTGCTTTGCCGCTCGAAGACGCGGAGCACGTTCGCGAACTCCGGCTCGATGACAAGGAGCCGCTTGTCGCTAACGCCATCGTCGTCGTCCGTGGCGTCGCGTACCGCGTAGATGAGTCCTTCGCCACTGACCAGCCCGGACTCGATCCGGTCCACCCAGGCGGCGTCGCAGCTCTTCACCAGCCGATGGATGTGCCCCCAGCTCGAACCCTTGCGGCCCTTGGAAGTGTCACCGATCAGGCATACGTTTAGGTTGGCGTGATGATCGTCGGCCTCGACGGTGAAATACGGGCCCGGTCCATCGCGTTCCCGGTCGCAACGAGCAGCTGCACGAGTAGCGCGGCCGGGTCGGCTTCGCTGTGCGGCTCGATCGTGTGCACGATCCGGCCGGCCAGCCCGTGAAACGCCGCGGGACGAAGAGGATCCGGCCACGTCTCGGTCACGCGCCCCGCTCCATCCTGAGCACTCGCCGCAGATGGCAGGCGCGGACATCGACATCGTCGAGCGCTCGGCCGACCGCAACATCTTCGGAGACACCAAGGTCGAGATTCGCACGGTAGATCTCGGAGGCGGTGGGCCGGACGAGCGCGTCGAGGATTTCGACGCGGCCGGCGATGAATTCCAGCAGGAGCAGGCCGTAGTTGTCCGCGACGTGGCGACGAAGGCGACCGACGTCCTGCGCGAGCTCGTCGGCTGGACGATTGCAGCGGGACGGAGGAGGTCGCGCTCGCCGCCTTCTCCGCTACGCTCGAAGAGACACCAGCCCGATGTCCTCGAGCGCCCACACCGGGCGCTCGTCGCGTTCATCGGGCGGTCACCCGGTGCCGCTCGATGTAGTCCGCGATGTCGTCGGCCTCGAAGAACACGCGCCTTCCGATCCGCACGACGCCCAGCTCGCCTCGTCGACGCATCCGGTCGAGAGTCGCCCTCGAGATACCGCCGAGCGACGCCTGAGCGGCCGGCTTGTCCAGCAGCGCCGATGACTCCTGCCGCTTCAAATGCAATCCTGTGTTGTCGTGGCTGCTCATAGCGCTAGGAGACCACCCGATGCTGGGACAAGCCGCAAAAGTGGCGGTTGCGATTGGCCAGGATGCTGCAACCCCGGCGATGTCAATTGGAGGCAGTGGGGGGAAGATCGCTGGCGCCAGCTGTGCCGCGTCCACGCGAAGCAAGCCGTAACCGGCTTTCTCGGCCTATGGCACGAGACAGAAGTGGGTGAGCGACGTCAACTCAGGTGGCAAGCCAACGATGAGCAGGTACAGGCTCGCCACGACCGCGTCCGCGCGTCGTTGATCGACGACTGGCGCGGCGTGATCTTCGACTGGTCGATTCATCGGCACGTCGACGACGACGTCCTACGCGTCTCAGCCGAGCAGGGCTGGCTAGACCTTCAAAGCCTCTACGCAGAGCATGATGCGCTGGACGTGTACGAGACGCCGACCCGTGGCAGTGTCCTGTTCTGGCAGACGAGAGTCGAAGCGGCGTGGATCCGCCGCGCGATGATCCACGCCTACCGCAGTCCCGGTGCCGTGAAGCGTCGGCAGCTCGAGCTCGTCGAGCAGCCTTCGACAATATGTGCGGGGACGCGGACGCGGAGCCCCGGCTGCGGCCGCGTCTTCCCTGACTCCGTGCGCGCCCGTGGCGGCGGTCGAAGCTACTGGCTGTCGTGGTGCCCCGAGCACCGGCCGAATCGAATAGCAGCGACACGTCGTAGCAAGTGAGCGACGAGACGGTAGAGAAGATCCGCGCCGAGCTTTCAGGCTCCAGGCAAGACGAGAAGACGTCGGCCCCGCCGACGCGATCACCGTGAGCCGGCCCAACTTGTCAGGTAGAGGACGCTGGCCCAGCCGAGGGTGCTGGCTTACGACGAGCTTGGAACCGCTGGGCAACTCTTGCGTGATCTCCCAGGTGTAGCCGCCCGGATCGGCAAGGGTGAGCGTGCGCATGCCCCAGTCACGATCCGCCGGGCCGCTGATCGTGGCCACCTGTGCCTGCTCTAACTCGGCGCGTACCGCGTCCACGTCCTCAACAAAGATGACAGAATTGCCCGACCCCCTTCTGCGCCAGGCTGAGTGCGTCATCTGACGGGCTGTCCTGATGAGCTGCACCGCGCTGCAAGAAGACGTATGTGCCGGCGAAGCGGAACATCGCCGTGTCCTGGTCTTCGTGCTGTAGGGGCAGTGCCGAAAACCTCCTGATAGAACACCTTCGAGCGTTCCAGGTCGCCGACGATCAGGTTGAGGGCGCCGATCTGCTTCTCCCATTCAGCCACGTCGCACCCCTTTCCGCTGTCACGCGTGGGTCGAGCTTGATGGACGGTTGGACCTTTCCGGGACACGCAACTCGATCGTCGAGGCGACGTCCGTCAGAGGTCATTCGGGAACACTGGCGCAGGCGACGGGATTGACGTTACGGCAGCCAGCCCTCGAGGTACGCCGACCGCTCCTCCGGTCCGAAGCGCGCTAGGCGTCGGCCGGTTTCGACGTCTCCTCGAGCACGCTCGCGCCGTACTTCGCCGCCACCTCGTTTACCGGATAGACCACCTCGAAGCCGACCGCTCGGCTGCCGGTCATGACGATGACACACGGCCCCTCACCGGCGCCGATGATGCGTATGTACGAGCTGATCAGTACCGGAGGATCCGCCGGCCTACGCCCAGTCGATTGCCCGAGCCGGGCGGCTGCGGCCACGTTCCCCTTCCGCTCGTAGAGGGCGACGGCCGTCGCGACGGCGTCGTCGGCCTCGGCCGTCCGGCCCGCGGCACGGGTTACCTCGGCGAGTGCGGCCCACACGCGGCCGTTGTGTTCAGCCTGGGTGCCCCGATCGGCGACCTCGGCCCCCTGCCGGACGAGCAGAAGGGCTTCGGTGAGCTTCGCCACGCTGCGCCGCAAGCCGGCCTCTGGCGGCAAAGCGGTAGAAGGAGTAGCTTTTGCCCTGGATCGGCTCGGGTCAGTCGACCTCCTCGCCGTAAGCGAGGTATCCGGCGGCCTCGTCCCAGCGGGCCTGGTCGCAGAGCAGGAGCGCGAGCTCAGCGGCTACCCGAAGCGCTCGCGCCTCCGGTACCGCGCCTCTCGCATCTCGCATCTTGAGAAACACGGCCAGCAGTTCCCGCTCGGCGCCGGCCAGGTCGCCCGTCCACTCCATCGCCCCGGCGACCATCCACCGGCTCCGCAAGGGAGAAATCTGTCTGGTCGGCCTGGTCGAGGAGCGGATTGATCGCCCGGATGTGCGCGCGCGCCTCGGCGGGGCGGCCGGCCATCGCGAGGACCCGAGGGCGAGGCATGCGCGGAGCCCCGCGTCGAGCATCGGTTCGTTGCGGTGAGCGGCCCGGAGCTGCTCGAGGCGGTGGATTGCGTCACCGGCAGAAGTGGGCCGTTGGTGAGCATGCGGCCGGTCCGCCCGATGATGTGGCGGCGGATGACCTGATCTCCGGCGGCCTCCGCGTGAGCGAGGGCGCGCTCGAGCGCCGCCTGGCTCTCGACCCCTCGACCCTCGCGGCCGAGCGCGTGACCGAGCAGCTGCTCGGCCATGGCGAGACCGAGTGGATCGTCGCTCTGCTCGAGCGTCCTGACCGCCTGCTCGGCGATCGGGACGATCTCCGCCGAGCTTGACCGGGGGTCCGACGCGAGCCTCTGGTTCGAGCGCTGGACGAGCGCGCGCGCCGCAAGGGCTGGCTCACCAAGCGCGGTCGCCGCTTCCAGGCTCGCGTTCGAGGAGCACATCGGATTCCGCCAGGCGGCCGCTTCGTCGTCGAGGTGGCCGAGCTCGAGCTGCACCCGGGCGCGCTCGCGCGGATCGGCGATGCCGAGCTCGAGCGCCCGTCGAGAGCCTCGCCGCCGCTCGCGGTAGGCCACCGAGGCGGTCGCAGCCTCGGCCGCGCGCAGGTTGTAGTCGACCGCGCGCTCCGGCGCCGGCCGACGGGGCGGCGAGGTGAAGTGGTGGGCGAGCTCGGGCAGGACGCGGTCGAGATCGGCGGCGTAGCGCGCTCGAGCGCTTCGCCGACGAGGAGGTGCAGCTGGGCCGGCGGACGCGCCGATCCGGTCGTAGACGGCGCGGCGAACGAGCTCGTGCGTGAACCGGCACGTGGGCAGCCGGCTCCGGCAGCTCCTCGATGATCCCGCTGCGAACGGCGGCTCGACCGCCGGCGAGCGCCGCCGGGTCGGGCCGGCAGCGCGGCGAGCGAGGCGGAGCTCGAACCGCGGCCCGGCACCGCGGCCAGCTCGATCATCGCGACCGTCTCGGGCGAGAGTCGCGGAGCCGCTGCTGTACGACCTCACGGATCCGCTCGGGGCCGCGTACCTCGGCCACCGGCCGGGTTAGTCGCACGCGCCTCCGCGACCTCGACACCGCCGCTTCGCGCAGGTCGCGCCAGAGCTCGCAGACCAGCAGCGGCGTCCGTCGGTGAGCTCGCTGATCGCCGAGGTCGAGCTCGGCCGTCGCCTCCGCGTCCGCCGACGCCTTGACGAACGCGCCGACGCTCCTCGGCGCTGAGACCGCGGAGCGCGAGCCGCGTCACCCCGTCGAGGCGGACGAGGTCGGCGAGCGCGTCGCGAAGGGGCGGGCTGATCTCCTCCCCGCGGTCGCGATAGGCGGCGACGACGAGCAGCCGCGACTCCGGCGCGGTGCGTGCGAGCCGACGGAGCAGGCGCAGCGTCTCGGTGTCGGCCCAGTGCAGGTCGTCCACGACCACCAGCAGCGGCTGCGCGCGCCGAGCCGGGTCAGCAGTTCCGTGACCGCCCTCTGCAGCAGGTAGCGGTCGGCCTCGGCGTCGCCGGCCTCGGCGGCCGGCACGCCGGTCAGCGCGCGCCAGCTCTGGGACGAGCCGCGCCAGTTGCCCACCGCTCGCTGCCGAGACACTCCTTGAGCGCCTCCGGGTCACAGACGCGCAGGAGAAACGCGAGCCATTCCCGCAACGGCTGATACGGGCGTCCTGACGGCCGCGTCGGAGGCGCCGTACAGCACGAGCGCGCCCGGCCGGCGGCCGTGTGCGCGAGCTCGCGCACCAGCCGGGTCTTGCCGCCGCCGGGCTCGCCGGTCGAGCAGCACCAGGCTGCCCTCGCCGCCTCGGCGCGCTCGAGCAACGAGCGGAGCGCTCGCCAGCTCGCTCGCGCGGCCGACGAACGGAAACGGCGCTCCGAACGAGCGGGCCGGGAAGTGGCACCCGCCCGTCCGCACACAGGCGCTTGCGGAGCGAGATCGAGCGCGGCGTCCTGCGGCGGCACCTGCCGCTCCAGCTCGCTCAGCCTCGCGCCCGGCTCGATTCCCAGCTCGTCGAGCGCCTCGCGGGCATCCCGGTAGGCGGCCAGGGCCTCCGCCTGCCTGCTCGAACGGTACAGCGCCACGATCAGCTGCGCCCGGAAGCGCTCCCGGTGCGGCTTCCGAGACAACGCCTCCAGCTCCCCGGCGAGCTCCGCCTGGCGGCCGAGCGCAAGCTCGGCCTCCAGCCGTTGCTCCAGCGCGGCGAGCCGCGCCTCCTCCCAGGCGCCCGGCTCGGCGACGGGCAACGGCTCGTCCGCGAATTCGGTCAGCGCCGGCCCCGCCAGAGCCCGAGCGCCTCGCGCAGAGAGCTGCGAGGCGTGCTCGAGGTCCACACTTTACCGCGCTTCCACGACCAGCGACTCGAAGCGCAGGAGATCGAACCCGTCCGGATCGATCGAGAGCACGTAGCCCGGGCGGCCGGGTCTGCAAGACCCCCCTCAGGCAACAGCTTGCGTAAGCGAGAGACGTACACCTGCACCGTCGTCACCGCCGTCTCGGGCGGCTCGTCGCCCCAGAGCTCGTCGATCAGCCGCTCACGCGAGACAACGCGGTTCGCGCTCAACAGCAAGAGCGCCAGAACCGCTCGCTGCTCGCGCCCCCAAGGGGAGCGTCCCATCACCCC
>CAWJXR010000010.1:0-102146 GCA_963846895.1 uncultured Thermoleophilia bacterium | reverse complement strand
ACGCCCCTCGACCTGCCAGAGCCCCGTGATCCCCTGCGGGACGAGGAACCGCTCGAAGTGGTAGGGCTCGAAGAACTCCGTCTCGTACGGCAGGCACGGGCGCGGGCCGACGAGCGACATGTCGCCTCGCACGACGTTCAGCAGCTGGGCAAGCTCGTCGAGGCTCGTGCGCCGCAGCCAGTTGCCGAACGGCGTGACGGAATCGGACCGGCTGAGCTTGTACAGACCGTTCGAGGTCGGGCTGGCCGCGGAGGCCATGGTGTCGCGGATGTAGTCGCGGTGGACGGACTCGTCCGTTCCCACGTACATCGTCCGGAACTTGAGCATCGTGAACGGGCGACGGTCCATCGCGAGCCGCTGCTGCTTGAAGAAGACGGGGCCGGGCGAGCTCCGCTTGACCTTCCAGGCGATGAAGGCGAAGAGCGGGGACAGCAGCACGAGCAGCACGAAGCCGACGACGACGTCGATCGCGCGCTTGAACCAGCGCGACGTGCGGGTGATCCGCACCGACGGCAATCCCATCAGCGGCAGGCCCTCGATCGAGTGGATGCCTGCGTTCGGCCCGACAGCCTCGAACAGGCGCGGCACGATGTCGATCTGCATCGAGCGGTCGCGCAGCTCCCGGACGAGCGCCAGGGTCCCCTCGTTCGACTCTCCGGAGAAGGCGACGATCACGCGGTCGACGTCGAGCTCGGAGACGAGTTGCGGCAGATCCTCGGGCGTGCCGAGGATCGTCAGGTCGCCGAGGTCCGTCCGCGGCTCCTTCGGATTTGCGTCGACGAAGCCGACGACGTTGATGCCGTACTCGGGGTGCTGCAGGATCTTGCGGCCGATCAGCTGACCGACGTCGCCGGCGCCGACGATGACCGCGTTCTGCTGGTACGAGATGCTGCGGCTGACGATCGCACGGGCGATGCCGCGGTTGAAGGTCACGATCAGTCCCGTACTCGCCCAGAGCACGACGACGGCACCGAGGTTGGGCGTGGTGCCGAACGCCGCCGAGACGACGATCATCAGGAACGCGCTGACGGTGAAGACGTGGAAGACGCCGATCAGGTCACCGACCGTCGAGTGGTGTGCGTCTCCTTCGTCTCCGTCGTAGAGGCCGTAGAGCTTGCCGAGCATCAGCGCCAGCACAGCGAGCAGCGCGTACCAGGCCGACGGCTCGTCGTACAGCGACACGAGACTGATTCCGACAACGATCCCGGTCACGTCTGCGAGCAGCAGCGCGCGACGCACCAGCCAGCCGCGCCGCTTTGCAATGCTCGAGCCTCTGCGGTGCGCGAGGATCTCGACCGTACGGTCGTTGATCACCGCCAGGAAGGTCGGCCGCACAGCCACGTCCCCGTTCGCATCCGCCCCGTTCGCGGCGGACTGGCCGTTCAAGCCCAGCCGAGACCGCAGCACGTCAGCGCGGCTCATGGCGTCCGTCCCTCTCTCCCCCACTCGGTACCCCTCCCCCAGATACGCGGATACGTGGTGCCACCTGCCCGTTGACACTCATCCCCCGACAATGCCTCCCCGCATTGTCAACACGTCTCCGCTCGCCACCATACAGACGTTTGGCTAGTTCGTCTGCCCCGCATTGGTGGGGGCAAAACGCGCCGTGTGCGCGTGTTTACATCGTCCAGACAGATGGCCCGTCGGGCCGGCTCTACGTGCCGGTGCCGGGCACGGTGATCGTCACCGTGGTGGCCGGAAGCGTGACCGTCACCGCGGGTTGCGTGACGGTCACGGGCTGGGTCACCGTGTGGGTCGTCGTGACCGTCTGACCAGGGAGCGTCTGGGTCGTGACGATCGTCGTCGACTGCGTGGTCGTCTGCTTGACCGTCACCGGCAGCGTCGTGACGACGACCGTGACGACGGTCGAGGTGTTCTGGTTCACGATCGTCTGCTGGTTCGTGATGGTGCTCGTCTCCGTGCGCACCGTCGGCACGAGCACCGTCTTGGTGACGACCCGCTTCTTCCCGGCGACAGTGATGGTCGTCTTCTTCACCACCGGCACGTAACGGACGACCGGGTGGGTCACGATCCGGATGCCGCCGGGGGTCTTGACCACGCGGGTCTCGAACCGCGTCTCGAAGTTCGTCACCGGACGAACGAGCACGCGGCGGATCACGGGCACGCGCCTGACGATGATCTTGCCGTGCTCGCGGACCGTGACGTTCCGCTCGATCGTCGTGACGAACGTGAACTCACTGGTCGGGGAGATGCCCGCGTTCGCCTGGGAAAGCCGGTCGGCCGCAAGAAATCCGCCGCCGAGCACCCCGACGACCCCGAGCAGGCCCAGCGTCCAACGCACCTCGGAGGGTGCGCCTTTGCTTACCCACCAGAGCCAAAAACGGGGCTCGCGCCAGTGCTCACGGAACATTGCCCTCCCCTGCAATGCGTGGAAACAGCCGTTCTCACCTTACTGCGAATCCCTCCAAAGGGGGAGGGGACCACGGTCGCGATGCCGAACGAAAGGTCCGCATGGCACGTGCCGCATTCTCTCTCGCTCTTGCCGGAAGCTCGTTCTTCCTGATCGGCGGCGCGGGGGCTTCGCTGATCGCCATCATCGCGGTGGCGGTGCCTCAAGCCGTGCTCTCGGCACTCGAAGGGGACCGATGCGCGTCCTGATCGCCGACGACCACCGGCTGATCGCCGAGGGCATCAAGCGCGCGCTCGAGGAGTCGGGCGATTTCGAGGTCGTCGCCGAGGCGCAGACCGGCAACCAGGTGCTGCCGCTGATACGCCGCTTCAGCCCCGACCTCGTCCTGCTCGACCTGCGGATGCCCGGCATGGACGGGCTCACGACGCTGGAGCAGATCAAGCGCGACCATCCGGCGATCAAGGTCGTGATCCTCTCGGCGTCGTCGGACCAGCAGGTGATCCAGGCGGCGCTGACGAAGGGCGCGAGCGCCTACGTGATCAAGAGCGTGAATCCGGACGACCTCGCCTCGACGCTCAGACAGGTGATGGAGGGGAGCGTCTTCCACTCGGTCGGGCTGCCGGCCCCCGGCCAGGTGTCGGCGGCGACGGAGCTCGGCCTGACCGCCCGGGAGATCTCGATCCTGAACGCCCTGGCGCGCGGGCTCTCGAATCAGGCAATCGGCAAGGAGCTCTTCGTCGCCGAGCAGACGGTCAAGTTCCACCTGACGAACATCTACCGCAAGCTCGATGCCGCGAATCGCACCGAAGCAGTTCGCCTCGCGTACCAGCGCGGGATCATCGACAACCCGATCTACGACTCGTAACAGGCTCGGGCGGCGCGGCGGCGCGGCGGCCCCGAGGGAGAGGATCGGGTCCGCCGGCCAACCGCAACGGCGATCCGGACTGCGACTCGCCGGACGCCAATCGAAGGGTTCGCGACCGCGCCTGTGCGTCCTGCGACGACTTTCCCGCTCAAGCAGGCGGGGAAACAGGCCGATCTAGCCGGTATGACCGGTCAACGAGTGCTCGCGCAGGTGCTTCGGACGCAGGAGGCGACGGCCCTGCCCGGCTTCGACGTCGACCGTGTCCTGCGCGGCGTCGTCGAGGAGGCGCGCGCGTTGACGGGCGCCGACGCGGCTGCGATCTTCCTGCAGGATCGAGACCGAATCGCCTCGACGGGCGCGGAGTTCCGCGCCGAGCCTTCGCTCACCGTCCCCCTGCCGCAGAGCGCGCCGACCGCGGGTGCGCTGACGGTCTACGGACGAGCCGAGCGGCGCTTCACGGCGGAGGATCGTCAGGTGCTCGAGCTGCTGGCCGGGCTGATCGGATTGACCCTCACGCGTGCGGCGCTGGATGCGTCGGGCCCGCCTCTTCGGTCTCTTCCGGCCCGCTGAACGGCACGCGCGCAACCGCGAGCACGAACCACAGGAGGCTGAGCGCCAGCATCCCGATGTTCCCGACGGTCGCAGCGACGGTGTGCAGGCCGTGGCGGACGAGCTCGGTCGTGAGCAGCACTGCGCCCGCCAGCCAGGCCACGTTGACGACTCGCCACACGATGCGGGAACGCAGCCAGGACGGCGCCCTCGTGCGCTCTGCCCCGTCGAGGTCACGCAGGAGACCGCGCAGCTCGGCGAGCCGGCGCTCGACACGCCGCGCACGGAGCCACTGATGCCGCGATCGACGATGGGCGAGCTCCGACTCGGTAATCCCGATCTGAGACTCGACGAGCACGCGCCGGAATTCGGCGCGCGCTCGCGGGCCGTGTGACGAAAGCCGCATCAGGCGCCGCCCGCCGCCAGCCGCCCGATGCCGGCGGACGCGAGCGCCAGCTCCCGCTCGCCGAAGATGTACGGCACGGCATTGCGGATGTCGTGCACCGGCCTGTCGAGATCCGGCGACCCTGCGGCCGCGTTGACCGCATACCGAACCGGGATCTCGTGGCACACCGTGAAGATGACCGGCTCGGGACGTTCGAGCAGCGCGCGGTAGGCGCCGGCGTAGCGAGCGGCCGCCTCGTTTAGGCTCTCGCCCCCCGGGAACGGTTCCGTACGTGCATGGGCGTGCTTCCACGAGCGGTAGTCCGCGAGCGTCTTGCCCTCGAGCTCGCCGATGCGCACGTCGTCGAGGTCGTTCATGACAATGTGCGGGACCTTGCGATCACCGAGCGCGATCGCCGCCGTCTCCTGGGCGCGTGGGAAACGCGAAGTGACCAGGAGGTCGATGTCGACGGCCGCGATCTGCTCGCCGAGCGCGCGCGCCGCGGCCCGGCCTGCGTCGCTCAACCCGCGATCGAGCGTCGGATCGCCGTTGACCACACCGGCGACGTTGAAGAGCGACTCACCGTGGCGAGCGAGCAGGAAGATCCTCACGACGGGGACGTTAACGCCCCCAGGAACGGCCCGGACCACCCGGCTTGGACCAGGGAGCGGTCGCGCTGGCCGAGTGCGGATCGGGCACACTGCCCCAGACGAACGACGGACAAGCGTAGCCGGGAGAAGGATGACGAAGCTCCGAGTCCTACTTGCTGACGACCATCGGTTGATGATCGACGCGGTTCGCGTCGCGCTCGAGGCGGATGGCGATTTCGAGGTCGTCGGAACGACGACCGACGCCATGAAAGTGGTTGCTCTCGTGGCCGAGACGTCCCCGGACGTCGTCGTTCTGGACGTCCGCATGCCGCTCCTCGACGGGATCGCCTGCCTCGGCCGGATTCGCGCCCGGGACCCGAATGTCAAGGTCGTGATGCTGTCCGCGTCGGAAGAGCCGACACTCGCGGCCCAGGCGCTCGAGAACGGTGCGAGCGCATTCATCCTCAAGCAGATCGATCCGCGAGACCTCGCCGGCGTGCTCCGCCAGGTGGTGAAGGGAACCGTGTTCCAGACGGTCGGGGTCACGGCCTCCGAGTCGAGCTCACGGCAGGCGACCGAGGCGGGGCTGACGGCGAAGGAGCAGGAGGTGCTCGCGGCGCTCGCACGCGGCCTCTCGAACCAGCAGATCGCGAAGGAGCTCTGGCTCGCCGAGCAGACGGTCAAGTTCCATCTCTCGAACATCTACCGCAAGCTCGAAGTTCGAAACCGCACCGAGGCCGTGCAGCACGCCGTGCGCCGCGGCTTCGTCAGCAACCCGATCTTCTACGAGTCCGAGCTCAACTGAGCGAAGGGCAGCGGGGCCTTTCGGCCAGTCTTCATCCCACGAGGGTATTGAGCGCGGGCGGAAGGCCTTGACCGCCTGGCGCACATCGAGGAAGGTGGCGGCGTAGGCAGGGGGTGATTGCCGTCAGTCCCGTCAGCCCGGCGCCGCCAGCGACGCTATCGGCGGTGCCGGTGGGCGGCTTGAGCGCGTCCGGGCGCGAGCCCACTACGGCGGGACTCGCCATCGACCGCCGGAAATGAAATAGTGGGTGGTGGAGCCGGACGATGTTCTGGGGCTCCTCGGCTGCGGCTACGCGCCTCATGCCCCCTCTGACGGCGGACATTGTCCGGCTCCGCCGCAGCTGCAAGGTGTTCGTGCTCGACAGCCGCGTCCCTGCCCGCTCAAGACCGTCCGGACCGGTGCCGACAATCTGGCTGTGGAGCGTCGGTTCCCGACTGCGTCCCTGCTCGTGGCCCTCGCGCTCGGCCTGGCTGCGGCCCCGGCCGTGGCCGGCCGGCCGAGCAGCCTCGAGACGGCGATCGTCAGGCAGCTGAACGCCGTTCGCTCGGCGGGGGGCCTGCGGCCGTTGCGGCTGAACAACGAGCTCGAGCAGGCCGCGCGCGCCCACTCGCTCGAGATGGCGAGCTTCGGCTACTTCGCGCACCGCTCGGCCGACGGAGGGTCGTTCGCGGGCCGGGTCCGGCACTGGTACGCCCTCGGCCGCCGCGGATCGGCAGGCGAGAACCTCCTCTGGGTCACGCCGCAGATCGCCGGAGCACGCGTTGTGCAACTCTGGCTCGCGTCACCGGAGCATCGCGCGAACATCCTCGATCCGAGCTGGCAGGACGTCGGCTGCTCCGCCGTGCACGCCGACTCGGCCCCGGGCGTCTACGCGGACGAGCCCGTCACCGTCGTCACCTGCGATTTCGGCACGCGGAACTGACCAGGTGAGCTCGAGACTGCGGCGGCCGGTCCGCCTGCTCGGCACGCTGCTCCTGACCGCCGGGGTGCTCGTGCTCGTCTGGGTGATCGTCGTCTGGCGCTGGCAGGATCCGTTCACGGCGATCCAGGCGCACTTCAGCCAGGAGCACCTGCGCTCGGCCTACGTCGTGCGGAGCAAGACGTTCCAACGCCGGCTGCCGGCGAAGCCCGCGAAGGATCCGGCCGTCGCCTGGAAGGAAGCCGCCGCCGCAGCACGCGCGTACCGGGGCACGCTCACGCAGGGCGGTCCTGTCGGACGGCTGAAGATCGGGCGCCTCGGTCTGGACATCTACGTCGTGCAGGGGACCGACCACGAGAGTCTCAAGAAGGGGCCGGGGCACTACACCGACTCGGGGCTGCCCGGGCAGGGGCGCCTGATCTACGTCGCCGGCCATCGCACGACGTACCTCGCGCCGTTCGCGCACATCGACGACATCCGGAACGGCGACTACATGACGCTCGAGGTGCCGTACGGCCTGTTCGAGTACCGCGCCGTACGTCACTACGTCGTCCCGGCGGACGACCTCGCCGTGCTGCGAAACACCGGCAGAGAGATCCTGCGGCTCCAGGCGTGCCACCCTCGCTTCTTCGCGACGCACCGCTACATCGTCGACGCCGACCTCGTCGCGTTCACGCCCACACACTCGAACGTGCTCTACGCGGCGCCGCACCCTCAGACCTAGCCTAGGTCTGATCCACAGGCGCCTGACCGAGCACGACCGACTTGGCGCGCGCGTATTCGTGCTCGTCCAGATGCCCGGCATCGGCCAGCTCGGACAGGCGTTCGAGCTCCGCCACGACGCCGCCCCCGCCCCGGGCAACGCCGTCCTTCGTCTCGGCGACGAGGCGGCGAAGCTCGGCGAGCGGCTCGTCGTACTGGGCGAGATGGATGCGATGGATCGGGACACAGTTGGGCAGCTTGTAGACGTCGCGGTCGCTGGTCCGCGGATGGCGCGTCCGCTTCCTCTCGCGGCCCGAGAAGCTCGGGGACGAGATCTCGATCCAACCCGAGACGAGATGCATCCGCACCTGGATGCCGGTCACGTCGCGGTAGAAGATCGTCGCGGCCATCGACCCGAACGTCGTACCGGCGTGGAAGCCGCTCTTGAGCACCAGGAGACGATCCTCCAGGCAGACGAGAGCGTGACCGAGGTCGCCGCGAAGGCAGAAGCGGATCGGCTCTCCGTCCAGCGTCTGCCGCTCGAGCTCCCGGCGGAGGCGCCGCGTCAGGGTCTCGGGGCCACCGACCTTCGACCGCCGGCCCCGCCGGCGGAAACCCGTTTCGACCTCGACCGGCTTAGAAGGAACCAAGTCCATGGTGACCGTGCCCGTCTATGTGCTCGGTTTCGTCGCCGCTCTCCCCCTCGTCGTGATGCCGGCCGTCGCGGCCCGGGGGGCCGGTGTGGTCGTGGTTCCGGTCGCCGCGCCCGCGGCCCGGACGGCCGTCGTCGCCGCACGGAGGCGCAGGCGCCGGGTCGCCGGGCGGCGTCGGGTCGGTGGACGGCGTCTCGTCGGTGGTCTCGATCTCGGCCGGGACGGGATCGGACGCAGACGGAGGCGCCACGTCGACGGGAGGCGCAGACGGCGGCGGCGGCGGCGGCGGGTCCGGGTCGGCCGGAGCCGGCGGTAGCGGCGGA
This sequence comes from uncultured Thermoleophilia bacterium, assembly GCA_963846895.1. Lineage (GTDB taxonomy): Bacteria > Actinomycetota > Thermoleophilia > Gaiellales > Gaiellaceae > PALSA-600. Next base: position 93,984 of record CAWJXR010000010.1, on the reverse strand, counting down.
GCCGGCTTCGGCAGGGCAGGCGGTTGCGGTGTCGGCTGCGGCGTCGGTTCCGGCGGGGCGGGCTTCGGCGCAGGCGCCGGCTTCGGCGCCGGCCGCGAAGGCAGCGGGGTCTCCGGCGGGGGCTCCTTCTGTGCCGGAGGCTCGGCCGAGTGAGCCTCGGCCGATGCCGGCGCGGGCGCAACAACTGCCGGTGCGGCCACCCGCACGACGACGGCAACCCGGGACGGCCGACGGCCCACCTGCGTTGCCTTGACAACCGCGGAAGCCTGCGTCAGGCGATGGTCTCCCGCCGCCGGCGAGTGCTGGATCTGGCGACCGACACCGGCGATCGCGACGCCGACAGCTCCCGTCCCTGCCTGCAGGACGTGCTCGACGGGAACGGGGGAGCCCTCATCGACGGAGTGAACCCAGAGACGGCCGAGGGCGACGAAGACCGCCGACGCGAGCGCGACAAAGGTGGCGAACCGCAGCGGACGCACCGGGTCATCGTGTCAACGACCCCGGACGGTTACGCGTAACTAGGCGAATTCGGCGTGGTTCGCCGACGACGACACCTCGACGCGGTTCTTCCCGCGTCGCTTGGCGTCGTAGAGCCTGCGATCCGCATCGACGAGCAGGTCGTCGGCGGCGGCGGCGAGCGGGAAGCACGAGACGCCGAAGCTTGCCGTCACGTGGATCCTCGAAGAGTTGCTCTCGATGCTCCGCTCGGCGAGGGTGATGCGAATCCGCTCGGCGAGGTTCCCACCTCCCGCGAGGTCGGTGTCGGGCAACAGGATCGCGAACTCCTCGCCGCCGAGCCGGACGGGCAGGTCGACGTCGCGCACGGCCTCACGGAGGATGTCGGCGAACGCGCGCAGCGTCCGGTCGCCGGCCTCATGGCCGTACTTGTCGTTCACCTTCTTGAAGTCGTCGAGGTCGGCGAGCACGATCGCGAGCGGTGAGCCGCTCCGGCGTGACCGCGCCAGCTCAGCCTCCATCTGCGCGAGGAAGCGCCGCCGGTTGGCGAGACCCGTCAATTCGTCGGTGACGGCCTGACGCTGGACGAGGCCGTGCAGGTGCGCGTTCTCGAGCGCGATCAATGCCTGAGCTGCGATCCACGCCGCCGCATCCTGCGCTTCGTCGGTGAACCCCGACGCGGGCGGGTAGAGCGCGAGCACAGCCGAGCGGCCGCCGGCCACCTTGAGCGGAAACTCGATCGGCGTCCGCGCGCTGGCTTCGGCTCCGCCCCGGGAGGCGAGGACGATCTCTCCACTCGAGATCGACCCGCCCGACGCATCGGTCGCCTCGATTGCCGCCTGCAGGATCACGGGCAGAAGGGCATCGGGATTGTGCGTCGCAGCAAGCGTCTCGCCGACGAGTGCGACGGCGTCGCGCACGGTCTTCGGCGGGGGCTCCGAGCTCCTGCGGTCCTCGGCGCGCCGGAAGTAGGCGAGGGCGCCCAGTGTGCCGGCCACCCCCGCGAGCAGCGGCCAGAACCACTCGAGCGGAATCTTCGGCTTCGCGGTGAAGGCGGTCAGGGTGGCCGCGCTCGCCGGGCCGTTCGACAGTGGCAGCGTGTCGCTCTGATGGGAGCGAAGCTCCCGCGCGAGGTCGGTCTCGGCCCGGGCCGGCGAGGTGACGCGCACTCCGTCGCCGATCGCGTACCAGAGGGCCACGGAGGAATGCTGTCGCCGCGCGCTGTCGAGCAAGCCCGCGGTGGGTGAGCCGCTGACCACGACGCGCCCAAGCGAAGTACCCCCGCCGTAGACGCCGACCGTCACGTCCAATCCGGGTACGGCCTTGTGCCCGAGCGTCGCTCCGTTCCAGAGCACGAAGCCGACGTCGGGCCGCCGGTCGGAGATCCGCTTCAGCGTCGACACGTCACGGTTGACGAAGGCGGACTGGATCGCGTTCGACCCGGCGAGCTGCGATGCCGCCGTCGCGGCGTTCGCACCGCGTGCGACGAGCAAGCGCCGCGCCTCCTGCAGGGTGTTTCGCAACTCGGTGCGGCGGTGCGCGCGCATCGTCGCCTGTATGGCCTGCTCGAGGCCCCAGACGAGCGCAGCCAGCGAGACTCCGATCAGGAGTGCCGCAAGGAGGACAGAGGCATTCGGTCCTCTACCCCGACGCGTCACGCGCGGTTATGTACCTTCGAGATCAGCCCAGAAATGATTCGTGCCGCCCTTCCGCCCCCACGGATCAACCGGAATCTACTTCATGGCATCGGAAGGATCAGCTTCGCATCCCCCGAAAGGGGGACGCCGTGACAACGGCGCTTCAGCTAGACGCGAACAGCGAATCGGCCCTCCCGATCGCGGCCACGCGCCGCGTCGTCGCGTCGAAGACGGGCAGGGAATACCCCGATCGGCACGCGATCCTCGTCGCGGCGTGCGCAGACAGGCTGGCCCGCCGGCTCGAGTTGACGCACATCGACCGTCGCACGGTCGTCGCGGGTGCACTCCTGCACGACGTGGGCAAGCTCCTCGTCGACGATCGCATCCTCGAGAAGCCAGGACCGCTGACGTCGGACGAGCGGCGCGAGATCAACGGCCATCCGATCAAGGGCGCGCTCATCGTGCATGCCTCGGTCGACCCGGAGGTCGTCGAGGTCGTGCGTTCGCATCACGAGCGCTGGGACGGAGACGGCTATCCGCGCGGGCTTGTCGGCCGGGAGATCCCGCTCGCAGCGCGCATCGTTGCGGTTGCCGACGCGTACCTCGCGATGCTCGAGGATCGCCCCTACCGGGAATCGCTCAGCGAGGAGGACGCGCTGCGGGAGCTCGAAGAGGGCGCCGGGACGCAGTTCGACCCGCGCTGCGTCGCCGCGTTCGTGAGCCTGGTCGCCTCGTCGGCCGAGCCGGACGACTCACTCGCCGCGCCCGAACGTCTGGAGCGCGACCGCCCCCGTCTGGCGCGCGTCGAGAAGTTTCAGCGGCAGTTCGGCCCCGTCTGCGAAGAGCCGCTTGCCGGCGCCCAGGAGGACCGGGAAGACCATCAGATGCAGCTCGTCGACAAGGTCGTGGGCGAATAGCGAGCGCACGAGCTGCGCGCTGCCGGCGACGAGGATGTCGCCGTCGTACTGCTCCTTGAGCGCGCCGACGTCGGCGGCGAGGTGGCCGGTCAGGACGCTCGTGTTGTTCCACTCCGGATCCTGAAGCGTCGACGAGACGACGAACTTCGGCATCGCGTTCATCTTCTCGCCGAACTCGCCGGTGCCCTCCATCGTCGGCCAGGCCCGCGCGAAACCGTCGTAGGTGAGGCGGCCCAGCAGCTGGGCGTCGCTCTGGATCAGCTCGTTGAACTTGAACGCGTCGGCTTCGGGGCCGCCCTCGAACCGGAACGCCCAGCCTCCACGCTCGGTCTTCTCAGCGCCGCCGGGATCCTCGATGACACCGTCGAGCGTGATGAATTCGGTGACGACAAGCTTGCCCATGTCTCCTCCAGTGTCGTGTTGACCTCTGACGGCCCTGCTCGCACGAACTCATCGAAGAGTTTCACGCAGTTGCGCTGTTCAAAACGCGCTCGCCTAACCGGCGATGGCGCGGGCGCGAAGCCAGTCGCCGATCGCCGGGAAGAGCCCGGCGTTGAAACCGCGCGACTGTCGCAGGCTGGAGTAGAGGCCGTTCGGAAGATCGATCAGCGCGTGCGTCATCGGCAGCATTGCCCAGGTGAAGTCGTGGCCAGGCTTGATTGCCTTAAGCCGCTCGACACAGAGCTCGGTGGGGACGTTGCGATCGTCGTCGCCGTACACCCACAAGACGGGGACCGCCAGCCGGCGCAATGACGGCAGGGGATCGAAACCGCTCTGGCCCTGCGCGCTGACCTCCGCCAGCATCTCTGCGCGTGTCCCGCTCGGCGGGCGCTGCTCGGCTCCGGCGAGCTGGGTGAAGTAGTCGGTCTCGCCGACGGTGGTCGTCGGTCCGACGAGAGGCACGGCCCAGCGCACGGCGCGCTCGCGCGCAGCGGCGAGCGCGATCACCCATCCGGCCTGACTGTCGCCGACGAGCCCGACCCGGGTCTTCGCGATCTGCGGCAGCGTGTCGAGGAAGCGGACCTGGCGCTGAGCGTCTGCGGCGAGCCCGCCGATCGCCGACTCGGTCGCCTGCGAGCCGGGGAATGTGCCGCCCGACTGGCCGACACCGCGCTTGTCCGTCGCCAGGACGGCGACTCCGATCGACTCGAGGTACGCCGCGAACGTCTGGAACTCTTCGCGGCCGACGGCACCGGAGCCGTGTACGAGAGCGGCCGCCGCGAACGGGCCCGGCCCGTCCGGGATGGTCAACGTCCCGGCCAGCCCGCCGATCCGGACTTCCTGCTGGCGCAGCGCGACGCGCTCGTACCGGACGGCGCCGCCGTCGTGAGCCCACGTGAGCCCGCGCTCGTCGGCCGTCAGCGTTCCATAGCCTCGAGTCTCGCCCAGGCGCCGGCCGACGGTCGTGAGCCCGTTGCTCAACCCGTGTGTCGCGCCGCCTGGAAGCTCGACGAGCCAGGCGGGGAGCCCCTCCGCCTTGATGACGGCGACCGCGGCACCGCCGCGGCTCCGGTAGAGCCCGAGCGCGGACGTCACGGGGGACCCGCCTCGGCGAAGCTCGAAGGTCCCGTGCAGGCGACCCTGAGCCACGGTGCCCGTCAGCAACCCGTGTGCGAGGGCACCCGCGAAGACGACGTGCGACGGTAGCCCGGGCACGGCGAAGTGCAGGCCGGCACCGCGCGACATCACTCGGACCTGTGTCGCGGACAGATGGCCCGGGCCGAGCGAGACGGTTGCCGTCCGGCCGTGGACGACAACGGCCAGCGCGACTGGCTCGGCCGTCGCAGGGAGGCGGTAGGTGCCGACCCAGCTGCCCGAGCCCGCCGCGTGCGAGGTGCGCGCGCTTCCGGCCAGCGCCAGCGCGCACAACGTCACAAGCAGAAGGAATTTCAGCGCGGCCCTCGCCTCAGCCTGCGCGCGACGGTGTCTGCCCACTCGAGCTCGAGCTCGGCACGCGCGATCCCGTAGAGGAGCAACTGCCGGTGGAACCAGTCGTGGCCGCAATTGGTGTTCGTCGGCTTGATCGCGTTCAGCACATCGAGGCGATCCACCGTGTCGGCGCGAAACTGCGCGACCTGCTCGAGCAGGTTCTCCACGGTGCTCAACCCTCCGACATGGAGCTTCAGGAAGAACGTGTCGCGGGCGCCTGGCTCGACGGTGCCGAGCCAGGCCTCGAGAGCACGGCGGCCTTCGGCGCTGATGCGGTAGAGGTGCTTCCGGGAGCCCGTTCGATCGATGCGCCGGCTCGTCGCGAGCCCAGCGCGCGCGAGGCGCGGCAGCACTGCGAAGAGCCCGCTCCGGGCCGGAGACCAGACATGAGCGATCGCGTTCTCGACGAGCTGCACGAGGTCATAGGCGGAGCGCTCACCTTCGATCGCGAGCAGCGCGAGCACGGCGGCCTCTGTCGTCGTCAGCCGGGCGACCGATACCTCTTGCTTCGCGACCATGTCCAGGAATCTACTACTCCACTTTGGAGTAGTCCAGTCTGGATTACTGCGTAAGTCGGAGCCAGACGAGGACTGCCCAACCGCGTCTGACACGTGTCAGACGTGACTCTGACTCCACCGCGGCCCCGAACGCCGCGAAGCGCAGGGCGGTCAACCAGATTCTTCTGACTTGCAAATCGTATGAGCGACACCGCGCGACCCCGCTCCACGCCTGGGATTGCCGGATCGCGTCACACTCTCACGACGATCTGGTCTCACTTCGGTGTGTCAGACACGAGTCTGACTCGAGTCAGACGCGGGCGCGGTGTCCGACACCTTCGGTCGGGCCGGCGGTGGAAGCCTGACGTGCCGATCGAGCGCGAGCGGTGAGCGTGCGAGCAAGCCGAGCGACAGCTCGACGGCCGGGCCGAGCCCGACCGCGACGACGATCGTGCCGACCCCGACCGTGCCGCCGAGCGCGGCTCCTGCCGCCAGCGCGGAGAGCTCGAGTGCCGCCCGTACGATGCCGATCCGGAACGGAGTCCGCCGAGCCCCGACCACCATCAGGGAATCGCGAGGCCCGGCGCCGAGATCCGCACCGAGGTAGAAGCCGCTGCCTGCGCCCATGAGGGCCAGCCCGAGCGCAAGGAGGCAGATCCGAACCGGGAGTGCCGAGTCCGCGAGTGCGGCGACCGCCGACCGCGAGCTGAGGAGCTGCACGAACGCTCCGACGAGGATCGCGTTCGCGACCGTCGCGATCCCGATCCGCGCGCCGAGGAGCCGGGCCACGACGAGCGCGATCAGCGCGACCACGATGTTCGCCTCGCCGAACGTGAGCCGTGTGTGCTCCGAGATGCCCTGGTGCAGGACGTCCCACGGCGACAGCCCGAGCTGCGACTCGAGGAGCGACACGATCCCCGCCGCGAAGAGAAACAACCCGAACACGAGCTCGGCGAGCCGGACGCGCAGGCTTCCACGCAGACGTGTCGGCTCGCGCACTGCCGACAGGAATACCAGCAGCGACGGCGGCGGGGCCTTCGTCAGGATGTCCCGATGGAGACCATCCGACCGCTGTCAGACCGCGACGCGCGGGCCCTCCTGGAGCTCCGCGTGGCGAACAGGCAGTTCCTCGCGCCCTTCGAGCCCGATCGACCGGACTCATTCTTCACGCTGGAAGCGCAGACCGAGATTGCGCGCAACCCCGACGGCCTCCGTTTCGCGATCCTCGACGCCGGCGTCCTGGTTGGCGCGATCTCGCTCTCCAACGTCTCGCGCGGTTCGTTTCAGAGCGCCAACGTCGGCTACTGGGTCAGCGGCGACCACAACGGGCGCGGACTCGCCACGCGGGCGGTCGGCGAACTGGTCGAGCGCGCATTCGCGGAGCTCGACCTGCACAGGCTCGAAGCCGGGACGCTGGTCGACAACATCGCGTCGCAGCGCGTTCTCCTCAAGAACGGCTTCGAACGGATCGGGCTCGCCCGCAACTACCTGCACCTCGCCGGGAGCTGGCGCGACCACGTTCTCTTCCAGCGCACGGACGAACCCGTGTGAGCCAGGCCCTACCGGTTTGCGCGCTCAAGGGCGAGGTGGCGCAGCAAGCGTTCGGGCTCGGGCACACGTGCACGGATGCGCTCGAAGTCCTGCCCCGCAAGCGACAGGAGCTGCATCCGCGTGCGTGCCACGACGGTGGCCGTCCGCTCTCCTGTCAGGAGGAGCGAGATCTCGCCGAACGTGTCGCCGGGGCCAGAGCTTGGGTCGTCACGCCGTCGGTCAGGACCTCGACCTCTCCTTCCTGGATGAAGTAAATGGCGGTTCCGAAGTCGTCGACGGTGACGACTCGCGCTCCCGCTTCGAACTCGACCTCGGTCATCGCGCCCGCGAGCTCGTCGAGCTCCTCCGCAGGAAGATCCGCGAGGACCGGAACTGCTGCGATTCGGCTCGTATCCACGCCTCCAGATCGTGACAGATGGGGCAGCTGAGTGTGCGCGCGACGAAAGCCGATTCGACTCGCAGTCGTCGGTCTCAAACGGAGCCGATTGACGCCCCCGGGACGCGGCGATATACCCCGCGGTGACGTCGAACCTCGGGAGGGCTACATGTCTTCGATCGCGGCTACTCAACGAACGCTCGGGCGCGTGCTACCGCCATGGTGGTTGCTGCTGGTGACGGGAGTCGCCTGGACGCTGGTAGCGGTGATCCTGCTCCGTTTCGACTACAGCTCGGTTTCAGCGATCTCGATCCTGTTCGGGATCGTGGCGATCATGGCCGGCGTGCTCGAGCTCGGGGTGATGTTCATGGCGCAAGGCTGGTGGAAGCTCCTGCAGGGCCTGCTCGCGGTCGTCTTCATCGGCGCCGGCATCGTCGCCTTCATCCACCCCGGCGACACGTTCAGGGCGCTCGCCGCGGTCTTCAGCTTCTTCCTGATCATCGCCGGGACCTTCGACATCATCATCTCGATCTCGGTTCGACGCGAGATCGAGGTCTGGTGGCTCCAGCTGATCAGCGGCATCATCGAGCTCCTGCTGGGCTTCTGGGCAGCCGGCTACTACGGCCGCAGCGCCGTCCTCCTGGTTGCCTGGGTCGCCGCAATCGCAATCATCCGCGGCGTCAGGGACATCGTGCTCGCCTTCCGCGTCCGTGAAGTCCAGCACGCGGCTCCCGCGTGAGATCCTGATCGACCGAATCAGAGCCGTGACGGTGTCAGCCCGACGGGAGTGACACCTGCGCGTGCTCGGCCTCGGGCAGCCACCCCTTGATCCGCTCGATCCGGTGCTGGTCGCTGGGGTGGTCGCTTGCGAACTCGGGAGGCTCCTTGCCCTTGGACGCTCGCAGCATGCGTTTCCAGAACGCGACGGCCTGACGTGGGTCGTACCCGGCCCGCGCCATGTAGACCAGCCCGATGTGGTCCGCCTCGGACTCCTGTGAACGGCTGAACGGAAGCGACGCCGCCTGGCCGGCGACGCCGAGCAAGGCCATGACGTGAACGTATTGACTCGGTGTGAACGCCACGCCCCCGGCGATGATGATCGCCGCAATCCTCGTCAGGTGCTGCCGTTCGATTCGCTCGGCGACGTGCTCGGCGGTCGCATGCGCGACCTCGTGGCCGAGCACGGTCGCGAGCCCTGCGTCGTTGACGACCAGCGGGAGGATTCCTGTGTAGACGACGATCTTGCCGCCGGGCAGGCAGTAGGCGTTCGCCTCGTTCTTGCGGAGCAACGTCACCTTCCAGACGAAGGCCGGCTTGTCGCGACGGGCCACGGCCTCGATCCGCCTGGCGACCCGCTGCACCTGCGAATAGGCGGGACCCGAGGAGACAATTTGCGCCCGGTCCTGCCGAAGCGTCTTCGCGTACTGCTCGCTCCCGAGCTGCATCTGCTGCTGGTCTGTCAGCCCCACGCGCTGCTCGCGGTGCGTGACCGGCGTCCGCTGGCGGTGGGCTTGGAGAAGGAGGACCCCGACGACTGCTGCCGCGATCGCGATTGCGATCAGCGGCCGGGCGACGAGAAAGCCGAGCACTCCCTTTCCGAAGCCGCTCACGCCGGGCTCCGCTCCACGCTCCCGCGTTTCCTCCTGTGGAATCGCCTCTTCACAATGCCCTTCGCTCGTGATTCCAGCACGGAAGTCTTACCGCGATCACCGCACCGAGGCATCGGCGACGGCGCCGAGCGGCTGCGGAATCTTCCGCGCGCGCGAGTGACCAGCATCCGGCGCCTGCCACGAAGGATAGAAAGCCCCGCCGGAGCAGGGCTTTCCTTAGCAGGCCTATAAGCCGGATTCTGTCGAGGGTGACCATCCCTCTCGTGCAGCTACCCGGGCCCTCGGCGGGCAGCGTCTACGGGCCCTGTTCGCCTTGCACCGGACGGGGTTTGGCAAGCCGCCGCGTCGCCGCGACGCTGGTGAGCTCTTACCTCACCGTTTCACCCTTACCGGCGCTCGTCCGAGGACGATCGTCGGCGGTGTCCTTTCTGTTCCACTTTCCGTCGGCTTTCGCCGCCTGGCTCACGCCAGCGTCCTGCCCTTCGGTGTCCGGACTTTCCTCGACACGCCGCCGAAGCAGCGTGCCGCGGTCACCCGGCCTGCAGGCTGGATTCTAGTCCGACCTCGAGCGCGCCCTCGTCGGCGAGCTGCGCTCCGCACTCCGGGCAGAAGACGCTGCCGCCCCGAGCGTGCATGACGAATTCACCGCAGGTGAGACATTCGAGCGAGGCGCCGCGCAGGAGCGCAACGAGCTCCTGGTCGAGCGTGCGATGCAGCGGCGCGACAACCGACATCACCTAGAGCTCCCGGAACACTCCTACGACGCGGCCGAGAATCTCGACGTACGGCGCGTAGATCGGCTCCAGCGCCGCGTTCTCGGGCTGCAGCCTGATGCGCTTCCCCTCGCGGTAGAAGGTCTTGACCGTCGCCTCGTCGGTCGACTCGTCGTCGCCGGCCAGCGCGACGACGATCTCGCCGTTCCGCGCATCCTGGGCGCTCTGGACGATCACGAGGTCGCCGTCGAGGATGCCGGCCTCGATCATCGACTCGCCCTTGACGCGGAGCAGGAAGTCCCCTTTCGCCGATGCGGGCATCGGCAGGTAGACCTCGATGTTCTCCTCCGCGAGCATCGGCCCGCCGGCGGCGATCTGACCGACGAGCGGCAGCCGGGCGATATCCCGTGCCTCGACGACCTCGTCGCGGCCCGCAACCTCGTGCCGCTCGCGGCCGAGCAGCTCGAGCGCACGCGGCTTCGTCGGATCGCGCCGCAGCAAGCCGGCCCGCTCGAGGTTGGCGAGGTGGGCGTGCACGGTGGACGGCGACGCAAGCCCCACGTGCTCACCGATCTCGCGCACGGTCGGCGGGTAGCCGTGACGGTCGACGTACTCGACCAGGTAGTTCCAGATCTCCTGTTGGCGGGCGGTGAGCACCGGGCGGCTCCTCCGAGGTCGTGAGCGGGGACGAACGTGTGTTCGACAGAAGGGTAGACAGTCCTTCGGACGCCGTCAACCGCGCGCCGACGAAAGGACAGGAGCGCCACGGCTCCTCGGTCAGGGAAAGCCGTCCCGCTACCGGGACGGCTTCATGCGCTGGAGAGGACTTGAACCTCCACGGCCTATGCGGCCACTAGGCCCTCAACCTAGCGCGTCTACCAATTCCGCCACCAGCGCCTGAGAGCGCGCACAGTGTAGCCGCGGCGTCCCGGCCGCTCAGCCGATCGGAGTCAGCTCCCGCTCGAGTGTCGCGCGTTCGGGCTCGAGCCAGGTGGGGAGCGCAAGCGCCTGCCCGAGCTCGTCGGGCGGCTCGTCGACCGTGAAACCGGGTGGATCGGTGGCGATCTCGATCAGCATCCCGTCGGGCATCCGAAAGTAGACCGAGTGGAAGTACTTGCGGTCCTGCACGGTCGTCGGGCGCAGCCCGAGCTCGGCCAGCCGCTCGAGCCAGAGCCCGAGTTGAACGTCGTCTTCGGCGCGCCACGCGATGTGATGCGTCGTCCCGGGGCCGATCAGCGCCGGCTCCTCGACCGGCGGCGCAAATCCGATCGGTGCCTCCGCGGCGAAGAGCCCCGCGTACAGGTCGGCGTTTCCGATCACCGTCGTCTCACGGAGACGGGGAGCGATCCCTGGAAAGACCAGGAGACGCAACCCGTCGGGATCGGTCCGCTCCTGCTCGGAGTCGACGGCAGGCGACTCGAGGCTGACCGACTCGAGCGTGCCTCGGCCGAGCCGACCTGCCTCGGCGCGCGGCCATTCGAAGAACGTGATCAGCGAGCCGGGCGTGCCGCGCCTGTCACCGAAGTACAGGTGATAGCTGTGCGGGTCGTCGAAGTTGACGGTCTTCTTGACGAGCGAGAAGCCGAGCTCGTCGCGATAGAAGTCGAGTGTGCGCTGCGCGTCGGAGCAGACGCAGGTGACGTGGTGAAGCCCGTCCAGCTGCACGTGCGGGAGTCTAGGGCTACTGGAGCAGGCGGAAGAGCACGATCGTGTTCAGGAAGAAGAGACACGCCACGAGCGTCGTCAGCCGGGTCAGGTTCCGCTCGACGATGTGCGTCCCTCCCTGCGACTGGGGCGTGAAGCCCATGCCGGCGAGGCCGGTGTCGCGCCCGGAGTGCATCAGGATCAGCCCCACGAGCGAGCACGCCAGGAGCACGTGGATGACGGCGTCGACTTGCAGCATGCGGGCTGGATTGTAGCGCCGGTCTTACGACAGGCCGGCCGCGTCGAGGATCGCGCGGACGAGGTCACCCGCGATCTGATCCTTCGTCACATAGCCCGCCGCCCCGGCGGCGCGCGCGCGGGAGACGTCACGGGTCGCCGCCGAGCCGGTGACCACGACGACTGCCGTCTTCGGCAGGTCCTTCCGGATCGCGCGCGTCGCCTCGATGCCGTCCATCACCGGCATTGCGATGTCCATCAAGACGACGTCGGCACGATGCTTCTCGGCGAGCTCCACGGCGGCCCGCCCGTCGCCGGCCTGACCGACGACCTTGATCCGGCCGTCCGTCGCGAGGATCGCCCCGAGCGCCTCCGCGAACATGCGGTGGTCGTCCGCGATCAAAACGCGCACCTTTCTGCCCGCCATGCGGCACTAGCTTATGCACGTGGACGAAACGGAAGCCCGGGCGAAGATCCATGAACTGCTGATCACGGGCGACAACCGCCTGAAGCAGGGCGTCTCGCCGGTCAAGGTGCGGCAGAGCTACGAGGAGGCCCTGACGGTCGCCGAGGAGCACGGCCTCGGCGACTCGATCCGCCCGCTCGTCGAGATCAGGCTGTCCGACCTCGAGCGGCTTGCTGAAGGATCTCCTCCATCCGAGTCACCTGAGTCGTGAGGTCGTGCACCGCGGCAGCGGCCCGCGCCGCCTCGTTCGGTGACGGGAACGCCGCGGCGAGCTCGAGCGCACGCGCCAGCTCACCGCCATCGAGCGGGTCGACGAGCACGCCTGCCTCCGGCGGGACGAACTCGGGCGGACCGCCGATCCGCGTTGCCACGACGGTCCGGCCGCACGCCATCGCCTCGAGCAACGACTGGCCGAAGGGCTCGATCAACGCGACACCGCAGACGACGGCAGCCGCGTTCAGCCAGCCAGGCACCTCGTCGTGCGGTACGCGCCCGACCACGCGCACGCCGGGCCGGCCCTCGAGCGCGGAGCGAAGAGGGCCGTCCCCGACGAACGTCAGCGAGCCGCCGCCGGCCCGCGCAAACGCGTCGGCCAGCCGCACGACGTTCTTCCGCTCGGTGAGCGAGCCGACATGCAGGAACGCCGGCTGTTCCAACTCGGCGGCCGGTGCCGCCGCGGCGAACCGCTCGAGGTCGACACCCGAGTTGACGACGACCGTCTTTCCGCGGGCCGCCGGCAGACGCTCCTCGAGCTCGTGCCGCAAGTAGTCCGAGACCGCGACCACGGTGACTGCACGGCTGACAACGCGGCGGGTGAGCGGCGCGACGCCGGAGATCGAGCCGACATTGCGCACGTCGCGGCCGTGCGCGGTGACGACGAGCGGTGCGTCGACCTCTCCGGCGAACAACCCCGACGGGACGAGGAAGTGCGCCCAGACGACATCCGGTGTCGCAGCGGCTCTGACGCGGCGGCGCAGCTCGAGAAACCGCCGCTTGCCGCCGGCCCGGCGATCGAGAACGGCGAGCTCGACCTCGTGCCCGCGCGCACGGAGAACTTCGACCTGCTGCGCGACGAACGAACCGAGGTCGGGGTCGTCCGGCCCCGGGTACATCTGGGAGACGACGAGGATCCTCATGCCGTCCGTCCCGCGATTCGGAACAGCCCGCGCCGCGAGGTCCGTGTGAGGGTCGGGTCGATCGCGAGGACGACGAGGTCTGCAACCAGGTTCAACAGGATGATCGCCGCGCCGGCAACGAGCGTCACGGCGAGGATGACCGGCAGGTCGTAGCCCTGCAGACCGGCCTCCGCCCGGATCAGCGTTCGTCCCAGGCCCGGCAACGCGAAGACGGTCTCGATGTACATGGCGATCCCGATCGCCAGCCCGGCGTCCATCGCGAGCATCGTCACGATCGGCGCGATCGCATTCGGGAGTGCGTGTGCGCGGATCACGTGCAGCTCCGATCCGCCCTTCGCGCGCGCGGTGCGCACGAAGGGCTCGTCGAGCACTTCGACCATGCGCGCGCGGATGATGCGCAGGTAGAGCGCGACGAAGAAAAGGGCGAACGTCACCCATGGGAGCACGAGATGCCAGGCCCATTGGCCAACCCCGCCGCACGGGACCGCCGCCCCGCTCGGCGCGTTCCGGAGGGCGGCGTTGACCTGTTCCGCCGACGGGTGGGCCATCGTGCAGTACCCCGATGCCGGGAGCAGGTGCCACTTGTTCCCGACGAAGAGCTGCAGCAGCAGCCCGACGACGAGCGGATGGGTCGAGATCGCCGCGACGGCGATCCCGAGCGACAGGCGGTCGGAGAACGAGCGTGGACGGGTCGCGGCATAGGTCCCGAGCGGCACCGCGATCAGGAGCAGGAGGACGAGGCCGCCGATCAGCAGCGAGGCGGTCACGAGCGCCGCGTGCCAGACCATCGGCCCGACGGCCGCGCCGGTCGCCTGGCCGCCGAAGATGTTCAAGGTCGCCCACGAGACCCCGAAATCGCCGTGCACGACGCGCTCGAGGTACTTGCCGTACTGGACGATCGCCGGACGGTCGGTGCCGAGGATGTGGTGGGCCTTCGCTATCTGCTGCGGGGATGCGTGCTGGATGTCGACCAGGAAGCCCGCGGGATCCTGCGGCACCTTCAGATAGATCACGAACGTGATCGTCGCGAGGAGCCAGAGCAGGACGATCGCGACGCCGAGCCGTCTCAACGCATAGGCGATCACCGGCTCACCTCGTGCTCCGTGGATCCGTCGCTTCGCGAAGCCCCTCGCCGAAGATGTTCAGCGCGAACACGGTCAGGAAGATCGCGATCGACGGGCACAGCGTCAGCCACGGTTGCGTGACGGCAGGGTTGTACGGGTTCGGGCTCAAGATCGACCCCCACGTCTCCGCGAGCAGGCTTCCCCAGCTCGCCGTCGGGAGCTTGATGCCGGCGCCGAGAAACGTGACGCCGACCTCGATCATGATGTTCGTCGCGACGAGCAGCGTTCCGTACGCGAGCAGCGGAGGAACGAGATGCGGCAGCAGGTGCGTGCGCAGGATCCGCGAGTCGCGGGCACCGACCATCTGCGCGGCCTCGACGTATTCGCGCCGACGCAGCGACTGGATCTGGGTCCGGGCGATCCGCGCCGGATAGAACCACGTGAACGCGCCGATGATCAGGATCAACTGCAGGACGCCCTGGTTGAGAACGCCCCAGAACGTCCAGCGAGTGATGCCGTAGGTGAAGACGCTGCCGACCATGACGAGGAAGAGCAGCAGCGGGAAGGCCATGACGAGATCCGTGAACCGCGAGATCACGCTGTCGACTAGGCCACCGGCATACCCCGCGATCGACCCGAGCACGACTCCGATGACGAGCGCGACGATCGCCGCCCCGACGGCGACCTGGAGCGAGACACGGCCGCCGTAGAGCAGCCGCAGGAACTCGTCGCGGCCGAGCGAGCTGTCGGCGCCCAGCAGGAGCAGCGTCTTGCCCGTGCTCTTCGGCGGCGGCTTGTGCTCGAAGGCGTACGGATCGGCGTCGGCCAGGCGGGATGTGTTCCAGGTGACTGTCATCGGCCCGGCCGGGCGCAGCTTGACGTTGACCGCATACGGGAAGGGATCGTTCGGCCCGTGCCCGATCATCCGCGCGTAGAGCGGCGCGCCGGGGCCGACCGCGAACAGCAGGATGACGAGGAACACGCCGCACGCCAGAGCGGCACGATCGCGCTTCAGCCGGCGCCAGGCGAGCGCCCACGGCCCGCGCGGCGGCGGAGCCTCTTGCTCACCAACCTTTAGGACCATCTACTAGGTGTCGTATGTGCCCCACTCGGCGCGCAGGACGCCGCAGATCTCACCGATCGTGCACCGGGCGCGCAGGGCATCGCGCATCGGCGGCAGGAGGTTCGCAGTTCCGGTCGCGGCGTCCGCCACGCCGCGAAGCGCGGTCTCGGCCTCGGTGGCGTTGCGCTCTGCGCGGACCCGGGCCGTGCGCTCGCACTGACGCCGCTCGGCCGCCGGGTCGATCGCGTGCAGCTCGACCGGCGCTTCGGCTTCCAGGGCAAAGGCATTGACTCCGACGATCACGCGCTCGCCGCGCTCGACCTCTTGCTGCCACCGGAACGCTGCGCCCTCGATCTCGTTCTGGACGAAGCCGCTCTCGACCGCGGCGACCGCACCGCCGACGGCGTCGACCCGTTCGATCAGCTCCCAGGCACGCGCCGCGAGCTCGTCGGTCAGCGCCTCGACGTAGTACGAGCCGCCGAGCGGGTCGGCGGTGTCGGTGGTGCCTGCCTCGTTCTGGAGGATCTGCTGCGTGCGCAGCGCGATCGTCGCGGCACGCTCCGTCGGGAGCGCCAGCGCCTCGTCGAACGAGTTCGTGTGCAGCGACTGCGCACCGCCGCACACCGCCGAGAGAGCCTGGACCGCGACGCGGACGATGTTGTTCTCGGGCTGCTGAGCCGTGAGAGTCGAGCCGCCGGTCTGCGCGTGGAAACGCAATGCAAGCGCTTTCGGGCTCGTCGCCCCGAACCGGTCGCGCATGATGCGCGCCCACAACCTGCGCGCCGCACGGAACTTCGCGACCTCCTGGAAAAAGTCGTTGTGGGCGTTGAAGAAGAACGACAACCTGACTCCGAAGTCGTCCGGCGAGAGCCCCGCTTCGACCGCCGCCGTGCAATACGCGATGCCGTTTGCGAGCGTGAACGCGAGCTCCTGGACGGCGGTCGAGCCGGCTTCGCGAATGTGGTAGCCGGAGATCGAGATCGTGTTCCACGACGGGATCCGTTCCGCGCAGTACGCGAACAGGTCCGTCGTCAATCGCATCGAAGGCCGCGGAGGGAAGATGTAGTTCCCGCGGGCGATGTACTCCTTGAGGATGTCGTTCTGCACGGTCCCGCGCAGCGCAGTGCCGGGAACGCCCTGCTGTTCTGCGACCAGCTCGTACAGGAGCAGCAGCAGTGATGCCGGGGCATTGATCGTCATCGACGTCGAGACGTCACCGAGCGGGATCCCTTCGAGCAGCAGTTCCATGTCGGCGATCGAGTCGATCGCGACCCCGGTGCGCCCGACCTCGCCGAGCGACTTCGGGTCGTCCGAGTCGTATCCGAGCTGCGTCGGCAGGTCGAAGGCCACAGAGAGCCCCGTCTGTCCGCGCTCGAGCAGATACCGATAGCGAGCGTTCGACTCCTCGGCGGAGGCGAAGCCCGCGTACTGCCGCATCGTCCACGGACGGCCGCGATACATGTCGCGATACGGGCCGCGGGTGTACGGATACTCGCCGGGGAGGTCTGCACCGCCCGCCGCGTCGGCGGCGGTGTAGACGGGCTTCACCTCGATCCCTGACTCCGTCTCGCGATGGTCGATGGCCGCCACGGCGGAAGTATGCTCACGACCGCGTCGGCCGACTCACCGCCGCGACGAGCTGCACCATCGCGGACACGGCTTCGGCCTCCGGAAGGCCCTGGCGCCGCACGAGCGAGCGCCAGGTCTCGAAGTCGAGCGCGTGTCCGACTGCGGCGACGACCGCCCGCCGTCGCCCGAACGGCGCGGCCAGGCTTTGCGCGAGCTCCGCCATCGCGTCGGTGCGCTCCTGCCAGAACGCGGGCGAGAGGTACGCATCGCGAACGAACAGCGCGAACTCGGCCTCGACCGACTCGTACCACGCGTAGATCTCGGTCAACGCCCGGCGGAGGCGGCGTGCCGGGTCGCCGATGGGCTCCCACGCTGCCGAGGCCGGAAACGGATGCGTCGCGCGCCAGTGCAGCGTGCACGCGCGCAGGAGTGACAGTTCGTCAGCGAAGTGGGCGTAGAACGTGTTCCGCTGGACGCCTGCGCGCTCGGCGACTGCGCTGATCGATGTCCGCGCGGGGCCGAGGCTCGTGTGCAGCTCGACCGCAGCCTCGATGATCCGCTGGCGCGTCTGAGCCTGGCGATCTGCTCGCGCCTTCATCCGATACTGCCGTTTTTCCATGCACATCATCGTATAGCGAATTTGACAATCGATCGACAGGGTCCCATAATCGGTGCACAGCGTTGTCTAATCAAAGGGAGACCGACATGCAGGTTGTCGACTTGAACGAGATCGAGACCCAGCCGGCCGGCGGAGCGCGGGCCGTCGCCTTTCCGGTGCACAGCGCGACGGGGACGGCCGCCAGCGCGACCGTCTGGATCGCACTCGAGCCAGGCGGCGAGGTGCCGGAGCACACGGACAGCGCAGAGGAGCTCCTGGTCGTCCTGCGCGGTGAGGTCGAGGCATCCGTCGACGGCGAGACGGGCACGCTTCGGTCCGGCCAGCTCGCTGTCGTCCCACCGATGGCCCCGCATGCGCTGCGCAACGTCGGCAGCGGCGATGCACGGGTGCTGGGCTTCTTCGCGGCCTCGGCCGTCGTCTCGACCTTCGCCGCGCCGATAGGCCCCGAAGGCGAGCAGGTCTTCGTCACCGGCGCCCCGTTTCGGATCGCCGTCCAGCTCGAGGACGCCGTTACGCTGACTGCGTGACCGTCCGCGTCCGCCTCTTTGCCGGCCTGCGTGAGCGCGCGGGCTGGAAGGAGCGCGAGATCAGCGCGGCGACGGTGGCAGAGGTGTGGCCGGCCCTGGGCCTGGGCGACGAGCCCGACGGCATTCTCTATGCCGTCAACAAGCGCTACGTCGA
Organism: uncultured Thermoleophilia bacterium; assembly: GCA_963846895.1. Taxonomy (GTDB): domain Bacteria; phylum Actinomycetota; class Thermoleophilia; order Gaiellales; family Gaiellaceae; genus PALSA-600. The sequence continues at coordinate 75,819 of CAWJXR010000010.1, read as the reverse complement.
ACGCTCACAGCGACTCGCGGAGGGCGACGAGGTCGCGCTCATCCCGCCGGTCTCGGGCGGCGCGTTCCGACTGAGCGACGAGCCGCTCTCGCTCGATCGGGTCGTCGAGGAGGTGCGCGACGAGCGCGCCGGGGCAATCGCCACGTTCACCGGCACGACGCGCAAGGCATCTCGCGGGCGCAACGTCGTGCACCTCGACTACGAGGCGTACGAGGGAATGGCGGAGTCGGTCATGGAGGAGATCGCCGCCGAGCTCCAGCAGCAGTACGACCTCTGCGCGATCGCGATCCACCACCGCACGGGCCGCGTCGCGATCGGCGAGACGTCGGTCGTGATCGGCGTCTCGGCCGCCCACCGCGCGGACGCGCTCGCCGCCTGCCGAGACGCGATCGACCGGCTCAAGGAGCGCGCCCCGCTGTGGAAGAAGGAGGTCTACGCCGACGGCGAAGAGTGGATCGGACAGGGCTCGTAGGCGACCCCAAGGGCACGATCCGCCTGACGGCGCATCCGGCGCGGCGGGAGGCGACTACCTATTGCGACGGTCTACCCTGACTGCGAGGCACGACCGAGACTCATGACCGACGACCTGCAGAACTACAACCCGATCCGCCAGGGGCGCGACTGGAGAGCGACGTTCCGGCGCGCGGTCGGGCCGCTGATCGCCGGCGTCATCGCGCTGGCGAAGTACTCGTTCATCCTCCTCAAGTTCGGGAGCATCTTCATCGCGGTCGGGGCCTACGCGCTCTTCTTCGGCTGGAAGTTCGCGGTCGGGATCGTGCTCCTGATCCTGCTCCACGAGCTCGGGCACTTCATCGAGGCCAAGCGAGAGGGCCTGAACCCGAAGCTGCCGGTCTTCATCCCGTTCCTCGGCGCCTATGTCCAGTACACGCGCGGCAACCCGTGGCAGACGGCGCGCATCGCGCTCGCCGGGCCGATCCTCGGCGGGGTCGCGTCGCTCGTCTTCTACCTCGCGGGTCGCTCGCAGGGCTCAGATCTGCTGCTCGCGCTCGCGTACTTCGGCTTCTTCCTCAACCTGATCAACCTGATCCCGATCGGCATCCTCGACGGCGGCGCAATCTGGCGCTCGGCCAAATGGCTTCGTGTCGCAGGCGGGCGCGACAAGGCCGTGATCACCTACATCCTGTACTTCGGGACGGCCGCTGCGCTGATCCTCGGGATGATCGCGTCGTACGTGCCGCGCAGCCGCGTTTCGTGACCGACGACAGGCGGATCCTCGACTACGGCACCTCGAAGATCGACGATTCGGTCGCGAAGATCGCGGCCGAGTTCAGGGCCGGCTTCGAGAGGGTCGCCGAGATCGACCGTCCGGCGGTTGCGCTGTTCGGCTCGGCCAGAGTCTCGCCCGGGAGCGCGCCGTACGACGCGGCGCGAGCGGTCGGCCGACGCTTCGCCGAGGCCGGCTGGGCGGTCGTCACCGGGGGCGGACCCGGCGTGATGGAGGGAGCCAACCGGGGCGCGCAGGAAGCCGGTGGGCTTTCGGTCGGCTTCAACATCGTGCTGCCGCACGAGCAGGGTCCGAACCCGTATTGCGACATCTCGTACACCTTCGAGCACTTCTACGCACGCAAGGTCTGCTTCGTCCGGCCGTCGCAGGGTTTCGTCATCTTCCCGGGCGGCTTCGGAACGCTGGACGAGCTCTACGAGGCGCTGACCCTGATCCAGACCGGCAAGATTCAGGACTTCCCCGTCGTCCTCTTCGACTCCGACTACTGGGGCGAGATGCTCGACTGGATCCGCGGAGAGCTTCTCCCCGACGGGATGATCGCTGCGGACGACCTCGACCTGCTCCAGGTCACGGACGACGCAGAAGAGGTCGTCTCAATGGTGGTCGCGCGCTACGCCGAGCGCGAAGCCGCGAAATCCTAGACCGAGGACGGCAGCACGAAGTACGGCCCCGGCGGCGTACGGCCCGGACCGTAGACCGTGGTCGAGCTGTCCGGGATGTAGTGCGACCTGAAGCTGTCGGCGCGGATCAGCTTTCCGTCGGCGGCGTACACCTTCCGGTCGACGGTGACGTCGAACCCGAGCTCGCCGGTTCCCGGCACCACCTTGACAGAGCCGCGCGGCGCTGAGGGATCGACGGCGTAGTTCATCCCCGGATGCGTCCAGTTCACCTGCGGCCCCGTGTGAGCGACGACACGACGGTGCTCCGGCGTCCCGTAGAACGTGAAGGTGAGCGTCGAGTCGGTGTACGACGTCTTGATCAGGAGCCCGTGGTCGAGATCGTTCCGGAACTTGAAGTCCGGCCCGCCCCACGCCACGGTCGCGTCGCGGCCGAGCGGATAGTGCGACAGATAGAGATTGTGGTTCGTCCGCTCGAGAATCGGGAGCCCGAGCTCGAACGCGTCGTTGAACAGGGTCGTCGCCGTCTGGCACACGCCGCCACCAATCGAGGGCAGCACGAGCGAACCGATGATCTCCTGCCCTTCGAGAAAGCCCCGCTCTGCCGTGCGCTCGCCGACGACGTCGTTGAACGAGAACGCCTCGCCGGGCTCGATCACCGTCCCGTCGATGAAATCGGCCATCAGATGGACGTTGTGGATGCGATTCGACGACGACTCGCCCATCTGCGTCGTGAACGAGACCAGCTTCTGGTTGATGCCGAGTGTCTGGGCCTTGTCGGTGGTCAGGTCGGGCTCGCGCTCGCCGAGCTCGACCTGTGCCACGTGGCCCGAGTGCGCCGCCGCGGTCACGGCGACGGCGAGCCGCTGCGCGTCGACGTCACGGCCGGGACGGGACGGCACGACGCTGACCCGGTTCCCGGTGACCGCGAACTGGGCGTTGTGCGCGCGAACGAGCCATCGGCCGAGCCGTGGACGTGCGACGTGCGCGAGGCGGTCGGGATCGAACCCGACCGCGAACCGATGCTTCTGCGGCTTGACCCGCAAGGCGCGTGCGAGTTGCACCTCGGAGAGAGCCCCGAGGCGCGCCCCGTGATAGTCGAGCGAGACCGGCTGCGCGAGCAGCACGTTCGCCGTCGAGGCTGCGCTGCGCGCCGCAGGGTCCTGGATCTTCGGCGCCAGGCGGACGAACGGCGCGTCGATCACGCGCGAGTCCTCCGCAAGCCGGTCGAGCAGCGCCGCCCGGTCGAGACTCCGCCCGAACCGCGCCGGAGTCGTGACAGCCTCGGTGCCCTGCAGCGAGACCCCGGCCGAGACCGGCGCCGACTCGGAGCGCGCGAGTTGCGCGAGCACGTCGCCGGCCCCGCCTGCCCGTGCGAGCACCGGCCGGACGTGATCGTCGAGCGGCAGGACGAGCGCAACCGGTGACCCGGCGTCGAGCGCGCGTGTCGCAGTCGCCGGAACGTTGACCGAGACGAGCCAGGCGCGCGGAACGTGGTACGACCGGTCGCCCGCCCGGATCATGACCGGCTCGCGGCCCCACCTACGCAACGCGGCCTCGACCTCGGCCCGCGACTTCCCGCCGACGTCGATCCCGAGCACGCTGACGCCGGGCTTGGCGGCGCCGCGGTACTCGATCGCGCGCGCGACGGCAGACCCGATCGCGGCGGCGACGACGAGCCCGCCGAAGACGAGCACGACACGCTTCACCCCGACAGTGAAGCAATGACTCCGGCCGTTCGGCGGGACGTATCGTGTTCTCGTGGAACTGCGCGATCTGCCGTCGGTCGACGAGCTGGCCCGCACGGCCGACGACCCGCTCGGCGTCGACGCCGCGCGCGAAGTGCTGGCCGAGGCCCGGCTCGAGATCCGCCGTGGGCTCGAGCCGGGCGATCTCGCGGCGCGGGTCCACGACCGGCTGCTCGCCGTCAGGCGGCCCTCCCTCCGGCGGGTGCTGAACGCAACAGGCGTGATCGTCCATACGAACCTCGGCAGAGCGCCGCTCTCCCCGCGGGCCGCGGCGCGTGTGGCCGAGCTCGCCGAGGGCTACTCGAACCTCGAGCTCGACCTCCTCGGCGGCGCGCGCGGCTCGCGGCAGGATCACGTGGCCGCCGTCCTCCGACGATTGACCGGCGCCGAGGCCGCGCTCGTCGTCAACAACAACGCGGCCGCGCTCCTGCTCGCGCTGGCCGCGCTGGCGGAGCGCCGTGAGGTCGTCGTCTCCCGTGGCGAGCTGATCGAGATCGGCGACGGCTTCCGGATTCCCGACGTGCTCGCGCGCTCGGGCGCAGTGCTCGTCGAAGTCGGAACGACGAATCGAACGACCGCCGCCGACTACGAGCATGCGGTCGGTGCGGACACGGCGTTGCTCCTGCGCGTGCACCAGTCGAACTTCCGCGTCGTCGGGTTCGCAGCGCAGCCCAGCCTGAGCGACCTCGCTGCCGTTGCCCGGCGGCACGAACTGCCGCTGGTCGACGATCTCGGCTCCGGGGCGCTCGTCGATCTCGGCGACGAGCCGACGGCCCACGACTCGCTCGCCGGCGGCGCCGACCTTGTCTGCTTCAGCGGCGACAAGCTGCTCGGCGGCCCGCAGGCGGGGATCGTCGTCGGCCGCGCCGACCTCGTCGAGCAACTGCGCCGTCATCCTTTGCATCGCGCGCTTCGGATCGACAAGCTGAGTCTCGCCGCGCTCGAGGGCACACTCCTCGCCTACCTCGAGCCGGACCGTGCGCTACGCGAGGTGCCGGTGCTGCGGATGCTCCGCGAGAGCGAAGGGGCCGTCCGCGCCCGTGCCGAGCGGCTCGCCGCCGCAGTCGGCGGCGAAGTCGAGCAGACGGTCGCGCGGGTCGGCGGCGGCGCCCTGCCTCTCGCGGAGCTGCCGTCGTTCGCCTGCGCGGTCGAAGAGGGCCTCGCGGCCGCGGTCCGCGCCGCGGAGCCGCCGTTGATCGGCGTCGTGCGGGACGGCCGGCTGCTGCTCGACTGCCGCACGCTGGCCGACGACGAGATCGACGCAGTCGCGGCAGTCGTTCTCGCATGCCGCTGACCGTCGGTACGGCGGGCCACGTCGACCACGGCAAGACCTGGCTCGTCCGGGCGCTCACCGGGCGCGACACGGACCGGCTGCCCGAGGAGCAGAGGCGCGGCATCTCGATCGACCTCGGCTATGCACCGCTCGAGCTGCCCGGAGGTCGGCGCCTGTCGCTCGTGGACGTTCCCGGGCACGAGCGATTCGTGCGGATGATGATTGCCGGCGCGACCGGGATCGACCTCTTTCTGCTCGTCATCGACGCGCAGGAGGGTGCTCGACCGCAGACCCACGAGCATCTCGCGGTCCTTCGCCTGCTCGGCGTCGACCGCGGTGTCGTCGCCGTGACGAAGGCGGACGCGGTCGACGCGGAGACGCTCGAGCTCGCGCTCGACGAGGCGCGCGAACTGGTGCCCGGCGCCGAGGTCGTCGCGGTCTCGGCGCGAACCGGAACGGGCCTCGACAAGCTGAGAGCGGCCCTCGCGCGGGTCGAGGTGGAGGAGCGGAGCACGTCGCGTGCGACACGCCTGCATCTCGACCGTTCGTTCAGCCTCCGCGGAGTGGGCACCGTCGCAACCGGGACACTCTGGTCGGGCACGGTCGGCGGAGGCGACCTGCTGCGACTCGAGCCCGCGGGGAGAGTGGTTCGGATCCGCAGTGTCCAGGTCCACGACCTGGCGGTCGAGCGGGCGGAGGCGGGTCAGCGCGTCGCCGTGAACCTCCCCACGCTCGAGCGGCATGAGGTGCGGCGCGGCGACGCGCTCGTCGCGCCCGGTCACTACCCCGTCTCCTATCGCCTCGACGTCAAGCTCGACGTGCTCGACGAGGTGCCTGCGGCGGTCACGGTCCATCTGGGGACGAACGCCGTCGAGGCGCGGGTCGCGCGCGCCGGCGACTACGCGCAGCTCCGGCTGTCAGAGCCTGTCGTCGCCGCGCGCGGCGACAGACTCGTTCTTCGCACGCACACGACCGTGGCGGGCGGTGTGGTCCTCGACCCCGCGCCGCCCCGCGGGCTCGACCCGGGGCGGCTGGGATTGCTCGAGCACGGCGACCCCGCACAGATCGTCGGCGCACTCGTCGACGAGCCCGTCACCGGCGCCGAGCTGCAGGCACGAGGGCTGCTCGAGCCGCGCGAGCTTGCCGAGGGGCTCGCCGGTGTCGAGGCAGCCGGCGAGCACTACTTCTCCGCCGCCTGGCTCACGTCGCTGCGCGCCGACGTGCATCGCCGGCTCTCCGAGCGAAGCGAAGCCAGCCCGCTCGATCCCGGCTTGCCGCTCGCCGAGCTGCTCCCATCCGAGCCGTGGGCGCCACACGTCCTGAACCGGCTCGAGATCGAACGGCGGGGCGCCAAGGCGTATTTGCCAGGGGCGAGCGCATCGCTCGGTGCCCGCGAAGATGCAGCCCACGTGCTCGAGCTGGAGCTCGAGCACGACGACGTCGTCCGCGTCGACGACAAGGACCTGGCTGCGTACCTCGAAGAGCACGGGCGCCTGCGCCGCGTCGGCGACGGTCTCGCGGTCTCGCCCGCGCTCTACGACCGCGGGCGGGACGCATTGAGGACGCTGGACCCGATCACGCTCGCTGCCTTCCGCGATGCGCTCGGGGTCGGACGCCGAGCGGCCCAACTGCTGCTCGAGCGGTTCGACGCAGACGGCGTGACCATCCGGCGGGGAGATGTGCGCACGCTCCGCCGCTCGCGCCGTGAGTGATCCGACCTCTGCTTGAATGGCCCGCTTGGAGCGGCCGGGCCTGGTGGCCCAGCCGGCCTTCAAAGCCGGTGAGGCGTGGCAGCCCCACGCTGGCTCGGTTCGACTCCGGGGCCGCTCCGTGAGGCCGTGACCGCCGAGAGAGATGGACGACATCGCTGTCCACCCCTCTCGCGCGGATCGATCGTCTAGCGCAGGATCGTGTCGCAGATACGTCGGCCCGGGGAAGAGACCGCCTCCGAGCAGGCAGCGGCGGCGCGAACTGGGCCGCGCCGCCGAGGTTGTCGACGGTGTTGGGGTAGTCGACGCCGTAGTTGAACGCCTGGCCGTCCCACGAGAACCACGGGTAGATGCAGTTCGGGCCGCCGTAGCCGGCGCAGGTCGTCGGGCCGACGAAGGACTTGCCGAGCACCTCGGCCTTGCCGCCCGTGTCCGAGACCGCCGCCCAGTGCTGCGGATGCGAGCCGTCGCCGAACGTCGACGTCGAAGATCCGCAGCGGCTGCTGGCCGGCCCAGTTCGTCGTGGTTGAACGACCCGCAGAACGCCTGGCCGGGGATGCAGAACTCGCCGGGATGCGCGCCGTAGCTCGTCGGCGTGGCCGATCTCGTAGACGAACGCCATCGGCGTGTCCCAGACGTGCCCCAGTCGAGCGCGTTGCCGATCTCGTTGGTGTCGAACGGCGGCGTCAGCGGACCGTCGGTCGGGCTGACGAGGACGAGCACGCCGACGTCTGCCGGTGGTCTCGTCGGCGACCTGCTCGCGGTAGGCGTCGCTGCATCGACGGCGCCCAGATGTGGACGTCCACGACGTCGCGGCCGTGCATGACGAGCGGGCCGGTGCCGGCCGGCGTTCACCGAGCATCCCGTTGAACGCCGCCGGCTCTCGATGTCGCCCCCTCGCTGCGCGAGCGACCACACGGGCGAGCACGCGGTGTACGTGCCGGCCTCGTGGTGCACGAAGAAGCCGCCCGCGTCGTGCAGGCCGTGAGGCGCGAGTCGGGGTAGATCTGAGCTCGAGGAAGCCTTCGCTCGCCGAGCTTGCGCCGGGTTCGAATCGGCGACGGTGCCGCCGAACCAGAACGTTGGGCCGACGCTCGTCACCGTTGCTCGTGCCGTCGGCGGGCAGAGCGACGTGCCAGGTCACGTCCAGCGCCGAGTGTCGCGCCGAGGAGACCGGGTCGAGCTCGGGCTCGTCGTGGCCGGTGCAGTCGCCCGCGTAGTAGACGCGGGTCGGAACGGCGACGTGCGCGAGACAAGCGGCGGCCGCCGCGCCGGCCACACCGTGCGCCGTGGCACGCGTGGAACCGGTGGTACCGGTCGATCCTCCGGCGGAGCCGGCGGCCGCCAGCAGGCCCGCTGCAATGGACAGCAACAACAACCCTCGTACCGATGGTCTGCCATGTGCTCTCTCCCTTCGCGGTGGTCGCAGACGTCTGGACACTGGTCGTCCGCCCCCCCACCGCTGCGGCGCCCCGGTGCCGTCCACCCGGGCGTCCAGCGGCGCCCGACGACGCTAATCCCCTCGGAACAGCCCGATCAACCTCTCGACCTTCACTGTTCAGAACTCGATCAGGTCTGACGCCGAATCCCACGATCTAGGGATCAGCAGCCGAACCTGCGGTGCCGATTCGCCGATCATCGACCGCCCGAAGAAGCTTGAAAACGTCGACCGCTGCGTCGAATGGGCCGAGCGCGTCCTCCCGAGTGTCTGGGCGGACCCGGTGTCGCGCTGGTGCCTGCTCGCGGCCGTGGCCTTCTTCTGGCTGACCGTGACGCTCGGGGCGCCCGTGCTCGTCCTCCCGTTGCTCGGCACGGCAGCCGGGCTCTGGCTGCGCCGTGGCAAGCGTGCCGAGGCCGCCGCTGAATTGCGCGACCCGAACTTCTTCTAGAGCCGCAACCGGTACGAGCGCCGCGCGACCGCGACGCCCACGCGCGGCTGTCGCAGCACGACGACCGCAGTGAGGCGGCCTTCGAGCCGGCCGCGGAATCGCACCTCGACGACGCCGGAGCTGAGGGCGAGCAACCGGCGGGGCTCGATCGCCGCGCTCGCCATTCTCCAGCCCTGCCGGATGAGAGTCACCGAGATCCGCCCCCGCCCGAGCCACTCGTCGACGTTTCCTCGATTGGCGATCGTCAACTCGACGACCGTGAACCTGTCGTGCCTGTGAACACGAAGCGTCCGAGCCCGAGCCGGCGCACTCGCCGGCCCGGAACGCGAACGACGACGACCACGCCGATGCGCAGGCGGGCCGCAACGCGCCTGCCGGGCGTCGGCTCCGTCGAGAGGAGCAGAAGCTCGGCGTGATCCCCGGGCCGGGCCCCCGGCGGCCGCCGGACCGTGACGCGAAGCCGGGCCCTCCCATGAGGCGCGACCACGAGGCGCGAAGGGCGAACCGCGAACCAGGGTCGTACTCGCCGGCCCGATGCGCGGACGGCCACGCCGGTCGAGCGTGTACCCGGCGTTTCGGGCGACCAGCGTGACGGGCGCCTCGCCCGGATTGCCGACCCCCACCGTCGCCGTGCCCGGAGCGGACACGACCACGCGGGAGGGCCACGCCGAGACTGCGAACCTGGCCGCGTCGCTGCTCGCGCCCGCCGGAAAGGCGGACGCGAGCAGCGTGAGGGCGCACACGACGGGCAGCCCGTGTCTCACAGCGCGACGACCGTGAACGTGACCGAAGCCGCGTAGTGTCCCGCCGGCACGGCCGGCAGCGCCCCGTGAACCCGATCGTCGCCGGCCAGACGTCCCCGGCGACCGCGCTCGGGGACGACGTCGTCCCGACGATGACGTCGGCCGCAGGCGCGATCGGGATCGCGGCGCGCGCGCCGCCGGCGAGCGCGGGGCCGATCTGGCCGCCGGCCGGTGCGGTCGACGCGACGCCGAGCGGCAGGTCGGCGGGCGTGAATGCCGACCGGTGCACGCTGAGGGCATAGCCGGCCGACGGGTTGCCGACGACGGTGACCGCCTCGGAGAGGCGCGGCGGCGTCGTGCCGGCACGCACCTGGCCGAAGCTGAGGCTCGACCGCTCCAGGCTGATCGAGAGCGCAGCCTGAACGTCGGCGTCGACCTGCGCGCCCTGCGTGCTCCCTCCGGTCGGAGGCGGGGAGCCGGCACACGCGTTGGACGGCGCAGACGAGTTCCGAGGCGTCGGGAGCACCGCAGAGAAGTCGGCGCTGTTGTCGTTCGAGTCCGTGCAGCCCGCGGAGTTGCGCATCGCCGCCAGCGTGCTGCTGAGTGCACCGGCGGCGCCGCTTCCCTCGAAGTCCGTCGCCCCGCCGTAGCCGACCAGGTCGCGGACCGAGGAAACCGCCGAACAACCGCCCGCCGTGGCACCGCACGAAAGGGCGGTCGCATCGGTGACGAGCGCGACCTTGCCGCCGGACGCGGCGAGGTTCGTTGTTCCGGTCGCGTCGGGCGCCGGCAGTGCCGCGCCGACCGCGGCCGTGGAGGCGAGTTGAACGAGGTAGTAGCGGCCGGCGGATCGAGCCGCTGAGCGCTGTCGTCTGCCAGCTCGTTCCGGCGGCGGGCGCGTACTGGATCGTCCACCCGGTCAGGTCGACCTCGAGCTGCCCGGGTTGAACAGCTCGACGAAGTCGTTGGCGTAGGTCGCGCCGGCGTTTCCCTCCGCCGGCGTAGACCTGGCTGAGCACGACGCCCGAGCCCGCCCCGACGGCGGACGGCGCGAGCGAGGCGATGAAAGCGAGTAGGACGACGAGAGCAACCGGAACTCGGCGCATGCGTGTCTCCTGACGGACGAATGACGTGGTCTCATCCGTGGTACCTCGACTCGCTCGGCGGCGAAAGTGTCCGTTTGCGAATAGGCGCACACTTGTTGCACGCGCGTCACAGACACGGGGCCGCCGGGTCAAGGGCGGCGCGGCTGCTACCTTGGCTTCACGGACGCAAATTGCGCTCCGTGAGATCTGGCTTCTCGTTCCTCCTTTTCAGGCGTTCGAGTTTTCCGCATCTCGAACCTGATTCACCAAAGGAGTCGAACAACATGTCAAAGAGCTTCCAGGCGCTCGGCGTCAGCGAGCCTGTCGTGCGCGCACTCGCGCGCCGCAACATCACTCATCCGTTCTCGGTCCAGGCCCTTGCGTTGCCCGACGGGCTCGCGGGCCGCGACCTGCTCGTCCAGTCGCCGACCGGGTCGGGCAAGACCCTCGCCTTCGGGATCCCGATCGTCGAGCGCGCGTCCCGGCGGCCAAGCGCCCCGCGGCACTCGTCCTCGTTCCCACCCGTGAGCTTGCTCTCCAGGTGGCCGCCGACCTCGAACCGATCGCGAAGGCCAAGAACGCTGCGCGTCACCGCCGTCTACGGCGGCACGGGAGTCGGCCCGCAGGCGACGCGGGCGCGGTCTGCGGACATCCTGATCGCAACCCCCGGACGCCTCAACGACCTCTCGAGCGCCGCCTCGTCGGCCTCGACGGCGTCGCCGTGCTCGTCCTCGACGAAGCCGACCGGATGCTCGACATGGGGTTCCAGCCCCAGGTCGACCGCGATCCTGGGAGCCGTGCCGCGCAAGCGGCAGACGATGCTCTTCTCGGCCACGCTCGACGGAGCCGTAGGCGGCCTCGCCGAGGCGTACACGAACGACCCGGTTCGCGTCCGGGCAGAGCTCCCGGCCGAGCGAAGCACCGGCACCGTCGAGCACACGTTCGTCGCGGTGACGCCCGAGCGAAAGCTCGACACGCTCGTCGAGCACCTCGCCGCCGAGCGGGGCCTCGCGCTCGTCTTCGTGCGCACCAAGCACGGCGCCGACAAGCTCGCGAAGAAGCTGGCGCGTCTCGACGTCCCCGCGGTCGCGATGCACGGCAACCTGTCGCAGAACGCCCGCGAACGGGCACTCGCGAGGTTCGAGTCGGGCAAGGTCTCGACACTCGTCGCCACAGATGTCGCCGCGCGCGGCCTGGACGTCGACGATGTCACCCACGTCATCAACTTCGACCCGCCTCGCGCCGACGAGGACTACGTGCACCGAGTCGGTCGGACCGGCCGCGCCGGGCGGAGCGGCACCGGGGTGACCTTCGTCCTTCCCGAGCAGCAGTCCGATGTCGGGAAGCTGGCGCGCCGGCTCGGACATCACGACGCGTTCGCGGCCTCCGGCATGCGGTCGACCTCGACAGCTCCGACGCGCCGCCGCCGCCGCGGCAGGTAGCGCGGATACGCGGTCTCGCTCGGCCGCCGCAACCCGAGGAAGCGGGGGGGGGGGGGGGGGGGGGGTGGTGGGGGGTGGGGGGTGGGGTGGGGGGGGGGGGGGGTGGGGGTGGGGGGGGGGGGTGGGGGGGGTGGGGTGGGGGGGGGGGGGGTGTGGGGGTGGGGGGGGGGGGGGGGGGGGGGGGGGGGGGGGGGGGGGGGGGGGGGGGGGGGGGGGGGGGGGTGGGGGGGGGGGGGGCGGGGGTGTGGGCGCACGGGGCGTCACGTCGGCGCTCGAGCCGGGCCGGGTCGCACGTCAGTGTCCTCGGCTCGACACGCCGCCGCGCCCCGCGCCGCTCGCCGCTCGCCTCCGCACACCCCCCCCCCCCCTCCCCCCCCCCCCTCCCTACCCCCCCTCCCCACCCCCCCCCCCGTTAGCATCGCCGCGATGACACACCGGACGATCGCCGCCGCCCTGACGCCGCTTCGAGACGGCGGGACGCGCCTCGACGAGGGCGTGATCGCGCCGTATACGGCGTTCCTCGCAGCCGGCGGAGCCGACGGCGTGCTCGCGCTCGGGACGACGGGCGAGGGAATCCTGCTCTCGGTCTCCGAGCGCAAGGCTGTGCTGACGCGGTTTGCCGAAGGCCCGCTGCCCGTACTCGCCCACTGCGGGGCGCAGACGACCGCCGACACGGTGGCGCTGTCCGCCTTTGCCGCCGAGCTCGGCGCTGCCGGCGTGGCCGTCATCGCCCCGCCCTACTTCCCGCTGTCGGACGACGAGCTGCTCGCCCATCTCTCGGCCGCAGCTCACGCCTGCGCCCCGCTGCCGTTCTATGTCTACGAGCTCGAGCGCGCATCCGGCTACGCGATCCCGGTCCCGGTCGTGGAACGGCTCAGGGAGACGGTCGAGAACGTCGCCGGGATGAAGGTCAGCGATACGCCGTTCGCAAAGGTCGCGCCGTACCTCCTCGAAGGGCTCGATGTCTACATCGGTGCCGAGGCGCTGATCGGGCAGGGGCTCGCCGCCGGAGCCGCCGGGGCGGTCTCGGGGCTCGCCTCAGCCTTCCCGGAGGTCGTCTCGGCGGCCGTCTCGAGCGGGGAATCGACCGCGGCCGGAGAGCTACGCGCGCTCGTCGAGCGCTACCCCCGCCACGCCGCCCTGAAGGCGGTCGTCCGCGCTCGCGGCGTGCCCATGAACGAAGACGTGCGAGCGCCCCTGCGCACGCTGCGCGACGACGAGCGGCGCGAGTTGCTCGAGACGGTGGGTTAGGAGAGCTCGTCGATCTTCTGCCGGGCGCGCGCGTGCACCTCGGCTCGCCGTTCGTCCACGCTGTCCGGCTCGGGCGGAGCTGCAGGCTCTGCCTTCTTCGCCTTCGCCTTCGGCTTGGGCTTCGCCGGCGCGGCGCGCGCAGGCTTCTCGGCGGCCGGGGCCGGCGCGGCCGGCTGCTCCGGGACGACGGGCTGCTCCGGGACGACGGGCTGCTCCGGGACGACGGGCGCCGGCTCGGCGGCGCGGGCCGCCGCCAGCTTCTCCCGCAGCTCGTCGGCATGCGCGTTCCGGCTGCGCCGGCGGCGCAGAAGCGCCCGCAACCCGAACACGCCGAGCCCCAGAGCGATCAGGCGCTTCACGGCCCCGATGCTACACTCCGGCCGCTTCTCGCCACGCCCGTCGCGCCGTCACCCGATGCGGCGCTCAGGAGGCGGGGCCGATTCAGTCCATGAGAAGGAGGAGTTCGGGCCGATGAACGAGTACGAAGTCATGCTGCTGCTGGACCCGGAGCTCCCCGAGGAACGGGCGAACGAGGTCATCCAGCGCGTCCGGACGGCCGTCGAGGACGCGAAGGGAAGCTGGGACGGCCACGAGCCGTGGGGCCGCCGGCGCCTGGCCTACGAGATCGACCACCACGGTGAGGCCGTCTACCACCTGCTGCTCTTCACTGCGCCGCCCGAGACCCTCGCCGAGATCACCCGGGTCCTCAAGATCACGGACGGCGTGATCCGCCACGGCGCGTACCGACGCGTCCAGGGCGGGCACACGAAGGCGCCTGCGCCGCTGCCCGCGCCCGCCCACGCGGCCGCCGCAACAGCCACGGCCGTGAGCGCCGATGACACCGCCGAGGCGGCGGAGTAGCCTGGGTCCTCGACCTGAGGAGAGGAGCGGAACGTGGCAGCCAACATCAATCGTGTCGTGCTCGTCGGGAACCTGACGCGCGACCCGGAGGTCCGGCAGACGCCGTCGGGCACCTCCGTCTGCAGCCTGCGCATCGCGGTCAACAGCCGCCGGCGCGACGAGGGCGGGCAGTGGACCGACAAGCCGAACTACTTCAGCGTCTCAGTCTTCGGCAACCAGGCCGACAGCTGCGCGCAGTACCTGTCGAAGGGACGCCCCGTCGCGATCGACGGCCGCCTCGACTGGCGCGAGTGGCAGACGCAGGACGGCCAGAAGCGCGAGGCCGTCGAGATCGTCGCCGAGTCGGTGCAGTTCCTCGGCTCGCGCGGTGACGGCGACTCGAGCGGCGGCGGCAACCAGTTCGTGCCGGCGGGCGCCTCGAGCGGCTCCGACGCCGACTTCCAGGGCACCGACGACGACATCCCGTTCTAAGGAGAGAGCTTTGGCAGCACCGAAATCCGACCGCAGCAGCACCGGCAGCCGCAAGCGCAACGCGCCGACCGGCCCCGGCCGGCGCAAGAGCTGCTTCTTCTGCAAGTCGAAGGTCGACGAGGTCGACTACAAGAACGTCAACGAGCTCCGCCGCTACGTGTCCGAGAAGGGCAAGATCCGGAACCGCCGGATCAGCGGCGCCTGCCGGCGCCACCAGCGCCAGGTCGCCGTCGCGGTCAAGCGTGCCCGCGAGCTCGCCCTCCTGCCGTACGTGGGAGACAAGTAACGGCCATGGAAGTCGTGCTCAGACAGGACGTCGACTCGCTCGGCCTGCGCGGCGACGTCGTCAACGTCGCCCGGGGCTACGCGCGCAACTTCCTCCTGCCGCGCGGCCTCGCCGAGACGGCGACGCCGGGGCTCAAGCGCGAGCTCGAGCGGCGCGATGCCCAGCGCGCACGGCACGAGGCGAAGACGGTCGACGAAGCGCGTGCGATCGCGGCGCGGCTGGAGGCGGCGAACCTGCGGTTCGACGTCACTGCAGGCCCGACAGGAGCCCTCTTCGGCTCGGTGACGGCGACGAACGTCGCCGACCGGCTCTGGGAGCAGGAGAAGGTCCGGGTCGACCGCCGCAAGCTCCAGATGGGCACGATCAAGCGGATCGGGCGCTACACGGTGCCGCTCGAGGTCTTCGCCGACGTGGTCGCGGAGCTCAAGCTCGTCGTCGCGCCGGAGGGCCAGGAGCTGCCGACGGACGAAGAGCTCGCGGCGCTCGAGGCTGCGGAGGCCGCAGCCAAGGCTGCAGCCGAGCCCGCACCGGCGCCGGAGCCGGAGCCGCGAGCGAGCGAGACGGAGCCGGCCGTCGCCGACGCCGAGACCGACGCGGAACCGAGGCCGAGGCCGGCGGCGCAAGCGGTCGCGGACGAGCCTGACGCGGACGAACCGGCCGCGGACGAACCGGCCGCAGCGCAGCCCGAGCCCGACTCAGAGCCGGCCGAGTAGCACCTCTCCACAGGCTCTCCACGGGACTGGGGAGAACCTCGCACAGCCTTTCCACAGCGGGCCGATGCCTGTGGAATTCGGGCGGAACTTCCCGCAAAGACCGTCCGTTTCGTCCACTAGCCAGACACGAACACCTGTTCTAGAATGCCTGCACTGACCATGCTCCGGATGCCCGCCGCCTCCCTTTCCACACCCTTTCGCCGCGCGTGAGCGACCGTTTGACTACCGCGCGTATGGCCATGCCTGCCCAGGCGCTCGTGACCGCCCCGGTCCCGCCTCAGAACCTCGACGCGGAGGAATCCGTGCTCGGGGCGATGATGCTCTCTCCCCTGGCGATCGGGGCGGTCACCGAGTCTTCGAACCTGAGTGCAGGCGACTTCTACCGCGAAAGCCACGGCCAGATCTACAAGGCGATCCTCTCGCTCTACGCCAAGGGCGAGCCCGTCGATGCGATCACGGTCGTCGACGAGCTCGACCGGACGCAGTCGCTCGAAGCGGCGGGCGGGGCCGAACGCGTGCACGAGCTCGCGACGCTCGTGCCGGCCGCCTCGAACGCAGCGCACTACGCACGCATCGTCGACGAGATGTCGACGCTGCGCGGACTGATTCGCGCGGGCACCGACATCGCGCGTCTCGGCTTCGACCGGCCCGGCGAGACGATCGAGCTCGTCGACCGCGCCGAGTCGATCGTCTTCGACCTCTCGCAGCAGCGGGTCTCGAGCGAGTTCGCGCACATCGACGACCTGCTCAAGGACTCCTTCGAGACGATCACCAAGCTCTACGAAGCCGGGAGCGACATCACCGGGACGCCGTCGGGGTACCGCGACCTCGACCGCCTCACCTCGGGCTTCCAGCCAGGCAACCTCGTCATCGTCGCCGCGCGTCCGTCGATGGGCAAGTCGGCGCTCGCGCTCTGCATGGCCGCGAACGTCGCGGTGCGCCACGGCACGCCGGTCGCGCTCTTCACGCTCGAGATGTCGAAGATGGAAGTGACGCAGCGCCTGATGTGCGCGGAGGGCAAGGTCGAGTCGCAGCGCCTCCGCACCGGGAAGCTCGCTGTCGACGACTGGCCGCGCCTCACCTCCGCCTGCGACAAGCTGGCGAAGGCGCCCATCTACGTCGACGACACCGGGTCGATCACGATGATGGAGATCCGGTCGAAGCTGCGGCGCCTGAAGATGAAGGCTCCCGAGCTCGGCCTCGTGATCGTCGACTACCTGCAGCTGATGACGAGCGGCACGTCGGTCGAGAACCGCGTGCAGGAGGTCTCGCAGATCTCCCGTGCGCTGAAGGTGCTGGCTCGCGACCTCGAGGTGCCGATCGTCGCGCTCTCGCAGCTGTCGCGTGCGGTCGAGCAGCGTCACGACAAGCGGCCGATCCTCTCCGATCTCCGCGAGTCCGGCTCGATCGAGCAGGACGCCGACCTCGTGATGTTCGTGTACCGCGACGAGTACTACAACCCCGAGGACACCGAGTCCGCCGGAATCGCCGAGGTGATCCTGGCCAAGCACCGAAACGGCGCAACCGGAATCGAGAAGCTCGCCTTCCAGAAGCGCTACGCCAAGTTCGCCGACCTCGCAGCGGCCGCATGACGACGGTCTGGCTCAGCCCGTCGGCGACGAGTTTCGCGTGCCTCTGCGAGCCGTGCCTCGAGGCGGCGCGGGTCTCGGGTGCACTCTTCGCCGACGCACTCGCCGGCGCCAGCGTGCGTGGGTCGGTCGAGCTCGGGGAGTCGGCGGCCGAGGCACGCTGTCCCGCCGGGCATCGCATCGTGCTCCTCCGTGCCGAGCGCCCGCCTGCACTCGCACGCCCCGACAGCAGGCAGCTGCAGCTGACGTGATCGAGCGGCAGCACGTCTGGCTCGGCCCGGAGGCGACGACCTTCGACGAGCTGTGCGAGGCGTGTCTGTCGCTCAGAGAGCAGGTCGACCTCGAGTCGCTGCTCGTCCACGGGACCTTGCGGCGCGAGGCCGACGTGGGCTTCACCACCTGCCGCCGCGGCCACCGGATCGTCGTGAGGCGCGTGGCGCGCGAGCTCGCGCGCCGGTCGCTCGCCGCCGTGCACTAACCTCCTGCCAGTGCCCGCGACCGTGATCGTCGGGGCCCAGTGGGGCGACGAGGGCAAGGGCAAGATCGTCGACCTGCTGGCCCAGGAATGCGACGTCGTCTGCCGCTACCAGGGCGGCCCGAACGCCGGGCACACGATCGTCGTCGAGGGCGAGACGTTCAAGATCCGTCAGACGCCGAGCGGCGTGATCTCCGGCAAGACGTCGGTGATCGGCGCAGGCTGCGTCGTCGATCCGCAGGTTCTCCTAGAGGAGCTCGACGAGCTCGCGGGCCGGGGCATCGACCCGTCCGTCGTGGTGCGTCTCGGGCAATGCGCATCTGATCATGCCCTGGCACGTCGCGATCGACCAGGCGTCGGAGCGCCGTCTGGGCCGGCTGCAGATCGGGACGACGCGCCGCGGGATCGGCCCCGCATACGCAGACAAGGCCTCGCGTATCGGCATCCGCGTGCAGGACGTGCTCGACCCGAAGATCCTGCGGCAGAAGATCGAGGTCGCGCTGGCCGAGAAGAACGTCTGGCTCGAGCGTGTCTACGAGGTCGAGCCGTTCGATCTCGAAGACGTCTGGACGCGGTACGCCGGCTACGCGCAGCGACTCGCGCCGTACGTCGGCGACGTCTCGCTCCTTGTCGAGACGGCCCTCTCCGACGGGAAGCACGTGTTGTTCGAGGGAGCGCAGGCAACGCTGCTCGACCTCGACCACGGCACGTATCCGTTCGTCACCTCGTCGAATCCGATCGCCTCGGGTGCCGCAACGGGCGTCGGCATCGGGCCGACGCGCATCGACCGCGTCGTCGGCGTCTCGAAGGCGTACGTCACCCGGGTCGGCGAGGGGCCGTTCCCGTCGGAGATCGCCGGGCCCGAGCAGGCGCAGCTGCGTGACCTCGGCGGCGAGTTCGGGACCGTGACCGGCCGCGAGCGACGGTGCGGCTGGCTCGACCTGGTCGCGCTCCGGTACGCGGTTCGCGTGAACGGGATGACATCGCTCGCACTGACGAAGCTCGACGTCCTCTCGGCCTTCCCAGAGCTTCCTGTGTGTGTGCGCTACCGCCTGCGCGACGGCACCGAGACCGAGCACTTCCCGGCGCACCAGTCGGACTTCCACCACGCCGCCCCGGTGTGGAAGGTGCTGCCCGGCTGGTCGCAGGCGCTCGACTCGGCGAGCTCGGTGGGCGAGCTGCCGCAGCAGGCACAGGACTACGTCGAGTTCGTGTCCGCCGCGCTACGCCTGCCGATCGAGCTTGTCGGGGTCGGCGCGGCACGCGAGCGCGTTCTCGCGTGACCGGGGACGCATGCTCGCCCTGACGCCCTCGACCTGGACGCAGATCATCGTCGCGCTCTCGATCTTCGTCCCGGTGATCGTCACCGCCGTCCTCACGGTCAAGGTCCTGCGGGGAGCGAAAGACGACCCCGACGAGCAACGCTGGCGCCGGCTCAGGGACGAGCAGAGATCCGAGTAGACTCGCCGCGTGAACGTGCTCGTCGTCGGCTCGGGCGCGCGCGAGCACGCGCTCGCTTGGCGGCTCGCGCAGAGCACACGGCTGACGGAGCTCCACGCGGCTCCCGGCAATCCGGGCATCGCGGCCCTCGGCCACTGCCATCCGGTCCGGGCCGACGACGGCGACGGCCTGCTCGCACTGGCGCTGACCCTCGAGGTCGACCTCGTCGTCATCGGGCCCGAGGTGCCGCTGGTCGCCGGCGTCGCCGACGTCCTGCGCCAGAGCGGGATCGCCGTGTTCGGCCCCAGCGCAGAGGCGGCGCGGATCGAAGGATCGAAGGCGTTCGCCAAGGACGTGCTGCGGGCCGCCGGTGTGCCGACAGCAGAGACCCTCGCCGTCGCCCGCGTCCCGTGCGTCGTCAAGTCGGACGGCCTCGCTGCGGGCAAGGGCGTGTTCGTGTGCCGGACGGCGGACGAGCTCGACGCCGCGCTCCCGGCCGTCGAGGCGCTCGGCCAGGGCGTGGTCATCGAGGAGCTGCTGGAGGGGCCGGAGGTCTCGCTGTTCGCGCTCTCGGACGGGCGCCGCGTCGTGCCGCTCGGCGCCGCGCAGGACTTCAAGCGGCTCGGCGACGGCGATGTCGGGCCGAACACCGGTGGCATGGGCGCGTATTCCCCGGTACCGCACGTCGACATCGAGCGTCTCGTCGCGCGAGATCCACGAACCGGTGCTCGAGGAACTCGCCCGCCGCGCCTCGCCGTTCGTCGGCTGCCTGTTCGCCGGCCTCATGCTCACGGCCGACGGGCCGCGAGTGCTCGAGTTCAACGCACGGTTCGGCGACCCGGAGACGCAGGTGCTGATGCCGCGCGTCGCGGGCGACCTCCTCGGCGCGCTCGCCGCTGCGGCCCGGGGCGACCTCGCGGCCGCCGACGTCTCGCTGACCCCGACGGCAGCCGTCACCGTCGTGTTGGCCGCACCCGACTACCCGGCCAGCAGCGACTATGCAGGCATGCCGATCGACGGTCTCGACGCGGCGGGCACAGCCGGCGCCCTCGTCTTCCACGGCGGCACCGCATCCCGGGACGGACGCGTGATCACGAACGGCGGCAGGATCCTCTCCGTGACCGCGACGGCCGGCACCGTCGCGGGCGCGCGCGCCAACGCGTATCGGGCCGTCGATCTCGTCTCGTTCGACGGGCGTCAAGTACCGGCGGGACATCGCGGCAGGGCGTCGTTGGCTGAGCCGGTCGTCGGCATCCTCGTCGGCTCGGAGTCGGATCGCGAGCGGATGAAAGGCGCGCTCGACGAGCTCGACGCGCGCGGGATCCCGTTCGAGTTCGAGGTACGTTCGGCGCACCGTGACCCGGACGCGGTCGGGCCTACGCGCGGTCGGCAGCCGGGCGCGGGCTGAAGGTCCTGATCTGCGGCGCCGGCCTGGCCGCCGCACTGCCGGGAGTCGTGGCCGCCCAGACCGAGCTACCGGTGATCGGCGTCCCGCTTCGCTCGTCGATGTCGGTGCTCGACGGTCTCGACGCGCTGCTCTCGATCGTGCAGATGCCCCCGGGCGTGCCGGTCGCGACGGTCGGAGTCGACAACGCGCGGAACGCCGCCGTGCTCGCCGCGCGCATCCTCGCACTGACAGCGCCAACCTGAGCCCGGTCTACACTGACCGGGGTGATCGTCCGCTACTCCCGCCCGGAGATGAGCAGGATCTGGTCGGAGGAGGGCAAGCTCGCGCGCTGGCTCGAGGTTGAGCTGGCCGCACTTGACGCGTGGGCGGAGATCGGCTCGGTACCTGCCGCCGACGCCGCCCTCGTTCGCGAGCGGGCGGAGGTGCCGACGCCCGAGCGGGTGGCCGAGATCGAGCTGACCACCGACCACGACCTCGCCGCGTTCGTCGACGCGGTGGCCGAGAACCTCGGGCCGGAAGGACGCTGGGTGCACTACGGGCTGACGTCGTCGGACGTCGTCGACACGGCCCTGGCCCTCCAGATCCGCGACGGAGGCGCTCTCCTGGTCGGGGGTCTCGACCGGACACTTGCGAGCGTCGCCGCACGGGCCGAGGAGCACCGCCGCACCGTCTGCATCGGCCGTTCGCACGGGATCCACGCCGAGCCGACGACGTTCGGCTGGAAGCTCGCCGGCTGGGCGTTCGAGCTCGACCGCGCGCGGATCCGGCTCGCCGCCGCACTCGAGGCCTGCCGCGTCGGCCAGCTGTCGGGCACCGTCGGGACGTACGCGGCGATCGACCCAGAGGTCGAGCGGCTCGCGTGCGAACAGCTTCAGCTCGAGCCCGATCCAGTGTCGACGCAGGTGATCGCGCGCGATCGGCACGCGGAGCTGCTCTCGGCGCTCGCGATCTGCGCGTCCTCACTCGACCGGTTCGCCACTGAGGTTCGGCACCTCGCGAGAACCGAGGTCCGCGAGGTCGAGGAGCCGTTCGCGACCGGGATGAAGGGCTCATCGGCGATGCCGCACAAACGGAACCCGAAGGTGGCCGAGCGGATCTCCGGGCTGGCTCGCGTCGTGCGCGCAGCAGCCGCCGTCGGGCTCGAGAACATGCCGCTCTGGCACGAGCGCGACATCTCCCACTCGTCCGCGGAACGGATCGTCCTGCCCGACGCCTTCCTCGCGCTCGACTACATGCTCGATCGCTTCCGCTGGATCGTCGACGGCCTCGTCGTCTACCCGGAACGGATGGAGCGGAACCTCTGGGGCTCGCACGGCCTGTTCTTCTCGCATCGGCTCTTGCTGGCGCTGGTCGGCCACGGCCTCGACCGCTCCGACGCGTACCGGCTCGTCCAGCGGAACGCGATGCGCGCGTGGGACGAGGAGCTCGACTTCGCATCGCTCGTGCGCGGCGATGCGGAGATCACGGCGGTGCTCGACTCCGACGCACTCGCCGACGTCTTCGATCTGGACGCAACGATCGCGAATATCGACCGCACCTTCGACCGTCTTCGCCGCCTCGTCCCCAAGGAGGAACCTGCCCATGCCTGAAACGACTCACCTCGCGAGCGGCAAGGTTCGCGAGCTCTACGCCCTCGACAACGACCGTCTCCTGCTCGTCGCGAGCGATCGGATCTCGACGTTCGACGTCATCCTCCCGACCGAGATCCCGGACAAGGGCCGCGTGCTCACCGGCCTGTCCGCCTTCTGGTTCGTCCGCACCGCCAGTGTGATTCCGAACCACCTTCTCTCACTGCACGCCGACGGACGCTCGACGGAGTGCCGGCGCCTCGAGATGCTCCCGATCGAGTGCGTCGTCCGGGGGTACCTCTCCGGCTCGGGGTGGAAGGACTACCGCGCGACGGGCGCGGTCTGCGGGCACACCCTGCCGCGCGATCTGCGCGAGTCGGACCGGCTGCCCGAGCCGATCTTCACCCCCGCCACGAAGGCGCAGTCAGGCCACGACGAGAACATCGACCGTGAGACCGCAGCCCGCCTGGTCGGGGCCGAGCGGTTCGACGAGGTCGAGCGGGCGGCGCTCGAGCTCTACGCGCTCGCGTCCGGCTACGCGCGCGAGCGCGGAATCATCCTCGCCGACACGAAACTCGAGTTCGGGCTCACCGAGGACGGCGTGCTCGTTCTCGGCGACGAGGCGTTCACGCCCGATTCGTCACGCTTCTGGCCCGCCGACGAGTACGCACCAGGCGGCACGCCCCCTTCATACGACAAGCAGTTCGTACGCGACTACTGCGAGACCGTCGGCTGGGACAAGACCCCTCCTGGCCCCGAACTGCCCGACGATGTCGTCGGGGGCACGCGTGCGCGCTACGTGGAGGCGTTCGAGCGTCTGACCGGGATCGCCTTCGACGCGTACCTCTCCGATCCCGAGATCGTGCTCGGATGAGGGCGACCGTTCTGGTTCGCCCGAAGCCGGGCATTCTCGATCCGCAGGGCCAGGCGGTGGCAAATGCTCTGCACCACCTCGGCTTCGACGTCGGGGATGCGCGGGTCGGGCGGCTCGTCGAGCTCGACCTCCCGACCGACGACCGCGCTCAGGCTCTGACCGAGCTGGAGCAGATGTGCGAGCAGCTCCTGAC
This sequence comes from uncultured Thermoleophilia bacterium, assembly GCA_963846895.1. Lineage (GTDB taxonomy): Bacteria > Actinomycetota > Thermoleophilia > Gaiellales > Gaiellaceae > PALSA-600. Next base: position 52,938 of record CAWJXR010000010.1, on the reverse strand, counting down.
GAACCCTCTGATCGAGAGCTACGCGATCGAGCTCGACGGCAGGCCCGTCGGGGCTGACGCCGCACCGACCGTGGTGCCGTGACCGACACCGGACGCACACGCCCTCTCGTCCCGGTCGTCGTCTTCCCGGGGTCCAACGACGACCGCGACGCCCAGTTCGCCCTGGAGCGGCTCGGCGCACGCTCAACGCGCGTCTGGCACACCGAGTCGGAGCTCCCTCACGGGACGGCGGCCGTCGTCCTCCCGGGCGGGTTCTCGTACGGGGACTACCTCCGCTGCGGGGCGATCGCACGGTTCTCGCCGATCATGCGCGCCGTCGTGGAGCTGGCTGCGAACGGTGGTCTCGTCCTCGGCATCTGCAACGGCTTCCAGGTGTTGACCGAGGCAGGGCTGCTCCCCGGGGCCTTGCGCCCGAACGCGTCGCTGACCTTCGTCTGCCGCGACGTTCCGGTGAGTGTCGAGCGGCACGACACGCCGTTCACCTCGCGGTGCGCGCCGGGCCAGGAGCTGACGATCCCGGTCAAGCACGGTGACGGGTGCTGGTTCGCCGACCCGGAGCTCCTCGAGCAACTGGACGCTGACGGCCGCCTGCTCCTCCGTTACGCGGGCGGGAGCAACCCCAACGGCGCGGTCGCCGACGTCGCCGGCGTGCTGAACGAGGAGGGCAACGTGCTCGGCCTGATGCCTCACCCGGAGCACGCGGTCGATCCGCTGCTCGGCTCCGCAGACGGCGCCCTCCTCCTGGGCTCGCTCGTCGATGCGGCTCGGTTGTCACTGCCGGTTTCCGTCTAGGCACCTCCTCCTCGGGTCAGACCGATCCCCGGGGTCAGACCGATCCCCGGGGTCAGGCCGATCCCCGGGTCAAACCCAGCGCGTCGGCCAGGTCAGGCGTCTTGGCGAGCGCGTCTCGCAGGCGGTCGAGGTCGCGAGCCCTGAGCGTCACGGGACCTCGCCGGTCCGATCCCGCCGGTGGCGTAGGCGATGCGGATCAGCCGCGCTCCCTTGGCATCCTCGAGCAGCTCGAACACCGATGCGAAGTGCTTCTCGCCGGCCCGTTGCGAAACCGAGACCTTCTCGACCAGGGTCGCGGGGCCCCAAGGGGTTGTCGTCTTCGTCATGGGACGAACCTAGTCGGACGCGTGCAACGCATGTGAAACGCAGGTGCAACAACTCTGTGACTTCTGCGTGTGAGCGTCAGGCGTCGATCGCGACGTGCCCGGGTTCGGCGGCGACGCGGTCAAGCCAGCGGCGGATCGCAGCGTACGGCTCGAGCTCGAACCCGCCCTCGTGGGCGACGTGCGTGTACGCATAGAGAGCGATATCCGCGAGGGTCAGCGAATCGCCGACGAACCAGTCGTGGTGGGCGAGGTACCCCTCCATCTTGTCGAGCGCGCCGTAGCCCGCACGAGTCCGCTCCTCGAGCCGGGAAGCGAACGCCTCGGGCCGACCCGAGTACGCGACCCAGAATCGCGCGACTGCGATCGCAGGCTCGTGCTCGTACTGCTCGAAGAACATCCACTGCAGAACCTGTGCGCGCTCGTACCGATCGGCGGGGACGAAGCGCGTGCCCTCGCCGAAGTACCAGAGGATCGCCCCCGATTCACCCAGCGGCCGGCCGTCGTCGAGGACGAGCGTCGGGACACGCAGCGCCGGGTTGAGCGCGCCGAGCAGGTCTTCGCGGTTCGAGCGATCGTTGATGTCGACCGCCCTCTGCTCGTATGGCAGGCCGAGGTGCGCCAGGAGCAGCCTGACCTTGTAACAGTTGCCCGAGACCGGGTTGTTGTAGAGGAGCACGGCTCGACCTTAGTCAGGACGCCGCCAGTGCCGCCAGCTGCTCGACTGTCCGCCAGTTGCGGCCGGAAGCGGTGACGCCGAGGCTCTTCGGCTGGAGCAGCTTCGCCAGCTCGGATCGTCCGACTCCCGAGGGATGCCACGAGTAGAGCTCCCGACCGGACGCGACCACCTGCTCGGGCTCGACCTCGGCCGACCGCAATCGTGCGACAAGCGCCTTGTCCGGCTTGGCGCGCAGGAACGTCACGAGATATCGGGACGGGTCGGAGGCGACATCCGCGAGCGGATCGAGCGCGAGAATCGCCCCGAGCTCGTCCGTCGTGCGCACGAGCACGTCGACGGAGAATCCGAGCCCGTCGGCGAGTTGCTGCTCGAGCGCCGCCTCGAGCTTCGGAGGCGAGAGCGTGCTCTGCAGGACGACGTTGCCGCTCTGCAGGTAGGTGCGGACACCCTGATGGTCGTGTCCCTCGAGCAGCTCCCGCAGCGAGCCCATCTGCACGCGCCTGCTTCGGCCGAGATTGACGCCGCGCAGGAGCGCGACGTACGTGCGAGCCGGCATTAGCCGGTGCCGATGATCTCGATGCGGTACCCGTCGGGATCCCGCACGAAGCAGAGCCAGTTGCCGCCCTCGCGCACCTGATACGGAGCGCGCTCGGGCTCGATGCCCAGACCCTGCAGCTGCGTGAGCGTCGCATCGAGGTCGGAGACGCCGATCGCGATGTGGCCGTAACCCGTGCCGAGATCGTAGGTGCGGCCGTCGTGGTTGAGGGTCAACTCGAGCACGCTGTTGTCGTCACCGAGCGAGAAGAAATAGTTCGTCGCCTCCCGCTCTCCGTTCCTGACGATGTCCATCTCCCGCGCGAACTCGAACCCGAGCGCCTCGTAGAACGCGCGACTGCGCTCCGCGTCCGTGATGCGAACCATTGTGTGGAGAAAGCTGGCTGTCATGCCTCCATCCTACGAACCGTCGAGCTCTTCGCGCAGCAGCGAGAAGAGAACGGCGTCCTGCCACTCGCCGTGCCTGAGGTACGCCTTCCGCTTCACCCCCTCGCGGACGAACCCGGATCGCTCGGCATGGACGATCGCTCGCTCGTTGAAGCCGTAGCACGCAAGCTCCAGACGGTGGTACTCGAGCTCGACGAGGAGGAGGTGCTGCGCCAGCCGTGCGGCTTCGTCGGCGACCCGACGGCCGCGGAACGCGGGATGAACGGCGAGCCCTTCGAGCCGAGCGATCGCGTTCGCCTCGTTTTCCTGCCTGAAACCGAACGCCCCTGCCCGCTCGCCGTCGGCCTCGATCACGAATCGGCCGAAGGTGCGCGGCTCCCGCTGCGAGCGCTCGACCTCCTCGAGCAGCGCTGCCCGATCGCGGGCTCCTCGCCGGCCGAGGAACGGGTCGACGTCGTCGTCGGCGTAGAGCTCGGCCAGCCAATCCACGTCGGCGCCGGTTGCACGCCGGATCGCGATCACGACGGTTCGGACGGCGCGCCCGCGAACCGGGGCGGCGCGGCGCGAAGGCGCCGAATCGATCCTCCGCGGGTGCCGAGCGCGACCCCGGCGAAGATCAACAAGAGCCCGCCGACCGCAGCGAGGCCGATCGACTCGTCGAGGAAGATCGCCCCGTAGGCGAGCGCGATCGGCGGGACGAGGTAGGTCACGAAGGACGCATAGGCGGCGCCGGCGCCCGCGATGATCGTGAAGAAGAGCAGATACGCGAACGCCGTCCCGAGAATGCCAAGGACCGCGATCGACGCGATCACCCCGCCGCTCGGGGCGGAGACCGGGGCTCGGGCGATCCCGAAAGGCGCGACGGCGACAAGTGCGGTGAGCGACGTCCCGAGCGCGACGACCTGGGGCTTGGTCCCACCCAGGTATCTCCGCGTCAGCAGTCCGCCGAGGCCGTAACAGGCGGCCATTCCGACGACCGCAAGCGCGCCGAGGATCTTGCCTGCGGGCTGTGCCCCGACGAGGAGCGCCACACCGACGAAGCCAACCGCGACGCCGACGAGCTGCGCGCCGACGACGCGCTGCTCTCGGAAGAAGGCGAACGCAAGGACGACGTTGAAGATCGGCACGGAGGCCTGGATGATCGAGGCGAGGCCCGAGTCGATCCGGGTCTCTCCCCACGAGAGCAGCCAGAACGGGACCGCCGTGTTGACGAGCCCGACGACGACCAGAGGCAGCCAGTTGGCCCGCAGCTCCGAAACCATCGGGCGAGCGCCGAGCGAGAATCCGACCACGACGGCCAGCGTAAGCGCCGCAAGCGCGAGCCGGCCGAAGATGAGCGTCGCCGGGTCGAGCTCTCGCAGCGCGACCTTGATGAACATGAACGAGCTCCCCCAGATCAGGGCGAGCACGACGAGCATGATCAGATAACGGCGGTTGGGGGCGCTCGGAGACATCTCTTGTCGGTCCAACGGAGGGCGCGGACGATCTGTGAGACGACAACGGTATGTGCCGCCGATCCCTTCCCGGAGCCGTCAGAAGCCCCCGGTACACTGACCGCCTGAGCTCAGTCGCGGAACCTCTCCACCGCAGTCTCGGCCTCACCGACGACGAGTTCGATCGCATCCGGGAGCTGCTCGATCGCGCTCCGAACGACTTCGAGCTCGCGGTGTTCTCCCTGCTCTGGTCCGAGCACTGCGGCTACAAGCATTCGGCCCGGCTGCTGCGGCGCCTGCCGTCGAGCGGGGAGCGCGTCCTGCAGGGCCCCGGCGAGAATGCGGGCGTACTCGACCTCGGCGACGGCGTCGCCGTCGCCTTCAAGGTCGAATCGCACAACCACCCGTCGGCCGTCGAGCCGTTCCAGGGGGCCGCGACAGGAGTCGGTGGCATTCTCCGCGACATCGTCGCGATGGGCGCCCGCCCGATCGCGCTGCTCGACGGGCTGCGCTTCGGAGCGCCCGACTGGCAGTTCAGCCGCGCGGTCGCCGGAATCGGCCACTACGGGAACTGCGTCGGCGTCCCGACCGTCGGCGGGGAGTGCGCGTTCGACGAGGCGTACGCCGCGAATCCGCTGGTCAACGCGATGTGCGTCGGCCTCCTGCCGACCGAGCGTGTTCTGTCCGCGAAGGCGCAGGGGGTCGGCAACGCCGTCGTCCTCTACGGCGCGCTGACCGGTCGCGACGGGATCGGCGGCGCATCCGTCCTTGCCTCACAGGATCTCGAAGGCTCCGACGAGAAGCGCCCGTCCGTCCAGATCGGCGACCCGTTTCGCGGCAAGGCGCTGATCGAGGTGTCGCTCAACCTCGTCGAGCAGGACCTCGTCGTCTCCCTGCAGGACTGCGGTGCCGCCGGGCTTGCCTCCTCGCTGTCGGAGATGGGGAGCGACGGTCTGGGCGTCGACGTCCACCTCGACCGCGTCCCGCTCCGAGAACCGGATCTCGAGCCGTGGGAGATCATGATCTCCGAGTCGCAGGAGCGGATGGTCGCGGTCGTCGAGCCCGACCGGCTCGCCGAGGTCGCAGCAGCCTGCGCTCGCTGGGAGCTTCCGTGCACCGTGATCGGCGAGGTCACCGGCCACGGCGAGCTCCGCGCGTTCGCGGACGGCGACCTGGTCGGCTCGATCCCGGCCCGGCTGCTCACCGACGAGTGCCCTCGCTACGAGCCCGAGACGCGGCCAGGCGCGTCGAGAGCGGCCCCGGTCGAGGCGATCAACCACGAGCCGAAGACGTGGGTCTTCGAGCAGTACGACCAGCTCGTCGGCTCGCGGACGATCCGGCGGCCCGGTCTGGACGCAGCGGTGCTGCGCATCGACGAGCGCCGCGGGATCGCCGTCTCGCTCGACGGCCCGCGCCTCGGCGAGCGCGACCCGTTCGCCGCAGGCTACGGCGCGGCGCTCGAGTCGGCGCTCAACGTCGCCTGTGCCGGGGGCGAGCCGCTCGGCTTCACCGACTGCCTCAACTTCGGCAGCCCGGAGAAGCCTGAGATCGCCTGGGAGCTCGAGCAGGCGATCGAGGGCATCGCCCGCGCGGCGCGCGAGCTCCGGATCCCGGTCGTGTCGGGCAACGTTTCCCTCTACAACGAGACCGGCGGCCGGCCGATCCCGCCGACGCCGGTCGTCGGCTGCGTCGGCCTCGTCCCCGACGTGACGCAGGTTCCCGGCCGCTGGCGCACCGGGGACACCGTCTACCTGCTCCAGGGCGGCGGCGCGGAGCTGATCGGCTTCGTCTGGAGGAACGCTGCGACCTTCACCCTGGCGCACGACGTCTCCGACGGAGGACTCGCCCTCGCCCTTCGCGAAGCCGCGGCTTGGTCCGCAGCCCCGTTTGTGCCAACTTGGCACAAAGAGGGGTACGGCGTGATCGTCGCGGCGACGGAACGCCCGCACTGGCCCGATGTGGTCGAACTGGGGGTCGTCTAGATGTGCGGCGTGTTCGGCGTCCGTGCGCCCGGCCGCGACGTCGCGCGGCTCGCGTACTTCGGCCTCTTCGCCCTGCAGCATCGGGGCCAGGAATCCGCCGGCATCGCGGTCAGCGAGGACGGGCGCCTCACCGCCCTGCGCGACCTCGGTCTCGTCGCCCAGGTGTTCGACGAGCGCAGCCTCTCCGGCCTGCACGGCGATCTCGCGATCGGGCACAACCGCTATTCGACGACAGGCGGGAACGCATGGGAGAACGCGCAGCCGCTGCTCCAGCACGGGCGTGTCCGCACGGTCGCGCTCGGCCACAACGGCAACCTCGTCAACGCCGAAGAGCTGCGCGAGCAGGCCGGCAAGCCCCTCGGGTCGAGCTCCGACTCCGAGGTGATCGCGGCGCTGATCGCCGACGACGAACGGCCGCTCGCGGAAGCGATCGGCGCAGCGATGGGACGGCTCGAAGGAGCGGCCACGGTCGTCGGGCTCTCCGGCGAGACGCTCTTCGCTTTCCGCGACCCGTACGGATTTCGACCGCTCGTCCTTGGCCGCCTCGGCGCCGATCCCGTGGTCGCGTCGGAGACCTGCGCGCTCGATCTCGTCGGAGCGACGTTCGAGCGGGAGATTCGCCCGGGTGAGCTCGTGCTCGCCGACGGGGACGGCGTCCGCACCGTGCAGGCGCTCGAGCCGGCCGAACGCGGCTCGCTCTGCATCTTCGAGTTCTTCTACCTGGCACGGCCGGACACCCGGCTGTCCGGGGTCGAGGTGCACGGCGCGCGCGTGCGCATGGGCGAGCGGCTCGCGGCCGAGGCGCCGGTCGATGCGGACCTCGTTCTGCCGATCCCCGACTCGGGCACACCCGCGGCGATCGGTTTTGCCCGTGCCGCGGGCATCCCGTTCAGCGAAGGGCTGATCAAGAACCGCTACGTGGGCCGCACCTTCATCCAGCCGGAGCAGGGAATGCGCGAGCAGGGCATCCGGATGAAGTTCAACCCGCTCGCAGAGGTCGCGGGCAAGCGCCTCGTCGTGGTCGACGACTCGATCGTCCGTGGCTCGACGACCAGGCAGATCGTCGCGATGCTGTTCGACGCCGGCGCCTCGGAGGTGCACGTGCGAATCTCTTCGCCGCCGGTCGTCTCGCCGTGCTTCTACGGGATCGACCTTGCGTCGGAGGATGAGATGATCGCGGCGCACGCCAGTGTCGACGAAGTTCGCGTCGCGATCGGAGCGACGAGCCTCGCCTACATCTCGCTCGACGGCCTGCAGGCGGCGACCCACCGTCCGGCCGACGCGCTCTGTCGGGCCTGCCTGACGCGCGAGTATCCGACGCGGGTACCGACCGCGACCGGCAAGCTTCGCTTCGAGCCGGTCTAGCCGCTCTCAAGACCCGAGATCGTGGGCGCGGCCGAAGCGCACCGCCCGGTGCACCTGGCGCGGATCGAGCCCCTGCTCGAGCAGCCGCTGCCGTAGCTCCGACTCCTCCGCCATCTTCAGGAACAGCCAGGCCAGGACGCCGAGCGTGACGGCGGAGCCCTCGGCCATCATCACGACTCCGCCGAGGTTGAGATCGTGTGCCGGTGTGATCCCCCACTCCGGCGCGTGGCGGTAGACGGAGTAGAACATCGAGTTCGACCACATGAACACGTTGCCGAGAACCGTCTCGACGAGCCGGATCGTGACCAGGTAGCCGATCTTGACCCCGGTGCCGAACCAGGCCGGAGCCGGGAGCGTCTCGAGCACGGGCTCCCAGATCAGGCAGCCGCAGGTGAAGAAGAGAAAGTGCTCGAGGGCGTGGACGCTCGAGTGGTGCAGGGCAGCGTCGTAGAGGAACGGGACGTGCCAGAGGTAGAGATTGACCGCCCAGACGGGAAGCGCGACGAGCGGATGCGTGAGCACGCGGAGCGGCTCGACCCACTTGATCGCGAGGACGGGCCGCAGGATCGGCCCGGTCAGCCCGGCGACGAAGCACAGCGGCGCGAGGTCGCCGATGATCACGTGCTGGAGCATGTGCATGAAGAAGAAGTGCTCCTCGCCCAGCGCGTCGATCGGCGAGTTGAGCGCCAGCACGACAAGCGCGATCCCGGTCCAGAAGCTGACCCGCCGCCAGACCGGGACGGGCTGGCCTCGTGCGGCGAGCGTGCGGGTGCGGCGGAGGTAGAGAGCCGCGACGGCGATCGTCGGAATCAGCTGGAGCGGCTCGAACGTCCACGGCCCGAGAAGCGACGGAGAGTCCACTGCCCTGGAACACTAAGCGCGTGCACCTTTTTCATTACCACCTCGTAACGAGCGAGCTGCGCGGCGTCGAGGCCCGCTACGTCGGCAAGCTCGGGTTCGCGCTCGTCGCCCGGTACGGCCGCGTCGGCGACGAGCACGTCTCCGTCGAGCCGGGGGTCTCGTGGGAGAAGCTCGAGCGGGACGGGTTCAAGCTTCGGCTCTCCGAGCTGCAGCGGGGCGCCATCAACGTCGTCGTTCAGCCCGGGCACTGGCGCATCCCCCGCGTCGACCACATCGGCGTCGTGCTCGACGAGGACGTCTTCCATGAGGTGCTGCAACGGGCGGGTGACTGGAATCTCCGCATCCAGGAGCATCCGGGCCGCCGGACGTTCGTGGCGACGAATGCCGGCTACCGGCTCGAGGTGCACCCTCCGCGCGAGTGGATCGACGACCTGCTCTCCGCAGGCGACGACCTGCGGCTGGCAGAGCTGCAGCTGCGCGCCGACAACCCCGGGACGAAGTCCGACGCTCTCGCCGCGATCCTCGGCCTGGAAGCGAACGACGGCGGCGTGCAGATCGGCGAGACCCTCGTCCAGTTCATCCCGGGCGGGCCGGAGGGTCGCCCGGAGCTGCACGCCGAGCGATTCGCCTGACGGGCCCGGCCGGGGTGGGCCGTAGACTTCCCTCCCTGAGCAGCACGCAGCACAGCTACGACGAGGCGGGTGTGTCGCTCACGACGGCGGAGTCGATCGTCGACCGCCTACGAGCGGCGGTCGAGTCGACGGGAGCGACCGGCTTCGGGGCCTTCGCGGGGCTGCATCCGCTCGACGGCGACCGGTTCCTCGCCGCTTCTACAGACGGCGTCGGAACGAAACTGACGCTCGCGCGCCGGCACGGCCGGCTTCGTGATTGCGGCGCCGACCTCGCTGCGCACTGCATCAACGACGTGGCCACCTGCGGTGCCGAGCCGCTGCTCCTGCTCGACTACGTCGCGGCCAACGAGATCGTGCTCGAGGAGGTTGCGCAGCTCGTCGAGGGAGCCGCCGCCGTGTGCCGGACCGCGGGCGTTGCGCTCGTCGGGGGCGAGACTGCCGAGTTGCCCGGCATCTACGCCGACGGGGAGCTCGACTTCGCGGGGACGTGCGTGGGGACCGTCGCCCGCTCCGACGTCATCGACGGCTCGACGATTGCGCCGGGCGACGTGATTGTCGGGTTCGCCTCCTCCGGCGTGCACGCGAACGGATTCACGCTCGTGCGCCGCGTGCTGGAGGAGGAGGGCTACGACGGCGATGACCTGCTCGCACCGACCCGTCTGTACCTCGAAACGGCCAGAGCCCTTCGCAGGCGGGCGAAGGCGTTCGTCCACGTGACCGGCGGCGGCCTGCAGGGGAACACCGACCGTGTTCTGCCGCCGGGCCGCTCGGCCTCCCTCGACTGGGGCTCGTGGCCGCGCCCGCCGGTGTTCGACTGGCTCGCACGTCATGTCGACGAGGACGAGCTACGTCGCGTCTTCAACCTCGGGATCGGCTGGTGCGCGGTCGTCGCGGAGCCGGCGGCGGGCGAGCTCGTGATCGGGACGATCTCGTGATCGGCGTGCTCGTCAGCGGCAACGGGACGAACCTGCAGGCTCTGATCGACGCGCACCTGGAGATTGCCGCCGTCGCGTCGAACCGCAAGGACGCGTACGGGCTGATCCGTGGGCGGGAGGCCGGCATCCCCACCGCAACGTTCAACCTCGACTGCCACGCCGACCGCGCCGAACGAGACCTCGTCATGGCGATCTGGCTCGAGGAGCACGGGGTCGAGCTCGTCGTCCTCGCCGGTTACATGCATCTACTGACAGCGCCGTTTCTCAATCGATTCCCGGGCCGCGTCGTGAACGTGCATCCGTCGCTCCTCCCCGCGTTCCCCGGCGCGCACGCGATCTCGGACACCCTGAGCGCCGGCGTGACGACCACCGGTGTCACGATTCATTACGTCGACGAGGGCCTCGACACCGGAGAGGTGATCCGCCAGGAAGAGGTTGCGGTCGAGCCGCGCGCGACGCTCGAGGCGCGCATCCATGCTGTCGAGCATCGACTCCTACCGGAGGTGGTGACCGAGCTGTGTCTCGTGCGCTGATCAGCGTCTACGACAAGGAAGGCATCGCCGAGCTCGGGCGCGGCCTCGTGGACCTCGGCTGGGAGCTCGTTTCCTCCGGCGGTACGGCGACGCACCTCGAGGCGGAAGGGCTGGCCGTGACTCGCGTCGAGGATGTGACCGGAGCGCCGGAGCTGCTCGGCGGCCGGGTCAAGACCCTGCACCCGAATATCCACGCCGGGATCCTCGCCCGGCGCGACCGCGACGACGATCTCGCCGCGCTCGTCGAGCAGGGCATCGAACCTTTCGACCTCGTGTGCGTCAACCTGTATCCGTTCGCGTCGGCCTCCGGCCGCCACGACGCGACCGAGGACGAGATCGTCGAGCTGATCGACGTCGGCGGCCCGTCGATGCTGCGAGCCGCGGCCAAGAACTTCGCGCACGTCTCCGTCGTCTCGGCGCCTTCGCAGTACGGGTTGATCCTCAGCGAGCTGCGAACGCACGGCGCAATCGGCAGCGACGTGCGGCGGCGCCTGGCCGGTGAGGCTTTCGCGACGAGCGCCGCGTACGAGGCGGAGATCGCACGTTGGTTCGGGGGCGGGGAGCCGTTTCCGGGCCAGCTGACGCTGACGTTCAGGAAGGTCGCCGACCTCCCGTACGGCGAGAACCCGCACCAGGCTGCCGCGTTCTACGTCGAGCCGGCGGCGCGGCGGCACCTGCTCTCCCGCGTCGAGCAGCTCGGCGGCAAGGAGCTCTCGTTCAACAACCTCGCCGACCTCGAGGGGGCGCGGCGGATCGCGCGCGACTTCGCCGAGCCTGCGGCAGTGATCGTCAAGCACGCGAACCCGTGCGGGGTCGCGGTGGCGGAGACGATCGAGGAGGCGTGGGAGCGCGCGCTCGCCGCCGACCCGGTGTCGGCATTCGGCTGCGTGGCGCTGCTCAACCGCCCGGTGGACGCTCGCCTCGCGCGCCGCATCGTCGAGCACTTCGTCGAGGTGCTGATGGCGCCGGGCTACGACGACGACGCGCTCGAGACGCTACTCACCAAGCGCGCGCTCAGGATCCTGTCCGACACCGAGCGACGGTCGGACCCACCGGAGGAACGCGACTTCAAGCGGGTGCTCGGCGGACTGCTCGTGCAGGAGCGCGACAACGCATCCGCGGAGCGCGAGGCGATGACCGTCGTCTCAGGCACGGTCGACGAGCGGGTCTGGGCGGATCTCCTGTTCGCGTGGAGCGTCTGCCGCCACGTTTCCTCGAACGCGATCGTGCTCGCCCGGGACGGACAGACGATCGGGATCGGCGCCGGCCAGATGAGCCGCGTCGACGCGGTGCGCATCGCGCTCGAGAACGCGCGCCGCCACGGCCACAGCCTCGAGGGAGCCGTCTTGGCCAGCGACGCGTTCTTCCCGTTCCCGGACGGCCCGCAACTCGCGCTCGAAGCCGGCATCACGGCCCTCATCCAGCCGGGCGGCTCGCGCCGGGACGCCGAGGTCGTGGCGGCTGTCGCCGACGCCGGCGGAGCGATGGTCCTCACCGGCCGCCGCCACTTCAGGCACTGACAGCCGGGCGGCTCGTCTTCTCCCTCTCGTCCCGTGGTCGTGTCCCGGCCGGCCACGCCCGGCAGGCCCACGTCCGGTGTCAGACACGGGAACGTTTGTGAAACAGATCGTCCACAAGGGTGCGAAACCCGCATTGGGCCTTGCTCCGGGACCGGACATGTCCGGTGTCAGACACCAGAACGTTTCTGTGACGGCTTGTCCACAGGGCGCCTCGGTCGACGCCGCGCCTCGGCTGTTTGAGACGATCAACCGGTAGGAATTCTCAGACGCCGGAGGCGTTTCCCTACCAAGGCGTCGACGGCGCCGTGACCGTTGTAGTTCGAACGAAGGAGCAGTGCGATGAATGCAGCACCCGACCCGATGAGATGGAAGGCGCTCGCAGTCGTGTGCGCAGCGTTCTTCATGACGATCCTCGACGTCTCGATCGTCAATGTCGCTCTCCCGTCGATCGGGAAGTCGCTGCACTTCTCGCGCGACAACCTGCAGTGGGTGATCACGGCATACGCGATCACGTTCGGCGGGTTCCTGCTCCTCGGCGGGCGTCTCGCCGACCTGTTCGGCCGGAAGCGCCTCTTCCTCATCGGCGTCGTTCTCTTCACAATCGCCTCGTTCCTCTGCGGCCTCGCCTGGTCGGAGGGCGTGCTGATCGTCGCTCGTGCCATCCAGGGCCTCGGCGCGGCCGTGATCACGCCCGCCGCCCTCTCGATCATCACGACGACGTTCGACGAGGGCGCCGAGCGAAACAAGGCGCTCGGGATCTGGGGCGCGCTCGGCGGCTCGGGCGCCGCCGTCGGCGTGCTGCTCGGCGGCGTGCTGACCAAGTACGCGGGCTGGGAATGGATCTTCTTCGTGAACGTGCCGGTCGGTGTGCTCGCGTTCCTCCTCGCGCCGAGGTTCGTCCGCGAGAGCAAGTCCGAGAAGGAGACATCGCAGGACATCGCGGGCGCGGTCACGGTCACCTCGGGGCTGGCGCTGCTCGTCTACGCGGTCTCGAAGGCTCCGGACCACGGCTGGGGATCGAGTTGGACGATCCTCCGGCTCGCCGTCTCAGCCGGGCTCCTGATCGCGTTCGCCGTGATCGAATCGCGGGCCAAGGATCCTCTGATGCCGTTCTCGATCTTCCGGATCCGCACGGTCGCCGGCGCCAACGTCGCAACGCTGCTGCTCGGCGCCGTCACCTTCGCGAACTTCTTCATCCTGACGCTCTACGTCCAGCAGGTGCTCGGCTGGTCGGCGCTCAAGACCGGTGTCACCTTCATCGCGACGGCGGGCTCAGCGGTGCTGTGGGCCGGCGTTGCGCAGGCGCTGACGACGAGGGTCGGCCCGAAGCCGATCATGATCGTCGGCTTCATCGCGATGATCGCCGGGATGCTCTGGTACACGCAGATCCCGGCCGACGGGTCGTACTGGACCGACCTGCTCCCCGGGTACCTGCTCGTCGGGTTCGCACTCCCGTTCACCTTCATCCCCGTCTCGATCGCGGCCCTCGCCGGGGTGGGGCACGACGAGGCCGGCCTGGCCTCAGGGCTGTTCAACACGGCGCAGCAGATCGGCGGCGCGATCGGCGTCGCGATCACCTCGTCGGTGGCTCTCAGCCATTTCAACAACCTGGTCAAAGACGGAACCAGCGTGCCGGACGCGTTCACCGCCGGCTCGCAGTGGGCGTTCTGGGTGTGCGTCGGCTTCGCCGACAGCCGGTCTCGTGGCGACGATCGTGTTCGTCCGCCGCGACGAGCTTGCGACCACAACCGAAGGTGCGGTGGTCACGGCTTGAACCTCTAGGCTTCGGCCGCTCATGGCGCGCGAGTACCCCACCGTCATCGATCTCGTCGGCAACACGCCGATCGTGCGGCTCGATCGCGTCTCGCGCGACGTCCCGGGCACGATCCTGGCGAAGCTCGAGTTCCTGAACCCGGGCGGCTCGAACAAGGATCGGATCGGCCTGGCGATGATCGAGGCGGCCGAGCGCGACGGGAAGCTGCGTCCCGGCGGCACGATCGTCGAGCCGACGTCCGGCAACACCGGCGTCGGCCTGGCGATCGCGGCTGCGCAGAAGGGCTACCGGTGCATCTTCGTGATGCCGGACAAGATGAGCCAGGAGAAGATCTCGATGCTGCGCGGCTACGGCGCCGAGGTCGTGATCACACCGACGGCGGTCGAGCACGATTCGCCCGAGTCCTACTACTCCGTCTCGTCCCGGCTGGCCGAGGAGATCCCCGGCGGGTTCAAGCCCGACCAGTACTCGAACATGTCGAACCCCGAGGCGCACTACGCGACGACCGGGCCCGAGATCTTCGAGCAGACCGGAGGGGAGCTCGACGCGATCGTCATCTCCGTCGGCACCGGCGGCACGATCAGCGGCGTCGGGCGCTACTTCAAGGAGCACGCGCCGCAGGTGCAGATCGTCGGTGTCGATCCGGAGGGCTCCGTCTACACCGCGAAGAGCGAGGCCGACCTGCATCCGTACCTCGTCGAGGGCATCGGCAAGGACACCTGGCCTGAGACGATGGACCCGAAGGTCGTCGACGAGTGGCTGCGCGTCTCGGACCGCGACTCGTTCCTGGCCGCCAGACGGTTGGCGCGCGAGGAAGGGCTGCTGGTCGGAGGCTCATCCGGCTCGACGATCGCCGGCGCGCTGGTCTACGCCGCGAAGCTCGGGCCCGACTCGCGCGTCCTGACGGTCCTGCCGGACTCGGGCCGCTCGTACCTGTCGAAGTTCCTCGACGACAACTGGATGCTCGAGCACGGCTTCCTCGAGCGCTCCGCACCCGTCCCGTCGGTCCGCGAGCTGCTGCGCGCCAAGCAAGGCGACACCCCGACGCTCGTCACGATCTCGGCGCACCAGAAGGTCGCCGAGGCGATCGACGTGATGGAGCGCTATTCGATCTCGCAGCTGCCCGTCGTCCGCGACGGGGAGGTCGCGTCGCTCACGGACGTGATCGGCTCGCTGCAGGACCGGGCGCTGCTCGATCGCGTCTTCAAGAACGCCGACGCGCTGCACGAGGACGTGGCGTCCGCGATGCAGGGACCGCTTGCGGCGGTCGACGCCGATTCGGCTGTCGACGACATCGTCACGGCGTTGACCGGTGGCGCGAACGCGGTCGTGGTCGCGGACAACGGCAAGCCGATCGGAGTCGTCACTCGCTCCGACCTGCTCGACTATCTCGCCCACGCACGCTGACGCAGGCCGCTTCCAGGTGACGGTGAGGCTCGCGCAGGTCCGACGGCTGATCGTCGCGACGCAAGGCTTCGCGCCTCGCTTTCGCCGGGCCGGACCCGGCGAGGTCGAGGCGGCGATCCGGCGGCTGAGCGCCGTGCAGCTCGATTCGATCTCGGCCGTCGACCGCGCTCACAGGTTGACGCTGTCGGCCCGCATCGGCGCCTTTCCGCCCGACGAGGTCGCAGAGCTGCTCCGCACCGGGCGGGTCTTCGAGTACTGGGCACACGAGGCGTCGCTGCTGCCGGTCGAGCTGTGGCCGCATTTCCGGGCGGCGATGGAAGGACGCGGGCCACTGGGGGACCCACGAGCGCGCGCTCAGGGACCATGCGGACCTCGTCGAGCCCGTGCTCGAGCGGATCCGGCTCGAAGGGCCGCTCGGCTCGCGCGACTTCGAGGGGCAAGGCGGCAGCGGCGGCATGTGGAACTGGAAGCCGGCCAAGGCGGTGCTCGATGCGCTCTGGGACAGCGGCCGGCTCGTGATCGCCGGCCGCCAGAGCTTTCAGCGGCGCTACGACCTGGCCGAGCGTGTGATCCCGAAGCAGCTGCTGGAGGCCGACGCCGCCGTCGGAGGACGAGACGCTGCGCACGTTCGCGCTGCTCGCCGTCGGTGCGCGGGGCGCCCTGACCGAGGCCGCGATCCGGGAGCACTGGCGGCTGAAGGGCGGCAAGGCCCGCCTGCATCACCACCTCGTCGCGCTCGTCGCGGAAGGCCGGCTGCGCGAGGTCGACGTCGACGACGGCGGCGCGCCGTTCTACACGCTTCCCGACGCCGAGCTCGACGGCGCGCCCGCGCCACCGGTGCTCGTCTGCCCGTTCGACAACCTCGTCTGGGACCGGCCGCTGCTCGAGCGCCTCTTCGGCTTCCGGCACGTGATCGAGGTGTACAAGCGCGAGCACGAGCGCGCGTACGGCTACTACGTCCTTCCCTCTGCTCGCCGGCGACCGATTCGTCGGCCGGGCCGACCTGAAGGCGGACCGCGCCGAGGGCGTCCTGCGCATCCGCCGCTTCACGCGCGAGCCGGGTGTCCGCGGCGACGTCGACTCGAAGCTCGACCGCGCCGCGACCAGGCTCGCGCGCATTCTCGGCCTCGAACGGATCGAACGCTAACCTCCGGCCATGGAGTTCGAGACTCGCGCCATCCACGTGGGCCAGGACCCCGATCCGACGACGGGCGCGATGACGACGCCGATCTACCAGACGTCGACGTACGTCCAGGACGCGGTCGGCGAGCACAAGGGCTACGACTACTCGCGGGTTGCGAACCCGACCCGGACCGCCCTGCAGGAGGCGCTCGCGAGCCTCGAGGAGGCGAAGCACGGCATCGCGTTCAGCTCCGGCATCGGAGCGACGACGACGCTCATGCATCTCGTCGACCCCGGCGAGCGGGTCGTCCTGATCGCCGACGTGTACGGCGGCGTCTACCGCATGACGTCGAAGGTGTACGAGCCGAAGGGCTACAAGTTCACCTACGTCCCTGCGAACGAGTTCGACGACAACCTCGCCGTCCTACCTCGGCGAGGACGTGCGGATGGTGTGGGTCGAGACGCCGTCGAACCCGCTGCTCAACGTCGTCGACATCCGCAAGGCGGCGGCTGCCGCGCACGCCGTCGGCGCGATGCTCGTCGTCGACAACACGTTCGCGACGCCGTATCTGCAGCAGCCGCTGGCGCTCGGCGCGGACGCCGTGGTTCACTCGACGACGAAGTACCTCGGCGGGCACAGCGACACCGTCGGCGGCTTCGTCGCCACGAACGACGATGCTCTCGCGGAGCAGCTGCTACTTCCTGCAGAAGTCGCTGGGCGCGGTGCCGGGCCCGTTCGACGCCTGGCTCGTCCTGCGCGGGATCAAGACGCTCGCCCTGCGGATGCGCCAGCACTGCGAGAACGCGAGACGGATCGCCGAGTTCCTCGAGGGCCACGGCGAGGTCGCGCGCGTGCTCTACCCCGGGCTCCCGTCGCATCCGGGCCACGCCGTCGCCCGCACGCAGATGCGCGACTTCGGCGGCATGATCTCGTTCCTGGCGCACTCCGACGACGAGGCGCGTCGAGTTGGTCGCGCGGACGAAGCTCTTCCGGCTCGCCGAATCGCTCGGAGGCGTCGAGTCGATGATCGAGCATCCGGCGCAGATGACCCACGCGTCGACCGCCGACGCTCCGTTCGCACCTCCGTCGAACCTCGTGCGACTCTCCGTCGGGATCGAGTCGGTCGACGACCTGATCGCCGATCTCGACGCGGCGCTCGTCACACGCGCAGCGACCGCGCGCGCCTGATCTCACTGCGCACCGGCGGCGCGTCGCGCCACGGCAGCAGGCCGAAGCGCGCGAGCGCGCGCGGCAACCGCCGGTCGGACCGCATCTCGGCTGTGTGAGCCCACTCGCCCTGGAACTCCCAGAGCTTCGCCGGCGGATTGCAGGCGGAGGATGTCGCTCGAGAGCGCCCCCGCCTCCGACGACTGATCGGAGATGATGCGGTCGCGCGTGCTCCAGAAGATCTGCAGCGGGACGCCCGAGAACGCGAGCCGCCGCACGTAGTGATCGGGGCTGCGGCGTGCGTACGCGCGCGGGTCCTGCCAGGGCGTCCCGCCCACCTCCTCGCGCGCCAGCCGCTGGAGGACGGCGCCGCCCTTGAGCGCAGCGAAGTCGAAGTAGCGACGCCGCATGTCGGTCGCAGGATCGAACGCCGCCGCGCCGGCCAGCAGGCGTGGGTGCAGCGCGGCGAGCAGCAGCGTCTCCTGTCCGCCCATCGAGCCGCCGAAGGCGTAGATCCGGCGAGGGTCGACGTTCACGCCGTGCGCGCGCGCGATCGCCGGCATGCGGGCGAGGTCGGAGATCTGGCCCGCGATCGCCCCACGAGTACCAGTGCAGCCGACGTCCCTCCCCCGCCGGGTTGATGACCGCGAAGTCGCCCTCGCCGGGCAGGTCGCCCCAGAACAGCGCGTTCTGGCCGGCGCCGACACCGCGTCCGTGCGGCGAGATGATCAACGGGATCGCCCGGCGCGACTCGGATGACCGGCAGCAGCAGCCACGCCGTCCGCGAGACGCCGTCGTGCGCGATGTAGTGGATCAGCCGCGCCTCGGTGTTGCCGAGCGGCTGGGCCGGCGCGTACTGTCGCCGCTCGCGACCGGCACGAAGACGAGCGCGGCGATCACCACGGCCAGCCACCGCATCGCGCGAACGCTAGGAGCGCGACTGCGAAGATGGGGTTATGGATACGTTGAGCGTCATCGACCTCCAGTTCGGCGGCCGCGAGCACGCGATCGGCGTCTATCTCGTCGATACGGACGACGGGCTGGCGCTGTTCGACTGCGGGCCGACGTCGACCCTGCCGGCCGCTTCACGACGGACTCGCGGCGCATGGCCTCGAGCTGAAGCGACGTGCGCCACCTTCTCCTTTCCCACATTCATCTCGACCACGCGGGCGCGGCCGGGCCGCTCGTCCGGGCGCATCCGGAGCTCGACCGTGTGGGTCTCGGACGATCGGCGCACCGCATCTCGTCGATCCGTCTCGGCTCGAGCGCTCGGCCCGCACGGCTGTACGGCGATCTGTTCGACCCGCTCTGGGGCGAGCTTGCTGCCCGTGCCCGAGCGCAACGTCCGGATCGCCGGCGGCGACGTGCTGGGCTGGGAGTGCTTTCCGACGCGCGGGCATGCCAACCACCACGTCAGCTACCTGCGCGACGGCACGCTGCTCGCGGGCGACGCCACCGGTGTGCGGATGCCCGGCTCGCGTACGTGCTGCCCGTCTCGCCGCCGCCGGACATCGACGTCGAGGCCTGGCACGAGACGTCGGCGGCGATCAGGGCCCGCGAGGTCGACCGGCTCGCGCTGATCCACTTCGGCGTGCATGAGGATGTCGCGGCGCACCTCGACCGGCTCGAGGCCGAGCTCGACTGCTGGGCCGAGCGCGTGCGCGACGGGATCAGCCAGGAAGCGTTCGTCGAGCTGGCACTCGCCGACGCGGGGCAGGACGCGGAGACGTACGACCGCGTCGCGCCGTTCTGGCAGTCGTGGCAGGGCCTGACGCCGCTACTGGCAGACACGCGCGAGCAGTTGACGCGGCTCGGCCCGCTCCGCGAGCGGGAGTTCCGCCTGCTCTTCGCCGGGCGCACGATCTCGATGCTCGGCAGCGCGATGGCGCCGATCGCGCTCGCGTTCGCCGTGCTCAACACGCTGCACGGCTCCGCCACCCAGATCGGCATCGTCCTCGCCGCCGCGCCAGATGCCCGTACTCCTCTTGCTCCTCTTCGGCGGCGTCTTGGCCGACCGCCTGCCCCGCCACCACGTCATCGTCGCCTCGAACCTCCTCAGCGGCGCGAGCCAGGCGATCGACTGCGGCACTGCTCCTCTCCGGCCACGCGGAGCTGTGGGAGCTCGCCGTGCTCGCGGCCGTCAACAGCAGCGCGTCCGCGTTCTTCTTTCCCGCGAGCAGCGGCGATCGTCCCGCAGACCGTGCCGGTCTCGATGCTGCAGTCGGCGAACGCGACGCTCCGGCTCGGCTTCAACTCGACGAACATCACCGGCGCCGCGCTCGGCGGGCCTGCTCGTCGCGGCCACGAGCCCCGGCTGGGCGATCGGCTTCGACGCCGCGAGCTACGGCGTCGCAGCGCTCGTGCTCGCGGCGATGCGCATTCACGCCGCCGTGCGCGTCGCCGGCAGCACCGTCCTGCACGAGCTGCGCGACGGCTGGCGCGACTTCTGGTCGCGAACGTGGCTCTGGGCGATCGTGCTCCAGTTCTCGTTCGTCCTCGCGGTCGCAGCGGCGCGGTGTTCGTCCTCGGCCCTGAGGTCGCGAACGCCGACCTCGGCGGCGCCGGCGCGTTCGGGCTCATCCTCGCCGCGACGACGACCGGGAACCTCCTCACAGGATTCGTGATGCTTCGCTGGCGGCCGCGCCGGATGCTCCGCGCCGCGACCTTCGCCGTGTCTTCCGCTCGCGCTGCCGTTGCTCGCGTTCGCAGGGCCGGCGCCGTTCGGTCGTGCTCGGTCTGCGGCGTTCGTCGCCGGCGCCGGGATCGAGGTCTTCGGCGTGCTCTGGGACACGACGATGCAGCAGGAGATCCCGCAGGAGCAGCCTCTCGCGGCTCTCGCGGCGTACGACGCGCTGGGCTCGATCTTCCTGTCACCACTCGGGCTTGCCGCGCCGGGCCGATCGCCGCGGTCGATCGGCACCCGCGCAACCTTCATCGGCGCCGCCGTCCTGATCGTCGTCGCGACCGCGCTCGTGTTCCTCGTCGCGCGACGTCCGGACGCTGGAGCGGCGACTAGCTCTAGCTCGTCCGCGCAGCATGTTGCCGCCCGAGGTCTGGGCCAGCGCCATGCACGACGATCTCGTCGATGTTGACGTTCGGGCGGCGCGTGAGCGCGAACATGATGCAGTCGGCGATGTCCTCCGCGCCGCAGCGGGCCGCCCATCGCGACGTCGGCGTACACCGCCTTGCCCGCTCCTCGTCGCCGTGGAACCGCACCTTCGAGAAGTCGGTCTCGACCATGCCCGGGCGCGACGTTCGTGACGCGCACCGGCTTGCCCTGGAGGTCGTCGCGGAGCGCGCGCGTGTAGCCGTGCACCGCGAACTTCGACGCGACGTACGACGACGCGCTCGGTACGACCAGATGCCGGCGACCGAGCCGAGGTTGACGATGTGGCCTCGCCTCCGTCGATCAGGTGCGGCAGGCAGAGCCGGGTGATGCGCATGAGCCCGAGCACGTTCGTCTCGATCACCTCGCGTCTCGTCGGCCTGGCTCGCCTCCCACGCCGGGTCGCGCCCGCGCGCGAGACCGGCGTTGTTGACGAGAATGTCGAGGCCGCCGAGCTCGGCACACCGCCGTCTCGACGAACCGCTCAGCGCTGGCGACGTCCGTGACGTCGAGGTTCCCCTCGCGCCGCGAACCGCCGTACACGCGCGCGCCGGCCGCCTCGAGCGCCCGCGACGTCGCGGCGCCGATCCCGCTCGACGCGCCAGTCACGATCGCCCGCTTCCCTTCGAGAGCAGCCACGATCGGTGAGCCTAGCTCCCGAGCGGGCTGCCGGACGCCGGGACCGATTAACGGCGGCCTAAAACGAATCGGCCGGTGGACGTCTAAGTTCTCAAGCCCGCATGCAGCCTCTCGAGCCACCACCGGGCGCAACCCGCGCCTGGCTGCTGTCGCGGTCGCCGTGCTGGCGCTGCTCGCGATCGTCGCCTTCGCGAGCCGGAGCGGGCTCGGCCACTCGACGCACGCCCAGCCGACGCCCGGGTACGTCAGCTACGCGTTCACGGCGTTCCTGATCCTGTTCGTGCTGGCGATCCCGGTTGCGATCTGGGGATTCCTGGTGCAGGCGCGCGAGGGTAACCGTCAAGCGCAAGCCCTTCCGCTCGCGCGTGATCTCGAACTTCCTGACGGTCGCTGTTCTTCGCACTGATCGCGATCGTCGTCATCTACATCAAGCGCCACCACGGGCACATCTTCGGGGACAACAACCCGTTGAAGCAATGTCCAGAACACGCTGAACAACGCCCACGCGCAAGCCAGACACCGTCGAAGTACGACGCCGCACTTCCAGTGGGTCGTCTTCTGGATCGCGCATCGCGGGCCTCGTGCTCATGTCGACCGTGTTCGTCGTTCAACCGCCGGCGGCGGCGCAAGCGGCGCAGCAGCCTGCCGCCGCTGGACGGGCCTGACCGTGGCCGAGGATCTCGCCGCATCGATGACCGACGCGATCGACGACCTCGAAGCCGAGCCGGATGCGCGCAAGGCCGTGATCGCGGCCTACGCCCGGATGGAAGGCGTGCTCGCGCGGCACGGTCTGCGCCGGCGCCCGAGCGAGACGCCGCTCGAGTACCTCCGGCGGATCCTGCTCGGCCTGACCGCGCGCGCCGACGCGGTCAGCCGCCTGACGCTCTCTTTCGAGCAGGCGAAGTTCAGCCGCCACGAGATCGACGGCGTCGATGAAGCAAGATGCGATCGGCGCGCTCCGCGAGATCCGCGACGACCTGCAGGTCGCCGCATGAGACGTCATCTGCTCGACCTGATCATCCTGTTCGTCTTCATCTCCGTGGTCACCGGCTACATCGTCGCGGCGCAGCCCGGCGTCCGGAACGTGACGCTGCACGCGTACGTCTTCGTCGTCGGCGGGCTGCTGATGCTCGGCGTCGTCGCCGCGGCCGGCGACGCGGTCCCGCGCCGGCGGCGCTCCGAGTTCACCGCGGCGCTCGGCGAGACGTCGCGCCCGGAGAAGCGGCTGCCGGAGGTCGAGAAGCTCGAGCGCGAGGTCACGCTCGCAACGCCTCCGCCTTCGACCTGCACTTCAGGCTCCTGCCGCAGCTGCGGGAGATCGCCCAGGCTCGGCTCGAGCGGGCCGGCCGCACACCAGGCCCGGAGACGCTCGGACGCTGGTGGGACCTGCTGCGCCCGGACCGTCCGGCCGCCCGAGGACCGGTTCGAGAAAGGGCATCTCCGAGACCGAACTGCGCGCTCTCGTCGACGACCTTGGGAGGATGTGAGCGTGGCGATGGATCTGGACGAGGTGGGCCGCCTCTCGAACCGCGTGCTCGACGAGGTCGAGAAGGCCGTCGTCGGCAAGCGCGACGCGCTCGAGCTGCTGATGCTCGGGCTGCTCGCCGAC
This sequence comes from uncultured Thermoleophilia bacterium, assembly GCA_963846895.1. Lineage (GTDB taxonomy): Bacteria > Actinomycetota > Thermoleophilia > Gaiellales > Gaiellaceae > PALSA-600. The sequence continues at coordinate 30,116 of CAWJXR010000010.1, read as the reverse complement.
GGGCACGTCCTGATCGAGGACTACCCAGGGCTCGCCAAGACGCTGATGGCGCGCTCGTTCGCGCGGGCGACCTCGCTCGACTTCTCGCGCATCCAGTTCACGCCCGACCTGATGCCCTCGGACGTGACCGGCTCGTCGATCTACAACCAGCGCGAGTCCGATTTCGAGTTCCGGCCCGGGCCGATCTTCACGAACCTGCTCCTCGCCGACGAGATCAACCGCGCCCCGCCGAAGACGCAGGCCGCGCTGCTCGAGGCGATGCAGGAGCGCCAGGTGACGAACGAGGGCCAGACGCGGCCGCTCGGCCCACCCTTCCTCGTGCTCGCGACCCAGAACCCGATCGAGTACGAGGGGACCTACCCGCTGCCCGAGGCACAGCTCGACCGCTTCCTGCTGCGGATGTCGGTCGGCTACCCGAGCCGCGACGACGAGTGGGGGCTGCTGGCCGCCCGCGCGGAGCGCCAGCGCGACGACGTCGACCTGCGAGCCGGTCGTCGATCGAGTGACGCTGCTCGCGATGCAGGCCGCGTGCGAAGAGGTTCACGTCTCGGAGCCGGTCGGCCTCTACATGGTCGACATCGTCGCGGCGACCCGGAACGCCCAGTCGATCCAGGTGGGCGCGTCGCCGCGCGGCTCGCTCGCGCTGTTCAAGCTCGCGCGGTGCCGCGCAGCCCTGCAGGGCGCGACTACGTGACGCCCGACGACGTCAAGCTCGTCGCCGTGCCGGCGCTCGCCCACCGACTGACGCTCCGGCCGGAGCTGTGGGTGCAGCGTGTCTCGGCCGAAGACGTCGTGCGCGAGCGGCTCGACACGGTGCCGACGCCGGCCGCGGAAGACCTCGCACAGACAGCTCGGTGACGCGCTCCGCGACGGCGAAGCTCGCCGCGTACGCCAGCCATCTCGGGCGTCGGCCTGCTCGCGGCGCTCGTCCTCGCTCGCCCTGAGCTCGTGGCGCTGACGGCGCCGTTCCTGCTCGCGCTCTCGGCGGGCCTCGCCCTCGCGACTCCGCCGCGCCTCACGGTCGCCGTCTCACTCGACCACGAGCGCGCGCTGGAAGGAGACGTGGTCGGCGCGAACGTCGCGCTCGCAGCGCGCCTCGCCCGTCGACCGGCTCGACATCTACGTGCGCCTACCCGAAGGCGTGGAGCTCGAGCGAGGGTCGGAACCCGGTCGGGCTGCACCTCGCGGCCGGCGAGCGGCGCGAGCTGGAGTTCACGCTGCGCGCGGCGAGGTGGGGCGGCCATGTGATCGGCCCGACGTACCTGCGCGCTCGCGACCCGCTCGGCCTGCTCACCTGGGAGTTCACGGCCGACACGCGACCCGAGCTGCGCACGTACCCGCGCGAGGAGGTCCTCCGCCGCGTTCTGGCGCCGGCCGAGACACAGGTCTTCACGGGCAACGAGGTGGCGCGCGTGAAGGGCGAGGGGATCGAGTTCGCCGACATCCGGCCCTGGACGTCCGGCGACCCGCTGAAGCGCGTCAACTGGCGGGCGAGCGCGCGGCGCGGCGACCTGTGGGTCAACGAGAGCCATCCCGAGCGGAACACCGACGTGATCCTGTTCGTCGATTCGTTCGCCGAGGCGAGGCGCGGCGACGAGAGCACGCTCGACCTCGCCGTGCGGGCGACCGCGACGCTGGCCGACGCGTACGTCCGCCGCCGCGACCGCGTGGGGCTCGTCGCCTTCGGCGGGATCCTCCGCTGGCTCGTGCCCGGGACCGGGCTCGTCCAGCTCTACCGCATCATCGACGCGCTGCTCGACACGCAGATCTTCCTCTCGTACTACTGGAAGGAGATCGACGTGATCCCGCGGCGGACGCTTGCCGCCGAACGCGCTCGTGGTCGGGCTGTCGCCCCTGCTCGACCCCCGCTCGGTCGGCGCGCTCTCAACCTGCAGCGCCCGCGGCTTCGACCTGGCGGTCGTCGACATCTCCCCGGTGCCCGTTCACGGAGCGCCCAGCCCGCGGGCTCGACGCCGTCGCGTACGACCTCTGGCGGCTGCGACGAGACGCCCTGCGCCACCGGCTCCAACGCGCCGGAGTCGCCGTCGTCGAATGGGACGCAAGCGCGCCGCTGCAGGCCGTTCTCGAGGAGGTGCGGGCATTCAGGCGCTACGCCCGGCACGCGCGCGCCTGATCACCGGCGCTCGGCGCGCTCGGCGCGCTCGCAGGAGCAGGCGGCTACGGAACCGTCTGCCGGGCGCCGCTCGACGACGCCGCCGCCGGACGGCCTGTTCGCGGCCTGGCGCTGCTCGCCGGTCGGCCTCGTCCTGCGCTGGCCGGCGACGATCCCCTGGGCGGTCGTGCTGCCGGGCCGGCTATGTCGTCGACCCGCGCACGGCACATCGCTCGTCGATCCGTGGGCGGCGGTCGTCGGCGTCCTGCTGCTCGTGTCGGCCGAGCTGGCGTCGTGGTCGATCGACCACGACGCCGGATCCGGTCGGAGCCTTCGCTCGTGTCCGTCGCGCGTTTACCCTGCTCGCCGCTCGCCGCCGCGGCGCTGCTGCTCGACTTCTTCCTTCTCGCGGCCGCTGCGGTCTCGGCTTCGGCCGGCTTGCTGATCGCCGCCGCGGGAGCTCGCGGCGGCGGTCAGGCGGTCGCAGTGGTGCTCAGGCTCGTGCGCTCCTAGCCGGCGGTAGGCACGAGCCGGTCACGCGACCGTCAGGACGTCGCGCGTCGTCCGTGTCTCGTTTGGCCGTTCGGCTCGTTCGCGACGGCGACGACGTTGTACTTGTGCCCCTTGGCCGGCGTGAACGCCGGCACGAACTTGACCGACTGGTCGATCCCGAGCAGGCGCGGTCGGCGTCGCACGCGCGACGACCTTGGCCCGTCGAAGACCGTGTAGAAGACGCCGATCTGCGTACCGGCGCGAGTAGTAGCCGAGGTACGGCACGTAGATCGTGATCTCCGGCGCCTTGCCCGCCTTTGCGGTCACGCTCTGGCCGTCCGTCACCGCGGCATCGCGCTGAAGCGTCGAGTACGCCGGCTTGTGCGCGCCGCACGGCACCTCGAGCCCGCTCTGCCACGGGTTGCCCGCGCTGAATCGCGGAAGACGAACCAGATGAACATCTGGACGTTCGGATCCGCCTTGGCGACCGTGAGCGCCTGCTTCGCGTAGGCGGCCTGGGTCGCGGTCGAGACGCCGTGCGGCTCGCCCGGCTTCGTCTCGTGGCCGTACTCGGTGATCCAGATCGGCACGGTTCGGTGGAACCCGACTTCGCGAGCGTCCTTCTCGAACTCGGCAGCGTCGAGAGAGTCACGTTCGGGTAGCGCACCTTCTGCAGTCGGCGGCAGGTTCGGCGACGTCGGGTACGGGTGGTGCGCCCACGCGTCGAACTTGAGGCCCTTCACCTGCGACGAGCAACCGGGCGAACGTCCCCGGGGCGACGGATGCGCTACGCCGTGGCAGCGGCTTGTCGCGCCCGCGCGCCGATGTCTCGCCGATCGCCACCTGCGCCAGTGGGTTGCCGGCCTTGATCCCGGCGTACGCGGCCTTGTAGAGCTTGCGCGTAGTTCGCGGGGCCGACGATCTTCTTGCCCGAGTACTGCGGCGTCAGGAACAGCTGGATGTTCGGCTCGTTCCACACCGAGTAGAGCCCCACCGAGCCGTGCCCGTGCGGCCGTCGTAGCGGGTCGCGAGCATCTTCGCGAACGTCGTCAGGTCGGAGAGCTTGTTCGGCAGGTGGTTCGGCGTCGTGTTCCCGTTCGCCCACTTGGGCGTCCCGGTGATGTTGATCATCACGCGCATCCCGTACAGCCCCGACTGGAAGACGAGATCGTCGAGGTTGCTGAGGCCGTACGCGGGGTCGTCGCCGTTCGAGGGGTTCGCGGGCTTGGTCGACGCGATCGTCGCCCAGTTCACGTTCGTGTGGATGACCGAGGCGCCGGTCGCCGCTGCGTCCTGGAGGTTCTGCGCCCGATCGCGCCGAATATCGGAACGACACGTCGTCGAAAAATCCGATCGGCATGCGGTTGGCAGCGGCGGCGGTCGCAGCCGGCAGCGCGAAGAGCGCAACAAGTGCGGCCAGCAGCAAAGCGTCCGGGTCTGTTCACGGGCAGATCCTCCTTCTCGAAACCGGCGACGGCGGCACCGTAGCGAGGCTCTTTGAGCGGCATGTAAAGGCGCCGACCCGGACGTTTACGGTGCACGCTGTGCGGACCCGCCTGACCACGGTGCTCGTCGCTGGTCGGTGCTCTGGCTGGGCCTCGGGCTCGGCGCTTTCCCTGCTCACACGCCGGATCGCCGACTGGTTCGTGATGACCGACGAGCTGCTGTACGAGCGCCTCGCGCTGAGCGTCGATCGCTCACATTCGCTCCTTCCCGAGGGTGCACACCGAGGTGATCGCGAACGTCAACCAGCTCTATCCGCTGGTGATCGCCCCGGTGTTCCGTCACGGCGCAGTCCTGCACGGCTTCCACGAGGCTCACGTCCTGAACGCGTTCGTGATGACGTCGACGCTGTTTCCCGTGTACGTGCTCGCGAAACGCGTGACGCAGAGCTCACTGGCTTCCGTACGTCGTCGCGGTCGCGAGCGTGGTCGTCCCCTGGATGACGCTGTCGTCGTTCCTGCTCAGCGAGGTCGTCGGCGTATCCGGCATTCGCCTGGGCGCTGCTCGCGATCCAGGCGACGATCGCACGGCCGTCCGCGCGAAACGACGTGCTCGCGGTGGCGGCGATCACCGTGGCCGTGCTCGCGCGCACACAGTTCTACGCACTGGCGGTCGTGCTGGCCGCTAGCGATCCTCCTGCGCGGCCTCGTCGAACGGCGCTTGCGCGACACGCTGCGCGCCCATCTCACGCTCGTCGTCCTCTATGTCCTGGGAGGAGTCGCCGCGATCGGCATCCTCGCCAGCGGCCGCCACGTTCTCGGCACGTACGCGACAGACGGCGAGCGGAAACCCACTGCCCGTGCAGATCGTCGGCTCGGCGCCTGCCCACCTGGCGATCGTCGCGCTCGCGGGCGGCCTGCTGCCGTTCGTCGTCGGAGGTGCGTGGCTCGTCTCGAATCTCGGCAGCTCCGAGAGCAGCGAGCGCCACGCGTTCGCGTGGCTCGCCCTCACGACGATCGTGACGCTGACGATCGAGGTCGCATCGTTCGACCTGCGCTTCGGGGGCGGGCTCGTGCGCGACCGCTATCTCTTCTACCTCACGCCGGTCATCCTGACGGCGTTCGCCGCGGCTCTGACGGCCGCGCGCCCTCCACGCTGGTCGCTGGCGGTTCCCGTCGCGCTGCTCGCGATCGGGTTCTGGCGGGCGCCGCTGACGAGCTTCGTCAAGCTGAACGCCGACACGCCGGCCTCGGTGCTCAACGACTGGCTGCTCAGAGAGCTGGACGGCGTGACGGGCAGTGCGGATCTTCCTGGCGCTCGCCGCCGTGGTCGTCGCCGTCGGCGTACGTCGAGGCAACGCTGCTGCTGCCGCGCGCACACGGTCGCGCTCGGGGCCGCTGTCCTGCTGCTCGTCGCGCTTCCCGCCGAGACCGGCTACGCCTTCAAGCGCCTGTTCGCCGTCGACGGCACGTCGGGGTTGCCGATCACGCTCGACCAGAGCGTCGTCTTCGGCTGGGTCGACCGCACGATCACCACGAACTCCGAGGCGGTGATGGTCCCGTATCCGGTGATCCGTGGGGACTACTGGGCGAACGCGGGCTTCTGGTGGGACCTCGAGTTCTGGAACCGCTCGGTCGACCGTGAGGCGGCGCATCCCAACCAGTTCTCCGGCACCCCGCCCGGCAGCTTCCCGAAGATCGATCCTCACTTCGACCCGGAGACCGGCCTCGCGAACTTCGACGTCGACTCGTACGTCGCGCAGGCCGCGACGGACGCGCGCTTCCACATCGAGGGCAGGTTCCTGACCACCCAGCGAGGCGTCTCGATCGTGTTCCCCGACAGGCCGTGGCGGGCGGACTGGGTCACCTACGGCCTTTACCCCGACGGCTGGACGCGTCCGGGCGCGCCGGCGCGGATCCGGGTGTTTCCCGAGCCGCGACCAGGCGGGGCCGGTGCTGCGAACGCTGCGCGTGACGATCTCCGCGCCCGAGAACCAGCAACGGCCGGTCACGCTCAGCTCGAACACGGGGACGTGGAAGCTCGGAGCGACGAATTCGCCGAGCGAGGTGCAGGCAACCGTGTGCGTCCCCGCGGACCGTCCGGCGGACGTGCGGCTGAGAGCGACCGGCGCCTCTCCCGTCGAGGGTGATCCCAGCACGCCGATCACGGTGGGCAAGCCGCGTGATGCGGGCGTGCTCGTCGGCCAGATCGTGCTCGAGCCGGCAGCCGCCGGAGCTACCTGCGCGCCCAGTCGCTGAACGCTTCGAGCAGCTCCCGCTCCATCTCGGGCGACAGGTCGTCGGTCGTGATCGTGCCCACGATCCGGATCGTCACGCGCAGCTGCTCGAGGTAGCGCGTGCAGCCGCCACAGCCGCTGATGTGCTGCTCGAACCGGCGCAGGTCGGCGGGCGCAAGTGCTCCCTCGAGGTAGTCGGTGACGAGCTCGACGAACTCCTGGCAGCTGAGTGATTCGGTGTCGATGGTCATTCGTTGGGGGCGAGGTAGTCCTCCAGCGCGCGCCGCACCTTTGCGCGGGCCCGGTGGAGGAGGACACGTTGGTTGACCTCTGTGAGATCGAGGGCGTTACAGACCTCTTCCGACGACCAGCCGTCGACGTCGCGCAGACGGATCACGGCCGCCTGCGTCGCGGGCAGGGCGTCGATCGCCTCGGCGATCTTCGCGCGCGTCTCGGCCGCCAGCAGCCGCTCCTCGGGCAGGTCGCGCGGCGGGACCGACCAGTGGCCCGGATTGCGCTCGTCGTCCTCGGGCCGGAACCGATCGGGGTCGACGGCGGCTTCGGGCACACGGGCCGGATCGTTGAGCGCGGAGAACGGCAGGACCCGTCCTTCGCGCTGGGCACGGGTCTTCGCCGTGTTGACGAGGATCCGAAAGACCCACGTCTTGAGCGACGAACGTCCCTCGAAGCGGTCGAGGGCGCCGAGCATGCGCACCCAGGTCTCGCCGACCACTTCCTCGGCAACCGCGCGGTGAGGGGACGAAGATGCGCGCGACGCGCAGCAGCGACGGGTTCCACTCACGGACGATCCGCGCAAAGGCGGCCTCGTCGCCCGCACGCAGCGCTGCGACGAGCTCTCGATCGGATGGCTCAGCGTGCGTGCTCAGGTAGCCGACACTAAAGCCGCGAGCCGGTCTGCGGATCGAACAGGTGCGCTTCACCCGGCCGCGGCCGGAGTGCGATCCGGGCACCCCGCTCCGGCGCCCGCTTCGACTCGACCCGTGCGACGAGCTTCGTCTCCTCGCCGCCGAGCTCGGCCGACGAGAAGACGTAGGCGTCGGCTCCGATCTCCTCGACGACCTCGACTGAGGCGGCGATCCCGTCCGACGCGAGCTCGAGCGACTCGGGCCGCAGCCCGACGACGACGTTGTCGCCGAGCCGGTCCCGGGCGCCTCGCGGCAGCTCCACCTCGACCCCGCCGAGGGAGACCGAGCCGTTCGTGCCAAGTTGGCACAAACAGAGGTTCATCGCGGGGGAGCCGATGAAGCCCGCGACGAACGTGTTCGTCCGGCTGCTCGTAGAGGACCCTGGGCGCGTCGCACTGCTGCAGGCGGCCGTCTCCGAGCACCGCGACGCGATTGCCGAGCGTCATCGCCTCGGACTGATCGTGAGTGACGTAGACGGTCGTGATCTCGAGACGCGACTGCAGTGACGCGATCTCGGCTCTCATCTGCACGCGAAGCTTCGCGTCGAGGTTCGAGAGCGGCTCGTCCATCAGGAACACGCTTGGCTCGCGGATGATCGCCCGCCCCATCGCGACGCGCTGGCGCTGGCCGCCGGACAGCTGGCCGGGGCGGCGCTCGAGATACGGCTCGAGCCCGAGCAGCTTCGCCACGTCGTCCACACGACGTGCGCGCTCCGCCTTCGGTACCCGCGCGATGCGCAGAGGGAACCCGATGTTCGCAGCGACTGTGAGATACGGGTAGAGCGCGTAGTTCTGGAACACCATCGCGACGTCGCGCTCCTTCGGCTGGAGATCGGTGACCTCGCGATCGCCGATCCAGATCGATCCCGCGTCGACCTGCTCGAGGCCGGCGAGCATCCGGAGCGCCGTCGTCTTGCCCGATCCCGACGGCCCGACCATGACGAGGAACTCGCCGTCGGCGATGTGCAGGTCGAGGGCGTCGACGGCCGGCTGCTCCGTCCCGTCGTAGATCCGCGTGGCCTGCTCGTAGCGTACGTCCGCCATCAGGCCACCTTCGAGCTCTCGGTCTCGAGGCGCTCGACGGCCGCACCGAGCTCGTCCCGCAGCCGTTGCTGCGCGACGGCGTCGGCGCCGACCGCGTCGAGCCCCAGCAACGCGGCACCGACGATCGGAGGCTGACTCGTCTGCAGGAGGACGATGCCGGCGCCGACCTGCGCGCAGCCCGTCCTCGATCCGGGCGAGCAGGCGTTGATCCGCCGAACGCATCAGGCCGCCGCCGACGAGCACCTCCACCGCCTCGTCGCTGAAGCCGAGCCGCACGAACGTCGCGCGGGCGAGGGCGACGATCTCGTCTGCGAGGCGGTCGCCGATCGCGAGGGCGACCGGATCGTCCGACCCGAGCACGACCGGCGCGAGCTCGATGATCCGGCGCCGCGGCAGCTCGCCGACGTGCATCGCGTACGCAACCGCGGACGGAGCGTCGTAGCCGAAATGCGCGGGAACGAGCTGCTGGAGTTCCGTCTTCGGCCCGCGCCCGTCCTCGCTTCGCGCCGCGGCAAAGAGCCCCGCCATGCCGACGTCGGAGCCGCCGCCCCAGTCGCCGGTGATCTCTCCGAGCGCCGGGAACCGTACGTGGCGGCCATCTGGCCCGACCCCGACGCAGTTGATGCCCGCGCCGCAGGTGATCGCAATGCCCCAGCCGCTCTCCGTACCGGCACGCAGCACCGCGAACGTGTCGTTCCCGACCCGCAGGCGCGCCGCCCAGCCACGCTCGGCGATTGCGGTCTGCAGCCGCTCCTCCTCCTCCGGGAAGTCGACGCCGGCGAGCAGCACCTGCCCGACGTCGGCCTGACGCCCGTCGAGCCCGGCCCGATCCACGAGATCCTGCAGCACGTCGACACATCCGCCGAGACCGAGGTGGTGCGGCGAGCTGAGCGGCCCACGGACGTGAGCGATCAGGGTGCCGTCGTCGTCGAGCAGCGCGAGGTCGGTCTTCGAGTTGCCGCCGTCGACGGCGAGGATCATGCGAGCACCTCGGCGGCCATGCGCTCGAGCAGCTCCTCGGCGATCGCGTACTGGCCGATGAGCGGGTGCGCCAGGAGCGCCTTCTTGACGTCGACCTCGTCGCGACTCAAGGCCGCGGCGACCGCAAGCCGCTCGTAGGCCGCCGTGTGCTGCACGAGGCCGAGGAGCTCGGGCGCGAGCGCCTCCTGCGGCAGCGGCACCGCGCCGTCACGCGTGACCCGCGCCGGCACCTCGACGACGTCGTCGTCCGCGAGCCCGGCGAGCGTGCCGTTGTTGCGGATGTCGACCTCGTGCACGGCGTCGTCCCCGTTGACGAGCGACGAGACGAGCCCGAGCGCGGCCTCGCTGTAGAAGGCACCGCCGCGCTGCTCGAGCAACGCGGGCTTCTCGACGAGCGCCGGATCGCGATAGAGCTCCAGGAGCCCGCGCTCGATGTCGGCGACGACCTGTGCGCGAGGCACGCCGTCGACCTGCTCGCGCAGCACTTCGTCGTGCGCGTAGAAGTAGCGGAGGTAGTAGGACGGCACGGCCCCGAGCTCGTCGAGCAGGCGGCGGGGAAGCTCGAGCGCTGCGGCCAGCTCGTCGCCATGGTCGGCGATCACCTGAGGCAGCACGTCCTCGCCGTCGAGGAGCGCACGCCGGACCCAGGTCAGGTGGTTGAGCCCCACCTGGTCGACGACCACGCGCCTCGGCTCGACGCCGAGCCAGCCCGCCCATTGCCTCTGGAAGCCGATCGCGACGTTGCAGAGGCCGATCGCCCGGTGCTCCGCGTCGAGCAGCGCGCGCGTGACGATGCCGACCGGGTTCGTGAAGTCGACGATCCAGGCGTCCGAGAGCTCGCGGACGCGATCGGCGATGCCCAGGACCACGGGCACGGTTCGGAGCGCCTTCGCGAGACCGCCGGCGCCGGTCGTCTCCTGCCCGATGCAGCCGCAGGGGAGCGGGAACGTCTCGTCGGCCAGGCGAGCGCTCTGGCCGCCGACGCGAATCTGGATCAGCACGAAGTCCGCCCCGGAGACCGCCGAGTCGAGATCGTCGGTGATGTCGAGCCCGCCGCTGTAGCCCTGCTTCGCCAGCATGCGGCGCGCGAGGCCGCCGACCACGTCGCGGCGCTCAGGGTCGATGTCGTGCAGGGCGAGCTCGCGTGACGTCGAGCCGCGTCAGGCCGGAGACGAGCTCGGGCGTGTAGGTCGAGCCGCCGCCGACGACAGCGACTTTCATCCCTTGACCCCCGTGAGCGTGATGCCTTCGACGAACGCGCGCTGCGCGAGGAAGAACAGGATGATCACCGGCGCCATCACGAGCAGCGTCGCCGCCATCGTCAGGTTCCACTGCACCTGGTGCAGCGACCTGAACTGCGCGAGCCCGATCGACAGCACCCAGTTCTGCTGGTTCTCGCCGACGTAGAGCAGCGGCAGGAAGAAGTCGTTGAACGTGTAGAGGAAGGAGAACAGCGCCACCGCAGCGATCGCAGGCTTCGCCAGGCGCGTGACGACGGTGAAGAGGATGCGAAGCTCGCCGCAGCCGTCGACGCGCGCGGCGTCGAGGTACTCCTCGGGGATCGTCAGGAAGAACTGCCGCAGCAGGAAGATCGAGAAGGCGTCGCCGAACCAGTTCGGGATGATCAGCGGCCAGAGCGTGCCGACCAGGTGCAGCTTGGCCCACATCACGTAGATCGGCACCACCGACACCTGCGGCGGCAGCATCAGCGCGACCAGCACGACGATGAAGGCGACCTCGCGGCCCTTCCACCGGATCCGGGCGAGCGCGTAGGCGACCGGGATGGACGAGAGCAGCAGCCCGATCGTCGCGAGGACGGAGTACATCATCGTGTTCAGCGCCCAGCGCCACAGCGGCGCGGTCGTGAACACGTCGACGAAGTTTCGGAACCGGAACGGATGCGGCCAGAGGTGCGACGAGAGCGCCTGGTTCGTCGTCATCAACGAGGTGAGCACGATGAACAGGAACGGCGCCAGGAACGCGACCGCAAACGCGATCAGCACGCTGTGCCGTGCGACCGTGAGCAGGAATCGCTTGCGGCGGACCGCGGTCGGCGGACGGCGTCGCGCGATCGTCGCGGGAACCGCCGGCGCCGTCACCGCGGCACCGCCTGGTGCACCCACTTACGCGAGTTGAGCACGATCACGAGCGTCACCGCGAAGGCGACGATGAGCAGGAGCATCGCCATCGCCGACGCGTAGCCCATCTGGAAGTCGTTGAACCCGTGCTGGTAGAGGAGCACGGGATAGAACAGCGTCGAGTCGTTCGGATAGCCGAGCCCGCTGAACGTGTCGCCTGCCTGCGACGCCTGGCCCGACGCGATGCTGGCCGCGACGTAGGCCTGGGTGAAGTACTGCAGGCCCTGGATGACCCCGAGCACGACGGAGAAGAGAATCACCGGGCTGATGATCGGGAGCGTCACCCAGCGCATCTGCTGCCACCACCCCGCGCCGTCGAGCTCCGCGGACTCGTACAGATGCTGCGGCACGTCGAGCACGGCGGCGAGGAAGATGATCATCACGTTGCCGATCCCCCAGAGGCTCAGGAGGATCAGGGCCGGCTTCGCCCAGGTCGGCGAGTTGAACCAGAGCGGGCCCTGGACGCCGAGGTGCCCGAGGATGACGTTCACCGGGCCGGTCGCCGGATTCAGCAGGTAGACGAAGCCGAGCGCAGCCGCCACGGGCGGCGCCAGCGCAGGCAGGTAGAAGACGGTCCGGAAGAAGCCGCCGCCGCTCTTCGCGCGGACGAGCAGCGACGCGATCACGAAGGCGAACAGCACCTGGGCCGGCACCGCGATGGCGACCATCCAGATCAGCGTGTTCTTGACCGCGACCCAGGTCTGGGGGTCGACGCGGAGCAGGTAGTGGTAGTTCGCCCACCCGACCCAGCGCGGCGGTGAAAGCAGGTCGTAGTGGTTGAACGAGAGGTACGCGCTCATCACGAGCGGATACGCGAAGAAGACGCTGAACCCGACGATCCACGGGCTCATCAGAAGAAGAACGAGGCGGCGGCGGCGCCAGTCGGCCCGCCGCCTCGCCCGAGTGCGAAGTGCGACGGCCGGGGCTGCTGCCCCGGCCGTTGTCACGGCTTGGCTCACGGCACCCCGCCGCCGCCCTTGGCCTGGGCGACCTGTGCGTCGAGCTGCTTCGCGAGGTTCTTGAGACCGGAGTTCAGGTCCTTGACGCTGCCGGTCTGCCACTGCTGGAAGAAGTGCTGGACCGAGTTCGTGTAGGCCTGTCCCGACGCGAGGATCGGGGAGGTGTTGGACTTCGAGTTGCCGAAGATCTTCAGGAACGTCGAGAAGTGAGCGTCCGGAGCGATCTCCGGCGACGTCAGCGACGCAGTCGTCGTCGGGACGTTGCGGATCAGATTCGAGAACTGCGCGAGGAAGTGACTGTTCGTGGTCAGGTACTTGACGAGCGCCCACGACTGATCGAGGTGCTTGGCCCCACGTGGAATGCCGATGATCGTGCCGTTGATGTACCCGGAGCCGTAGAGCTCGGGGTGAGCATCGTCAACGGGCATCGGGGCAGTACCGTAGTTGAGGTTCGGATGCTCGTTGTGGATGAACGCGACGCGCCACTCGCCGTCGAAGTTCATCGCGAGCTTCCCGGTCTCGAACCCCTGTGACGGGGTGAACTCGTCCATCGGCTGCGCCTGGAAGCGCACCAGCTTGTCGTACCCGTACCAGTCGATGAGCGACTTCTGCCACTTCGCGAACTTCGCCCAGGCCGGATCGGTGCCGATCAGCGAGTGCCCCTTCGAGTCGACCCACTTGCCGCCGAACTGCTGGATCCAGCGGTCGGGGTGTTCTCGTAGAAGCCGATCACCGGATCGAAGCCGGCGACCTTGATGTTGCCGCTCTTGTCGCGGACCGTCAGTTTCTTCGCGTCGGCGGCAAGCTCTGAGGTCGTGTGCGGAGGACGTGTGATTCCGGCCGCCTTGAACAGCGTCTTGTTGTAGTAGAGGCCGTAGTCGTCTGCGAGCAGCGGCAGCGCACACCGCTTGCCCTCGTACTGCGTGTAGTAGCGAGGCGCCGGCGGGAACATCGATGCATCGATGTTGGACTTCTTCATCAGCGGCGCCAGGTCGACCCACCCGCCGCTGCCGCAGTAGTTGCCGACGTTGTAGGAGTTGAACGAGCTGACGACGTCGGGTGCCGTGCCCGACCTGATCGCGGCGACGATCTTGTTGTCGTCGATGCCGCCGACGACGTTGACCGTCACCTCGGGGTGATTCTTGTCGTACTCGGCGGCCAGCTTCTTGAAGCTGGTCAGCTCGTGGCCGGCGCTCCAGCCGACCCAGACAGTCAATTTCGTCGGCGAGGAGCGGTGCGCACCGCTCGCCAGCGCACCCGCGGCGATCGCGAGGGCTCCGACGACGAGCACGACTGCCGCTGCGCTACGTCTCATGCGGCCTCCCGGGGAATCGAAACGAGTAAGTGTTCCAAACGAGAATGACCCTATGACGCCGACATCCCGGCTGTCAACGGGGATCTGCGCTCCATCGTGTTAAGCTTGCTAACTCGATGACGTCCAGTCGTGCTACTCCGCCGCTGCTCAAGAATCTCAACGAGCGCACGGTACTGGACGCGATCCGGAGCTATTCCCCGGTCTCCCGGGCCGAGATCTCCCGCCGGGTCGGCATCTCGAAGCCGACTGTCTCGCTGGCCCTGCAGTCGCTCCTGGAGGCCGGGCTCGTGCGCGAGACGGCGCCGGAGGGCGACGGCCCGAGTTACGGCGCGGTCTTCTTCGAGCCGGTGCCGGAGGCGGCCTACGTGCTCGGGTCTCGACGTCGGCGCCCGCTTCGTGCGCGGGGCGCTCTGCGACCTGACGGGCGAGGTGCGCGCACGTCAGGACGTCGAGCTTCCGGAGCGCACCGCGGCTGCGGCGCTCGACGCGATCGTCTCTCTCGCCGAGTCGTTGCTCGAGACGTCGGCGGATGCCTACGTCGACGGCGTCGTCGTCGGCGTCCCGGGCGCGGTCCTGAACAAGCGCATCACACTCGCGGAGAACGTCGCCGGTCTCGAGGGCGAGCAGTTCGCCGACGAGCTGCAAGAACGACTGGGACTCGAAGTGACGCTCGAGAACGACATCAACCTCGCCGCGCTCGGCGAGCAGTGGCGAGGCGTTGCACGAGGCGTCGACGATTTCGTGTTCATCTCGATCGGCACGGGTCTCGGCTCGGGGTTGGTGCTCCGCGGCGAGCTGCACCGGGGACAGAACGGCGCGGCGGGCGAGCTCGACTACACCCGGGTCGGGCTGACCGAGGAGGTCGACCCCTGCGCCGGCGCGCTCTGCGAGCTGACGCGCGAGCTGGCAAGCGGCAGGAGCACCACGCTCGAGGCGCCCTACGACACGCGCCTGATCTTCGCCGCAGCGCGCGCGGGCGACGAGGTGGCGGTCGATGTCGTGGCGGAGGAAGCACGGCGGATCGCCCTCCACATCGCCCCGATCGCAGCCGTCGCAGACGTGGGGCTCGTCGTGCTCGGCGGCGGGATCGGCGCGAACGGCGACCTCCTGTACGACGGGATCCGGCATCTGCTCGCAGACTGGCTGCCGGATCCGCCACGCGTCGAGGCGTCGAGCCTCGCCGACGCGGCCGTCCTGACCGGCGCGCTCGCCGTCGGCCGGAGAGCAGCACTCGACAACGTCTTCGTCCACCGCCGGGCGACGGGACTGACCCTTCGGCTGGGACAGGCCGCCCGAGAGTCGTCTAAAGGCCCATGCCGCATCGGTCGATCTTGTAGTCCGGATGGAAGACAACGTCGACTACAGGCTTCTCCGCCACTGGCGCGCTCAGCGCTGGCCGGCGCTGTACGCGGCTGCCGCAGAAGCGGAAGGCGACGAGCTCGAGCAGCGCGTCACCGACCTGCGTCGAGCGGCTCGAACGCGCCGGGCGCGCGGATGGTGGTCGGGCGCCGGTCCGAGACCGTCGGTCGGCCAGCCTTGCACCTCGGGCCCGCGACAGACCCCGCTCCACGGATGTCATCGTCCCTGGCGCCGACGTAGCTCGCGCCCCAGTCCGCGAGGTTCGAGATCTTGACGACGTCGCCGGTGCTCGGCGCGTGTACGACCTGGCCGCCGCCGATGTAGATCCCCACGTGGTCGAGGTTCTCGAAGAAGACGAGGTCGCCCGGCTGCAGCAGGTCCCGCGGGACGGGTGAGCCGAAGCCGTACTGCGCCGCCGCGAAGTGCGGCAGTGCAATGCCGAGTTGCGCATAGACGTACATGACGAGCCCCGAGCAGTCGAAGCCGGCGGGCGTCGAGCCTCCCCACTGGTACGGAACGCCGAGGTAGTGGAGGGCGATCGTCGCCGCTTCCGGGTGGCCGCCGGAGATCGGCCCCGAGGGCGTCGTCTCGACGGGAGGAGGAACCGCCGTCGTCGTCGAGGCCGGAGCCGGTGGTGCAGCCACGGTCGTCGGGCTCGGCGTGGCCTTCGCCTTCGCCGCTGCGGCTGCTGCGGCCGCGTCCGCCCGCTGCTGGGCCTGCTGCGCCGCTGCTTCCCTCGCGAGGCGTGCCCTCGCCTCTGCCTCGAGGACGGCCTGGCGGCGAGCCTCTTCGGCGCGCAGCGTGGCAACCTCGGACTGGACCGAGGCGAGCAGCGTGCGTCGCTGCGTCAGCAGCGAGCCGATCTGCGAGCGCTGCTGGTCGAGCTGGTCGACAGCATCGTGGCGGCGGCGCTCGGTCGCCGACACGTTCCGGACTGCTCTCGCGTACCGGTCGCGAACAACGGTCGCCTGGACCGCGAGCCTATGGTCGGCTGCAGCGACGGCATGCGCCGCCTGGAGCTCGTCGATCACGTCGCCCAGGCTGCGTGCCCCGAGGAAGATCGCGAGCGTCGACGGCGCTGGATCGCCTTCGTAGAGCGCGACAACTCGATCTGTCAGATGCTTGAGCGCCAGCCGGCGCTGTCTCTCGGCCACGCGCAACGAGGCCCGGTCGGCGGCGAGCTCCTTCTGGGCCAGGGTCAACTCGTACTTGGCGCCGTTCCACGCCTCAACGGTCGCGCCGAAGCGTGCATCGAGCTGATTCACCTCGCCGAGGACGTGCTGCGCCTGCGCCTGCTTGTCGCGCAGCTGTTCCTTCGGCGTTGCGGCGGCCGACGCCCCGACGAGGGCGCTGCACAGCAATGCGGCGGCGACGGCCGCGAGGATGACCCTGGGCATGCTCATGCTGTTTCGGCGCCCTTCGCTCCGCGCGAGACGTGTCCTGCCGGCTCGATCGAGGGATTGCCGGCGCCGGCCAGCGCAGGGTCACGGGTCGGAGGCATGTCCGGACAGAAGTGCCCAGGGGGAGAGCGCCGAAACGTCGGCGGAACTGCGTCTCTTCGGCCACGCTCGCAAACGCTCAGAGAATCGTCAGAGAGTGCGTGCTTTCCTGCCTGGGTGATCGAAGCGCGCGGGTTGACGAAGGACTACGACGACAAACGCGCCGTCGACGATCTCTCGTTCGACGTGCGGCCCGGGATCGTCACCGGGTTCCTCGGGCCGAACGGATCCGGCAAGTCCACCACGATGCGGCTGATCCTCGGGCTCGACCGGCCGACGAAGGGCAACGTGATCGTGAACGGCAAGCCGTATCGCGAGCACGCAGCCCCGATCCACGAGGTCGGCGCGCTGCTCGAGGCACGGTCCGTCCATACCGGCAGGTCGGCACGCAACCACCTGCTGGCGCTCGCCCAGACCCACGGGATCGGGAAGAAACGGGTCGACGAGCTGATCGACCTGGTCGGTCTCCATGACGTGGCCAGGAAGCGCGCCGGCAAGTTCTCGCTGGGGATGGGCCAGCGGCTCGGCATCGCGACCGCGCTGCTTGGCGACCCGCAGACCGTGATGCTCGATGAGCCGGTCAACGGCCTCGATCCCGAAGGGATTCACTGGATTCGAACGGTTCTCAAGGGGCTCGCGGCAGAGGGACGAACGGTGTTCGTCTCGTCGCACCTGATGAGCGAGATGTCGCAGACGGCCGACCACCTGATCGTGATCGGCCGCGGCAAGCTGATCGCCGACGCGAGCGTCGCGGACTTCGTCGCCGGCGCGTCGAAGAAGGTCGTCCACGTGCGCACGCCTCAGTCGCCGGCGCTGGCCGAAGTGCTGTCGGGTCTGGGCGGCGAGATCTCCGAATTGGACGGCGAGGAGCTCGAGGTGAGCGGGTTGAGCGTCGAGCAGGTCGGTGAGGCGGCCGCTGCGCACGGGATCGTGCTGCACGGGCTGGCGCCGCACCAGGCCTCGCTCGAAGAGGCGTTCATGGACCTGACCCGGGGCGAGCTCGAGTTTGCAGCGGGAGAGCAGCGGCATGAGCGTCGTGGCGGTGCCCGCGTCGACGTTCCGCGGACGCGTCACGCAGTGGCGGGTGATCGTCTCCGAGTGGACGAAGCTCCGAAGCGTTCGCTCGACGCGCTGGTCCCTGCTGATCGCGACGGTGCTGACGATCGGCTTCCCCATTCTCGCGTCGGCTGTGATTTCGAGCCACTGGGGCTCGAGAAGCCCCGGCGACCGCGCGAGCTTCAACCCACTCGACCCGGCGCTGATCGGCTCGCAGATCGCCCAACTCGCGATCGGGGTGCTCGGCGTGCTCGTGATCAGCGCCGAGTACTCGACGGGCATGATCCGTGCGTCGTTCACAGCGGTTCCGAAGCGGCTGCCGGTGCTGTGGGCCAAGACCATCGTCTTCGCCTCCGTCACCCTTGCACTCATGCTGCCGTCGGTGCTGATCGCGTTCTTTGCGAGCCAGTCGATCCTCTCGCGCCATGATGCGAGCTACTCGTGGTCCCACCCCGGGGTGGCGCGTGCGGTGATCGGCGCAGCGCTCTACCTCACCGTCGTCGCCGTCTTGACGCTCGCCCTCGGCACGATCATCCGTAACACGGCGGGCGGAATCGTCGCCTTCGCGGCGATCTTCTTCGTCCTGCCACCGCTGATGAACGTGCTCCCGTCGAGCTGGAACGACGCGATCAGCCCCTATCTGCCGGGGAACGCCGGCCGGGCGATCATCTCGATCACGCCCGATCCCCAGAGCCTCGCTCCCTGGACTGGCTTCGGCCTGTTCTGCGCGTACGCAGCCGCCTCGCTCGCGCTCGCGGCGATCCTGCTCGTCCGCCGCGACACCTAACGCGGTTACGAGCGGGCGAAAGCGATCCGCGTCGAGCCGAGGAGCGGTCGAGGCAGGATCGTGAACAGGCAACGGGTGGGCTTGCGCGAGCGCGGGACCGGGACGGCTCCGGTCCAGGAAAGTCCCGCGATCGGCCGGTCGAAGGCGACGCGACCATCGAGCAAGACCCGCAGGCGGTCGGTCGCCTTCGGGATCAGCGTCAGCTGAAGCTCCCCACCCGTGCAGTCGTAGACACTCACCGTCGCAGGGTGCGTCATGTCGCCGTTCGGCTGCACCCCGTGGGTGATCGTCGAGACCTGCGGGACTCCGGCGAGCCGCCAGAGCGTCAGCCCACTGATGTCGAGCCCCCGCTGCGCGAGATGCGCGACCGGCGTGCCGACGAGGGAGAACCGATCGGGAGCGACCACATACCGGTCGTGCGTCGGCAGTTCCCCCGTCGGCCCGAGAACGGCAGCCGTCTGCGGCATCGGGCCGGGCACGGGCGAGCCGCCGAGGGTGACGACCGAGTCGATGCGGCGGTTCCAGAACCGCTCGAGCCACACGGCGCTCCACAGCTGCTCGCCGCCATACACGTACGTGACGTTCTCGTCGGTGGCGAGGTCGATCCAGTCCGGCTGGGCGCCGACCACGTCGAGCCGCTGCACGTCGGCCGCGGCCCGCAGGTTCCGCGCTGCAACGACGGAGGAGGCGAGGAGCGTCGCGAGCGTGATAGCGGGAAGCGCGACCACCGCGAGCCGCCGTGGCAGGTACAGGAATGCGGCGAGCACGGCGATCGAGAAGACCATCAGCGTCGTCATAGCGCTCCAGGGGAGCCGCGAGATCATGATCAGGTCGAAGCTGTCGACGAAAGCCTCGGCCGAGACGAGCGAGTTCCAGGGCGTCAGCAGCAGCACGGCGAGCAGCGCATACGCGCAGACGCTTCCGGCAACCAGCTGCCGTGGAGCGCCGCGGGAGAGCCACAGTGCGAAGACGGCGAAGAGCAGAGGCGGCAGTGCGGCGAGGTCACGGCCGAGCAGGTGCGGGGAGTAACGGGCTGCGAAGAATCCGACCTGCAACGTGAGCAGCGCCGTCGTCGTGAACGCGACTGCGAGCAGCGCACGCGCGCCAGGGACATGCTCGCGGCCTCTGACAGCGTCGACTCCGAGGACGAGCAGCGCAGCGAACGGAAGCACCGCCACGCTGACCGCGACGTAGGCGAGATGCTCGGCGACCAGTCGCAGTGCGGTGCCGAACGGGTAACCGCCGCGGAGAGCAATTCCATAAGCCCCGACCAGGCCGGGCACGGCGACCACGGCAGCCGCTCCGGCGGCGAGCAAGACCGACGTCGGCCAGAAGGCGCGCAGACGACGAAGATCGCGGGACATCGCAGCTTCCACCACCGCTGCAACCGGAAGGACGAACGCGAAGACGACGGCCTGCGACCTCGTCAGGACTGCCGCGACGACGAGCAGCAGCGCGACGGCCTGGTCGCGATACGCCGCTGTCTCGACAGCCCGCGCAATTGCGAGCAGCGTGAGAGCGGCCAGCGGATAGAAGAGCACCTCCGTCATCACGAAGCCCGAGTAGAGGAGCAGCGGCGGGGCGGCCGTCAGCGCCGCCGCGACGAGCGCCCACGTGCTCGGCATCAGCCGGCGGCAATAGAAGAACACGGGGAAGACGGCCGCCGAGATGACGAACGGCTGCACGATCTTGAGCAACGTGTATCCCTCGGTCGTCCGCCCGACCGACAGAGGCAGCCCGGCGACGAGTGGGTAGAGCAGTCCGTACCCGGCGCCCTGGCCGTGCAGAAGCGGTAGCGGCCCCTCGTGCCAGACGGCAAACCCGCGCGCGGCATAGATGACCTCGTCCGGGACGATCCACGGACCGTTGATCGAATGCACCAGCAGCCAGCGGACGACCGACGAGAGCACGAAGAGGACTGCGAGCAGAACGAGAGGCTGCGACGGGCGCCGCGTCTTCCGCGTCATCGGCCCCACCGGACGCGTCCGCGCCCGCGCAACGCGATCTCGGATGGTGGTCGTCATCCGGACGGGGTCGTTGCCGAACCGTGCGGCGTCAAACCCCCACTCGGCGAGCCGTCACCGGTGGGCGGCGAACGCGTCCGCGCACAGCGGGAGCAGGCGTTGGGCGAACGATCGCGCAGTCGCGAGGCCGGTCCCGCGGCCGAGTGCGAACCGAGTTCCGGCGTCGCCCGGGATGAGCGTGCACGTGAATGTGCCGCTGCGGGCGTCGACGACCGACGGCAGCCGCCCTCCCTGATACCCCCACTTCGCGTGCTGACCCGCTCCGACGAGCATGCGAAACGTCCCATACGGATGATCTCCGAGGTGCTTCCACAAGGTCTGGTCGCCGTCGTCGATCCGGAGGAAGACGCGAAGGCCGTCGACGAACGAATTGCCGCCGCGCGGATAGAACGCGCAGTCACTCGATCCGCCGAGTTGGATCGGTGCCACCGGAACGGTGAACAGCGCCCGAACGTGCTGTGCCTTGATCGCGCGGCAGATGTTCCGATACGTCGCCTCGGTCGGAGGCGTCGCAGCCGCGCGCCGGCCGGCCGCGTACGCCGAGCCCACGGCGACCACCAGCGCGAGCAGGAACGCACAGACGATCGAGAACGCAGCCACGCCGCGGACTCGAGCATCCGGTTGCCGCCGGCCGGCGCTTCCCACGGCTCGACTCTAGTTCGTCCCGAGTCGTTCGCTGATCTGACAATTCGATCGGCTCACAGCCCGGCGAGGGGCGCCTCGGCCTAGATGGTTGATCGGTAATTGCCGTCGTCGCGGGGAGGGTCTGCGCCATGCAGTGTGGTCAACTCGACCGGTGCCAAGGCTGGTGAGCCTTGGTGCCGGGCGAGGGGGCCGCAATGCGCCGCGCGCAGGCCCCCAGCCGTGGCGGCGTTGAATTGCCGATCAACCATCTTGGCTCAGCTTCGTCTGCCGAAGATCGAGAGGAAGAACAGGAAGACGTTCAGGATGTCGAGGAAGATCGAGGCTGCCAGCAGCGGCGCAACCCGGATGTCCTTCGTCTTTCGCAGGCGCTGGAAGTCGACCATGGTGAACCCCGCGAAGATGACGAGCCCGAGAATCGCGTAGATCAGCGAGCCGTTCGGAATCCGGACGAAGATCGTGACGATCCCGAACACGATCAGCGCCAGGAGCGCCCAGAAAAGGATCCGAGCGAGCGGCTGCAGGTCGCGGCGGGTCGCGTAGCCGGCAGCACCGAAGCCGCCGATGAAGAGCGCTGTCGCCGCGCCCGCCTGCCAGACCGCCTGCGGATTCGTGCTCGCGTAGTAGGCGATCGTCGGCGCAGTCGCAAGCCCGACGAGCACGCCGAACCCGAACAGGAGCCCGATAGCCAACTGCTCGGACGTGCGAATCGCGAAGTTCATCCCGATCAGACAGCCGAATGCGGCGATGAACCACAGCCAGCCGACGTTGTACGACATGTCGCGGCCGAGGTAGGCGCCGACCGCGAAGAGGCCGGCGGTGATCGCGACGAGCCCCATCGTGTGGGAGAACAGAACACGGGCCTCATCGCGAGTTACATCGCGATCGACAGTGGTCTCCGGGAAGCTCATGTGCCGAGCTTACCGCCCGCGATTGAGGCTGTCACGAGCTTGAAGACCTATCCGCGGAGACGATTACCAGTCTCCCTCGCGATGTTCAAACGCCTCCGAAAACCAGATCGCCCCGGACGGCGTAGGCCCCTTTTGACAACCCATCGGTCTGGGAGGGATCTCGATGGACAGAGGCAGGAAGCAGGACAGCGGCACGCGGCGACCCCGCGTGCTCGTACTGGCGGTCGTCGCCACCGCCGCGCTCGTCACGGCCGTCGCGACCGCGTTCGGAAGCAGCAATGGGGCGTATCACGAGACGCTCCTGGTCTCGGATCGGGCGAGTAGCGGTGCTCCGATCACCGACCCGACGCTGCAGAACCCGTGGGGAATCGCCTTCGGCCCGGCAACGCCGCTCTGGGTCGCGAAGAACGACACGAACCTCACGACTCTCTATAGCGGTGCCAACGGCGTCAACCCGATCACGAAGCTCTTTGACGTCGGGCTCATTGCGGGGCCGACAGGAATCGTCTTCAACCCGACCGGCGACTTCATCGTCCCGGGAACCAACCAGCCGGCGAGATTCATCTTCGATTCACTCTCCGGTCAGATCTCGGCCTGGACGAATCTGAATCCGCTGCCGGCGACCGACACCGTTGCGGTGCCGCGACGCGACGACGCAGCCTTTACGGGACTCGCAATCGCCCCGAACGCCCCCGGCGGCTCGAAATTGTACGCCGCCGACAACGGCAACGGGCTCGTCCGCGTCTACAACGGCAGGTTCAAGCAGATCATGACCTTCACCGACCACGACCTGCCGGGCCTCGCGCCCTACGGGATCCAGGTGATCGGCGAGAAGGTCTACGTCACGTTCGAGCCGACCTCCGAGGACGAGACCTTGAAGGGAGCGGTCGACGTGTTCTCGCGCGACGGCAAGCTCCTCAAGCGCCTCATCCGCGGCGGCCCGCTCAACGGGCCATGGGGCGTTGCGCTTGCGCCGGCCAACTGGGGCGCCTTCAGCGGCGATCTCCTGGTCGGCAATGAGGACGGTGGCCAGATCAACGCGTTCGATCCGGCCTCCGGGCAGTTCCAGGGGACGGTCAGCGGCGAGAACGGCGAGCCGATCGCCCACGACGGCCTCTGGGGCATCGCCTTCGGAAACGGCGTGATCGGGACGCCCGAGACGCTGATCATCGTCGCTGGGGTCGACGAGTACGTGCACGGCATCATCGAGGGGATCACCCCGGCGCACTAGGCACGTCGGTCGGCACGGGCCTGGCAGACGTGATCGGCTGCCAGGCCCGGCAGGCCCTGTCATCCCCGTTGTTCGATCAGTGCACTCATCCTCGACGGCCGGGTCGCATCCTCGAGCACGGTCGCGGCGGCGATCACGATCATGTCGCTTCCGGGTGCGCCGTGGCAGAAGTGCGTCGCACCGAGCCCGTCGATCTCGACGACCTCGTCCAGCGGTAGGGCCGCCAAGGCGTCGAGCCGCGCCTCGTCGATCTGGCCGGCCACCCATTCGAGATCGGGTCTGGGAGGCGTCCTTCCGACGAAGTCGCGAAGACGATCGGAGTTACCGCGCACCCAGACGACCGCGCGGTCCTGCCCGTCGAGGAGCGCAAGAGTCTCCCTGGGCATCGGGCCTGCCACAACGTCACCGCCGACGACGATCGCGTCGACGTCGAGTGTGTCGACCTCGGCGAGTACCGCCTCGAGCGCCGGGAGGTTCGCGTGCACGTCGTAAAGGGCGGCGACGGTTCTGGCGTGCATCACTTCCGGATGTTGCCGTCCGCGTGGCGTCTTACAGTAGTCATGCAGCCTCTCCCTCCAACTCCCCCTGGCTGCATCGTCGAAGCGCCCTTCGGGGCGCTTCGCTTCTCCAAAGTTGCGTCGACGGCTGACGCGTTATCGTTGCCGAGCGGCTGCCCACCGGTGTAGGACGGGGAGATGAGCCTCGCGCCGCTGAGAGGAGACAGCGATGACGACGACTTACGAGTCGGTGGAGGATCTGGCGGAGGCCCTCAGGCGGGCGGCCGCAGCACACGGGAAGCACGAGGAGCGCACCGGCGAGGCGGATCCGAACTGGCCGGACTGGTACGCGCTCTACATGGTGAGCGAGCGCGCCGGCGAGGAGCTGCCCACATGAGCAGCGACTACGACGTGATCGTGATCGGCGGTGGCTCGCCGGGCGAGCACTGCGCGGGCGCCTGGCCGAGGGCGGCCTCCGCGTGGCCGTGGTAGAGCGCGAGCTCGTGGGAGGAGAGTGTTCGTACTGGGCGTGCATCCCGTCGAAGACGCTGCTGCGTCCGGGCGAGGCGTCCACGCAGCGCGCGACGCCGCCGCGAAGGCCGAGGTCGATGTCGAGGCGGCGCTCGCCTGGCGCGACTTCATGGTCTCGGATTACTCCGATGCCGGTCAGGAACGCTGGCTGGCAGACAACGGGATCGATCTGCTGCGGGGCACCGGACGGCTGCCGGCCCAGGTGTGGTCGAGGTCGACGGTGTGCGCCATACCGCCGAGCACGTCGTCCTCGCGAACGGCGCCGATCCGGTCGTCCCCCCGTTCCCGGCCTCCGCGAATTGGACGGCATCTGGTCCAGCCGCGAGGCGACATCGATGAAGTCCGTCCCGCGCCGACTGCTCATCCTGGGCGGCGGCTGGTCGGGGTTGAACTGGCGCAGGCGGTGCGGCGGCTCGGCGGCGAGGCGGCGATCATCGACATGGCCGATCACGTGCTCGCGCGAGAGCCGGCGCCGCTCGGCGAGGCGCTCGGCGAGGTTCTCCGCCGTGAAGGCATCGAGCTCGTGCTGTCGGCAAACGCGACGGCAGCGCGGCGCGACGGCGAGGACTATGTCCTCGAGTTCGACGACGGACGCGAGGTCCCGGCGACAAGCTGCTCGTCGCCACCGGGCGGCGACCGCGCGTCAGCGGGCTCGGGCTGGAAACGGTTGGTGTCGAGCCAGACGCGCACGGCGTTCCGGTCGACGCGCACCTGCGCGCGGCCGAGAATCTCTGGGCGATCGGCGACGTCAACGGCCTCTGGCCGTTGACGCACGTCGGCAAGTACCAGGGCGAGGTGGTCGCCGCGAACATCCTCGGTGAGCCGCGCAAGGCCAACTACGAAGCCGTTCCGCGAGTCGTCTACACCGACCCGCAAGCCGCAGCGGTGGGTGCTTCCGCCGGGCGCTTCAGCGCGATGGCGCAGCTCTCGGCGGTCGCGAAGACTGCCACCTATACGCGGGCGTACGCCGAGAGCAACGGCTTCCTGACCCTGCTCAGCGACGGCGAGCGGCTGACCGGCGCGTATGCCCTCGGCCCCGAGGCAGGAGAGTGGCTGCAGCAGGCCACGCTCGCGATTCACGCGCACGCCCTCTCGACGTCCTGGCCGACACGATCCAGCCGTTCCCCACGTTCCGGAGATCTACGTCGCCGCCCGAAGGCGCTCCGCGAGCACATCGCCGAGGCAAGCAAGCCGGTCCGCGAGGGACCGCCGATGCCGAGCTGAGACGCCGGCTGGAGGTCGGGGCCGAGAGACGATCAAAGGAGGCCGCGGGCATGGGCCTCGACGACCGCCTCGAGCCGGGTCTTGGCGCCGAGTTCCCGCAGCACCGCCCGGATGTGGTTGCGTGCCGTCCACGGGCCACCCCGAGCTTCTGGGCGATCATCTCCGTTGACGCTCCCTCTCCGAGGAGCATGAGCGTCTGACGTTGTCGCCGGGTCAGATGCGGCGTTCGACTGGCCGCTGAAGAAGGCCGAGGCGTGCGGCGAGGCGCAGCGAGGCCGAACACGCCGACCGGTCTTTGGCTTCGCCGGCGGATCGCGACCGAGCTGATCTCCACCGGCGTCGAGCCCCGCCGCGTCCGCACCTCGAGCCGAACCTCCGTCGCATCCTTACGACCGAGGATCTTGTCGTTGAACGCCGCACTCGCCCGAGTCCTGTCCCGAGGCACGACGACGTCGAGGTATGGACGTCCTCTGCACTCGCCGACGAGCCGGCGCGCGGCATCGTTGAGCCAGCGGATCTGTCCGTCCGAGTCGAGCAGGTAGGCGGGCACCCGGATGCGCTCGAGCACATCGTCCAGGCTGCCGCCGAGGACGGTCAGCTGCCGAGTGGGGGTAGGTTCGTCGGTCATCTTCGCCGGTGCAGCGAAGGCTACGCCGCTTCAGGTCCGGTTTCCTCAGGTCCTCGGGCGGGGACTCTGCCCAGGATCGGGAGCCAGTAGAAGGCGTTGAAGGCGGCGACCACGATCACGCCGAACACGGGTAGCAGGGCGCCCAGCAGCGCGCCGGCCGTGAGCCAGGCGAGGGCGAGCTGGAAGCGTCTGCCGATCGCTGTCGCGCCGGCAGGGTCGAGGGTGTTGCTGAGCAACCCGTGACGCGACGCGTAGCGCCAGACGGCGTTGAACGACAGCGCGGTCAGGTCGAACGCGATCGCGTAGAAGACGACTGCGGTCCGTTGGGATTGTCCGCTGCGCATTGCCCCGGCCAGGATCGAGGTTGCGAACGGAAGGAACGCGACGACCATCAGCAGCAGGGTGTTCAGGAGCAACACGACCCTGTCGGCTGCACGGATGTGATCGAACATGACGTGGTGGTTGGCCGACACCTGTCCGATGAACAGGAATGTGACGACGTAGGCGAGATAGGACGGCCAGAGCGCAGCCAGGTTATGCAGCAAGTCGCTGTAGTCGGCGGGCGGCCTGATCTCCAGAACGAGCAGCGTGATGGTGATCGCGAAGACCGCGTCGCTGAACGCCGTCAAACGACCGGTGTCGCGCGACACCGAGGCTGGGTCGGCTGCCTCCGTGCCTCCAGGCGCTCGGGCCATCGCGAGCCAGCGCGAGCCCCCAGCCAGATCACAGATCGAGCACCAGACCGTCATGCGGCCTCGAGCAGCATATGAGTGCGCTTCCTTCGGCTGGGGGTTCGACTGGGTCGGGGTCGTAGTCAACGATGCCTGCGATGAGCATCGATCTCGCAGTTGTGGCAGACGCCGGTGCGACACGACCAACGGACAGGTACGTCGCAGGCTTCGGCGAGCTCGAGGAGGCTCCCGTAGTCGTTGCTCCACGGGATCGTAAGATCGCTGCGCGCGAACTCGATCGTCGGGCCGCTTCCGCGTTGGCCGGTCGGTGGGTGGGGGGCTCGCGCAGGTGTTGGTGCGATGCCAGGCGTCAGACCTGGTGCGGGTCCGAAGGTCTCGGTGTGGATGTGGCTCGCGTCGAGCCCGATCGCGGCGAGGCCGGCGCTGATCTCGTCCATGAACGGTTCCGGGCCGCAGAGGTACGCTGGGCGTCGTAGTGGTTCGACCTCGGCGAGCAAGGACGGATCAGACGTCCGACGCTGTCGAAGTCGCGGCCTTCGCGGTCTTCGCGGCCCGGACGGCTGTAGTAGACGTAGGCGTGGACATTCGGGAGCGATGCGAGAAGTCCACGGGCTTCGGCGGCGAAAGAATGGTCGCGCCGGCTCCGAGCGCCGTGGAGCCACCAGATCTCACGCTCGGAATGCTTCTCGGCCAGCGCGTGGAGCATGGCGAGCATCGGCGTCGCGCCGATGCCGGCGCTGATCAGCAGTACCGCCGCGTCGGTTTGGTCGAGGATGAAGGTGCCGCGGGGCGCTGCAATGTCGAGCTGGTCGCCGACTCGGAGGCCAGTGTGCAGATAGCCGCTCGCCGCGCCGTCGTGCTCGCGTTTGACCGTGATCCGGTAGTAGCCGGCATCGGGTGGTCCGGAAAGCGAGTAGTTTCGGAGCACCGACCTCTCCTCGGGTTCAGGCTGGATGCGCAGCGTGAGGTACTGGCCCGGCCGCGGCGAAGGGAGCGACGCTCCGTCCGGGTCCTCCAGACGGATCGAGATCACGGAATCGCTCTCGTGTTCGATTCCGGTGACGGCCAGCCGGCGGAACCCCGGCCAGGCCGGTGGCGGGCTGGCCGCGGTCAGGCCTGGCGTTGCCGCTGCCAGGTTCACCTTCGAGCAGGGCTCGGAAAGAGGCTTGCCAGCCCGAGCTGAGGGCCGGGATGCGCAGCGCTCGAAGCAGCCGCTGCCGCGGGTGCCCGGGAAGATAGAGAAGCGCACTGATCTCGGCAACCGTCATCTGTTCCGGGCCGGAGTCGAGCTTGACGATCGGCTCTCCGGCTTGCACCTCACCCACCTGAGCACCCGGAAGTAGAAGCCGGGGCGGCGGTGGGAGACGAGCAAGGCCGGTATGCGCGGGTCGTTCATGCGATCCCGACGCGGTAGCAGGTGACGCGGGGCTGCGTCACTTCGAAGATCGCCGTACCGATCTGGAAGCGGTCGCCGATGTAGACCTCGTCGTCCCTCAGCCCGTCGACCGTGAAGTTCTCGCCGAACTGCCCGTAGACGAAGTCGCTTCGCTCGAGCTCGCGTTCCCAGTGACGGTAGGAGTCGACCTGGTAGACGAAGACGGCGCGCTGCTCACCGCCATGACCGGCGAGATCACCTTGGCCATCACCGTCGACGTTGAGCTTGCTCACCCGACCAGGACCGGTGGTCGGGTCCTTGAAGACGCCGGTGAAGACGGTCTTGCCCAGCCACGGCACATCCTTCGGCACGCCAACGTTGACCGACAGGAAGGTCCCTACTGGTTCGGTGTCGGGTTGCCGAGCCGAATGATGCGAACGGGTCACGTCCCTGGTGTCCACACGTCGATTCAAAACTACGCCCTCTGTCGGGTCGCTGCCCTCGCCGGCAAGCTGGATCGGGTGTAGTTTCGTACTATCCCGCGCGCACCGGGTCAATCGACGGAACGAGCGCCGATGGACCGATCAGCTGAGGTGTCCACGTTGCCGAGAACGTGAGCACCGACATGTGCAGCAATTGCAGCGGATCTGTCGCTGTCGGCAACTTCATCCGGCAGAGGGGCCGGGACGGCTGCCCGAGCGCATTCTGGCTTCGAACCCGTGAGCACCGGGCAAGGTGATGTCCATCGACTCGCGCGCTGCATACGACACCTGGCACCT
Source organism: uncultured Thermoleophilia bacterium (assembly GCA_963846895.1). Classification (GTDB taxonomy): domain Bacteria; phylum Actinomycetota; class Thermoleophilia; order Gaiellales; family Gaiellaceae; genus PALSA-600. The sequence continues at coordinate 1,235 of CAWJXR010000010.1, read as the reverse complement.
CGAGCTGCGGGAAACAGGTGAGCCCACGCCGACGGCGCCGTGGCACGAGCTTGCGAAGAAGCATCTCGGCTCCGTCCGTGGGCTCGAGGTCCTTGAAATCGGCTGCGGCCTCGGTGCTTTCTCGAAGTACCTCGTTGACCTGGGGGCCGACCTGACGGCCGCTGACTTCTCGCCGGAGGCGGTCCCACTCACCGCAGAGTTGCTGCACGAGCGGGCCCCAGCCCTCGTGGCGGATGTCCAGCGTCTGCCGTTCGACGACGGGAGCTTCGATCTCGTTGTGAGCCTGGATACGCTGGAACACGTCCCCGATCCCGAACAGGGCTCTGGCCGAACTCGTCCGCGTGACGCGGCCGCGTGGCCGGCTGATCATCACGACGCCGAACTACCTGAGTCTCATGGGTTTCTACCGCGCTCTGATGCGCCTCGCGGGGCGCACGTACTCCGAGTTGGGCCAGCCGATCAACCAGCCGGTGACGCTCGTCGGTCGCGTACGGAAGCTCAGGAGGCTCGGCTGCCGGGTCGATGCGGTCTACGGGGCGATGCACGTGCTGCCGATTCCGCGTTACCGCTGCGTCGAGCTTCGGTTTCGTTAGCACCCCCACGCCCTGACCAAGTGGTTCGCACTTCATAGCCTGACCGCGGCGACCCGGGTTGACTTCAGCCGTCAGCGATTGCGCCGCATGGCCGCACCGGTCGCGAAGCGGTTCTGACGCGGAAGTCGCCGTAGGGTAAGGTAGAGGACCCGCCAAGGCGGGGCTTCGACCTTAGCTCTTGCAGGTCAGCTTCACCTGCCCGCTTGGGGTGACTACTCCGGCAACGACCGAGGTGAGCACCACATTGTTCAAGATGAGACAGGGCCCGCCCGTGAAGTCTGTGAGGGCCTTCGAGGGCAGCGGAATCGCCGTCCTGAGGGATCACCGAGCCCGTGATGTGTTGGGTGATCGTGCCGCTCGGCTGGATCACAATCTGGATCTTGCACGAGAAGATCCAGGAACCTGTGTTGTCAGATGTGAAGCATTGGCCGTCATCACGTATCACGGCCGCGCCATTGCCGCCGGCTCGGCCTGCGTGCTGACGCCCACCGCCAGCGCCGCCGACAGGCCAACTGCCAACAGAATCAATCTGCGCCTCATGAGAATCCGCCTCCCTTACGCTCCCCCACCCCGGGCCGGGGCAGGGCGGCACCGCAGCGAGAAAAGAGAGAGGAGAACGCCACTGACCACAACAGATGCCGA
>CAWJXR010000009.1:0-39346 GCA_963846895.1 uncultured Thermoleophilia bacterium | reverse complement strand
GGTGTCGCGTCGGGAAAAGAAGTACTACGTCGGTTTCTTTGTCGGAGAGCGATCCTTCTTCACCTGCTCCCTTCGAATGTCGAAAGTCAACGTCTCCGTCAGCGTTCCGCCGAGCGAGGTTGAGTCGTGGGACGGCGAGTCGATGAGGGACGTATCGAACATCGGACACTTCGGCCTGGGGCCTACTGAGATCTCGCTCGTTTGACTGAGCAGTTGCCAGCGCTGGAGAAGCTGATCACGCAGTCGTACATCCGCAACAAGAAGTCCTGAGCTGGTTGCGGGCCGGGCGGCGAGCCGAACCTCGCCGCAGGCGTGCACGCTCTGGCCATCTTTTCAGCGGGATGACTTGGCGCACGGGGGTAGGCTCGCCGCACGCATTTTCTGTGAAGGGATCACCTCGTGTCGGCGCTCAACGTCGAGGGCTGGTGAAGGCAGACAACGCGCCTCGACTTCGGAGTTGTGGGAGGGCCGGGTGACTCGCCGGAGAATCCCCCTCTAACACCTCGCTCCGTAGTCGCTAGTCGCTCATCCGGACCCGTCTCGGCTGCACAGGCTCGACCCGCCTCAAGTCTCGTTGCCCCTCGACGTTACAGTGGATAGAACCCTCAATTGCGCAAACGCGCATGGTTGAGCGGAAACGCCCCCGTAGCTCAGTGGATAGAGCTGCGGCTCTCTCATCGCCTCTCATCTCGCACCTCCTTATGCAACAGAACCGAGCTTTCGCTTCCTTACCAGCTAACAGGAGGCACCGACGACGGTTCTGATGTCCGTCCTGATCGTTGTTTTCTGAACGGCCGTCGTACGCGAAACGGACGGACGGGAGTCAAGTCGTGGAATGGACGCATTCCGCCGCTGACATCAGGTGAGAGGACGCTGCCTTACGTGTTCCTCCCGGGGTCGCGGCCGCGTTTGGATTCTCTGCTGTGGCGCTGACACACTTGTCAGGTGGCCGGGCATCTGCCCAGCGGGACTGTCACGTTTCTCTTCACGGATGTCGAGGGATCGACCGCGCTGCTAACGCGGATCGGCAAGGACGCCTATGGGGAGCTTCTGGCCGAGCACCATCGGCTGATCCGTGGCGCGGTTGGCGATGGTGGCGGTAGCGAGGTGGACACGCAAGGTGAGGCGTTCTTCGCTGTGTTTCCCGAGCGCCACCGACGCTGTGGCGACCGCGGCTCGGCTCCAACGCGAGCTGACAGCGGCCGGTCTGCGCGTGCGGATGGGCCTCCATACCGGCCAGCCAGACGTTGTCTCGACCGGTTACGTGGGGCTGGACGTACCTCGTGCCGCCCGGATCTCTGCTGCGGCTCATGGCGGCCAGACGCTGCTCTCCCCAACGACACGCGAGTTGGTCGAGGACGAGCTTCCGGTCGGTGTTGCGCTCCGCGACCTCGGCGAGCACCGGCTCAAGGACCTGACCAGGCCGCAGCGGCTCTCGCAGCTCGTGATCGCCGGGCTGGCGAACGAGTTCCCAGCATTGCGGACGCTCGAAAACCGCCCCACCAACCTTCCTGTTCAACCGACGCCGTTGATCGGCCGGAAGCGCGAGGTGGCAGCGGTGACCGCCTTGCTGTCCCGACCGGACGTGCGTCTGTTGACGCTCACAGGTCCCGGCGGATCGGGCAAGACCCGACTCGGCCTCCAGGCTGCAGCGGAGCTCCTCGAGGACTTCCAGCAGGGCGTCTACCTCGTCCCGCTCGAAACGATCGCCGATCCCAAGCAGGTACTACCGACGATTGCGCAGACGGTTGGGGTCAAAGAGACCAGCGCGACACCGATCGCGAACAGTCTGAAGGAGTTCCTCGCTGACAAGCAGGTGCTGCTGCTGCTGGACAACGTCGAGCAGCTGGTCGAGGCGGCCCCGGAGCTTGCTGATCTGCTGATGGCCGCGCCGCAACTGAAGCTGCTCGTCACGAGCCGGACGCCGCTGCACGTTTCCGGTGAGCACGAGTTCCCGGTGCCCTCCCTCTCGCTGCCCGATCCTACGAAGCTGCCGGAGATCGCGTCGCTCTCGCAGTATGAGTCGGTTGCTCTCTTCGTCGAGCGTGCGCAAGCCGTGAAGGCGGACTTCGCCCTCACGGAGGAAAACGCGCCGGCGATCGCCGAGATCTGCGTGAGACTCGACGGTCTGCCGCTTGCGATCGAGCTGGCGGCCGCACGCGCGAAGCTGCTCTCGCCGCAGGCATTGCTGGCACGGCTCGAGCAGCGCTTCGACCTGCTCGTCGGCGGCCCGCGGGACATGCCCTCACGCCAGCAGACGCTCCGGGCGACCATCGACTGGAGCTACGGCTTGCTCGGCCGCCGCCGAGCAGACGCTCTTCGCACGACTCTCGGTCTTCGCAGGCGGATTCACGCTCGAGGCAGCGGAGGCCGTCTGTGGCGCCGACGGTCTCCTGGCGGGACTCTCATCGCTGATCGACAACAACCTCCTGCGCCAGGACGAGCAGCCCGGTGGCGAGCCGCGCTTCGTGCTGCTCGAGACGATCCGCGCCTACGCGCTCGAGCGACTCGACGAACTCGAAGAACGTGAAGAGGCAACTCGCCGCCATGCCGACTACTTCTGCATGCTCGCGGAGCGAATCGACCGGGAGGCGTTGACCTTGGCAACCGTCGACTGGCCCGCCTACGAACGAGAGCTCGGCAACTTCCGGAGCGCGCTCGCGTGGCTGGACGCACGCGACGATGCCGAACGCACAGTGCGTCCTCGCCGCGAATCTCCCCTTTGGGCGGTTCGGGTATCTCGCCGAATGGTGGGAGTGGAGCGACCGGTCTCTGCCACGGTTGCCCGAAGTCTCGAAGCCGACCAAGGCGAGAACTCTCCTGCACAGCGTCCTGGGTCGCTTCCTCGCGCGGCGACCTCACGTCGGCCCGCGAGTTGGGGGAAGAGGCGCTCCTGCTCTACCGAGAACTCGGCGACCGGATCCACGAAGGCAGCTGTCTCTTCATCCTCTCGGCTATCGCCGCCGATGAGGGCGACGAGGCGACTACCAGGCATCCGTCTCCGCGGCGACGGCGATCTTCCGTGACCTCGGCGCCGACATGCCCTTGCTGGCTGTCATGCACGACGCCGGCATCTGGGCAATGGCCGCCGGTGACTATGCCCGTGCGCGGGCCTGTATGGAGGAGGCGCTAGCCCGCGCGAAGGAGTTCGGCGCCAGGGACGAGATATGCAACGGCCTCTGCGACCTCGGCGTGCTGGCGCTGTACGAGCGGCAGCCGCGAGTCGCTCTTCGCCTCTTCGCGGAAAGCCTGCCACTCGCCATACAAGGCAGCTGGCATCTCAACATCGCCTGGACCGTGGGCGGCATCGGCTGCGCCCTCGCCATGCTCGGAGAGCTCAAGCGCCGCAGCCCGGCTCCTCGGCGCGGCGGAAGCCCTGCACGAGCGCCTCGGCCAGCCCATCGAGCGTACGCCGTCCGAGCCTACGCCGAAGGCAGCGCTCCGGTTCGCGAGCGGCTCGGTGAAGCCGAACTCGCCGCAGCCTGGGCCGCCGGACGGAGCCTGAACGAAGCTGACGCAGCAGCCTACGCGCTTGAGACGGACGACGTGCTATCGCACTAGACCGAGTACACGCGACCATTGCCGGACCAACGTCAACGGGTGGACCAGGTGATATCCGCAAACTCGCCCTTCGCCGGCCCTTAGCTGAACGCTCCGGGGCGCTGCACCGCCGGCGGGCCTGTCCTCGATCAGTCGTCGTCGCGGACGCGGACGTTTCCGTCGGTGTCGACGATGAGCCGCCTCGGCAGTTCTTCCTGATCGAGGTACGGTGCAACCGCCTCGCGTGCGTGAGCTTCGCTCGCGTGCCTACCCCGCCAGTGGCGTACTCGACGACGATCTGCGGCTCGTGGATCAGTAGCGTCGGTGCGCGCGAGTATCGGCTCCGGTTTCTGTCCCGAAGACGTTGGCCAGCTTCGCGCTGTTCGTCTTGTCGCCCGAAGGGGCCACTCGGAACGTGCCGGCAGGTGCACTTCCTTCTCCACGAACAGGAGGCACCGCCGACGGTTCTGGGGTCAGTGGCCTGATTGTCGTTTTCTGAACGGCCGTCGCTCGACCTCAAGAGGAAGCTGCCCCAGGCGACATTCGTCGGGCTGGCGCCGCGCCTCCTCAAGCGTTTCCGAGGCGACGGCGAGAGCTGCCGTCTAGCCAGGGCGGCGATCGAGGGTGATAATCGACCCGGCTTGTTGCCTTGTTCCACAGACCGGCCCGGAGGGCAAGTGGAGAGTCAGGCAGTGGAGAGTCAGGCGGAGTACAGCGATCGGCTCCGAGCGCTCGAGCAGGACTTCGCCGAGGTAACGCGGCAGCAGGCGGCGACCGTCGAGGTTCTGCAGGTCATCGGAGAGTCCGCACTCGATCTCGACCGGGTGTTCGACACGGTTCTCCGGAACGCCGTGACGCTCTGTCGGGCGGATGCGGGGCAGCTATGGCGCTCGACGGTAACACGTATCGATTCGTCGGCAGCCTCGGCGGCTCGGACGAATACAACGAGCTCCTCTCAGGGTTGCCAATACATCCGGGAAAGGAATCGCTGGTCGGCAAGGTCGCCCTCGAGTTGCGCACGGTCCAGCTTCCGGATGTGCTCGAGGACCGCGACTACTCGCTTCCTGAGGTTCAGCGCCTGGGTGGCTTTCGCACGATGCTCGGCGTCCCGATGCTGCACGGCGGCAGCGCAATCGGTGTCATCGTCGTCTGGCGACGCGAGGTCGACGTTTTCACCGATACGCATGTCAATCTCGCGGAGACTTTCGCCACCCAGGGCGCGATCGCGATTGCGACCGCGGAGCTCTTCGCCACGCTCGCGGAGCTGAACGGGACGCTCGAGGCGCGTGTTGCCGAGCAAGTGGATGACCTCGAGCGAGTGGGGCGCCTGAAGAGATTTCTGTCCCCGCAGGTCGCCGAGCTCGTCGTCTCTGAGGGCGGAGAGAGCATCCTCGAGACGCACAGGAGCGAGATCACGGCCGTCTTCTGCGACCTCCGCGGCTTCACAGCATTCGCGGAGACGGTCGAGCCGGAGGAGGTGATCGCCGTCCTCCGCGCGTACTACGAGATAGTCGCCGCGCTTGTCTCCCGGTTCGGCGCGACGCTCGACCATGTCGCCGGCGACGGGGTGCTCGTCTACTTCAACGACCCCGTTCCCTGCGCCGAGCCGGCACTGAACGCTGTCCGGATGGCAGTCGCGATGCGCGACGAGGTCGGCGAGTCGGCCAGCGCTTGGCGCAAGCGCGGCTACGACCTAGACGTCGGTGTGGGAGTCGCCGTCGGCCACGCCACCCTCGGCACGATCGGCTCTGAGGGTCTCTTCCATTACGCATCGATCGGCAGCGTCACCAACCTCGCCGCCCGCCTCTCCGACGAAGCAAAGGGAGGCCAGATCCTCATCAGCGCTCGGGTACACGTAGCGGTCGAGGAGGCGGTCGAGTGCGAACCAATCGGACGGCTGCCGCTAAAGGGCTTTGCGCGGCCCGTAGAGACATTCAACGTCGTCAACCTCCGCTCCGGGGCATAGACGGCGTCACCTGCGCGAGCGCGGCGACCAGCCCGAGGACGTCCCGCGCCTGATCAGCCCAGGGAATCGCCTCGAGTGCCTCGAAGGTTGCCAGCGCCGTCGCCCCGAGAAGCCGCGCAAGCTCGGGGTGCTCGCCGTTGCGCAGGTGTTTCGCGTAGAGCAACTGTGTGCGCGCACGTTCAAACGGGCTCAGGTCGCCGCCCGCGTATGCGAGCGACCGCTCGAAGTACCCGGTCGCCGCTTCTGGCGATTCAAGCAGGGCTTGGCAGCGCGCGGCGACGGCAGTCGCATACGCGCGTGGCGCGTGACGTGTCTCTGCCTCGAACGTCGCGAACAGTTCTGCCGCGTCGGACTCGCGACCTGCGAGCACGTACGCCTCGATCAGCTCCGTGGAGACGTGCGGCTGGACGGCGACGTCGCTCCATCCCTGAGCCCGCTGCTGCCGAAGTGTCTCCTCCAGAGGCGGGATCGCCGCGGCGGGCCGCCCCTGTCCGAGTTCGAACAGTCCGAGTGCCAGGCCCGCGCGATCCAGCTGTGCTCCCGTCCCAAGGGACTCGGCGAGCTCCGCTGCTGCCACGACGTGCGCGCGGCAGTCGTCTTCGCGGCCCTGCGCTGCATCGAGCCACGCGAGTGTTCCGAGCGCGAGCCCCTCATCGGCGCCCTGGCCGGTCTCCCGAGCCAGCACGACCGCTTGGTGAAGGAGCTCCCTCGCCGCATCCCAGCGCCCGCACTCGAGCTCGGCGTCAGCCGATCGGGCCAACGCGTACGGCAGGGTGCCAAGCGCGGCTTCTGCCCTCGCGCCGCGGATCAGCTCCGCGAACACGGCGCGGGCCTCTTCGTTGTGACCCGCCAGCCGCAGACTCCTCCCGAGGTACGCGCGCGACTCGAAGTCCAGGGTGCCCGACGGCAACGGCACGTCGGCAGCCTCGCGCACCAGCCTCTGCCCTTGCTCGAGGTCGCCCGTGAAGATGAGCGCCGTTCCTAGCATCAGGCCGGCTCTGACCCGCGGCAGCGCCCCCGCGCCTTCTGCCAGAGCAAACGCGCGGCGAGCGAGTCCGCAGGCATCTCGTGGACGGCCGCTTCGGAGGCACGGAATGACTGCGTCGGCGAGCATCAGTGCTGCCTTCCCCGGATCGTCTTCTTCGCAGCGGTCGGCCGCCGCCTCGAGAACAGCTTGCGCGCGGGCCGCAGAGCCCATGCGCGCCAAGATGCGCCCGCGGCGATGATCGAGTTCGGAGAGCATCTCCGCATCGCTGACCCGCGAGCGGGCCGCCTCGAGATGATCGAGCGCCGCGCTGAGGTGCCCTGCCAGATAGGCCGCTTCGGCGGCGTACAGCAGTCGGCGTCCCTGCAACTCTGCTTCTGCGGTCAAGCGCGACGCCAACTCAAACGCGCGCGCCGCCGTGCCGTGCGCGTGCGCCGCCTGCGCACGGGCCGCCGCCTCGCAGAGTGCAACGGCCGCGTGCTCGTCAGGCCCGGTCGCGGCCCGACCGAGATGCCACGCTTTCCGGTCAGGATCCCCAGCCTCGGCAAGCGCGTCCGCGAGCGCGCCATGCGCTGCCCTGCGCTCGGCGAGCTGCGCGTGATAGACGACAGCCGAACGGACGAGCGGGTGGCGGAACACAACCCCGGTCGCGGCGAGTGTGACGAGTCCGGCCGCCTCAGCCGCGTCGAGCATCGCTGTGTCGGTCCCGAGTTCGCGGCCCGCCCGCGTGAGCGTCTGCATGTCCGCCTGGGGCTCGAGCGCAGCCAGAAGCAGCACGCTCCGACTCCCGAGGGGAGGCGGTCGACGCGATGAACGAACGCTTCCTCGGCGCTCGCCCGATCGTGCAACAGGCGCTCGGCGTCCTCTCCCCCCGCGGCCAGCGTGGTCGCAAGTTCGAGCAGCGTCAACGGGTTGCCAGCTGCAACCTGGAGAATGCGCTCGACGACGCCGGGCACGACACGTGCCGTGGGTGCGCGCTTCGAGCAGGTTTCGCATCGAGCTGGGATCGAGCCTTTGAAGGCGGAGTTCCTCGGCGCCAATTCCCGCGAACGTCTCGCCGTCGGTCGCGAGCAGGAAGACGGCGCCGGCGCTCCCGCCGCTCCGGATCACGAAAGAGATCGCCTCGATCGTGGCCTCGTCCAGCCAATGAGCGTCGTCGACGACGACGAGCAGCGGTGCCGCCGATGCTCCGGCGCCGAGAAGGTCGTTGAACGCCGCATAAACACCGAACCGGTCTCCGGCGGTGGTGCGTCCGCGAAGTTCGAGCGCGGATGCGACGAGCATCGCTTGCTCGTCCGGAAGCACTCCGAGGTCATCGACGAGTGGCGCACACAACTCGCGCAAGCCAGAGAACGGAAGCTCGGCGTCGCTCTCCACCCCGGCGGTACGGAGAACGCGCATTCCCCGTGCACGTTCGACCGCGCCAGCGAGCAATGCGCTCTTGCCGAGACCGGCGTCCCCGCGAATGATCATCGCGTCACTTGTGCCGGCGCGCGCTCGCACGAGCAGACGCTCGATCCGCTCCTGCTCGGTCTTCCGTCCCAGCAGATGATGATCGCGCGGCGAGCGCAAGCTCGTTGCTGCCACAGGTCGGCCTGCGGCCCCCGAGACCTCCAGCCAGCGCCGCAGCAGCTGCTTCGCCGTCTGCTGGAGAAATGGCACGAGTACCGCATAGCTCTCCAGGAACGCAGAGAGCGCCCGCGGCCCCTGGCGGGCCTCGAGATCGTGGAGGAATGCCGGCGTTGCCTCGAGCGCGCGCGTGATGTCCTCCGCGGATTTTTCGAAGTGGCACTGAACCCCGTACGCGACGCGGCCGACCCGCATGGCCTGATTCCCGTACCGCGGGGAACGCGCAAGACGCTCGGCACCCGCCGGCAGCTCAAAAGCATCGCGATGCCACTCAAACACCTCCAGATCTCGCGGGAACCCACGGAAGACGGGATCGCGCCGCGCCGCCTCTGTCAAGAACACGTGGCTGAGCCCGAGCTCCGGAGCCGGCCCGAGGTACACCTCGGCGCCGAGCGCGGACGCAAGCAACTGCGCGCCGAAACAGACTCCGAAGTACGGGACACCGGAGTCGACGGCCTCGCGGACCAGACGCTTCTCGCCGACGAGCCAGGGATGGGCGTCCTCTTCGTAGACGCTGGCTGGCCCGCCCAGCGCGAGGATCAGGTCGTAGTCCCGCCATTCCGGCAGCCCGTCGACCTCGCTCGCGAGAATCCGGTCGACTTCGATCTCACGCTCAGCCAAGACCTCGCCGTAGACGACGAATGCGTTCGACCTCCAGTGCTCGAGGACGAGCGCCCTCAGTGCGCGGCCCGTCATGACCTCCTCCTACGGCTCCCTCGCAATCTCACACCCGGCGAAAGCCGGTACGTCTGGGCGAGCGCCTCCAATCAAGTAACGCGTCTGCGTGCAGTCCGCCCTCCCGCGATTGTCCCTCTGGCACGCCGAGGCGTCAACAGAAGAGCTCGACTCGATCCTGACCCGACTTCAAGACGTACCGTCCGCTGTTCGACGCCGAGCGAAGACTGGGACGACGCCAATCGCCTGCACTACTCGATCCGTGAGCAACTACGGCTGACGGACCCCGTTCCGGAACGGGGTCTTTAGCCGGGCCTCGTCTGCGTCGCGGGTTAGCCGGCATCGCCGCGGACTTCATGCCTACGTCACGCTGCCGCGAGCCGATTGTCGAGCGACCCTCGAAGTGTGACTTTCGTGCATCCCCACCTCGGCGTCTCCATCAAACCAGGAGGATCAAGTTTCGTGTCCGAGATTGTCGCCCGACCCAGTCTGTGTGCTGAACACAATCGATACTTCCTTGCCGTTACAAAGACGGTAAGCCGTACTGAGATTTGGCTTAACCATGCGGTTTCAACCGGCGTTTTATCGATACCTCCTTCTGCAACAGAAGGCAGCACAGGGGCGCGTCCGGCAGGCTCCGAGTCGCGAGCGCCAACACGGGATCGCAATCTACGATCTGGGAGCCATGACCACGATCGGGCTCACGCAGCCGCTCGACCTCTAGCTGCTGAAGTGACCACAGTCCTCCTGAAGGTCAGCCGACCGCAGATCCTCTCGTACCGACGGCGCGTCGGAGCGTTGGACCAGCGACTTCCAGCCGGAAGAGCCTCGCTGCGCCGCGCAGCCTGGGCGGGCCTGCAGGACAGCATGCCGCGCGCTGCGCTTCTCTCCATCCACGCACGTGTCGAGGGTGCCAAACCGTCCGCCTGGGAGGACCCCTCGCTCGTGCAGGTGTGGGGGCCGCGGTACCACACGTACGTTGTCGCCGCGCCCGACCTTGCCGTGTTCACGTTCGGCCGGCTCCCGGACAACGGCATGATCCGCGACAGGGCCGAGGATCTCGCTGCTCGCCTGCACGTCTTCCTCGACGGAGCTTCGATGCGGTACGACGACGCCGGGCAGGCGCTCGGGACGCACGGGAACAACCTTCGCTACGCCGCATTGACCGGCACGCTCGCGATCCGCTGGGAAGGCGCACGGCGGCCCACCGTCTGGACAGTGCCGCCGCCGGAGATCGAGCGCGAAGAGGCGACCCGTGAGCTCGCGCGCCGCTACCTGCACATCTTCGGTCCCGCCACGCCGCAGGGGTTCGCCAAGTGGGGGGCGATCGGAGCCCGAACGGCCGTCAAGACGTTCGACGATCTCGGCGCTGAGCTGCTCCCGGTACGCACGCCGTCGGGCGACGCCTGGATCCTCGCCATCGACGAGCCCACGATCCGCGAGGCTTCCGCGCCTCCGGCCGCCGCCCGGCTGCTGCCGAGCGGCGATGCCTACACCCTCGGAATCACGAGCGAGGACCGCGCGCTTCTCGTGCCGGACGTCCGTCAACGCGGCGAGCTGTGGACGCCGCGGGTCTGGCCGGGTGCCTTGCTCGTGGACGGGAACGTCGTCGGCACCTGGCGGCGTGCCGGAAAGACGGTGACGATCCAGACCTGGCGGCGGCTCTCGCGCGCGCAGCGCGAGGCGGTTGTTGCAGAGGCCGAGTCGCTGCCGCTGCCCGACCTCGGCGGTCGGATCGTCGTCGACTTGGCGTAGTATCCGAGGACCGGCTCGAGAGACACGAAAGGAGGGCCGCCATGGATCACACAACCGCTGCAGCAGCCCTCTTGTTCGGCCCGGCCGCGCGCTAGCTTCGCGCGCACACAGCACAGACGTCCTTGCCGAACGGTGGGCCGCTGCGTCCCCGTTTCAGCTCGAGAAAGGACTCTGGTTGAGAAAAGCGCGCAAGCGTGGCGCCGTCGCGCAGGACAGACGCGTCACCGCCAAGATCAACGAACAGATCGGCAACCGGCCCGTCCGGCTGGTCGCCGAGGACGGAACACAACTCGGAGTAATGGGCGCGGACGAGGCGCGGGCGTACGCGTACGCACACGAGCTCGATCTCGTCGAGGTCGCGGCGGGTGCGGACCCGCCGGTCTGCCGCGTCCTCGACTACGGCAAGTGGCGCTACGAGGAGGAGCGCAAGCTGCGCGCCGCGCGGCGGAATCAGGTGCACGTCTCTCTGAAGGAGGTACAGCTGCGGCCGAAGATCGGCTCGCACGACTACGCCTGGAAGCGGGACCGTGCGCTCGGGTTCCTCCGGGACGGAGCGAAGGTGAAGGCGGTCGTGATCTTCCGCGGCCGCGAGCGCGAGCATCCGGAACGCGGACGCGACCTGATCGCCCGGCTCGCGGAGGACGTCAAGGAGGTCGGCCGGCTCGACGGGATGCCCGAGGTGGAAGGCAGGACACTGACAGCGGTGATCAGTCCGACGGCGGCGCGGCCATGAGGTCGCGCCGCCGCCACCTCTTCGCGCTCGCCGAGCTCGTCGAGCGCCACGGCGACGTCGAGCGGTGCCGCGACGAGTACCTCGCGGCGCTCGAAGCCGACGACGGACTCGCCGTGCTGCTCATCTCGGCCGACGAGATCCGCGCCGAGGCCGCCGCAGGCCGCGCGCGGGCGCCGGCTCACTGCCAGCGCTGCGGCGCGCGACTGCCGGCGAAGCGGCACCGCTGCAGCCGCTGCGGCCTCGCCACCCGCTGAGTGCGATGAGTTTCCGGTTTCGTGACCGTCTCAGTTGGTGATCTCGCTAGCGTCGGAACTGACCACGAGGGAGATGAGATGCCTGAGCACACGATTGGAACCCGCGAGGAATGGCAGGCGGCACGGGACGAGCTCGCCAAGCTCGAGGCCGAGCAGGGGAAGCGGGACGAGGAGATCGCGAGCAAGCGCCGCGAGCTCCCCTGGGTGCCCGTCGAGAAGGAGTACGTGTTCGACACCGCGGAGGGCAAGAAGACGCTCGCCGAGCTCTTCGACGGGCGCTCACAGCTGCTCGCTTACAACATCATGTTCGGCCCCGACTACACGCTCGGCGCCTGCCCCGGCTGCACGAGCCTGGGCGACGGCCTCGACGGCTCGCTCGTCCACGTGAACCACCGCGACGTGACGCTGCTCTGCTTCTCGCGGGCGCCGATCGACCGGCTGACTGCCTACAAGCAGCGGATGGGGTGGGAGTTCCCCTATGTCTCCACCTACAACACCGACTTCGCGTTCGACTTCGGCCTTGCGCTCACCGAGGAGCAGGCGCAGCAAATTCCTGAGGTGAAGGGGATGATCGACGACCCGCCCGAGTGGCTCCAGGAGTGGTCGGGCCAGATCGGCGCCGAGCTGAAGGACGGGCTGCGCGAAGGCCCGGGCTGGATCGCCTTCGCGCGCGAGAACGGGACGGTCTACCACACCTACACGGTGATGGCGCCCGACCCGTTCGTCTCCCCCTACTTCGGCTTCCTGCTCGAACGAACGCCGAAGCGCCAGCCCGACGAGCCGCGTACGTGGCGGAAGGACGAGTACCCGGACTGACGCCGAACGTCAGCGATCGATCATTCGCTGATTGGCCTCGGCGTAGCGGGCGCCCTCGGCCGTGATCTGCGCGGAGCCCTCCTCGAGCTCGCGGAGGTCGTCGGGCGCGAGCTCGAGCTCGGTCGCACCGAGGTTCTCCTCGACCCGCGTCAGCTTCGTCGTCCCGGGGATCGGGACGATCCACGGCTTCTGGGCGAGCAGCCACGCGAGTGCGACCTGCGCGGGCGTTGCGCCCTTCCGCTCGGCGACGCGCGCGATCAGCTCGACGAACGTGCGGTTTGCCTTCCGGGCCTCCGGGTTGAAGCGCGGAACGGTGTTGCGGAAATCCGAGCTGACGAACTCCGTGTTCTCGTCGATCTGCCCGGTGAGGAAGCCCTTGCCGAGCGGGCTGAACGGGACGAAGCCGATGCCGAGCTCCTCCAGCGTCGGCAGGATCGCGTCCTCGGGCTCACGCCACCAGAGCGAGTATTCGCTCTGCAGCGCAGCGACCGGCTGGACCGCGTGGGCGCGGCGGATCGTCTGCACGCCCGCCTCCGAGAGCCCGAAGTGCTTGACCTTGCCCGCGGCGATCAGTTCCTTCACCGTTCCGGCGACCTCCTCGATCGGAACGTCGCGATCGACGCGGTGCTGGTAGAGCAGATCGATCGTGTCGGTCCTGAGCCGCCCGAGCGAGGCCTCGACGCTGCGCGTGATCGTCTCCGGACGGCTGTCGAGACCACGGTTACCGCCGTCGAGGTCGAACCCGAACTTCGTCGCGACCACGACCCGTTCGCGGACCGGGGCCAGCGCTTCGCCGACGAGCTCCTCGTTCGTGAACGGGCCGTAGACCTGCGCCGTATCGAAGAACGTCACGCCATCGTCGACCGCCGTGCGGATCAGCGAGATCATCTCCTGCGTATCCGACGGGGTGCCGTAGCTGCTGCTCATCCCCATGCAGCCGAGCCCGAGGGCCGACACTTCCAGGTTTCCCAGCGTTCGCTTCTGCATCGGTTCTCCTTCAGCTCGTGAGGGCAGCTACTGAAGCACGGGTACGCACGCGGTGACCGACCCTGTTGATCCAGGTACCCGTAGGCCCTCTCAGCACACACGGCCCGGGGCTAGGCTCGCGTCATGGACACGAGGAACGAGCTCCGGGAGTTCCTGACCTCGAGGCGCGCGAAGATCACGCCCGAGCAGGCTGAACTGCGCACCTACGGAGCCGGCGCACGGCGCGTCCCAGGGCTCCGCCGGGAGGAGGTTGCGCTGCTCGCCGGGGTCAGCGTCGACTACTACACGCGGCTCGAACGCGGCCAGGCCGGCGGCGTCTCCGAGTCCGTGCTGGAAGCGCTCGCCCGCGCACTGCAGCTCGACGGGGCCGAACGAGCCCACCTCTTCGATCTCGCACGGGCAACGCAGACCCCGACGCCCCCTCGACGCCGGCGGAGGACGAAGGAGATCCGCCCGTCCGTCCAGTTCCTGCTCGACGCGATGGCCGGCGCCCCCGCCTTCGTCCGCAACGGCCGGCTCGACCTGCTCGGCGCGAACCGGCTCGGCCGCGCGCTCTACTCGTGTCACTTCGACAGCCCGGCACAGCCGCCGAACACAGCCCGGTTCGTCTTCCTCGACGATCGCGCTGCCACGTTCTACGCGGACTGGGATCGCGTCACGAACGACGTCGTTGCCGTCCTTCGGGCAGAGGCCGGCCGCGACCCGTACGACCGCGAACTCTCAGACCTCGTCGGCGAGCTCTCGACCCGGAGCGAGCTGTTCGGAGGGCTCTGGGCGAAGCACGACGTCCATCGGCACGACACCGGCCTCAAGCGCTTCCATCATCCGCTCGTCGGCGAGCTGAGCCTGACGTTCGAGAACCTGGAGCTCGTCGCCGACCCCGGGCTGACCATGTTCGTCTACACCGCCGAGCCCGGCTCGAAGTCGGAGCAGGCGCTGAATCTGCTCGCCAGCTGGGCCGCGACTCCGGACTCCGAGCCCGAAGAATCGCGGCACCGAAGCGCGACGTGACACGAGATGCGCGTCGGGCTCCTGTGGCGTGCGGAGTGGGACCCGGTGGCGGCGGGAACGAGCGTCGTCGACACGTGCAAGCTGCGCGGCGTGTTCGCGGCGTTCGCCGCCGAAGGCGTCGACGCCGAACCTGTCGTCTACACGGACGAGACGATCGCCGACGCGCGGCGGCAGCTCCTCGCCCTCGACGGCGTGCTCGTCTGGGTGAACCCGATCGAACACGGGCGCGACCGCTCGCAGCTCGATCCGCTGCTCGGCGAGATAGCCGCGGCGGGGATCTTCGTCAGCGCCCACCCCGACGTGATCCTGAAGATGGGGACCAAGGAAGTGCTCGTCGACACACGAGAGATGAGCTGGAGCAGCGACTCGCGCCTGTACCGCACGGCCGCGGAGCTCCAGGCGCAGCTTCCTGGTCGGCTGGGCGAGGCCGGGCCGATCGTCTTGAAGCAGCATCGCGGCATGGGCGGGAACGGCGTCTGGAAGGTCGAGCTCGACACGAGCCGGCCTGCCGGGCGGCGCACGGTGCTCGTGCAGCACGCAGCGGAGACAGTTGGTCTCGAACGGCTTCCGCTCGACGAGTTCGTGGAACGCTGCCGGCCGTACTTCGAGGGGAGCGGGCCGATGGTCGACCAGCCCTACCACCCGCGCCTCGCCGAAGGGATGATCCGCAGCTACCTCACGCACGACCAGGTCGTCGGGTTCACGCATCAGTACCCACGGGGCCTGATGCCGCCCGGGCCTGACGCTCGCCCGACGAGCAAGCTGTTCGAGCCGGCCTCGACGGAGCGCCACCGAGCTCTGCGCGCCCGGCTCGAGTCGGAGTGGGTGCCCGAGCTGCAGCGGATCCTCGGCGTGGACACCCACTCGCTGCCGGTTATCTGGGACGCCGACTTCCTCTACGGGCCGAAGACGGACGCAGGCGAGGACACCTACGTGCTCTGCGAGATCAACGTCAGCTCGACGTTCGCCTTTCCCGAATTCGCGATGCCGGCGGTCGCGCAGGCCACGCTGGAGCGAATCCTGGGCGCGAGGGCGTAGCCTCCCGTCCGTGCACCGGCTGACAAAGGCGCAGGCCCGGCGCATCGCGGTGCGGGCGCAGCTGCTCGACGCACCGCGGCCCACCTCGCTCCAAACCGTCGTCGAGCGCCTGACCCTGCTGCAGATCGACCCGACCGCGGCGATCGCGCCGAGTGCCGATCTGGTCGTCTGGAGCCGCCTCGGCTCGGCGTACCGGCCCGAGCACCTGCGGCAGGCGCTCGAGCAGGATCGCACCCTGTTCGAGCACAACGCACTGGTGCGTCCGATGAGCGACCTGGGGCTCTACCTCGCCGCCGCCGCCGACTGGCCGAGCTACGACAAGCAGCGGGCGTGGCTTCGCGACAACGACCGCTTTCGACGCGACATTCTCGAGCGGCTCGCCGCCTCCGGCCCGCTGAGCTCGCGCGACATCCCGGATACATGCGTCGTGCCGTGGGCGTCGACCGGCTGGACGAACAACCGCAACGTCACCCAGATGCTCGAGTTCCTGATGATGCGCGGCGAGGTCGCGATCGCCGGCCGCGTCGGGAAGCAGCGGCTGTGGGACCTCCCCGAGCGCGTCTACCCAGGCGATGTCGCCGTGCCGTCGGTCGACGACGCGCAGCGCCGAATGAACGAGCGGCGGCTCTCCTCGCTCGGCATCGCCCGGCAGAAGACAACGGCCGTGCCGGTCGAGCCGTGGGACGTCGGCGACGCGGGGGAGGCGGCCGTGGTCGAAGGCGTCAAGGGCGAGTGGCGCGTCGACCCGGCTGCACTTAATGGCGGCAAGTTCAAGGGACGGACCGCGCTGCTCTCGCCGTTCGACCGGCTCATCCACGACCGCACGCGGGCGCTCGAGCTGTTCGACTTCGAGTACACGCTCGAGATGTACAAACCGGCCGCCAAGCGCCGCTGGGGCTACTACGCGCTCCCGGTGCTGCACGGCGACCGGCTGATCGGGAAACTCGACGCACTCGCCGACCGCAAGGCCACCGTGCTGCGGGTCAACGCGATCCACGAAGACGTTCCGTTCACCCCGGCGATGACGAAGGGCGTCCAGGCCAAGTTGCAGGACCTCGCGGCCTGGCTCGGCCTGGGCGCGGTCGAGGCGACGTAGGCATGGCCGACCACGAAGTTCCGGCCGCGATCGCGGTCTCCGACCTGCAGGTCGTCCGCGGCGGCAACCCGGTCCTGCACGGGCTGAACGTTGAGATCCAGACGGGGTCGGTGACGGGGCTCCTCGGGCCAAGCGGCTGCGGCAAGTCGACGCTGATGCGCGCGATCGTCGGCGTCCAGATCGTCAAGTCCGGCACCGTGACCGTCCTCGGCGAGGCGGCCGGATCGGCGGCGCTGCGCAGCCGGGTCGGCTACGTGACGCAGGCGCCGTCGGTGTACGGCGATCTGAGCATCGGCGAGAACCTCCGCTTCTTCGCGAGCGTCGTGCGTGCCGACAAGGCGCAGATCGGCGATGTGATCGAGACCGTCGGCCTGGCCGGGCTCGAAGGCCGCGTGACCGGAACGCTGTCGGGCGGCCAGCGCTCCCGGGTCTCGCTCGCGACGGCATTGCTCGCAAAGCCCGACGTCCTCGTGCTCGACGAGCCGACGGTCGGCCTCGATCCCGTCTTGCGCGCCGAGCTGTGGCAGACGTTTCGCGAGCTCGCAGCCGGCGGCACGACGCTCGTCATCTCGAGCCACGTGATGGACGAGGCCGCCGAGTGCGACGCCATCCTGCTGATGCGCGACGGCGCGATCCTGCGGCAGACGACGCCCGATGGGTTGCGGCGGGAGACCGGGGAGGACGACCTGAACCGCGCGTTCCTGACGCTGATCAGGCGCGAGTCGGCGTGAGCGGCCGCGTCACCTGGGCGATCGGCCTGCGCGTCCTGTGGCAGATCCGCCGCGACCCGCGCACGATCGCGCTCCTGCTCGTCGTGCCTGTCGCGCTCCTCGTCCTGCTGAAGTACGTCTTCGCGGGCGAGCCGGCGATCTTCAAGAAGATCGGTGTCCCGCTGTGCGGGCTGTTCCCGTTCATCGTCATGTTCCTCATCACGTCGATCGCGATGCTCCGCGAGCGCACGAGCGGCACCCTCGAACGGCTGATGACGCTGCCGATGACGCGGCTCGATCTGCTCGTCGGCTACGGGATCGCGTTCGGGGTCCTGGCGGCGATCCAGGCGGTCGTCGTCAGCCTGGTCGGGTTCCTCGTGCTCGGCCTGGACGCCGCGCACGGCGCGTGGCTCGTTGCGCTGTTGGCGATCGGGAACGCACTCCTCGGCATGGCACTCGGCCTGTTCGTGAGCGCCTTCGCGCGGACCGAGTTCCAGGCCGTGCAGTTCATGCCCGCGATCATCTTCCCGCAACTGCTCCTCTGCGGGCTCTTCGTCGACCGCGCAGAGATGAGCGACGTCCTGTACTGGATCTCGTTCGCACTGCCGCTCACCTACTCCTACGACGCGCTCGCCCGGGCGACGGCCCCGGCCGCGCTCGGTGGGCGGTTCGCCTTCGACGTGCTCGTGACGGTGGGGGCGACCATCGCCGCGCTCGGACTCGGCGCGGCGACGCTCAAGCGGCGAACGGACTAGTAGGCTGGATCCGTGGTCGAGATTCTGAACGACCTGCCGCCGGGAACGATCGGCTTCCGCGTCTCCGGGACGATCACGCGCGACGAGTACCACGAGATGCTCGACCCGGTGCTCGCGGCTCTCGACCGTGGCGAGACGATCAACCTGCTCACCGTCGCCGACGACGACTTCCACGGGCTCGACCTCGGCGCGCTCTGGGAGGACGTGCGCGCCGCCGGCTCGGTGGGGCTGAAGCATCGGAAGGCGTGGCGGCGCCTCGCCGTCGTCACGAACAAGCAGTGGATGCGCCACGCGATCGGCGGCTTCGGCTGGTTCTATCCCGGCGAGCTCCGGGTCTTCGACCTCGATCAGCTGGAAGCCGCGAAGAGCTGGCTCGCCGAGCCGGCGGCCTAGCGCTCAGGCGAGCCGGTAGCCGCGGACGTAGTCGACCACGAACTCCTTCGGATACGGGCGCGAGGTCTCGTCGCCGTCGCTCGGCGGGAACTCGTAGATGCTGAGCATGAGCTGCATCGGATAGGACGGTGACTGCTCGACGGTCTTGACGCGCGTGCCGTCGACCGAGAACTCAACGCGGTCGGACGTCCAGTCGGCGGCGTAGGTGTGAAACGCAGTGGCGTCGATCGGGACGCGCTCCTGCGAGAAGTCGTCGACAATGCGCGGGTCGCCGAACGGATGGACGCCCATTCCGACGAGTGCATAGCCCGGGTGGACATCACGGCCGAAGATCTCGCAGACGCAGATCTCGGCCGAGTTCTCCGGCTGCTCTTCGTAGCCGATCAGCCAGAGTGCGACCATTGTCCGCGCGTCGTCGCCGGCGGTTGCGCGTAGCTCGATCCGGCCGTACTGCGGCGTGTAGAGACGGACGTTCTCCTGCGCCTCCCGCACGACCGCAGCGGGATTGAACCGGTGCTGGCCGATCGCAGAGCCGACGCCGCCGGCGAAGAGCCCGGTCTGCAGCGACGAGACGCGGATGTGATCGTCGAACTCGGGGCACCATGGCTCCTGGTCGGCCTCGATCAGCAGTTGTAGGACGCCGCCGCCGATCCTGTAGCGAGCCCTCGACCGCTCGCGGCTGCTCCAGTGCGGCAGGTAGTACGGAAGCCACCGGCTCGAGTCGAGCAGACCGTCCTCGAACGTCTCCTCGAACTCGAGCGCAGGTCGCATGCGGCGGGGGTCAGGCGGCCGCGAGCGCCAGGCGGCGATTGAACCGGTCGACCCGGTCTCCGCCGGCGACGGCGCGTGTCTGTCCCGTGTAGGCGGGATGGCAGTGCGAGCAGACGTCGACCGAGATCGCCTCTGCCGTCGAGCGGAGGTCGAACGTGGTGCCGCACGACGCACAGCGCACGCCCACCAGGTGCAGGTTGGGATGCTTGTTCACAACTTCTCCTTTTATGTACGGCATCGCAACAACGTCGCGAGCCTTCACTCTCTACAACGAACTGAGACGGCCGGATGTTCCGGGCGGAGCTACTCGGCAGTGGCGCGCAGGACCGAGTCGACCAGGCCGGGGAAGCGCTCGTCGAGCTCATCGCGGCGCAGCCGGATGTACTTGCTGCGGCCCTGCTCGCGCTCCGCGATCACCCCGGCGGCGTAGAGCGCCTTGAAGTGGTGGCTCGCGGTCGACTTCGTGACCGGCATCTCGATCTGGCCGCAGCGCAGCTCGCCCGAGCCGGCGCAGCCCGCGAGCTGCCGGACGATCTCGAGTCGAACCGGGTCGGACAACGCCTGTAGCACGGTCAGCCCGTCGATCGCGTCCAGATCCGCGGCGGTGACCTGTTCCGGGCTCTCGGAGGGTGAGCTCATTGCCATTGTTTGACAACCGTCGAACAGTTTGTGTACGGTGTTGATCGAACAATAGCAAAGGGGTGATCGTGTCCACGCACGTTGCAGAATCTCCGTTTTTCGACGGCACAGACAAGTTGAGCAGGCTCGCCTGGGGCACGCTGCTCGTGCTCTGCGGGGCGCTCTTCCTCGACGCGCTCGACGTGTCCATGGTGGGCGTCGCTCTCCCTTCGATCCGGGACGACCTGCACATGTCGACGAGCTCGCTGCAGTGGGTCGTCAGCGCGTACGTCCTCGGGTACGGCGGTTTCCTGCTGCTCGGCGGCCGCGCCGCGGACCTCCTCGGCAGGCGGCGCGTCTTCCTGATCGCACTCGCGGTCTTCCTCGTCGCCTCGACGCTCGGAGGGCTCGCGAATGACGGCACGCTGCTGATCGCGACCCGCTTCGTCAAGGGCGTCAGCGCCGCGTTCACGGCTCCGGCGGCCTTGTCGATCATCACGACGACCTTCGCGGAGGGGCCGGCACGCAACAAGGCTCTCTCGGTGTTCACGGCGACGGGTGCGACCGGGTTCTCGCTCGGGCTCGTGTTCGGCGGAGTGCTGACCGAGATCGGCTGGCGCTGGGTCTTCTTCCTGCCGGCGCCGGTGGCGCTCGTGACCCTGATCGCCGGACTGCGCCTCGTGCCCCGGGACACTCCTCCCGCACGCGCGCTGCGCTCGTTCGACGTCGCAGGCGCGGTGACCATGACCGGGGCGATGCTGCTGCTCGTCTTCACGCTCGTCGAGGCGCCGTCGGTGGGGTGGGCTTCGGTGCGGACGCTCGGGTCGTTCGTCGCCGTCGCGTTGATCTTCGCCGCGTTCGTCGTACGCGAGCGGAGCGCCGCCGCGCCGCTCGTGCGGCTGGGGATCCTCCGCTCGGGCCCGCTCGTCCGGGCGAACCTCGCCGCGATGACGCTGTTCGGCGGCTGGGTCGGATTCCAGTTCATCACGACGCTCTACCTCCAGCAGCTGCGCGGCTGGTCGGCGCTCGAGACCGGGCTCGCGATCTTTCCGGGCGGGCTCCTCGTCGCTGTCCTGTCGCCGCGGATCGCGCCGCTCATCATGCGGTTCGGCGTCTCACGCCTGATCCTCGCCGGCCTGGTGTCGATCGGCGTCGGGTACGTCCTCTTCCTGCCGATCGGGCTCGACTCGAGCTACCTGTTCGGGATGCTGCCGACGTTCCTGCTCGCAGGGTTCGGCTTCGCACTCGCCTTCGGGCCGTTGAACGTCGCCGCCACGAGCGGTATCGCACCCGAGGAGCAAGGGCTGGCCGGAGGGCTCCTGAACACGTCGTTCCAGTTCGGCGGCGCGCTCGTGCTGGCCGTCGTGACGGCGGTCATCGACGCCAATGTCGGTGCGGGCGGATCGCCGCAGGATGTGCTCGACGGCTTCCACGCGGGGCTGTACGTCTCGGTCGGAGCGGCCGTGCTCGGCATCCTGGCGATGACGGTGCGGACACGGGCGGAGGCGCCCGTCCTCGCGCTCGAGCCCGAGGTCGGACGAGCTCTTCGAGGAAGCGGCCTGAACCAGAGGCTTGATGTGAAATGCCGCGCGCCTGCGGCTGGTGGCTGAGACACGGCGCATCTCGCCCGGGTCGGTCTCGCCCGTAGCACCGCTACGGGCTTCACCCGCCCCGAACGAGCTGCTTGGTCTCAGCCATCCCCGCAGGCACCCAATTCCACATCAAGCCTCTTGTGGGGGCGTCGCACCGGCGGCGCCCCCACTGCCGTCCTGCAGGATGTAGGGGTGACGGTCGAGCACAGTGTCGAGATCGCACCCGGCGTCTGGATGCCGCTCGTCGGGCTCGGGACCTGGCAGGCGCGCGGCGACGAGGTGCAGACGGCGGTCCGCCGGGCGCTCGAGCTCGGCTACCGGAGCATCGACACGGCGCAGATGTACGGCAACGAGCGCGAGGTCGGCCGCGCGATCGCCGAGAGCGGCCTCGCCCCGGACGACGTCTTCGTGACGACGAAGCTGTGGCCCGACCGCGCCGGGCGCGAGCGGGAGACGCTCGAGGCGAGTCTCGCCGCGCTCGGCCTCGACCGCGTCGACCTCTGGCTCATCCACTGGCCACCCGGCGGCCGTGCACGGCCGGACGTATGGGAGCGGTTCCTGGAGGCACAGGCGGACGGGCTCGCCCGGGCGGTCGGCGTCAGCAACTACGACCTCGGGCAGCTCGACGAGCTCGAGCGCGCGACCGGGCGGCTGCCCGCGCTCAACCAGATCGAGTGGAGCCCGTCGCTGTACGAGGAGGCAACGCTTGCCGAGCATCGCGCGCGCGGGGTGCAGCTCGAGGGCTACAGCCCGCTCAGGACGAGCGACCTCGACGCGCGTCCGCTCGTGCGGATCGCCGAGGCACACGGCGTGACCCCGGCGCAGGTCGTGATCCGCTGGCATCTCGAGCACGGCATCGTCGTCATCCCCAAGTCGACGAACCCGGAGCGGATCGCGGAGAACTTCGACGTCTTCGGGTTCGACGCTGTCGCCCTCGGAGGTCAGCGAGCTCGACGGGCTCGGCTAGGCCACGCCCAAAGAAACGGAGTGACCACTCCGTTTCTGGCATACTGCCGCCATGTCGACGCGCGAGCTGACAGCGACGAGGCCCCTGCGCAGGGATGCGCAGGCCAACCGCGAGCGCATCGTCGCCGCCGCGCGCGTCGCTTTCGCGGCCACAGGGACCGGCGTATCGGTCGAGGAGATCGCCCGTCGCGCGGACGTCGGCATGGGGACGCTGTACCGGCACTTCCCGGCGAAGGCGGATCTCGTGGACGCCGTCCTCGAAGAGGCGTTCGCCGAATTCATCGGCGCCGCCCAGGAGGCGCTCGCGAACGAGGACGCGTGGACGGGGTTCTGCGGGTTCCTCGAGCGAGTCTTCACGCTGCACCGCGAGAACTGCGGGCTCAAGGACGTCATCGCCTCGCGCGAGCACGGGCGCGAGCGGGTGGAGGCGATGCGCGCGCGCATGCGACCGCTCATCCGGCAGCTGATCGAGCGTGCGCAGGCTCAGGGCACACTGCGGGCGGACTTCACGCCCGAGGACATGCCGCTCGTCTTCTGGAGCGGCGGCCGCGTGATCGACGCGACCACGTCGGTCGCGCCCGACGTCTGGCGGCGCCATCTCGGGCTGCTGCTCGACGGCCTGCGCGCCGAGGCTGCGACGCCGCTGCCGCATCCGCCGCTGACGCGCGCGCAGCTGAACCGCGCGACCGAACGGGGGGCGAAATGACGACGACCGAGGTGGCGACGCCCGAGCTGACGAACACGAATTCCGACGGGCAGCTCGCCGGACGCGCGCTGTGGACGGTCTTCGGCGCGCTGATGCTGGGCATGTTCCTGGCAGCGCTCGACCAGACGATCGTCTCGACCGCGCTGCCGACGATCGTCGGCGACCTCGGCGGCCTCGACCACCTGTCGTGGGTCGTCACCTCGTACCTGCTCGCCGCCACGGTCTCGACGCCGATCTACGGCAAGCTCGGCGACATGTACGGGCGCAAGCCCGTCTTCCAGGCAGCGATCCTCATCTTCCTCGCAGGCTCGATGCTCGCCGGGCTCAGCCAGACGATGGACCAGCTGATCGGCTTCCGCGCCCTGCAGGGAATCGGCGCCGGCGGCCTGATGGTCGGCGCGCAGGCGATCATCGCCGACATCGTCCCGCCGCGCGAGCGCGGCCGGTACATGGGGCTGATCGGCGCGGTCTTCGCGGTCGCCTCCGTTGCGGGGCCGCTGCTCGGCGGGTTCCTCGTCGACACCCTCTCCTGGCGCTGGGTCTTCTACGTCAACCTGCCGATCGGCATCGCAGCGATCACGGTCGTGACGTTCCGGCTGCACCTGCGGTCCTCGCGGAGCCCGCACCGGGTCGACTACATCGGTGCGGCGCTGCTTGCCGGCGGCGTTACCTCGCTCGTGCTGCTGACGACGTGGGGCGGCAACCAGTACGCCTGGGACTCGCTCCACGATCATCGGGCTCGCGATCTTCGGCGTCCTGCTGCTAGGCCTGTTCGTCGTGGCAGGAGCGCCGCGCCGCCGAGCCGATCCTGCCGCTGAAACTGTTCCGCTCGCGTGTCTTCGACGTCGCGAATGCGATGGGCTTCACGATCGGCATGGCGATGTTCGGGGCGATCGTCTTCATCCCGCTGTACCTGCAGCTCGTCTACGGCGCGAGCCCGACGAGCTCCGGCCTGCGCCTGCTGCCGCTGATGGCCGGTCTGCTCGTCGCTGCGGTCGCCTCCGGCCGCGCGATCAGCCGCATCGGGCGGTACAAGATCTTCCCGATCGCAGGCACGGCGACGCTGGTCGTCGGCATGTACCTGCTCTCGCGCCTCACCGTCGACACGGCCCCGTGGGTGGCGTCGGTCTACATGCTCGTCGTCGGTGTCGGGATCGGCCTCGTGATGCAGGTGCTCGTGCTCGTCGTCCAGAACGACGCCCGGCCGGAGGAGATCGGCGTCGTCACGTCGACGGCGACGTTCTTCCGTTCCGTCGGCGGCTCGTTCGGGGTGGCGATCTTCGGCGCGATCTTCGCATCACGCCTCGCGGCCCAGATCAGCCTGCTGCCGGCCTCGGCAGCGAAGCACCTGGGCGGCGGCGTTCACCTCACGCCGGAGCAGGCCAAGAAGCTTCCGCCCGGCGTGCACGACGCGTTCCTGCAGGCGTTCGCGCATTCGCTCCACGGCGTCTTCCTCTGGGGAGCGGCGCTGGCGGTCATCCCGTTCATCCTGTCCTGGTTCCTGCAGGAGATCCCGCTGCGAACGACGCTCGCGCGGCCGGCCGAGCTCACGCCGGAGGCAGTCGGCTAGGCAGAGGGGAATCGCTCGGGCGCCGCGGCCGGGAAGGCGGGGTCGTCTTCCAGATCGATGTTGCGCTCGAGGACGTCGCAGAGCACGAGCACGATCGCCGGATCGAACTGACTGCCCGAGCACCGGCGCAGCTCGGCAATCGCCTGAGCGCGGTCGGCGACGTCGCCGTACGGGCGACCCGCGGTCATCGCCGAGAACGCGTCGCACGCGGCGATCACGCGTGACGCGACGGGAATCTGCTCTCCGGCGAGGCCGTCGCTGTAGCCCTTGCCGTCCCAGCGCTCGTGCGTCGAGCGCACGATCTCGCCGACCCGGTGCAGCGCCGGGGCACCGCCGAGGATCCGCTGCCCGATCAGCGTGTGCTGGTGGATGAACTTCCACTCCTCGTCGGTCAGCGGGCCGGCCTTCCGCAGGACGGCGTCCGGGATCGCGAGCTTGCCGACGTCGTGGAGTTCGGCGGCCAGCCGCAGCTCCCGCAGGTCGGTGGCTCCGAGACCGAGCTGGCGGCCGACCGCGACCGCGAGTCGCGCCACACCCTCGACATGCGCCCGCAACTCGGGCTCGCGTTCCGCGAGCGTCCTCATCAGCAGCTCGTGCGGGCTCCCGCGGCCGGCGGCGAGCTGATCCTTGTGCGCGTAGAGCCGCTGGTCGGAGAGGCTGAGCGCGGCGCTCGGCTGAGACGCCTCGTCGGGCAGCGTGACCGCTCCGAACGCGCTCGAGACGACGAAGCTCTCGCCCTCCTCGTACAGCGCCGACGCCGCGCGGTGCAGCGACGTCTCCGACGCGGGAATCAGCACGCAGAACTCGTCTCCACCCATCCGGTACGCGGACCCCTCGGGCTCGACGGAGTCCCTGAGCTTGCGCGCGAGCCGTGCGAGCAGCGCGTCACCCGCTGGATGGCCGAACCGGTCGTTGTAGCCCTTGAACCCGTTCAGGTCGAAGACGACCAGCAGATGCGACCGATCCGGGTCCGCGCGGTCGAGATGCACCTCGAGGTCGGCGACGAGCTTGCGCCGGTTGCCGAGCCCGGTCAGCGAGTCGGTGAGCGACTCGGTGCGGCTGCGCTCGAGCAGCCGTGTGTTCTCCTTGAACGTCACACCGGTGCGCGCGAGCACCAGGACGATCGTGCCTGCCGCCAGGACGATCGCGACCGGGTGGACCGAGTGGATCGACGCGTACACGAGGACGCCCGCCGCGATCAGCCCGCAGGCGGCCGGCGTCGCGAAGAGGGTTCGCCGCTCGAGCCCGTCGGATCTTCCTCCGGGCGCCGGTGCGTGCCAGGCCGCGAGCGCGATCAGGATCAGCGAGGCCGGCCAGAGCGCGTCGAGCACGCCGCCTTCGACGTACCGGCCCTGCGCGCTGAGGTAGAGGTAGACGCCGTCGCCGATCGTGTTCAGGAGGAGTGCGACGCCGATGAGCAGCCACGCACGGCCGGGACGCCAGTCGGTGACCGCGAAGACGAAGACGAGCAGCGCGAGCAGGATGATGTCGCCGAGCGGGTAGGAGAGATTGGTGAGGACGACGATCGGACTGCCGTCCGTGCTCGAGACGACGACCTGCAGGAGCGCGGAGGCACCGACCGCTCCGGCGGCGAGCGCTGCGGTGAAGCCGTCGAGCCAGAGACTCCCGTTGAAGTTCGAGATCCGGCGCCGCACGAGCAGGACGATCCCGAGGTAGCACGCCGGGTAGAAGCCGAGATAGAAGGCGTCCGCGAGCGACGGGTACGGCGGGTTGCCGCCGTAGACGAAGTCGTAGGTGACGTCGCCGGCCGTCGTCAGCAGCAGCGCGCTGCCGAACGCCAGCCAGGCCGCCCGCTCCTCCCGGACCCGAATCGCTCGGATGAGGCATCCCGCCGCGGCCAGGGCTTCGAGCCCCTAGTAGAGCCAGCGGTCGAAGAAATGGCCTCCGCCGGCCCAGCCGAGCCCGCCGAGATCGTGGGCCGCGAGCAGGGCAAGGCCGCAAACGAGCATCGCTTGCCAGAACCGGAGAAGAAGCCGCGAGAATCGAAACGGTCTCGTCTCCGGATGAGGAGACGCCACAGCAACCATCGGGCCTTTATCGGCCCGCCCGCACACCGGCTTAACGGCCCGCGAGCTGGACCTAGACGGTCGACTCGGCCGGATCCCCGATCGGGTGGGGTGCGAACGCGTCGGCCGGCCGCCGCTGCGGTATGAGCAGGCCCGCCAGGACGCCGATCGCAAGGCCGACGGCGCAGACCGCGAAGGCCGCGGTGTAGCCGCCTGCGGTCGGATAGCCGGTCGCGTTGATCGTGCCGGCGATGAGCGACGCGGTCGCGGCGCCGCCGAAGGCTCCGCCGACGGTGCGCGTGACGGTGTTCATGCCGGTCGCGACGCCCGTCTGCGTAGGGCCGACGTTCTCGATGATGAGGTTGGCCATCGAGGCGAACGCGAGGCCGATCCCGCTTCCGAGGAGGGCGGCCGAGAGGTAGATCTCCCAGGACGCGCTGCGCTCGAACGCCAGGACCAGGAACGAGAGCATCGTCAGCACGCCGCCTGCGAGCAGCGGCGGCTTCGAGCCGAAGCGCCGTTCCAGCCGCCCGGTCTGGGAGCCGACGATCAGCATCGCCAGCGTCGTCGGGGCCAGGAACAGGCCGGCCTGCGTCACCGACGAGGCGAAGCCGTACCCCGCGATTCGCGGCGTCTCGACGTACTGCGGCAGCAGGATGAACGAGGAGTACATGCCGAAGCCGAGGAACAGCGCGACGAGGTTCGTCGTCCAGACGCCGCGGATTCGCATCATCCGCATGTCGACGAGAGGCTCCGCCGACCGCGTCTCGGATCTGACCCACAGCGCGAGCAGCACCAGGCCGAACGCGATCAGGCCGATCGTCTTGGGCGACAGCCAGTGCCAGTTCGCGGTCTCGCTGACAGCGACGAGCACCGCGATCAGGCCGCCCGACAGCAACGCTGCTCCCGGCCCAGTTGACCCGGCCGGGCACCTTGACCGGCGACTCGGGCACGACCACGTGGGTCGCGACGGTCGCGATCGACGATCGGGATCAGCGGAAGCCAGAACAGGTAGTGGTACGACAGGTTGTCGATGATCGGCCCGGAGAGCACGACGCCCGCCCCGCCGCCGACGCCGAGGAGCGCCGACATCAGTCCGATTCCGCCTGCGACGCGCGCGCGCGGAAACTCGTCGCGGATGATCCCGAAGGCGAGCGGGAAGATGCCGCCCGCGGCGCCCTGCACGACCCGGCCGACGAGCATCACCGGCCAGCGTGGTCGCGAACGCCGAGATGAGCGTCCCCGCCGCCAGGAGCACGAGGACGATCACCAGGACGCGTTTCTTGCCGTGCATGTCGCCGAGCCGTCCGATCACCGGGGTCGCGACCGACGCGCTCAGCAGGTACGCCGTCAGGACCCAGCTGACCCCGTTCTCGGACGTGTGAGCGCGTGCTGAATATCCGGCAGCGCTGGGGCGACGAGCGATTGCAACAGTGCATACGACACGCCCCCCAGCGCGAGGACCGCGAACGTCACGCGGTAATGCCGACGGTCCGGTGCGTCGTTCAAGCAGCAAGTAGTAGCTGAACGACGACCGCAGGCCGAGTCAGACGGGCGCCGGTCGAAACACCCGATCCGCGGCGGTACCTTTGGCCGCACTGATGGCCGGTGGAGGGTCCGCACACAGGGAACCGGGCGCCGGCCACAGCTGGCGCGGAACGCGTCGGCGCGTGCTCTTGCTGGCCGGTGGGGCCGGTGCTGCGCTCCTCTCGCGGGTCTCGCCGGCCCGGGCGCGTTCGAGCAGCTGCTCACATCCGTGCGGGTCGCGAGCGACGGGCACCCGTACGCGGGCGACCGTGCGGCCCTGGCGACGATCGGGGGCCCCGGGCGGCGGAGCGCACGTCTCCACTTCACGCTCAACCGGCGCGCGAACGTGACGCTCGAGGTCCTGCAGACCGGGCAGGGCGCAGTGTCGGAACGGCCGGTGCCGGTCGCGGCGGCCGCGCTGAGCGAGAACGAGACGATGTTCGGCCCGGGATCGCACACGCTGGAGTGGGCGCCTCCGGCGAATCTCCCGCCGCGCACCTACATCCTGCGGCTGACCGCGACCTCCACGGGCGGCAGGAGCCAGACCGAGAAGACGGTCGTGCGGCTGCTCGGCGTCGACGCGGCGTTCGCCAAGCGGAGCGTGCGCCCCGGCGATCGCGTGACGCTCGTGACGCGCACCGACGCCAGGTCGCTCAGCGCCCAGTGGCTGCACAGCGGCCCCGAGACCGAGGCGAACTACGCCAACGACGTGATCAAGGGCATCGCGATGGGGGCGCCGGTCGCGGTGAACTGGAGCGGGAAGGCGAGCGCCCCGGCGCCGATCGCGCTGCAGGTCGCTCCGGACTGGCCGTCCGGCGTCTACTTCGCGCAGCTCACCGCCGACGACGGGCGCGTCGGGTACGCACCGCTGATCGTCCGTCCGGCCAAGCCGCAGGCGCGCGTCGCGGTCGTGCTGCCGACGACCACCTGGGGCGCCTACAACTTCCACGATGCGGACGGCGACGGCTGGGGCGACACCTGGTACGCACGCTGGAAGACGAACCGCGCCGATCTGACGCGGCCGAATCCGAACCGCGGCGTGCCGTACCGCTACCGCAGCTACGACCTCGCCTTCCAGCACTGGCTGGCGCGGACCGGCAAGAACGTCGACTTCTACGCCGACGAGGACCTCGAGGCCTTCGCCGGCCCGGCGGCGCTGCGCGCGGCCTACGACCTGATCGTCTTCCCCGGTCACACCGAGTACGTGACCTCCCGGCTCTACGACCTGATCGAGGGGTACCGCAACGCCGGCGGCAACCTCATGTTCCTGCTCGGCCAACAACTTCTTCCGCCGGGTCGACCGGCACGGCCACGCGGTCGAGCTGATCGACGAATGGCGCGACCTGGGTCGTCCCGAGTCCGGGCTCCTCGGCGTGCAGTACGACGCCGGCGACCGCGGCCAGCGGCGCGCGGCGTTCATCGTCACCGGAGCAGAGGTCGCACCGTGGGCATTCGCGGGTACCGGGCTCGCGAACGGCAACACGTTCGGCCTCTACGGCATCGAGGCCGACCAGCCCGCGGCCGCGTCACCGCAGGGACTGCAGGTGCTGGCGGTGATCCCCAACCTGTTCGGCCCCGCCCGCTCGGCGATGATGACGTACTACGAGCACACGAGTGGCGCGCGGGTGTTCAGCGCGGGCGTGCTCGACTTCGGCGGCCAGGTGCTGCTCTGGCCGCAGACGACGCAGCTGCTCGAGAACGTCTGGGCCGCGCCTGGCGCCTCGTTAACGCTGGCGGGAAGAGCTGCGGCGGCGACTCGGACGGGAACGCCGCCGTCCCGGGCCGCAGGTCGAGGCTGCCGCCGGCGCGGCACGCGCTCGACTGATACTCGCTCGGCATGAGCGGCTGGAGTGCGAGGACGAGCGCCGCCGCGGCGGCTCCCTCCGCCGCCGTGCCGCCGAGCCTGCGCACGGTCCAGGCGTCCTCCTGGATCGCGTAGCACTGCGCCTGGGCCTCGCCGACGAAGCCGCGCAGATGCATCGCCTCGTGCGTCAGCGTGTTGACGGCTTCGACGTCCTCTCGGCGCGCCGCTCGCACGGCGCGTCGTAGCTCAGTCCCGCCGACCACGTTCTTCCAGTCGATCGCCTCGAGGCAGTCGAGCTCGCTGCGCGCCCTGTCTCGCTCCGAACTCGCTGCAACCGCTTGCACGTCGCGCGCGTCAGGAACATGTGGTCGGGCGGCCGGCCGCGCGCGAAACTCGACCTCGCCCGCGCGGTCGTTGATGTCGAGCATCGCCGCCCAGAACCCCTGGCAGCGGACGCCGACGGGGCGGCCCGCGAGCTGGCTCGCGACGGTGCCGAGCTTGTGCTCGGTCGCGTGTCGCTGGTGACTCGACCAGCCCCAGATCGCGAGGACGAACGCTGCGCCGACGGCGAGCAGTCTCATGTTGTCGACGACTTCGTCAAACTCCTCTGACGATGACAGACGAAGTCGAACGCGTTTTCTCGCCGGACGAACGGCCGGTACTCGACTTTCGGCTATCTCCTGAAGAGGCCGAGGCGCTGCGCGCCGAGCTCGTCTCGCGCGGTGCGTTCGTGGCCGCGCTGCAGTTGACGATCGCCGACAGCGAGGAGGACCTGCTGCGCCTGCTGGCCCACGCGGCTCACTTCCCGCTCTCGTTCGCGGGGACCTGGGACGCCGTCGACGAGTGCCTGCTCGACGTCGACGCGTTCGGCGAGACCCGCGGGTTCGTCGTCCTGCTCGCCGGTTCGATGACGCCGGGATTCGACAAGCTGGCGGAGGCGATCGCTACGGCCGGGCCGCACTGGGCGGCGGCCGGGCGCTTCACGCGCCTCGTGCTGACGTGAGCGCGGTGCGCGTCCTCGACGAGCACGCCGTTCGGCAGCTGCTGCCGATGGGAGAGTGCATCGAGCTGATGGTCGACGCGCTCTCGGCGGTCGCGCGCGGCGAGGTGCACAACCCGCTGCGGTGCAATCGTGCAGCCCCCGGGAGAGGAGAGCCTCCTCGCGCTGATGCCCACCCACCGCGGCGGCGCCGCACGCCTATGGGGCCTGAAGACACTTGCGATCTTCCCGGCGAACGCCGCGCGCGGCCTCGACCTGCATCAGGGCTTCGTCGCGCTCTTCGACGGGGAGACGGGCGAGACGCGCGCGCTGCTGAACGCGGGTGCGGTCACCGCGGTGCGTACCGCCGCCGTCTCGGCCGTGGCGACCCGCGTGCTCGCGCGCCGATGACGGCGCGAACGCTCGCACTGCTGGGCGCGGGGGTTCAGGCGAAGGCGCACCTCGAGGCGATGCGCGCCGTGCGCGACTTCGAACGCGTGGTCGCCTGGAGCAGGACGCCGGGCCGGGCCGGCGCCGAGCTCGCCGACGTCGAGGAGACCGCGACCGCCGAGGACGCGGTCCGCGCGGCGGACGTCGTCGTGACGGCGACCTCGGCGTCCGAGCCGATCGTGCGCCGGGAGTGGCTCCGGCCGGGCGTCCACATCAACGCCGTCGGGTCGGCGTTCCCGAGCGCACGCGAGCTCGACACGGCCACGGTCCGCGATGCGGCGTTCTTCGTCGACCGGCGCGAGTCCGCCCTCAGCGAGGCGGGCGACTTCCTGATCCCACTCGGGGAAGGAGCGATCTCCGACGACCACATCAGGGCCGAGCTGGGCGACGTGCTGATCGGCGCCGCGACCGGACGGCAGACGGACGAGGAGTTGACCGTCTTCGAGTCGCTCGGCCTCGCCGTCGAGGATCTCGTTGCCGCCGAGTACGTCGTCGCCCGCGCGGAGGCCGAGAACGTCGGCGCCGTCGTCCGGCTCTGACGCGGCGGACACCCTTTCCTAACAGGTCTTCGCAATCCTGGCCCACGTGAAGGGCAGGCTGATCGCTCTCGCCGTCTCGGCGGCGCTGCTCGTCGGCGTCTCCGGCGGTGCGAGCGCGGCGCCGGGTACCGCGACCGCCGGCATCTTCTCCGGCTACGCGTTCGACGCCTGCACCGCGCCGTCGCAGGCGTCGCTCGCTGCGTGGCTCCAGTCGCCGTACCGCGGGCTCGGCATCTACATCGGCGGCGTCAACCGTGCGTGTGCCAGCGGCAACCTCTCGGCGACGTGGGTCAGTTCGACGCTGTCGGCAGGCTGGAGCCTGCTGCCGCTCTACGTCGGACTGCAGGCGCCGTGCGTCGCGCAGTCCGGGCCTGCAGAAGATCTCGACCGTGCCGGCCACGGCGACCAGCCAGGGCCGCACGGCAGCGGACGATGCCGTCACGCACGCCACGACCTTCGGCCTGCCGTCCGGAAGCCCGATCTATGCGGACATCGAGGGCTATGCGCTCGGGAACGCAACGTGCACGAAGGCGGTGCAGTCGTTCGTCGGCGGGTGGACGAGCGAGCTTCGCGCGAGCGGGTACCTCTCAGGCGTCTACGGCAGCGCGGCGTCGACGATGCGCGACGTCGCCGCGCTCGGGCCCGCGGCGTTGCCGGACGCCGGCTGGATCGCGAACTGGAACGGCGTCGAGAGCGTGTTCGGCGACCCGTACGTCAGCGACAGCGTGTGGCCGAACCACCAGCGCGTGCACCAGTACAAGGGCGGGCACAAGGAGACGTGGGGCGGCGTCACGATCAACATCGACTCGAACGTCGTCGACGGGCCTGTCGTCGGCGGCACCACCGGTCCGCCTCCGCCGCCTCCGCCGGTCCAGCCTCCGGCGGGATCGGTCGGCTCCGGCGACGGGAAGGCGACCGCGACCTGGCCCGACGGCGCATTCGCGTCGACCGCGGTCGTGACGCTGACGCCGACGACGCAGCTTCCGTCGCCCGACGGCTACGGGGTGCAACTGTCCGTCACCGACCCGGCGACATCGACGCCGGTGACCGGGTTCGCGAAGCCGGTGATCCTGCACCTCCTCACGGCGGCCGGCGCGCTGACGCCGTCGCGGTCGGACGACGGCACGACCTGGCGGCCGCTGCCGCTGCTCAAGTCCGCGCTGCTTCCGCCCGGCGTCACTGCGGGCTACACGATCGACCCCGACGGCACGGTCGAGATCCAGACGCTCGTTCCCGGCTTCTTCGGCCTGCTGCCGGACACGGTTCCACCGACGCAGCCGCCGGGCTTCAGCGGCCACTTCGTCAAGGGCGCGCTCGTGCTCTCGTGGCAGGCCGCGACCGACAACAGCGGCAACGTCGCCTCGTATCAGGTGCTGCTCGACGGTACGGCCGTCTCGACGCTGGCGGCGAAGAAGCGGCGCGTCACGGTGCGGCTGTTCCATCCCACGGGCCCGACCGTCTACCGCGTGCGTGCGGTCGACGGATCGGGGATCTTCGGCAAGCCGACGCGGGCGGTCGCCGTCGTCCCGGCGAAGCGGCCCGCGAATCTGCCGCGCGTCCTGCCGCGCTGGGCCTGGGCGCTCTTCACCGCGCAGCACTCGGGCGGCCCGCGTCCGCAGGCGGCGCCGCGGAAGCTGCCGGCCTGGTACTGGCAGTGGGCCGCCTGGCGGCTCGCGCCGTACCGCGTCGCGCGTTTCTGATCGCAGAAGCGTCGAAGGGGCCCGAGGGCCCCTTCGACAATCCCGCCGAGTCGGTTGAGCTTTCGTCCACCTCGCCGACCGGCCGGTCTTCGCGCTTGCGCGCGTCCTCCAGCTGCTCGGCGGGGCTTCGACCTACTCGCTCCCCGCGCTTGGCAGGAGCCGCAGATTACGTTCCGGGCGGCGCGCCGCGCAAGAGTGGCGCGCGACGAATCGTCCGCACGTTGCGCGGTTTGGCGTGCGACCATCACGGCTAGATGTCCGTGATGCATCGTGCGTTCACGCTTGCGGCGGCGACAGCCGTCGCGACAGCCGTCCTGTGCTCGGTCGGCGTCACGCCGGGCGGCAGCTCCAGCCTGCAGCACGTGACGTTCATCGGCGATTCGGTCGCGACCTCGATCGGCAGCACGCCGTCGGCGCTCAGCGTGCTCGGCCAGGGCATCGACCTCGACTTCGAGTCTTCGCCCTGCCGGCGGCTCGAGGACACGAGCTGCCCGCCCGGCCCGCCGACCGTGATCGATCTCGTCAAGCAGCTCGGCGCGCAGATCGGCCCGACGGTCGTGATCGCGGTCGGCTACAACGACTTCGCCGATCACTACGCGGCCGAGATCGAGGACGTCCTGACCGCCCTCGAGGCCGCGAACGTCAAGCACGTCTTCTGGCTGACCCTCCGGGCCGCCCATCACCCGTACATCGGCATGAACGACGAGATCGTGGCAGCCGCGGCACAGCACCCCGAGGTCTCGGTGATCGACTGGAACCTCTACTCGCGGAGCCATCCGGAGTGGTTCCAGGCCGACGGCCTCCACCCGCTGTATGGCGGGGCGGTGGCGATGGCCACCCTCGTGCACCAGAAGCTGGTCGCGGCGAAGATCGCCGTGCCTGCGCCGCGCGTCAAGACCGCAACGCTTCCCGCCGGCAGGCGGGGACGGCCGTACTCGGCGCGCGTCCGCGCCGTCGGAGGCGAGGCGCCGTACACCTGGTCGCTGACCGGGCGGCTGCCCGCGGGCCTCCACCTGCGCCCGAACGGCCTGCTCGCAGGGACGCCGCGCGGCATCGACGCCACGGGCACCTTCACGTTCGTCGTCCGGGTCAAGGACGGCAGCGGGCAGGCCGCCGTGCGAAAGCTGCTGCTCCGGCTGCGACGCTGAGGACGATCCGCGGTGCTGTTCCCGACGGTCACGTTTGCGCTCTTCTTCGCCGTCGTGCTGCCCGTCTCGTGGGTGCTCATGCCCCACCAGGGGGCGTGGCGCGCCTGGATCCTGCTCGCGAGCTACGTGTTCTACGGGTGGTGGGACTGGCGCTTCGTCTTCCTCCTCGCCGCGTCGACCGTCGTCAACCACGTCCTCGCGGTCGCCATCTACCGCACGGGTCCGCAGTCGGCACGCAAGCTGCTGCTCTCCCTCGCACTCACCTTCGACCTCGGGCTGCTCGCCTACTTCAAGTACGCGAACTTCTTCCTGAGCTCGGTCGACAACGCGATCGGCACGTCCTACATCGCGCAGGTCGTGCTGCCGGTCGGCATCTCCTTCTACACGTTCATGGCGATCTCGTACGTCGTCGACACGTACCGACGCGAGCTCGTGCCGGCGTCGTTCGCGCGCTTCGCGGTCTTCCAGGCGTTCTTCCCGCACCTCGTCGCCGGCCCGATCGTCCGCGCCAGCGAGCTGCTGCCGCAGCTCGAGTCGCCGCGCGACCCGCGGCGGGTCGACGTCTCGCGGGCGTTCTTCCTGATCGTCAGCGGGCTCTTCCTCAAGGTCGTGATCGCGAACCTGCTCGCGACCCACATCGTCGACGAGGTGTTCGCCGCCCCCAACAGGCACTCGTCGCTCGAGGTGCTGGTCGCCGTCTACGGCTACGCCGTCCAGATCTTCGCCGACTTCTGCGGCTACACGAACATCGCGATCGGGATCGCGCTGCTGCTCGGCTTTCAGTTCCCGCAGAACTTCAACTCGCCCTACGCCGCCGTCTCGCTGCAGGACTTCTGGCGGCGCTGGCACATGACGCTGTCGCGCTGGCTGCGCGACTACCTGTACATCCCGCTCGGCGGCAGCCGCAAAGGGAGCTTGCTCACGTATCGCAACCTGCTCCTGACGTTCCTGCTCGGCGGGCTCTGGCACGGCGCTGCCTGGACGTTCGTCGCCTGGGGTGCGCTGCACGGCACCGGCCTCGCGGTCGAGCGGGCGGTCGGCTGGCGGCCGACCTCGTCCGCGGCGCGCTGGCTCGGCCGCCTTCTGACGTTCAACTTCGTCTGCTTCGCCTGGATCTTCTTCCGGGCCGATTCGTTTAGCCGGGTGGGGGAGATCCTCGAGCGGCTCTTCACCGCGTGGGGGCAGCCTTCGCCGCTCGTCACGACGTCCGTCGTGCTCGCGATCGTCGTCGGGATCGGCGTGCAGTACGTCGGCCCGGGCGTGCTCAGAGGCCTGCTCCGCGGCTTCGGCCGCCTGCCGGCGCCCGCCCAGGCGGTGACGGTCGCCGTCTGCCTGATGCTGATCAACACGCTCGGCCCGGAAGGGGTCGCGCCGTTCATCTACTTCCGCTTCTGACGCATGCGGCTCCTGAGCACAGCAGCAGGTCGCGGGATCCTCGTGCTCCTGTTGGCGTTCGTCCTCGCGGCGCTGCTCGACGCAGAGGGGCTGCGCAAGCAGGCGCAGATCCAGCCGCAGGGCTTCGAGCGGCGACTGGCGCTCGCCGCGACCCGTCCGCTGGTGCAGCGTGAGCCGCACGCTGCATCTGACCTCCCCGCGGCACGAGCTCCAGGTCGCGATCGGCCGGGCGGGCGAGGATCGCATCGACCCCGGCGTGCACCTGGCGCTGCCGCCGCCTGCGGGGCCGCGCGCCGCGGCCCGTGTCACGGCCACCGCGCCGGCCGGCGAAGCCGCTCTTCACGGCGGCGCATCCGCTGCGGGTCTGGGTCGCCGGCGACTCGCTCGCGCAGGTGCCCGGCGATGCGCTCGAGCGCCTTGGCGGCGCCGTCGACGTCATCGGCGTCGAGAGCCGGCTCGCGACCGGCCTCGCGCGGCCCGATCTCTACAACTGGTACACGCGCTTCAACCAGCTGCTCGCCGGCCGCAGGCCGCAGGTCGCCGTTCTCTCCTTCGGCGCCGACGACGCCCACGACTACCTGGCCGGCGTGCCCGGCGGCAAGCAGGTCGGCCCGCTCGGGTCCGCGTCGTGGGTGGCCGAGTACACGCGGCGGGTCGAGGGCGTCACGCGCGAGCTGAACGCCGCCGGCATCAGGACCGTCTGGCTCGGCCTGCCGATCCCGGACGGCCCGGGCTTCAGGCACAGCTTCCCGATCGTCAACGCGATCATCGCCGCGGTCGCGAAGCGGAACCCGAGCCGCTCGACGTACGTCGACACGTGGCACCTGCTCGACAGCGCGCGCGGCACGTACACGCCGTACCTGCGCGTGCACGGGACGCTGACGCTGATGCGCCTGCCCGACGGCGTCCACTACACGCCCGCGGCGGGCGACCTGATCGCGCAGCGCGTGCTCGCGGTCCTGCGCCGCTCCTACCGGCTGCGCTGACGCGCGAGGCGTTCGGCGGACGCGTCGACGGCGGTGTAGTCGCGCGTCTCCAGCGCCTTGACGATCGCGTTGATGCGCCGCGTGCGGGTCCGGCCCTCGCTCCCGTCGAGCCACGTCACCCAGCGGTCCCAGCGTGTGCTGCTCAGCCGCTCCCGCGTGCGCTTGGCCTCGGGGCTCGCGTTGATCGCCGTCCGCAGATCGGCGGGCGCCCGCAGCGGCGCCTGGGCGGTGTACGCGCGGTCCCACTCGCCGCTCTGCTTCGCCGCCTCGACGGCGGCGAGCCCCATCGGCCTCATCTCGCCGGCCGCGATCAGCCGCAGCGCGATCTCCCTGTTCACCTTCGACCACTTGCTCTTCGCCCGGCGCGGCGTGAACCGCTGCTTGTAGCGCTCGCCGTCGATGCTGCGGATGATCCCGTCGATCCAGCCGAAGCGGAGTGCGACCTCGACCGCCTGCGCCCAGTCGATCGACTCGCGGCCCGAGCCCTTCTTCCAGTACACGAGCCACGCCTCTGCGGCCGTCTCGTGATGCGCGTCGAGCCACGCCTGCCACTCGGACGCGTTGCGCGCCACGACCTCGGTCACGTGAACGCGGACTCGCCGGTCAGCGCGCGGCCGATCAGCAGCTTCTGGATCTGGCTCGTGCCCTCGTAGAGCGTCGTCACCCGCGCGTCGCGCAGGTACTTGCCGACCGGATACTCGTCGACGTAGCCGTAGCCGCCGTGCGCCTGCACCGCTGCGTTCGCCGCCCGCACGGCCGTCTCGCTTGCGAAGTACTTCGCGATCGACGCCTCGACGGTGTACGACTCGCCGCGGTCGGCGGTCGCCGCGGCGCGCCAGACGAGCAGCCGTGCGGCCTCCGTCTCGACCGCGATCTCGGCGAGCAGCTCCTGGACGAGCTGAAAGCGGGCGATCGGCCGGCCGAACTGCTCGCGGCTCGTCGCGTACGCGAGCGAGGCGTCGAGACAGCCCTGCGCGATCCCGACGCAGCCGGCGCCGAGCGAGACGCGGCCGTGGTCGAGCGCCGACATCGCGACCTTGAAGCCCGAGCCGAGCTCGCCGAGCCGGTCGTGGTCCGAGACGCGGACGCCGTCGAGGAAGAGCTCGGCGGTGTCCTGCGCGCGCAGCCCGAGCTTGCCCTTGATCGGCCGCGCCTCGAACCCGGGCGCATCGGTCGGGACGATGAAGCACGTGATCCCGCGCGGCCCGGGTCGCCGGTGCGCGCGAACACGAGCGCATGCGCCGCCCACGATCCGAGCGTGATGAAGATCTTCTGGCCGCTGAGCACCCAGTCGTCGCCGTCGCGAACGGCGCGCGTCTCGAGCCCGGCCGGATCGGAGCCCGCGCCGGGCTCGGTGAGCGCGTAGCAGCCGAGCTCCGTGCCTGCCGCCAGCGGCGGGAGGAGCCGAGCCTGCTGCTCGGGCGTCCCCCAGCGCGCGATCGACTTCCCGTACAGGCCGTTCGAGACCGAGACGATGCCGCGGACGTTCGAGTCGGCGCGGCCGAGCTCCTCGACGACGAGCGTGTACGAGACCAGGTCGAGCCCCATGCCGCCGTGCTCCTCGGGCAGCGCCGCGGCGAGGAAGCCGAGCTCGGCGAGCTTGCCGACGAGTGCGCGGTCGATCGCCTCCTCGCGATCCCACTCGGCGGCGTGCGGAACGATCTCGGCGCTCGCAGAAGTCGCGTGCGGTCTGCGGATCAGCTGCTGCTCGTCGCTGAGGGTGAGATCCACGGCGGCGATCCTTGCACAAAAAAACCGCAAGGCCGGTGGCGCTTTCGTCCACCTCGCCGACCGACCGTTCCGGGCTTGCGCCCTTTTCAGCTGCTCGGGAGGCTTCGACCTACTTGCGCTCCGTGCCCTGCGGGAGCGCCAATCTGCCAGCTCGCCCTGGGTCGCGCAAGACC
This sequence comes from uncultured Thermoleophilia bacterium, assembly GCA_963846895.1. Lineage (GTDB taxonomy): Bacteria > Actinomycetota > Thermoleophilia > Gaiellales > Gaiellaceae > PALSA-600. The sequence goes on along the minus strand of CAWJXR010000009.1, from coordinate 321 downwards.
GCCGCGGGCAAACTGTCTGCTCTTTGCGCGATTTCATTTCTGGAGCGTTGACGGTCGTTCGGCGGGCGGAAGAACGCGACGTCGAACGCCTCGTCGCGTGGCACGCCGACCCCGAGGTGTCGCGGTACTGGGACGACGAGACGTTCACGCCGGCCGAGATCCGCGAGCGGCTCGCACGGACGGAGGTCGACCCATGGATCATCGAAGCGGATGGTGAGCCGGTCGGCTACCTGCAGTCGTGGTGGGAAGACGACGAGCCGCGCCGCGGCGGGCTCGACGGGTTCCTCGTGCCCGGCGCGCGCGGTCGCGGTCTCATGCCCG
>CAWJXR010000008.1:0-67051 GCA_963846895.1 uncultured Thermoleophilia bacterium | reverse complement strand
CGGGTCGGGCCGTCAGAGGTTCGGGAGCGCTACGGCGTCGAGCCGGCGCAGGTGCCCGACTTCATCGCGCTGCGCGGCGACCCGTCGGACAAGATCCCGGGCGCGCCCGGCGTCGGGCCGAAGAAAGCAGCCGAGGTGCTCAAGCAACACGGGTCCCTCGACCAGGCACTCGCGGACGGGCGGTTCCCGACGATCGCCGACGATCTGCGTCTCTACCGCTCGATCGCGACCATGGACGCGACAGCGCCGCTGCCGGAACTCGGCCCAACGCCGCCCGACTGGCGCGGCGCGTCGGCCCACGCCGCGGAACTCGGGCTCGGCGCGCTCTCGCGGCGCCTGCACGAGCGCGCCGAGGCCCCGGGCTAACAGAGGATGAGGTCGTCATCGACCTCGTCAGTCACAACGCGTTCGCCACGCTCCACCCGACCGGCTCTCATCCGGAGTCCCAGGCGCGGATCGAGGCGCTGCACGAGCGATTCGACTTCGTCGAGTGCACAGCCGCCACGGAGGAGGATGTACGGCGCTGCCACACCGCGGAGCTCGTGGAGCGTGTCAGGTCGACGCGCGGGATGATCGATCCCGACACCTTCTGCACCGAGACGACGTTCGAGGCCGCCTTGCTCGCGGCGGGGGCTGCGATCGACGCTGTGCGCCGCGAGGGATTCGCGCTCGCGAGGCCGCCGGGCACCACGCCGAGCGAGATCGGGCAATGGGCTTCTGCCTGTTCGACTCGGTTGCGATCGCGGCGCGCTGGGCTCAGGCCGAGCTCGGCGTCGAGCGGGTCGCGATCGTCGACTGGGACGTGCACCACGGCAACGGCACCCAGGAGATCACCTTCGACGACCCGACGATCCTCTTCGCATCGCTGCACCAGTGGCCGTTGTATCCCGGCACCGGCGGCCCGGACGAGCAAGGAGACACGCTCGTCAACATCCCGCTTCCGGCGGGCACGGGTGACGTCGCCTACCTCGAGGCGTTCGAGGCGGTCGAGCGCGCCGTGCGGGGTTTCCGGCCGGACCTGCTGCTCGTCTCGGCCGGCTTCGACGCGCACGCCGACGACCCACTCGCCGACCTGGAGCTCAGCGCCGACGCGTTCGGGGAGCTCGCGCGCCGCTGCCGCCTGCTCGCTCCACGCATCGCCGTCGTGCTCGAGGGCGGCTACAACCTGCACACGCTGCCCGACCTCGTCGGTGCGGCACTCGCTGGTTTCGCTACTAGCGGCACCGACTAGCCGGAGGGGTGGCGACGGCTCGACGGTCCGCCAGGTTCCGAGTCGGGACCGGCCGGGGAGGATCGACCAGGGAGCCGGGACGCGATCGAAGGGTAAGGCTGCAGGCCGCAAGCAGCCTCGAGCCCCGAGCGGCTTGGCCCCGGCTCCCCTGTCACTCCCCCGACTTGCGCCTTCGTTTCTTGCGGTACATGTCGACGTCCGCGCGCGCCAGGAGGCGGACGATGCCGGTGCGGGCGCCGTCGGTCCCGGCGACACCGACGCTGGCTGTCGCGGCAACCGGCCCGGTTGGCCCGTCGACCGCGGCACTCGCAAACAGGTGCTCGAGCTCGTGCGCTAGATGCTCGGCAGCGTGCACGCTCGCGCCGGGGAGGACGACGGCGAACTCGTCGCCGCCCAGCCGGCCGATGATGTCGCCGCGACGAGTTCGCGACGCGAGCGTCTCCGCGAGACGGGCCAGGAGCTCGTCCCCGAGCGAGTGGCCGTAGCGGTCGTTCACCAGCTTCAGATCGTCGACGTCGACGACGAGCAATGCCGTCTCGCCGCCCTCTCGCGAGGCGCGCGCGAGCTCACGCTCGGACGCCTCGAAGAACCCACGCCGGTTGAGCATGCCCGTCAGATCGTCGGTCTGCGCCAACTGGGAGAGCCGGGCCCGAGTCCGTGCACTTTCGAGCGCAAGACCGGCCGCGTCCGCGAACCTTCCGAGGAATCTCGTCTCCGCATCCGTGAACGGCTCGTCGCGGAAGACGCTCAACGAGCCGCCGACTCGGCCGAAGGCGACGAGTTGAATCGTCAGCGACTCGAGGGCGTCGACGTCACCGGACGAGATGAGCGGTAGAAGCGCACCGTTCGCCTCGTTCAGATGGTGGACGACGACCCCGGAGCACGGGAGCAGCCTCTCGAACCGCGCCGGCGATCGTCTCGGCGAGGGCCTCGGGCGACTGCCCCGCGAGCAGTTGCGCGAAGAAGCCGGAGAGTCGCGCGTACGCAACGAGCTCGAGCTCAGAGATTGTGTCGACGAGTTCTGTCTCGCTCAATAGCCGCAGTGACGCGTCGGCCGCTTTCTAGTGACGCGCCCCCTCCTCCCTCCCTCAATCTTGCTCAAGGCCCTCTGGAGCGCAATCACCCTTGTCAGGGATCCCCCATCCGAGGGTGGGCAGAACGGCGTCCCTCGACGACGGTGTGAGTGGTCATGGCGAAACCTCAATTCGACACGCCGCGCGCGCAGCTGCAAGCTGCTCCGCCGCCTCCGGCGGACGCGCAGGAGCGCGGGCTGCTGCGGATGTCGCTCGATCTCCACGACGGGCCGATGCAGGATCTCGCCGCCGTCGGGTTCGCACTCGACCGGCTGCGCCGGGACCTCGAGCGTCTGCCCGGTGAGCCGTCCGGTCTACTCCTGCAGGTCGACGGGGTTCGCGAACAGCTCGCCGTGATCGAGCTCTCGCTGCGCAAGGTGATCGACGCGACGGGCAACCATGTTCCCGGATCGACGCTCGCGTCGCTCGTCGACGCAGAGGTCGCCCGGTTCCACCGCCTCGACCGGGCCGAGGTGCACCTCGACGCGGACGCCGAGGTGGAGCCCGCAACCGATTCACAGCTGATCGCGCTGCACCGCGTCCTTCGGGAAGCGTTGACGAACATCCACAAGCACGCACACGCGGGGCGTGTCGAGATTCGCCTCTACGAGGCCGACGACGTCATTCACCTCGAGGTGACGGACGACGGCGTCGGTTTCGATCCGAGCCAGCGCCGTGACGGCGGACTCGGGCTGAACGGGATGCGAGAGCGGCTCAGCCTGCTTGGAAGCGAGTTGCGCGTCGAGAGCCGGCACGGTGGGCCGACGACGATCGCCGCGGCCGTGCGCCGCTGGCGACCCGGCTAGAGGTTCGCCCTTCACCTGGTCGGGTGCGCCGGCGACGATCCTGTAGCCGTCGTTCTCGGGAGCGTCGCCGACGCACGCCTCGGGCTTCTCACCCCGGACGAACGCTCCTGCCGGGCGGTGCGGCCTCCCGATCAAGCGCGACCCAAACGGATCAGGTCGGCGGCGCGGCATCGGCGCGCCGTGGTGCGGCCCCGGCCGGGGCTTGGCCCGTCGCAGGCGCAGGCCGTTTGCGAGCCGGCTCGGTGCGTCGAGGGCTCCGGCGAGCTTGGCCTCGAACGCGCGCCGTGTCGTCACCCCAGTAGATCATCGTCCGGTGGAGCTCGACGAGGGGACTCGAAGCGTCGTTCACGCCGGGAGCGGTCGACACGCCGGCACGGAACCCTGCGTCGAGCACCGCCCGCGCCTCGCGCGTGCCGTAGATCCCGGCCGGATAGCTGAAGCTCGTCAACGTCGGGCACGTGGCGCTCGAGCCGCTCCTTCGACCCCGCAACCTCGCGGCGAAGATCACTCTCGTCGAGCAGGGTCAGGCGACGGTGCGTTCGCGAATGCGCCTGGACGTCCATCGAGCCCGACTCGAGGAGACGCGGCAGATCGGCGACGGTGATGTGCGGCGGCGGGGCTGCATACCAGTCGAATGTCGCCGTCCCTTCGAGCACGTCGGCGATCAGGAAGATCGTCGCGGGAACGCCGAGTTGCTCGAGCACAGGCAGGGCGTGCTCGACGTTGTCGAGATAGCCGTCGTCGAACGTCACGCAGACGTACCTCTCCGTCACCGGCCGCTCGAGCAGGTCGAGCGCTTCGTGGAGCGGAACGATCGTGACGCCCGACGAGACCAGCAGCTCCATCTGCGAGCGGAACGCGCGCGGCGTGACCGCAAAGATGTCGTCGTCGTCCGTGACGCGGTGGTAGCCGAAGATCCGCACACCGCGCCAGTCGTCGCTTGGCGACCTGACCCGCCAGGCCGCAACCCGGGCCCGCTGGTGACTCCGCACCGCACGGTGGTAGAGCCGCGGCTTCGCCGGCGGCACGCTGTTCCGTGACGATGCCAGTTCCTGCAGCAGCCCCTCGACCTTGTCGAGCATGGGGCCGGAGGCGAACCGCTCCTCGACGCGCCGGCGCCCCGCGAGCGCTCGCTTCTTCGCCTCCTCGGGATCGTTCAGGCAGTCGATGATCGCCGCCGCGAGTGCAGCGGGATCCTCGGGAGGGACGAGCCAGCCTGTTTCGCCATCGACGATTGCGGTCGCAGTGCCCCCGACGTCGGTCGCCACGACCGGCCGTCCCAGCGCCAGGGACTCGAGCGCGACGACGGGAAGCCCCTCGCGGCGTGACGGCAGCACGACCGCGTCGGCCTGGCCGATGTACGGAGCGGCGTACGGGATGAGACCGTCGAAGCGCATGCGGTCGCCGACTCCGAGCTCGACCCCGAGTGCGCGGTTCGGCTCGCGCTCGCGCCCCTCGCCGACGAGCGTCAATCCCACGCTCGGATGCGCCGCCGCCACGGCCGGCAGAGCACGGACGAGCACGTCGACGCCCTTCACGTGATCCTGCCGCGCGACACACACGAGACTCGGGCTCCCCAGCAACGCCGGCGGATCGGGCGCCGCCGCCTGGCGCTCGATCTGCTCGATGTCGATCCCGGGGCCGAGGATGTCGACCGGCGGCGCCCACGCGTGCCGGAGCAGACCTGCCGCCGCGGCTTCCGAGACGGCGGTGAGGCGAACGTTTGCCGCGCGCAGCAGAACCGAGGCGACGGGCTCGTTCGACTTGCTGATCCCGTGGATCGTGACGAGGAGCGGCACGCGCGGCGCAGCGAGCCGAGCCGCGAGAGCGGATGTCACAGACTGCGCGTGGATCACATCCGGCCGAAATGACTCGACGACCCGCTTGAGGCGCCGCGACCACTCGATGACCGTCGACGGCTTGAGGCCCTTCTCGAGCAAGCGGAACACATCGATCTCTGCGTCGCGCAACGGGCCAGCCTGCGAGTCCATGTGACTGAACGCGGTGCCGACGTGGTGCCCGCGGGCCGCCATTCCGAGCGCATAGCTGACGGTCAGCTTCTCGGCGCCGCCCGTTCCGAGCTCGTTCGTCAGGAAGAGAATTCTCATCTCGGGATGGCGGGAACCGCCGTGACCGGCTCAGCCTCGTTGCGAGATCTGGGCGCTCGCCGCGCGCGTCTTGCGCTCGGCGGCCTCGGCCAACTCGACCTTCGCCTGCGTCATCCCGCCCGCCGGGTAGTACACGGGGTCGAGCGAGCGGCGCTCGAAGACGACGACGCCGACGATCGGTGCGGGTGTCCGCTCGAGCGCCGCGGCTGCGGCGGTGAGAGCGGCCCGGTCGGTATGGCCCGAGCGCGCGACGAGGATACTCGCGTCCGACAGCGCGGCGAGCAGGGCGGCGTCCGCGAGATGCCCGACCGGCGGAGAGTCGATCACGATCAGGTCGAACCTCTGGCGAAGCGTGAGCGCGAGCTTTCCCATGTTGGAGCTCGCGAGCACGCTCGGCGGGTTCGGCGGGCTCGGGCCTGCCGGGAGGAGAGTCAGACCCGGCACGACTTCGACGAGGACCGAGGCGAGATCGACGTTCGCCGCGACGACGTTGACGAGGCCGGGCCGCCGAGCTGCTCCGAGCCGCGCGGACAGCGCGCCCGTCCTGAGATCGCCGTCGATGAGCAGCACCCTCAGATCCCGACGGGTGGCCGCGCGGGCCAATCCCTCGGCGGTGGCTGTCTTGCCCTCGCCGGATTCCGAGCTCGTCACGGTGAGGACCGCCAGCGGCGACTCGAGTGAGAGGAACGTCAGATTCGTGCGGAGCACGTCGTAGGCCTCCCGCGTCACGAGATCGTCCGCGCCGGCATCGCGCCGGAGCGGGATCGACGCGAGGACCGGCGCGCCCGCCAGTGCCTCGACCTCGTCCGACGAGTGCAGTTGACGGTCGAGCACGCTGCGAAGCCACGCCGCGCCGACGCCGACGAGGAGACCCAGCACGATTCCCAGTGCCAGATTGAGGACCGGGCGCGGCTTGACGGGAGCGTCGGACGCGATCGCGGGCGCAACGATCTCGACGGAGCCTTCGCGGCCGACCGCGGTCGCGATCGTCGTGGCCATCTCGTTCGTCAGCGCCGCCCGGGTGGCCTTCAACGCGGCGATCTGTTCCGCAGCGCCTGGCGCGTTCGGGTTCAGCGCATTGATCTGCGCAGTGAGCAGCGTGATTCGATCCTGGAGCTGCGTCTGCTGCTGGAGCGCACGATTCGCGGTGTCCTTCCCGATCGTCCGGACGAACGCCTGGGAGACCTGCCCCGCGAGGAGCCTCGCCGCTCCCGGCGACGGGCCCTGCGCCGTGATCTCGATCAGGTTCGTGTTCTGCGTGTTCTGGGTGACGGCGGAAGCGTTGACGTTCTGTGCGAGATCACCGACGGAGTAGCGCCCGCCTGCGACCTGGCCGCTGATGCGCGCGAGGAAGCTGCGCGACGTGATCAGCGTCGCGTAGGTCGAAGCCAGATCCTGGCTCGCCTGCTGCAGCCCGAGGACCTCGGCGCCGCCGGACGGCGTGTCCGAGGCGACCTGGATGAGCCCGGTTGCCTCGTAGACCTTCGACGCGGTCTTCGTGGCGACCGTCGCGCCGACGATGCCCAGCACGAGCCCGGCGACGATCAGGTACTTGCCTCGCCACAGGATGCTCGCTGTGCCCGTCAAGTTGTCCATTTCAGTGGGCGCAGGGTACTCGACACCCTGGATGGCAGACCCTGCCCGAAAGTACGGTTGACCGCGGACGGAGGGTGACGAAGATGAGGCGACATGCTCTTGCTCTCCGCGCGCTACTCCCCGCTCGTACTTGCACTCCGCCTCTCGCCCGCGCGACGACTCGCCGTCTATCTGAGCGACAGCGACGTGGCTCGCGCGAGACTCGACAACGCGTTGCACGAGCACTCTGCGGTCCGGCTTGCGGAGCGGGCGGCTGCCGAGGCGGTCCGCCGCACTCCGGCGTACGCCGGACGCTCTGCTGACTAACGCCCAGAGCCGATCACTGCCGTCCGCCCGCGGCCCCGAGACTCGAAAACCGCGCGAGAGTCGCCCCGTGAGCCGTCAGCCGCCACCTCGGCGGGTGCTTCTTCGCGGGGGCAGGCGAGGTGGTCGTGACAGGCGGAGCCGCCGTGCAGGCCGCTGTCGAGGCGGTCACCGTCGCCGCGGGTGAGGTGTTTCCGGCCGCGTCGTAGGCGCGGACGGCAAAGACGTACGAGGTCGCGCACGTCAGTCCCGACGCGGCGAACGTCGTCGTGCTCGTCTTGCTCGCAGCGCTTCCGTCGATCGACACCGTGTAGCCGGTGACGGCTCGGTCGTCGCTCGAAGCCGACCACGTGAGCTTGCCACCCGTCTGCGTGACACCTGCGAACGAGAGCTGACCGGGGACGCTCGGGGCGGTCGTGTCCGCGGCGGGAGGCGGCGGAGGGGGAGGCGGCGGAGGCGGCGGCGAGCTCGTGAGGTATTCGACCGCGCCCATGTCCGGGCTCGCCTGGCAGTAGTGCATGAGAGCGCCGTCACAGGCCGCGCTGTAGGAGAGGTTGCTCGTAGCCGCCGTTCCCCTGTCGACGACCGGAGACGAGCTCGCGGGGGCGAGCGCCGGCGCGGCCGACAGGAGCGGGTCGAGGTGGCTGTCCCCGGCCCCGTTCGGCAGATTCGTCGCTGCGCCGAACCAGTCGTTGTTGTGCTCCGCGCACGTCCCACAGCCGCGATAGGCGCTGCCGATCGAGCCCGTGAATACGTTGTTCGCGAGCTCGACGTGTGCCGCCGTGATCTCCGAGACGTTGACCGCTTCGGCGCGGTTCTGCAGGGCAGTCGTGTTCGAGTCCCAGACGACGTCGATGCCGGCCGGCTGGCCGTTCAGCGCCGTTCCGGAGTAGTAGAACGCCCAGCCGGTGATGTTCCAGAGCCGGTTGTAGTAGACGCGGCTGACGCCGGTGTTCGACGGGTCCTGCGGGAAGAAGCCGATCGCATACGGGGTGTCGTGGATCGTGTTTCCGAACACACGCGCTCCCGCGAAACGAAGCGAGATCGCCTGACCGTTCGCCGCCGAGGAGATGTCGTTGTTCGAGATGGTCACGGCGGCACCCTTGGCGTAGACCCCATGCTTGGCGTACGTGAGCGATGTGTTCCACCCGGTGTCGGTGATCGTGTTGCGGTCGATCGTCACGTTCGGGCCCTGGACGAGCAGCCCGCAGTCGCCGAGGTGCCGGAAGGTGTTTCCGCGAACCGTCCAGCCGCTGTCCTGCGGCTGAACGACGACCCCGGAGTACGGCGAGTCGTGGACGGTGGAGTTCTGCACGACGATGCCCGCCGCGCCCGTCCCGGACCCTGCAGCCGCGAAGACCACGGAGTTGCTGGAGCTCAGATCCAGGTTGTCGAAGACGAGGTCGTGGTCGCCGGAGGGCAGCCAGACTGCCCCGTTCGCGTTCGTGATCTGCGCCTGCCCCGTGCCGTACGAGGAGAACGTGATCGGTGAGCTCGAGCTGCCGGCTGTGGGCGGCATCAGCGGCTGGTCGAAGAACGCGGAGCCACCCTCAAAGAGGACCGTGTCCCCCGGGCTCAGGGAGGCGCGATTGACGCGGGCGACGGTCTTCCACGGAGCGGCCGCGGTGCCGGGATTCGTGTCGGAGCCGGAGAGGCTGACGTAGTAGGTCGCGGGTGTCGAGCCGGCATTCGCCGAAGCGGCGGTGGCGACGACGGCGGCGAGGACCAGGACCGTGCGGAAGCGGCGGAGGATGGGCATACCCCTTTTGGTCGGCCTGCCCATCCGGGCCGGCCATCCTCCGAACGAGGGACGTCAAAGACGCTCGGAGCGGGCTACATCAGCGGGCCGCGAGCCCCACGCGATCCCCGTTGCCCTGGCCCGATCCGGCCCGGTACTGCTGGAAGCTCAGCGATCGTCCACCCCAGGCAAAGCGCGGAGCGCCTGCGAATCCGTTCTTGAACTCACTGAAGACGGGGCTGCCCACGATCGCCTCTGCAGACAGCGCGTACTCATAGGAGCCGAGGAACCTGTTGCCCGAGACCGTCAACCGGCTGTCGGGCTTGCCGGCGATGTCGAGGGTCGTGCCTCCTGCCATCTGGAACGTGTTGCCCGTGACGACGAAGTTCTCGCCGGTGCCGAGGTCGTAGTAGAACCCGGCGCGCGTGACGTTCGAGATGTGGTTCCCCTGGACGAACGAGGTTCCGACTCGATCGTCCTCGTGGAAGAACGCGATCGCGGTCGGGCCCGCGCTGATCGTGTTGGCGATGACGCGGGCGCTGCTGTAGCGCAGCGAGACGCCGCTGTTCTGGAACACGGAGATCACGTTGCGTTCGACCAGGACGCCTCGGCCCTTGGCGTAGATCCCATGCTTCGCGTAGTCGAGCTCGGAGTTCCAGCCGACGTCCTTGATCGTGTTGCCCCAGACGACGTCGCTCGAACCGGCCAGGATCATCGCGGAGTCGCCGACGTGCCGGATCAGGTTGTTTCGGATCAGCCAGCTCGAATCGCGCGGATTCGGCTGGTTGATCGCGGCATCGTTCGAATCGCGAAGCACGCTGTCCCTGAGCGTGATGTGCGTCGACTGACTGTCGGAGCCCGCGAAGATGACGGCGTTCGAGCTGCCCGTCGTCAGCACGAGGCTTCGGAACGTCACGTAGCTCACGCCGGAGAACCAGACTGCGCCGTCGGGGTTCGCCAGCGTGGCCTTGCCGGGCCCGTACGACGCGAACACGATCGGTGCTCCCGGCGCTCCCGACGCCGGCGGCGTCAGTGTCGTGTCGGAGAAGGTCGCCCCCGCTGCGAAGAGCACGGTGTCGCCGGGCTGGAGCCGCGCCCGGTTGACCCGCCCGATCGTGCGCCACGCATGGTCCGGTGCGCGTCCGGCTGCCCGGTCGTTTCCCGAAGGCGAGACATAGAAGATCCTCAGGGGCGAGGCGTGAGCGACTGAGCCGCCCGCTAACGTGAACAGGAGGCCGATGCCGATGAGAAGACGGCGATCCACAACTGTTTGAGCTCGTCGGCCGCGGGCCTGTCGATGACCTCGCCGCTCTGCCAACGATAGTGAAGCCATGAACAACGTGACAACTCGGTTCCCCTCTCTTGGGCGCACTGCCTCCCGCTGGCTCCCGTGGGCGTTGCTCCCGGTCGCAGGGCTGTTCCTCGTCAAGCTGACACTGCGGCCGGTGATCGCCGCCGTGCTGATCGGGATGGCGTTCCTCACGGCGACGGCGTCGATCTCGATCGCGATCCCGCTCGGTCTCAGCGGCTTCGCAGCTCCGATCGTCGGGATCCTCGGGCGCGACCCGTTCCCGAACAAGGCCGTTCCGCTCATCTCATTCGCCTGGATCTCGCTGGCCATCGTCTTCGTGCTGCTGCGTGGCGGCGCTGCGCGCCTCCGCGAAGCCCTCGCCTCGCCACTCGTCATCGCGACCGGCGGCTTGCTCGCGCTGCTCCTCATTCGGCTGCCGGCCTCGACGTCGGGCGCCTACGGCACGTTCAAGGTGGAGCTGTTCGTGATCAGCAACGTGCTCTTGCTGATCGCCGGCATCGTCCTCGGCTTTCGCCCGCGCGACATCGACCTCTTCCTCGTGCTCACGCTGGCGATCGACGCGCTGAGCGGTTTCCTCGTGTTACGGCAGTTCGGCAGCGTCTCCGCCTCGCCGGATCGGTTCGGCATCGCCGAGCAGAACGTGATCGCACTCGGGATCCAGGGCGCGGAGGGCCTGATGGTCGCGACGTACCTGCTGCTGCGGGGCAAGCGACGCTGGCACCAGATGTTCGCCATCTGCGTGCTGCCGCTGACGCTGGTCGCACTGCTCGCATCGGGCTCCCGCGGCCCAGTCCTCGGCGGTGCCCTCGGGCTCGTCGTCCTGCTCGCGATGCTCGCGCGCTCACGCCAGGCTGCGATCCGGCTGTTTCTCCTCACGGCGGTGCTCGTCGCAAGCCTCGGGCTGGCGCTGCAGGTCGTGCCGTCCGGCGCAGCGAACCGCTCGCTCTCGACGGTGACCGGGACCCAGTCGGGGCTCGCGAGCAACGGACGCGACCAGCTCTGGTCCGCCGCCTGGCAGACGTTCGTCGACCATCCGATCACCGGGATCGGCACCGGCTCGTTCGCGAACGTCGCGCGGCGCCAGGTCTGTCCGGGCCCGGGCTGCCTCGACAAGTACCCGCACAACGTGCTCCTCGAGACTGCCGTCGAACTCGGAATCGTCGGCGTGCTGCTCATGGTGGCGATTCTGTTCTTTGCCGCGCAAGCCCTGCTCCGAGCCTGGCGGCTGCCCGGGGTCGAGCGCGACTACGCGACGATCGCATTCGCGCTGTTCGTGTCGGGCGTGACGACGGCGTCTCTGACCGGCGATCTCACGAGCGACGGTTCGATCTGGTTCACCGGCGGGATCGGCGTCGGCCTGCTGCTCGCCGCGCGCGGCCACGCAGCGCGGCGGGCGGATCAGTCGATGACCGCCGTGTAGGCGGCACGCTCCTCCGGCGTAGTCAGCCGGTTGTTGTGCCAGAGGAACGTGAACGTGCCCCCGAACCGGCGGCAGACCGCCTTGAGCTCGCGCAGCTCGTCGACGGCCGCCGCGAGTGATTTCCGCTGGTAGGTGAGCAACGCGGCTTCCATCGCGATCAGCGGCCGCTCGCGCAGCCCGAGCGGCCGCCGCTGCTCGAGATCGAACACCGGGAACGCGTGGCAGGTGCCACAGCGGAAGCCGCACAGCTCGGCGTAGCCGAGCGTCGAGTCGTAGGCCATTCCGAGCTCGGCCCAGATTCGCCAGGTCGCGGGGCACTCCCAGCGGAGATAGTGCTGGCGACCGCCGACGACGTCCTGTTCGACGCTTTCTGCCTCGAGGACTGCGCGGACTGTCTCGAGCTCACGCCGCAGTGCCTCGGGATCGAGATACGTCCGGTAGCTCGGGTGTAGCCCGAGCTCGTGGCCGCGGCCATCGATCTCCCGGATCAGCCGGCGCAGCCAGCCGTCGAACGGATAGTTCGCGTCGCGCGCGGGATCGGTCCCGCCACCCATGAAGTAGAACGCGCTGCGCAATCCGTGAGCCTCGCTCGTCCGCATCAGGAAGTCGAACGTGTTGCACGGGTCCGCCGCGCGCCCGGAGCGCGCGATCCTGACAAGCGCACGGAGCCGGTCGACGGCGAGTGACCGGTTCCGGTGAACGAAGGCGTCCGAGCTAGCCTGCCGCACGGTCTCGAACGGCTTGCCGCGTGAATAGAACGGCCAGTCGACATCGTGCGTCGGCCGCGCCGAGAACGTCCGCGTGCTCCGCTCGAGACCCGGCCAGAGCCGGTGCAGCGCCCACCAGAGAACCTCGACGTACTCGTCGACGAGCGGCCGCCGCGAAAAACCGGACCGGACGGCGAGCGCAGCTGCTGCGGGGAACCGGCCGTGGACGTCTCGCTCGTTCGACACGACCTCTTCGAGACGGGTGAGCATCGTGAAGACGCCGCCGAAGATGTCGATTCCCAACTCGATCCGGTCGAGCTCGACTCTGACGTGTGCGCCGCCTTGCAGCGGACGCGCGTAGAGCAGCGGCACTTCTTCTGAGGTCAGCGTGTCCGCGAACGCCGAGAGGTCGCTCGTTGCCAGCGGCGCCCGAGGCACGGCTGCCTCGACCAGCAAGTCGTCGTGCTCGGCGAAGAGGACGTCGGCGACGACGAGCCGTCGTTCGTCGTCGGGATCGCGCGAGGAGATGACGACGTCGCGCAGACCCTCCCGCGACGCGATCTCGTACTCGAGCCCGAGGAACTCGCCGAACATGACGTCGATCGCGTAGCGGCGTTCGGCGTCGTGATCCGAGCCGCATTCGACGACCAGCATGATCAGTCGCCGAAGCGAAGCCCGGTCGACGAACGCGAGGCGAGCCGCGCGATGATGCGCCGAGCCTCCCGTGGATAGAGCTTGGCGTCGGCGATCGTCGGCAGCAGCCGGCGAACCGGAATCTGCGCGACCCGGCTCTCGGCCATCAGCGATGCGACGCCGAAGGCGACGTATGCGACGAGCGACGCGACGGCCGCGCCGACGACTCCGAAGAACGGGATCAGCGTGAAGTCGAGGACGATCGTGACTCCGACGCCGAGCCCGGAAAGCGTCGACGCGAGTCCCGGGCCGGTTGCGGCCGTTCAGGTCGTTCGCGATCAGCAGGCCGGTCGCGAGGAACCAGATGCCGGGCAGGATGATGAAGAACGGCAGAATCGCCGGACGGAACGCGCTGCCGTACACGAACACGATCAGGAGCGGTGAGAAGACCGCGTTGACTGCGAGGGCGGCGAGACAGAGCAGGCCGTGGTGCCGGATCGACGTCGACGTCGTCGCCGCCTGGTTGAGCGGATCGTCCGCATCGCGTGTGACGAGCGATGTCACCGACGACTGGAACGAACGCGTCAGCACCATTACCAGCTCGACGAGGAACTGGGCGACGATGTAGTACCCGATCGAGGCGAGCGGGACGAAGAACTGCAGGATGAGCACGTCGAACCGGGCGTTCAGGAACTGGAAGATCGAGCCGAACTGCGACTTGCGGCCGTAGGAGACCATCCGTCGGAAGAGCTGCCGATCGAGCCGAGGCGTCACCTCGCGGAGAATCACGCGCAGCGAGCCTCCGATCACGAGGAGCGACCCGGCGATCGAGGCGATGATCACTCCCGACGGCCCCAGGTCGACGATCCTCAGTAGCAGGATCACGCCGGCGAGGTAGACCACCTTCGAGCCGACGATCAGCATGTTGTAGTAGCCGAACTTCAGCCGCCCCAGCAATTGGTTGTGCGTCGTCCAGTCGAGGAACGTCGCGGGCACCGACACCGCGCACAGCACCCAGACCGCCTGGCCGCGTCCGTCGGACAGCAGGTCGGCGATCTGATCACGGAACAACCAGGTCGGCACGACGAGACCGACGAGCAAGCACCGCTGCGTACGCGAGGGAGTTCCCGAGCAGCGCGGCGTTCGGCGGCGACTTCTCGCTGGCGAAGTAGAGCACCGCCGCAGGCAGCCCGACGCACGCCAGGACGAAGCCGATCCCACCCGCCGTGCCGATGACTGCGAGCAGTCCGCGATCGGTCGGCCCGAGCCAGCGTGCAACGAGAATCGACGGGGCAAAACCGATCAGGAGCGTCGCGATCTGGCCGAGAATGTTCTGCAGCACAGAGCGTTGAAGCACTCCGCGTAGCATAGGGAGGCGACCTGCGGGCGCCCCCTGCCGGCATCGACGCTCGATGAAGATCTCGTACCTCTGCTACTGGGACCTGCAGCGCGCCGACGGCGTCGCCGACAAGATCGGTGCGCAGATCTCGCACTGGCGAACGGCAGGTCACGACGTCGACGTCTTCGCGCTGGCCGAACGAGACGGCTCGGTGGAGGCTTCGGCGCTCGCGCACCAGACGTTTCGATTCGGCGGGCCTGCCGACCGGCTGGCGGCGACTACCCGACTCGCAACCGCGGCGCGACGCTCACATGCCGACCTGGTCTACCTGCGCTACGACGTGTTCCTCCCGACGCTTGCCGCCGCGTTCGGCCGCTCGAAGCTCGTCGTCGAGCTGAACTCGAACGTCGGCGCGGAGCTGCAGGCCCGTTCGCAGGCTGTCGCGCGGTACGAGCGGCTCCTACGGCGAGTGCTCCTCGGTCGCGCCGACGGCGCCGTGGCCGTCACGACGGAGCTCGAACGCGAGTTGAGACGCGACCGCCCGAGCCTCGCGACCGTCACGATCGCGAACGGCATCGAGCTTGGCCCGGTCACGGATCCGACGACGAACGGCGACGAGCGGCGGCTCGTCTACATCGGTGAAGGCGTGTACTGGCAGGGCGTCGACAAGATCATCGAGTTGGCCGAGGCGCGCCCGTCGTGGAGCTTCGATCTGATCGGCGTCAAGGACGTCACCGTGCCCACGAACGTCACCTGCCACGGCTTCCTGGCTCGAGGCGGATATGCGGACGTCCTCGCACGCGCCGATGTCGCCCTCGGCACGCTCGCGCTGCATCGCAAGCAGATGCACGAGGCATCCCCGCTCAAGGTCCGCCGCTACCTCGAGTTCGGCCTGCCGCTGATCCTCGGTTACGCCGACACCGATCTCGCCGGCCTCGATCCGTGGTGGCTCTTGACGCTGCCCAACGTCGAGACGAACGTGCGGGACTCGCTGGCGGAGATCGATCGCTTTGTAGCGTCCGTCGCGGGCCGGCGGGTTCCACGCGCCGAGGTCGAGCCGCTGATCTCTGCCGCGGCGAAGGAGACCCGCCGCCTGGCGTTCTTCGAGTCGATCATCTAAGGAGTGACGCGTACAGGTCGAGATGCGCGGTCCGCCAGCCAGCGAGCGAGAACTCGTCCTCGGCGCGCTGCCGTCCGGCCGCCCCGAGGCGACCCCGAAGCTGTCCGTCCTCGACGAGGCGCCCGAGCGCTTCGGCCAACGCCTCCGGCTGTGACGCCGGGACGAGGAAGCCCGTCGCTCCGTCGGCGACGACCTCATGCAGTCCGCCGACGGCCGAGGCCACGACCGGCAGCCCTGCCGCCATCGCCTCGAGCACCGAGATCGGCATGCCCTCGGACGTGCTCGAGAGGACGAAGATGTCCGCCTGGTCGAGAGACGGGCGCACGTCCGCGACCTCTCCGGCGAGCAGCACTTCGTCGACCAGGCCGAGCTCGGCGACCTGCTGTTCGAGCACAGGCCGCTGCGGCCCGTCGCCGAGGACCGTCAGCCGGGCGCGCCCGCGCGGGAGAAGCGCTAGGGCCGCGAGCAGCGTCGAGAAGTCCTTCGGGCCCGCGAGCCTGCCGACGCTGACGATCTCGATGCGGTCTGCTGCGCGGGGCCGCCCGGTCGGCAGAGCGGACACGTCGACCGCGTTCGGAATCACCGTCGTGCGCGCCTGCACGCACACGCGTGCGTCGAGGCCGGCCGCGAGCTCGGTCTGCGAGACGCAGACGATCATCGTCGTCAGGGGGCGGACTGCGCGGTCGGCCCACATGTAGACGTGCGCCGCCGGCCCGGACGTCGCCTTGAACGCCCAACCGTGCGCGGTGAACACGCGCACCGGCACGCGAGCGGCCGATGCAGCGATCCGGCCGAGGACGCCAGCCTTCGAGCTGTTCAGATGCACGATGTCCGGTCGTACTCGCCGAAAGAGCCGCGTCAGCTCCAGCACCCCGAGCGGATCCTGGACGACCGAGACGGGGCGTCTGACGTGTTGCAGCGGCACGAACGTGATCCCGAGCTCGGCCGCGGCAGACCGTAACGGCCCGTCGCCATGGGCGGCGACGATCACGTCGTAGTGCTCGCGCATCGCCGGGAGCAGGTCTCGAACATACGACTGGGCCCCGCCCACTTCGGCGAGCGTGACGACGTAGAGCAGGCAGGGCCGTCCGGACACGCGGCGTAGCCTAGAGGTGGGTGCCCGGACTGAGATCACGCCTGGAGGGCGAACGGGTGGCGGTCGTCGTACAGGCACTGCCACTGGGCCTGGTCCTCGGCATCGTCGCGTTCATGGTCGAGCGCGAAGGCGGCTTCGCTCTGACCGTGTGGACGCCGCTCGCCCTCCTGGTCCTCGGCATCGCAGTCACCTTCGCCCTGTCGGCGCGCCCGCTCCTAGCGACCGCGTCACGCACGAACGTGGCTGCTGTCGCGTGCCTCGCCGCATTCACCGTGTGGAGCTTCGCGACGATTGCCTGGGCGACGGTGCGCAGCGACGCCTGGGACGGATCGAACCGCACGCTGCTCTATCTCCTCGTCTTCGCCCTCCTGGCCACCTGGCCGACTCGGGCCCGTGCCGTCTGGCCCGTCGTCCTTGGCGCCGGAGTCGTCTTCGCGGCCGAAGGTGTCTACACCGTCGAGCGAGCGGTGCACGCCACCGACCCCACGCAGTACCTCATCGGGTCCCGCCTCTCGGAGCCGCTCGGTTATCCGAATGCGACCGCGGCGCTCTTCATGACGATGGCGTGGCTGATGGTCGGGCTCGCGTCGCGTCCCTGGGTGCCCGCTCCGGCGCGAGGGCTTGCGACCGGCCTGGCCGGCCTCTATGCCGTGCTGAATCTGCTCGGCGAAAGCCGAGGCTCGGTCTTCACGCTCCCGCTCGTCGCCATCGCCTACTTCGTGCTCGTCCCGGGCCGCTTGCGCTCGACGGTCGTGCTCGGCCTCGTTGCCCTGGCATTGCTCCCGCTCGTTCAGCCCGTGACAAATGTGTACGGCGGGGATGCCGACCGGATCAGTGAGGAGCTGCGGCACGCGATCGACCTCGCGCTGGTCTGGTCGGTCGTCCTCGCTGCTGCCGGCTGGCTCGCCGCCTCGGTCGACAACCGGCTCCGCCTACCTCCGCGAGCGACCCGCGTCGCGGGAGCTGCAGTCATCGCTGCGGCCGTGATCGGGCTCGCGGGCGCGTCCGTCGTCGCGAAGCCCTGGGATCACGTCGGGTCGGCGTGGCACAGCTTCAAGTACCAGGCCGTGCCGACCGGCACGGCCACGCATTTCGGGAGCCTCGGCAGCAACCGGTACGACTTCTATCGCGTCGGGCTGATCGAGTTCAAGCACCATCCCCTGCTGGGGATCGGCCCGAACAACTTCCTCGTCCCGTATCTCCAGCTGCGGCGAAGCGGCGAGGAGCCGATCTACCCGCACAGCCTGCTGATCGGCCTGCTGTCGCAAACCGGGCTGATCGGGACCGCGCTCTTCGTGGGCTTCCTCTCTCTGACCGTGATCGCGGTCCTGCGCATTCCAGGCGGTCGCGAACGAGAGCTCGCCGGCGTCCTCCTCGCCGGAGCGTCGGTCTGGCTCCTGCACGGGCTCGTCGATTGGTTGTGGGAGATGCCCGTGCTGAGCGTGCTCGGAATGGCATTGCTCGGCACGGCCTGCGGGCTCGCGCCCAGGCGCCCGGCGGTCGAGCCGGCCGCCGCGACCCGGCCGGGTCGCGCACGCAGCCTTGCACCGACGATCGCTATCGCCTCACTGGCGGTCATCGCCGTGGCCACGCTTGCTCCACCCTGGCTCGCCGCGCGGCAGGTCCAGCGTGCGGTGCGCGTGTTGCCGCACGATCCGTCGGCGGCCTTGGCGCACCTCGGAGACGCGCACGACCTCGATCCACTCGCCAGCCGGGCAGATGTCATCGCCGGAGCGGTGGCCGGCCGCCTGCACCGCTACGAGCTCATGCGGGCGCGGTACCAGGCGGCAGTCGACCGCAGCCCTGACGACTGGTACGCCAACCTCGAGCTCGGCATCGCGAGCTCGCTGACCGGACACAGGACTGCGGCGGGCGTGGCGCTCGAGCGTGCGGCGCGCCTGAATCCGGGAGAGCCGATCACACGGAGGGTGCTGAACACGTTCGCATCGGGGCGCCGCATCGATTCGGACGCGGTCGACAGGGCTTTCCAGAACCAGAGCGACTAGAGCGTCAGCAAGCCTCTGGTCGCCCTCCAAGAGCCGATGGTCGGGTGGGATCCTCGACTTCTGGAGCGCGCAATGGCGACCGAGCCTCGCAACTCTAAGACTCGAATCTCTGCACAAAAGCGGCAGAAACCTTCAGACGCAGGGGAGAGGTACGAGGACACGATGAAATCAGCAGTTCTTACAGCCATCGTTGCCCTGGCCATCGTGTTCGCGCCTTCGGCTCTCGCCGCAGGCAATGGCCCGACGAAGTCGGTCTACGACCACAAGGGCAATCAGGTGCAGAACGTCGCGGCGGCCACCGCAACGACGCCGACGCCGCCGTCGACGCCTCCGTCGTCGCCGCCGCCGGCAGCGACGCAAGCGGTCGTCTCGAGCTCGACACTGCCCTTCACGGGGCTCGACCTGAGCTTCCTGGCCGGCGCCGGCGTCTTGCTCATCGGCATGGGCTTCAGCCTCCGTCGGCTCACCCGCAAGTCCGACACCGCGGGATAGGAAGGAACCAGCAAGTTCTGCGGAGCGTTCCGCGGTGCGCCTAGCGCGCACCGCGGAACGTAGCCATCCGCGGAAGCGTCTTCAGGCAGATCATCACGTCGAGGACGAGGCTGCGGTGCCGCAGGTACCAGAGGTCGTATGAGAGCTTCTCGATCGTTCCGAGCGCGTCTGCCGCATAGCCGGCGCGGATCTGCGCCCACCCTGTGATTCCCGGCTTGAGCAGGTGACGATGCGTCCAGAACGGGACCCCCTCCTGCAGCTGGGAGATGAACTCGGGGCGCTCCGGCCGAGGGCCGACGATCGACATCTCGCCCCGCAGGACGTTCCAGAGCTGAGGCAGCTCGTCGATGCGCAGGAGCCTGAGCAGCCGTCCGCCGGGAATCACTCGAGGGTCGTTCGTCGAGGCCCACTGGGCCTCGCCGGGCGCCTCTGCGTCGACACGCATCGAGCGGAACTTCAGGATCGTGAACGTCTCGCCGTTCTCCCCGAGCCGCTCCTGCCGGTACAAGAGCGGGCCTCGCGTCCTCTTGACGACGAGAGCGATCACCGGCAGGACGACGAGCGTGACGATCAGCCCGACGAACGCCACGATCACGTCGAAGGTCCGCTTCGTCAACCGGTTCGTCGGCCGGTTGTACGCGTGCAGCACGCTCATGAACCAGGCTGAAGTGAGGTCCTCGACCGGGAGACGCCCGAATGCGAACTCGTAGATCTCGGGCAGACCGACGACCTGAAAGCCCGCATCTGCGACGCCGAGCAGCTGCGCAAAGACCTCGGGCCGTCCCTTGGGCACCGCGACGACGACGAGGTCGGGCGCAAGACGGCGAACACTCGAGGGAAGGGCGTCCAGCGGGCCCCAGTACGGGACGCTGCCGGTCATTGCGTCGTCGAACACGTCGTCGACGACGCCGATCACGTTCAACCCCGCCTCCGGCTCGCGAGCGAGGTCGGCCAGGAGGCGGGTCGTCGGCGCGCCACCGCCCACGACCAACACGCGGCGAGGTGCGCGAGCCGCACGCTGCACGATCGTGTCCCACGTCCCGACGCCGACGAACGTGGTCAGCCCGACGAGCACAAGAGCTCGGTGGCCGACCGCCCAGTGTGGGAGCCAGTAGCCGAGCGCCGACAGCACGCCGACGCCGATGATCGACGTGACCGCCGCGACCGCGAACGCCCCGACCGCAAATGTCATCGACCGGAACGCCTGGGCGACTCGGTGCCCGATCAGCGACCAGCTTCCGGTCACGACGAGCGCCAGCACAGCGGCGTGGTCGATCGACGACCAGGGCCTGAGGGAGAGATATGCGGTCGCCCAGACGATGATCGCGCGCCCGGTATTCTGGCGCGTCGAGACCTGGGCCCGGAGCGTCGAGCCGTCTGCGACGAGAGCACCCGCGCGCCGGCGCCCGACCAGCCGGTCGACCCAGCTCAGGCGCGTAGGTGCGCGCGTAACCGTCGCCACCCTGGTGGTATCGGCCGCCCGCTCTGAAGGCTTGAGTTGAGGACTGCTTAAGTCGTGCTGGAGCAAGCTCCACGGGGTAGCACCGATCCGACTGGCCGAAAGACCGGACTTCTCCTGGTCGCGGCGGATTGACTTCGCGGTGCGCCAATCTAGATTGAGGCCGCGGATCTCCGGCGATCGACCGCCTGGCGCCGTCGGACGACGAAAGGAGGTACATGAGCGAACGCAGTGTCGTGGTCGTTCGCGCCTGGCCCGGCCAGCCGCCTGTCGACGCCCTCGTCGAGTTCGCGCAATCGGGAGAGCGTCCCCGCACGCCGTACGTCGAGCTCGCGCAGGCACTCGACGCCGACGTCCTCGACTACGAGTTCTTGATGCGGAAAGGAAGCGGAGTGTCACGAGCCGTCGGGCGGCGAATGACGCCGGTCGAGGGCGAGGTCCTCGAGGCGTTCCTGCGCCGGCATCAATACCGGCACATCGTCGCGTTCGCCGACCGCATCGGGCTCGAGCTCGCACTCCTGCTGAAGATCGCACGGTCGAGGCGCGACCTCTTCGTCGTGTCGAACTGGATGACCGGGTCGTCCAAGCGACCGTTTCTCGACCGCGCGAAGGTGCAGTCGCACATCGGAACGATCATCGGCCGCAGCGTCCAGCTCGACCTCGTCGCCGAGGAGTATGGGATCGACCGCAGCCGCCTCCACGCCACCCAGATGCCGGTCGACGAGCGGTACTGGACACCGAGCACGCAGGCCACCGAGGATCTGGTCTGCTCGGTCGGCTGCGTCTCCGGCTTCCGCGACTACAAGACACTCGCCGCCGCCGCGCGCGGGCTCGACGTCAGGTTCGAGCTGGCCGTCGGCAGCCTCATCCTCAGCGAGGCGCACAAGCAGGAGCGGGCCCGTCTCTTTCGCGCCGCGATCCCGGAGAACGAACTCCCCCCGAACGTGTCCTACGAGTTCGATCTCTCGCGTGACCGCCTCCGCGACCTGTACGCGCGCTCCCGCTTCGTCGTGATGCCGCTCGAGGACGTCGACTTCGACGCGGGCGTGACGTCGATCACCGAGGCGATGGCGATGGGCAAGGCGGTGATCGTGACCAGGAACCGCGGGCAGGTCGACGTCGTCGACGACGGCGTCGAGGGGATCTACGTGCCGCCGTACGACGCAGGCGCACTTCGTGAGGCGATCGTCCACCTCCTCGAGAACCCTGCAGAGGCGGAGCGCATGGGCGCGGCCGGGCGGGCCCGTGTCCTCGAGCGGCACACGATCGAGACGTACGTCCGGCGCGTCGTCGGGATCGTCCGGGCCGGCGACCCGTCCGGCTCCGCCGCGTAGCTCCGCTCAGGGACTCGTGCGTTCGGCCACAAGGGCGCCTGGAGGCTGGCCGAACGGCCGGTTTTCCCTGGCCGCAAGCGCGTTGACTTCACGCCGATCCAATCTAAAGTTCGCCCGAATTTCCGGAAACGACATGGGGGAGCAATCGATGATTTCGCGTGGATGGAGGCCAGCCGCCGCTCTAGCGGTCGTGATCGTGGCCGCAGTTGGAGCGGCGAGCGCGTTGGCGACGTCGAGCGCGGCGCCGCTGTGCGCGTTCCGCGAGAACACGACGAAGAACGGGAACATGTCGACGACGTCGTTCCACGTCGTCAGGGACGGCTGCCAGCTCAGCTTCGTCTCGATCTCCAAGTTCGCGACCGGCAACGCGATCTTTGACACTGCGACCGGCACGTTCAACGCGAGCCCGACGCCCCAGACGATGACCGTGCAGCTGCCCTGCGGCGTCTCGAGCGAGGTCGACCTCATCCTCGGGCCGCCGAGCATCTATCCCCCGGTCGACCTCGACCTCGGCGCAACGGCCTTCGCCGAATTCGCCTGCCCTGCGGGCGGCGGCGGTGGAACCGGTGGCGGCGGCGGAGGCGGTGGCGGTGGAGGCGGCGGTGGAGGCGGCGGCGGCGGCGGAACCGGACAGCTTCCGGACCTCGCGACGACCGTCACGGCCTCGCCGACGACCGGCGTCCACCTCGGCGACAAGGTCACGGCGACCATCACGGTGTCCAACAAGGGCAAGGGCGGCGCCGGAGGCGTCCACATCCTGGTCTCGCTCTCCCCGAACGCCATCCCGAAGGGCTCCGCGGTTGCGAGCCGGGGGCCGGGCTGCACCGGTGTCACGGCGATCGACTGCAACATGGGCAGCATCGGAAGTGGCGCGACGGCGACGGTTCAGCTCTCGGTGAGCGCTGCAAGCGGCAAGACGCTGTTCGTCGCGGCCCAGGCGCAGGAGCTCGAGAACGACGCCACCCTGCACGACAACGCAGGGACACTGACGATCCAGCTGCTGCCGAAGGCGCTTCCGTTCACCCTGTCAGCGGTGAAGGGCCGCGTCGTCGCCGGCGAGCAGCTCCTCTACATCAAGCTGTCGCAGTCGGCGAAGGTGTACGCCCAGGTCTACATCGCGAACAAGGGGCAGAAGATCACCTGGCGGCGCAGCCTCGGTGCGGGCACCGCGATCGTGCGCATCCCGCTTCCGTCGGTGCTCAAGCACGGACAGCACTTCCGGCTCGTGCTGCGCGCAACGCACGCCTCGTCGAAGGCTTCGACGAGCCTCAAGCTCACGCGCTGAGCGCGGACTCTCGCTCCGTGCGGGGACCCGATCTTCGGGTCTCCGCACGGACGTAGGCTGCACGCTTGGCCGAAGACACCTCGCAGCCGGACTCCGCCTGCACCGTCGAGACGATCACGACGGCCGCCGGCCTCGAATCGCTGGCGGCAGACTGGGACGACCTCGTCCGCGCGATGGCGCGGCCGAGCCCGTTCCTCCTCCACGGCTGGCTGGTCGAATGGTGGCGGCATTTCGGCCCTGGACGAACGCTGGCCGTTGCCGTTGCGAAGCGGCAGGGCCGGCTGGTCGGGGCCGCGCCGGTCTACGTGGCGCGCGCAAGAGGCGTTCGGGTCGCCAGGTTCCTCGGCGCCCACGAGTCGTCGCTCGGCGATCTCCTCCTTGCCCCCGGGGAGGATCGCGGGACCGGGCTCCTGCTCGTGAACGAGTTGCTCGAGCAGCCGTTCGACTACGCCGACTTCTACGGCCTCCCCGCGGCGTCGAACCTGGCTGCCTCCGCTGAGCCGCGGTTCGTCGAGCGCGTTGACGCGCCTGTCCTCGAGATGCCCGACGGTTGGGAGGCTGCCTACGCGGCGAAGACGAGCTCGAAGCAGCGCAACCTCCACCGGCGCCGTCTTCGCCAGCTCGGCGAGGTCGGACCGGTCGAGTTCGTGATCAGCCGTACGCCCGAGGAAGTCGAGCCGGCGCTCGAGGAGGCGTTCCAGCTGCATGAGCTCCGCTGGCGCGGACGACCGGACGGCTCGACGTTCGGGACCCAGACCGGCCGCGAGTTCCACCGCGCCGCGGCGCGCCGTCTTGCCGACGCAGACCTCGTCCGCATCGTCCTGATGCGCGTCGACGGACGGCCGGCCGCCTTTCACTACATCTTCGCCCTGGACGGCGTGATGGTCAGCCACCGCCTCGGGTTCGACCCGGCGCTGGCGCGCTACTCGCCCGGGCTCGTCACGACCCTCGAGACGCTGCGGACAGCTTCGGAGCTGGGCTTGCGGCGGGTCGAGTTTCTCGGCGGCGCCGAGCGCTACAAGGTCGAGCTCGCGGACGGGCTCGAGCCGCTCTCGGAGGCGATCGGGCTCGCCCGCACGGCGGTCGGATCGCTCGCCGCGCAGGCGCCAGCTCGGCGTGATCGCGCTGCGAAAAGCGCTCAAGCGGTCCGAGCGATTGCAGCGGCTCTACCTGAACGGTGTCGGCGGAAAGCTCCGCCGACACCGTCAGTAGACTGCCGCCGAATGAACGCCCCCTTCGCCTTCAAGCACGAGCTCGATCCGGACCTGTTCGCGCTCGACCGCCTCGATGCGCTGTTCAGGCGCGCGCCGGCAGGCAAGGCCGGAGCGCAGCTCGCCGACGCGGGACGGGTCCGTCCGGCCGGGCACAGGACCGCAGCTGACCGAGCTGCAGGGCACGCTCGCCGACGACATCGCGAAGCGGCCCCTCCACGTCCACTTCAAGGACCTCCACGAGTGGGCGCCCGAGTACGCAGCCCCGCGCGAGCACATCCTCGAGGCCGCCGGTGTCGACCGCTCGGAGCCGCACTACCACGACCAGACGGTGATCCGCGTGTTCAGCGCCGATGCGCCCGTCGCGCTGCACGGCGACGGCGAGACCCAGATCAACTGCGGTCTGCACGGCCGGAACCTGTGGCACGTCTACTCGCCGAGCGTGCTCTCCCAGACCGAGCACGAGGCGCTCCTGCGCGGCGGCCAGTTCGTCCCGTGGCGTGAGATGCCTCTGTTCGCGTCCTACGACCTCCACCCGGGAGAAGCCTTCGCTGCTCCCCCGCGCTGGCCGCACTGGATCGAGCATCCCGGCCCCGACCCTGCCGTCAGCTTCGAGGTCGGGTACTGGGTCGCCGACGACGTCAGGGACCGCAAGGTGTGGGAGATCAACTGGCTGCTCCGGAAGGCAAGGCTCGCGCCGCGGCCCCCTGGAGAGAATGTCGCACTCGACCGGAGAAAGCATCGCGTGTTCGACCTCGTCAGCGTCGCCACCCGCAAGGGCGCCGAGTTCCGGAACGTCTGAACCGGCCGTCGAGACGGATGTAGCGTGAAAGCCGTCGACGTCGCCGTCGTCGGCGCCGGGCCGT
This sequence comes from uncultured Thermoleophilia bacterium, assembly GCA_963846895.1. Lineage (GTDB taxonomy): Bacteria > Actinomycetota > Thermoleophilia > Gaiellales > Gaiellaceae > PALSA-600. The sequence continues at coordinate 41,916 of CAWJXR010000008.1, read as the reverse complement.
TCGGCCTCTCTGCGGCGGCGAGCCTCCACCGGCACGACGTGCTCGTCTTCGGGCAGCCGATGCAGACGTGGTCGACGACCATGCCCGAAGGACATGCTCCTTCGCTCCGCCTGGTCGGAGACGTCGCTCGCGGCTCCGGGCGATGCCGGTTCGATCGTCGAGTGGGCGAAGCGGGAAGGCATCGATCGCGAGGGCCCGATCCCACTCAGCGTCTTCCTCGCCTACGCCGAGTGGTTCCGGCAAACGATTCGTCAAGGAGCTCGAGCCGGCCGACGTCGCACGCGTCGAACGCGAGGACGACGTCTTCGCGATTCGGACGACTGCGGGCGATCTCGCGCACGCTCGAACGGTCGTCGTCGCAGTCGGAGTGATCCCCTTCTCCTATGCGCCCCCGCCTCTGGCCGACCTCGGCGACGAACGCGTTCGATTCGCGATCGACGTCGACGAGTACGAGCCGCTCGACCGGCCGACGGGTGCTCGTCGTCGGCGGAGGCCAGGCCGCTCTCGAGGGCGCCGGGCTCGCCGCCCGGGCGGGCGCACAGGTCGAGCTCGTGAATCGCAGCACCGTCCGGTGGTTTCCCGACCGCGAGCCCGACCGCCCACGCGGGCCGCTGCAGCAGAGGCTCTACCGGCTCGCGTATCCCGCGGTCGGTTACGGGCCGCCGGTGCTGAACCGGTTTGCGTTGCATCCCGACCTGTTCGCTGCACTGCCCGGTGCCGCGCAGCAGCGGCTGTCGAGGCGCATGTTGCGGCCCGGCGGCTCTCCGTGGCTGAGGCAGCTCGTCGAGGGCCGCGTTCGGTTCACCGAGCATCGGACCGTGACCGAGCGTCGCAGCCGCTCACAGACCGGCTTGCCGTGACGCTGAGCGACGGCACGACGCGGGACGTCGACGAGATCATCGTCGCGACCGGGTACAGATGCGACCTCGGCAAGCTCGCCTTCATGGCCGCCGACGTCGCCGAGCGCCATTCAGCACCGAACAGGGCTGGCCGGTGCTCGACCGGTACTTCCGGTCGTCGGACCCGCGCATCTTCTTCGTCGGCTACCCGGCCGAGCGGCGCTTCGGGCCGGTCGCGCAGATTCGTGCTCGGAGCTCGCTTCACGATCGACCGGGTCGCCGCGGCAATCGACGGGTACCTGACGCGATGAGCGCCTCGCCCGGACCTGACCGCGTCGACCGTGACGACGGCGGCGGAGTTCGCCGCCCTCGCGGACGACTGGGACGTGCTCGTCCGGGCGATGGGCAGGCCGAGCCCCTACCTCCTCCACGGCTGGCTGCTGGCCTGGTGCCGCCACTACACCGCCGACGGAGATCTGCGCGTCCATCTCGTTCGCAGCGGCGACAGGCTGCTCGGCGCCTTGCCGTTCTTCGTCACGCGCCGCGGCGGCGTGCGTGTCGCACAGTTCCTCGGCGGCCGGCACTCGGCGCTGGCCGACCTGCTGCTCGCCCCCGGCGCGGGCGACGAGGTCTCCGCCAGTCTCGATCGAGCAGGCCCTCGCCTCCGATCACGACTTCGCCGATCTGTTCGGGCTGCCCGGAGACGGGCCGCTGGCCCGGTCGGCCGGAATGCCGCGCGCCTGCGTCTCATCGAGCGCGTCGAGTCGCCGGTCCTCGAGCTCGGCGCCGGCTTCGAGCCCGTCTACAACGCGCACACGACGTCGAAGCGCCGAGGCTCGAACAAGCGCCGGCTCCGGCAACTCGAAGAGCTGGGCACGGTCGAGTTCGTCCGGGCGCGCACGGAGCCGGAGCTCCGCGACGCCCTCGAGCAGGCGTTCACGCTCCATCACCTCCGCTGGCAAGGCCGGCCGGATGGGTCCGACTTCGGAACCGACCGGGGCATGGCCGTTCCAGCGCGAGGCGCTCGCGGCGCTCGCGAAGCTCGGCGTGCCGAGCATCGTCACGCTACGCCTCGACGACCGCCCGATCGCCTTTCACTACTCCTTCGTCCTCGAGCGGCAGACTGTACGTTCACCGGCTCGCGTTCGACCCCGCGCTGTCGCGGTTCTCGCCCGGCGTCCTGACGATGCTGGAGGTCCTGCGGACGGCAGCGGACGAGGGAGTCGAGCGCGTCGAGTACCTCGGCGGGGACGAGTCCTACAAGCTCGAGCTCTCCGACCGCGTCGAGCCGCTCTACCAGGGCGTGGGGATGGCCCGCACGCTGCAGGGACGGGTCGCCTCGTCCATGCGGCTCAAGGCGATCGACGCACGCATCCGCCTGAAGAGCTCCGATACGCTCCGCCGCCTCTACTACAGAGGCCGTGCGCCGGAGCGCTCGCGCGACTCCCGCGGAGCCCGAGAACCGGGCAATCGACTCTTAGGTTGTCGGCGCTGTCTGCCGACGTTGTTCGCTCAGTGGCCGGTGATGCAATCACGACGACGATGCACGCGAACGCCCTGATCGTCCGCGGCTGGCCGGGCCAGCCGGCTCCCGAGCGAGCTGACGCGGCAGGCAGCGGCGGGCGAGCGCCCGAGGACCCTCTACGTCGAGCTGGCCAGGGCGCTCGACGCGGACATCCTCGACGCCAACGAGCTGCTCGACAACGGCGCACCGATCTCGCAGGCTCGTCGGCCGCACGGTGGGGATGCTCGAAGGGCAGGTCGTCGAGGCATTCATCCGCCGCCGCCGCTACCGGCACATCGTCGCGTTTGCAGATCGGATCGGGCTCGAGCTCGCTCTCCTCCTCAAGGCTGTCGCGATCGAGACGGGATCTCGCTCTCGTCTCGAGCCGGATCATGGGCCGCGCCAAGCGCCCGTACCTGGAGAGGTTGCACGTCCAGTCCCATCTCGGCCCGATCATCAGCTACAGCAGCGTTCAGCTCGATCTCGCCGCAGAGCAGTACGGGCTACCGCGGGAGTCGCTGCACGTCGAGCTGCAACCTGTCGACGAGCAGTTCTGGCACCCGCATCGAGACCGAGGACGAGCGCATGATCTGCTCGGTCGGCTGCATCTCGGGCTACCGCGACTACGCCACGCTCGTCGAGGCCGTGCGGGGGCTGCCGGTTCGCGTCGAGCTTGCGATCGGGAACCTGAACCTCAGCGCCGCGCAGCAGCGCAGCCGCCGGGCGCTGATCGAATCGAAGCTGCCCGCCGAGTCGCTGCCGGAGAATGTCGCCTACTCGCTGGAGCTCGGGCCACGCCGGCTCCGCGACCTCTATGCCCGGGCGCGGTTCGTCGTCATGCCGCTCGAAGATGTCGATTTCGACGCAGGGGTGACTGCGATCACGGAGGCGATGGCGATGGGCAAGGCCGTCATCGTCACGAGAGCCAGGGGCCAGGTCGACGTCATTCGCGACGGCGTCGACGGGATCTACGTTCCCGCGAACGACCCACGGGCGCTGCGCGAAGCCGTCACGCACCTGCTCGACAACCCTGCCGAAGCTGCCCGGCTGGGGGCGGCCGGCCGTGCCGCCGTCCTCGAGCGGCACACTCTCGACGACTACTGCCGCCGGGTGGCCGAGCTCGTGTTCCGAGCCGGCGCCGAGGCGCGCGCTCCGGCGCAGCGACAGCCGCTACGACCCGCGCTGCGGACGGACGAGCAGGCGGGCGGCGAACCCTATCGCGCCGAGCATCGGTCGCGGGTCGCGTAGGTCGAAGCCCTCGATGCGGGCTCGGTGCACGACGTAGTCGGAGCCGATCGAGCGAATCGTCCGGCCGACGGCCGGACGGGGCGGCGGCGAGCCCGCCACCGATCCGACGAGCAGCCGGAGGTCGCCGGCGAGCCAGCCCACCCGGACGCCGACGGCCGCGGGGCGGGCTTCGGGAAGCGTCCCGCCGCGCGCCCACTCGAGCTGCATGCGCGGAAAGTCGACTCCCGCGCGGGTCGCGAGCTCGACCGACTGGGAGAGCCGCGGGTTGATCTCCATCAGGAGCGGCGGCCGTTCGCGTCTCGCCGGAACTCGACCTCCGAGTAGCCGTCGAGGCCGATCTCGGCGACGAGGCGCTCTGCGTTCGCGAGAGTGTCCTCCGGAGGCGAAGCCGTCCGGCGCATGACCGAGGACCCGCCGAGCGGCGGCCAGCAGCGGTCGACGATCATCGCGAGGACGGCATGAGTCCGGCCCTGGTCGCGGAAGATCTTGATCGTCTCGCGCCGCCCCGGGGCGAGCTCCTGCACCAGGACCGGTGCATCCGGCCGGACGAGCTCGGCGCCGACGCGGCGCGCCTCGGCGGCGTCGCCGACGTAGAGCGGCGCAACTCGCTCGCCTCCTGAGCCGATCGCCCGCCACGACGTCACGGGCTTGAGAACGCACGGCGTGCCAACCTCGTCGATCGCGGCGGCAAGCTCGTCGGGCGCGGCGACCAGGAACGACCGGGGCACCGGGATGCCGAGCTCGCGGGCCAGTTGCAGGGTGAGCTCCTTGCTCAGGGCCACGTCGACAGCCTCCGTAGCTCCGAGAGCCGGGCTGCTGACACGCCCGATCGTCTCTCGGTGGCGGTGCAGCGCCTCGACGCTCGCGTCGCTCACCGCGATCACCGTGTCCGCCGGCTGTTCCGCCAGCGACGCCAGCAGGGCGGCGGTGTGCGCCTCGAAGTCGACCGTCGGATCCGGGAGCACGCTCCGATGAACCGCATAGCGGGTGGCGAGCCCCGAGGCGCTCGCGTCCTTGCCCGCAACCGAGACCGTGCAGCCGGCGTGTCCGAGGCTCCGCGCGATGCTCAGCCCTGCGCGCGAGTCGATGTCGAGCACGAGCGCGTCCGCGCGCGGAGCTGGGGTCATGCTACAGACCCCGGTACTTGGTGCCCTTGCGCGTGATCGTGCTGAACGCGTCGAAGACGCGGCGCTTCGCGTGGTCCCGCTCGCCTCCGGGCGCCGCCGGGTCGAGGCCCGCCCGCCGGAGCAGCCAGTTCACGTCGTAGACCTTGCGTGCGTTCAGGCTCTCGAACGTCCAGAAGCCGACCTCGAAACTGGTCACGGGGACGTCGCTCGGGTGGGTGAGCCAGTGCGGCCAGCGGGACGGAAGAAAACAGCCGGAGCCGGGCGGGATCCGCAGCTCCTGATCGTCCCAGTCGCGCCACTGCAGGAAGAACTGGCCGCGCAGAAGCCGCTCGTGCTCGTCCTGGGACATCGTCTCCGGCGGACGGACCCACCAGACGGTCTCGCCTGCGATCGTCGAGACGAGCTTCAGGTCGGGATCGCCGTGCAGCGCGACGGGCACCCCGGGCGTGAACACGCGAACGACCGTCTCGGGGTGAATCCGTCCCAGCTTCGGATCGGGGCCGCCGATGTCGAAGACGCGCTCGAGGCATTCCTTGTACTCGGGCCCGGCGAACTCGTCGACTCCGGTGATGCGGTACTGGAGCGGTCGCTCGAGCACGTCGTCGATGATGGGATAGCTCGGACGCGTGTAGACGGGGTCGTTGCCGAACCGCTGGCGCCCCGGGTCGGCGAACTGCACCTTGAGGCTGCCGCGCCGATCTGCCTCCCTGCACATCGCGTCGAGACGATCGGACGTGAACAGGTCCGGATCGAGATTGTGCTCGAAGAGCGCCGGAGTGTAGGGATCCTGGAAGGTCACTGAGAGCGGAGGCGAAATCAGGCGCGAACGTTACCGTTGCGCGGAGCGTCGGTCGCCGCTCCTATCGACCGCCGGATTCGTTCACTTGAGCCCATCAGCCGGAGGTGCTGCGCGGTGCAGGACACGATCGTTGTCTCGGCCCATCTCGACGATGCTGTTCTCTCGTGCTACAGCGCGCTCGGCCCGTCGACGAGGGTCGTGACGGTGTTCGCGGGCCTGCCGCCCGAGTCCGTGCTCTCGAGCTGGGACGCTGAGGGCGGTGCGGCGAGTTCGCGCGAGCGGATGGCCGAGCGACGCGAGGAAGACCGGCGTGCGCTTGCCGCCTCCGGAGCGCCGTTCGTCCATCTCGATCACCCGTCCGTCCAGTTCGTGGAGCTGGGCGCCGCGGAGCGGCCGAGTCTCTCCGAGCTCGCCGCGTCCCTGCGGACGCTCCTGGGAGAGGCGACGACGGTGCTTGCCCCGAGCGCTCTGTCTGCGAACCGGCCGCTGCAACGGTTCCGGCGGCGGCGGTACTCCGACCACCGGTTCGTCCGCGACGCCGTCCTCGCGGCCAGGCCGGACGCGACCCTCTATGCCGACCTTCCGTACGCCCTGAACCCGGGCACCGGTGGATTCGTCCTGCCTCGCGACCTCGACGGCGCGCACCGGACGGAGCGGCGGGTCCGGCTCGACGACGCTCTGGTCGCGGAGAAGCTCGAGGCCGTGCGGTGCTACGGCTCACAGCTCGCGCAGCTCGTCGAGATCTTCGGCGACTTCGTGACACCGGAGGGCCTGGGACTCGAGGTCTACTGGGCGCCGTCGCCGCGCTGAGCGGTCACGCGCGCGGGGACTCCCGCGACGACGGCGCCCAGGCTCGACGTCGCGCGTCACGACCGCCCCGGCGCCGACGAGCGCGCCCTCTCCGATCCGCACGCCACCGAGGATGACCGCACCCGAGCCGATGGCTGCACGCCGCCCGACGTGCGTGCGCAGCAGTGTCCAGTCGCCTGCGCCCTGCCTCGCACCGGCCGCCGTCGTCGCGCGCGGCTCCTTGTCGTTCACGAACATGACGCCGTGACCGACGAACACCTCGTCCTCGATCGTGACGCCGTCGCAGATGAACGTGTGGCTCTGGATCTTGCAGCGAGCGCCGACGACGGCTCCGCGCTGGATCTCGACGAACGTCCCGATCGCGGTGTCGTCGCCGATCCGGCAGCCGTAGAGATTCGTGAACGAGCGGACGACCACGTTCTCGCCGAACTCCACCTCGTCGAGAAGCCGGCTGGGCGCGTCGTTGACCGGCCCGTCAGCGATCGAAGTACTCCTGCACCGCGCCGACCACGGTCTCGACCTCACCGTCGGTCAGGCCGGGGAAGATCGGCAGCGAGAGCACGGTCGAGGCGAGTCGCTCGGTGACGGGGAAGTCGCCCCGGGCGTAGCCGAGGCCCCGGTAGGCGTCCGACAGGTGGATCGGCTCCGGGTAGTGCCGGCCCGTGCCGATCCCGCGTGACGCGAGGTATGCCGCCAGGGCGGCCGGATCGGCCGTGCGGACGACGTACAGGTGCCAGACCGGCTCGCTGTTCTCGGCGGTCGGCGGCAGAACGAGGTCGCCGACGTTCTCGAGCTCGGACGTGTAGGTGGCCGCTACGCTGACGCCGCTGCGCGTTCCAGCCGTCCAGCAGCGGAAGCTTGCGCTGGAGGACGAGCGCCTGCAGCGTGTCGAGCCGAGCCGTGTACCCCTCGAGCACGTGCCGGTACTTCTCGCGCTGGCCGTGCTCCCGGAGCGCGCGGAGCCGGCCGGCCAGGTCGGCGTCCTCGGTGACGACGGCTCCGGCATCCCCCATCGCGCCGAGGTTCTTGCCCGGATAGAAGCTGAAGGCTGCCGCCGCCGAGACGTCTCCCGACCGAAGGCCCGCACGGCTCGCGCCGTGGGCCTGGCACGCGTCCTCGACGATGGGCAGGTCTCTCCGGCGCGCGAGCTCGCCGAGCGCGCGCATGTCGGCCAGCTGCCCGTAGAGATGGACGGGAACGAGCACGCTCGTCCGGTCGGTGAGCGCGGCCTCGGCGAGCTCGATGTCGAGGTTGTAGTCGGATTCGCTCGCATCGACGAGCACGGGCACGAGCCCTGCCTGGCTGACCGCCTCCACGGTGGCGATGAACGTGTTCGCCGGCACGATCGCCTCGCTCCCGCGCTCGAGCCCTGAACCGAGCAACGCCAGCCGCAAGCCGTCGAGCCCGTTCGACATCCCGACGCAGTGCGCCGCACCGCAGTAGGCGGCGAAGGCCTCCTCGAACGCGCCCACCTCGGCGCCGTTGACGAACGACCCGCGCTCGATCAGCGACGAGAACTCGTGCCCGAGCTCGGCGGCCAGCGGCGCGTGGATCCGCCCGAGGTCGAGGAAGGGCACGCTCATCCGCGCGGACGGTAGCTGCGCGCGAGCAAGCGACGTGCACCGGAGCGCTTCGGCCTCGGCGGGAGGGCCGTGTCCTCGACGATCGCACGCGGCACGTCGAGCGTGAGCCAGCGCGCCAGCTCGCCGCCGGTTGCGCGCGCGGCAGCGGAGAGGCCGATCGCGCGCACGCCAGGCTCGTGGGCGTCACTCGCGAGGAGATGGGCGAGCTCGCGCTGGAGGAGCGTGACCGCGCAGGCCTTCGCGCGGCTGCTGCCACGGCCGTCCAACGACGTCGCCGTCAGCTGCACCAGCGTGCCGCCGGCGACGATCGGCTCCAGCAGGGCGGGGCGCGCCTGCACGTCGTAGTTCCGCTCGGGGTGGGCAAGGACCGGGGTGACCCCGGCTGCGTGGAGCCGGAACAGCCGCTCGGCGAGATCGAGCGGCCACCCGTAGTACGGCGTCTCGACGAGCAGGTAGCGCGGGTTGCCGGCGAGCGCGAACGGGAGGAGCTCCTCGATCGGCCGGTCGAGTTCCTGCAGGTCGATCTCACCGCCCGGAAGCAGCTCGACGACGTCGCCCGCCGCGGCGCGCAGTTGCTCCAGGGCGCGCAGCATGTCGCCGGCCGTCGTCGGGTAGTCGTGGCGAACATGCGGGGTTCCGGCGATCACCGTGATGCCGTCCGCGGCCGCGGCCCGGCAGATCGACAGCGCGGCTTCGAGATCCCGCGCTCCGTCGTCGAGGCCGGGCAGGACGTGCGAGTGCAGGTCGATCACGCGAGCAGCACGGTCGCCGTGATGGAGATGACGAGCACGCTCATGAGCAGCAACCCCCAGAGAGCGACCTGGACGAGGCCGAAACACAGGTAGACGAGCGCGGCGACGAGGACCGGCATCGACCGGTGCCGCACCGACAGCCTGCGGCTCGGGCCGAGGGAGGCGAACCGGGGCGTACTGCGCCCAGACGCGGCCGGCCTCGGCGCGCGCGAGGCCCTCCAGCGCCTCGGAGCGCAGCTCCGGGTCGATCAGCGCAAGCTCGGGCGAGATCGGATCGTGCTCCACCACCCTGGGAGCTATCGGCCCCGGGGGACGATCCTTGACGGAGCCCCGACTAGAATCAGTCACGGTGTCGGCTCCCGGGGCGCAAGGCTGATCGCGAGCGCCCTCGAGGGCGACGGCTCGCTGCTGGACGGGCTCTCCCGCACCGAGGCCCGGATCGTCGCGGACGGCTACCGGGGGTACGACCCGTACGACGCGCTGACGTCGCCCCTCTTCCGACTTCCGGTCCTGCGCTCGAGCAAGCCCATTCGGCTTGCGGCGCAGCAGACGCTGAAGCGGCTGCCGGTGAACGTGCGGCCGCTCCTCGGGATCGCGAAGGGCTACAACCCCGTCACGCTGGCGCTCGTCCTCGAGGGGTACGCGTACCTTGGGCGCGCGCTTCCGGAAGAAGCGGATCGATATCGCGAAGCGTCGGCGGCGCTCGTCGACGAGCTGGAGCGGCTCGCCAGCACCGGCTACAGCGGCGCCTGCTGGGGCTACGACTTCGACTGGCAGACCCGCTTCGACCACTTTCCCGCGTTCACGCCCACGATCGTCGCGACGTGTCTCGTCACGAACGCGCTCGTGCAGGCCCACGAGGCGTTCGCCGTCGAAGATGCGCTGGCGCTCGCCGAGAGCGCTGGCGATTTCCTGATTCATGATCTCAACAGGATCCCTGGGCCGGAAGACAGCTTCTGCTGGTCGTACTCCCCGCTCGACCGGCAACCCGTCCTGAACGCGACGGCGAAGGGCGCGAGACTCTGCGCGCAGCTGGCCGCGCTCGCCGGCCGCACCGAGTTGCTCGAAACCGCCCACGGCTCACTCCAGTTCGTCATTTCACACCAACTTCCCACTGGGGCCTGGCCCTATGCAGTCGACGATCCCCGCTCCTGGAGCGACAACTTCCATACCGGCTATGTCCTCGACAGCTTGCACGAGTACCGGGCCCGCACGGGCGATTCGGCGTTCGAGGGCGCGGAGAATCGTGGCTGGGGCTACTACCGCGACCACTTCTTCGACGACGGGCGAGTCCCGCGCTACTACGACGCGCGCCGTTTTCCCGTCGACGCGACCGCCGCGGCCCAGTCCCTCCTGACGCTGTGCCGCTTCGGCGATGTGGAAATGGCGGAGCGTGTCGCTCTCTGGTCGCTCGAGCACCTTCAGCGTCCGGACGGAGCCTTCGCATTCCAGGTGCACCGCCGGTACACGAACCGGATTCCGTACATGCGCTGGTCGACCGCCTGGATGTTCTGCGGCCTCGCGCGCCTCGTCCTGGCGCGCCGGACCACGAGCGCCGCATGAGCACCGTCTGGATCGACATCGACAACCCGCCGCAGGTGCAGTACCTGCTGCCGTTCAAGCGCGCCTTCGAGAACACCGGCCACACGGTTGTCGTGACCGCGCGGGACTACGGGATCACGCTCGAGCTGCTGCACCAGCGAGGCGTCGAACACCGGGCGGTCGGGCACGAGGCCGGGACTGGCCGTCTGCGCAAGGCGACCGCCGCCGTCCGCCGCGCGCAGGCGCTGACGAAGACGTTCGGCCGCGGCGCACGCCCTGACCTCGTGATCACCGCCTCCCGTGCCGCCGCCCTCGCGGGCCGGCGGCTCGGCAAGCCGGTCTTCACCTTCATCGACTACGAGTTCGTCAACCTGACCGTGCCGCGCCGCACGGGCTCCTACCTCGTCTTTCCCGAGGCCATCGGTCACGAGTTCTTCGAGTCGGTCGGCTTCCGCCGCGACCGGCTGATCAGCTTCCCGGGCCTCAAGGAGGCGCTGTCCTTCGCGGAGATCGACCTCGCATCCGTGACGCCGCACGACTTCGGAGCCGCGGCGACCGGCCGGCCGCTGCTCCTCTTCCGGCCGCCGGCGGAGCGCGCCCACTACTTCGACGCCGAGTCCGCCGAGCTCTCGAGCGGGCTCCTCGAGCGCCTGTCGGCGCGGGACGACGTCCAGCTCGTGGTGACGCCGCGCTACGCGCACCAGGCCGCGGCGCTCGAGCGGCTCGAATGGCAGAACCAGCCGATCGTCCTCGAGGAGCCCGTGCCGTTCGCGCCGCTGCTGCTCGGTGTCGATGCGGTCATGTCGTCGGGCGGAACGATGCTGCGGGAGGCGGCCTACCTGGGCATCCCGGCGTTCAGCACATTCCGGAGCGCGATCGGCGCCGTCGACAGGCACCTCGCCGAGACGCAGCGCGTGCGCCTGATCACGCAGCCGCAGGATCTCGACCAGATCGCGTTCGCCCCGCGAGGCGGGCTCGCGACCGACGGCGACGGCGCAGCGCTCCTCGACCGGCTCGTCCGCGAGCTGAGCGCGCGAGCCTGAGCCGATGCGCATCCTCGTCGCAACCGACCAGTGGTTCCCGGATGTGCGCGGCGGTGTCGCGCGGCTTGCAACCGAGAGCGCGCGACGGCTTGCGGAGCGCGGCCACGAGGTGACGGCGCTGATTCCCGCCGGCGGCTCTACGGAGGCCGAGACGTCCGGGCCTTCGCGTCGTTCCTGCGCTGCGCCGAGGACGCCTGCCGCAGACGTTCTCCGACCCCGCCGACACGGCCCGTGCCGCCCGCGGGCTGCACCGGCAGTTCGACGTCCTGCTCGCGCACAACTCGACCACGGCGGCCGGGCTCCTGTCGGCCGGCCTCGATGCGCCGCTCGTCACGTTCTTCCACGCGAGCGGGGTGCTGGAGCTCCAGTTCCTCCGCACGCGGATCGGACTCGGGCGCGAGCGCCTGACCGGCTACGCGCTGCAGCCGCAGCTTGCGCGCCTCGAGCGCCGGAGCCTCGATCGGGCGACGCGCATCCTGATCCTGAGCGAGTACACGCGGACGCTGCTCGCGTCGCCGCGACCCTGCCGCAGCCGCCCGCGCGGTGATCGGTGCCGGCCGGCGTCGACACGTCGGTGTTCTCCCCCGGCGACCGGGCCGCGTCGCGCTCGCGACTCGGCCTCGCGCGACGGCGATCTCGCCGTTCTCACCGTGCGCCGCCTCGTGCCGCGGATGGGGCTCGAAGAGCTGGTCGACGCAGCGGCACTGCTCGCTGACGTCCCCGGACTGAGCGTCTCGATCGCCGGTTCCGGCCCGCTCTCGGGTGCGCTCGCAGACCGGATCGCCGCAGCCCGGCTCTCGGAGCCGGGTCCAGCTCCTCGGCCGGATCCCCGACGAGGAGCTCGTCGACCGCCTGCGCGCTGCCGACCTCTTCGTGCTGCCGACCGTCGCGTACGAGGGGCTCGGCATGGCGACGATCGAGGCGCTGGCCACCGGGACGCCCGTCGTCGGCACGCGCGTCGGCGCGACCCCGGAGGTGCTCGGACCGCTCGACGAGCGGCTCCTCGCCGACGAGGCGACACCCGCTGCGATCGCCGCCGCGGTTCGCCGCGGCCTCGACCTGCTCTCTCCGGGCCTGCGCGAGCGCTGCCGCGCGCTGGCGGTCGAGAGCTACTCCTGGGACAGCGCGATTCCACTCTGGGAGGCCGAGCTCGAGCAGGCGAGCCGGAGCGGCCGGCCGACACCTGCCGAGAGGGGGCCTCATCCGCGCGGCCCGCGCGCTCGACCGCCACGTGCCGGTCGACCTGAAAGCCGGGCGCGACAAGCTCGTCGCCGGGACGCGCGAGGGTGCCGGCCTCGCGGTCCGGGCCGGCGGCCTCGCCGGCCTGACCCGCCGGATCGGGGCCGAGCGCCGAGCCGGGATCCTGCTCTACCACAACCCGGATCCGGAGGTCCTCGCGACGACACCTCGAGCTCCTCGCCCGCCACCACGAGTTCGTCTCGTACGAGGTGGTGGCGAACGCCGTCCACTCGGGCGACTGGTCCGACGTCCCCCCGAAGAGCCTCGCGATCACGTTCGACGACGGGCATGCCGGGAACGTCGCGCTGCTGCCCGTCCTCGAGCAGTTCGGCGCGCACCCGACGATCTTCATCTGCACCGGGCTCGTCGGGACCCGGCGGCAGTTCTGGTGGACGATCGACGGCCTGAGCCCGCGGGAGCGTGACAGGCTGATGAACGTGAGCGACGCCGAGCGTCTCGAGTCGCTCGAGCAGCTTGCCGGTTGGACACCCCTCACGGAGGGCCCGGCTCCGGCGCAGGCGCTGTCGACCGTCGAGCTGAGCGCGCTCGAAGGACGCGTGACGTTCGAGGCGCACACGAGGTCGCATCCGATCCTCACGATGTGCACCGATGCCCAGGCGGAAGAGGAGATCGCCCGCTCGAAGGCGGACGTCGAGGCGCTGACAGGCAAGCCCTGCCTGGCCTTCGCCTACCCGAACGGACGCTACGGCAGGCGGGAGCTCGAGCTCGTCGAGCAGGCCGGCTACCAGTCCGCGCGAACGATCGAGACGGGCTGGAACGACCCCTCGACCGACCGCTATCGTCTGCGCGTCCTCGGGATGCCCGACGACGCCTCCCTCAACGTCGTGGCCGCGCAGAGCACCGGGCTGCCGGTGCTGCGCAACCTGATGTACCTCTCATGACGTCCACCGGATCTGCCGACGAGACAGCGATGCGGCACCCTGCGAGCGATCTCCTCGTGGTCGTCGGCGCGCGCCCGAACTTCATGAAGGCCGCGTCGATCATCCCGGCCGCCCACGAGGCCGGCCTGACGACGACGCTCGTCCACACGGGACAGCACTACGACGACGACCTCTCGAAGATCTTCATCGAGGAGCTCGAGCTCGACGAGCCCGACATCTCGCTCGGCGTCGGTTCCGGGAGCCACGCCACGCAGACGGCGCGCGTGATGCTCGAGTTCGAGCAGGTGCTCGGCCGCATCCGGCCCCGTGTCGTGGTCGTCGTCGGCGACGTCAACTCGACGATCGCGTGCGCGCTCGTCGCGCGCAAGGAGCGCTACCCGGTCGCGCACGTCGAAGCGGGCCTGCGCTGCTTCGACCCGCTCATGCCGGAGGAGATCAACCGCCGGCTGACGGACCATCTCTCGACGCACCTGTTCACCACGAGCGTCGATGCCGACGAGAACCTCGCGCGCGAGGGGATCGACCCGGAGACCGTGTACTTCGTCGGCAACACGATGATCGACACGCTGCTCCGCTTCAGAAGCGCGGCGGCTGAGCGCCACGCCGCCGCCCGCTTCGGGCTCGACGGCAAGCCGTACGCCCTCCTCACCCTGCACCGGCCGTCGAACGTCGACGAGCCCGGGCAGCTCGAGGAGGTCCTCGACGTCGCCGCAGCGCTGAGCGCCGAGATCCCGTTCGTCTTCCCGGTCCATCCGCGTACCCGCGCGCGCCTCGAGGGAACGCCGATCGCCCAGCGGCTGAGCGGCCTGGCGTCGTTCATTCAGACGGAGCCACTCGGCTACCTCGACTTCGTCGGGCTCGTGGCGGACGCGCGCCTGGTCCTGACGGACTCCGGCGGCATCCAGGAGGAAACGACCGTCCTCGGAGTCCCGTGCCTCACCTTGCGCGAATCGACGGAACGGCCCGTCACGGTCAGCCAGGGCACGAACGTCGTCGTCGGCACGGATCCCGCGCGGATCCTGGCCGAGGCTCGCAAGGCGATCGCCGGCGACCGCCCGGCGCCGCGGCGGCCGGAGAAGTGGGACGGGCTGGCCGGCCGGCGAATCGTCGAAGTCCTCGCCCGCGTCCCGCGGTGAGCGCGAGCCCGACCACGCCGGCGAGGCCCGACGTGCTGCTCATCCTGCGGACGCCGCCGCCGTACGGAGGCGGCGAGATGATCGGCCGGCAGCTCGAGCAGTGCTTCGCGGGGCGGTACTCGATTCTTGCCTTCCGCCGGGAGGGCCACGACAAGGCGTCCCAGGGCCGGTTCACGGCCTCGAACGTCGCCTTCGCTGCGCGCTTCGTCGGCCGAAGCTCGCTCCGGCTGCTGGCGAACCGGCCCCGGGTGCTCTACGTCGACGTCCCGAAGGACGGACCGTCCTTCGTACGAACGAGCCCGATCCTGCTCCTGGCGCTCGCGCTCCGCATCCGTGTCGTCGGCGACCTCGCCGGCGCCGATCTCCCTTTCCTGCGCGGGCGTTCGGCCCTGGCCCGATACGGCGGGTGGCTGCTACCTCGGCTCGCGCGGATCCGCGTCCTCGGCGAGGCAATCGCGGTGACGCTTCGGGCGCACGGGCTCGACAACGCGGTCGTCGTCTCGAACGGGATCGAGGAGCCGCCCGGCGTTCCTGCGGACGGACGCGGCACCGACGGCTGGAGCGGCCCGCCGACCTTCCTCTACGTCGGCAAGCTCGCCGAGGCGAAGGGGATCTTCACCCTGCTCGGATACGCCCGCAGCGCGCAGGAGAGCGGCAACCCCGTCCATCTGCACCTGGTCGGTGAATGGGCCGACGAGCATATGCGCGAGCGAGTCCTCGACGTCGTGGCCAGGGAAGGCCTCGCGGAGAGCGTCGAGTTCCACGGGCTGCTCGTCGACGAGCAGAAGTGGCAGCTCTTCCGCTCGTCGCACGCCCTGCTCCACCCGACCTCGTGGGACGGCCAGCCGGTCACGATCCTCGAGGCGCTCGCCTTCGGGCTGCCGGTCGTCGCGACGACCGTCGGCGCGATTCCCGACACTGTCCGCTCCGGCGTCGAGGGGTACCTCATGGCGGACGACACCGTCGAGGAGCTGAGCGCCGGAGTCGCGACGGTGATGCGCGACGCCGACACCTACGCGGAGTTCTCACGTCGTGCGCGGCGCGCGTTCGTCGAGCGCTTCACGCTCGAGCGCTTCGAAACAGCAATGGCGGAGCTCTTCGACGCCGAGGCGACGTAAAGTGAGCTGGGTCCGGAGACAGCGATGCTGCAGGTGACCCAATACCAAAAGACAGGCGAGCTACGGGTCGAGGAGCTCCCGACTCCCCGGCTCCGCGCCGGCGCGGTCCTCGTGCGCAACGAGTGCTCGCTGATCAGCGCCGGCACCGAGCGAACTTCCGTCGAGACGGCACAGGCGTCGATGATCGGCAAGGCGCGCTCCCGGCCCGACCTCGCCCGCCAGGTCCTCGATAACGCCAAACGCGAGGGTGTCATGGCGACCTATCGCAAGGTTCAGAACCGACTCGACAACTACAAGGAGCTCGGCTACAGCTCCGCGGGCATCGTCCTCGAGTCCGCCGTCGACGGGATCTCGCCCGGTGATCGAGTGGCCTGCGCCGGGACGGCGTACCACGCCGAAGTCGTGTCGGTGAGCAAGAACCTCCTCACACCGGTTCCCCGGAGTGTCGGACTCGACGAGGCCGCCTTCGTCGCACTGGGCGCAATCGCGCTTCAGGGCGTTCGCCAGGCGGACGTCCGCCTCGGCGAGTCCGTCGCGGTGATCGGGCTCGGTCTCGTCGGGCTCCTGACGGTTCAGCTGCTGAAGGCGCAGGGCTGCCGGGTCGTCGGCCTCGACATCGACGACGCGCACTTCGCCCTCGCGCGGCAACTCGGTTGCGACGACTGTGTCCGCAGCGGCAGCGACGCCCCGATGGCGGTCGAGTCGTTCTCGCACGGGTACGGGACCGACGCCGTGATCATCACCGCGTCGACCCCGTCGAGCGAGCCGCTCGAGCTGGCGCTCGAGCTCGCCCGAGCGCGGGCGCGCGTGGTCGTCGTCGGCGCCGTCGGGATGAACGTGCCGCGGTCGCCGTTCTACGAAAAGGAGCTGGAGCTTCGGATCTCGACGTCGTACGGGCCCGGCCGCTACGACCCGCTGTACGAGGAGCAGGGGCTCGACTATCCGATCGGCCACGTGCGCTGGACGGAGAACCGGAACATGGAGGCGTTCCTCGCGCTGATCGCGGAGCGCAAGCTGGACGTGCTCGCGCTCGTGACGCATCGCATTCCGATCGCGGAGGCCCGCGAGGCCTATGACCTGATCACCGGCAAGACGAAGGAGCAGTACCTCGCCGTACTCCTCGAGTATCCGGAGCGGGCGGCGTCGGACAGCGCGCCGCGCATTGAGTCTCCGTCGACGGCTGTGAGCACGACCGCAGCGACTGCTGCCGTGTCGGCCGGCTTCATCGGCGCCGGCAACTTCGCGCAGTCGTACCTCCTGCCGGCCCTCGTCAAGGAGAACGTCCCGCTGCGCGGCGTGGCGACGTCGCGTCCGGTCAGTGCGAGCTCAGTCGCGCGGAAGTTCGGCTTTGCGTTCTCGACGACCGATCCAGCTGCCATCCTCGGCGACGAAGCCACGAACACGGTGTTCGTGGCGACCCGGCACGACTCGCATGCGACCTACGCCTGCGAGGCTCTGAGCTCGGGCCGCCACGTGTTCGTCGAGAAGCCGCTGGCCGTGAGTGCCGCGGAGCTCGAACGGGTGGCCGACGCCGCCGTCGCAGCCGCACAGCACGGCCGTTACCTCGCCGTCGGCTTCAACCGCCGCTTCTCACAGCCGTTCCGCGACGTGCAGTCGTTCTTCGCCGACCGGCGCGAGCCGATGGTCGTCACCTATCGCGTGAACGCCGGCAGGATCCCGCAGTCGAGCTGGGTCCAGTCGGACGAGCAGGGCGGCCGGATCGTCGGCGAAGGATGTCACTTCGTCGACGTCTTTCAGGCCCTGACCGGAGCGCGCCCGCTTCGCGTCTACGCCCAGTCGGCGCGGTCCGCGAACATCGAGGCGAGCGGCGAGGACACGGTGAGCATCGTCGTGACCTACGACGACGGCTCGGTTGCAACGCTTATCTACCTCGCGAACGGCGACGAGTCCGTGCCGAAGGAATGGTGCGAGATCTCGTCGGGCGGGAAGACGGCCGTCCTGCACAACTTCACGCGAGTCGACTTCCACTCCGGCAGGTCGAGCAAACGGCGCAAGTATTCGGGCGGCAAAGGGCATGCGGAGGAGGTCGCCGACTTCCTCGACGTCGTGCGCGGCCGCAAGGCACCCACGTTCTCGCTCGAGAGCCTGATCGATACGACGGCGACGACGTTTGCCGCGGTCGAGTCGATGCGCACGAACGCGCGGGTCGATCTCTAGCCGGTGCCGTTGGCCGAGGCCGCGCCGCCACCTCCGAGTGCCGCCTCGTAGACAAGCAGCATCGCGTCGGCCATGCGCTCGACCGTCATCCCGTCGAGCACGGCGGCGCGTCCGTTCGCGCCGAGACGCTGCACGGAGCGCCGGGTCGCCGAGAAGCCGCTCGATCGCAGCTGCGAGTTCGGCGGGCCGCCCCGGCCGGACGAGCAGCCCGGCATCGCCGTTGGGGCCCGGCGACCATCTCGGGCACCGCGCCGATCCGCGACGCGACGATCGGCGTGGCGGTCGCCATCGCCTGCGCGACGACCAGCGGGCCCGCCTCGGCCAGCCGTGATCGGGAAGACGAAGACGTCGCACGCGCAGAGATAGGTTGCGACGAGCTCTGGCGGTGATGCGTCCGGTGAAGATCACGCGGTCCGCCACCCCGAGCCTTGCCGCCAGCGCCTGCAACTCGCCCTGCCATGGTCCGTCGCCGGCCAGGATCAGGCGAGCGTCGTCGGCCGAGAGCCGGGCGAGCGCCTCGATCGCGACGTCAGGCCCCTTGCCCCGGTCGAGGCGGCCGACGCAGAGCGCGATCGGCACTCCGGGCTCGAGCGCGAGCTCGCGGCGCGCTTCGGCTCGATCACGCGGCGAGAACAGACTGGTATCGACCCCGCTGCGCACGACATGGACGTGGCTCGGACGCAGGAGATGAGACCACGTCGACGGACGGATCTGCGCCGTGACGGCACCGACGCCTCGCAGTCGCGAAAGGCGCGCCAGTTGCCGTCGCGGAAGTGGAGGCTCGACAGGTGGGCGATCGACTGCGCCGCCCGGGCCGCCCCTCGCGCCGACCGTGACGCGATCCCCGACCGGACCGAGGCGGCGACGATCGAGAGGTAGTTGCCGTGCAGCGAGAGCACGATCGGGGGCTGGCCCGGGACCGGCCTGCCGCACGAGCGACAGCGCGCTCGACGATTGACTGTGGAGCACGTCGAACGTCCGCGTCCCGAGCAGCGCTCGAACGGCGCGTTCGAGTTCGGGGTCCCACCGGGGCGCAAGCCAGTGCGGGTCGCTGTCGACGTAGATCCACTCGACCCCGTCGATCGTCTCCGACTGGATGCCGTCGGGATGGCGCGCGGTGATCACGCTCACCTCGTGGCCCCGCCGCGACAGCTCTTCGGTCAGCGTATGGAGGTGATCCTCCATGCCGCCGATGCCGTGCGGGCGCGCGCTCATCGAGACGGCGAGGATGCGGAGTGGTTTCACGCGACGGCGCGGGCCGGCGCAGCCGGGCGGCCGGCCCGCGACCTCGAGCGGCACGAGGCCGGGGAGCACGAGCAGCGCCCAGATCGGAAGCAGGTCGCTCGGGAACTCGAACATCGTCCCCGAGCCCGCCTCGAACAGGAAGCAGAAGAGGGTCGCGCACGGCCCACAGGATCAGGAGCCTCTCCGTGTCGTCGATGCTTCCTCGATACCGACGCCACGCGTCGATCGTGAACACGGCGATCAAGGCGAGGAACGAGCCGAGCGCGAGGATCCCGCCGCCCGCGAGCAGGAAGAGATAGCCGTCGTGCGGGTCCTGGCCGATGTCCTGCCGGACCGGCACGAGGAACCCGCTCGAGCTCTTCACGTTGATGTAGAACGTCGATCCGCGGCCGAAGCCGACGCCGACGATCGGCTGCTCGCGCACCTGAGCCAGCACGGCGGCGTTCGCACGCTCCCGCCAGATCACGTTCGCGTCCTGTGCCGGCGGCGCCGAGATCCGGTGCTGGAACGACGTGACCACGGCCGGCGCGGTGTGCATGACGAAGATCAGCCGCGAGGAGCACGATCGGCAATGCGAGCGGGATCCCGACGAGCACGCCGCGGCGGATCCCCTTGGACGCGACGAGGAAGACAGACGAGGACGATCGCCACCGCGGCGAAGACGCCCCGTCCGAAACCGAGCACGACCCCGACGAGGCCGAGGCCGGCGATCACGAGATGCGGCAGGCTCCGCGCCCGGCTTGGCGCGGTGCGCACTGTGAGCAGCGCGAGGAAGAGCGCGCCCGCGCAGTAGAGGCTCGTCGAGATCGCGAGCGGCCTGCTGCCGCCGGTCGACAGGTCGACCGATGCGGACTGTGATCCGCCGGTCGCGATGTAGTACACCGCCCAGAGCATGCTGACGACCGCGCCCGTGTAGAAGACGACACGCAGCAGGTGCAGGACGCGCGCCGGAGTCGCCCCTGCGAGCGTGACGACGATTGCCGCGTAGCCGATCAGGCGAAGCGGCTGTCCGAGCACATGTGCGCCGTAGGCGTAGTGGCCGCGGAGCAGCGGGATCACGATCAGCACGCCGAACGCGACCAGCGGCCAGCCGACCACGGGTGAGGCCGGCACCGGCGGCGTCTTCTCTCCGCGCACCCGGCCGAGCAGCACCGCAAACGCCCACGAGCCGACCGCCAGGGCCACGATCAGATCCTGGAACCGCAGGTTCGCGCCCCCGAACGGAACGGGAGCCGCCAGGAAGCTGATCCCGCTGAGCGGAAAGACGAACACCGCCGCGTAGAGCGCGATCCGCATCGGCCCGACCAGCAAGGCCAGCGCGATCGCGGCGAGCGGAAGCAGGGCGAACGCGAGTGCGGCGGTCGGCCCGAGCCGGTCGAGAATCAGCGCCGTCGCGGCCGTCAGCGCTGCGGCGGTCAGGTACAGCGGAGCGTCGGGCGTAGCGCGCAGCGCCCGCATGGCTACGCGCCGTAGCCGTACGTGTCCTGACGTCCCTCCCGGTTCAGGACGAGGCCTGCGATCGGCGCCTGGACCAGCTCGAGCCGCCGCAGCGCCCGCGTCACGTCGTGGCGGCGCGTCGTGCGCGCGACGACGAAGAGCACCTCGAGTGCGGCTCGCGTCGCGATCGTCGCGGCGTCGGCGCTCACGAGGACGGGCGGAGTGTCGACGATGATCGCGTCGTACTGCTCGGCGGCCTTCTCGAACAGCTCGGTCATCCGCGGCGCCGTGAACAGCTCGGTCGCTCGCGGGATCTCCCGCCCGATCGTCAGCACGTCGACGTTTGCGGCGCCGCGCTGGACGAAGTTGCCGAGGTCGCCGCTCGTCGCGAGGAACTCGACGAGCCCTGGCCCTCTGGGCAGGCTGAAGATCGAATGCTGGACGGGCCGCGGGAGGTCGCCGTCGATCAGGAGCACCTTCGCCCCGGAGATCCCCGAGACGAGCGCCAGGTTGGCCGCGATCGTCGACTTCCCGGCCCCGGGCTCGGCGCTCGTGACCACCACGTTCGAGCCGGCCGTCGCGCCGCGCTTGAGCACGAGCGCGAGTCGCAGCGCGCGGATGACTCTCGACCGAGGGCGAGGCGACGTCGATCAGCGACGGCCGGCCGACGGTAGCTCCCGAGCGCCTAGCCACCGGATTCGTTCCCGAGTGACTCGCGTGTCTTTCGTCTCGGTGTCAGCCTCGAGACCTCGGCCGGGCGGCCCGGCGGCGCAACGTCGCCGACCGTCCCGAGCGGCAGCGTGGGGATGGTCGCGATCACGCGGTGGCCGGTCAGATGCTCGAGATCCTCCGCGTCGCCGATCCGGTCGGCGAAGGCAGCGGCGAGCAGAACGATCCCGCAGTTCAGCACGAGCCCGATGAGGAGCCCGAGCAGCAGGTTGAGCTTCATGTTCGGAGAGCTCGGGCTCGTCGGCGGCGACGCGCGGTCGACCGTGTTGATCACATCCGGCGAGTTCCCGGGGCTCTCTTTCGCCCACTGAGCCAGGACAACCGGCACCGCGTTGGCGATGCGAGCGGCCAGCACCGGATCCGCATTCGTCGCCGAGACCTTGAACAGCTCGATGTTGCCTACCTGGGCAGCTTTGATCTTGATGGCGGACGCCGGCACCGACGGGCCGAGCTCCTGCTTGACCCGGTCCGCGATCGACGACGACTCGGCGATGACCGCGTAGGTCTGCGCAAGCAGCGCGCCGGTCTGCAGCGAACCGAACTGGTCGGCGGCGGTCGTGCTCTTCTGCTCGACGCGAACGAGGGAGGACGCGGTGTAGAGCTTCGTCTGCTGCGACGTGAAGAAGGCGTCGATGGCGAGCGTCGCCAGCGTCAAGACGACGATCAGCAGCCGCCGGCGCCACAGAGCGCGGTAGACATCCGCAACACTCATCCCTGCAAGCAGTGTAGAGGGGTCTCGGACGGACTGGGCCCCACCAAGGGCCGTCTCAGCCGATGGGACGGGCGACCCTCGACCAACGTCGGACATCCCTGGCCGGCAGCCGCATAACTAGAGTGATTTCGTGGTGGCAAGCGTCCACTCGGCCGGGGGGTGGTCCCTGAGTGTGTGGCATTGCGGGTTGTGTCGACCTGGAGCACGGGCTCGGGCCGGCGCGCGCCCTCGTCGGCGAGATGACGGACACGCTGCGGCATCGCGGCCCCGACGACGCGGGGATGCTCGAGGACGGCCCCGTCACGCTCGGGCATCGCAGGCTCTCGATCATCGACCTCTCTCCCGCCGGCCACCAGCCGATGCCGAACCACGACGGCACAGCGTGGCTCGACGTTCAACGGGGAGATCTACAACTACATCGAGCTGCGCGACGAGCTTCGCGAGCTCGGCCGGCGAATGCGTGACCGCTTCCGACACGGAGGTGCTGCTCGCGGCGTACGACGAGTGGGGCGTCGGGATGCTCGATCGCCTGAACGGAATGTTCGCCTTCGCGATCTGGGACAGCGCGTCGTCGACGCTGCTCCTGCGCCCGCGACCGCTTCGGAGTCAAGCCGCTGTACTACACGAGCGCAGGCGGGCGGTTCAGGTTCGCCTCCGAGATCAAGGGCCTGCTGATCGACGACGCGTCCCACGGACGCCGAACGACGCACGCGTGCTCGAGTTTCTCGCCTACGGGATCGCCGACCACACCGAAGAGACGATGTTCGAAGGCGTCTACCAGGTACCGCCCGGCAGCTACTTGCAGGTTCGCCCCTACGAGGCGCCGTCCCTGCCACAACGCTGGTACACCCTCGAGCCGGCACGCGGAGGCTCGCGGAGCCTGCCGGCCCTCGGATCCGCACCCTGCTCGACCGCGCGATCGCGCTTGCGCCTTCGGAGTGACGTCCCGGTCGGCGTCGCGCTGTCGGGCGGCATGGACTCGTCGTCGATCCTCGCGGTCGCAGCCGCGCTGCGGCGGGACGCCGGCGTCGACGCGCCGAGGTCGTTCACGTCGCGCTCGAGCGACTCCGCGATCGACGAATACCCGTATGCGAAACGCGTGGTCTCGACCGCCGGCTCGGAGAACGAGACGGTGCTGCCGACGTTCAAGGGCCTGATGGCCGAGCTCGACTCTGTCGTCTGGCACATGGACGAGCCGTTCCACAGCCCGAGCGTCTATGGGCAGCGCAAGGTCGACGAGCTGGCGCGAAACGCCGGCGTGATCGTCCTGCTCGACGGGCAGGGCGGAGACGAGGTGCTGTCGGGCTACCACCATTTCCACTATCCGCCGCTCCTGCTCTCCCTCCTACGGCGAGGGAAGCTGGCCGCGTTCGTCCGTGAAGCCCGCGCAAGGCGGCGGCGAATCGGCACCTCCCTCATCCGCTCGGCGAAGGACGTCGTCCGCCTGGTCGTCGCGCCCTACCGGCGCGGGGTCGGTCGCCCGGACTGGCTGGCCGCCGGAGTCGAGGTGGCCGAACGACCCGCGCCGGCGGCGAGCCTCGCCTCGCACCAGGACTACGGCCTCGCCGTCTTCCCACTGCCGGCATACAACCACCACGCCGACCGCAACTCGATGACGTTCTCGCTCGAGACGCGCAACCCGTTCCTCGACGTCCACCTCGTCGAGGCTGCGCGGGCCCTGGAGAGCGAGGACCTGCTGCACGACGGCTTCACCAAGTGGGCGCTCCGGGAGGCTGTCCGAGATGTCGTCCCGTACGAGGTGGTCGACCGGGCCGAGAAGCAGGGGTTCACGACCGACGAGGCGATCTGGCTGCGCGACGGCGAACTGGCCGACGACTTCGAGCAGATGTTCGCGTCCGCGACCTTCGCCGGCCGGGGCTACTTCGACCCCGCGAAGGTGCTCGCTGCACTCGACGAGCATCGTGCCGGCGGCAACCGCGCGGCAGAGCTCTGGCGCGCCTATGTGACCGAACGCTGGCTGCGGCTGTTCGTCGATCCGGCGACACTGCGCGCGCCCGCAGAGCCCCTGTCTGCGGTGCAGTCGCCCGTGGCCGCGCTCGACAGGCTGGCCCGGGCCGGCGAGACAGCAGACCCCGTCGCCGCGTCAGCCTGACGCGGACGTCCCGCGCAGGCTCAGCCACATCGATCGCACGAGGTCGCGGGAAAAGAGCGCGACCGCGACGGCGTAGAGGCCGCCGCCCACGACCACGAGCGCAACGAGCGAGGCGAACGAGGACAGGCCGTCGACGAGCGGCAACGCCAGGGCGAGCGCCACCGTCATCAGCACCCAGCCGATCGCAGGCCGCCCGATCGAGGCGACGAGGTCGCGCATCGACGCGCCGAGCAGCCGCATCAGCACGACGAGCACGGGCAGCCCCGTCGCCACGTTGACGAGCACCACCGCCACTGCGACCCCGACGATGCCGTCCGCCTTGGCCCCGATCACGAGCGCGGGGACGACGAGCACGAGGTGCGCAACCTCGACGTACACGCGGTACTGCGCACGGTGCAGCGCCTGGAACACCTCGCCGGAGGTGGCGGAGAAGGTCCGCACGATCCCGTTCAACGTCAGGATCTGCAGCGGCACGATCGCCGCCGTCCATTTGCTGCCGAGGAGCACCTCGACGAGCGGCCGGGCGACGAAGACGATCCCGATCGACGACGGGACGGTCAGCAGCGCGACGCGCTGCAGATTGGTCAGCCAGATCCGCTTGACGCCCTCGAGGTCGTCGTTGATCTGCGCCATCGCCGCGTACACGCCGCGCCCGAGGATGTTCCCGAGGACGTTCACGGGCATCTGGGCGAGCCGGCTGGCAACGCTGTAGTAGCCGAGGGGCTTCGTCCCGAGGACGCGCCCGATCACGACGCCCTCGGCAGTCGCGTTGCCGTAGTTGATGATGTTCGCGGCACCGACATGGCGACCGAAGCGGGCCAGTGTCCGCAGCGTGAGCCAGTCGGCCTCCCGCGGCGAAGGCCGGAACGGCGTGAACCACCACGCGACGACGAGCTGGGCGAACGCCGCAGCGATCTGCCCGGCCACGAGGCTCCACACGCCGGCTCCGGCGATCGCGAGCACGATCGCCGTGAGCGCCTGGGCGATTCCGCCGGCGATCTCCATCCCGGCTACCGGGGCGAAGAGCATCGCGCGCTGGAGGAGCGCCTGCGGCATGATCGCGAGCCCGCGCAGGGGCACGATCAGCGCCGTCACGCGGAGCACCTCGGTGAGGCGCGGCGTGTGGAAGACGTCGGCGAGCAGGGGCGCCAGCGCGAAGATCACCGAGTACATCGCGAGCCCGACGACCGGTGAGAAGACGAGCACGGACGCCGCCGCCTTGCGCAGATCGCCCTTGTGCACGATCAGCGCTGCGCCGAGCCCCGACTCCTGCGCGAGGTGCGCAACCGCGAGCAGCGTGACCGTGAGCGAGACGAGACCGAAGTCGGCGGGCACGAGCAGTCGTGCGAGCACGATCGTCGTGACGAGCGAAAGCACGTTCTGGCCGCCGAACCCGAACACCGCCCAGGCGGAGCTGCGCATGATCTTGGTGTCGAGCTCGTCGTGGCTCGTCCGCTCGCTGCTCATCTCACGGGTCCAGTACCTGGGCGATCAGCCGGGCGCTGCCCGACCAGTCGAGTGCCGCGGCCGCGACGACCGCGGCAGCTGCCTTTCGCCGGCGCTCGGCCTCCGACCCCGCCGCGTCACGGATCGCCTGCGCGAGCGACGCGGGATCGCCGGCCTCGAAGAGCCAGGCGGCATCGCCGTCGCCCGTCAGCTCCCGATAGGTGGCGACATCGGCCGCGATCGCGGGCACGCCGAGGGACAGGGCGAGAACGAGCGAGCCCGACGTACCGCCGTTGCCACGTGGGACGACGGCTGCGTCGGCAGCGCCGTAGAGCTCGGCCACCGACTCGAACGGCACGAATCCGCGCCGTTGCAGGATCCGCAGGTCGCCGCGGCTCGACTCGAGTGCGGCCAGCGCCGCTCGATCCTTGACGTTGCCGGCGACGACGAGGCGCACACCCGGATCCGCCACGGCCTTGAACGCTTCGAGGAGCACGTCGACGTCCGAGTCGCCGCGCAGCTCGCCGAAGCAGAGGAGCACGCAGTCGCCGGGCGCCGCGTGGAGCTCGTCGCGCACGATCTCGCGCGGGCGTCCGGGCGGATAGGCGGCGACGTAGTTGCCGTGGGGCACGACCCTCACGCGGGTCGGGTCGAGACCCAGCTCCCGGGCGGCCGTCGCCGCCGTGAAGGCGTCATGCGCAAGCAGGACGTCGGCGGCGCGGGCAAGTGCTCCGAGCCCGGCGCGGTCGAGTCGCCGGTCGACGGAATCGTGGGGGTAGACCTGGTGGATCGTCCAGACGATGCGGTAGCCGAGTGCGCGGGCGAGGCGGAGACGTCCGACGAACAGTCCGAGCTTCGCCCACGAGAGCGGGCCGCGAAGGCGTTCCGGACCGCGGTGCCAGCGGTAGAGCGAGTACGGCCAGTGCGCGTGCAGCCACAGGACGGTCGAGCGATGGCCGAGCAGCCAACGCGCGCCGAGCTCGGCGTCCGGCCCTCTCGGCACGCCCTCGCGGGCGAGCGCGTCGTACAGCTGCGAGAGATACGGATTCATCGTCTCGCGCGAGAGGCTCGAGATCGCCGCTCTCCTAGTCATCGGATCTCATTCGACCACGTCGGGAACCCGTCAGTACGATGCGGCGCGTGAGCTTCATGCGCACCCTGACCTCGGTCGAGCGGACGTTGACGAACGCGTCGGCCGCCGTTCTGCGCGGCTCGATGGCCCTCCTGACCCGCCTGACCGGGCGCGGCAAGCATCGTGAGTGGCGCAAGGAAGCCGAGGCGGAGGTCGAGCGCAGGCAGCGAGAGCCTCGTCCCTGACGGGAGGCATGCGCCTCGCCGGCCATACGTACGCCTTCCGCGACCTGCCGCTCGACGCGGCACTCGAACGGCTCTCCGCGATCGGCTTCACCGACGTCGAGCTGTGGCTCGGTCACGGCGACGAGCCCCACCGCGCCGCCGCGGTCGTCGGACAGAGCAGCCTCCAGGTCCAGGCAGTCAGCGCTGGCGGCTACTACCGCGCGGACGACGTCACGCCGACGCGGGCGTTTGCCCTGGCCGAAGCCGTCGGCGCACGGACGGTCGTCCTCTGTGTCCGGCCCGAGCTCGTCCAGCGGCTCGCCAGGCTCACCCCCGACGGTCTGACAGTCGCGGTCGAGAATCACTGGGACCAGCCGCTCGACACCTCCCGGCGCGTGCTCGCGGCCCTGCGTGGCGCGCCGGCCCTGACCGCCTGCCTCGACACGGGCCATGCGCTCGCCGCCGGCGAACGGCCCGAGGACGCTGCGCGCTCGCTCGGCCCCCACCTCGCCCACGTCCACCTGAAGGACGCTTCCGCGCGCACGCCGCTCCAGGCCCTCCTCGGTCGACGGCTTCGCACGCGCCTGCTCGACCGTCCACCGGCGGCCTTCCCGGGCACGGGCGCACTCGAGATCGCGGGCCTGCGCGGCGAGCTCGCGGCACAGGGCTTCGACGGCTGCGTCTCCTGCGAGCACGAAGGCGCTGATCCCGCGGGTGCGCTGACGGCGCTTCGACAGGCCTGGCTCGACGGACGCTAGTGGCTAGCTCGCGACGCTCTGCGGGCTCGCCGACGCGTGCGCCGGCGAGCCGAACCGCTCCTCCGCGCGAGCCCGCGCGGCCGCGCCGCGTGCCGCAGCGTCATCGGGGCTCCCGAGGAGCAGCGTGCACGCGTCGACGAGCGCGTCGACGTCGCCGGGCGGAACGAGCGTGACCCACTGCGTCTCTCCGGACAGCTCGGCCCGGAGAGGCGCGACGTCGGCGCCGACGAAAGGTCGCCCCGCGGCCGCGGCGAGTCTCGCGGCGGCCTGCACCGGCGCACACTCGGGCCCCGGTGCGCAGACGATCGACGATGTCGCGAACCAGAACGGAAGCTCGTCCTCCTCGACTGTCCACTCGACGATGCCGCGATGGCCGAGCCCGAGCGCCTGCATCTCGCAGTCGTCGAGGAACCGCTGATCGACCGGGCCGAACGGAATCGTCGCGAGCCTGAGGCTCTCGAATTGCGCGCGCAGCGTGTAGGCAGCCTGAATCGCGATGTCGAGCCCGCCCTGCTTCGTGTACGGCCCGACGAAGAGCAGGCAGGGAACGCCGAGGCGGTGAAACCGCCTGAATCGCTTCAGTCGGGCAGATGCCTCGGTCTTCAGCAGATCGGTCTCCGGCGCGAACCGACGCCAGATCCAGCTCTTCGGCAGCAGGCAGACCGGTGTCGACCATCTCAGCCTTGCGCGCCTGGGTCATGCAGCGTCTCGCGGTGCCGCCGAGCCGTTGTTCAGGACGGGGAGCAGCTTCACCTGCGCTTCGTGCTCGTCGTGGATCGACTCCTCGGTCCTGACCTTCTCGGTCTTCCCGCCGGTGCCGCCGCCGCCGAACGGCGTCGGGTTCCACCAGGACCACTCGGTGCAGTCGACGCACTGCGTTGCGCAGAAGTTCCCCTGGGTGTGCCAGCGCCGCATCATCCGCATCCGGGCCCCGTGCCACGTCTTGAGCACGCCGCCGTTGCGAACGTTGCCGAGCGGTGTGACTGCGTCGTAGTCCCGCGAGCACGAGACGAGCACGCCGTCCCAGTGGATGTGCGCGTGGTACCAGAGGTTCGGGCATGGCTTGCGGTTCAGGTTCGGGTCGTCGACGGACTCCTCGACGGCGAGCGAGCTGACCTCGTCGATCTGGCCGCCCCAGGTGTCGAGCTCCTTGATGTTGATCAGATCGGCATAGCTCGACTTCCATTGCTTGACGAAGTCTTCGACCTCGGCGTCGGTCTCGGACAGGCGAACGATCTGGATGTCGGCCTCGATCGGCGAACCGAGCTCGTGCTTGAGATCGAGGAAGCGCTCGATGTTCCCCCGCACGACCTCGTAGTTCCCCTTGACCCGGACCTTCTCGTACGTCTCCTTCGTGAGGCCGTCCATGCTCAGGTAGATGCGGTCGAGACCCGACTCGATCAGCTTGCGGGCGGTGTCCTCGTCGAGCCGCGTCGCGTTCGTCGACGTCTCGACCCAGAGGCCTCGGTCCTTCGCGTAATGGATCATGTCGAGGATCCGCTTGTGCAGGAGCGGCTCGCCCCACGAGTGCAGCACGACGGCCTCCGCGAACGGCGCGATCTCGTCGATGATCGTCGTGTAGAGATCCCACTCCATGTATCCCTTCGGCCGCGTGTCGATGTGCAAGCCGGTCGGGCACATGATGCAATCGAGGTTGCAGACGTTCGTCGACTCGACGTAGACCCGGTCCGGGAAGGTCGGCGCCGTCTCCAGCTCCATCTCGTACGAGACGTACTTCGCCGCCATGTTGCTCTTCTGCCGGACCCGCTTGCGCAGCCTTCTCGGGTCGGTCAGCGTCTCTCGTCTCATCGTCTCTCCCCCTTAAGACGGCTTGATCGCGTAGAAACAAAGATAGCGTGCAAAGAACGACGGCCTGAACCGCGTCAAGAGCTCGTACGGTGGGTCGA
The DNA here is from genome assembly GCA_963846895.1 of uncultured Thermoleophilia bacterium. GTDB lineage: Bacteria > Actinomycetota > Thermoleophilia > Gaiellales > Gaiellaceae > PALSA-600. The sequence goes on along the minus strand of CAWJXR010000008.1, from coordinate 12,453 downwards.
CGAAGCGCTTCGTGTGCTTGTTGACCAGGACCCGCGGATAGAGGCCGCGAACCCACGTGCCTGCGTGCCCGCGCAGCCGGATGTTCGTCAACCCGGCGTCACGCAGGATGCGCCGGCCCTCGTAGGCCGTCACATACCGGATGTGGTACTCGTCGGTCGGGCTCTCCGGGACGTACGGGAAGCGCCCGAAGAGCAGCCAGAAGCGATACCGCCAATGGCCGATGTTGGGGACGAGCCAGATGAACTTGCCTCCCGGCCGCACGAGCCGCGACAGCTCGGCGACATGGCGATGCATGTAGAAGAGGTGCTCGAGGTTCGAGTTGGCGATCACCGTGTCGAAGGAGCCGTCCTCGAACGGGGCGCGGTCGGTGTCGAGGTCGACCTGCTGCGCGCTCACGCCCCGGGCGCGGGTGCGCTCGGGCCCGACGCGCGAGACGTCGATGCACGTCACGTCGCAGCCGTGGTCGCGGAGCATCGCGGCGAGAAAGCCGGGACCGCAGCCCGAATCCAGCACGCGCTCACCCGGCTCGAGCGCATCGAGCACGTACTGCAAGCGGGTGTAGTCGACTCCCCCTTCGGGGACATGGGTCCAGTGATCGTCGTAGTAGTCGCGCAGGTCCACCCACTTTCCAGTCTAGGTGCGAAGTTCGCCCGTAGGCTCTCTCAAGGACCTGCGGGATCCACCACGTTGGTCTAGTTCAAATGCCTGGAACCAACAGGCTCCGTGATCCTCCGTAGAGTGGGTCGCGGAGACCTATGGAGAGCCTCTGGGACGACACCGCCGCGGCCTCGTTCGACGGCGATCTCGGCAAGCGCGTGTACACGTCCCGGCTGCTCGGGAGCGACCCGTCGCTGGTCCTCCACGGGGGCGGGAACACCTCCGTCAAGATCACCGAGCGCGACCTCCACGGGCAGGCCGCGCGAGCTCCTCTACATCAAGGGAAGCGGGTCCGACCTCGCGACGATCACCGAGCGCGGCTTCGCGCCTGTCCGGCTCGACGACCTGCTCGCCCTCTCGAGACTCGATCGCTGTCCGACACGGAGATGGCGAGGCAGATGCGCGTGGCGACGATCGATCCGCAGTCGCCCGCGCCGTCGGTCGAGGCGATCCTGCACGCGATCCTGCCGTTTCGGTTCGTCGATCACACGCATCCCGACGCGCTGATCAGCGTCATGAACACGCCGAGCGGCCGGGCGCGCGTCGAGGAGCTCTACGGCGACTCGGTGGTCGTCGTCGAGTACGTGATGCCCGGCTTCGCGCTCGCGAAGCGGTGCGTCGAGGCGTGGGCCGAGGCCGACGGGCGGGCGCCGTGAGCGGCCTCGTGCTGATGGGCCACGGCCTCGTGACCTTCGCGGACGATGCGCGAACGTCGTACGAGCGGACGATCGAGCTCGTCGGGCTCGCCGAGGCGTACCTCGACGCGCGCGGTGCGTGGAACGTCGCGCTCGAGCCGACTCGCACTCCCGGGCCGGTTGGCCCCGGAGATCGCAGCGCTTCGGGCGCGGATCTCGGCCGCGGCCGGGCGCCCGATGATCGTGCGGCAATCGAGCGACGCGAGCGCAACAGCGTTCGCCCAGCGTGCAGACGTGGCCGACCTCGTCGGCAGCGGACCCGCGACGCCCGACCATGTGCTCCGGACGAAGCGGATCCCGCTGCTCGGCCGTGACGTCGAGGCCTTCGCGCAGGCCTACCGGGCGTACTTCGACGAGCACGCCGGCCCGGACTCGGCGCTCGAGATGCTTGACCCTGCACCACGGGTCGTCGTCGACCCGGAGCTCGGCGTGCTCGCCGTGGGGCCGAGCGCAGCCGGCGCGCGGATGGTCGACGACATCTACAGCCACACGGTGCAGATCGTCTCGAGGGCGGCTGCTCTCGAGTCGTGGCAGGCGCTGCCGCGCTCGGACATCTTCGACGTCGAGTACTGGGAGCTCGAGCAGGCGAAGCTCGGCCGTGCCGGCACCGCGCCGCCGTTCACGGGCGAGGTCGTCGCGATCACCGGCGCCGCCTCCGGGATCGGGAAGGCCTGTGCCGAGGCGTTTCTCGCCGAAGGGGCCGCCGTGGTCGCGCTCGACCGTGACCCGGCCGTCCGCACGTTGTGGTCGGACGACGCGGTGCTCGGCCTCCGGTGCGACGTCACCGATCGCGACCAGGTTCGCTCATCACTCGGACGCCGCTGTTCGCAGCTTCGGCGGCCTCGACATGCTCGTCGTGAACGCCGGAGTCTTCCCGGCGGGAGCCGCGATCGCGTCGCTCGACCCCGCAGAGTGGCGGGCCGTCATGGACGTGAACGCCGATGCGGCGCTCGTGGTGCTGCAGGCTGCGTACCCGCTGCTTCGTGAAGCACCGCGTGGCGGCCGCGTCGTCGTCAACGGGTCGAAGAACGTGCCGGCCCCCGGGCCGGGCGCGGCTGCCTACTCGAGCTCGAAGGCGGCGCTCACGCAGCTCGCACGCGTCGCCGCGCTCGAATGGGGCGCGGACGGGATCCGCGTCAACGTCGTGCATCCGAATGCCGTCTTCGACACCGGAGTCTGGTCGGACGAGGTTCTGGCAGAGCCGTGCGGCGAGCTACGGGCTGTCCGTCGAGGAGTACCGCACCAACAACGTCCTGCGCGCCGAGATCACGAGCCGTGACGTCGCCCGGCTGATCGTCGCCATGTGCGGCGAGGCATTCGCGCGCACCACGGGCGCCCAGGTGCCGGTCGACGGCGGCAACGACCGCGTGATCTAGACTAAACCTAGGAGCTCGGCTGGTACTCGAGATGGAAGTCCGGCGCAGGTCGGTTCTTGGCCCAGCTGAGCGCGACGGCCGACACCCCGCTGCCGGTGTCCCAGCCGACGTCGCCGGCGACGTTGTGGAAGTTCAGGAGCAGGCCCCAGCTCCCGTGCGCCGACGGATCGAAGGCCGACGGCCACTTGCGCTCGACCACCAGCCAGAACTCGTCCTGGCCGCGGCGGCCGTCGCTGTCGGTCGACCTCGGGTCGACCAGGAGGTAGCGCGCCTGCTCGTGCAGGCTGTCCGGCGAGCGCCACGGCGTCGTCGCGGACTTCGGGTAGACCCAGACGGACTGAAAGTTGCTCGCCGCCCCGTCGCGCGGTGAGACGTAGTTCGGCGTGAGCTTGATCTCGTACGTCGCGCAGCGGGTCGGGAGGAGAAGTGTTCCCGCCGAGGCTCGCCGGGATGCGCGCTGCGGTCGCGCTTCGTGACTCGATTCGCGCGACGCTCGGCGGGCCGAGATCGTCGCCGGACCCGGTGTAGAACTGGCCCGGAGCGGTCGACCCGATCGCGGACGGTCGGTCGGCGAGCGCTTCCGCGAGGGTCTTGCCGATGCGCGTCAGGACGAAGCTCTGACGCGCGACTTCGGGCAGGGCCCTCGTGTAGTCGCCCTCCCAGACCTGCACCCACTTCTGAGTGACGCCGTCGAATCGCTGCAGCGTGTTGACGTCCGAGACGTCGATCACGGGCGTGGCGGCCCCGTCCGCCCAGACGCGAAGCGAGCCGGGGCGGACGGTTGTGCCGTCGGTGCGCCCGAACACGAGATCGACGACATACGTGTGCCAGACGTCCCGGGCCGGGACCGGGAGCGGCAGGTCGAGCGGCCCGGTCGGCGCCGGGACCGTGGTGGTCGGAGCCGTGGTCGTCGTCCCTGCTGTGGTCGTCCGCGTGGTCGCGGTGGCTGCCGTTGTCGTCGTCAGGGGAGGAGTCGGTTGACGAACGCTTCGCGTGCTCGTCGACGACGCCGCGGTGCGATCGCCGGGCAGCAAGAACAGGCCGAGGGTCGTCCCCACGACCAACAGCAACACGACCCCGAGCACGAGGCCCCAACCCCGACGAGTCGAGCGAGAGCTGTTACGCGATTCACTCACGCTGGGCAGAGTTCCCCCCTCCTCATCGCTCAATCCCAAGGTACCCGCCGTTCTTCTAGGCGGTCGACGTGCGTTCGAGCGTCGGTGCCGGCGCCGCTGCCCTGACCCGACGGGAAAGTCGCTTGCCGACGGCGATCATCGGCCGTTCGATGGTGCGGAACATCACGTCCGCAATCGCGAGCGCGATCGCAAAGCGGAGGACGAACGAGAGGATCGTGTGCGGCCAGTCGCTGGGGTTGTGGATCACGTACCCGGCCGCGCGGTTGGCGAGGCTGTCGAGCAGATAGATGCCGTACGCGCGCGTCCCGACGTACCTCACGGCTCGCAGCGAGAGGACCTTCGAGCCGACGCCGTCGCCGAGTGTGATCGAGATCAACAGCAGTGCGGCCGCGAACGGGAATGCGTACGTGCTCCAGTTGCTGTGCCAGGCCTCGACGAGGAGCAGCGAGCCGACGAAGACGACGACCACGACGAGCGACCAGGCGTGACGGCCCAGGAAGCGCAGTCGCTTGTAGAGGCGCGCCTCGTGCAGGCAGATCGCGATCAGGCAGCCGATCAGGATGCGTCCGTAGGCGGTGAACACGATCTCCTGCCTGGACGGCGACAGGCCCAAGGGCAGCGTGAGGATCGGGACGAGGACGAGCGCGACGACGACTCCGAGCCTGACGCGCAGAGAACGGTGCAGCAGCACCGCGATGAGGAGCGGCCAGACGAAATAGAACTTCTCTTCGATTCCGAGCGTCCAACTCTGCGAGAACGGCGTCGAGTCGGGGTGCGGCCCCCACTCGCTCATGTACGTGAGGTACCACGGCATCGCCGCCTTGAGCTGCGAGGCGTTCTGCCCGATCCCCGCCTGCACGATCAGGACGTAGTGGACCCCCAGCACGAAGAAGTACAGCGGGAAGATCCGAAAGACGCGCCGCACGTAGAAGGCTGCGAGCGAGAGGCGGCCGGTGTCCTCGTATTCCCGAAGGAGCAGCGTCGTGATCAGGAACCCGCTGAGGAGGAAGAACGTCGTCACTCCCTCCCAGCCGCTGAGAAACGCGGTCAGCGATGGGTTCGTATGGAAGAAATAGACGAGCGCGACGCTGAGGGCGCGGAGCCCATCGAGCGCCGGAAAGTGCCGCGCCGTGCGAAACGCGCCATGGGTAAGCGGAAACGTGCCTTCGGGCTCGGACCCGCCGGCGCCGACCTCGACCCCGTCGAGCGGAGAGCCGTGTGCAAGGTCGCTCTCCAGCCGCTCGGCGCGGGCGTCCGTCACCTACGCACTGTACGCGACGCACGAGTCACTCGTTTGAGTGATGAGAGGGACGGAGATGAGGTCGATGGCTTCAAGAGCCCGCCCCCTGCCGAGGAGTCCCCGCTCATGTTTCAGACTCAACGCCGCTCGCTCGTGTTCATGCTCGCAGGCCTCATGCTCGTCGGTGTCGTCGCCGGTTTTGCCTCAGGAGCCGACCCGACCAGCGCAGGCCTCCTCTCCTACGACGTCACGTTGACGCCGAACTACCTCTCTCCGCTCGACTCTGCGTCCTCGAACTATCAGGCGGTCTGGATCTACGGCAAGTCGCCGACGACGCCGTACCGTTCGCCTGACAGCCAGAAGCAGATCAGCCGCTATCTGCTGCTCGACCCGCGCGCCACCGATGCAGACGGCAACCGCGGGAACGACGACTGGTGGTTCGTCATTCAGCGCTACTGGTCGTCGAGCTACCAGCCGTCGAACCATGGCGACTGGGGTCTCGAGGTCAACTTCCACAACGTCGCCGGCGATGCCGGTCCCGCGAACAGCGGCGGCGTCGGGTGGGGGTTCGGCACGGGCGTCTCGTCGCTCGTGCTCGACTGGCTGCCCGGAGCAAGCGCCCCGCAGTTCGGGCTCGAGCCGATCGCGCCCAACGAGAACATCCCACTCCCCCCGGTCACCCGTAACGCGTGGCACACCTACGTCGTCCACTACATCGCAGGTCGCACCGACGGCTCCACGGTGCGTCCCGGTGCGCTGACGGTCTGGGCCGACGGCTCCGACACGCCGGCGATCAACCTGAACAACGTCAACACCGTCCAACGCGCCCAAGGCCCGGACGGCAACTACTACACCCAGCGCTGGATGCAGCTCTGGGAGGGTGACTACACGCGCAACCTGCAGTCCGTCTCGACGGTCCGGTTGGCGCTGACCCGCGTCGGCAACACGCTCGCTCAGGCGCTGGCCGACCGGCCGGCGGTGAACGGCACCACCGTCCCGGGCCAGTACTACAGCGGCCACGGGACGAACGCCGGTCCCCCGTCGGTCACCCAGGCGACCCCGTTGACGGCCGCCGACGGCGCGATTCCGCCGAGCCTCGGCGGGTCGGGCAGCACGCCGCCCACCCCGGTCGTCACCACGTCGACGCCGCCCCGGCCGACCACGACCACGACGACGACGACCGACTACGACCACGACCACGACCACCACGACCGGGACCGAGCCGCCCCGGCCCCGCCGCCCGAGAAGGTTCCTCAGCGATTCGCAACTGGAGACCCCGCCGACTGCCCAGACCGCCATCTCGCTCTGGTGGGACGGCATTCACTTCACACGCTGGGGCCACCTGAAGACCCACCTGCAGTCGCACGGCGTCGAGCCGAGCGCGTTCCTGCAGGGCCATCCGGCGATCGTGCGGATGCTCTCCGTGACGCCGGTCCAGTGGGACAGCCGGCAGTTCTACGTCAGGACCAGCCTGGCCGCCTGGCTCGACCGGCGCGGTGCAAGCTACGGCACCTGGGTTCACCGCCACACGGGCGCAGCCCTGAAGCTGGCCGCGTAGAGGCGTCGCTCTGCAGAGGGGGTCGGGGCTCGCCGGCGAGCCCCGACCCCCTCACCTCTTGGTCGCGATGATCCGGAAACCCCGGGCGAACCGGATCGTCGCGCGACCCCCCGCGGCCAGCGCATCGTTTGCGATCCGCTGGCCGCGCCCGGCAGCGCCGGCCCAGTGCCCGCGCACCTTGACCTCGAACCCGTGGCCCGCGATCTCGTCCGCGAGCTCGTACGGATCGAAAAGCCGCTCGATGACGATCTCCTGCGTCGGGTGCACGATCAGCGTTCCAGGCCGGTAGGGGCAATCAGGCTCCACGCCCGACTCGAGATAGCGATGCACCGCCTCGACGATCTCGCCGCGAACCATGCCCGAGGTCTTGAGGGCGAGCCGCCAGGCTTCGTCGTCGGGCACCGACGGCGCCTCTTCGAGAACGACCCGCCGCCGGTGCTCGACGAGCTGCCACGGGTCGTACTCGCCCTCGGGAACGGCGCTCGGAGTGATCCGCGGATCGGCCTCGTGCTGGGCCCACATCTCGACGGTGCGACGCCTGATCGCGGGATTCAAGATGTTGTTGCCGTCCGACACGACGAGCTTGCCGCCCGGACGCAGGACGCGCCGCGCCTCGACGAGAAACGGCTCGTACTCGAGGTAGTGGCTGATCGCCTCGAGGGACAGGACGACGTCGAGCGACTCGTCCGGGACGGGCAGCGAACCGACATTCCCCGGCTCGACGCGAATGCGGCCCGACAGGCTCGGCTCGAGGCGCGAGACCCAGGCGCGGGCCCAGTCCGCCTGCCATTCGACGAGCTCGACCCCGACCACCGAGCCTGCCCCGAGGCAGGCGATCGAGATGAGCCCGATCCCGAAACCCGAGCCCGCCTCGAGGATGTCGAGCCCGACGGGATCGACCGCCGACACGCGGAAGACGTCCTCGTAGTAGCCGAGGCGCTTCCGTCGTTCGCCGGCATTGTCGCCGTTGGCCGAGAACAGCCGGCGGTAGTAGCCCCACGGGGTCGGCTCGCCGGGGCGCTGCTCGAACGGCGTCGCCCTGACCGCCTCGAGCGCAATCGCGAACCGCTCGTCCCCCATCTTCATCGTCTCCCCCCTCGGGGCCAGGAGTCAAACCGTGCTCAGCCCGAAGTCTGCCTTGCGGGTGGTGGGCCGGGACAGATCGTGCCGTACAGCTGAGTCTCGGCCGGATTGCCACGGTGCGCGAGCGCACAGGCTCGGGTCGCCCTGGCCCGGTCGCCGCCCGCCCGGGCGGCGCGCGCCTCGAACAGCCGCTCCAGCCAGGGTGACTGCGAGAGCCTCGCGGCGGCCGCGTAGTCGTCGGCAGCGACGGAGTCCTCGCCCAGCCGCTCGGCGGCGACCCCGGCCAGCTCGTGCGCCGCAGGGTCCCAGCGGTTCCACCTGACGGCGGAATCGAGCGTGTGCACGGCGCTGCTTGGGCTCGTCTGGATCGCGCCCCGCGCCTGGCCGACCAGCCGGTGCCCGAGCCACGGCGCCGCGAACGACGTCAGCACGGCGAACAGGGCCAGCGAGCCGGCAACCGTCGCAAGGCCGCTCGGTGCCGCGGCCCGGCGGCCGCCGGCGGCCGCCCCGGCGACGAGAAATGCGGCTGCGACGAGGACCGGAAACGACCAGGTCCAGTCGAGGGCAGCCTGGCCGACCAGCGCGACGAGCCCGCCGGCGGCGGCAGCCGTCGCGACGGCCCCCGATCCCGCGCGCGCCACCGACACTCCGATCAGCGCGATCGCGAGGACGAAGAGCGCGAGCCCGATCGCCCCGAGCTCGCCCAGGAACTCGAGCAACACGCTGTGAGGCTGGAGGATGTAGAGCTGCAGCAGGCGTCGTTCCTTCGTCCAGGCGACCGGGAACGTCCCCTGTCCCTGGCCCTCGACGGCGTGCGACCGGCTCATCGACCAGGCGACCCGCCAGGCGTCACGGCGGCCGTTGAACGAGAGGCTGAGGATCCGGGTCGATCCCGGACCGGCCTCGAGCGACGGATCGGTGTCGATGTGGCGCAGCGTCGAGATCAGATGGTGCGCGGTCGAGCCGGCTCGCAACTCGACTCGGAGCGTGGCCACGGCCCCGAGCAGCGCGGCGATCCCGAGCGTGACGACCAGCACCAGCCGCACGCGTTCCGAACGCAGCGCCGGTATGGCGCAGAGCGCGATCACGAGCATGACCGCGACCGACCAGAGGGCGTAGGACCGCAGCGCCCCGGCGACACCTGACTGGTCGACGAGCGCCCGGTCGAGCGTCTTCAGCGGAATCACGAGCAGGCCCGCCCCGACGGCAACCGGCGCCGCCCGGAGCAGCGACGCCAGGTCGCGGAGCAGCGCGACGGTGACGACGAGGCAGAGCACTGCCGCGACGATGCCGGCTCGCGACTGGGTCAGGAGCAGCGTGGAGACCATCAACCCTGCCGATGCCCCGGCCAGGGCGCGTCCGGCCGCAGAGCGGCTCGCGAGGAGCGCAACCGACAGCGCCAGCCCGATCGCGGCGAGGTTCGCCTGTGCGCTGTGATAGCCGATCGCGCCCTGGAAGCGGCGCCCGTAGAACCACTCGGCCGGCACGGTCTGCGCGAGCGAACGCAGCAGGATCTCGCCGGCGTTGACCACGATGCCGGCGAGGACCGCCGGCAGGACGAGCCGTCTCCGGCCGGCAGCCGCGAGCAGGCAGCCGAGGAGGAGAGCACCGGCGGCGATCAGCGACTGGTCGAGGAAGCGCCACGCCTGGTTCGGCAGGCCGCCCCACCCGGTCGAGGCGACGCTCCACCCGCCGAGCGCGACGAGGACGGCAGCGGCGAGCCCGGCGGCGCGCCCCGGGCGGTACCCGAACACGAGCAGGATTCCGACCGCGACGGCGACGACCGCGCCGGCGGGCGCCCACACACCGACGCCATAGCCGCCGCTTCCGCGCGCGAGGACAGCGACGCCGACGCACAGCGCCGTCGCAATCGCAGCGTCGACCGCCGTGGATTGTGCTAGTCGCGGGCGCGGCTGGTTGCTGCGCGGCGAAGGCCGAGGCCCACGATGACGAGCGCGCCGCCGACGAGGACGTACGCGAGCAGCGCGAGCCCCGTGAAAGGCAGGGTCTGCTTTGACGTCTGGACCGTCGTCGGCGCAGGTGCGGCGGTGCTCGCCTTCGGCGTCGTCGTGGTCTTGCCCGCTGTCTTCGCGCCTGAGACGGTCGCATTCGAAGCGGCCGGGCTCGACGTTGCCGGGTTGTCGTACTGGGTCGAGTTCGGGGTTGCGCGTGCAGAAGCTGCGCCGACGAGCGCGACGGCACACACCAACAACACAACAAGCTGTCTCCGCATCTCCGCCCCAACCTCGTTCTCGTCGCTCCGGAGCAGCCTCTCCCGCCACCCCCCAATCCGGACCAAGTGTAAAGCTCTCACCGAAAATCGCAAGGATGAATGCCTCAGTGAGGCGCTCGCAGCTCGTTGGAGACGAGCTCGAGCAGCCTGCCCGTGCGGGTTTCCCACGTGTTCTCGGCGGCAATCTGCATGCGGCGGGCCCGGTCGTGCTCTCCCAGCCGGCCGAGCGCCTCGGAGATCGCCGCCACGAACTCGTCGGCGCCTCGCGCCAGCCGCACATCCGGCGCGAGCGATTCGAGGTCAGGGTTGCCGCTCGCAACCACCGGCTTCCCCGCCGCGAGGTACTCGAAGACCTTGAGCGGGAAGCAGCTCCGCCCGTAGTCGTTCCAGCGATTCGGGCACAGGCCGACGTCGAACGCTGCAACGTACCGGGGTACCTCTGCGTACGGCTTCGGCCCGAGCCACCGAACGTTCCCGTGCGTACGAACGAGCTCGTCGAGCACGGCTCGTGCGTGCCCCTCGGCCGGGCCGACGAGGAGGATGGTCCAGCTCGGGTCGCTCGGCCGCGACCCGGCCGAGCAGCTCCAGGTCGACTTTCTCCGGCATGAAGTTGCCGGCGAACCCGATCACGGGGTGCGGCAGCTCCGCGAGCTCCTGCGGCGCGAGCGACGGGTCCGCGGCCGGCGAGAAGTGCGCGAAGTCGCCGACGTTCGGCACCAGGAAGGTCTGCGGGTTGAGCGCTCGATGCCGTTCGTACAGAGCCGAAGTCGTGGCGAAGACGAGGCGAGAGGCGAGTGCGGACTCCCGATCGCCGCGCACGGCCAGCGCCCGCTCAGCGGGCGTGTAGAACGCGAGTGCTCCGTAGTCGTCGACGCAGTCATAGACCGCGAACTCCTCGCCGCAGGAGCCGCTCATCCCTCCGGCGCACGGGTCGTAGATCCACAGCACGACCGGCGGCGGCAGGCGTGCGGCGACCCGGCGCACGAGACGGGCGGTCAGCCCGTTGTTGAGCGCGTTCGGCAGGCGATGTCGATGGCCCCGCGGCGCGACGTTGAGGGCGCGCAGAGTCGAGACGCCTCCGCCCTGATCGAAGGGCCCGACCGAGTCGCGCAAATGCACGGATCGCCGGAGGCGGCGACCCAGGAACGGCGCGGTCTCGACGAACAGCACCTCGTGGCCGCGCTCCGCGGCGCGGCGCATGATCTGCTGCCTGTTCGTCGGCAGGGGCGCGTCCCACGGCGACTGCGACAGGCAGACGATCGAGAACGGCCGTGTGCTCGACGTCACACGAGGTCGGCGACGGGGGCGACGGGCACCCGTTCGCTGCCGCGGGCGAGCGACGCTTCCACCGCTTCGATCACCTGGACGACCTCGATGCCGAGCCGGCCGTTCGAGGTCGGCCGGCCGAGGCCCCGCACGGCCCGGCAGAAGTCGAACATCTCGAGGAGCAGCGGCTCCACGTTCTCGAGGCGCGGCGAGACGATGTCGCCCATCCGGTAGCTGAGCTGGAACTCGCCGAAGCTCTGAGGATCTCTGAACGACACGCCCGAGTCGAAGATGCGCACCGGCTCCTGGCTCGTGTCGTCGTACACGATCATCTTCTCGGAGCCGACGATCGTCGTCCGGCGAAGCTTGCTCGGCGCGAGCCACGACAACTCGACGTGCGCGATCGTCCCCGAGGCGTATTCCAGGTTGATGAATGCGACGTCGTCACGGCCGGGGATGACGCAGCTTCGTGCGACCGCCGAGACCGCAGTCGGGTTCTCGTCGAGCCAGTAGCGGAGGATCGAGAAGTCGTGTGAGCCGAGGTCCCAGACGACGCTGACGTCGTTCTGGTGCAAGCCGAGGTTGACGCGGCTCATCGAGACGAAATGGGGCGTGCCGATCGCGCCCAGTCGAATCTGCTCGCGGATCAGGTTCACGCTCGGGCTGTAGAGAAACGTGTGCCCGGGGACGATCGTCAGCCCGCGCTCGCGTGCGGTGTCGACGAGGTGAACCCCCTCGGCCGCCGAGCCCGCGAGCGGCTTCTCGACGAACACGTGCTTGCCGGCCTCGAGCGCCCGCAGCGCCAGCGGGTAATGCGTGCCGACCGGGGTCGCGATCGCCACCGCCTCGAGCGAGTCATCCTCGAGCAGCGCGTCGAAGTCGGCCTCCTGACGCAGACCGGGATACCGGCGGGACAGCTTCCTCCGCGAGCGCTCGTCGCTGTCGCAGACCGCGATGAGCTCGGCCTCCGGCAGCTCCTGGAGATTGCGTGCGAGGTTCGGCCCCCAGTAGCCGAGGCCGACCACGGCGATGCGAACCGGCTCGACGAACGAGCCGTTGCCGTTCATCAAGCGATCCATCAGATGGCCCGGTCGCGCCGGAAGACCTGAGTGGTCGTGCGGAGCAGGATCGAGAAATCGAGCCGGAACGACCAGGCCCGCGCATACGCGACGTCGAGATCGAACGCCTCCTTCGGCGTCATCAGTGCA
>CAWJXR010000007.1:0-157451 GCA_963846895.1 uncultured Thermoleophilia bacterium | reverse complement strand
CAGCTGCAGAGCCAGCGCCCGGAGATGGTTGTCCGGTAGTGTCGGAAACGCCAGCCGCGCGGCTTCGACAATGAACGAATAGCCGACATCGAGCGTGTAGTAGTTCACCCATTGGTGCTCGGCCCCGGCGGAAGCCGCTCGAACGGCGCCGACAGATTGTTCAGCAGCGCGTACTGCCGCACCGCCAGCAGATCGACCTGGCCGATTCGCCCTTCCCGCATGCCCGTCGCCATCGAGTGGTAAATCGGGTAGGTCGCCAGCACGATCGGATGCGACGGGTTCTGGTTCATCTTGAGAATCGACACCCGCGTGTTCACCCATTGAAGGGTGATGGCGATGATCGCAAGGCCGATGAGGACACGCGCGACCCATCGGGGCGGCGCCCAGAGCGGCGCAAAGGGCGGACGGATCATCGCTTCGTCAGCTGAAACATGACCTCCCGGCGTCCGGAAATACATTTTCCGCACGGAGATCGAGCGCCATGCATGGCAGACGGACGCCATACGAGGGGGAGATACCAGCCAGACACTATCGATGGCATCAGTCCCGGCGGCAGCGTCAACGAAGCCGGACGCTGCGATCCTGAAATGTCATTCCGTTCGTGTCAGCCGCCTATCGCAACGCCCGGCGCGAAATGAAAATGCCACTGATGCTGTGCGTGCCCCTGCCATCGAGCATGTCGATAATGGTCGACCGTACCGTCCGATCGCACCAGCCTGAACGTCCGCTCGTGGACAGTGGATCGGGCAGCCGCGCATAGCCGTTGTGCCGGCCTCGATATTCGAGCGCGTCTCCGTGATCGCGGACAGAAGAGATGCTCGGGCGAGCCTTCTCGAACATCCTGAACAGCCACTCCGGTCGGAGGTCGTTCTGCTCCTGACCGTCCACGGTGACCGTATGTGCGACGCCGTACTTCGGAACAGGTTCCGATCGTCGGGATCGGAGGTATATACGTAGCTGCCGGGATCGACGATCAGCGGCTCGCCCTCGCACGTGGTACTCGAAACCCAGCAGATCGTTGTGCTTGTGGTTGCCGAAGCCGCTGGTCCCGACGCTGCCGTTCGTCACGAAGATAGTCGCCCTCGACGCCGGATCACGGTGAGCCGGCACCGGAAAGTGCCGCAGCGCGGGGAGTCGCCGGCGGCAGTCGGTCGAAAGACCAGCGTCGAGCCCCCACCACGCCGCTCTCCCATTCGCCCCGCGCTCGCCCGTGGCAGCCATCCGCCGTGCCGGAACATGGAGGCGGCCGGGCCGAACAGATGCCGGCGTCCTGCGGTTTCCACCCGCCGTACCCCCTGAAGATGTGCAGCCGCCCGTCGTCGGCATCTCCGACTTGGGCATCAGGCCATCGGGCCGCAGGACCGCGACGAGAAAGTCGACCATCGCTGCCAGGCGATCGAGGAGCCCGCCGGCAGCGGCGCGCCGCATCCAGTCGGCGACATGCGCGCGCCCCGAGAAACAGTTCGGTGACGAGGCGATGGTACGGGACCGACGACTCGTAGTCGGCGCCGTCGGGCAGCACCTGCACGTCGCATTTCCTGCTCAGCCACGCGCGGCACTGGCGATCCCACTGCGCGCCGCGCGGGCAGGTCGCGAACACCGCCGCCACGTAGAACAGGCCGACGACGTTGCTCAGAAAATGGTTGCTGGTGACCTCATAGTGTATTCTCGAGATGCCGTTCGATGAAGGCCCCGTGATCGAACAGCGCCTCGTAGGCGGGCAGCCAGGAGTCCTGCGCAGAGTCGCGACACGGCCGGATCAGTTCGAGCGCGAGCGCCCAGTTCACCGCGCGCAGCGCGACATCCATCGTGCACACCCAGTTGACGCCGTGCCGACCGGATTGGCGGCCATGAAGTCGCGAGCTCGTCGTGCGATCTCGAGTGCGAAGCGCTCGTCGCCGGTGAACCGAAACGCCTGACCGAGCAGCGGCCAGTGCTGGCAGCGGGCGAGTTCCCACGGCAGCTTGATGTCGGCACCGCCCGGACGCATCCGGTCGAGGTCCCATTCGGCGAGCGGTACGCCGCGCGGAAAGCGCAGGCGCCGGCACCGGATCGAGATACCAGTCGATCGGACGATAGCCGCGCGGTCGGCCTCGCGATCCGGATCGACCGGCTCGTACGGGCCGCTGCCGAGCAGATCGAACTCGTGGCGAAGGACCCGCTCGGCGGCGCCAGGGTCGCCTTGACGAGGTCCGGGATGTCGCACGCGCAGGCGATCCATCGCGGCGTCTCGAGAGGTCGACATACAGGCGGCCCGCGACTGGCAGCGGCTCCATCCAGTCGGCGGCTTGACGCCCGCTTCAGCGAGTTCCTCGGACCATCGCCGCGGCGGCGGCAGGCTGCGCGCGCCGGCGGCGGCTGGCGTCGCAGCCTCGAGAGCAGACCGACTGGCTCGTTCGCGGATCACGCGCGCGGCTTTCGCGGCCTTGATGATGAGATTCCAGCCGACCATCCGTTCGACGATCGGCAACAGCCGCGCAGCCGCCGAGGGACCAGCTCCGGCGAGATTTGGCGCTGCACGATGTGAATGCCGGCGAACGTCGAACAGCGCGCGCAGTCGCGGCTTCGTGTAGACCTTCACGAGCGGCCGCGCATCGTTGCCGGTCCGCTCGACCGTCCGCGACATGATCTCGGCCATCGATCGGCTCGCGAGATCGCCGCTCTTCATGCCGTAGTGCCACACGAGCTTTCGCCAGTACTGCAGCGAGTTCTCGGCATACACCATGACGATGGCGCGGCCGCCCGGCTTGAGCACGCGGTAGATCTCGGCGACCGTCCGCGGTGTTCGGCGTGTGATGAATGACGCCGTTGCTAGTAGCACGAGATCGAACGCATTGTCGTCGAACGGCAGGGATTCGGCGTCGTGGTGGACGAACCGGCCGGTCAGCCCGCGCAGCGCGGAAATTCTCCTGCGCCAGCTGCAGTGCCCCGCCGACAGATCGACGTCGGTGACGATCGCGCCATTCCGCGCGAACTGCGCGAGGTCGGTCCCGATGCCGCCGCCGATCTCGAGCACCTGCTCGCCGGCATGCCCGGCGAACTCCATCACCTCGAGCATCCACGGCGCGTAGACGCCGTATCGATAGCGCTTCGACCTCGAGGAACCACTCGAGCGTGTGCGGCTGCGCGCCGCGGGCGGTCTCCGAGCCGACCGGGTTGTTGTTCCACTGGTTCTGCACCTGATCTTTGTAGGCGTCGCCGGTGTCGATGCGTCTCGGTCGCGCGCATTCTGCGGCGCGAGCCCGCTGCGCGAATCGTCCACAGAGCCGCGCGACGTGGCGCGCCCAGGAATAGTGATCGGCGACCGCCTGGCGCGCGTTGCGTCCCAGCGCCGCGCAGATCTCGGGGCGCCGCACCAGGCCCACGACGCCATCGACGAACTCGTCGACGTCTGCCCGGCGTGCACAGCACCGACGCGCTCGTTCGCCGACCGCGACGTCGCCGCGCTGCGAGCGTCGCGGCACGCAACGCCGGCGACAGCACTTCGCCGATCTGCTCGAGTTCGCTGGCGACGATGCCGCCGCCCATCGCCATGTACTCGAACAGCTTGGTCGGCGATCCGAAGAACCGGCCGTCCACCATGTGGGTGTTGTGCGGCGACACGTAGATGTCGCACGCCTTCAGCAGCCGCGCGCCCTCGGCCTGCGGCACACGGCCGACGCGGCGCACCCGGTCGCCGAGCCCGTGCGCGCTCGACCTCGGCGTCGAGCTGCGGCTTGTGCGTGCCATCGCCGATCATCAGGAACTTCGCCGTCGGCGGCGCCGCGCAGATTCGCGGGATCGCCGCCGCGAGCACGTCGATGCCGTGCCAGCCGCCGAAGGTTCCGGTGAAACCGATGACGCGATCGGTCTCGCGAAAGCCGAGCCCGCGGCGGATCGCTGCTTCTCTTCGGGAGCCGCCGGCGCATAGCTGTCGAGATCGGCGCCATTGGGATTGACCAGAATCTTGCGCGCATCGACGCCGCGCGCGAGCAGGTCGCTTCTTCACGTGCTCGGAGATGACCGAGATCAGCGTCGCCTGCCGGAATGCGAGCTTCCTCGGCCTTGAGATACACGTCGGCGTAGAACGGCGCGGTCCCGTCGAAGCTTCGCTGCATCGAGATTTCGGAGCCGTTGTATTCGACGATGTACGGGATCTGCAGTTCGCGGCTGAGCAGCGCGGCGACGTAATTGCCGAGGCACAGCCGCTCGTAGATGTACGCCGGCCGCAGCACCTCGCACGCGGCCTTGACGATCGGATAGTAGTGCGTGGTCGCGCTGACGATCGCGTCCTCGTTGATGATCGTCGTCGGCGCGTCCATGACCACTTGCGCGCACGCCGAAGTCGTCGAGCAGCGCATATCGCTGCGCCAGCAGGCAGACGAAGCGCTCGGTCGACGCGCCGCCAGCTCCTTGGCCACATAACAGGTATGGCCGTAGCTGCCGCCGGACGTGATCTGCGCCCAGAAATCGGTGCGCAGGTACAGCCCGCCGCCGAGTCGTGACGGACCGCGTCGGGACGTCGGCGATCTCGCGGAACGGCACCGGGCGCGCATCGAGACTCAGCCGCTCGAGCTGCGCGAGCATGTCGAAGCGGCGGACGGGAAACGCGCCGCGATAGATCCAGCGGAACCCGGGCTGGACGCGCTGCCAGCTCTTCATCACGCGATGCACGGGCGGCCGACCCGCTCGAGCGCGATCACCGCGTGCCGATGCCGCTGCAGGCTGTGCAGCCGCTCCGCGATCGACGCACTCGACCGCCTGCTCGTTCGGCCAGTACAACCACACGCGAAGTCCGCGCTGCCAGCGCCGCCGTGCAACGATTTGCAGCTCTGTCGCGGTCCGGGCAACCCCGTCGTCAAGCCGATGACGACGCCCGCGATGTCCGGGTCGCCGGCCGACCTCCGGCGACGGCATCACCGACCGCGACAGATCACCGATGTCCGAGCGCGATCCGGTGACGCTCGGTCGTCGTCGACAGCACGTCATTGGCGATGATGTCGCGACCCCGTCGAGCCTCGGGCGCGACGTACAGGTATCGGGTCGATCAGCTGCCGATGCCTCGGGCCGCTGGCAGCACGGCCATGGATCAAGTCCTCGACCGAGAGCGCGACCGCCGTTGTCTCGACGATCTCTTCGAAAGGAATCGGCGCCGGCCCGCCAGTCGCAATCGCGTCGCCCAGCCGGCTCAGCTCTTCGAAATGCCCCTTGTCGGGCTCGCCGCTCTGCCACAGCACCGTGCCGTCGCTCGCCTTGATCAGTTTCTTGAAGTCGTCGACGATGAACGCCTCGCCGTCGCAGAACACCGTGATGTGCTCCTTGCCGAGCCCGGTCTTCGGACCGAGCGCCGTGTAGACCGAGGCTCGCGACGCTGCCGTCCTCGTAGGCGATCGTGGCCACGAAATTGTCGTTGCGCGCGTACGGCAGCGTGCCCGGATCGATCGCGGCGGCGTCGATCGACTCGCACCGGCGCGCCGGCCAGGAAGCGGAAGACGTCATACATGTGGCAGGCTTCGCCGATGTTGCGTCCGCCGCCCTGCGAGCCGTGGACCCAGTGATCGAGCGGAATGTAGCCGGCGTTCAGCCGGTACTGGATCACCAGCGGCGCGCGGCGCGCGTCGATCCGCTCGCTTCAGCTCCTGCAGCGCCGGCGAAAATCGCCGATTGAACCCGACCATCAGCAGCGGCGGCTCGGCGAGTGCGCTCGTACGTGCTCGCCACCCGTTCGAGCTCGTCCCAGGAGATCGCGAGCGGCTTCTCCACGAAGACGTGCTTGCCGGCCTCAGCGGCGCGGACCACCTGGTCGGCGTGCTCGTGATGCCGCGTGGCGATCACCACCAGTTGAAACTCCGGATCGCTTCAGCACGTCGTCGAGATCGCTCGACGAGCACCTCGACCCGTTGTCGCGGGCGAAATTGCTGCCTTGCGTGCTGGTGCGGCTGACGACGCCGCGGAGGTGATAGCGGTCCGGCCGCTTCCTCATCTGCGGCACGAGCATCGCCGATGCCGAACGCGCCGGCGCCGACCAGCGCGTAGTTGATGCGGCTCGGCCGACGGCGCGACGTGGCCGCGAAGTCGTGATCCGGGTCGGCTCGGCGTCCGGCTGCCTGCTCGTCCGGATAGCTGAATCGACGACGCCGAGCGGCAGCGCGCCTTCGGCCTTGCGCGAGCTCGGTCATAGACCGCCGGCGCCTCGTCAACCGGCACCACCCGATCGATGAGCGCGTCGACGTTGACGCGGCCGCTGCGCGACCAGCTCGAGATACGCCTGCATGTTGCGATTGAGCGTCCACCGCACGTGCGCGTAGGGATAGTCGTGCCCTTCGGCTTCGTACGAGGCGTCGTAGCGGCCCGGGCCGTACGACGTGCTCATCAGCAGATCGATTTCCTTGCGATAGAACACGGCGCGCTCGACGTTGAGCCCGACGTCGCCGACGATGACGACCGTGCCTTGCGCGCGCGCGTCAGCTCCATCGCGAGGTTGATGACGGCGTTGGACTTGGTCGCCGCGGTCATCAGCGTCCGGTCGGCGCCGCGCCCTCCGGTGCATGTCGCGAACCAGCGCCTTGAACGCATCGGCGTCGTCGCGCCGGCATCGCAGGCCGAGCGCCGTGCGCCCGCTCGACGCGGGACGGATCGAGATCGAGGCCGATGACGTGGCAGCCGGCGGCCTTGAGCAGCTGCACGGTGATCTGGCCGATCAGGCCCAGACCGACGACGCACACGCGGTCGCCGAGCTGCGGCGCCGCCCGGCGCACGCCCTGCAGCGCGATCGCGCCAATCGTCGCCGACGCCGCCGCGCTTCAGCGACGCAGCCCTCCGGAACGCGGCAGACCAGATTGCGCGGCACGCTGACGTAGTCAGCGTGATTGGCCTGGCCCGCTCCGGCGGCCGCGACCAGATCGCCGGCGCGCGAGATCCGTGATGCCGTCGCCGACCGCGACCACTTCGCCCGGCGACCGAATAGCCGATCGCCCAGCCCTGCGCGTTCAGATCCGACGCGGCCGGCGCCGCCGCCGCCGCGCCACCGCCGGGTGCGGCCTGACGTGCTCGCGACAACCGGTGCTCGGCAATCTGCGACAGCCGCCGCGCGGCCTTGCGCGGATCGCGCAGGCTGGCGCGGAAGTAGTGCTTGAGCAGACGAGCCGTTCGAGATGGCGTTCCACCGCCGGCGTATCCGGCGCGCGACACGCTGGCGGGCCGCAGCGGCGCGACCTCGGTTCCCACGCTCACCAGCGAATAGCGCACGCGGATCAGCACGGTGCCGCGATCCACGACCGGCCGCGGCATGCGCGCGACGATGACGCCGCTCATGTTCATCAGGAGTTGACGCATGTCATTTCACAGGACTGGAGCTGAGCCGGCGTGTACCGGTCAGTCCGCAAGCGAACCGACGCGGTCACAGGCAACCTGGCGTGGCTGCGCATGATCAGCACGTGAATCGGATGCCGAACGCCGTAGCTGGGCGAAACCCAGCCGGGCTCGACCAGCAGCGTCACGTCCGCCGGGGCGTCGACCACCTGCAGCCACGACTCCCGGTGACCGCTTGTCAGCTGGACATCGCGACCATCGAGATCGACGCTGACGCGTGGGTCGAAGTGGAAGCGCCACACCAGCTCTCGCCGGCCGCCGCCCTGCACCGCATCGCGAATGAAGACCTCGGGACTGTCCCGATTCAGGATCACTTCGCGGGTGACCAGCACCGGCGGTTCGAGCCGCGCGAAGCCGGTGTGCGCCGCCGCGAAAGCAGTCCTGACGATCGCCCCACGTCCAGGACACGTCGTACGGGCGCGCGTCGTCTCGCAGCTGCCACAGATGATCGGGCGAGATGAGGCGGTTCAGCTCCTCGCCGTTGACCTGGAGCACGTTGTGATACGCGGTGCTGCGAAAGGCATTCCGCCATTCGCGCGACGCCGTGTAGAGATAGGCGCCGCAATCGGTGACGAGATTCATCCCGTCGAGCCACACCTCGACGCTGGTGATGTCGCTGTGGCCGTGTCCGCCGCGACCGTGCATGCCGACCTCGCCGCAGTCGACGAACACGTGCGCGCGATCGCTGCGCAGGACGTAAAAGCCGCCGTCGTGAAACGCCTTCGATGCCAGCGGGGCGGTGGCCGCTCTCGATCGCATCGAACGTCCGGCCGGCATCGACGCCCAGCAGCCAGAACGCCTCCTCCGTGAAGGCCCGCGGCTCGCTTGAAGTCGCCGCGGCCGAACATCACGGCACCCCCGCCAGGAGATAGCGGTGGTCGTTGATGTCCTGAAGCCCGAGCTTCTGGACCCGGCCATCGTCGGCGTCGCCGACCAGGGGGATGGTGCCGTCCGGCTTGGTGTAGGCCTCGACGAACTCGAGCATCCGCTCGAGCCGATCGACCCACGCCGCCGGCAGCGGCTCGCCGTGCCGCTGCAGCAGCAGATGCGAGGTGAGGAACGCCTCGAGGACCAGTCGCTGATAGGCCGTGGACTTTTCGAAGTCGACGCCATCGGCTGCCGTCTGGTTGAACATTTCTTCAGCAACGATCGTCCTGCCCGTCGCCAGCCATCGTCGGCCGTTCGGCGTCGCCCGCGAGGAAGGTGCCGAGGAAGACGAGGCCCGACACCGTCGCAGAGGTAGTGATTGCCATTGACGTCGCCCCGCTCGAGATGACTGGCGATGTAGCTCCCGTGCAGGTACACGGAGCGAAGGAACGCTCCGCGAAACGCCGCCGACGGCGCACGCCGCCGAGCCAGCGAAGAAGTGGAAGCCCCAGATCCAGCTCGCGGCGCGCAAGCGCGACATCCATCGCGCACGCCCAGTTCACGCCGTAACCCCATGGATTGCCGGCGATCCAGTCTTCGACCTCGGCGACGAACTCCTGCGCGTATCGCTCGTCGCCGGTCAGCCAGTAGGCCTGGCCGAGCGTCGTGAAGTGCTGGCACCGGCTCAGCTCCCACGGCACCTTCACGTCGGTCGGGCGATCGAGCTCCATGTAGTCGATGTCGGAGGCGTACTGCAGCGGCCAGTCGCGAGCGGCTTTGAAGTCGCGGTGCCAGGGCAGCGTCGGACCGAGCGTGACGGAGCCCGACCCGAGCAGATCGAACTCATGCCGCAGCACCCGATTCGCCGCCTCGACGATGGCCGCCGCTCCGTCGGCATACCTGGCGCGAAACGCCTCTGTTGTCTGCTCTCGTTCGGAGGTGTTGATGAAGAATGCCGCCCGCTGCAGGCTGTCCAATACGCGTCGATCGATGCGGCGCCGGCGGCCCTGATGACGCCCTGCTCCGTCAGCAGATGCGGATAGATCCGCGTCCACGGCCTTCTGAAGCGCGCACGACCGCCTCCACCAGGCGCCCCGCCAGATATCGCGGCGAACGTCTGGACGCGCGCTTGACGCGTTGGAGGAATGCCTTCACGAGCAACTCACGCGCCCCGGGGTCAGGCCACCGAAATGTGTCAACGAGCCGGCACGGGCGGTTATCTCGACATCTGGTCAAGAAGAAGGTAGACCGTCGTCGGCCCCAGCTTGCGTTCGAGGGTGACCGCGCCCGGATGGCCTTTGAGAAATACTTCCGCCTCGGTCTGTGATAAGGAGGTCCCGATGAAACACTCGTAGTCCCGGGATGTGTCCGCATGTGATTGATGACCATGGCCCTGAGATTCCCATTGATCATCATCGACTCGAGATCCAGTGGATACGGTGCGGGAGTGAGTCGGCCATGAAGTAGAGCAACCCGGTGTAGACGTTACCGAGATAGGCGATGTACGTCTTCCGGCGACCGACCGTGTCATGGATGTCGCTGGCGAAGTCCAGAAACGCCCGCATCGACAAGCCGGAGTTGGCCGACGCTGTTGACCAGTTCGCCGGGGTCGATCTGAACGCGCTCTTCCGTCTTCGTGCTCGCCATCTGCTCCTCCTGTACGCCGTCCAGGCGCGTGCTCGCTAGGGGTTCCCAATCGGGGGGAAGGGACCCTAGATTTGGCCCCGGACAGCACCCTTGAACCACCATCGTAGCCGGGCACAATCGCCCTGGAGAAGCCAAAACCGCGCTGTTTACGGCGACTGGCGCCGCGACTGGACGCGCTTGGCGATCAGCCCTGCGCCGCCGGCCGCGACGAGGATCAGCGCGACCCCGCCGAGCACAACGAGCGGTGTCGGGATCGACGAGGGGCTGTCCGACGAGACCTGGCCCGCCAGACCGCCACTCGAGGTCCGTCCCGGCTCGCTGGTGGTCGTCGTGCCACCGCCTGCATCGGTGTTGCCGTCCGCCCCCGTCTCGGTCGTGCTGCCACCGCCGGAGCCGGAGTCTCCTGAGCCGCCGCTCGATCCACCGCTCTGCGGCGGGATCGGCGTGTTGTTCCCGACCGTCTTGTGCTCGGTGCGCTGCTTGGCGATCGCCGACTGCAGCGCGCGGAGGATATCGTCGTGCGCGCTCGAGTAGGTCTGCACGTCCGACGGGAGATGCTTGAGCGCCTCCCGGTAGCAGTGCACCGGGTAGGTCTGGTCGATTCGGCCGTCGTACCAGTCGTTCAGCAGCAGCTTCCAGCAGGGCGTCGCCGCCTCCGCGGGTGCGGGGCGTACGGCCGTGCCGACGAGCGCCGCGGAGATAATCGCGGTCACGACTGAGACCTTCAGGAGCGGGTTCACGAGGCGGCGGGGCATCGACGGGCGGTGGGCGTGCGGACGAGGTTACGCAGGCCGTGTAAGCCTTTTGTGAGTCAGCAGCGTAGCGGCCGAACGTCGGCGTAGGCTCAGGCGATGGCACTCATCGGAAAGCTGCTGACGCTGCTTCGGCCTGCGCCGAAGACGCCGGACGAGATCGAGGCGCAGCTCGAGAGCGACCGCGTCCGGGACCAGGTGCAGACGGTCCGTCTCAGCCAGGGTCCGCCGCGGGGGAGAACTACCAGTCAGGCAGAGGAACCAAGCCGTAGACGCGCTTCGCGACCCGCCGCTCGCCGCGGCGCTCCTACTGATCGGTCTTGCGTTCTTCTTCGGAGGCGGTGCGGGTGACGGCTCGCTCTGGTGGCTCGGGGGCGGCGCCGCAATCGCCCTCGTCGTCGCGCTCGCGACGCGCGGGCTGCCCCACGGGTTCGCGACGCTCGCTCCGTTCGCGCTGCTCGTCGCCTGGCTGGCTGCATCGATCTCGTGGTCGTGGCTGCCCGACCGCTCGTGGGACTACGCAGACCGCGGGCTCGTCTATCTCCTGTTCGCCGCTCTCGGTTTCTGGCTGGCCGGACGCACGCGTGAGCTCGCGCTCGGGCTGTGCGTCCTGCTCGCAGCGGTGGCAGCGTGGGCGCTCCTCGCCAAGGTGATTCCGCCGCTCTACGACTACGGGCCGCCCGGGGCGACCCGCCTGCGCGCGCCCGTCGGCCTCTGGAACCAGCTCGCGCTCCTCGGCGACACCGCCCTCCCGCTCGCGCTCTGGCGCAGGCGGCTCTCGGGCACCTTGCTCGCGTACCTCTGGCTCGTCGCGCTCGTCCTCACGTACTCGCGTGGAGGGCTGGCGACGGCCGCCTTCGTCGTCACCGCGTACCTGGTGCTTGCGGACGACCGCCTCGAGCGCGGTGCCACGCTCGTCGCCGCCGCAGTGCCGGCGGCGATCGTCGCCGGCGTTGCGTTCGCTCTGCCAGGCATCACGAAGGACGCTCAGTCCACATCGACACGCTGGCACGACGGGCTCGCGTTCGGCGCGGTGCTGCTCGGCGGCGCCGTCGTTGCCGCCGCGCTGTCGCGTGCGCGCCGACCGCGTGACACGCCGGTGCTCCGCCGTGTGCTCGTCGTGCTCGGCGTGGTCGCTCTCGCGGCAGTCGTCGCGGTCGCTGTGCTGAAGGCAGGCTCGTTCGGCAGCACGACGTCCGTCGGGAACTCAAGCGGCCGGTTCGCCTCGGGATCGTCGAACTTCCGGACGGTCTGGTGGCGTCAGGCCTGGGACGGGTGGCAGGAACGCAAGCTCACCGGGACCGGTGCCGGGACCTTCCGGCTCGTCAACCTCAAGTTCCGCGACTCGTACCTCGACGTGACGACTGAGCCGCACAGCCTGCCCTTGCAGTTTCTCTCCGAGGCAGGAGTGGTCGGCTTCGTGCTCTTCCTCCTCACGGTCGGGTTCCTGCTGCGGTCGTCGTGGCGTAGGAGAAAGGGGCCGGAGCTTGCGCTCGCGCTCGCCCTGCCGGCGCTCTTGATCCACTCGCTCGTTGACATCGACTGGGACTTCGCCGCCGTCGCGGCCCCGGCCTTCCTCATCGCCGGCGCACTTTCGGGCCGGCTGCCCTTTCGCCGCGTCTCGCCGTTCGGGGTCGTCGCTGCAGCCGGTGCGGCGACGCTCGCGGTCGGCGTACTCGTGCTGCCGTGGCTCGGAAACCGCTGGGCGAACGACGCACAGGGCGCGTCGCCTGCGAGGGCGATCACGCTGGCCAAGCGCGCGGAGGCCGTCGACCCGCTGCTCGTCACGCCGCTTTGGGCGAGGGCGTTCGCCGCCGAGTTGCAAGGCCGCCCGCAGCGCGCGTTCGACGAATACGTTCGCGCCGTCAGGCGGCAGCCGCGGAACCCGGAGACGTGGCAGCTGGCGGGGCTCTACGCGCTGTCACGCAACTGCTACCACCTCGCCTACACCTACCTCGAGCGCTACACGGAGCTCGACAACAACGCCAAGCCGAGCGAAGGGGCGGATGCGTACCGCCGGGCGCTGCGGCTGGTCAACGCCGGGAAGGGCCGCTGCTAGAGACGTACTAGACGGCGCCGAGCAGCACGACGAGCTGGGCACCGTGCAGCGCTGCGGGCTTGAGCCCGTCGAGCGGCCCCACGACCTTCAGCCGCAGGTCGCGCGCGAGGCGGAGGCCCTCGCCTCGGAACCCCGGCCGGTACATGACGACCGTCGTCGCGTAGTCGGTGCGGGCTGCGTTCGCCGTGCCTCTGATGCGGTAGCCCGACGCGCTCAGTTTCGACGCCTCGGCGCCGGCAGCGCCGTTCCGGCCGTTGCCGTTCAGGACCCACACGTTCGTCTTCGAGCGCGGCAGCTTCGCCTTGACCGGCACCTGTTTCACGCGGTGCACGGGCTTGACCGCGGGCTTCGCGTGAGCCGGTGTCTTGAAGGCCGCAGCCTGTGCCTGGCGCTGCATGGCGTGCGACAGAGGCTTCGCCAGCAGCAGCACCGCCGCGACGAGCAGAAGCACGAGCTCGATCGCGGCGACGAGGCTCGCGACGAGCGTGGCCGTCCGCCACGGACGGATCAGTGCGTCGGGTGCAGGGAGGGGCGCATCCATCCGGGACCACCCGATTCGCTACGTCGCGCGCGCTTCCTTCGTCCAGTTCCAGGTGCGCTCGAGCCCGTCGGCGAGCGAGACCTGCGGGCGCCAGCCGAGCTCCCGCGCGATCAGAGAAACGTCGAGCACCGAGCGACGAACGTCGCCGAGCCGGGCCTCCGCGAGCATCGGCCGGGCATCGCTCGCGGCGACACTCGCGCAGGCTTCGTACAGCTCGGCCACGGTCGTCGCGATGCCACTCCCGACGTTGAACGGCCCGCCGTGACGGCCGACGGTTGCCAACGCGGCCGAGACGATGTCGTCGACGAAGACGAAGTCGCGACCCTGACCGCCGTCGCCGTAGATCACGGTCTCCTGGCCGCTCGCGAGGCGCTCGAGGAAGATCGCGACGACGCCGCCTTCGAGCCCGGCGTCCTGCCGGGGCCCGTAGACGTTCGCGAACCGAAGCGCCACGTGCTGCGTGCCGTGAATGCGGTTCCAGCCGGCGAGGTACTCCTCGCCGCACTTCTTCGCAATGCCGTACGGCGAGAGCGGCAGGAACGGCATCTCCTCGGTCGCGGGCACCGGACATTCCCCGTAGCCGGCGCCGCCCGACGAGGCGAAGATCACCTGTGCTCCCGGCGCTGCGCTGAGCACGTTCGCAGTTCCGACAACGTTGACCTCGGCGTCGTAGCCGGGCTGCTTCATCGACGTCTGGACGTCGGCCTGCGCCGCGAGATGGAAGACGACGTCTGCATCGACCGAGAACGGCTCGCGGATGTCGTGCTCCAGCAGCGTCGCCGCCGCGCTCACGAAGTCGCGCTTTCCGGTGGCGAAGTTGTCGACGATCGTCACCTCGTCACCGCGCGCGACGAGGGCGTCGACCAGGTTCGACCCGATGAAGCCTGCACCGCCTGTCACGACCGCACGCATCGACGCCGTAGATTAGAGGGCGAAGATGTTTGTCACCTTCGAGGGCGTCGACTGGTCCGGGAAGAGCACGCAGGCCGTGCTGCTCGCCGAGTGGCTGCGCGGGCTCGGCCGGTCCGTGCTTTCGACGCGCGAGCCCGGCGGCACGCCGGTCGCCGAGGGAATGCGTGACCTCGTCCTGCACGGCGACGACATGTCGCCGTGGGCGGAGGCCGCCCTCTATGCCGCCGCGCGGGCCGAGAACGTCGCGGCGGTGATCCGGCCCGCGCTCGCCCGTGGCGAGGATGTCGTGTGCGACCGCTACCTCGATTCCTCGGTCGCCTACCAGGGTGCCGGGCGCGGGCTCGGCGAAGCGCAGGTCCGCGACCTGAGCCTGCTCGTGACCGGCGGTCTCCTGCCAGACCGCACGTTTCTGGTGCTGCTCGACCCGGCCGAGGCGCGCCGGCGGGCTGGTGAGCACCACGACCGGATCGAGCGGGCAGGCGAGGACTTCATGCGCGCCGTCGACCAGGGCTATCGCGCTCTGGCAGCCGCCGAGCCCGAGCGGATCGTCACGCTCGACGGCACCCGCGCGTCTGAGACGATTGCCGAGGAGGTTCGTGAGCACATTCGCCCGCTTCTCTGAGCACGCCGAGGCAACGCGCCTGCTCGACGCTGCGCTCAGTGAGGGACCCGCGCACGCGTATCTCTTCTACGGGCCGCCCGGCGTCGGGAAACGCGAGGTCGCGCGGACGTTCGCCCGGGCGCTCCTGCAGACCGACCGCGAGTTCCATCCCGACCTGTACGAGCTCGACGCGCTCGGCGAGATGATCCGCATCGACGCGATTCGCGAGTTGCGGCGGGATCTGCACATGCGCCCGTTCGAGGCCGACCGTCGCGTCTACCTCATCCAGCGTGCGCACCTGCTCAACGACGATGCTGCCGACGCGCTGCTCAAGGATCTCGAAGAGCCCCCGCCGTACGCTGTGATGGTTCTGATCGCCGACGATCTCGGATCGATTCCGGAGACGATCCGCTCGCGCTGTCAGCCGATCCCGTTTCGCCGGCTGTCGGAGCGGACCGTGCGCGAGCTCGTCGACGCTCGGGCTCCCCAGCTGCCGGACGACGAGCGGGCAGCGCTCGCACGCGTCGCCGCCGGCCGGCTCGACCGCCTCGAGCGGCTGCTCGAGCCCGCCTCCCGGGCGCGCAGGGACGAGCTGCTCGAGCAGGCGCGGGCGCCCTATCGCGACGAGCGTTTCGAGCCTGCGGACGCGGCGGCGACGATCGTTGCGAACGCTGAGGCGCGTGGCGCCGAGGCGCGGCAGGTCGAAGAGGGCCGCATCGCCGATCTCGAACTGCCCAGTCGTGACGCGGAGCAGCGGCTGCGCCGGGCAGCCCGCGGCGCCGAGCGGGAAGAGTTGCTGGCGCAGCTCGAAGAGCTGTCCGCGTGGTACCGCGATCTCGTCGCCGTCGCGGTCGGCGCCGAGGCGGCGGCGATCCATCTGGACAAGCTCGAAGCGCTGCGCGCGGACGCAACGCGCGAGCGGCTCGTCGGCGCCGAGCGCTCCGCGGAAGCCGTCCGCGAGCTCTGGCGCCGGTTCGAGGAGTTCAACCTCGCGCCGCAGCTGGCCCTCGAGGCCCTGTTCGTCCGGATCTCGGACGAGCTCGCCGCCTGATTGTTAAGGGCGCTCAGCCCGCAATTCCACCGAGCCGATAACGGAGACCCGTGGTCGCCGCCTCGATCGGATCAGAAGCTGATGCGGTGCGCGGCCTCTACGAGCGCTACGGGTGGCAGATCTACACCTACTGCCTGCACCAGCTGCGGAGCCGGGAGGAGGCCGAGGACGCGACCCAGTCGACGTTCCTCAATGCCTTTCGCGGCCTCCAGCGCGGGGTCGAGCCGACGTTCGAGTCGGCGTGGCTCTACAAGATCGCCGAGAACGTCTGCCTGACCAGGCGCCGCTCCTCGACGCGGCGCTCGCGGATCGAGGCGCCGGCGCTCGTCGACGAGGTCGGCGAGCGCCACCGAGAGCGCCGGGTCGGACGAGCTGATCGCCCTGCCGGCGGCACTTCGCGCCCTGCGGCCCACGCAGCGGCAGGCACTACTCCTGCGCGAATGGCGGGGCTTCTCGTACCGCGAGATTGCCGAGGAGCTCGGCCTCTCGCAGGCCGCGGTCGAGACGCTGCTCTTCCGCGCCCGGCGGGCGCTCGCAGAGGTGCTTGGCGACGAGCCCCTGCGCGCCGCGAACTAGCCAGGCTGGGAACGCACGACGGTCCCGGCCATGAAGTCGTGCAGCCCGCGGCGCTTGGCGTCGAAGAGCACCGGCACGAACCCGGTGAAGAGCAGGATGATCGAGAGGGCGAGCCCGAAGAGGCGGACCACGGCACGGCCGGCCGAGACGGGGCTCCCATCCGGGCGGACGACGTCCAGGCCCATCAGCCGCATGCCGGGGGTCTGGCCGACGGTCGACCAGAAGAAGACGAAGTAGGCGGCGACGACGATGAACCAGCCGACGCCGAGCATGGTCTGGACGATCCAGTTCGACCCGAGCCCTCCGACGAGTGACGCCACGATCGCCAACACCGCCGCGGGAATGAGGACGAGCAGCTGCGCCAGGACGATGTCGGTCGTGAGTCCAACTGTTCGGCGGACGACGCCCCCGTAGGCGCTCGGCGTCGCGTCCTCGTCCCTGGACTTCGAGGTGACGTGGCGAATGCGCCGCGTCACCTCGTCGTCGAGCTCGGTCGCCCGGCTGCGAACTGCTGTGAGGAGCTGATCGGCAAACGACGCCGACTGACGCGTCAGGGCCGCTCGAACCTGAGGATTGGCCAGCAGACGCTCGGTCAACTCTGCTGCGAGGCGGCTCTCCGCGGCGGACGCAGCAAGACGCTCGACGGCGGGGCTCGTCATCATCCGCTCCAACTGGTCGTGCGCACGCTCGTCCTCGAGGACGGCGGCGACGGCCTCGTCGAGCTGGATCTGCCCCAGTACCTCGGCGACGATGCGCTCGACGAGCTGGTGGTCGACGACCATCTGGGCGACCGTTTCCGGCAAGGGCCCGGCGAGCGTCCGGTCGACCACAGCCTCGACCTGCCCGCGACCGCGCGCGGTCGCGGCCCTTCCTTCAGCGCCCACTGCGCCTGCCAGCCGCTGCACTCGCGTGGTGCCGGGAAGCCTTCCGACGACTCGGACCGGGAGCAAGGCGAGCCTGCCTGCCCGGACCCCAATGCGCGCACCGATCACGATGAGGCCGACGGCAAGGTCCTCCGGACGGCCGACGCTCTCCGGCTCA
The DNA here is from genome assembly GCA_963846895.1 of uncultured Thermoleophilia bacterium. Taxonomy (GTDB): domain Bacteria; phylum Actinomycetota; class Thermoleophilia; order Gaiellales; family Gaiellaceae; genus PALSA-600. The sequence continues at coordinate 140,054 of CAWJXR010000007.1, read as the reverse complement.
CCCTTCACCGGGAGCGCCGCGCGGGGCTTGTCGTTCTCGGTCGTCACCGAAGCGAGCGAATTGCCGGGGCCACGGGCATGAGCTCATCTTCCCAGAGAACGCAGCCGCGGGCATTGAGGCTGCCCAGGGCCGCTCATTATCCTTCCGCCGATGCGCCGATTGCCCGGACGCACTGCGCTGGCGATCGCGTTGACGGCGGCGGTCTGCCTCGGTGCGGCAGGCCAGGCTCGCGCTGACTCACTCCAGTCGCAGCAAGACCTCGCGAAGCGTTTTGCCCCGGTCGTGCAGCTCGTCGAGCAGAAGCACGAGTGCGGGCCCGGCGAGCCGTACCGGCCGATCGACGTGAACGCGATCCTCGGCGTCGACACGGTCGCTCTGCGAGCGCCCTGGAGCGGCAACGACGTGGTCGCCATCGGCCCGACCGCCGCGAAGCTCGGGCGTGGGCTCTTCGACTACCACCTCGATTTCCCCGGCAACCCGCTTCGCCCCGGCTGCGACTACGAGCTGTGGGAGCGCCGGCTTGCGAAGGGCAGGGCGCCGACGGTGTACGCGCACGTCGCAGCCGAGCCCGGCCGGCCGGGACGGCTCTCGTTGCAGTACTGGTTCTTCTACGTCTTCAACGACTTCGCGAACACGCACGAAGGCGACTGGGAGATGATCCAGCTCAACTTCGACGCTGCGAGTGCGGCGCAGGCACTCGACGAGCATCCGGCCGAAGTCGGCTATTCGCAGCATGAGGGCGCCGAGGGCGCTACGTGGGGCGACGAGAAGCTGAACGTCGTCGACGGCACTCATCCGGTCGTCTACGTCGCCGCCGGGTCGCACGCCAACTTCTTCGATTCCGCGCTCTTCGTCGGGCGGTCTGCATCCGAAGGAGTCGGCTGCGACGACACGAGGGGACCCCATGTCGAGGTGTTACCGGCGATTCGCACGATCCCGTCAGCCGCGGCAGCCGCAGACAAGGCCTACCCGTGGATCGCGTTCCAGGGGCGCTGGGGCGAGCGTCGACCGGCCTTCTTCAACGGGCCGACCGGACCGAACATGAAGACGCAGTGGACGATGCCGATCACCTGGTCGGAGGGATGGCGCAGCCGCAGCTACGCGATCCCGGCCGGAGGCGTTCTCGGGACGAACGCCACCGACTTCTTCTGCGGCGCCGTCATGAGCGGCTCGAACCTGCTGCGCCGGCTGGCGAACAACCCGGCGCTCGTCGTCGGCCTTCTGATCGCGCTGACCGCGCTCGTCGCGTGGCTCGCCTCGAAGACGGCCTGGCGTCCGACCGCACCGCTCCACCTGGCCCGCCGGCGCTCATGGGGGCAGACGATCACGGCATCGTGGCGGATGTACTGGAGGCGACCCGTGCTCTTCACGGGCATCGGGGTGCTCACGATCCCGATCTCGATCGTGCTGACGCTGCTGCAGTCAGCGATCATCAATGCCGTCGTCGTTCCTCGGGCTGGCCGAGAGCGGCGAGGGCGGCGGCGACCGGGCTTGGCTCGTCCTCGTCACCGGAACGCTGTTCAGCCTGTTCGGGCTGTGCCTGGTCCAGGCCGCCTGCGCACGTGCGATGGCCGAGCTCGACGCGGGCCGCAGCGTCGGCGTGCTCGGTGCGTATCGACTTGCGCTCGCAGGCGCCCGTCCGCTGTTGCTGGCGCTGCTCGTGGTGGTCCCGGTCGTCACCTTGCTGACACTGTCCGTCTTCCTGATCCCGATCGCGGCCGTCTTCGCCGTGCGCTGGGCATTGTTCGTTCCCTGCGCCGTGCTCGAGGAGGTGACCGGTCTCAGGGCGCTGCGGCGCAGCGCCCACCTGGTTCGCAGGCAGTGGCCCAAGGTGTTGTCGCTGATCGTCGTCGCCGCGGTCCTCGTCCTTGTCTCGGGACCCGTGCTCGGCGGGCTGCTCCTGCTCGCCACCGGGGCGTCGTTCGGCCTGATCAACGCCGTCGCCGGCATCGTCTTCGCCCTCGTCATGCCGTTCATCGGCATCACGACCGCCTACGTCTATTACGACACGCTCGTCCGTGAGCGCCTGGCCTCGACGGAGCCTGCGGACGAGCTGCCGCCTGAAGTGGCTCTCGCGCCGAGACTGATCTGCGGGGCGTGAGTATCTAGGCTCTCGGAGCCGATGCAGCCGTTCGTCTCGACGGGAGGGTTGCCGCCGAACGACCTCGTCAGGTCGCTGGTGGCGGAGTCGCACGAACGGTTCCGGTCGAACACGCTCGGGGCGACGTCGCAGGTCTATCCGGCGCTCGCACGAGTCGCGCCCGACCTGTTCGGCATCTGCGTGGTCGACACCCGCGGGAATGTCTTCGCGGCAGGCGACGATCACGTCCGGTTCTCGATCATGAGCGTGGCGAAGCCGTTCGTCTTCGCCCTCATCTGCGTGACGCTCGGCCCGGACGAGGCGCGCAGACGCGTCGGCGTGAACGCGACGGGGTTGCCGTTCAACTCGCTCGGAGCGGTCGAGCAGAGCGCCGACGGGCGCACGAACCCGATGGTGAACCCCGGCGCGATCGCGACGACGAGCCTGGTCCCCGGCGCCACCACCGACGAGAAGTGGGAGTTCATCCGCGAGGGCCTGTCGCGCTTTGCCGGGAGGTCGCTCTCGCTGGACGAGGAGATCTACGCCTCGGCGTCCGCGACGAACCACCGCAACCGCGGGATCGCCCGCCTGCTCGAAGATCGCGGCTGCCTCTACGCCGACCCCGACGAGGCCGTCGATCTCTACACGAGGCAGAGCTCGCTCGCTGTCGACGCGCAGGACCTGGCCGTGATGGGCTCGACACTCGCCGACGGCGGCGTCAATCCCCTGACGGGTCTCCGCGTCGTCGATGCGGAGAGCTGCAGGCACACGCTGGCGGTGATGGCGAGCGCGGGTCTCTACGAGACCTCTGGCGACTGGCTCTACGAGGTCGGCCTACCCGGCAAGAGCGGCATCGGCGGCGGCATCGTGACCGTCTCGCCGGGCAAGGGCGGCCTCGGGACCTTCGCGCCGCTCCTCGACGATGCGGGCAACAGCGTCAAAGGGCAGCTCGTGGCGAGATTCCTCGCCGAGCGGCTCGGGCTGGACCTGTTCGTCTCGTCCCCGGACGGCGAGGCGCACGGCGGCGCCGTCGGGGAGGAGTCGAGTTCCTAGAAGGTGGCGAGGACCGGCGCGAGGTCGGTCGAGAAAGCTGACCACGCGACTTCGCCGGCACGGAGGATGTACGGCTTCCCGTCGAGCGAGTAGCGGATGGCCACGAGCCTCCGCTGCGCGACCCAGCGCTCGACGGTGCGCAGGAGCCGGGCGAGATCGTCCGTCTCGCGAAGCTCGGCACCCACGATCCACGCATCGTCGTCGGACGGCTCCGTCCAGGCGATGCACTCGCGGTCGAGCCTCAGCGCCAGGTCGTCCGCATCCACCGCCGACGGAACCTCGAAGACCACCACGTCCAGTGTGGGGAGAGCGATGTTGTTCATGTCTCCAATGTCGCCGCAGTCGACCGCTCCTCGTATAGTCCGTTTGCGCCAATTCCTAGTCCGAGTTGACGTGGCCTCGAACCGCGTGCGAGTGTTCGATCAGTGTCGTCCGATGGCATCGACGACCGGCGTGACATGAGTCTGCGAGCCCGGGGGAGGCAGTGATGAGCACACCTGAGACGTTGGATGCGATCTCGATCGAAGCGAAGGTGCGCACGCTGATGCCGCAGCTACAGGCCGACCTGGCACGGCTCGTCGCGATCCCTTCCATCTCGGCGCAGGGATTTCCCGAGGCGACGCATCCGCCGCTCCTCGAGGCGTACGCGGACGTGGTCACCCTGTTTCGCGACGCGGGCGTGACGATCCTCGATCCGCTCGAGCTCCCGGACACGGCACCCGTCGTCATGGGCGAGATCCCGGCACCCGCGGGCGCGCCGACCGTCCTGCTGTACAGCCACTACGACGTCGTGCCGATCGGCGAAGAATCGAAGTGGGAGTCGCCGCCGTTCGAGGCGACCGAACGGGACGGCGCGATCTACGGACGCGGCGCGGCCGACACGAAGTCGAACATCCTCATGCACTTGGGTGCGTTGCGTGCGTGGGACGGACGGCCGCCGGTCGGGATCAAGGTCGTGATCGAGGGCCAGGAGGAGGTCGGCAGCGCGTTCAGCACCTTCCCGCCGTCCCGGCCCGAGCTGTTCGCCGCCGATGCGATGGTGATCGGCGACATGGGGAGCGTCCGGCCGGGCGTGCCGACGCTCACGGTGGCGCTGCGCGGCATGGCGATGATCACGGTCGAGGTGCGAACGCTCGCCGGGCCGAAGCACAGCGGGCAGTTCGGCGGCGCAGCTCCCGACGCGTTGATCGCGCTCCTGCACGCGCTCGCCTCCCTGCATGACGAGCACGGCGACGTCACCGTCCCCGGCCTTCGGCGCGAGCCGTGGACCGGCGCCGAGTACAGCGACGACGAGTTCCGCGAGCTGGCAGAGATCGAGCCGGCAGCCCCGTTCTTCGGGACCGGCGGTCTCGGCGAGCGCATCTGGACGGGCCCGGCCGTGACCGTGACCGGCCTCGACGTCCTGCCGGTCGACAAGGCCGTCAACGCGGTCGTGCCCGTACGCTCGCGCCAAGGTGAGCCTGCGCGTGCACCCGGAGCAGGACCCGCTCGAGGCGCAGGCCGCGCTCGTCAGCCTATCTCGAGAGCCTGCACCCGTTCGGCCTCTCCCTCACCGTGGAGAAGCTCGAGACGGGCCAGGGCTTCGCGGCGGCGACCTCGGGGCCGGCGTATGAGGCGGCGCGTCAGGCCCTCGCAAGCGCATGGGGGAGCGAGACCGTCACCTTCGCATCCGGCGGATCGATCCCGCTGGTCAGCGCGCTGCAGGAAGCTGCGCCCGACTCCGAGATGCTGCTGCTCGGCACGACGGACGGGTTCGCGAACATCCACGCGCCGAACGAGCGCGTCGTGCTCGACGAGTTCGAGAAGGCGGTCGTCGCCGAGGCGGAGTTCTTCAGGCTGTACGCGCTGGCCGGAGCGCGGCCGGCGTGAGCGAGGCACCCTCGGCGGCCGCAGAGGCCCCCGCCCACACGTTCCTCGAGCGCATGCTCGACGGGATCGAGCGCGCCGGCAACAAGATGCCCGATCCCGGCGATCCTGTTCCTCTTCTCTGCGGCGCGGTGATCGTCATCTCGCAGATCCTGTTCTGGTTCGACGTCAAGGCGACGTTCGAGGTCGTGAAGCCGCCTGCCGGCTCCCGACCGAGCAAGACCTACTATCGGCGGTTCGATCGAGCCCGCCGATGTCGGGCCGACCGAGGCCGTGCCGCCGGGGCTTACCACGTGATCACCGAGACCGCGAAGGTCCAGGGCCTGCTGACCGGCGAGGGCGTTCGCTACCTGTTCACGTCGTTCGTCGACGAACTTCCGCAACTTCGCGGCCGTCACGATCATCCTGGTCGTGATGATCGGCGTCGGCCTCGCGGAGTCGGCCGGGCTGATAGCCGCGCTCATACGCAAGCTGGTCGGCGTCTCGTCGAAGAGCTCGCTGACCCTCATCATCGTCTTCCTCGGGCATCATCTCGAGCATCGCCTCCGACGCCGGCTACCTCGTGCTCATCCCTCTCGGGCGCGGCCGCGTTCAAGAGCGTGGGCCGAAACCCATTGGCCGGGATAGCCGCCGCGTTCGCGGGCGTTGCCGCGGGCTTCGGCGTGAACTTCCTGATCACGCCGCTCGACGGCGTGCTGACGGAGATCACGAACGACGCAGCAGGGAGCGGCACCGGCGTCCACCACATCGACCTCGCCGCGAACCTCTACTTCGGGATCGGCTCGACGATCTTCGTCGCGCTCGTCCTGACGCTCGTCTCGGCGAAGCTCGTGGAAGGGCGCCTTGGAGCCTGGGACCCGGCAGATGCCGGCGAGGGCACCGCAGACCGCAGACGAGGCGCCTGAGTCTCGCCCGAGGACGAGGCGCGCGGCATGCGCTATGCGCTGTGGGCGACGCTCGCCGTGACTCGCTGCGATCAGGCTGCTGACCGTTCCTCCCCGGCGCTCCGCTGCGCAACCCGGACACCGGGAAGATCATCGGCGACTCCCCGTTCATGGACAGCCTGATCGTGATCATCATGCTGATCTTCTTCGCCGCTGGTCTGGCGTACGGGCGCGGTGCCGGCACGATCACGACCAAGGAAGAGGTGATCGCCACCATCACCAAGTCCTGGGCGGGGCTCGCCAGCCTGCTGTTCCTGTTCCTGCTGATCGCGCAGTTCATCACCTACTTCAACTTCAGCCAGATCCCCAAGGTGCTGGCCGTGAAGCTCGGCGACGTTCTCGAACACATCAACATCGGCACTGTCTGGCTGCTGATCGGCGTGATCATCATCACCGTTCGATCGTCGACCTGATCATCCCGGCGGCGATCGCGAAGTGGGCGCTGCTCGCACCGATCTTCATCCCGCTGTTCACCCGGCTCGGCGTCGCGCCGCAGACGGTGCTGGCCGCCTACCGCGTCGGCGATTCTCGCCGTTAACGTCTTGACGCCGCTGATGGCGTACTTCCCGCTGATCGTCGTCTTCACCAAGCGCTACAAGAAGGATGCCGGGATCGGGACGGTCGTCTCGCTGATGCTCCCGTACGCGTCATCCTGTCGATCGCCTGGACGTTGTTCTTCGTCGCCTGGTACCTGATCGGGATTCCGTTGGGCCCGGGATCGTCAGTGCATCTCCATTGAGAGTGAAGAGCATCGCGGTAGGTTGACCGAGTCGCCGCCGGCACCGGACGTCGCGCGCGAGCCACCTTCGGAGGGCGCGGGACGACGCAGCAGGCAGCGCAAGATCGTCTTCCGGGTTCTCGTGCTCGCCGTCACGGGAGTCTCGCTCTACCTGCTCGCACCGAGCCTGCTCGAGGTGTTCTCGTCCTGGAAGCAGCTGCGGACGCTGAGCCCCTACTGGATCATCCCTGCGGTCGTCTTCGAGGCGGCGAGCTTCGTGTCGCTCTGGGCGCTGCAGCGGATCGCGCTGCGGACGAAGAGCTGGTTCGCGGTCGGCACCTCCCAGCTCGCGGCGAACGCCGCGGGCAGCGTCATCCCGGGCGGCGGCGCCGCGGCGACGGCCGTGCAGTACGGGATCCTCGTGAAGTCGGGCGTGCCGGCAGCGAACGTCGCCTCCGGCCTCGCCGCGAGCTGGGCGGCAACCACGGCCGCCGTCTTCGCGATCCCCGTCGTCGGCGCGATCGGGGCGATCTTCGGCACGGGCGCTCCGAAGGGGCTGCGCCAGGTCGCGTACCTGGGGGCCGCCGCGCTCGTCCTGCTTGCCGCCGGGGCGGTGGCCGCCTTCGCGTGGGACGAGCCGCTCCGGTTCGTCGGCCGCCTCGGCCGAAGGGCGGCCGGCTGGGTTCATCGAGGCGACCGTGTCGCAGACCTCCCGGATCGGTTGATCAGGCAGCGAGACCAGATCCAGGCGGCGTTCACCAGGCGCCCGGTCGTCGCCTTCCTGGCCACGGTCGGCAGGTGGGCCTTCGACTATCTCGCCCTCGTGTGCGTCCTCGTTGCGCTCGGCGTGCGCCCCGACGGCGCTCTCGTCCTGCTCGCGTTCGGTGCGGCACAGCTCCTCAGATTGATCCCGGCGACGCCGGGCGGCCTCGGGTTCGTCGAAGCGGGCCTCGTCGGATTGCTCGTGCTTGCGGGTGTCGACGCCGCGACGGCTACGGTCGCCACGCTGGGCTACCGCTTGATCAGCTACTGGTTGCCGCTCCCGGTCGGGCTCGTCGCCTACGTGCTGGCCAGTCACCGGAACTGGTCGAAGCCCGCGGCTGGCGGTGCCGCATGAGTCAGATGACGCTCACGTTCCTGATCCTCGCGGCAGCCGTCGTCGTGTTCGTGTGGGATCGCCTCCCGGTTGCGATCGTCGCCCTCGGAGTGGCGCTGTCGCTCTGGGCGACCGGCGTGCTGGATCTCGATCAGGCTCTCGGAGGCTTCGGCGACCCGACCGTCATCTTCATCGCGACGCTCTTCGTGGTGAGCGAAGGGCTCGACGCCTCGGGGGTGACGGCGTGGCTGGGGCAGCAGTTGATCGAGCGGGTCGGGGACAGCCGCACCCGGCTCATCGTCTACACACTGCTGCTCGTCGCCGGGCTCACCGCGCTCATCAACGCCAACGGCTCCGTCGCCGCGCTCCTGCCCGTCGTGATCGTCACGGCCGTGCGACTCGGCAGGTCCCCGTCTCAGCTCCTCATGCCGCTCGCGTTCGGCGCTCACGCTGGGTCGATGCTGGCTCTCACCGGGTCGCCCGTGAACGTGATCGTCGCGGACGCCGGGCAGGATGCGGGCGTCGGGCGTTTCGGCTTCTTCTCGTTCACGCTCGTCGGCGTCCCGCTCGTCATCGGCACGATCGGGATCATCGTCCTGCTCGGCGAGCGGCTGGTGCCGAGCCGGAGCGCGCGGGCGAGCTCACCCAACTTCAGCGCGCACGCACGAACGCTCGTCGAGATGTACGAGCTCGACCACGACCCCGACGAGCTGCTGACGCGCCGGTCGGGGTTCGCCGAGCTCGTGATCCCGCCGCGTTCGGAGCTGATCGGCGAGACCGTCTTTCCCGGCATGGTGACCGACAGCGGCGACCTCGTCGTCCGGGCCGTGCAGCGGAAGGGTGAGGATCAAGGCCCGGGCGAGACGGTGCTCAGCGCCGGCGACACGCTGCTCCTCCAGGGGCCGTGGGGCGCACTCGAGCGGCGTCTCGACGAGCCCGACGTCCTCGCCGTCGACGCCCCGGAGCTCGTCCGGCGGCAGGCCGTGCCGCTCGGTCTCGGCGCCTGGGAGGCGATCGCCGTGCTCGCGGGCATGGTGATCCTGCTCGCGACAGGCGCAGTGCCGGCCGCGGTCGCAGGCCTGCTCGCGGCAGGCGCGATGGTGCTCCTCCGCGTGCTGACGATCGACCAGGCCTACAGCGGCATCTCGTGGACGACGGTGATCCTGGTCGGAGGGATGATTCCGCTCTCGACCGCGATGACGTCGTCGGGCGCCGCCGAGAAGCTCGCCGACGGGCTTGTCCGCGTCGTCGGCGACGCAGGGCCACATGTGCTGCTGCTCGGCCTCTTCGTGCTCACGGCCGTGCTCGGTCAGCTCATCAGCAACACGGCGACCGCCCTGATCGTCATCCCGGTCGCCGTCTCCGCCGCCGCGGACCTCGACGTCTCGGCGAAGCCGGTCCTGATGTGCGTCGCGGTCGCAGCTGCGGCTTCTTTCTTGACGCCGGTGGCAACTCCCGCGAACCTGATGGTCATGGGCCCCGCCGGTTATCGGTTTGCCGACTACTGGAAACTCGGCCTGCCGCTGATGGTGCTCTTCGGGCTCGTCGCGGTCCTCCTCGTGCCGGTCTTCTGGGGGTTCTGAGCTGACGCGTCTCGCCTCGGCGGTTCTGCTTCTCGTCGCGGGGCTTCTCTCGGCGTTCGCGTTCGCCGCCTGCGGAGGGGACGGCAATGCGGCAGGCCAGATCTCGACGGCGATCGGGAGCGTCTCCCTCCCGAGTCGCACGACGACCGAGACGAGAACCGAGACGACGACCGAGACGGCTCCCGGGCTGACGGTCACGGAGCGGTCGACGACAGTCGAGACGACGCCCGGAGTGACGATCACGACGCCGTCGACGACGACCGCCCCCGAACCGGAGGCGACGCCGTCGAATGGGACGCCGACGTGGGTCTGGGTGCTCATCGCGGTCGCCGCCGTCCTGATCATCGTCGGCATCGTGCTGGCTCTCCGTTCACGCAAGCCGAAGGAGGTGCCGCCCGAAGAACGGCGGCGGATCCTCGCCGGCGCGGTCGGCAGTTGGATCGCGCAGGGGTGGGCGATCGAGAGCCAGACCGAGGACACGGCAGTCCTCCGCCGCGAGGCGGAGCGCGTCGCCGTGACCGTCGACCAGCAAGGCCGCGTGACGACGTTCCAGCCTCTCGACCCGCCGCCCGGGCCGACGTTGTGAGCACCGAGCCGCGCTGAATCGCAGCCGGGCCGCGGCTACACTGAGCGCGCCTCGCCGACGTAGCTCAGCTGGTAGAGCACATCACTCGTAATGATGGGGTCGGGAGTTCGAGTCTCCCCGTCGGCTCTCGCGACTTGCAGGGGTCTCTTGCTGCGGTCGTCGCAGTCGGTGGCTGCGCCGCTTCGTAGCGCGAGCCCGCTCCCAGCCTCGGATCGCGCGGCACGTCACACTTCTGTGTGTCAGACGTGAGTCTGACGCACGTCTGACTCGTGTCTGACACACGTCAGACTCGTGTCTGACGCTCGAGGCGGCCCACAGCCGACGTTTTCCGCCCTTCACCGGGCCATCCCCGCGGCGTATGATCGAGAGCGAGATGGTCGCACGCGTGCTCCGGCGGCGAGGGCTCGCGACATTCGCGCTCCTCGTCGTGATGGCAGAGATTTCCGGTCGTAGCCTGACTGCCCGGGTCGATGCGCGCCTGCACGTGCAGCCGCTCGCGAACTCGGGTGCCGACTATTACCCGTTCCTGCTCGTCGGCGTGAAGGTCCTGTGCGCGCTCGCGCTTGCGGCGCTGCTCGCACGTGCGACCCGCGCGCGCGCCGCGGCGAGGGCGGGCCACCGGCTGCTCGAGGCGATCGGCCACGGCCACGAGGGCGCGCCGAAGCTTCGTCCCAAGCTGTCTCCCGGCGTGTGGCTCGGTGCGTTCGTCGCCACGTCGGTCGCGTACCTCGCCGACGCGAACTTCGAGAGCGTCGGCGGCGGCCGGTCGGTGTCGCTCGACCCGTGGCTCCACACCTATGCACTGCCGACGTTCGCTCTGCTCGCCGTTGCCGTCGCCTGCGCCTGGCGCTTCGCGAGCTGGCTCCATGACGTCGAGGACTACGTCACCCGCACGTTCGCCCGCGTACGTCGAATTCTGACCGCGGCACTTCGCGTGGTCTCGGCGAGTCATCGCCCAGCCGACGACAGCGCACCCCGCAGGCGTTTCGGCCTCGCGTTCGAGTCGCGGCCGCCTCCTCTCGCAGCCTGACCCGCGGACCAGTCCAGTGCCGCGGGCGTCGGTTGTTGTTCGACCCTGCGAGGAGGCACGATGTCTACACCAGCTGTACGCACCTATCCGGTTTCGGATGCCCGGCGGATCACCCGTCGCATCCAGGCCGTCTCATTCATCGGGCCTGCGACGAGCGCCGCGGGCGTCATCTGGGCGATCCTGCAGCCGTATCGGGTGACGCTGTTCCACCCGCGCGGCCAGGGGTTCTGGTGGCTCGTCGCAGAGCCGCCGCTGATCGTGATCGTCGTCGGGCTGCTGTTCTCGGTCCTCGTCGCTCGCCCGTTGATCTCGGATCTCGAGGCGCGTGATGCAGCCCCACGCTGAGATGGTCCACTGGTTCTTCGGCGGCCGGCATCCTCTTCGTCGGGCTCTGCCTGCTCGCCGAGGCGATCGTCGGCACCGAGGTGTGGCGGATGCGGCCCTGGCGGGCATACCTGTGGCCCGGCGTCGCGTTCACGCTCGGAGTCCTGCTCTGGCCGGTGATGGCGCTGTTCACGAACTCGGCGATCCACATGTACGCGCACGGATCGTGGGCCGAGGTGCTGATGCTCGCCGGCGGCTCCGAGCTCGCGCTCGTCCGCGGCCGGCTCCATTCGAGATGGTGGCGGCTCGACGTGGCCGCTCGCATTCCTCGTCAGCGGCACCGCGTTCATCGTGCACGAGCAGAACTCGTGGTTCTTCGCCCGCTCGGCATTCCTGCATCACACGCTCGGCTGGACGTTCATCGCGATGGCTGCCTTCCCGCTGGCTCTCATCTGGCGTCCGCGGTCGGAGGTGCTCCGCGTCGGCTTCGCGATGATGATCGTGCTCGTCTCGCTGCAGCTCTTCGTCGATCGCGACGTCGCCCCGGTCTTCGGGCACCTGTCGCCGCTCGCAGGGGAGCCGCACCGATGAGAGCCTTCCTCGTCATCGTCTGCCGTCGCGCTCGTGCTCCCGGCGACCGCCTCGGCTCATGCCACGCTCGTGTCGACCGCGCCGCGCTTCGGGACCGAGCTGCACGGGAGCCCGAAGACGATTCGGCTGCACTTCGACCAGACCGTCACGGCGCTGCCCGGTTCGCTGCGCGTCCTGAACGGGGTCGGCAAGAACTTCGCCGGGCCGACCCGAGTCGAGGGAACCGAGCTCGTCGCACACGTACGCCCGCTTCCGCTCGGCGCGTACACGGTTCGCTGGGTCGCGATCTCGGCGGACTCGCACGTCGTCTCGGGAGTGTGGACGTTCGGCGTCCGCGTGCCCGCACCCGCGGTGACCGCGGCCTACGGCGCCGGCGGGCCGACGGTGCAGGAGCACATCGTGCGCTGGCTGTGGTTCGTCGGGCTCGCGATCACGATCGGCGCGCTCGGCCTGCGCTTGATCGTGCTGCGACGACTCGAAGTCCCGCGTGAGCTCGAACGGCGGATCGCCGTGCTCGCAGGGGCGGGGACGGTGCTCGCGCTGCAGGCAGGAGTCGCCGCGTTCTCGCTCCGCTCGGAGGACGCGCTGCAGCTTCCGCTCGGGAGATTCCTCTACGGCGACCTCTCGCCGCTCGCGCAGACGCGGTTCGGTCGTGCGTTCGTCGTGATGACTCTTGCCTTCGCGCTCGTGCTCGCCCTCATCTTCCTCGGCTGGCTGCTCGACCGTGTCGAGCCGCTCGTCCCGGCGTTCGTGCTGGCGGTGTTCTTCGCCGGCGGGCTGTCGGTGTCCGGCCACGACGCGCTCGATCCCGGCTCGTCGTGGAAGACCGAGATCGCGGACTGGGTCCACCTCTCCGCGGCCTCGCTCTGGATCGGCGGCCTTGCGTCGCTCGTCGGGCTCGTCTGGTTCGGTGCACCGCAGCTGCGGCGCGCGGCCTTCAGGCGGTTCTCGCAGCTGGCGACCGTGCTGATCGCCGTCGTGCTCGCCGCCGGCACGTACCTGGGCATCGTGCGCCTGCCGCACCTGCACGACCTCTGGTCGGAGAACTACGGCCGCGTGCTGCTCGTCAAGCTCGGCCTCGTATCGTTCGCGCTCCTCTGGGGCGCGTTCCACAAGTTCGTGGTCGGGCCGGCGCTCGAGCGCGCCGACGATGGCTTCCTGACTCGCATCGGGCGAAGCCTGGCGGGCGAGAGCATCGTCGGCGCGGCGGTGCTGCTGGCCGCGGCCGTCCTCGTCGACTCCAAGCCGCCGCCTCGGCCGGTCCAGGCGGGACCGCAGGCAGCCGTCGTGAGCGCCGGCGGGACGGGGGTGGCACGACCCTAGGCCGGCCCAGCGATACTTCGCTTCATGGAGCTGACGGATTACCGCGAGCGCTTTCCGATCCTCGCCTCGACGACGTACCTCATCAACCACTCGCTCGGAGCGATGCCGGCCGAAGCCGAACGGCGGCTCGAGCGGTTCGCGCGCGAGTGGCGCACCCGCGGCGCACGCGCGTGGGGGGAGGGATGGTGGGACACCGCCGTCGACGTCGGCGACCTCGTCGGCTCGATCATCGGGGCGCCTCCCTCCTCGACCGTCATGCATCAGAACGTGACGGTCGCCGAGGCGGTCGTCCTCTCGTGCTTCGGGTTCGAGACGTCGCGCAACCGAATCGTCTTCGAGGAGGGGCTCTTCCCGTCAGTGCGCTACGTCCAGCAGGCGTGGTCGCGCTTCGGCGCCGAGGTCGTCGTCTGTGAGGACTGCGGAGGCCGTGATCGAGGCGATCGACGAGCGCACCCTCCTCGTTCCCGTCTCGCACGTGCTCTACAAGACGGCCGAGATCCAGCCGGTCGAGCGCATCGTCGAGCGTGCGCGGGAGGCCGGCGCGCACGTCTGCCTCGACGCCTACCAGTCCGCGGGAGCCGTGCCGCTCGACGTGACGGCGCTCGGGATCGAGTTCTGCGTCGGCGGCTCGGTCAAGTGGCTGTGCGGCGGGCCTGGCGCCGGCTGGCTCTACGTGCGGCCGGATATCGCCGAGCGGCTCGAGCCCGCGTTCGCCGGCTGGCAGGCACACGCCCGGCCGTTCTCGTTCGAGACCGAGATGCAGCCTGCGCGCGGAGCGGCGCGATTCCTGACCGGCACGCCGAACGTCGCCGCGAACTATGCGGCCAGCGCGGGCTACGAGATCGTCCGCGAGATCGGTGTCGACCGGATCCGCGCCAACTCGATGCGCCAGACGGCTCTGCTCGTCGAGCTGATCGACTCGGCCGGGTTCGAGCTGACGTCACCGCGTGAGCCGGAGCTTCGCGGTGGCTCGGTCGTCTTCCGCGTCCCCGACTTCCAGGCGGTGCACGCCGAGCTCGCGGCGCGCGACATCATCTGCGACTACCGACCCGATGCCGGGCTGCGGTTCGGGCCGCACTTCTTCACGACCGACGACGAGATCCGCTTTGCCGTCGAGCAGGTGACGGAGATCCTCGCCGCCGGCGCGCACCTCGCCCGTGCCGGCGCGACCGCCGGCTACTGAAGCAGCGTGCGCAGCCGCTCGACGGTCGCCGGCGCCGTCGGCTCGTCCTCGTGCCGGACGTAGACGTACGCCGGGTCCCGCAACGACTCGGCGACTGCTCGTAGCTCCTCGTCGGAGTACGGGGGCTCGCGCAGGCGGACGTAGCTGAAGGGCGTTGCCTTCGTGTCGCCCACCCGCACGACTCCGTCGAACCCGTCCCACGTCTCGTGGCGGAAATCCCACGCCAGCTCGACCTGGTCGGGTGTCGAGCCCTGGACGAACGAGACGAGCCCCTCGTCGCGCGCGGCCTCGACGACGATGCGCACAGGGCCGAGCCGATCGCCGAGCGCGACCACGCGTTCGAGGAACGGCGTCACGCGGTCGAGTCTCGTGAGCGGCAGCTTGACCGCGAACCGGAACCCGGCCGGGACGGCGTCCGCCCAGCGCCGGAACTGGTCCTCGCTGGGCAGCCGGTACCCGGTCGAGTTGAGCTCGACGGTGTCGAAGCGCTCCGCGTAGAACCGGAGGAACTCGGCCGGCGCGAGCCCTGCGGGATAGAAGCCGGGCCGCCACGACGGGTACGACCAGCCGGAGGTCCCGATTCGGATCGCCACGGCGATACGGTACGTCCGGAGCGCGAACTAGGGTCCCCGACCCGTGACTGTGACGACCGACACCGGTACCGAGACCACGATTCATGTCCTCGACCACGGCTTCGTGCGTCTCGACGGCGCGATGGCCGACGACCTGTCGGTCGTCAACGGCGCCCGCGTCTCGTTCGCCCGCCGCAAGGACGAGATGGACGCGTCGGACGAAGGCCTGATCCGCTTTCTGATGCGCGACCGGCACGGCTCGCCGTTCGAGCACAACGCCTTCCGATTCCACGTGCGGTGCCCGATCTTCGTGGCCCGCGAATGGTTCCGCCACCGCATCGGCTCGTTCAACGAGTTCAGCATGAGATACGCCAAGGCGACGGACGACTTCTACGTCCCGGAGCCGGGAGATGTCCGCTCGCAGGTCGGGAAGCCGGGCGCCTACAGCTTCGAGCCGGTCGACGACGAGCTGGCCGAGGAGACGCGCAGAGAGCTGGAGGCGCTCTACGCGAGGCCTACGCGCCTATGCGCGCCTCGTCGAGAAAGGGCGTGGCCCGCGAACTGGCGCGAGTGGTCATGCCCGTCGGGGCGTACACCCAGTTCTACTGGACCGTGAATGCGCGGGCCCTGATGAACTTCGTCTCGCTCAGGAACGCCGAGTTCGCCCAGCTCGAGATCCGCCGCTACGCGGAGGCCGTGGAGGCGTTCTTCGCCGAGAGGATGCCCGTCACCCATGCGGCTTTCGTCGCAAATGACCGGATCGCGCCTTAATCCGGCCTCAATCTGCGTCCTAACAGTCTTGTAACAGCTTGTTACTAAGTTCTGTCTGCCCAGAACCAAAAGCTTGGAATAGCCCCGCAAAGCAGGACGTTGAACAAGTTGACGGCAGCCGCACCAAACCGTGCGCCCGTCTTCCTCGAAGAAAGAAGGAGTTCGTTGACTCACATCACCATGACCACGGCTGTGGCCGAAGCGCTCGAGGCGCTGCTCCATCTCCGCGACGAGCACGGGGCGATCACCCCTGCCGACATCGCCGACGCCGTTCTCGCACACGACCTCGACGAGGCCGAGACCGAGGCGCTCGCGCTCGAGCTCGACGCCCATGGCGCCGCACCCGAGCTGGAGGAGGAGCCGGAGCTCGATCTTTCGATCGGCCACGGCCTCTACACGACCGATTCGTTCCAGATGTTCCTCAACGAGGCCGGCCGCTACCCGCTGCTGACCGCCGCGGAAGAGGTCGAGCTGGCGAAGCGCATCGAGAAGGGCGACATGGAGGCGAAGGAGCGCATGATCAACTGCAACCTCCGCCTCGTCGTCTCGATCGCGAAGCGCTACCAGACGCAGGGCATCACGCTCGGCGACCTCGTCCAGGAGGGCGTGCTCGGACTGATCCGCGCCGCGGAGAAGTTCGACTGGCGCAAGGGCTTCAAGTTCTCGACCTACGCAACGTGGTGGATCCGCCAGGCGGTGCAGCGTGGCGTGGCCAACAAGGCGCGCACGATCCGCATCCCCGTGCACGTCGTCGAGCGCGAGCAGAAGGTCGCCCGCGCCCGCCGCGAGCTGATCGCGGTGCTCGAGCGCGACCCGACGCCGGAGGAGATCTCGAAGCACTCGAAGCTGCCGCTCAACCACGTGCACGAGGTGATGGCTGCCGCCCGCGCAGTCGCATCCACCGACATGCCCGTCGGCGACGACGGTGACGCGTCGTTCGGCGACCTCATCGCCGGCACCGGCCCGTCGACCGAGGAGGAGGCTTCGGCATCGCTTCGCGACCTCGCCGTCCGCCAGGCGGTCGCAAGCCTTCCCGACCGCGAGCGCGACGTGATCGAGCTTCGGTTCGGCCTCGTCGGCGAAGGCCCCGCCTCGCTCGAGGCGATCGGAAAGCAGCTCGGCCTGACGCGCGAGCGAGTGCGCCAGATCGAGACCGAGGCACTGCGCAAGCTGGCGCAGAACGAAGACCTCGCAGACGCGGCGTAGCTTTACGGCAGGTGCCTGACACCTCTTAGGGTGTCAGGCACTTTGCACTTCACCACACACAACGAGCTGCAGCTGTTCGCCCTTTTGGCGGCGCTCGGCGCGCTGCTCGTTGCGGCTGCGTGGGCCGCGCGTGCCGGCCGCGATCTTCCTGGTCTGCGGCGGCCTGCTGCTCGGGTTCGTGCCCGGCTTGCCGCACATCGCGCTGCCGCCCGACCTGGTGCTGGTGGCGATCCTGCCGCCGCTCCTCTACTCGTCGGCGTTCTTCACCGGGCTGCGAGACCTGCGTGCGAACCTGCGCCCGATCTCCCTGCTTGCGATCGGGGTTGTGGCCGCCACCATGTGCGGTGTCGCGTGGGTCGGGCACTCGGCGCTCGGCCTCGGGTGGGCCAGCGCCTTCACGCTCGGCGCCGTCGTGTCGCCCACCGACGCACTTGCGACGACCGAGATCGCTCGCCGGGTCAACGCCCCGAGGCGGGTGATCACGATCATCGAGGGAGAGAGCCTCGTCAACGACGGTTTCGCCCTGGTCCTGTACAAGACCGCCGTCACCGCGGCGGTCGTCGGGACGTTCTCGCTCTGGAACGCCTCCTGGCACCTCCTGCTCAACGTGGTCGGCGGGATTGCCGTGGGTCTCGGCGTCGGGTGGGTCGTACGCCAGGTCCGGCGCCGGGTCGACGATACGCCGACCGAGGTCGCGATCGCTTTCCTGTCCGGCTACCTCGCGTACCTGCCGGCCGCTGCACTCGGCGTCTCGGGCGTGCTCGCCGCCGTGACGATCGGCGTCTACATGGGCTGGTACACGCCCCAGCTGACGACCGTGCAGACGCGGCTCTCCGGCACCGCGTTCTGGGAGATGCTCGTATTTCTCGTCAACGCGCTGCTCTTCGCGCTCGTCGGGCTGCAGCTGCGCGAGATTGTCGACCGGCTCCAGGTGACCACCTCGCTGGTCACCGACGCTGCCTACGTGACTCTGGCCGTGATCGTGCTGCGCATCGTCTGCGTGCCGATCATCACGTACGTCCCGCGCTTCCTGTTCAGAAGCGTCCGCGAACGCGACCCGTATCCGCCGTGGCAGTTCCCCGTTAGTCATCTCCTGGGCCGGGATCCGCGGCGCGGTCTCCCTCGCGGCCGCGCTCGCGCTCCCGATCGATGTGCCCGGACGCGATTTGATCGTCTTCCTCACCTTCGTCGTCATCCTCGTCACCCTGGTCGGGCAAGGCCTCACGCTGCCGCTGCTGATCCGCGCGCTGCGTCTTCCGGACGACCTCTCGGCCGAGCGCGAGGACGCAAAGGCGCGCATCCGTGCGTCCGAAGCCGCGCTCGAACGCCTCGAGGAGCTCGCGAACGAGGACTGGGTCCGGGACGACACACTCGAGCGGATGCGTGGCGCATACAGGTTCCGCTCGAATCGCTTTCGGGCGCGCTACGACGGCAACGACGACGGCGGCGTCGAGGCACGCTCGGTCGATTTCCAGCGACTGCGCCGCGAGCTCCTCGACGCCGAGCGCCAGGCGGTGCTCTCGCTGCGGAACGAGGGCACGATCACCGAGGAGGTTGCGCTGCGCGTTCAGCGCGACATCGATCTCGAGGACTCGCGCCTCGACACCTGATCTAGCTTCCGTCGCGCAGCTCGGCGAGCGTCCTGGCTGCGAACGTGATCTCGCTGAACGTCGCGGCGCAGCCGTCGCCGAGCGGCGATTGAGCCTCGAAGCCGAGCTCGAGCTCGTCCGCGGGGTCAAAAAGGAAGTGTCGGACGAGGTTCCACCTCTGCCCGTCCGCGGATGCGTGAAACGCGAACGCCCGGCCGATTCGTGCCACGCGAAGCCAGGTGAACCCACCGTCGACGACCGTCGAGTTGCAGTCGTCCGACGCTCCCTGCGTGACGACCGACACGACCATCGGCTCGGCGTTCGGCGACCGCTCGAACGCGAGCTTCGCCCAGGTCGTCTCATCGTGGCGTACGACCAGCGCACCCGCGTCGAACGTCGCGGCAAATGCCACCTCGACGCGCGCCGCGAGCAGGAAGTCGCCGCGGAACGCGCCGACCAACGCCGGCGCGTTTGCCGTCGACGCGCCGGTGGCGGGGTCGACGAACCAGTCCGTTCTCGGTCCGGCGGCGAGCCGCAGCATGTCCTCGCCGACGACCAGCTCCGCCGGCCGTCCGAGCGGATGCAGCGCGAATGGCAGTCCCGCGACCTGCATCACACTGCGAGTGCCGGGACGGGCTGCGGGCGCCGGTTGATCTGGGTCACGAGCCCGACGGCGAACAGGCACAGCAGGCCCGACGTTCCGAAGGCCCAGCCATACCCTCCGAAGGCGGTTCGGACGGCGCCTGCGCCCCACGCGGCCGCCGAGGCGCCGAGCATGTGCGCGGCGAAGATCCAGCCGAACACGACTCCGACCCGTTCGGCGCCGAAGATCTCCGAGGTCAGGGCGACGGTCGGCGGGACGGTCGCGACCCAGTCGAGCCCGTAGAAGATGACGAAGAGGATCAGCCCGAAGTGGGGCGAGCCGAAGGCGTACGGCAGGGCGAGCAGGCTGAGCCCTCGCAGGCCGTAGTACCAGCCGAGCAGCAGCCGCGGGTCGTAGCGGTCGGTCAACCAGCCCGAGCAGATCGTCCCGACGAGATCGAAGGCGCCGACCGTCGCGAGCAGCGACGCGGCGGCCACCTCGCCGAACCCGTGGTCCATGGCGGCCGGAATCAGATGCGTCCCGATGAGTCCGTTCGTCGATGCGCCGCAGATGAAGAAGCTCCCGGCGAGCAGCCAGAACGCCGTCGACCGGCGAACCTCGGAGATGACCCGGAACGGGACGACGAGCGGATTGCCGGCACTTGGCGGAGCCGGCACGACCTCCGTGCCGCCGTACGGCGGAATACCGAGATCCGCGGGCCGGTCCCGGATGAAGACCAGAGTCAGCGGCAGCACCGCGACGAGTGCCACCACGCCGCCCGCCGCGGCGGCATACCGCCAGCCCCACTCGCCGACGATCCAGGCGAGCGCGGGCAGGAAGATCAGCTGCCCCGTCGCGTTCGACGCCGTCAGGAGCCCGGTGACGAGCCCGCGGCGCTCGACGAACCATCGGTTCGCGATCATCGCGCCGAGCGGCAGCGAGATGGCCCCGGTTCCGGCCGCGACGACGATTCCCCAGAGGAGGTAGAGCTGCCACGGCTGCGTCATCAGCAGCGAGAGTCCCGAGCCCGCCACGATTGCCAGCACGGCGCCCGCGATCACCTTCCGCAGCCCGAATCGCTCGGCGAGCGCTGCGGCGAACGGCCCACCCAGTCCGAAGACGATCAGGTTGATCGCGACCCCGCCGCTGATCGTCGCCCGGCTCCAGCCGAACTCGTCCTGCAGTGGGACGATCAGGATGCCCGACGTCGACCGGACGCCTGCCGCCGTGACGAGGGTGAGCAGGCCGACCGCGGCGACGATCCAGGCGTAATGGACGCGCCTCATGCGAGGCTCAACGCCCTCATCCCGGCCTTCCTTCCCTTGAGGCGCTAGGTGGTGAGGACGATCGGGCCGGGCGTATGGGCGCCGCCCGCGTGCGACGTGACGACCCAGCCGTCGACGTTCTTCAGGTTGTAGGGGACGCTGAACCGAACGATCGTCGGGTTGCCCGAGACCCGGAATGTGCCGCACAGCTCGACCGGCTTGTGATTGCGAGTCAGCCAGAGCGCGTAGTACGCCTCCCGCTGCGGCTGCTTGGGCAATCCGTTCACCTCCATCTCCATCGGCCAGTTTCCGGCCGAATCGGGAGTCGAGAGGCGCACGAGCGCCCTGGGCGCCGCTGCTGCCGCTCATCGTCACGATGTGATCGACGCTGAGCGCCTGCGAGCCGTTCTTGGAGTGGGCGAGCGCATAGCCGCCGCCGAACGCGATCGCGACCAGCGTCGCCGCGACGAGAGCCGCCACGGCCCAGCGCCGACGGGGCAACAGCGGGAACTGGACGATCTCCGCCTCGGCCGCCTCGCGGCGTTCGCTCGAGCGACGGCGGCAGGTCGGGCGGAGGCCCGGCCTGCACGAGCAGTTCATGCACACGGCGAAGCCGCGCCTCCTCCTCGGGCGCGAGGCCGTCGCTATCCACGAAATCGCCGAAGTCACTCATCTAGTTCGTCTCCCAGGATGTCTGCCATTCGCGCCAGCGCGGCGCGTGTACGTGTCTTCACGGTACCGAGCGGGATGGCGAGAAACTCCGCCACCTCGGATTGCGAGAGGCCGCTCCAATATGCGAGGGAGATCACCTCGCGCTCCCGCTCGGGTAGCTCTTCGAGCGCTCGGTGCATGCTCCACGCGACCCAGTTCTGCTCCGCGCGATCCGGCGGGCCGGCTTCCGACGTCGCTTCGTCCGGAATGTCCGCCGGCAGATCGGTTCGAGCGCGCGCTCGATCGACGATCGCATTCCGCGCAACCGCGTAGAGCCACGGCGCGCCCGGCCCTCGCTCCGGCCGGTACGAGCCCGCAGCGCGCCAGATGGACGCGAATGTCTCCTGCACTGCGTCCTCTGCGCGGCCGCGATCGCCCAGCCGTCGTAAGGCCAGCCCGAACACGGGCCGTGCATATCGCTTGTAGAGATCCTCGAACGCCGACTGGTCGCCGCCCGCCGCGCGCTGGATCAACTCGCCGTCCGAGGTCACGAGCGGCATGGTACGGAGCGGAATCGCAACGGTCACACCCTATGACTACGGGATGTGTCGGCTGCTGGATTTAAGGAGGCGGCCGCCGTCGACGACCACGGTGCTGCCGGTGACGTATCCGGCGCCGGCCAGGAAGGCGACCGCGTCTGCGACATCGTCGGGGGAACCGACCCGTTGGAGCAGGGTCTCGGCTGCCCGGCGCTCCTCCTGGCCCGCCTCGACGGCGACCGGGCCGGGCGCGACTCCGCAGACCCGCACCTCCGGGGCCAGGGCGCGCGCGAGCACCCGGGTGAGCATCGCCTGCGCCGCCTTCGCGGCGGAGTGGGCCGGAAACGAGGTCCACGGCTGAAACGACGCGACGTCCTCGACGATCACGATCACGCCGTGCGCCTCACGCAGCGCCGGCGCCGCCGCCTGGGCGAGGAAGAACGTCCCTTTTGCCGTCACGTCGAGCGCCTCGTCCCAGAGCTCCTCGGTCACATCCTCGATCGGGTGGGGCTCGAAGCCCGCTCCGGCGGAGTGGACGACGAGGTCGAGACCGCCGAGCTCGGCGAGGGCGGCCGCGACGAGGTCGTGCGCCCCTGCGCGACCACGCAGGTCGGCGTCGCCCCGGCCGGCCGCCACGACCTGCCAGCCGTCGGCGCGCAGCCGCGTCGACGACGGCAGCGCCCACGCGCCCCGTTCCGCCCGCCACGAGCGCTCGCTTGTCAGAGCCAGGTAAGGACATGCACGAGAGGAGTAAAACAGGCCCCGGCTGCGTATCGTTCGTCTTCCGCCGGGGCAACAATCAGCTCATGCGCAAACTGACCCTCACGCTCACCGTCGTTGCGGCGCTCGGCGCGCCGGGTGTCGCCAACGCGGCCACCAAAGGCATCAACATCTACGGGTCGGGCTTCTCGCCGAAGTCCGCCACGATCACGCAGAACGACACCGTCATCTGGACGAACCGAGACTCCGTCAATCACCAGGTCCTCGCGAATCACGGCGAGTTCGTCTCGCCGATCCTGAAGCCGGGGAAGAGCTTCTCGTTCACGTTCACCGCCGCGAAGACCTACGGCTACAGCGACGAGCTGCACCCGAAGCTGACAGGGAGCATCACCGTCAAGGGGCTCCCGCCGACCCTTACCCTCGGTGTCTCGCAGCCTGTCGTCACCGCCGGTGACAAGGTGATGCTGAGCGGAGTCGTCTCGAACAAGAAGCCCGGCGAGGCCGTCACCATCTTCTACCAGCCCTATCCGCAGCCGAGCCTCATCGCCCGCGCAACGGTGCTCACGACCACGGGAGGCGCGTTCAGCTTCATCGCCGCCCCCGGCGTGCTGACCACCTACCAGGCTTCGTGGAAGGGCGCGCTCGCGACACCGACCACCGTGCAGGTGATGCCGCGGCTCGTGCTCGGCCGTTCGAACGGCTGGGTGGTGCACGTCTACGCCAACCGGCCGTTTGCCGGCCGCTCGGTGCAGTTTCAGCGCCTGAATCCGTCGACAGGGCAGTGGGTGACGCTTCGCAAGGTGCAACTCGACAAGCACTCGACGGCCCGCTTCCAGTTGAAGCTGCCCGCAGGGGTGAGCAGGCTGCGGCTGACCATGTCGGTCAACCAGGCGGGCGCCGGCTACCTGGGGGTGATCGGCCCGACGGTCACGTGGCGGCCGCTCTAACGGAGCGGCCGTCACCCGCCGCGCTCGTCGTACCTGCGGCCGACCTCGTCCCAGTCGACGACGTCCCACCACGCGGCGAGGTAGTCCGGGCGGCGGTTCTGGTAGTTGAGGTAGTAGGCGTGCTCCCAGACGTCGATCCCGAGCAGGGGGACGTGGTCGTCCATCAGCGGTGAGTCCTGGTTGGGCGTCGAGACGACGGCCAGCCCCGTGCCGTCCCAGATGAGCCAGGTCCAGCCGGAGCCGAAGCGCTTGACGCCGGCGTCGTTCAGCGCCGCCTTCAGCTCGTCGACTCCCCCGAAGGTGTCGCTGATCGCGGTCGCCAGGGATCCCGAGGGCTCCCCGCCGCCGCCCGGCTTCATGATCGACCAGAAGAGGGAGTGATTCGCGTGCCCGCCGCCGTTGTTCCGGACGGCCGCGCGCTTGTCCTCGGGGATGACGTCGAGCAGGGCGAGCAGCTGGTTCAGCGGCTTGTCCGCCCACTCCGTTCCGTCGACGGCCTTGTTCAGGTTGTCGACGTACGCCTGATGGTGCTTGTCGTGGTGGATCCGCATCGTCTGCTCGTCGATCGTCGGTTCGAGCGCGTCGTAGTCGTAGGGCAGCGCGGGAAGCTCGTAGGCCATGCCGTCTCCTTCAGGTCGACTCGGTCGCTACAAAGATATGCTCCGCGCCGCACCCGGGTATTCGAGAAGGAGAGACATGGCGCTTGCCTACAACCACGAGGAGATCACCCCGCGCGAGCTGAAGCCGGCGCTCCTGGAGCTCGACGGGATCTCCCGCGAGACGATCGAGGCCCACTACAAGCTCTACCAGGGCTACGTCAACAAGCGAAACGAGATCCTCGGCAAGCTCGCCGGCGTCGACCTCGCGAGCGCCAATCAGGTCTATTCCGAGCTCCGCTCGCTGAAGCTCGATCTCACCTTCGCCGTCGGCGGGATCAAGAACCACGAGCTCTACTTCGAGCACCTCGGCGGGTCGGGCGGCGACCCGAGCGGTGTCTTCGGCGAGCTCGTGAAGCGCGACTTCGGCTCGGCCGCCGCCTGGCAGGCCGACCTGAAGGCGACCGGGC
Source organism: uncultured Thermoleophilia bacterium (assembly GCA_963846895.1). Classification (GTDB taxonomy): domain Bacteria; phylum Actinomycetota; class Thermoleophilia; order Gaiellales; family Gaiellaceae; genus PALSA-600. The sequence continues at coordinate 115,768 of CAWJXR010000007.1, read as the reverse complement.
TCGCCGGCCGCGGCTGGGCGTGGGCTGCGTACGACTGGGACGAGGGCCGCCTGTTCAACTATCTCGGCGACGCTCAGAACGCGTTTCCCGTCTGGAACGCGACGCCGCTCGTCGCACTCGACGTCTACGAGCATGCGTACTTCGTCGACTTCGGCACCGACCGCGCCGCGTACATCGACGCGTTCTTCCATAACCTCGACTTCGATGTCGTCAACGACTGGGCCCAGCGCTACGGAATTCGATCGTAGGACCGGGTGAGCTTCGCCGCAGTCGTCCTGTTCGGCTATCTGCTCGGCTCCTGCCCGTGGGGCTACTGGCTCGTCCGGGCGATCAAGCATGAGGACATCCGGAAGATCGGCTCGGGGAACATCGGCGCGACCAACGTGTGGCGCCTCTACGGCCCCAGGCTCGGCGCTCCCGTCGTCGTGCTCGACGTCCTGAAAGGATTCATCCCTGCGTTCGTCGCGATGCAGTTCGTGTCGCCGCCTCATCTGGCCGGAATCGCAGCCGGCGGAGCAGCGATGCTCGGCCACTGGCGCCCGCTCTTCCTCGGGTTCGCGAAGGGCGGTAAGACGGTCGCGACGTGCGGCGGTGTCTTCTTCGGCGTCGCCGTCTGGGTCGCGCTGTCGGCGGGAGTCGTCTGGCTCACCGTCTTCCTGCTCCTGCGCTATGCCTCGGTCGCCTCGATCGTCGCCGGCATCTCGTTGCCGGTGTTCGCGGTCATCTACGGGTATCCGACGTCCGTCGTGCTGTTCGGCGTCGCCGCAGCCTCCGCGATCCTCTTCCTGCACCGTGCGAACCTCGCACGCCTTCGCGCGGGAACCGAGAGCCGCTTCCATTTCAGGCGCGCAGCGCGTGCGTAAGCTCGTCACCCTCGGCGTTCTCGCAGCCGCGTTGTGGTTCGCACCATCCTCCTTTGCCGCCGGATGGTGCGGGGCCGGTGAGACGTCGGCCGACCGGCCCGACGTCGTCACCGCGCAACAGATCCACACGGTCGTCGCGGCCCCCTCCGACGGCGCCGACACGTTCGCGACGGACGCACCGGCGCTGGCGGACGATGTTGCGGCGATCACCGCGTGGTGGCAGGGGCAGGATCCGACGCGGATCCCGCGCTTCGATCAAGCCACCTTCGGCACGTCGAGCTGCCTCGACATCACGTTCGTTCGCCTCTCTCGAACGGCCGCGGCGTACACGGCGGCAGGCCCGAGCGGCGCATTCGAGCAGCATCGTCGACGAGCTCGGGGCGACGGGCAACCTCTACAAGGACTACCTCGTCTACTACGACGGGCCCGCGGTCGAGCCGGACGTCTGCGGCACCGGCGGCACCCGCGCCTTCGACACCGGGCTGTCGTTCGCAGTGGTCTGGCTGCAGGGCTGCCCCGGCGTGCCGAACTCCACGATCGCGGCGCACGAGCTGCTGCACGCGCTCGGTGCGGTCCCTTCCGGCGCTCCGCACGCCTGCCTGGGCGACGACGGGCATGTCTGCGACTCGGTTGACGATCTGATGTATCCGACGACGACCGGTCAGTCGCTGTCGCAGCTCTTTCTCGACTTCAACCACGACGACTACTACGCGCATCCGGGATCGTGGGACGACATCCAGGACTCGCTCTGGCTGCACCGCTTGAACGTTCCGGCGGAGCCGCTGAACGTCTCGCTGAAAGGATCGGGACAGATCAAGAGCGACCTGCCCGGCGTCGACTGCACCGCAGCGTGCACGACCCAGTGGGACCAGGGCGCGGCTCTGTCGCTCACCGCGACCCCCGGCCCCGGTCAGCGCTTCGTCCGCTGGAGCGGGTCGTGCACCGGAAGCATCCTGTGCGCGCTCAAGCTCGACGCGCCGGCGACGGCGACCGCGTTCTTCGGGCCTCTCCGCGTCCCGCTGCGTGTCTCCTCGGCCGGCCGCGGAACCGTTGCGTGCACGCCGAAGTGCACCAGGACGTTCGGTGGCGGCAAGCCGTTGACGCTTCGCGCAGTCCCGGCGCGAGGCTGGCGGTTCGCCCGATGGAGCGGCGGTTGCAAGGGCACCAAGCTGACGTGCAGGCCGGCGACCGACTTCGCGGTCTCCGTGCTCGCGACGTTCAGGCGGCGCTGAGCCAGTCGCGCAGCTCGGTGGGTGCCGAGGCGGCGCGGCCGTCCAGCTCGCGTCGGAGCTCGCCCACCGTGCTCGAGCGCTCGGCGAGCACATCGTGGCGATGGATCGTCTCGAGATTGACCTGCTGCGAGAACAGAAAGTCGGCGTCGGCGAGCTCCGGGTAGCGCTCGAGAACGGTCGAGAGCGCGTGACGGACGGAGTCCTCGACGAACCGTGGCTGCAGGTGTGCGTGCTCGACGACGAACAGCTCGTCGGGCCGCTTCAGGAGCTCGTAGATCGGAGAGCTCATCGAGCGCTCGACGATCTCGACGAGATGCTCCGCGTTGATCTTCGCCTCGGTGCCGACGAGCAGCGTGCCCTTGCCGCGCTGGTTGTGCGTTGCGAGTGGGACGAGCTCGAGGATGCGGTTGACGTCGCCGCCGGCGAAGCCCGCCTCGAGCAGACGTCCGGCCGCGGAGTCCCGGACGAGCCCCTGTGCGCATGGGCAGGCGTTGATGCCCCACGCTTCGACGCCGACGACGCGGCGAACGCCCGCCGGTGACGCGGCGGCGATCCCGATCAGCGTTGCGATCTCCTGGGTCGGCAGGCCCGTGACCGGCGTTCGGCGCTCGAGCGGGTACTGGGCCCGGATCTGCACCTCTGCCCGCACGGCGTCCTGCCGGCGGACGATGTGCGCAGCGATGTGCTCCGCGAGCGTCTCGACGAGGAACGCCTCGCCGATCACGACCTCGTCGATCGCCTCGCCGAAGATCTCGGGAAAGCGAGACATGTGAACGCCCTTCTGGGCGGGGTCGAGGTCGACGGTGCAGGAGACCTCCGCGGCGAAGGTCTTCTCGCGCCCCTCGTGGCGGATCCGGATCGCCTTGTGGACCCCGGTCACCCCGGCGCGGGTCAGGCCGATGCGCACCTCGGGGGCCGAGGCCTGGACGTCTCCGAGTTGGTGGTTCCCAGTCTGCGTCAATCCTGTAGAACCGTACCGCGATGAACGACGATGCCGATTTCGCCCGTCTCGTCTCGCTGGCCTGCCACGACCTGCGCACCCCGCTCGCGACGGTGTTCGGCTTCGCGCGGACGCTCGAGCGGGGGGAGGGGCTCGACGAGCGGAGTCAGCGGTTCCTCGGCATGATCTCCGAGGCCTCCGACCAGATGGCGGGGATGCTGGACGAGCTCGGCACCGCGGCGCGAATCGAGGCAGGGCGCTGGGAGCCGGGCCTGGTCGAGGCCGACACGCTCCAGCTCGCGGTCTCAGGCGACGAGCGCATCGTGACGACCGGCTCCGGCGAGACGATCGAGACCGAGCCGAACGCCGTCGCCCGCGCGCTCGACGCGCTCGCGATCGCGGCCGTTCGACACGGGCCCGTCGAGACCGTCACCTGGACGGTCGACGGCCGGATCCTCGAGCTCAGCCCGGTGACCGACTCCGCCGCGCCGGTCGTCCTCGGCGAGGAGATCCGGGACCTCGGGTCGCTCGTCGGCCGCACCGTGATCGAGACGCTCGGCGGCTCGCTCGAGCTCGACGGCGACCGGCTCCGCGTCCGGATCTAGGCGGTCGCCGGAGCGGCGCGCCGCCGCCGGTAGGTGAGGTAGAGCGCGATCCCCGCCGCCGCGATCGAAAGGCCGATCGTGTAGTGCACGAGGCTGCGTACCGTCTCCGCCGCGTCGTGTTCCCACTCGCCTCTCTGCAGAGAGCTCGACGTCGTCTGGTCGGCGAGCAGATCTTCCCCGTATGCGAAGCGGGCGGTGTGGTGGACCTCCCAGCGGTGGAGCCTGACCGTCAACGCGAGCGCCTCCACGGACGCCGCGACGCACGTCACGTAGATCGCGTACGGGAAATGCGCAGCGATCCAGGAGACGGCGACCAGGATCAGGGGCGGTACGAACGCAAGGAGCCAGATCTTGGCTTCGGTCGCGGGGGTCGGCTGGTGCCAGATGCGGGCGATGCCGCCGCCGCGGTTCCACTCGACGACGTACGCCTTCTCGACCGCGAGCGAAGCGGCCATCAGCGACGCGAAGAAGAGCGGGATCGCGAGGAAGGCGCCCAGGCCAATCGGCGCCTTCGAGCGGGGGATCAGGCGCCTCACAGGCGGCCCGCTTCGATCACGCGGGCGAGAAACTCGCGCGTCCGCGGGTTGCGCGGCTCGGTGAAGATCTGGTCCGGCGGCCCCTCTTCGAGGATCAGGCCCTTGTCGAGGAAGCAGACCTTGTCGGCGACCTCGCGGGCGAACGACATCTCGTGGGTGGCGATGATCATCGTCATCCCCGTCTCGGCCAGGCCGCGCACGAGGTTCAACACGTCGGAGACGAGCTGCGGGTCGAGCGCGCTCGTGATCTCGTCGAGCAGCATCAGCTCCGGGCCCATCGCCAGCGCTCGGGCGATCGCGACCCGCTGCTGCTGCCCGCCGGACAGGCGGTCCGGGAACTCGTCCGCCTTGTCGACAAGGCCGATCCGCTCGAGCAGCTGCGAACGCCGTCGCCCGCGCCTGAGCGGAGTTGACCCCGCGCACCTTCCGCGGTGCGAGGAGGATGTTGTCGAGCACGGTCATGTGCGGGAAGAGGTTGTAGGCCTGGAAGACGATCCCGATCTTCTTGCGCAGGGCGTTCAGGTCGACGTGACCGTTCGTGATCTCCTCGCCGTCGACGACGATCGTGCCCTCGTCGACGCGTTCGAGCAGGTTGATGCAGCGGAGCAGCGTCGACTTGCCGGACCCGGAGGCGCCGATCAGGCAGACGACGTTGTGCTGCTCGACGTCGAGCGAGACGTGCTGGAGCACGCGCAGCTCCCCGAACGACTTCGAGACGTTCTCGATGTCGACGAAGCTCACGTCGCCGCGGCGCGCTCACGCCGCTCGCGCGCGGCGATCAGGTGGTCGGTGAAGCGGGCGAGCGGGATTGTGAGGCAGTACGAACAGCACCGCCGCCACCGTGTACGAGGTGAAGTTCGCGTAGGTCTGCGAGTAGGCCTGCGCCTGCAGCGCAGCCTCGGCGACGCCGATCACGGAGACGAGCGCGGTGTCCTTCTGCAGGCCGATGAAGTCATTCAGGAGCGGCGGGATGACCCGGCGTACGGCTTGTGGAATTACGACGAAGCGCATCGACTGCCAGTACGAGAGGCCGAGCGACCGCGCAGCCATGCGCTGGGAGGGGTGCACCGACTCGATACCGGCGCGGTAGACCTCCGTGACGTACGCGGTGTAGACGAGCGTGAGCGCGATCACGCCGTACGTGAAGTTGGACCGGGTGCTGATCCCCTGGATGTTGAGGGCCGGCAGGCCGAATCCGATCACGAACGCCACGAGGATCAGCGGCGTGCCGCGGAAGAAGTCGGTGTAGACGATCATCAGGGCCCGGAGCGGTTTCGCTCCGGGCCCTGGGAGACCGCGGATGACGGCGACGGCGAGTGCGAAGACGAGCACGAGCACCTCCGCGACCACCATCAGCTTCAGGTTGACCTGGAACCCCGCCCAGACCTGCGGGAACGCGACCCGGAAGTTGTAGGGCGAGAAGAACGTCTGGACGACCTCGTGCAATCGCGGTCCTTTACTTCAGATTCGGGATCTTCGAGAAGTCGATGTTGAACCACTTCTTCTGGAGAGCCGCGATCGTGCCGTTCTTCCAGAGCTTGTCGACCTGAGCGTCGACGACCGGCGTCAGCGATGAGTTCTTCTGAAGCACGGCGCCGTACTGCTCCTTGGTCACGATCTGCCCGGCGACCACGCCGTAACGTGAGGGGCGGGCCTTCTTCTCGGACGCGACGATCGGCGTATCGAGAATGATCGCGTCGCAGCGGCCGATCTGGACCGCGACGAATGCGGCTGCGGTGCTCTGGAAGATGAGCGGCGCCTTGGCCGGATGCAGCTTCTGCTGGATCCACGTCAGGCCGGTCGTGTCGGTCTGGGCGCAGGTCTGCATGTTCTTGAGGTCGGCGATCGAGTGGGGGACCTTCGCCTTCTTCGAGAGCAGCACGCCCTGGTTGGCATCGAAATACGAATGGGTGAAGTCGATCGTCTTCTTCCGCTGGGCCGTGATCGTGGCCTCCTGGAAGGAGATGTCGAACGTCTTGTGACCGGGGGCGAAGAGCTTGGCCCACGGTGTGTAGACGAACGACGGCTTCAGGCCGAGACCGGTCGCGATCGCGGTTGCGAGGTCGACTTCATAGCCTTTCGGGTTCAGGTAGCTCGAGCCGCGAACCTTGCCGTTCGCAAAGTTGACAGCCGGGTCGCCGAAGCCGACGACGAGGGTCCCTGGGTGCATGGTGGGTGGGCTGCTCGTCCGGGCGGTCGCGACGGCCGCCAGCGCGACAGCCACCGTCGCGGCGGCGACGAGAGCAACGAGACGCTTCACAGATGTTCCTCCTGACGTGTTGGCGGGGGGTGGTGCGAGTTTATTCGGAGCCGAGCCGGTCCTGTACCCAATCCTGGAAGGCGGCCAGGAGCGGTTCAGACCCGAGCAGGAGACGCCCGTGCTCCAGCATCCCGGAGGCCATCCCGCGGTGCACCGACTCGACGAGCGCGGTGTCCTCGCGCCCGACCTGGTCGTCGAAGGCGAAGAACTCGCGCATCCAGTCGTGGGGGAGGCCGGGGGCGAAGAAGTAGTCGAGGTAGCGCTCGGTCCTGTTCGGCCCGTTCGGGGCGATCGGCCCGATCGAGAGGTTCGCGGGGCCGGGGAAGACGTTGATCCCGGTGTTCGGGAAGAGCAGGTGGAACTGGCCCGCTTCCCCCGTTTGCTTCGCCCTGGCGAACTGCGCCGCGTACGTCGGCCGCGCCTCGAGCAGGTACCGGTCGGGGTGCACGTCGACCTCGGCGCTGAAGCCCGGGTGGGCCGTCGGGCAGTGGTAGCACTCGAGGAAGTTCTCGACGACGATCTTCCAGTTCGCGTTCGCGCCGAACTCGACGCGTGAGTGGAAGACGAGCTCGTCGACGTCGATCGCCTCTGCGAGCGTCGTCGGCAGGTCGGCCAGGTGGGTCTCGAGCGGCGGTGCGCCCGGGTCCGGGTTGACGAAGAGGAACGGGCCCCACGTCCCGACGCTCGCGGGGAGCAGCGACCAGTCGGCGTTGTCGAACTCCGGCTCGCGGTCGGAGCGAGGCGCCGCTCGCAGCGCGCCGTCCAGCTCGTAGGTCCAGGCGTGGTAGCTGCATTGCAGTGTCGCGCGGCTGCCGCAGCCGTCCATCAACACGGCCCCGCGGTGACGGCAGACGTTCAGAAAGGCGCGGAGCTCGCCTTCGCCGTCGCGTGTGACGAGGATCGGGACGCCGCCCGCGTCGGTGGTGAGGAAGCTCCCGGGCGCGGCAACGAGCTCGGAGCGAGCGGCGTACTGCCACGAGCGCGCGAAGATGCGGGCGCGTTCCCGGCGGAGCTGCTCCTCGTCGCTGTACCAGGCGAACGGGAGTGTGCGCGCATCAGCCGCGGTGGCCATGCAGCGACTTTAGCGGCGCTTCTGTCAGGCGGTGACGGCGGCGGACGCCGTCATTCCGGCGCCTGCCTTGGCTTCTGCGCCGGCGGAGTGGCAGCTCCTGCACCGCGCCTCGTACGAGTCGAGCGCGCCCACCTGAATCGTCTCGCCGCCAAAGGGCGCGGGCTCTCCGTTGGCGAGCCGCTGCGTCATCGTCGCCGGCCCGCCGCAGCGGTGACACACGGCCTCGAGCTTGTCGACGAACTCCGCCACACAGAGCAGCGTCGGCATCGCACCGAACGGCAGGCCGCGGAAGTCCTGTGCGAGCCCGGCGGCGACGACCCGCGCGCCGCTCCGCACGAGCCCGTCGATCGCGTCGCTGATCCCCTCGTCGAAGAACTGCACCTCGTCGATCCCGACAGCGTCGTACCCGGCGGCGAGGCGCTCGACCTCGTGGCTCGATGCCGCCGTGACGGCACGCATCTTGGCGCCGGCGTGCGAGACGACGTGGCCGACGTCGTAGCGGTTGTCGATCGTCGGCTTGACGACGAGCGCGCGTTGCCCGGCGATCTCCGCCCGGCGAAGCCGGCGGATGAGCTCCTCGCTCTTCCCGCTGAACATCGGCCCGCAGACCACCTCGAGCCAACCCCCGCGCGTCGGTTGAGTCCGAATCACGTGGCGCAGGCTAACGCCCCCCGCGGACGGCCCATTGCCCGTCTGGACACGTCCGGTGTCAGACACGGTTACGAGACTGCGACCGACATTCCACAGGCCGTCCGTTTGCAGGGTGAAACGGCTTGAAACCGGGTGCGCAGTCTGGACACGTCCGGTGTCAGACACGGTTACGAGAGAGTGGCTTGTCGTCCACAGATGGAGTCGAGAGCGCTACTTGAGGAGGCGCGAGAGGCGGCGGTCCTTCAGCGTCCGGCCGCCCGTCTGGCAGTTCGGGCAGTAGTAGATCGTGTGCTCCTCGAAGTCGACCCGGGCGATCGGGGTGCCGCAGCGTGCACACGGCTCGTTCAGCTTGTTGTGCACCCGATAGACGACCGCGTCGCCTTTGCCGGCCAGTCGAAGCTCGAGGCCGCGCGCCATCTCCTCGGCGATCGCGGTCGAAAGCTGTTCGACCTCCTCGTCATCGACCTGACTCGAGAGCGCGTACGGCGAGAGCTTCGCGGCCCAGAGGATCTCGTTCGCCCACGCGCGCCCGATGCCAGCGATCAGCCGCTGGTCGCGAAGGAGTGAATGGAGCCGCCGCGAGTCCGAGGCGAGGATCCGGGCCACGTCGTCCGTCGACAGCGAGTCCGCCTCCGGCCCGAGGTGCGCGAGCTCCGCGTCGAGCGCGTCCGGCCGCAGCAGCCAGACGCCTGCGCGCTTCTTCGACCCGGCCTCCGTGAGCTGCAGCTCACCGCCGTCGGCGAAGCGGATCCGGAACATCGGCGCCTTCGCGCCCTTGCCGCCGTTCGGGACGTACTTGAGCCGTCCCGCGCTCATCAGGTGCACCATCAGCACGAGCTCACGCTCCGCCGTCGGGAGCAGGAACCTCTTGGCGCGCCGCTCGACACCGGCCAGCGAGGCCCCGTCGAGCACCGATAGCGGCGGCTCGAACGTCTTCAGCGTCGCGATGTGCGCAGGCCCGGCCTGCTCGATCGGCGCAGCCCGCACGAGCGGGTCGAGTTGACGCCGCCACGCCTCGACTTCTGGCAACTCCGGCACGTACGCTCCTCCGGGCGATGGACGCGATCAGCGTAACCGTGCGGCGCGGGAACACGGTCGAGGCGACCCACGTGGTGCACGTCGTCTCGACCGACGGCCATTGCCGCGGCGACGCCGATCTCGTCTGCCACTTCCGCTCATCGATGAAGCCGCTGCAGGCGATCCCGCTCGTCGAGGGCTACGCCGACCTGAGCGACGATGAGGTCGCGATCGCGTGCGCGTCGCACCAGGCGGAACCGGCGCAGCTCGCGGCGGTCCGCACGCTGCTCCAGCGCGCCGGGGCGGTCGAGGACGATCTCGAGCTGGGCGAGCAGCCCGGCAGGCCGGACGGGAAGCTCGGGCACAACTGCTCGGGCAAGCACGCCGGGATGCTGGCCGCGTGCCGGGCGAACGGCTGGCCGATGCACCCCTACCGCGACCCCGGCCACCCGCTGCAGCGGCGCATCGTCGAGCTTGTCGGGCCGGGGGATGTCGCCGCCGACGGCTGCGGCGTGCCGACGGTCGCAATGCCGATCGAGCAGATGGCGCAGCGCTTCACGACGATCCCGCCGCGAATCGTCGAGGGGATGCTTGCGCGGCCCGATCTCGTCGGCGGCTCGGCTGCCGACGACACCGACCTGATGCTCGCACTGACCGGCTGGATCGCGAAGCGCGGCGCCGAGGGACTGCTCTGTGCTCTGTCGCCCGATGGCGTCGGCTGGGCGTTCAAGGTCGTCGACGGCTCATCGCGCGCGCTCCGCCCGGCGATGGGGCAAGTGCTCGGTGTCGAGGCGTTCCGAACGGTTCCCCTGCACAACAGCCTCGGAGAGATCGTAGGCTCGATCCGATGAAGGTCTTCATCGTGAGCGACATGGAGGGCGTGGCCGGCATCGTCAAGTGGCAGCAGGTGACCGGCGGCCATGCGATGTACGAGGAGGGACGTCGCCTCTATACCGGCGAGATCAATGCAGCTGTCCGCGGTGCCAAGGCCGGGGGGGCGACCGAGATCGTCGTGATGGACTGCCACGGCGCGGGCGAAGGTTGGACGTTCAACTCGTTGATCCCGGAGGAGCTCGATCGCGACTGCGAGTACGTCGTGCAGAACGAGTGGACCGAGTACGTCGAGTACCTCGAGGATGGTGTCGACGCCGCGCTCTTCGTCGGAATGCACGCGATGGCGGGCACGCGTGACGGCGTGCTTGCACACACGGTCAGCGGCTCATCGTGGTGGCGCCTCCGCTTCAACGGCGTCGAAGTCGGCGAGACCGGGATCAACGCGGCGCTGTGCGGGGCGTGGGGCTGCCCCGTGCTCCTCGTGACCGGCGACGAAGCCTCGTGCCGTGAGGGGACTGCGCTGCTTGGCGACAAGCTGACCACCGTTGCCGTCAAGAAGGGCCTCGCGCGTTTCAGCGCGCGCCAGTACCCCGCTCCAAAGGCGCGCGACCTGATCGAGGCCGGTGCGAAGCAGTCACTCTCCGACCTGAAGGCCGTCGCGCCGTACGAGCCGGGCCGGCCGTCGGAGATCACGATCGACTTCAACACGTCGGATCACGTCGAGAAATACCGCTATCGCCCCGGCGTCGAGATCACAGAGGCGCGGCAGATCGTCTCCCGGGCGGACGACTGGTGGACTGCGTGGCGCCAGTTCTTCTTCTAGAGCCTGTGTAGAGGCCGGCTTCGCCGGGCTGCAGCTCGGCGGGCGCGGTCAGGTGGTAGAGGTGGCTCGTCCCGCCGAGCGCTCCGGCACCGACGTAGTCGTTGAAGTCGCGCGTCAGCGAGCGGATCTCGAGTCCCGCCTCGGCGATCGCCTGCTGGGCGGCGAACTGGACGCCGGGCCGCCGCGAGCCGAACGAGAAGAAGATGCTCGACCCTGCGCCGGCCAGAGCCTCGGTCGCGCGCGCGAGGAAGAGCCGCGCACCCTCCGACGTGTAGGGCGGGTCGGTGACGACCGTGTCGAACCGAGCCGCGAGCGCGGCGGGGAGGGGCTCGCGTACGTCCAGCTGAACGCATCGAACCGGGAAGGGCGCCCGGTCGAGCTCCGCGTCGATGAACTCGAGCAGCCGGTGGTCGATATCGACGACCACCAACTCGTCGATCGTGACGCCGAATTGTCTGGCGAAACGAAGTAGCGCGACCGACATCAGATCGTCGTCGCCGAGCAGGAGGATCCGGCGCCTGTTGATTGCGTCCGCGGCATGCATCGCGAGCACTCGCCGGAGCTTGGTCTTCGGCGTGCAGTGGCACTGGTCGAGCTCGACGAGCGGCTCGGGTGCCGCCTCTGCAATCGCCGCGAGCCCGCGGCGCAGCCTCGCGACCGTCTCCGCGAGCGCGATCCCACGGCCGCCGCACCCGGGACAGGATGTCTCGACGACCGCCGCGGCCGACGCGAACTGCCGCCGCCCTTCGACGGTGAACTGCACAGGTCGCGTCTCCGAGACGACGCCGTGACGGCGGAGCTCGCCGCAGATGGCGGCGACGATCGGCACCGGCAGATCGACGGCGCGCCCCAGCGAGCGGACCGAGACCGGCTCGAGGCGCGCCAGCGCCGCGAGCAGGCTCTCGATCCCGCGGACCCCTTCGGCGAGGCCGACCGCGCGTGCGACGTCGGTGACGACAGACTCAGGCAACGGCCCGGGGGACGCAGGTCACGGAGGCACGCTCGACTGCCAGGCGCTCTCGAATCTCGCTGAGCACGGCGTTCCCGCTCACATCGCCGTACGAGAGCAGGTCGACGTTCGCGAGCGCGAGTTCGGGCCACGTGTGGATGCTCAGGTGCGACTGCGCGAGCACGAGCACCCCGGTGACGGCGCCGTTCGGAAAGACGCAGAACTCCTCGCCGAGGACGACGGCGCCCCCGGCTCGCGCGCCGGCATACAGCGCCGCTTTCAAGGTCGCCTCGTCTGTCAGGACGGCCGGGTCGGAGACCCAGGCGTCCATCGTGTACAGGCGCATCGTGCGTGCCTGGTCGAGCAGGTCCGGCAATTCAGGCTCCTTCTCGCGGGTGGCGTGGAGACGCCGCCGTGAGCGGAGCGAAGTCGAATCAGAAAGGCAGGCGGATCCGCAACGCGGTCAGGCGACGTCGAGGGGCGTTGCGGAGTAAACAGTCATGAACTCATCCCCTCCCTTGTTCGTCGCTTGACGTCTGCGACGGTAGCCGTGACGAGGGTCGCCGTCAACTACCGTGGCGCGGGATGGCGGTTCTCACGCTTCGCGGCGCCGCGAAGAGCTTCGGCTCGCGGCAGATCCTCGACGGCCTCGACTTCGACGTCGAGGCGGGCGCGCGCCTGGGCGTGATCGGGCCGAACGGCGGCGGCAAGTCGACGATGCTGCACATCCTCGCCGGGCTCGAGCCGGCCGACGTCGGCGAATTGACGTCCCGGCGCGGCCTCGTCATCGCGCACCTGCCGCAGCAGCTCGAGGGCGACGATCGAGATGCGATCGGCACGCTGCGTGCGGCACGCCCGGATCTCGACGAGCTGGAAGCCGAGCTCGCCCAGGTCGAGACGCAGCTCGGCGAGGCCGATCTGGACCGCATGACCCGGCTCCTCGCGCGCCAGGAGGCGTTGCTCGAGCGGTGGACCGCAGCCGGAGGGCCGGGCTTCGACGGCCGCGCACGGGCGCTGCTCGCCGACGTCGGGCTGGACGCCGAGGACGCCGCGAAGCCGACGCGGCTGCTCTCGGGCGGCCAGCGGAAGCTCGTCGGTCTCGCGGCGTGCCTGCTCCGGGACCCCGACGTTCTCCTCCTCGACGAGCCAGAGGCGCACCTCGACGTCGAAGCCCGTGAGCTCGTCGAGGAGCTGATGCAGTCGTTCGATGGCGCCGTCGTCTCGGTCTCGCACGACCGCTACCTCCTCGACGAGACGGTGTCGCAGATCGCCGAGCTGTCCGGCGGCCGCATTCGCGTGTGGCCCGGCAACTACTCCGCCTACACCGTCGCGCGTGAGCTCGAGCTGCAGCGGCAGCAGCAGCTCTATGTCACCCAGCAGAAGGAGATCGCCCGGCTCGAGGCGGCGATCCGGCGGTTCGAGGACTGGGCGCGCCGGGTGGTCGACGAGCGGCACATCAAGCAGGCGCGCAACAAGCAGCGCCAGATCGATCGGATGGAGAAGGTCGATCGCCCGGTCCTCGAGCGGCGTCGCATCGCTCTCGACCTGCGTCCGCACACGCGCGGTGGCGAGCGGGTCGTCGAGCTCGTCGACGCGTCGGTGACGCTCGGCGAGAACGCGATCCTCGACGACGTCGACCTGACGGTGCTCCGCGGGGAGCGCGTCGGAGTCGTCGGTGAGAACGGCGCCGGGAAGTCCGTCCTCCTGCGCCTGCTCGCAGGCGACCTCGCACCGACGACCGGTGAGCGGAAGTCAGGCCCGTCGATCAGGTTCGGCCGGCTCGCCCAGGACCGTCGTCCGCCCGACCCGGCTGCGACGCCGCTCGACCTCGTGCGTCGGGCGGCGCCGATCAGCGAGGGCGAGGCGGTGTCCCGGCTGATGGCGTTCCTCTTCGCGTACGAGCAGGTGCGGCGTCCGATCTCGACGCTGTCGGGCGGTGAATGGACGCGACTGCAGCTGTTGCTCCTGATGCTCGAGGGCGCCAACTGCCTCCTGCTGGACGAGCCGACGAACCACCTCGACATCGACTCCGTCGAGCTGCTCGAGCGCCGGCTCGAGGAGTTTGAGGGAACCGCGATCTTCGTCTCGCACGACCGCTATTTCCTCGACCGGATCGCCGACCGGATCCTCGAGGTCGCCGACGGGCGCCTGCGCTCGTTCGAAGGCGGCTGGTCGTCGTGGCGCGCGGCCGTCAGCCGAGCGTGATGCGCTCGTCGGCCTGCTCGAGCACCAGCGGATCGTGAGTCGAGCAGACGACGGCGCAACCAGTGTCGCGCGCCAGTTGCGCGAGCAACACCGCAACCGAGATCGCGTTCGCGCCGTCGAGTCGCGACGTCGGCTCGTCCGCGAGCAACAGCTTTGGCTTGGCTGCGATCGCCCGCGCGATCGCGACACGGGCTCGCTCGCCCTGTGAGAGCCGGTTGACACGCTGCGTCGCGCGCTCGGCGAGCCCGACGGAATCGAGTGCGGCGAGTGCGACCTGCCTCGCACCGTCGTCGCGACCGCGAAGCGCGAGCGCGAGCTCCACGTTCTCGAGTGCGGACAGATGGGGCACGAGCCCCGCCTGCTGCCCGACGTATGCGACCCCGTCGCGGCGGAGTGCAGCGCGGGCGGTGCGGTCGAGCGCCGTCAGCTCGATCTCGTCGATCGTGACCGCGCCCGCATCCGGAAGCTCGAGCCCGGCCAGCAGGTGGAGCAGCGTCGTCTTGCCGGACCCCGACGGGCCGACGACCGCATGTAGGCGGCCGGCGTGGAACTCGGCGTCCAGCCCGTCGAGCACGACCGTCCGGCCGTAGCGCTTGTGCAGGTCCCGTGCCGATGCGACGACCGGGCCTCGTGACGTGTCCGACACCTTTGCCGTGTCCGACAGCTGTTCCGGCGCCACGCCCCCGCGTGCCGGTCCGACGACGATCGTGCCGCCTTCGAAGCGCGCCGTGGCGTGCGAGCCGATCCCGGCTCGCAGCAGCAGTTCCTCCGGCAGTCGCAGCCACCCTCCGCGGCCAACGACGATCGCGTCGCTCTCACCGTTCTCACGCGACCACTCTTCGGAGACGCGCCCGTCCCGGATGCGCACGATCCGGTCCGCGATTCGCGCCGACTCCGGGTCGTGGCTCACGATCACCGTCGTGCAGTGGTGCTCGCGGACGAGCTCGGCCATCACGTCGTACACCTGCTCGGCGGTGGCGGCGTCGAGCTCCCCGGTGGGCTCGTCGGCGAGAAAGACCTTCGGGCGGTGCGCCAGCGCAGCGCAGAGCGCAACGCGCTGCTGCTCGCCTCCCGAGAGCTCCGTCGGACGGCGGTCGCCCAGCGCCGAGAGCCCGACCCGGTCGAGAAGCTCGTCGGCCCGCCGTCGGCGTTCGGCGCCCGACGCTCCGTGCAGGCCGAGCTGGACGGCGACAAGCTCCCGCGCGGAGAGCTCCGGCGCCAGGGCGCGTCCGTAGTGCTGGTCGGCGTAGCCGAGCAGCGACGAGCGATACTTGGCGAGGCGGCGCGCAGGCAGCTTCGCCAGGTCGTCGCCGTACACGCGGACGAGACCTGCCGACGGCCGGTCGAGGCCGGCGAGCAGCCGCAGCAGCGTCGATTTGCCGGAGCCGCTCGGGCCGAGCACGGTCACGACCTCGCCGTCTGCGACCCGCAGCGAGAGGCCCTGCAATGCGGCAGCGTCGCCCTCCGGCGTCGAATGGACGCGGAAGACGTCCTTCAGCTCGATCGCGTTCACGCCGCCACCTCGGCGGCCCGCGACGGCGCCCGTCCACGTAGGAGCGTCAGCGCGCCGACGAGCACCGCCGCCACTGCGACGTACGCCGCGGCGGCGAGCAGGAGGAGCGGCCAGTCGGCAACGAGCTGCAACGGCGGCTGCGGCTGTGTGGCGCTCGCGGTCACCGAGACGAGCGCGATCACGAGCGACGTGAGAATCGCGCCGAGGCCGATCCCTCCGATCACGCCGAACGAGCCGACCAGGAGCGCGCGCAGCCGCAGGTGCGCACGGATCGTCGCGGGTGATGCGCCCTGGGCCTCGAGATCGAACAGATCCCCGCGGTCGTCGCGCACATCTCCGGCTACGGCGAGCAGCAAGCCGACGAGCGCGAGCAGCAGCGCGACGGCGGCGGTCCCGGCCAGCGTCAGCAGCGATCCTTGGGCCAGCGGATCAGCCTGGAGGCCGGCGAGCGTCGCCGCGCGCGACTGCACCGAGAGCTGCGTGAACGGAGGGCCGCTGAGCGCCGCCGCCGCAGCCGGCTCGCGAGCAGCCGGCACGTTGACCCACAGTTCGTCGATCGTCCCCAGCCCCGGCGAGCGCGTATCGAGCAGCGTGCTCGCGGCTTGCCGGTCGGCGATGACAGCGTCGCCGTCGACCGAGGGGAACCGGCGGAGAATGCCGACGATCCTCGCTGCGACCTGCTCGCCCTCGACCTGGAGCGGAATGATCCCGTGCGGCCCTGACTCGGCCGCGACGCGCTCCGTGGCGAGCACGGGCAGCGGCACGCCGTCGGTCGGCTGGCGCGGCCGGAACGTGCCGTCACGGTCCGGTGTCAGCAGGTAGCCGAGACGGGCTGCGCGGCCTGCCACGCCTCCCGTCCCGAGCCAATCGGCAAACGGCGCGTGCACGCTGCTTCCGTTGACGCGGGCGGTCCCGAACGTCAGCACGCCCTTCGCGCTCGATTGCAATCCGATGCCGGCGTTCGCCGCGACGTGCAGTCCGCCGGACAGGATGTCGAGCCGAAGCTGGGCGAGCGTTGCATGCCTGAACGGGATCCGTGCCTGCAGGACGGTTCGATGCTGCCCGTTCGTTCGGCCGAGCGTGACGGATTGGTAGTCCCCGAGCGGCGAGCGAAAGATGGCGCTCACGGCGACGTCGTCACCGCGGGCGGTGACCGGGAGCCTGAACTGCCGCCCCGGTGGCAGCACGGTCGTGCGCAGAGCGACCGCTCGGCGTGGTTCGATCGCCGCTGCGAGGTCGGCGAGCGGCTTCGACGCGAAGTCCGTGCGCCAGCCTCCGACCGACTTCAGGCCCTCGGGTGGAAGCCCGAGGAACGAGAACGTCGTCCCGGACGGCACGTTCCCGGACAGCCGGAGCGCCTGCGTCGTTCGCCCGGGGTAGGCGGCGAGCGGCGCTCCGTGCAGCACCGGAATCAGCTGGTTCAGATCCTCGGAGAGGACGAACGACGCCGGAACCGCGAAGTTCGCCTCGTCGTGCTGGCCGCGCAGGAGCGTCGATCGGTACGTGATCGCGAAGATCGCGAGGCCGAGGCTCGCGACCAGGAACGTCGCCGCGATCGCCGCGTGGCCCGGGCTGCGGGCGAGCGACGCCGCCGCCAGCCGGAGCGCGATCGGGCCGCGGCGGCCGGCTCGACCGAGAGCGCGCAGCGTCGGAGCGAGTAGGCGCGCGGCCGCGACGGCGGCCGCGAAGACGATCAGCGCGGGCACGAGCAACAGGAACGCGCTCGTGCCGTGGCCTCCCGTCAACTGCTGCGAGTCGACCGAACCTCGAGCCCAACCGATCAGGACGACCGCGAGCGCACCGACTGCGGCGACGTCGAGTGGCGTGACGGCGAGCTTCCCCAGTTGCAGCGCGGGCGCGCGGACGGTTGCGTAGAGAAGCAGCGTCGCTGCGAACGCGATACCGAGCGCCGAGAGGATTCCTGCGCGCGAGAGCAGCGCGTGGGAGATGACATCCCCGGCGGGCGAGCCCGCGCGGGCTGCAATCACTGCTGCGGCGCCTCCACCCACGACCCAACCCGCGATGGTGCCGGCGGCAGCCAGCGCAAACGTCTCCGCGAGTGTGTGCAGCTCGACCTGCCACCGGCTGGCGCCGAACCACGTTAGCCGGCGGCGCGCATCGTTGGCGTCGCGCCGCAACGCGGCCGCGGCGAGGATCGTGAACGCGAGCAGCAGCGCGCCACCCTCGCCCCCGAGCAGCAACAGCCTGCGCGAAGCCGCGGTCGACGCGTCGGCCGCCGTCGCGAGCTCGTCGGTCGGAGCGGTCACCTGGAACTCGTCGGAGCTCGCCTCGATCTCGGCCGTCAGCCGTTGCACCTTCGAGCGAAACGCGTCGACCGTCCACGGGTGGACGTCGCCATGGCCGATGGGCACGAACCAGGCGTAGGAGCGGTAGAACGTCTCGAGCTCGGTGTTGTCCGAGAGCCCGGCGACGCCGTTGGCGATCACGATCGGAGACGGCTGCGGCGTGTGGTACCGGACGGCGCGCGCGACCATCTCGGTCGGAGGAGCGGGCAGGACGAACGGCGCAAACGGCGTGTCAGGCTTCAGCACTGCGCGCCCGACCTCGATCAGCCGCAGGTGCGGCGTCGACGGAATCGGCCCCTTGCCCTCCAGACGCAGAACCTCGCAGTGCGAGGGGCGGCACGGCTGAGGAAGCCGGCCCGACACGAGCGTCACCCAGCGATTGAGGTCGTCGGCGGCACGCAGGTTGACGAGGCGCTGCTGGATCGACGCCTCGCGGAAGAGCATCGCCGCCGACGGGTCGTGCCCGGTGATCTCGTGCACGCGCGGCGTGACGAACCGGTTCAGCCGTGCGAACGTGTTCTCGGCGCCGCTCCACGCGACCGTCACCTGGCGATCCCCCGGCTGCAGCTGCGCGGTCGCCTGTTCGAGTGCCCGGTCCTGCATCACGAGCCGGCCGGCGAGCACGGCTGCGAGCACCGCGGCACCCGCGACGACGCCGAGCGCGACGAGCGCGAGCCGCTGTCCGCCCGTCGTGAGCCTGGCGGTCACGAGGCGCAGAGGGAAGGCGAGGCGGCGAAGCTGCGACACCGGTACTCATACTATACTGGTGTCGGAGATCCGATGAGCCCCCGTTACGACGTCCCGAACGCCGCACCGGCGCCGTTGCGCGAGGTACAGCTCTTCGTGAACAGCATCGACCGCGAGAACGGGGTCGAGTGGCTGCCCGAGTGGCTGGCCGAGAACGGGCTCGAGGCTCAGCTCGGCCGGGCGCAGGCGCTTCGTGAGTCGCTCCGGGCGCTGGTCGTCGCGAACAACGCGCTGCCGCTCGAGGCCGGCGCGGTCGAGGCGTTCAACGCCGCGGCCGCGCGGCTGCGCCTCGAGCTCGACGAATCGGGCCGCGCGCGGGTCGGCGGAGCCGAGGATCCGCTCGACCGGATCGTCGAGATCACGCTCGGTGCGATGCTCGACGGAACCTGGTCGAGGCTCAAGGCGTGCCGGCACTGCTGCTGGTCGTTCTACGACCGCTCGCCGAACCGTTCGGGTGCGTGGTGCTCGATGCAGCTCTGCGGCAATCGCGCCAAGACGCGCTCGTACAGACGTCGTCTGAAGACGCCGATGTAGGGTCGCCGCGTGCGGACGCGCGCTGCCCTGGGCGGCTTCGCCCTCGCGGCCAGCGCGGGCTGGAGCCTGACGAACATCGGGGCGGTCGCCGATCGGATCGCATCGGCCTACGGTGTCGGCCTCGCCGTCGTCGGTCTGTTCACGACCGCGCTCGTGCTGACGCACGCCGGGATGCAGATCCCCGCGGGCCGTCTGTGCGACCGGTACGGCGCCCGGGTCGTCGGGGCGGCCGGCCTCGTCGTCATCCTCGCGGCGTCGCTCCTCGGGCTCGCGCGGCCCGACCCGTGGCTTGCGGTCGTCGTCCGGCTCATCTCGGGAGTCGGGCTGGCCGCGGCGTTCGTCGGAGGTGTCGACTACGTCCGCGCGACCCTCGGGACGCCGTTCGCCCAGGGCCTGTACGGCGCGGCCTCGATGGCGTCGGCGGGCGCGGCTCTGGCGCTCGTACCGCTCTGGCCGGGGTGGCGGGCGCCCTTCGAGTCGGCCGCGCTCGTCGCTGCAGCGGGGCTCGCGGTCATCGCCGTGGCGCCGCGCGCCGAGCGGCGGGCGAACGTGACTCTTCGCTCGGGTGTCTTCGACCGTCGCCTGATCCCGCTGTGCGTCATGCACGCCGCGTCGTTCGGGATCTCGGTCGTGCTCGGCAACTGGGTGGCGACTCTGCTCGAGCGTGACGGAGGGCAGTCGGCCGAGGTCGCAGGCTTCGTCGCCGGCCTCGTCCTCTTCCTCGGCGTCTTCTCGCGCCCGCTCGGCGGCCGGCTGATCGGGCGACCGGCCGTGATCCGTGCGAGCTTCCTGGTCGCCGCCACCGGCATCGGCCTGCTCGTCGTCACCCGGCCGCTGCCGGTTGCGGTCGCCGGGGCGACGCTCCTCGGGCTGGCCGCGGGCGTGCCGTTCGCGGGCGCTTTCGCCGGCGCGCAGCGGCTGCGTCCGGACGCTCCCGCGGCGGCGGTCGCGCTGGTGAATCTCGCCGCCATCATCGTGATCCTCGTCGGGACGCCGCTCGTCGGCCTCACCTTCTCGCTGCCGGGAGGCGGACGCGTCGGCTTTGCGATCGCGGCGGGACTTTGCGTTGCCGCAACATTCAGCGTTCGAAACCTTCACCGCGTTCACGCTTCGCGCTAACACCCGGGTGCGAGGGTCCATCGGTGAGGGTCTGTCTACTTGCAGCCGCGCTGCTTGCCGCGGTTTGCGCGGGAACCGCGCAGGCGTCTTCCGGGCTTCGAGTGGGGATCGCCGACGGCGCCGATGCGTACTACCACCAGAACTCGTTCTACGGAGATTTGGGCGACCTTCATGCGCAGCTGCTGCGTGTGCAGCTGCACTGGGGCGGCGCTCTCGGGGTGGCGAGGGGCCGACCCGAGAACGCCGCCGACCCGACGGATCCTGCCTACGACTGGAACGGCTACGACCGGATCGTGCTCGATGCGGCGGAGCAGAACGTCGGCGTTGTTTTCACGATCTTCGGCACGCCGGCGTGGGCGAACGGCGGCGGCCCGCCTACGCGGGCACCGACGAAAGCGGCCGACCTTCGCTCGTTCGCCTACGCGGCTGCCGAGCGCTACGGCGGCACGTTCGAGCGGGCGGACGGGACCGTGCTTCCCCGCGTCCGGTACTGGACGGCCTGGAACGAGCCGAACCTGCCGATCGGTCTCACGCCGCAGTGGAAGAAGGTCGGCGGGCGCTGGGTGATCCAGAGCGCTCGCGACTACGCGCGCATCTGCAACGCCGTCGTCGGCGGCGTCAAGGGGACGTTCATCGCAGGCGAGCGCGTCGCGTGCGGTGACACCGCCCCACGTGGCAACAACGCGCCGACGAGCAGCCGGCCGACGACCTCGCCGCTCGCGTTCCTGCGGGCGATGAAGGCCGCCGGGGCCGCGGGCTTCGACGCGTACGCGCACCATCCGTATCCGAGCGGCCCGTACGAATCTCCGACGATGAAGCCGCGCGGGTCGACTGCCGTCACGTTCGGGAACATCAACGTGCTGGCCGCAGAGGTCAAGCGCCTCTACGGGCCGCTGCCGCTGTGGCTCGACGAGTACGGCTACCAGACGAACCCGCCCGACCACGCGATCGGCGTGTCCCCGTCGCTGCAGGCGCGTTACCTGACGCAGGCGGTCGAGCTGGCGCGGAGGAATCCGCGCGTGACGATGCTTCTGTGGTTCCTGGTACGCGACGAGACGAGGCTGAGCGGCTGGCAGTCGGGGCTCGAAACCGCGACGGGAGCCCACAAACCGGCCTTCGCCGCGTTCGCCCAAGCCGTCCTCGCCGGCGGGGTCTGACGCTTCGAGACGTGTCGGACACGTCCCGCCGAGCGCATTTCCGGCCGGCCCGACCCATTTTCGCCGGCCTGACCAAGCCCACGACCGCAACGAGCGCGCTTCCGGACCACCCGCGCAACCCCTGTGGATCATTCGTCACTCTTTTGAACCCGTGTCTGACACCGGGCGTGGCTCGGGAGGACGTGCGCCGGGTCGAGGTGGCCCGTCGGGACGAGCGTGGCGCCCCGATCTGTTACCGAGACCTGTCGCCGAGACCTGTTACCGACGCCTGTTGCGCAGGCCACGTTGCCGAGGTCTGTTGCCGAGGTCTGTCGCTCAGGTCTGGTGCCCAGGCCTATGGGCTCGGGCGCATCGCCTGGACGCGTTGCCTAGACCAGGCCGAGGACGAGGGCGAGTAGCGCCTTCTGGACGTGCAGGCGATTCTCCGCTTCGTCCCAGATCGCCGAGCGCGGGCCGTAGAGGACGCCCGCCTCGATCTCCTCGCCCGGGTGCGCCGGGAGGCAGTGCATGACGAACGCCCCGCTCGACGCCTCCGCAAGCAGCGCGGCGTCGAGCCGGTACGCCTCCAGGTCGGCGAGCCGCTGCGCACGCTCGTGCTCCTGCCCCATCGAGATCCACGTGTCCGTGACGACGACGTCCGCGCCGCGCACGGCCTCGCGAGGATCGCGAACCACGGTTAGTGCCAAGTTGGCACCAACTGGGTCGTAGCCATCGGGGCACGCGGCCACCACCTCGTAGCCGAGCAGATCGCCGAGCGACGCGAGCGAGACGAGGACGTTTGAGCCGTCGCCGACCCAGGCGACGCGGACGCCGTCGAGGCCGCCGAGGCGGTCGCGAATCGTCAGCGCGTCGGCGAGTGCCTGACACGGATGCTCGTCGGCGGTGAGCGCGTTCAGCACCGGGATCGTCGCCCACTCCGCCCACGCCTCGAGCTCGGCATGCGTGTGCGTCCGCACTGCGAGCACGTCCAGGTAGCGCGAGAGCGCCCGGGCCGTGTCCGGCAGCGACTCGCCGCGCGACAGCTGCAGCTCGTCGGGCGTGAGCGGGATCGCCGTGCCTCCGAGCTGGGCCATCGCCACCGTGAACGAGACGCGCGTCCGCGTCGAGTGCTTCGCGAAGTAGAGCCCCAGCGTCGCGCCGGGCGCGAGCCCGCGGCGGTCGCCCTTCAGTTCCACCGCTGTGTCGAGGATCGTCTCCGCCTCGCCGCGCGACAGATCGCTGATGCGCAGCAGATCGCGGCCGGCGAGGGATGCCTGAGCCGTTGCGGTCACGCCCACCGCTCCTTCGCCGCCGCAACCGCCGCGGCGACGTCGCCGAGCCGGTCGCCTGCGGGCGGCGGCTCGAACGTGCCCGAGCGAACCTGCGCCGCAACCTGCTCGTGCGCGTCGCGGAACGGCACGCCGTCGGCCACGAGTGCCTCGGCCGCATCGGTCGCGAGCAGCAGCGGATCGGCTGCGGCGGCTGCCAGCCGGCCCCGGTCGAAGTCGAGCCCGTCGACGAGCACCGCGAGCGCGGCGAGCGTGAGCCGGACGTCGCGGCGGGCGCGGAACGTCGCCTGCTTGTCCTCCGCGAGGTCGCGAGTTGTACGCGAGCGGCAGGCCCTTGACGGTCGCGAGCAGGCCGGTGAGGCGCCCGATCGCCGTGCCTGCCTTGCCGCGCGCGAGCTCGGCGACGTCGGGGTTCAGCTTCTGCGGCATCATCGACGAGCCGGTCGCCGCATTCTCGGGCAGCCGGGCGAACCCGAACTCGCTCGTCGCCCACAGGCACAGCTCCTCGGCGATGCGGGAAAGGTGGACGAAGAGCGCGGCGCACGCGTAGAGGTAGTCGAGTGCGTAGTCGCGGTCGGCGACGGCGTCGATCGAGTTCCGCATCGGCTGCGGCGGCGGCGGAAGCGGAAGCGTCGACCCGGCGACGGCGCCGGCGCCGAGCGGAGACGGCTCGGCCTGCGCCGCGTGCGAATGCGAACCGCGCACGGTCGCGCTCGAGCATCTCGACCCAGGCGAGCAGATGGTGGCCGAGCGTGACCGGGATCGCACGCTGCAGATGCGTGTACGCCGGCATCGGCGTCGATGCCTCGGCCTCCGCCCGCGCCGAGCAGGCCGAGCGCGAGCGCCCGGATCGCGGCGCCTGCCTCGTCGCACGCATCCTGGAGGTAGAGCCGGTGCGCCGTTACGACCTGGTCGTTGCGCGAGCGGCCGGCATGGATCTTGCGCCCGACCGGCCCGAGCAGCCGCTCGATCGCGCTGTGCACGTCCTCGTCGCCCGGTTCGAGATCGGACGCGTCGATGTCGGCGAGCCGCGTCAGCACGTCTGCGAGCTCGTCGTCGTCGAGCAGCCCTGCCGCGTGCAGGCGCTCGGCGTGCAGGCGCGTCCCCTGGATGTCGTAGAGGAGCAACTCGGCGTCCTCCGACTTGACGAGCTCCCACACCTCGGGCGCGAGCGCGGTCTCGCCGACCCGTCCGGCCCAGAGCGTCACAGGACGACTCCCAGCTCGGCGAGCAGCCGCCGTGCGTCGGTGATGTCGTTGATCTTGACGGCGAGCTGGCCGATGCGGTCGGCGGCCGTGAATGCCGTTGCGCTGCGCTCCATGCTCAGCCGTTCGGCGTCATACGTGAGCGAGCTGCCCTGCGTGTCGAGGATCGTGTAGTCGTCGCCGCGCCGCAGCTCGACTGTGACCTCGCCGGTCACAGCCGCGGCGACCCAGCGCGTGAGCGCGTCGCGCAGCATGAGCGCCTGCACGTCGAACCAGCGTCCCTCGTAGAGAAGCCGGCCCAGCCGGCGTCCCTCGTCGGCGTAGCGGTCGAGCATCGACTCGTTGTGGATCGCGGTGAGCAACCGCTCGTAGGCGATGTGCAGCAGCGCCATCCCGGGCGCCTCGTAGATGCCGCGGCTCTTCGCCTCGATGACGCGGTTCTCGATCTGGTCCGACATCCCGAGCCCGTGGCGGCCGCCGATCTCGTTCGCCGTCCGGATCAGCTCGACCGGGTCGGCGATCGTGCGGCCCTGGATCGCGACCGGCAGGCCGCGTGCGAACTCGATCGTCACCGCCTCGGGCTCGATCGCGACGGTGGGGTCCCAGTGCGCGACGCCCATGATCGGCTCGACGATTTTCATCGATGTCTGCAGCTGCTCGAGATCCTTCGCCTCGTGCGTCGCGCCGAGCAGGTTCGCATCCGTCGAGTACGCCTTCTCGACGGACGTCGCGTGCGGAAGCCCGCGCTCGACGAGCCACTCGCTCATCTCGGTCCGGCCGCCGAGCTCGCCGACGAACGCCGCATCGAGCCACGGCTTGTAGATGCGCAGGTGCTCGTTGACCAGCAGCCCGTAGCGGTAGAACCGCTCGATGTCGTTGCCCTTGTACGTCGAGCCGTCACCCCAGATGCCGACGCCGTGCTCGGCCATCGCCTGCACGAGCTTCGTCCCGGTGACCGCGCGCCCGAGCGGGGTCGTGTTGAAGTAGCGGCGACCCGCCGTCTGGATGTGGAACGCGCCGCACTGGAGCGCGGCGAGCGCCTCGCGTGCGAGCGCCTCCTTGCAGTCGACGAGGATCGCATCCTCGGCGCCGACCGCGAGCGCCTTCTTCGGCACGGCGTCGATGTCCGGCTCGTCGTACTGGCCCAGATCGGCGGTGAACGCGTAGGGGATCGCGCCGTGCTCGCGCATCCATGCGAGGGCGCAACTCGTGTCGAGCCCGCCCGAGAAGGCAATCCCGACGCGCTCGCCGACCGGCAGCGAGTCGAGGATCGTCCGCGCCGAGGCGGTGACCGTCACAGATGGCTCCGCAGCAGCGAGTCGAGATCGGCGGCAGCGAATCCGTCGCGTGCGGCGACGAACACGGTGTTCTCTCCCGCGATCGTGCCCGCGACCTCCGCGAGCGACGCGTCGTCGATCGCATCGGCGAGGGCGGCCGCGAAACCACGCGGCGTGCGGATCACCAGCACGGAACCGGCGGGTGCGGTCTCGCCGAGATAGTGGCGGAGCGCCGTCGTGAGCTCGGCGAAGCGGCTCAGGTCGGCGGCGCCGGGCAATGCGTAGACGAGGCGTCCGTCGGCGTTTCGCACCTTGACGAGGCCGAGCTGCCCGATGTCGCGGGACACGGTTGCCTGGACGGTGTCGATGCCGTGGCCGCGCAACGCCTCCGCGACCTCGGCCTGCGTCGAGAGCGACTGCTGCTGGACGAGGCGCAGGATCATGCCCTGCCGTTCGAACTTCGTCGTCAACCGAGGACCTCCGTCAGCAATTCGATTCCGAGAGCCGCTTCGTCGCGCGTCAACGGCAACGGCGGGGTGAGCCGGATCGTGTTCTCGCCCGCGCTGCCGATCACGAGCCCCTGCGCGAGCGCGGCCTTGACGAGTGGCGCGACCGGGCGATCGAGCTCGAGTGCGAGGAGCAGGCCGAGCCCGCGAACGTCGCCGAGCGGCGCGAGGCCCGCCGCAAGCTGGGCGGAGACAGCCCGGACGTTCGCAAGCAAGGCCTCGTCGATCGTGTCGACGACGGCGCAGCCTGCAGCGCAGGCGACCGGATTGCCGCCGAACGTCGACCCGTGGTCGCCGGGCGCGAAGCCGACCGGTGCCTCGTCGGAGACGAGGAGGGCGCCGACCGGCAGCCCGTTTGCGAGCCCCTTCGCGAGCGTGAGTGCGTCGGGCCGGATGCCGTAGGTCTCCCAGGCGAAGAACGCGCCGGTGCGCCCGACCCCGGTCTGGATCTCGTCGAGGATCAGGAGCGCGCCGTGCTCGTCGGCGAGCGTGCGCGCCTGCGCCAGCACGGCGGCGTCGAGTGGATGCACGCCGCCTTCGCCCTGCACCGGCTCGAGCAGGATCGCGGCCGTGTCCGGGCCGACGTGCTCGGCGAGTGTGTCGGGCGTCGCGAAGCGGGCGCCGGGGACGAGCGGCTCGAACGCCTGTCCGCTTCTCCGGCTGGCCGGTGACGGAGAGCGCGCCGAACGTGCGCCCGTGGAACGAGCCCTCGAGCGCGACCACCTCGGTGCGGCCCGTCGCCTTGCGCGCCCACTTGAGCGCGGCCTCGACCGACTCGGCTCCCGAGTTGCAGAAGAACGCCTGCGCCCCGCCGAACCGGTCCGAGAGCTTCGTCGCGAGCTCGCTCATCGGCTGGGTCCAGTAGAGGTTGGAGACGTGCCAGAGCCGGTCGAGCTGTGCGTGCGCCGCGGCAAGCGGAGCAGGATGGCGGTGACCGAGGCCGACGACCGCGATGCCCGCGAACAGGTCGAGGTAGCGCTTTCCGTCGGCATCGACGAGCCAGGCACCGTCGCCGTCCGTGAACGTGACGTCGTAGCGGGCGTAGGTCGGCAGCACCCTGTGGAGGCTCGCGACCTGCGTCATGCGATCACTGCCGTTCTCCCGATCGTGGCGGTGATCCCGCTCGCCGCGGCGAGGGCCGCGGCCCGGAGCTTCGGGATGATCCCGCCTTCGAATGCGCCCTCGGCGAGCATCCGCCGTGCATCGCCGACCGCGATCGCGTCGACGATCTCGTCGTCGACGTAGAGGCCGGCGACATCGGTGAGGAAGACCAGGCTCCGTGCGCCGAGCCCGAGCGCGATCGCCGCCGAGGCGTCGTCGGCGTTGACGTTGAGCGGACCGACTGCGAGCGGGGCGACGACCGGAACCTTGCCGTCGTCGGAGCGCGGCGAGCACCTTGCGCGGCCGGCACGGAAGCGGGTCGCCGACCTGGCCGAGCGGCGGCACCGGGACGGCGAGCAGCCCGTCGCGATGGCCGAGCACCGGCACCGCGCGGTCGCCGAGCTCGGCGCACAGCTCGGCGTTCACGGCCTCCATCGACTCGCGGACGACGTCGAGCGGCTGCGCGCGACGTGCGCCGGCGGCCCTGCACGAACTCGACCGGAATGCCGCGTCGCATCATCTCGCTGGTGATCTGCGGCCCGGCACCGTGGACGACGACGACCTCGTGACCCTCCTCGGCCAGCCCGAGGATGCGGCTCGCAGCCTCGCCCGCAACCGCGCCGCCGACCTTGACGACGAGTCTCATGAGCGATAGTCCGCGTTGATCCGTACGTAGTCGTACGAGAGGTCGCTGGTCAGGTAGCCGGCGCTTCCGTCGCCGAGGCCGAGGTCGAGGTCGATCGTGCAGACGGCTCCGTCGACGGAGGGCTCGACATGCTGCGGCTCGCCGGCGACGAGCACGGCGGTGCCGTTGTAGGAGAGGGAGACCAGGGCCGGGTCGAGTTGCGCGTACCCGCCGTTGAACGGCGCGCTGCCGGCCGCCGACAGCACGCGTCCCCAGTTGGCGTCGCGGCCGAAGAGGGCCGTCTTCACGAGCGGCGACGTTGCGATCCGCTGCGCGATCGCACGCGCTTCCGCGTCGCTTGCAGCGCCCGCGATGTTGATCTCGGCGACGAGCGTCGCGCCCTCGCCGTCGGCGACGATCTGCGACGACAGGTCGCGGCAGACGCGGCGCAGCGCCTGTGCGAACGCCTCGTCGCTCGCCGGCGTGCGGTTGAGGTCCGCGAGACCCGAGGAGAGCAGGACGACTGCGTCGTTCGTCGAGCACTCGCCGTCGACCGTGATCGCGTTGAAGCTGATCTCCACTTCCGGCTTCAGGAACCCGATTGCCTCGCCCGGTTCGAGCGGATAGTCGGTAGTCAGCACCGCGAGCATCGTCGCGAGGTTGGGATGGATCATCCCCGAGCCCTTGGCCATGCCCCCGACACAGAATCCGGCGCCTTGCTCGACGGATGTCTTCGGGACCGTGTCCGTGGTCAGAATCGCCTCGGCCGCCGCCGCGCCGCCGTCGGTGGACAGCTCGGCCGCAGCGACGGCGAGGCCGCTCTGGATCAGCTCGAGCGGGAGCGGCGCGCCGATCACGCCTGTCGAGAGCACGAGCACCTGCTCGGGCGCGAGCCCCAGCAACGTCGCGGCGGTCTCGGCGGTTGCGCGCGCGTCGGCCTCGCCCTGAGCGCCCGTCGCGGCGTTTGCGATGCCCGAGTTGACGACGATCGCCTGAGGCTCGGCGACTTCGAGGTGCTGCTTCGAGACGACGACCGGAGCCGCCAGCACGCGGTTCTGCGTCCACATCGCGCAGCCGGTTGCGGGGACCGACGACCGCACGAGCGCGAGGTCGGCCTTCTCGCGCCGGATCCCTGCGTGCACGCCTGCAGCCTCGAAGCCCTGTGCCGCGGTCACGCTCATACGAGCACCCCGCTCAGCCGGAGCCCGGCGACCGGCTCGAGCCCGAGCGCGAGGTTTGCGTTCTGGACCGCCTGTCCGGCGGCGCCCTTGCCGAGGTTGTCGAGCGCGCAGATGACGATCGTGGTCCCTGTCGACGAGTCGGTGAAGACGCCGAGCTCCGCGGCGTCGGTTCCCTGAACACGGGAGAGCTCCGGTGCGGTGCCGGCGGGGAGCATGCGCACGACCGGGCTGTCCGCGTACGCGCGCTCGAGCAGCGCCCGGACGTCGGCGTCGGTCTGCACGTAACAGGTTGCAAGCAGCCCGCGCCGCACCGGCAGGAGGTGGGGCACGAAGCACACGGCGAGCCCGAGTTGTTGGGCGATCTCCGGACCGTGTCGATGTGCGCCGACCGCGTAGGGCGAGAGATTCTCGAGCACGGATCCGGCGTGCGAAGTCGCCTTCAGCGACTTGCCGGCACCCGAGACGCCGGACTTGGCGTCGATCACGGCACTCTGGATGACGCCGGCCAGTGGACCGAGCGCAAGTAGCGCCGCGGTCGCGTAGCACCCGGGATTCGCGATCAGCCTCCCCGCGGGCGGATAGAGCTCCGGCAGCCCGTAGCTCCACGCGCCCGGCGCGATCCCGTACCACTCCTGCGCGATCTCGGGATCGGCGAGCCGGTGCGCGCCCGACAGGTCGACGACCACCGCGTCGTCCGGCGGGACGAACGCTGCGGCCTCGGCGTGGTCGAGGCACAGGAAGAGGACGTCGGCGCCGCTCGATGCCGCCTGGTCGTTCGAGACGAAGGTCGGCAGCGCGCCGTTGAGGCGCGGGTCGAGGCTTCCGGCCGGCTGGCCGGCCAGGCTGTCCGAGCCCAGCGCGACGACGGTCAGATCCGGGTGCGCGAGCAGACGGTCGAGCGTCTCCTGCCCGACGTAGCCGGCCGTGCCGATGATCGCCGCCGCCGCCATCTAGGTATTAGTATACAACAGGTTGAGAATTATGCAGCGATCGTGATCTCTGCTCCGGGTCTCAGGCGCCGGAGGACTCGGAGCAGCTGGCTCCGCGCGATGCTGATGCACCCGTTCGTGGCGCTTACCTTGTCGTCGTGCAGGAAGATCGCCGAGCCGAGACCCGGCACGGCGGGCTTCGCGTTGTACTCGATGAATGCGAACTCGCGATATGCGACCGGGTTGCGCCAGAGCGCCTCGCTGCGCCCCCGGAAGGGCGGCTTGGCGCCGCAGGCGACGTGGCGAAAGGTGTTGTACGTCGGCGAGCCCGGGTCGCCGTCCCACCAGTCGCCACAGCGGAGCCGGTGGTAGGGGAGCCCGACACCCGGATTCGGGTCGAGCCCGTACAGCGTTCCTCCGATCGGGAACGTCCCGAGCGGAGTCGTCCCGTCGCCTTCGTGCCGGTGCGCCGAGAGCCCGTTCACGCCGACATGCGCCCTGAACGGGCCGAGCACACGCCGGCCGCATTCGACGAGCGCCAGGGATGCCGTCGTCGCGCTCGTGCTCGGCGCCGTGACGACGATTCGCTGTGGGCAGGCCTGGAGCGCGAGGACGAGGGCAATTGTGAGCATCTACTCTCGAAGGATGCCCGCGCTGCCGGTCTTCCACGCGACCGTCGCGCCCGTGACGGCGGCGCAGCTCGGACGCTCCTGGCACCGCGGCTGCCCCGTCGGGCCGTCCGGCCTCCGGACGTTGAGGGTCTCGTACGTCGGCTTCGACGGACGCCCGCACCGCGGGCAGCTCGTCGTCGCCCGCGGTGTGACCGCCGAGGTGACGACCGTCTTCAGGGCGCTCTACCGCGCCCGCTTTCCGATCCACCGGATGATCCCGATCGCGCACTACGGCGGCAGCGATGACCGGTCGGCCGCGGCTGACAACACCTCGGGTTTCAATTGCCGTCGCGCAGTCGCGACGGGGCCGCCGCGCTGGTCGGCGCACGCATACGGCACGGCGATCGACGTCAACGACGTCGAGAACCCCTATCTGGAGGGCGGACGGGTGATCCCGCCGGCCGGGGCGGCGTACCGCGACCGTGCCCGCGTCCGGCCGGGCATGGCGGTCCCCGGCGGCGTGCTCGTCCAGGCGTTCGCGGCCGTCGGCTGGCTCTGGGGCGGCCGGTGGGCCGGTACCCCGGACTACCAGCACTTCTCTCGGTCGGGCCGCTAAGCTCGAAGACATCTAGCGAAGGAGCGTTCAATGGCCGACCAGAGCCGCAACATCATCGCTGCAAGCTTCTCGACGCCCGACGGAGGCTCGCGCGCCGGCGGAGCGATCGCGGGCGCCTTCCCCGACAAGGTCGGCAACACCGCCGTGCTGCACGTCAAGCCGGACGGGAAACCCAAGTTCGTCGAGTCGAAGGACTGGGGTGCCGGTCGCGGCGCACTGCTCGGCGGCGCGATCGGGATCATCGGCGGCCCGATCGGCATCGTCGCCGGCGGCAGCATCGGAGCGCTGGCGTCGAAGCTGCGCGATTCCGGCTTCAAGAACGACCAGCTCGAGCAGCTCGGCCGTTCGCTCGGGCCGGGGAACTCCGCCGTGGTCGTCGAGATCGCCGCGGACGCGGTCGACACCGCGAAGACGCTGGCGCAGACGCTGGGCGCGACGAACGTCGTCGTCGAGGCCGTCGACTCGAGCGTTGCCGACCTGTTCGCAGCCGACGCTGAGCCCGAGCCGGAACCGGAGCCCGAGGCGGCGGCCGCTCCCAGCTCCTGATACTCAACCCGCTCGAGCCGAGACGAGGCCGACAGGCACGCTCTCGGGGCGCACGTCCTCGAGCCGGTCGACCCGGGCGAGGGACGGGAAGAAACGGCCCCAGACGACTGCAAGCACGATCGTGACCACGCCTCCCGCGACCACCGCGGGAACCGCACCGAGCAACGCCGCCGCGACTCCCGACTCGAACGCGCCGAGCTCGTTCGACGCTCCGATGAACACGCCCTCGACCGCGTTCACGCGGCCGCGGACGTCGTTCGGCGTCGCGAGCGCACCCACGGTCGAGCGGATGTTCATCGACAGCATGTCGGCGAAGCCGCTGACCGCGAGGGCCGCGACCGAGAGCCAGAACCAGCGTGAAAGGCCGAATGTGACGATGCTTGCGCCGAAGACGCCGACCGAGATGAACAACGTCCGGCCGGCGCGCCCGCCCAGCGGCCTGCGGGCCAGCATGATTCCCGCCGCGAGCGCCCCGACGGCCGTCGCGCTGCGCAGGATCCCGAGCCCGAACGGCCCCGTGTGCAGGATCGAGCGCGCGAAGAGCGGCAGCAGCGCGACCGCGCCGCCGAAGAGCACGGCGAACAGATCGAGGGTGATCGCCCCGAGCAGGATCGGTGTCGA
Source organism: uncultured Thermoleophilia bacterium (assembly GCA_963846895.1). Lineage (GTDB taxonomy): Bacteria > Actinomycetota > Thermoleophilia > Gaiellales > Gaiellaceae > PALSA-600. Next base: position 83,919 of record CAWJXR010000007.1, on the reverse strand, counting down.
GCGGATGAACCGGATGCCGAGGGTGAGACTGGCGAGCCGCGGTGCCTCGTCGCGGACGATCGCCTCGGGCCGCTCGACCGTCAGCATCAGGATGCTCGCAACGGCAAGCAGGATCGCGGCGATCGCGTAGACGGATTCGGGGTTGAGCGCGAACAGGAGGCCGCCGACGGCCGGACCGGAGACCGTCGCGATCTGGCCCGCGATCGAGCGCAGCGCGATCGCGCCGGCTAACAGTTCCGAGGGGACGATCTCGGGCACGAGCGCGCGGCCAGCCGGGGCGCCGAACGCGGCCGCGACCCCCGTCAGCGCCGCCAGCGCGACGAACGCCCAGAGCTCGTCGGCGCCCCCGATGGTGACGACGAGCAAGAGCGCCACGACGATCGCTTCCGCGAGATTCGAGCTGGCCGCGATGACCGGCCGCGGCAGTCGGTCCGCGAGCTGGCCTGCAGGCAGGGCCAACAGGAGGAGCGGCGCGAACTCGGCGAGGCCGATCAGGCCCAGGTCGAACGCGCTGCGGTGAATCGCGTAGACCTGCCAGCCGACGGCGACCGACGCCATCTGGGTGGCGAAGCCAGAGCCGAGGAGGCTGAGCCACACGCGTCGAAAGTCACGATGTTGCAGGGCAGGCGGAAGAGAGCTCAACCATCTCCGTTCTTAGGTTCTTCCTATGCGGCGCTGAGGTCGCGTCTCGGTTCTGCCGGAACGCTGGTGGGTAGACAACCAGAGGGAGGACCTACGAGATGGGCTGGAACAGAAACAGAGTCGGCGCCGCTGCGCTTGCCGCCGTCGCCGTCGCCGGCGGCGGGGTTGGCGCAGGCGCGGTCGCGCTGACGCACCATTCGCAGAGCGCGAGCCCCGCTGTGGCCGCCGTCACGGTGACCCCGGCAGCGAACGCCGCCTCGGCGACACTCTCCGTCGCCGAGCTCGCGAAGCAGTCACTTCCCGGCGTCGTCGAAGTCGACTCGACCGGAATCAGCAGCCAGTCGCCATACCCGGGCGGCAGCTCGAGCACGTCGGCCGAGGGAACCGGATTCGTCTACGACACCGCCGGGCACATCATCACCAACGAGCACGTGATCGACGGAGCGAGCTCCGTCCGGGTCAAGTTCTCGGACGGGTCGACCGCCGCCGCCACCGTCGTTGCCAGCGACATCTCGAGCGACGTCGCGGTGCTGAAGGTGAACGTCGCTACCTCGAAGCTCAAGCCGCTCGCCCTGGGCGACTCGAGCGCACTCGTCGTCGGCGATGGGGTCGTTGCGATCGGCAATCCCTTCGGGCTCGACGGCTCGGTCACGACCGGCATCGTCAGCGCGCTCGATCGTGAGATCAGCGCCCCCGACAACACGCCGATCGAGGGTGCCATCCAGACCGATGCAGCGATCAACCATGGCAACTCCGGCGGCCCGCTGTTCAACCTGGCCGGCAAGGTGGTCGGCATCACGTCGCAGATCCAGAGCGACTCCGGTGCAAATGACGGCGTCGGGTTCGCGATCCCGTCGAACAGCGTCAAGACCGTGGTCGAGCAGCTGATCACGTCGGGCAAGGTCGCGCATCCGCTCCTCGGGGTTCGCATCGGCACGGCGGCGAACGGAGTCAGCGTCGCCTCCGTCGAGAGCGGCAGCGGCGCCGCCAACGGCGGCATCAAGACCGGTGACGTGATCACCGCCGTGAACGACACGGCCGTGACGTCACCCGAGCAGCTCCGCACCATCGTCGCTGCGCACAAGCCGGGCGACGTGCTCACGGTCGAGGTCCGGCGCTCCGGCGAGACCAAGACGCTCAGAGTGACCCTCGGGTCCAGGACGAACTAGGACGTCAACCGACAGTCGCCGCCGTGCTGAGCGTCACCAGGCGCTCACCGGCGGCGACGGCTGTGACAGCGACGACGAGGGCATGCCCCTCGTCGTCCTTCGTCACGGTGTAGGCAGTCTTGTCGGCGCCCGCGATCGGCGCGCATGCTCGGACTGCCTGCGTGCACCGGAGCCAGGCGTACGCGACGGAGGCCGGCTTCGTGGTGTAGCTCGCGTCTCCGATCCGCAGTTCCTGACCGACGGCCGCGACACCGGCAAACGAGGGCTGGCCGCGGGCGACGAGGGCGGCCGAGGCGGGGGCGACGAGGCCGGCGAGCGATGAGTAAGCGGCGGTCGTTCCCGTCGAGTCCGTCGCGTGCACGGCGAGACCGAGCGTGTGCCCGGTGTCGGCGGGGGACTGCGTGTAGGTGTTGCGGGTCGCGCCGCGGAGCGTGCTGCACTGCGCGCCGCGCGCTCCGCAGCGGTACCACTGGTACGTGTACGAGATCGTCCCGCCGCCCGACCAGACGCCTGCGTTGCCGGTCAGTTTCTCGCCGACTCTCAGCGTCCCGTCGATCGCCGGCCGGGCGAGCGCGGAGGGGCCCGGGGCCGCCCGGACGGCGCTGCTCGAGGCGCTGAGCACCGACAGGCCGGGTGCGGACACGACCGCGATCAGCACGTGGCCGGTGTCGCCCTCGGTGATGCCGTAGCTGCCGCTTCGCGCGCCGCCGATCGTCGAGCAGAGACGGCCGTTCCCGTTGCAGCGGAGCCACCGATACGTCGCCGGTGGGGCGGCGGCGGTCCAGCGGACTGCGGTCACGGACACGGAGCGGCCGACGATCGTCTCACCGACGAGCGACGGCTGCGCGGCGGCCGCGAACCTCGCCGAGGCCGATGCGACGAGCCCGGCGAGCGGTGCATACGCGACGGCGGTTCCGCCGGAGGCCCGGGCGCGCACGGTCATGGCCAGCGAGTGGCCGACATCCGCACGCACCTGCGTGTAGCTGCCGCGCGTCGCACCGTGGATCGAGCTGCAGTGGCCGCCGCTCGCGTCGCAACGGGACCACTGGTACGCGAATGTGATCGCGTCGCCGGCGGTCCAGCTGCCAGGGTTCGCGGTCAGCCGGCTGCCCTGCTGGAGCGTTCCGACCACCGCAGGTCGCGATGTGGCGACTGGAGCGGTGCCTCCAGCGGTGAGTGCTCCGGCGAGGAGCACGAGCGCCGCGAGCTTCGTCACGGCTCACGCAGCTCCGCGATCCCCAGTGCGAGCAGATCCTCGGTCTCGGTCAGCGTGTCGCGGCGCAGCTCAGCTGCTTCGCGCTTGCTCAGCTCGAACGTGCGCACGACACGGTCGATCGCCCGGCCGAGCGTCCGGTGGCCGTTCAGCCCCTTCACCACCTCGGCGACGTCCGGGTCGAGGTCGTACTCCACGTGTGTTCCCTCCTCGAGCACGAGCCGCGTGTCTGGCTCGTCGGCGCCGGGCTCGTGCACCTGGTCGACCCGCACCTTCTGCGCGAGCGCGACTGTGCTGTCGAGCAGCGCTTCACGGCTGCCGAGCTGTGCGAGGTGTGCGTGAGCTGCAAATGCCCGCTCGATCTGCGCACCCGCCCGCTCGACGTCGTCCGGCTCGGCCGAGTCGATCCTGAGGGCATGGTCATCTCCGGTTCTTCGATGCAGCAGCACCGCTCCCTCGCAGATCCAGCCGATGCCGAGGCGCGCGAAGTAGGCAAGCCACTCGTCGAGCGCCGCGCCGTACTGGGCCGGGTCCTGGGCTAGGTGCTCGTTCCAGCCGGCAGCGTGGTCGAGCGGGTCCGCGCCCATCAGCTCGAGCACCCACGCATCGCAGCCGTTGCCGTCGATCCACTGCTCGACCCGTACGTCCGGCTGCTCCTCGGACTCGGCCACCCAGCTGACGAGCAGCGCGGCGAAGCCGTCCTCGTCAAGCGCGACGGCCGCTTCCTCGACGACACGCTGCGACAGCTCGTCGGCCGGCAGCCCGCCGTCGCGGTACTGCCATTTCGATTCGGGCGAGACGACGTAGGGCGCGTTGCACGTGATCAGGTCGAAGCGCTCCCCCGCGACCGGCTCGAACAGGCTGCCGAGCCGCGTCTCGACGTTCGCGAGCCCGTTCAGCGCGGCGTTGATCTCCGTGTAGACCAGCGCGCGTGAGTTGACGTCCGTTGCGACGACTTGCTCCGAATGGCGGGCGGCGAGCAACGCCTGGATGCCGTTCCCGGTGCCGACGTCGAGCGCCCTCGCGGCGCGGCGTCTCGGAGTAAGCGCGGCGAGCCACGATGCCGTCGGCGTGTACGGCGCGACGTAGCCGGGCGGGTCGTCTGCACCGCGCGCGAAGCCGTCGAAGGAGAGCAGGAGCCGCTCCGCCGGCATGATCCGCGCGCGCGGCCGCACGTCGGCGCCGTCGGCGACCGCCAGCCCCGTCGCGAGGAGGCCGTGTACCAGCGAGGCAGGGACGGACGCGCGCGGAACGGGGAGCTGCAGGAGGCAGAGCTTGATCACCGAGGCGAGCGGCGAGTCGTCGAGCCGCCGCTCGTGAACGGGGACCTCGGTGTCGTCGGCGCCGGGGCCGTCTTCGCCGAGCAGCTCGACGACGCCCTCCTCGCCGTATCCGATCGCGCGCAGCGCGTCGCCGAGTGCCGCGGCGGCCTCGAGGTCGGCGATCGGATCGAATGGTTCGCTGCTCAGGCGGCTGAGGTTAGAGATGATGTAGGCGCATTGACCAACGTGCTCTTCGTGTGCATCGGGAACAGCGGCCGCTCCATGCTGGCCGAGTACCTCTTCCGGGCGGACTCGGACGGCCCGCACGAAGCCCGCTCCGCGGGCGCCGCGCCCGGCCCGGCCCCGGAACCGATCGCGGTCGAGGCGCTCGCCGAGCTCGGGATCGACTCGAGCGGTCACGTCCCCCAGAAGCTCACGGACGACCTGATCGCCTGGGCGGATGTCGTCGTCGCAGCCTGCGACGGCGCTTGCCCGGTCGTGCCCGGCAAGCCCTACTTCAGCTGGCACCTGCCCGATCCGTACGGCCGGCCGCTGGACGAGGTTCGCGCGTTGCGCGACGACGTCCGCGCGCGCGTCGACGCACTGCTTGTGACGTTAGACGCCTAGCGGAACGCGTCGAGGCCGGTGAGCGTGTTGCCGACGACGAGCGTGTGCACTTCGTGCGTGCCCTCGTAGGTCAATACCGACTCGAGGTTGTTCATGTGGCGGATCACGGGGTACTCGAGCGTGATTCCGCTCGCGCCGAGGATCGTGCGCGCCGTGCGCGCCGCTTCGATGGCGCCGCGGACGTTGCCCATCTTCCCCATGCTCACGTGGTGCGGCTGCAGTGTGCCGGCGTCCTTCATGCGGCCGAGGTGCAACGCGACGAGCGTGCCGCGGTTGACCTCGAGCGCGATCTCGGCGAGCTTCTGCTGCGTCAGCTGGTAGCCGGCGATCGGCGCGCCGAAGACGATGCGCTCCTTGGCGTACTCGAGCGCGGACTCGAAGCACGCGCGCGCGGCACCCTCCGCGCCCCAGACGATTCCGTACCGAGCTTCGTTGAGACACGAGAGCGGCCCGCGCAGCGTCGAGATGTCGGGGAACCGGTTGGCCTCGGGCACGCGCACGTCGCGCAGCACGAGCTCGGAGGTGATCGAGGCGCGCAGCGACAGCTTGTGCTTCATCTCGGGAGCGTCGAACCCGGGCATGTCGCGCTCGACGAGGAAGCCGTTGATCTCGCCGCTCTCGGTGCGGGCCCACACGACTGCGACGTCGGCGATCGAGCCGTTCGTGATCCACATCTTGGTGCCGTTCAGGATCCAGTCGCCGCCGTCCGGCTTCGCCGTGGTGCGCATCGCGCCCGGGTCCGAGCCCGCGTCGGGCTCGGTCAGCCCGAAGCAGCCGATCGCCTCGCCGGCGTGCATCGGCGGCAGCCACCGCTCCTTCTGCTCCTCGGTCCCCCAGCGCCAGATGGCGAACATCGCCAGGGACCCCTGCACCGAGACGAAGCTGCGCAAGCCGGAGTCGCCGGCCTCGAGCTCGAGGCACGCGAGCCCGTAGGCGACCGCGCTGGCGCCCGGGAGCCCGTAGCCGTCGAGGTGCATGCCGAAGAGGCCGAGCCGGCCGACCTCCTGGGCGAGCTCGCGGGGCAGGATCCCCTCCTCGAACCAGGTGCCGACCTCCGGCAGGATCCGTTCGCGGACCCAGGCGCGCACGGTGTCCCGGATCGCCCGCTCCTCGTCCGAGAGGAGGGCGTCGATCGCGAGAAAATCGAGCGGATCGGTGGTCTGGGGCGTGGCGATCGTGGTGTGCACGGTGCTCACCGAGACTTGTACCACGGTCGGTTCTGTGACAGGTTCCCAGGGCTCGTGCCGAATCTCTCGAACGGTTGGCCATCCCGCGAGAAAGGATCCATATGGATCAGTTGAAAGGCCTCCCGCTGGGCAGGCAGCTCATCCTTGGAGCGGGCGTCCTGCTCCTGATCGACACATTGTTCTTCGACTGGCAGCAGGTCAGTTTTCTCGGACACACCGCCGGGCAGAACGCTTGGCACGGCTTCCTCGGCATCGTGATGGGCCTGGCGCTGGTCGTCCTCCTCGCCTGGACGATCGCGAAGGCGTTCGAGATCAACCATCCGGTCAACTCGCCGGACGGGCTGACGTCGCTCGGGCTCTCGATCTTGATCGTCGTCTTCGCGCTGCTGAAGGCGATCACCGACGACGCGGTCCACTGGCCTGCCTGGCTCGGCGTCATCCTGGCGGCCGTCATGACCTACGGCGGCTGGCTCGTGCACTCCGAGAGCGGCGAGTCCCTGCCGGGCGTCGGCTCGATGGGCGGCTCGAGCAGCTCCGGCGGCTCGCCGGGCGGCCCCACCGTCGACGAGTAGCTACCGCGCTCGACCTGCGCGGGAGTAGGCCCGGCGCCTGCCCTCGCGCAGGCGTTCGCGAGCCGTCCGCCAGGCCCATTCGCTGCCCGCGACGGAGAACGTGACGACTGCCGCCAGCACGTCGCCGACGCGCGCCGCCGCAACGCCCGCGAGGCGACGGGCCGCCGGCCAGTTCGCGCGCACGTAGCGCCAACCTGCCGCGACGGACGCCTGCACGCGGTCGGCGGTTCTGCCCTGCCTGTGCGCGGCGGCATCTGCGGTGATGAGGAACCTCCTCGACGCCGGCAGCACCGCTGTCAACTCGTCGATCTCGACCTGCTTCGGCCTGTGCATCCCGGTCGAGAGCGGCCGCCGGACGACGACAGCGGACACCTCCTGCGTGAAGGGGTCGACGACGACGTCGTCGATGACGCCGACGCGACGTCCGCGTTCGACGACGACGTCGAAGCCTGCGCCGTTTGCGAGCCAGTAGCGGCCGACGGTGCTGTCGATCTCGAATGCGTATTCGCCCGGCATGGGTCCGCCGGTGCCCGCACCGGGGAAAGTCCAAACGCATCGGCCTCTAGAGTCTTTCGCTGTGGCGACCGTCAGCCTCGCCGGCGCACGGCGACTCACGATCGTGACCCTGGCCTGGGTGTGCGCCGTTGGGGCGTCGGCCGGACCGCGGCCTGCCGGCGCTGCGAGCCCCGCGGCCGGATCGTGTCCGGCAGCCGGACCGGCTTCTGCGTACACGAAGCGCGTCCTCGATGTACTGGGGGCCGGCACGGATGTGTGGGGAGACCGGTTGCTCGCGCTGCCCGGTGGTCCTTCGCACGTGGCTGCGCGCCGCTACCTGAAGCCGCTCATGTTCGCCCGGGGCGCGCAGGGCCGATCTCTGACGGCGTCCGGTGTCTACTACCTCCCGTTTGCGCAACCGGACGGCGCCCGGGGGGCCGGCTCGGTCGCGCTGCACGTCGCAGACGGAAGTCAGATCGTCTCGCAGCATGTCGGCGGCGCCGCACTGACGGTCCTCGTCGGGAGCTCCGGGCGCGAGCGGTTCGGATCATGCCTGGCGCGGCTCGCGACTCCGGCGCTTGCCGGCGGCTACCTGCCGATTCTCGAGACCCGCTACGTCGACTCGACCGGCGCCCGGTACACGCAGGAGTCGTTCGCCGCCCGTGTCGCCTGGACGCGGTCGCTCGTCAGCTTCGTTCAGGTCTCGGTCGACACGCGGCGGGCGAAGTCGGCGGTTCGCCTGCGCCTCTCGTCTTCCGGCCCAGGCAGCAAAGCGACCGTCGTTCCGCGCGGCACGACGCGAACCGTGTACGCCGCCTGGGTCGACGACGTCCGCGCCCGTCCGCTGCGAATCGTCGCAGCCAGGTTCTACGCGGATGCGCGGCGATCGGTCGTCTCGTACTGGGCCGAGCGCCTGGCCGATGGCGCATCGATCTCTGTGCCGGAGCCGCAGGTCGAGAACGCCGTCCGGGCGCTGCTCGTGCAGGAGCTCGAGCTCACGTGGCGCTACAGCATCGGTAATCCGTACGAGGAGTTCTCGTTCCCGGAAAGCGTCGACGTCGCCGAGACCCTCGCCGAGCATGGGTTTCAGGCCGTTGCACGCTCGATCCTGCGAACCTCCTTGACGAGGAGCCCCACGCCCTACCCGAACTGGAAGAAGGGCGACCGGCTGCTCGCCTCCGCCGAGTACTACCGGCTGTTCGCTGATCGCGCGTACATCGATCAGGTGACGCCCGTGCTGCGGGGCTACGTGGCCGCGCTCGGCCGTCAGATCGGCTCCGGCGACGGGCTCCTGCACGAGGAACGGTACTCGTCGGACATTCCCGCTGCGGTCTACGGCCTGCATTCCCAGGCGGTCGTCTGGGCGGGCCTCCGAGCGATGGCCGACGTGTGGGCGAACGCGGCGGAGCCTGCGCTAGCCGCGACGTGTCACCGCCTCGCCGGCCGGCTCGGGACGGCGCTCCGGAGGGCGGTCCGCGCCTCGGAGCGCCGGCTCTCGGACGGGTCGCTGTTCATCCCCGTCGCCCTGCGCGGAGGCGAGCGGCCGTACGCGTCGGTGACCGAGCAGCGGCTGGGGAGCTACTGGAATCTCGTCATGCCCTATGCGCTCGCCTCGGGGTTCTTCCCGCCGGGGAGTCGCGAGGCGACGGGTGTGCTCAGGTACATGCTGCTCCACGGCTCGCGGCTGCTCGGACTCGTCCGCGCGGGCGGCTATGCGCTCTACGGACGGAACGCAGCCCCGCCGGTCTCGGGAACGGACCAGGTCTACGGGAATGCCGTCGCGCGGTTCCTCGCGGACAACGACCAGGCCGATCAGCTCGTCCTGAGCATGTACGGCCACCTCGCTGCGGGAATGACCGCCGGAACGTTCGTCTCGGGCGAGGCCGCAACGGTCGCGCCCTTGAACGGCGAGAGCTACCGCTCGATGTACCTCCCTCCGAACGGTGCGAGCAACGCGGCATTTCTCGAGACGCTGCGCCTGATGATCGTGCACGAGACCGCCGACGCGCGCGGGCGTCCGCGCGGCCTCCAGCTCGCCTACGCGACGCCCAGGGCGTGGCTTCGTCCCGGCCGGCGAATCGCGGTCGCCGGCGTGCCGACGAGCTTCGGGCCCCTCCAGTACTCGATCGCGGCGGGCAACGGCGTGGTGCACGCCACCGTGGCCGTCCCCGACCGGGAGCAGCCGAAGACGCTCACGCTCCGCCTGCGTCTGCCCGCGAACGAGCGCATCGCAGGCGTCACTGCCGGCGGCCGGCCGTTCCGTCGGTTCGACCCGAGGACGGGGACGATCGACCTCTCGGGCCTGTCCGGGACGATCGAGCTGAGCGCCGGCGTTGCCCGCGCGGGCGGCTCCCCATAACCTTGTCACCCTGACTGCCCGGCGCCTCACGTTCGCTCTCGTTGCGGCGGTCATCGTCGCGCTCGGCGTGTCCTCGTCGCTGCCTGCGGCTCCGGCTTCGTCAGTGGGGCGTGTCTACGTCAAGACGATCCAGTACCGCGCCCACAGCGGGACCAGGCGCAAGGCGTATCTGCTTCTGCCGTCGTGGTACCGGCCCGGGAACGATCCGCCGATCCCACTCGTCATCTCGCCGCACGGCCGTGGCGTCGGCGCGCTCGCGAACACCGCTCTGTGGGGCGCCCTGCCGGCGCAGGGCCCGTTCGCCGTGCTCAGCCCGCAAGGGGAAGGGCGCCGCCTCTCGCGGTACTCGTGGGGGTCGGCCGGGCAGATCGACGACCTGGCCAGAATGCCGGCGATCGTCCGTCGAGCGCTGCCCTGGGTGCACGTCGACCAGCACCGCATCTATGCATTCGGCGGGAGCATGGGCGGCCAGGAAACGCTGCTCCTGCTCGCTCGCCATCCTCGCCTCCTAGCGGGAGCGGCGGCGTTCGACTCGGTCACCGACCTGGCACTCCAGTACCGGAGCTTCCTGCGCCTTCCTTGCAATCAGGTCTGCCGGCGAACGTGGAAGGGGCCGATCGGCAGCAGCCTGCAGTCGCTCGCCCGCGAGGAGATCGGAGGTACGCCGGCCACGAGGCCGCTTGCGTACGTCGAGCGCAGCCCGGCGACCTACGTGCGGACGATTGCCGCCTCCTGCGTTCCGCTGCAGCTCTGGTGGAGCGTCGAGGACAGGATCGTCCTCGATCAGCAGCGACAGTCGGGTGCGTTCTTCCAGCGCCTCGTCGCGCTCAATCCCAACGCGCCCGTGACCGCATTCGTCGGGACGTGGCAGCACTCGGCCGAGATGCACGCCGGCGGACGGCTGCCCGCGGCGCTTGCTGCGTTCGGGTTGCTCGTGCCGGAGACAGAGATTCACGACACGGGGCTCAACATCATCTCGGCGCCTCAGCCGTCGAGCTGTCAGCGCCCCTCGTAGCCCGAGCGTCTAGCCCTCGGCCGGGCAGGGTGGGAAGATCGCCCACGCGCCGAGATCCGGGTTCGCACCCGGTCCCGCGAGCACGAGCGGCGGCGTCCCGAGGAACAGGTCGACCTCGTTCGACGTCCCGCACGTCAGCGCGATCGTCAGCGACCAGTCGCCCATCGCAAAGACGCCGGTCGCGTACAGCTCGTTCGTGTGTCCGATCGGGGTCGACTGATAGCTCGCGAGGCTGACCGGACAGCCGGCCCACCTGACGGCGAAGAACATGGTGACGGTCGCCCCAGCGACGCTCTGGCTCGTGTAGTACGCACACGTGCCGCCGGCGGTTGCGAGCGGGACGGGTGCGGCCGGCGCGGCAGGCGGGGCGGGCGGAGCAGGCGGCTCGGGAGAGGCGGGCTCGGGCGGCGCGGGAGGCTGGGGCGGCTGCGGCGTCTCGACCGGAGGCGCGGGAGGCGCGGATGGTGCCGGCGGTGCGGGCTCTGGCGCGGGCGCGGGCGCGGGAGCAGGAGCAGGCGGCGACGGCGACGTGGATTCCGAGCCGGTGGCGCCGGCCGGTGGCGGGCGCTGTGCTTCCGGGGCCGGCGTCCCAGCGGGCTGCGCGGCGGGCTTCGCCGGCTGCGCAGCCGCCGAGGTCGGGGCGGGAGCGGGGGCGACGACGGCGGTCAGCTCGACCGGGGTGTGCGCGACGCTCGGTGGGGTCGTGGGCCGCGCTTTCACCTGCGTCGAAGCCGGCCGCGCGATCACGACGGCGGCGTGAGGCGGATGGATGGCGACGTCCAGCGCGGTCGCAGGCCCCTGCGGGACGGCGCGCAGCCAGAGATCGCCGGCGAGGAGGGTGATCCCCACGGCGATCCCGACACCGGCGGCAAGGCGCAGTGCACGCATGGGTTCCAGTGTTGCGACGGTTCCGGACGAAGCCGATCCTGGGCCGCCAGGGAAGAAATGACGAGGCGGTGACGTCGGGTAGACAGGGCCGTGCCCGGGGGCTTAGGCTCGGCGCGCGGGGCCATGCAGACCTAGGGAGGGATACATGAGTGCGGTGACTCCAGCGGAGACGTTGGAACGCGAGCTCGGCTCGGATTTCGGGGGCCAGCTGATCGGAACGGACGACGCGGGGTACGACGACGCGCGGGCGCTCTTCAACGCGATGATCGACAAGCGTCCTGCCGTGATCGCCCGCTGTGCGACGCCGGAAGACGTCGCGAGCGTGATCGGCTTCGCCCGTCAGAACGACCTGCCGATCGCGATCCGGGGCGGCGGCCACAACGGCGGCGGTCTCGGCAGCGTCGACGACGGCGTCGTCGTCGATCTGTCGCTGCTTCGCTCGATCTCGGTCGATCCCGAGACGCGCGTCGTCAAGGTCGGCGGCGGGTGCACCTGGAACGACGTCGACGCCGCCACCAACCCACAGGGGCTGGCCGTTCCGTGCGGGATCATCTCGTCGACCGGCGTCGGTGGTCTGACACTGGGCGGCGGCATCGGTCATCTGACCCGCGGCTACGGCTTGACGATCGACAATCTGCTCGCCGCGGAGGTCGTCCTCGCCGACGGCGAGCGCGTGACGGCGAGCACCGACGAGAACGCGGAGCTCTTCTGGGCGCTGCGCGGCGGCGGAGGAAACTTCGGCGTCGTGACCGAGTTCACGTTCAGTGCGCACCCGGTGTCCGACATCGTCGGCGGCCCGACGTTCTGGCCGATCGAGGAGACGGAGGAAGTGCTGTCGGCGTATCGGGAGTTCCTCCCGGCGCTGGAGCGAAACGCAACCGGCTTCTTCTGCTGGCACACGGTGCCCCCGGCACCGCCGTTCCCCGAGGAGATCCACATGCGCCTCGTGTGCGGCATCGTCTGGTGCATCGTCGGGTCCGACGAGGAGGCGGAGAAGGCGATGGCTCCGATGCTGTCGGTCGGGACGCCTCTCATGCACGGCGTGCAGCGGATGCCGTTGCCCGCTCTCAACAGCGCGTTCGACGGTCTCTACGGCCCGGGCGACCAGTGGTACTGGCGTGCCGACTTCGTCAACGAGATCCCCGACGAGGCGATGGCGCTGAACGAAGAGTGGAACGCGAAGATGCCGTCTTGGAAGTCCGGCTCGCACGTCTATCCGATCGACGGCGCGGCACATGATGTCGGCGCCAACGACACTCCGTGGGCGTTTCGTGACGCCCGTTGGTCGCAGGTGATCGTCGGTGTCGACACGGAACCCGCGTCCGCCCCCGCGCTGCGTGACTGGGCGGTCGGTTACTGGGATGCGGTGCATCCGTTCTCCGCCGGCGGTGCCTACGTCAACTTCATGATGGACGAGGGCCAGGAGCGTGTGCAGGCGACGTACGGCGACAACTACGACCGTCTGGCACGCGCCAAGGCGAAGTACGACCCCGACAACGTCCTGAACGTCAACCAGAACATCAGGCCCGCGTGAGCTGAAGAGTCGAGCCGGCCGGGGCGCCGTTCGTCCCGGTCGGCTCAGTGCTCGAGCCGTTTCGAAGCGTGTCAGTTCGAACCCGGCTGTTTCGCTAGCCGGCCCTCGGCAGCGAGCAGTCGCACGGCCTTGCCGAGGAAGAGGGGGTTGCCCTCGGTTTCGTCGGCTGATCGCCGCAATCAGCTCGGGCGACGGCCGGACCGGCGCCGTCAGCTCGATGAACGACGTGATCTCGTTCTCTCCAAGCCCGCCGAGGAGGATCCGGCTCGACGCGAGGCGCGAGATATCGTTCAGGGCTGCGAGGGTCGGGTCGCCCGGCTCGAGCTCCGGCTCCCGGTACGCGACCAGCACGAGCACCGCCGCGTCGGCGAGCTCCGAGACCGCGAACTGAAGCAGCAGGAGCGACGACGGATCGGCCGCGTGGACGTCGTCCAGAACCAGCAGCACCGGCCGGTCGAGCGCCACGGCTCGCAGGAAGGAAGTCGTCGCCTCGAACAGCCGGAACCGGTCGCCCTCGCTCTCGAGCGGCGGCGGCTCCGGCTCGTCCGGAAAGATCTCGGCGAGCTCGGGCAGCAGGTGGCGGAGCTCACCGGCACCTCGGCCCAGCCGTTCGTAGAGGGCGTCTGGCTCCAGTTCACGGACGAAGGTTCGTAGCGCCTGGATCCACGGCCAGTAGGCAGGCGCGCCACCGGCCTCCCAGCAGCGGCCCCACGCGATCTGGACGCCGCGCCGCTTGGCTCCGCTCGCCAGCTCGTCGGCGAGGCGACTTTTCCCGATCCCTGCCTCGCCCGTGAGCATGACGAGCCTTCCGCGCCCGGCCTCCGCGTCTGCGAGCGCGGCCTGCAGCGACGCGAGCTCGATCGTGCGGCCCACGAACGCACCGGCCGCAAGTCTGCCCGCGTGCGCCGGCGCCGGCGTCGAGTCGGTTCGCGGCGGGTCGAGTCCAGGGTCATGATTGAGGATCGCCCGCTCGAGCGCCTGGAGTGCAGACCCGGGCTCGAGCCCGAGCTCCTCGGCCAGCGCATGGCGCGCCTCCTGGTAGGCGTGGAGCGCCTCCGCCTGACGCCCCGAACGGTAGAGCGCCAGCATCTGCTGGCTGCGCAACCGCTCGCGCAGCGGGTTGGCCGCCACGAGCCCCTCGAGCTCGGGCAGGAGCTCGGCGTGCCTGCCGAGTGCCAGGCCCGCCTCGAGCCGCTCCTCCAGGCAGCACAGACGAAGCTCCTCGAGCCGCGCCAGCTCGGCCTGGGCGAAGTCGGTGTAGCCGAGATCTCCGAACGGCGGGCCGCGCCAGAGAGAGAGCGCCCGGTCGAGTGTCGCGAGGGCTGTTTCCGGATCGTCGCTCAGGCACGAACGAGCCTCGGCGAGCAAGGCGGCAAGGCGGTCGGCGTCGAGCTCGCCCGGTCCGACTCGGAGCGCGTAACCACCGGCTTCGGTCCGGAGCCTCGATCCGTCGCCCAGGGCCTTCCGCAGCCGTGAGACGTGTGCGTGCAGCGATTTCGCGGCAGTCGGCGGTGGGTCGCCGGCGTAGAGCTCCTCGATCAGCCGGTCGGCGGTCACCGGTTCGCCGCGTCTGAGCAGCAGGATCGTCAAGAGCGCGCGCTGACGCGCGCCGCCGACGTCGACGCTCCTGCCGTCGTCGTCGACCTCAAGCGTTCCGAGGATTCGGAAGTCCGCCACTGGTCTGCCGCAACCGTTTGTAACCCGTCCGCAAGCGTGTTGCAACAGGCGCATTCGATTCTCCTGCCAACGACCGCATCGGGTGGTCGGAGCAAGAAGGAGGAAGAACGATGAACTCCCGCGTCCTCAATCGCTTCCTGTTCGGTCTCGTCGGCCTCGGCGCGATGGCCCTGCTCGTGCCGACCTTGGCGCTTGGCTCAGTCCGCCCCGACGACCGTTCCGGCCCGCTCGGCGCTGTCCCGGCGACGGCCGACTCGATCTCCACCCCGGCTCGCCCGGACGACCGCGCGGGCACGCTCGGTATCGGCGCGACCACCTACTCCTCGTCCGAAGACGTGTTCTCGCGGGCGGTCGCGCGGCACATGGCGACGTCGTCCCCGCTGACGGCGATCCGCCCTGACGACCGGGCGGGCACGCTCGGCATCGGCGCGACCAGCTACGCGTACTCGCCGTCCGAAGACGTGTTCTCGCGGGCGGTCGCGCGGCACAACGCGTCGAGCTCGCCGCTGACTGCGATCCGCCCCGACGACCGGGCCGGCATGCTCGGTATCGGCGCGGCGCCCAGCTACTCGTACTCGCCGTCCGAGGACGTGTTCTCGCGGGCCGTCGCGCGGCACAACGCGTCCGCGTCCTCGGGAATCGTGCTCCACCGTTCCGGCCTGGTTCAGCCGAAGCCGCCGCTGAGCGCGAGCCACACCGAGGCAGCCTCGACGCCGGTGACCTCGAGCTCCAGCGACGGGTTCCAGTGGCTGGATGCCGCAATCGGAGGGGCCGGCGTGCTGGCGATCTGCATGCTCGTCTCGCTCGGCGCGGTCGCGGTGCAGCGGCAGCATCGTCACGGCGCCATCGCGCACTGATCGCGGGAGGGAGGGCGCGGCGCATGCTCGGCGCCGCGCCCTCATGGATTCGAAGTCGGCGCCGCCCATGAGGGCGGCGCCACTACGTCAGGGTCAGGCCGACGCCGGTGAAGCTGACCGAGCCCGCCGTTCCGGCTGCGCCTGCGGCGCCGCCTGCGCCGCCGCCGCCGTTGGCGGCCGTGATCGCCGAGGTGGAGATGGTCGCCGTGCCGCCCGTGTACGCCGAGCCGCCGCCACCCCCGCCGCCCTTGTCGTTGTTGCCGTTGCCGTTGTCGGTGCCGCCGCCGCCGGAGGCCATGCCGCCGCCTCCGCCGCCTCCGCCGACGTTCTTGTTCCCGCCGCCGGTCGAGCCGCTGCCCCCGGCGCCGCAGACTCCGGCACTGCACGTGCCTGCTGCCGTGCCGGTGCCGCCGAGCTTGCCGGGCGTGTTGACGATCGAGTACTGCGGGGAGCCCGACGTCGTCGTCGCACCGCCCGAGCCGCCAAGACCACCACTCGATGTGCCGCTGCCAGCCGTGTTCGTGCCCGGGTTGGCGGTCGGGCCGCCACCGCCGGCGGCGCCGGTACCTGCGCCATTGCCGCCGCCTCCTCCGCCGCCGCCGACGGCGACAACCGTTCCGGCGGGAGCGCCCAGGAGATAGATGCAGGTCGAGCCGCCGCCTCCGCCGCCCGCGTTCGTCGTGCCGCCGCCCGCACCGCCGACGCCGCCGAGAGCACAGCCGAGTCCGCTGAGGCCTCCGGTCCCGCCCACGCCGGTGCCGCCGCCTCCGCCGCCGCCGACGATCACCGTGAACAGCGTCGGGCTGACGCTGTTCGGGATGGTGATGGTGCCGGCCACGGTGCCGCCCGCTCCGCCGGCCGCCCCGCTGTTGCCGCCTCCGCCGCCGCCTCCGCTCATGGTGAACGTGAACGACGTGACGCCGGCGGGCACGGTGAGCGTGTAGGTACCGACGAGGTTCGTCGTCACGGTCGTGCTGCCGGTCGTGAAGGTGCTCGCGGCGCTCGTTCCCATGTTGCCGGCTGCATCGGTCTGCGTGGCCTGGAAGGTGTACTGCGTATTCAGGGTCAGCGGCGTGCCGGTCGCCGTCCACGCTCCGGCCGTCGCGGTGGGCGTCAGGGTCTCGACAAGCGTCCCGCCGGTCGTTGCGCCGAGGTAGACGTTGACCGTGACCGTCGTGTTGTCGGCGCTGTGGGTCGTGTCCGCGACCTGAGCTCCCGCCGCGCCGGCAAACGTGGGTGACACTGCGACTCCGGTTGCCCCGTTCGCGGGGGTGGTGATGGTGGGCGTGGGTGCGGCGGTGTCGATGACGAAGGTTTTGCTGTTGCTGCCGCTGTTGCCGGCGGTGTCTGTTTGGGTGACTTGGGCGGTGTATTGGGCGTTGGCGGGGAGGGCGGCGGCGTTGACGGTCCAGGTGCCGCTGCCGGCGGAGAGGTTGGTGAAGGTCTGGAGCGCGGGGCCGGTGGCGGTTGGGCCGGCGTAGAGCTTGACGGTCACGGTGGTGGTGTCGGCGCTGTGGGTGGTGTCGGCGGTCTGGGTGCCGGCGGTGCCCGAGATGGTGGGTGTGGTCGAGTTGTGGAAGGCGGCGGGCGCGGTCACCGTCGGCGCCGGCGGAGCCACGTCGACGACGAAGGTGGTTGTGTTGGTGCCGTTGTTTCCGGCGACGTCGCCCTGGGTGACCTTGGCGGTGTACTGGGCGTTGGCGGGGAGCGCTGCGGCGCTGGTCGTCCAGTTGCCGGCGGTGACGGTCGGGGTGAGCGTCTGGAGCGCGGGGCCGGTTGCGGTCGGGCCGGCGTAGATCTGGACGGTGACGGTGGTGTTGTCGGCGCTGTGGGTGGCGTCGGGTGCCTGGGTGCCGCCGGTGCCGGAGATGGTGGGTGTGGTCGAGTTGAGGTAGGCGGGCGGGGTGGTGATGGTGGGTGTGGGTGCGGCGGTGTCGATGACGAAGGTTTTGCTGTTGCTGCCGCTGTTGCCGGCGGTGTCTGTTTGGGTGACTTGGGCGGTGTATTGGGCGTTGGCGGGGAGGGCGGCGGCGTTGACGGTCCAGGTGCCGCTGCCGGCGGAGAGGTTGGTGAAGGTCTGGAGCGCGGGGCCGGTTGCGGTTGGGCCGGCGTAGAGCTTGACGGTCACGGTGGTGGTGTCGGCGCTGTGGGTGGTGTCGGCGGTCTGGGTGCCGGCGGTGCCCGAGATGGTGGGTGTGGTCGAGTTGTGGAAGGCGGCGGGCGCGGTCACCGTCGGCGCCGGCGGAGCCACGTCGACGACGAAGGTGGTTGTGTTGGTGCCGTTGTTTCCGGCGACGTCGCCCTGGGTGACCTTGGCGGTGTACTGGGCGTTGGCGGGGAGCGCTGCGGCGCTGGTCGTCCAGTTGCCGGCGGTGACGGTCGGGGTGAGCGTCTGGAGCGCGGGGCCGGTTGCGGTCGGGCCGGCGTAGATCTGGACGGTGACGGTGGTGTTGTCGGCGCTGTGGGTGGCGTCGGGTGCCTGGGTGCCGCCGGTGCCGGAGATGGTGGGTGTGGTCGAGTTGAGGTAGGCGGGCGGGGTGGTGATGGTGGGTGTGGGTGCGGCGGTGTCGATGACGAAGGTTTTGCTGTTGCTGCCGCTGTTGCCGGCGGTGTCTGTTTGGGTGACTTGGGCGGTGTATTGGGCGTTGGCGGGGAGGGCGGCGGCGTTGACGGTCCAGGTGCCGCTGCCGGCGGAGAGGTTGGTGAAGGTCTGGAGCGCGGGGCCGGTTGCGGTTGGGCCGGCGTAGAGCTTGACGGTCACGGTGGTGGTGTCGGCGCTGTGGGTGGTGTCGGCGGTCTGGGTGCCGGCGGTGCCCGAGATGGTGGGTGTGGTCGAGTTGTGGAAGGCGGCGGGCGCGGTCACCGTCGGCGCCGGCGGAGCCACGTCGACGATGACGTGGGCGCTGTTGCTCGTCGCCGCGCTCGTCCACGACCGGAAATGGGCAGTGACGCGATAGAGGTAGTCGCCGGTCACGGACGGGTAGTCGTCGCACGTGGTCGTGCCGTGCGGCAGCGAGCCGGTACACGTCGAGGTGGCTCCCCACGACGCGCCGCCGTTGCTGCTCCGCTCGAGCGTGTAGGTCACGTCGCTGTTGACGCCGGAAGGCGGCGGAACGTCCGACCAGGTCACACGGCCGATGCCGTACGCGATCAGAGGGTCGTCGGCGTAGGTTCGCGCGGTGACGGGAGTGGCGCCCGCAAGCGTTCCGACGGTGGCGGCCGCAGCTCCACTTCCTGAGGACGTGAAATAGGCGAACGCACCCGCCGTCAGGGCGAAGGCGGCGACCACGGCGACGAGCAGCACGCGAAGCTTGCCGACGAGCCGCCCGCGCGCGGACGCGGCGTTCGGCGCGTCGTCCTTGCGCTCGGCACGGCCTGGAGCAACCGTGCGTTCGACCTCGCGCGGCGGGACGAAGTCGTTCCAGCCGAGGCCGCTCACGAGTGGGCGCTCCCGGCGTACGTGAAGCCGACGCGTGCGTTCTTGCAGCGATCCTGGTTGCCCGCGTCTGCCAGCTGGACGGTCGGCGCCGTCGTGCTGCCGGACGGCAGGGTCACGAGCGAGTTCGCCGGAATGACGAGCGGCCGGCTGCCGACGTTCGACTGCGTGACGGTGAACGCGGCGCTGCTGCAGCCTGCGGGCAGGCCGCTGAAGTCGGGCGTGACCGTGAGCGCGGTGACCGTGATGGCGACCGAGTTCGGGTTCGACAGCCTCAGCGGAATCGGCCTCGCCGGCCCGCCCGGATAGAGCAGTCCGCTCGCGTCGCCGCTGATCGTGAAGGCGCGCGTCGAGCCGGGGGCGACCGTCCACGAGTAACGCGCGGGATCGGAGACGTTGCCCGCCGCGTCGACGGCGACGACGGCGAACTGATGGACGCCGTTGTTCGTCCTCTGCGCGACGTAGGAAAGCGGGGAAGTGCAGGGGCGCCTCGGCCGGCCCTGCGACGGAACGGTCGGGGAGAAGGAGCCGTTGTCGGCGCTGCACAGGTAGGTCACGGGCGACGCCGTGTCGTGCCACCTGAAGTTCGCGTCGGAGAGGCTCGTCGGGTCCGACGGAGTGCTGTCGAGCACCGGGGCCGGCGGCTTCGTCGTCTTGATCCGGAAGTGGACCGTGCGGTACGCGCCGGCCGGGGTGGTGTTGCCGGCGTTGTCGGTCGCCCGAACCCGGATCGCGTAGAGGCCGTCCGGCGGCAGCGAGAGCGGATAGCGGCCGGTGAACGGCTTGAACGTCTCGCTCGAGGAGTGGAACGCAGAGCCGTCCCAGTACTCGGTGCTCGACCGTCGCAGGATCGAGAGCTCCTCGGCCTCGACGCCTGAGGGATCCGCCGCCGAGCCGCAGATGCCGGCGCCCCCCTTGCAGCCGTTGGTCCAGCTCTGCCGGTTGTAGACGCCCCCGTCCGCCGGGAAGGCGAGAGTGATCGACGGCGGGGCCGTGTCGATCGTCCAGGTGTAGGAGGCCGCGGGGCCTGTTGTGCCTGCGGCGTTCCGCGCCTCGACCTGGAAGGTGTGCGAGCCCGACCGGAGCCCCGAATAGCGCTTCGGCGACGTGCAGGTCGCGAAGACGCCGTGGTCGATGCTGCACAGCAGGCTCACGCCGGCTTCGCCGGTGAAGCTGAAGTCGGCGGTCGTCCGGTTGTCGAGCGGCGCCGGCTTGGCCGTGATCGCGGGCACTGCCGGTATCGCGCTGTGGACGGTCGGCAGCCCGGGGGCCGGCGGGATGGGAGGAGCGGTTGCCGGGCCGGTCCTGTCGATCGCGTACGACTGCCCGGTGAAGCCCCCGCCCTTGAGGACGTTGCCCGCGTCGTCCGAGACCGAGCCGTCGTCGACGAGGTTCAAGCCGATCGTCCCGTCACCCGTCCCGGTCGTCGAGGTGACGGTGTACGCGCCGGGGCCGGCGAGAGGCGTCACGCCGCCGACCGAGCCGCCTGTGAGCCCGCCGGTGCGGGTGAGCACGAAATCTCCGGCGTCGACGCCGGTCACGTCCTCGCTGAACTTCACGGTCCAGGAGACGGTCTGGGCGTGCGTCGGCGACGGGCCGGCACGCTTGATCGAGAGCACGGTCGGAGCCGTCAGGTCGATCGTCCAGGTGTACAGGGTCGCCGGCGAGATCCCGCCGGAGCCGACCGCCCGCACCTGGAAGGTGTGCAGCCCGCCCGCGAGCTCCGCGGGGGCTGTCTTCGTCGCCGGGTTCGTCGTGCCGCAATCGGTGAACGACGACCCGTCGAGCGAGCACTGGAACCTGACGATCGCATCGGTGTCGCTGAAGGTGAACGAGGGTGTCTGGTTGCTCGAGACCTCGGGTGGTGACGCGGTGATCGCCGGTGCCGCCGGTGTGTTGTGCCTCGCCAGTCCGAAGCCGAATCCGGCATAGACCGCGAGCCCGAGCAGGGCGAGCAAAACCAGAGGCAGCAGACGTCTGCCGCTCCGCGTCGCTCTGTTCAACCTGGCCCCCATGCTGACTCGTGTGCTCCTCTGGCTCGATCGCTCGAAAGACGAATGAGGTGGAGCGGCCGTCGAACCGACCGGCCGCTCCACCTGTCCGTGCGTCGACGTGCTAGTTGCTCGTGAAGTTGCAGCTGCAGCGACGCGCCCTGGCAGTTGTCCTGCGAGTCGCCCGTGTCGTTGCCATTGCGAGAGCCGGTGACCGTCGTGTGGTCGCCACCCGCCCGCTCGCGGCCGCGCCGCCCGACCGAGACGTTCGCCATCGTGAACGCCGGATTGACGCCGCCGAACTGCGACATCGCACCGTTCCACAACGTCTGCTGACCGGCGGAGGCACCCGTGTACGTGCCACTCGACTGGTCGACTGGACGCTTGCCAGATGAAGTCACCGTGTTCGACGAACTGCGCGCCGGAGCCGTGGTTCGTCACGAGCACGCACACCGAAGGCAGGCGCTCCTGCCCGGATACAGCTGTCGCCGACGACCGTGCCGGCGATCGTGAGCGGCGGCCGACGTAGCCGACCGTCGCCGAACCGGTCGCCGCAACCGTTGGTCGTGAAGTACGCATACGCGCCGAACGACGCGATTGCCGCGACGACCAGCACTGCGAGCAGGGCGATGCCCTTCCGCGACTTGATGACCTTCATCTGTTGTTACCCCTTCCATGGGTGGGAACGCGGGAATCCGTCGCCGCCTGCGGCAGCAACGCTGTTTTGGCGGCGCGATTCCGTGGAGGTGTCCGCCGGATTGCTCCCCTCGAGATCGAGGAGCGCACTGAAGGAGGAGGAGTGGCGACGGCACCCGCCGTCGGGCGCTGACGTTCGTGCGTGCATCGTCGTGCCGTTCAACCCAACTCGCTCCTCGTGTCTCGAAAAAAGGGGTGCGGAGACGGCCGCAGGCCGGCACCCGTGTTGACGGACGACCTATCGGTTTGAGTCGCGGATGCCTTGAGCGTCCGAAGGACTAGGTCGACTCACCCGTCAGGATGGGTGGGCCGGCCCGGGTTCACGTGCGACGAGCGCCGTGCCGCTCGCGCGCGGCCAGCGCCATGCCCCGAGCCAGCGACCAGTCGCTCCGACGCCCACTCGGCGCACGACGCGCCGACGGTGAGGTCGCGCCGACCGCGCCGCGATCTTCCAGTCGTCCCCGATCAGAAGTCCACCAGAACTGCCCGAAGCCCTGAGGGCCTCATACGCTTCCCGCACGCGCGGGCCGACGCCGCGCGCCGGCAGCGCGATCGCGGCAGGATGCGCGATCGGGCCGCGCAGCAGGAACCAGCCCAGCAGCCCGAGGAGCGACCGTCGTCCCGGCCAGCGAGCTCTCCCTCCCGGCGGAAGACGCCGACCCGACGCCCAGAAGGTGCCGAACTCGGAGCAAGCCGACGGTACTTGAGGTGTTCTCGGGACGCGGTCAGCGGCCGGCGCGACCGCCCCGATGCAAGGACGATGGCCCGCCGCGCTGCACCGGCGGCGGCGAGCGGCACGTTGTGCGCGTTCAACCCGAACGTGATCACGATGAAGACCACCTCGACACCCTTCGAGGAACACGCCCTTGAAGGAGACGACGAAGCGAACCGTCGAGCCCGACCGCGTCTCGTTGCCGGCGAGCCTCGCGGCCTCGGCTTGCTCCGCGAACTCCGCCCCTCGTCGTGCATGCGTCTTGCAGCCCGGCCGAGCGAGATCGCCTTCGCAGCCACTGAGACCGAAGATCAGCAGCAGCGTCCCGATCCCGAGCTGAGGCGGTGCGGAAGCCAGTGACGAGCGCATAGCCGCGAACGCGTGAAGCCACAAGTGCCACGACGGCGAGCGCCGTGCCCCACAGCGCCGAGCGCCAACTGCGGGTACGCCCATCGCCACACGATCGTCATGCCTCCACCAACTCCACGAACCAGGCCGCGAACGTCGCCGTCACAGCGCCCAGGTGAGCTCGATCCCACGTCGGGGATCGTTATAGACGAAGCGCTTCGATCAGCCGCCGCTGATCGCTGAGATCACGTCGACCCGCGAACGCGCTTCGATCGGTGAGGCGAGCGTCGCGCGTTCGCGGTCGACGTAGACGTGAATGTGCATTCGGAGCTGCGGGCCAGGCTCGCAGAGACGGTCGCGGACACCCGGCCACCGTTCCTCGAGCGTTCCGATCGCCTCGTCGACCGTCGACGCGTCGATCGCGACCCGCCGCGGCAAGCCGGCGAAGAGCGGTGTCAGCGTGGAGGGGAGGTAGAGCTCGGCCATGGCTAGTCGAGGATCGCGACCTCGACGGACGAGATCCCCGGCAGATAGCCGGCGATCTCCTGCCACGACTCGCCCTCGTCGGAGCTGCCGAAGAGCTGCCCCGTGCTTGCCCCGAAGTAGAGGCCCGGCGTGTCGTAGGAGTCGATCGTCATCGCCTCCCGCAACACTCCGATGTGGGCGTTTGCGGCCGGCAGCCCACGGTCGAGCGCCTGCCAGCTCGAGCCGGCGTCGCTCGTCCGCCAGACCGTTGCCTTCCCGTCGGGCATGCAACGGCCGTGGCCCGGATCGAGCGGGATCACGTAGAAGGTGTCGCGGTCGTGTGGATGCGCGGCCGCCGCGAAGCCGAAGTCGGTCGGCAGGCCTTCGGTGATCTCGACCCACGAGTGTCCGCCGTCGTCGCTCCGGTGCATGCCGCAATGGTTCTGCTGGTACATGCGGTCCGGGTCGACCGGCGAGCGGACGAGCTTGTGGACGCAGAAGCCGACCTCGTCGTGTGGCCGGGGCCACTCGGCGCGCAGGCCGCGGTTGCGCGGGGTCCACGACGCACCGTCGTCCGCCGTCTCGAAGGCGCCGACGCCTTGCACGATCGCCCAGAATCGCGACGCGTCTGCCTCGTCGGCCATGAGTGCCGAGAGGCCGAGGTGCCCCGGCGGCTGATTCGCCGGATCGTCCCACTCGTCGCTTCCCGGCTCGCCGGCGAGCGTCGAGAGGAGCGACCAGGTCTTCGCGCTGTCCTTGCTCTCGAAGATGCCTGGCGCTTCGACGCCGACCAGCACACGGCCATGGGCGGCCGCGAGTGCCGAGACCTTCGACATCCGCTTGCCGTCGTCGCCGTACGAAAGCCCTTCGCTCGAGTGAGACCACGTCTCGCCGAGGTCGGCGCTATGCCAGACCGCCGAACCGTGCCACTCGCTGGCGGCGGCTGCATAGATGGATCCCGACGTCTGGTCGTAAACGGCGTGGTAGACGGGCCAGCCCTCGCAGAACGGGCCGCGGATGCTCCAGTCGCGCCGGTCTGCGTCGCTCTCGAGCACGAAGGCGCCCTTGCGAGTGCCGACCAGAAGCAGCGTGCGTGACATCAGATTGCACCTCCGAGTCGTGACGGGTCGACTCTACGACTTCCCGTCGGCTGGAAACTCATCGGTCGGGCAGGCCGACGCGTAGGATCCTGCCTCGTGGGGAAGACGCATGCGTGCGCCGCTCTCGCTCTGGCAGTCCTCCTTGCGCTCGTCGCGTGGGGAAACCCGACGAGAGCTGCGGGTCGAGCGCTCGAGACGACGCCGACGCTCTACACACTTCCCGGCCTTCGCCTCCCGCTGCCTGTCGTGACGCACGCTGCGTCGGGAACGGCTCCCGGCTATCTCTTCGTCGCCGAGAAGGATGCGAAGAAGGCAGGCGGCCCGCTGATCCTCGACGATCGCGGCCGCGTCGTCTGGTTTCACCAGCTTGCGCCGCCGCTCGAGGCGACCGATTTCCGCGTGCAGCGCTATCGCGGCTGGCCCGTGCTCACCTGGTGGGTCGGCCACTCGAGCAAGGTGGGCGTCGGACGCGGGTCGTACGTCGTCTACGACACCTCCTACCACCAGATTGCGCACGTGCGCGCCGGCCGCGGCCGCGCGGGCGACCTGCACGAGTTTCAGCTGACGCCGCGCGGCACGGCGTACATCACCGTGTACGACGAGATCCCGGCCGACCTCACCGAGGTCGGCGGACCCGCGCACGGTTACGTCTACGACAGCATCGTCGAGGAGGTCGACGTGGCGACCGGCCGCATCGTCTTCGAGTGGCACAGCGTCGGTCAGGTGCCGTTCACGGAGTCGACGCAGGCAAACCGCAAGCCCGCGCGGGAGGCGACCGAGAAGCAACCACTGGACTACTTCCACGTGAACTCGATCGCCGACGGACCCGGCGGGACGATTCTCATCTCCGCCCGCAACACCAGTGCGATCTACCTCCTCGCGCGCGGCGGCAACATCATCTGGCGTCTCGGCGGCAAGCAGAGCGACTTCGGGCCGCCCGCCGCCGTCAGGTTCGCGTTCCAGCACAACGCCAGGTTCCATTCCGGGAACCGGCTGACGCTGTTCGACAACGGCGGCATCCCACGGATCGAGCCGTTCTCGCGTCCGCTCGTCCTGCACCTCGACCTGGCGACGCACCAGGCGCGGATCGTGAAGACATTCACCGCGCCGAAGAGGATTGCCTCGCCGTTCGAGGGGAACCTCCAGCTCCTGCCTGACGGCGGCGCTCTCGTCGGCTGGGGAGGAGTGCGGATCGTCAGCGAGTTCGCGCGCGACGGACGGCTGCGCTTCCAGATGAAGCTCCCCTACGGCGACAGCTACCGCGCCTACCGAAGCGTCTGGGCCGGGCGCCCTCCCACGCCGCCGGTCGCGGCTGTCCATGACGGCACCGTCTACGCAAGCTGGAACGGCGCGACCGGGATTGCGCGGTGGGAGGCGCTGGCGGGGCCCGACAAGGCCCATCTGCAACCGATCGGAAGCGCAGACTGGGCCGGGCTCGAAACCGCGATTCCGGCCGGCTCGACCGCCGGGGTCGTCGCGGTACGCGCTCTCGACTCGCGCGGCCGCGTGCTCGGGACCTCGCGCGTCACCGGCGGTTGAGTGCCGTTCCCGCTCGTCCTCTCGAACGGGCCGCCCGCAGACCGTCTGGGCGACGTCGCCGGGAGCGGCGTCACGATGGTGCGCACCGGCATCGCCGGCTGGTCGGCCGGCTCGGTCGACCAGCAGCTCGCGGTCGAGCGGGCGCGGCTCGATGCCGCGGCCCAGCACGGCCTCGCCTGCTGGGTCTGGCTCGGCTCACTCACCAATCTGCCGGCGGGAGCGCCGTCGGCACAGGAACGACTGTTGACGCAGGTCGTCGAAGCGCTGCGCGAGCATCCGGCGCTGGGCGCGTGGAAGGGTCAGGACGAGCCTCGCAATCCGTTCGACGCAAAGAAGTCGGTGCCGGCGGCGAACCTCGCCCGCGGGCATCGGGTCGTCCATGCACTCGACCCGGCTCACTCGCTTGTCGTCGTCCAGGCTCCGCGCGGAAGCGTGCAAGGCCTGCTGCCGTATCGTCCGGCGTTCGACATCGCCGGCGTCGACATCTACCCGGTCGGCTATCCGCCGGGTGTCCACACGGATCAGAAGAACAAGGACATCAGTGTCGTCGGCGACGTCGCGCGTTGGATCAAGCAGGCAGCCGGCACGAAGCCGTTCTGGATGACCCTCCAGGTCGCCTGGAGCGGCGTGATCCCGACCTCGAAGAACCCGAACGTGGTCCCACGGTTCCCTTCGCCGGCCGAGCTTCGGTTCATGGCGTACCAGGCGATCGTCAACGGGGCGCGCGGGCTCGTCTTCTTCGGCGGTCACCTGACCGAGGTGATGTCGCCCGCCGACGCGGCGGCGGGGTGGAACTGGTCGTTCTGGGAACGGACGCTTCGCCCGCTCGTGCAGGAGCTCGCATCCGACTCGCTGGCGCCGGCACTGTCCGCTCCACCGGGCCGGCCGACGGTCACCGCGTCGTCCTCCGATCTCGAGGTGGCGACCCGCAGGGCCGGCTCGTTTCTCTACGTGCTCGCCGTGCGCCGTGGGGGCAAGACCACGCGCGTCACCCTCAGCGGGCTTCCGCGCTCGGTCACGGGCGGCCAGGTCCTCTTCGAGTACGTCCAGGATCCGCCGCCGCCGCCGATCGACGCGTCCCGGCAGAAGTTCCGATCGATCGCCGTCACGGGCGGCGCGCTGTCCGACTGGTTCGCGCCGCACGACGTGCACGTCTATCGCTTCCCGGTGTGATCCTTCTCTGGCAGTTCGAGACACCAGAAACCCGCCCTCGAGGAGACCTGTCTCCCGGCTTCCGGCCCGGTGCGCCGCCTGCGACGTTCAGTCGGTCAAGTTCGTCCTACCGACAGAGAGAAGGTGAGTCGTGCACGTTATCGACCTGGCCGAGCGGACAGACCGCTCCGCAACTACAACGGACAGCGTTCGGCTGGAGTCGGTGACGAAGGTCTATGGACGCGGCGGCAACTCCGTGACTGCGCTCGACGATGTGTCGCTCGCACTCCCTAGCGGCTCGTTCACGGCGCTCATGGGCCCCTCCGGGTCCGGCAAGAGCACGTTCCTGCAATGCGCGGCGGGTCTCGATCGACCCACATCGGGCTCCATCTACCTCGGCGACGCCGACCTCGCGGCGCTCAGCGAGGATGCGCTGAGCCGGCTCCGGCGGGAAACCGTCGGGTTCGTCTTTCAGTCGTTCAATCTCGTCCCGTCGTTGACGGCAACCCAGAACATCACCCTGCCGCTTCGGCTCGCGAAGCAACGTCCCGACAAGCAGTGGCTCGGCGAGGTGATCGATCGTGTGGGCCTTGGCAAGCGCGCGAAGCACAAGCCGGGCGAGCTCTCGGGTGGGCAGCAGCAGCGAGTCGCGATTGCGCGTGCACTCGTCACGCGCCCGCGCGTGATCTTTGCCGACGAGCCGACCGGCGCCCTGGACACGCGAACGGGTCGCGACATTCTCGGGCTGTTGCGGGAATCGGTCGACGGGCTCGAGCAGACGGTCGCGATGGTCACGCACGACCCCAACGCCGCGTCGTACGCCGACACCGTTGTCTTCCTCGCCGACGGCCAGGTCGTCGACACGATGACCGCCCCGTCGTCCGACCGCGTCGCAGAGCGCATGACGCACCTGGAGGACTGAGACATGCTGCGGATCGCCTTCATCACACTCGCTGCTCGCAAGAGCGGCATGATCGGCGCCCTCGCCGCGGTCGGCCTGGCGGTCGTCCTCGTCGTCTCGTGCCTGATCCTGCTGCAGTCGAGCCTCAGCGCCCCGCTTCCGGTCGAACGCCTACGCGCGGCATCGGTGGTCGTGCAGGCGTCGACCTCAGTGCCGGACTGCACGGCGAAGCGAACGTCAGTGTCTCGCTCGGCGAGCGAGTCCGTCTTCAGGCCTCGGAGGCGGAACGGATCCGGCACATTCCCGGCGTCCTCGCCGTCGTTCCCGATCGGTCTGTCTACGCTCCGGCCCTCGATCGGCGTGGACGCATCCTGAAAGGCGCGAACGACCTGCCGTCGGTCGGGCATGGTTGGGAGAGCTCCGCCCTCGCCCCCTACGGGTTGGCGAACGGCGGGCCGCCTGTTCGCCGTTCGGACGTCGTCGTCGACACGAGGCTCGCGTCCGAGGGCGCCCTCCACGTCGGCGACCGGGTGCGCATCCTGACGATCGCAGGCCCCGACCAGTTCAAGATCAGCGGCATCGCGACCACCGCTCCGTCGCACGAGCTGCCCGAGCAAAGTGCCGTCTTCTTCCGCACCGATGAGGCTGCTCGGCTGTCGGGCAGCGGCGACCGCGTCGACCTGCTGGGCATCCTCACCCGCCCGGGGACAGATCCGGCGAAGGTCGCCGATGCTGTCCGGGCGCAACTTGGTGCTTCGGGTCTGCGCACGCTGACAGGGACCAAGCGCGGCGACGCGGAGTCGCCCGATGACGCATTGAGCCGCGAGGACATCGTCGCCGGCTTGACGGTCTTCGCCATCCTCGCCTCCTTCGTCGCGATCTTCGTCGTTGCCAGCACGTTCTCGCTTTCAGTGCAGCAGCGTCACCGTGAGCTCGCTCTCTTCCGTGCCATCGGCAGCACCCCTCGACAGGTGAGGCGGCTCGTCGCCGGCGAAGCACTCGTCATCTCACTCGTCGCCGTTGCTGCTCGCACTGCCGTTGAGCGTGGCAGCCGCGTTCCTCGAGAAAGGCCTCTTCGTTCGCGCCGGGATGATTCCGTCGGGGCTGCACGTCGTCGTCGGTTGGCTCCCGGTCCTCGCGGGGCTCGGCGCCGCGATCGTCACGACCCAGCTTGCGGCGTTCGTAAGCGCCCGCCGCGCCTCGCGGATTCGCCCGACCGATGCGCTGCGCGAGGCGACCGTTCAGGCCCGCCCAATCTCATGGCCGAGGGCTGTCATCGGGCTGGCCGCGTTCCTGGGCGGTATCGCAGTCGTGCTGCTTGCCGCCCGCAACTCCGGCGGTCTGCAC
Source organism: uncultured Thermoleophilia bacterium (assembly GCA_963846895.1). Lineage (GTDB taxonomy): Bacteria > Actinomycetota > Thermoleophilia > Gaiellales > Gaiellaceae > PALSA-600. The sequence goes on along the minus strand of CAWJXR010000007.1, from coordinate 54,735 downwards.
GAGAGCGACGCGCCCGCCGCTGCGATGCTGTTGATGGTCGCAGCCGCTCTCCTCGGCCCCTTGCTCGCGTGGCCGTTTGCCTGGCTCGTCGGGCGGCCCCTGGCCGCTCTCCAGAGCGCGCCCGGACTGCTCGCCTGGGCCAACACCCGTTCGAGCCTGCGGCGTACTGCGTCTGTGGCGACACCGTTGATGCTCGCCATCTCGGTCGTCAGCTCGCTGTACATCGCCAAGTCGATCCTCCACAAGGAGACGCACGCCCAGACGGCTAAACGCACGACTGCCGCATTCGTCCTCCGCGCGCACCAGACGAAAGGACTGTCAACCGACGTCGCGGTGGCGGCGCGGCGGCTCGAGGGTGTCGCCGGTGCGTCCGGGACGATCGCAACGTCTGTCGTGGTGGCCGCGGACGGCAAGAACCTCCGTCCGTTCCCCGCGAGGACGTTCGATTCCGGCACCGCCGGCCGGGTACTCGATCTCGGCGTCGTCTCCGGCTCTCTGGCAGATCTGCACGGGAAGGCTGTTGCCGTCAGTAGCCAGAGCGGTCGCGAGTGGGGCTGGAAAACAGGCGACCGCGTCCACGTCTGGCTCGGCGACGGGACGCCGACGACGCTTGCGCGTCGTCGCTCAATACACGCGCCCGCTCGGCTTCGGCGACGTCGTCCTGCCGCGCAAGCTCGTCGAGGGCCACGTCACGCAACCGCTCGACGACGCCGTCTTTGTCGCCGGCAAGCCCGGCGTCGGAGCCAGCGAGCTCGAGCGAGCAGCTGCGAACGCTACGCGCGGCGGATCCGACGATCGCGGTCGTCAGCCGCTCCGACTACGAGACCACCATCGACCGGGCCGCCGAGAAGCAGTCGTTGGCTGTCTACGTCCTGCTCGGTCTGATCGTGGTGTTCTGCGCGCTCGCGCTCGTCAACGCGTCTGACGATGGCGATCGGCGAACGAGCGCGCGAGTTCGCGATGCTCCGGCTGATCGGCGCGACCAAGCGTCAGGTGAGAGCGATGATCCGCACCGAGACGGCGATCATGGTCGCGTTCGGACTGACTGCGGGCTCGCTGATCGCCGCGCCCGGGCTCGCGTTGCTCAACCACAGCCTGACCGGCTCACTCGTCCCGGCAGTCCCGCTGTTGGCCTCGATCTGTCTGCTCACGTTCTACGCGGCTGTCGGGTTCGCGGCGACGGTGATCCCTACGCGTTCGTCGCTGCGCACGAATCCCGTCGCGGCCACCGCGCACCGTGAGTGAACCGACCAGACTGACACGAGCGAGCCTGCCGGCTCGCCGTGCCGCCGGTCCGCAATCGGAGTATTCTCGTCGGCAGACGCCTCCTTTCTTCCGCCCCGTGCGACAGCCGGCGGTTGCGCCTGAAAGGTCCCGTCCGGGAACGCAGAGCGCATCGAGAGGAGCGAGCGAGCAGGTGGGTTACTCAGCGATTGCGCACGTTGGGGGTTCCCCGCAGCGCGTGCACCGAGGCGCTCCGTGCTCCGGGCGATCGCGCTCGCCGGCTTGCTGTCGCCGGTGCTTCGTCCATTGCGTTCGCGCTCAAGAACGACGCCATCGGCGCCGAGTTGGGTGAGCCGTTCAGTGATCGCAAGCCTCTTCTGCATGGACGAGCCTCGCGTATCTCGCTCGGCGGGCTCGCTCGCGTGGGATCAGACGGCCTGCGAGCCGGCTTGGGCCTCGCTGATGATCGGCGGCGGGTTGCGTCGGTGTTTCCTCTCGCGACTCTGTCCTGGACGAACAACGACGTCACGTATTCGGTTGGCCAGGCGCTCGACAAGCTTGCCGGCGGTCATCTTCCTGCACGTCTTCCTCGCCTTTCCCAACGGACGCCTTCAGGTACGCTTCGAGAAGGTCCTCGTTGCCGCCGCGTACGCGACGGCGATCGGTCTCCAGCTCGTGCGGATGCTGATCGGCGAGTACGGACCGCACAACCTGCTCGAAGTCTCGACGTCTATCCGGCGCGCGCACAGGCGTGCGAGCACGTTCAGCTTCTCGTCGATCAGCGCGTTGCTGCTTGGTCGGACTCGGAATCCTCGCCGCGCGACGGCGGCGCGAAGGCCGGCCGCTGCGCCGTCCGCTTGCGCTGCTCATCGACTCGTTCGCGCTCGGGCTCCTCATGATCGCGTCCTCTTCTTCTCGCGGTGCCTCCGAAGTGCCGGCGTTCCGAGCCCGATCCAGAGGGCGACCCTGCTCGTGATCGGCCTCTCGCCGGTTGTATTCCTGATCGGGCTTCTCGACGCCCGGCTTGCTCGCTCGGCGGTCGGCGATCTCTTCGTCGAGCTGCGTGCGGATCCGTCGCCGGCGCGATCTGCGCGACGCGCTCGCGCGGGCCCTTCGCGATCCGTCGTTGACTCTCGCCTACTGGCTGCCCGAGTTCGCGAGCTGGGCGGACCTCGACGGTCGACCGCGTTAAGCTGCCCGAACCGACGGGAGTGGCAGAGCGACGACGCTGATCGACCGAGACGGTGCCCCTCTCGCGGCGCTTGCTCCACGATCGGGCTCTCGACGACGAGCCCGAGCTGCTCGCCGCGGTCGGTGCGGCGGCTGGAATCGCGCTCGAGAACGCCGTCTGCAGGCTGAGCAGAAGGCGCATCTGGACGAGTTGAAGGGCTCGCGCGCGCGGGTCATCGAAGCCGGGCCAGAAGGAGCGGCAGCGGCTGGAACGCAATCTGCACGACGGCGCGCAGCAGCGGCTGATCGCGTTGTCGCTGGAGTTGAGCCTGCTCGAGAAGCAGTTGGCGGCCGACCCGGAGGCGGCAACTCGCCTCGATCGAGCGAGGAGCGAGATTGCCGTCTCGCTCGACGAGCTTCGCACCGTGGCGCGCGGCCTGCACCCGGCGGTCCTCAGCGGACACGGTCTCGAGGTCGCGCTCCAGTCGATTGCCGCGCAATCGCCGACGCCGATCCGGCTCAGCGTCGACCTGGACGGCCGGTTGCCCGAGCAGATCGAGATCGCGGCCTACTACGTCGTCTCCGAGAGCCTGGCCAACATCGGGAAGCACGCGCAGGCGACCTCGCGTGGACATCGACATCACGGAAGCCGGCGGCATCGTCGTCGTCGAGGTCGTCGACGATGGCGTGGGCGACGCGGACCCGGAGCAGCGGTCGGGCCTGCGCGGCCTCGCGGATCGCGTCGAGGCGCACGGCGGCCGTCTCCGCATCTGGAGCCCCGCGGGCGGCGGGACACGTCTTCGCGCGGAGATGCCATGCGCGTCGTGATCGCCGAGGACAGTGTCCTGCTGCGCGAGGGAGTCGTGCGGCTGCTCACCGAGGCGGGCTTCGAGGTCGTCGCTCAATGCGACAACGCCGACGATCTGCTGCTCAAGGTGCGGAGTTACTCACCGGACGTCGCGATTGTCGACATCAGGCTGCCACCGACGCACAACGATGAGGGGCTGCGAGCGGCGCTCGAGATCCGAGCGCAGCATCCGTCGGTCGGTGTGCTCGTGCTCTCGCAGTACGTCGAGCTCGGTCTCGCGCTTAAGTTGCTGGCGGATTCCGCCGAGGGGGTCGGCTATCTCCTCAAGGACCGGATCAGCGACGTCGACGAGTTCGTCGCGGCTGTGCGGCGCGTCGCCGAGGGCGGGTCGGCGCTCGATCCGATCATCGTCTCGACGCTGCTCTCGCGGCAGCGGCCGGGTGACCCGCTGGCGCGGTTGACGGCGCGCGAGCGTGAGGTGCTGGAGCTCATGGCCGCCGGCAGCTCGAACCAGGGGATTGCAGACAAGCTCGTGATCACGCTGCGGGCCGTCGAGAAGTACGTCTCGAGCATCTTCGGCAAGCTCGGTCTGCCTTCCACCGGAACCGAGTCACGTCGGGTGCTCGCGGTGCTGATGTTCCTGCGCTCCTGACCCGCCGGCGCCCCGCCAGACACCAGAAACCCGCCCCTCGAAGAGGCCAGCCGGCCGTCTTCTCCGCGCGTCTCGGTCACTGCGAGGTTGAGCGAGTCCCGCAGTTACTCAGAGGAGAAGTGATGAAGACGCGCATCATCCAGAACGAGCCGGACCAGCCGGCGAACGACTCGTCAACCGCCCGAACCGAGCGTCGACGAGACGAATCGCTCGAACCTGCCGGCCCGGATGGGCCGGTGGAGCGCGAGCCACAAGAAGACCGCGATCTTCGCCTGGTTCGCGTTCGTCGTTGCCGCGTTCATGCTCGGCAACGTCATCGGCACGAAGCAGCTCGACCCGAAGAAGTCGGGCTCGGGCGAGTCCGGTCATGTGGACTCGGTTCTTGCCGACGACTTCAAGCAGCCTCAGGGCGACACCGTGCTGATCCAGAGCACGACGAAGACGGTCGACGATCCCGCGTTCAAAGCGGCGATCGCCGACGTCGCCCGGACGGCTCGCAGCCTGAAGCAGGTCAAGAAGGTCAAGTCGCCGTTTGCAGCCGGGAACGCCGATCAGATCTCGAAGGACCGTCACACGGCGCTCGTTTCGCTCGAGTTGCGGACGACCGATCTGACGAAGGCAAAGACCCTTGATGCTCCGGTCGAGAAAGCGTTGATTGCCGCTGCCGCGCGCCATCCTGGAATCGCGATCGAGGAGTTCGGCATCAACGTCGAGACGCAACTCGACAAGGCGGTCGTCGACGACTTCAAGACCGCCGGCCTCTTCTCGGTGCCGGTCACCCTGATCGTGCTGATCCTGGCGTTCGGTGCTCTCGTGGCAGCCGGGTTGCCGCTGCTGCTTGCGCTGACCGCCGTATTCGCGACGATGGGCCTGCTGGCGATTCCGAGCCACCTGATGCCCCTCGATTCCGACATCGGCGTGATCGTGCTGCTGATCGGGCTCGCAGTGGGCGTGGACTACTCGATGTTCTATTTGAAGCGCGAGCGTGAGGAGCGCGCAGCGGGGCGGAGCGAGAGGGCCGCCCTGGAGGCCGCCTCCGCGACGTCAGGTCGAGCCGTTCTCGTCTCGGGCCTGACTGTGATGGCCGCCATGGCAGGGATGCTTCTCACCGGCGACAAGACGTTCATGGGCTTTGGCGTCGCGACGATGATCGTGGTCGCAGTGGCCGTGCTCGGCTCGCTGACCGTCCTGCCGGCAGTCCTCGCTGCACTCGGCGACAAGGTCGACAAGGTGCGTGTGCCGTTCCTGCACAGGTTCCGTCGCCCCGATGGCGACGGTCGGATCTGGAGCGCGATCCTCGATCGCGTCCTACGCCGCCCGTTGCTCTCGGTCGTCATCGCCGGCGGGCTCCTGCTCGCACTCGCCGCGCCTGCGCTCCAACTGCACATCGCCTCACCCGGGACGGACACGCTTCCACAGAACCTGTCCTCGGTGAAGACATACAACAAGCTGCAGAAGGCGTTCCCGGGTGACACGAACGCAGTCCAGGTGATGGTCAAGACCGGCGACGTTCGCGGGCCGGAGGTTCAGTCTGCGATCGCCGGCCTGCAGCGAGCAGCGTTTGCGACGGGACAGTTCTTCCCGCCGACCGACATCGACTACGCGCCTGACGGCAACATCGCACTCGTTTCGCTCGCGATGCAGGGCGAAGGTACCGACGCCAAGTCGCTGGCAGCGCTCGAAACGCTGCGAAAGACGGTCATCCCAGCGACCGTGGGCAAGCTCCATGACGCCGACGTCGGAGTCACCGGCGGCCCGGCGAACGAGAGGGACTCCAACTGGCAGCTCAAGCACGCGACGCCGTACGTGTTCGCGTTCGTGCTTACGCTCGCGTTCCTGCTGATGCTGATCACGTTCCGGTCGATCGTGATCGCCATCAAGACGGTCGTGCTCAACCTGCTCTCGGTTGCGGCCGCCTACGGCGCGCTCGTGCTCGTGTTCCAGCACGGCTGGGGGAAGAGCCTGCTCGGCTTCAACCACACAGGCGGGATCATCGGCTTCCTACCGATCTTCCTCTTCGTCATCCTGTTCGGGCTCTCGATGGACTACCACGTCTTCATCCTCAGCCGAATCCGCGAGGCGTACGACCGCGGCATGTCGACCGAGAATGCAATCACCTACGGCATCAAGTCGACCGCCGGAGTTGTAACGAGCGCCGCCCTAGTCATGTTCGGCGTCTTCGCGATCTTCGCGACGCTCCAGTTCATGTTCCTGAAGCAGTTCGGTGTCGGTCTTGCCGTCGCCGTTCTCGTCGATGCCACGATCGTCCGCGCAGTCCTGCTGCCGGCGATGATGAAGCTGCTCGGCGACTGGAACTGGTACCTCCCGAAGTGGCTCGAATGGCTGCCCCGGCTCGAGCACGGTGAGCCGACAGCTCGGATCGACGTCCCACCGGCACTCTCTCCGACCGCATAGCGGCCGGCCAGACGCAAGAACGCCTCAGGGTGGTCGCGCCGTAACCGGCGCGGCCACTCCGGCGTCCCGCCTGTTCAGCCCAACCGCGGTGCCTTGCGCCCTGCCGGAGCCTTGAAAGCTCTCCCGTGCTCGTCCATCAGCTCCGCGAACCGTTCCCAGCTCAGACGACGGCCCCGCTGCCGCCGTCCCGGAATCCAGTCGACCGATCCCTGGCTGATGTGGAGCCGCCCGAGATACTCGCCGTCCGACCGGACGGGAATCTCGATGTCGAGCTTCGCGAGCCAGATGTTCGCCGGAATGTGAAGCCCTACTTCGTGCTTCGGCATGCCGTCTGTATTCGGAACTGCCGTCCTGCCTCCTCGCGGCAGTCAAAGCGGCCGCCCTCGCGCCGGCGGGCGAGCCTCAGCGACCGGCGCGGGCGCGTTCTTCCTCGAGCGTCCGTTCGGCCGTCGGGACGGCCTCGAGCCGCCCCTCGGGGATCGGCTCCCCGCTCTCGACCGAGAGCCCGTACGTCCCGTCGGCGAGCCGCTGCTCGGCGCGCTCGACGGCGGCGAGCTGGCTGCGCAGATCGTCGGCCAGGCCTGCGTCGAGCTCGTCCTGGTAGAGGTCCGACGCCAGGTTCGCCGGGTCGTACTCGTCGGCGGCCTCGCCGCCGTCCTGGTGCCCGAGCCCGGCGAGCGCGCGCTCGATCCGCTGCCGCTCGGCGGCCAGGAGCTCGTGAGCGCGGTCGGCTTCCATGTCGGCGTACGTTATCTCTACGCTCAGGAGCGAGGGAAATGGAATGAGCACTCCCCAGGGCGGAATCTTCGCGCTCGGAACCGCTTCGCACGCCTATCTCGAGTTCGATGTCTCGGCCGGGCGGCAGCCCCGGGCCGTCGTCGAGGCGATCGCGTCGCTGCGGGAGCCGAGGACGACCATGGGCGGCGTCAACCTCGTCGCGGGGTTCAGGCCCGAGCTCTGGCGGGAGGTTGCGCCGGCCGACGCGCCGGCCGGAGTGGAGGGATTCAACGAGGATCTGGTCGGGAGGGACGGCTACGTGATGCCGGCCACGCAGCACGACGCCGTCCTCTGGCTCTCCGGCAGCGCCTACGACGTCGTCTTCGACGTGGCACGGAACGTGCTCGCCGAGTTGGACGGGCTCGCGTCGATCGCCGCCGAGACATCGAGCTGGCCCTACCACCACGATCTCGACCTGACGGGCTTCATCGACGGAACGGAGAACCCGACGCTCGTGGACGCCCCGGACATCGTCCTCGTCGCCGAGGACGCGCCGGGAGCCGGCGGGACGATTCTCTTGTTGCAGAAGTGGGCTCATGACGCCGCCGCGTGGGAGGCGCTTCCGGTCGACGCGCAGGAGCGGGTGATCGGACGCACGAAGCCGAACAGCGTCGAGCTCGACGACCAGCCGCCCGACTCCCACGTGGCCAGCACCGACCAGGACCGCTTCGGCGACATTTTCCGCCGGAACATGCCTTACGGGACGGTCACGGCCCACGGCACGATGTTCGTCGGTTTCAGTGCCGAGCAGCAGCCGCTCTCGTCGATGCTCGAGAGCATGGCGGGTCTCGTCGGTGGCGCTAGGGACGCGCTCACGCGGTACACGACTCCGCTGACCGGGGCGTACTACTTCGTGCCGTCGACCGACGCGCTTCGCCGTCAGGTCCGTTTCTAGGCCACGGCCTGCCCTACCCGAGCGCCTTGGCCTTCAGCTGGTCGAACTCCGCCTGCGAGATCGCGTTGGAGTCGAGCAGTTGCTTCGCCTTAGCGATCTGATCGGCTGCACCCTCGCTGCTGCTGACTTCCCGCACGTAGGTCCCGAAGTCGTCCTGGGCCTTCTGCGCCGACTGCGCCGAGCGCTCGGCCATCCCGTTGCCGTTCGAGATGTAGTACGCGAACAGGCCGAGGAACGGGAACAGCACGAGGACGATCACCCACAGGGTCTTCTTCCAGCCTGACGCATCGTGACGGCGGAAGAGGTCACCGATCACCTGGAACAAGAGAATGAAGAAGATGACCATGAAAAAGATCACGATCAGCGACCACAGGAAGGTCAAGAACGTCGTGGCGAGAATCACCTGGGCTCCTTCTGTCGAGAGCGACGAAGACTGGGGTTGGCGTCGGGTGCTGTGTCTCTGATCAGGGTCACGAAGAACGCTGCGAACACCCCCGGAGCGACATCGCTACTCGATCCGGCCGCGGCTGCCGGTGGTTCTATCAGTCGTGCCGGACTCGAGTCCACCGCGGACGCCGCGTGATCCGCAGCTTGTGCCAACTTGGCACAAGCTCGGGTTCGAGGCGCTGCATTGTCATCCTCGTGACGTCGCGACGCTCGGGACGGAGCAGTTCACGACCGTTCCGGACGCGGTGCGGGACTCGCTGGCGACGCCGCCGAATGCCGTGAGCCGGTCCTGCATCCTCGTCAGGCGCGCCGGATCGATCCCGCCGCCCTCGAGGCGGATGGCGAACTCGAGCTCGTCACCGTGTCGGCGACGTCGATCGTCACGGCCGAGTCGGGCTGGGCCTCCTGCAGCACCTCGAGACAGCAGAAGTAGACGGCGGCCTCGAGCTCAGGGGGAAACCGACGATCCGACAGGTTCCCGTCGATGCGGACCTCGGGCGGCGAGCCTGCCGCCGCGGAGCGGAGCGCCGTCAGAAGACCGTGGTCGGCAGGGCGGCCGGGAAGATCCGATGCGCGAGCTCGCGGAGGGCTGCGAGCGCCCGCTCGACGTCGGCGCAGAGGTCGTCGAGCCGCTCCCGCTCGGGGTGCCCGCCGGGAGCCGCCTCCCGCGCCAGCTCGAGCTTCATCCGAACCGCGGTCAGCTGCTGCTGCACGCCGTCGTGCAGGTCGCGCTCGATCCGACGGCGCTCGGCGTGGCCGACCATGACGACCCGTGCGCGCGACTCTCGAAGATCTCGAATGGCCGACTGCAACCCGGCTCCGGTCGCAGCCTGTGCGGAGCCAATTCCCCGTACGCTCTTCTCCAGATGACCGCCCTTCGCTCCGCGCAACACTAACGCGGGCCAGGATCCGTGATCCCGGACGAATGGCGAGGGATCACCCTGACCACCCCGAAGCTGGGGGTAATGGCGGTTCTCGCCGCATGAACGTCGCCGAGATTCTGCTGCTCGGGGTGCTGGCCGCGTTCTGGCCGACATTGCTCGTAGTCGTGATCGTCGCGATTCGTGCTCCCCATCCCTTCAGGATCCTGATCGCTTTCCTCGTCGGCGGCTTGCTCACCTGCGTCACGATCGGCGCGGTTGTCATCCACCTCCTTCGGAAGTCCGAGCTCATCTCGGATTCGCAACGCACGACAGACCCCGTCGTCGAGATCACGTGCGGCGTTCTGGCCCTCGTCGCCGCGTACGCACTGCACCGTTACCGCCTGGCTGCCCGTCCGGACAAGCCGAAGCCGAGCGAGGATCACCCGTCCTGGGCCGAGCGCGTCCTGGGCAAGGGCGGCGTCTTTCTCGCCTTCGGCGTCGGAATCGTCCTGAACATCGTCCCCGGCGTGGTCCCGATCGTCGCGATCAAGGACATCGCGGAGCTGGACATCGGCCGGGCCGAAACCTTGACGGTCCTGCTCGCGTTCTACGTGATCATGTTCTCCTTCGTCGAGATCCCGCTGGTCGGATACGTGTTCGCCCCGTCCCGCACGCAGTCGGCCGTCACCCGCTTCAACGCGTGGCTGAATGTGAACGCGATCCGCCTGGGGATCTGGGCCCTGGTCGCCGCAGGGCTGTACCTGATCGTCCGCGGCACGGTCGGGGCCCTTAGCGCGTCTAACCCGAAATTGATCCGTCTGGGTCAGGCGGACGTGCGGCGGCGATGGAATCCTTGTCCGAGGTCGAACCGCCGGGTCACGTGTTCACCCCCACGGCCCTGCGAGTCGGCCCACGCCGGCCCTGTGGCTCTCCTCCGGCGAGCGTGCGACGGTTCCCCTCACGCCCTCCCCTGGGGTGTGCCGTCGCGGTCCGGGCCGGGCGTCACTCGTCCGGGGTGAGGTTGACTCACCCGAGCGCGCGTCACAGTCGCGAGCTCCGGTTGCGCGCTCGCAACCCGGCTGTCGGCTGTGTTCGTCAGACCGAAGGAGGATCCGTGTCGAGAGTCGAATATGGGGCTGGTCCTGACCTTCCACCCGTTTCCGGTTGGGCGATCAGCGGAATCTGGTTCGCTGCCGCGGTGATGCTTCTGATCGGGACGTTCCAGATCCTCGGTGGGATCGCCCAGATCGCCCACGACGACTTCTTCAGCGCCGGCCGTCACTACGCGTTCGCCATCAACGTGACGGCTTGGGGATGGTTCGATCTGTTCTTCGGCATCATCATCGTGGCCGCCGGTCTGGCACTGTTCGCCGGCCGCCCATGGGCCGCCGTGACGGCGCTGATCCTGCGATTCTCAGCGCGGTCAACAACTTCCTCTTCATCGCCTACTACCCCTGGTGGTCGCTGCTCGCGATCGCGCTCGACGTCTGGGTCATCTGGGCCCTGACCCGCCCGGGAGCGGTGGTCGCGACCCAGTAGCCAGCTCGGACAGCAGGGAAGCGTCACGATCGGCGCGTTGTCATCCACCTCCTCCGGAAGTCCGAGCTCATCTCGGATTCGCAGCACACGACGGACCCGGTCGTCGAGATCACGTGCGGCGTTCTGGCCCTCCTCGCCGCATACGCACTGCACCGTTACCGCCTGGCTGCCCGTCCGGACAAGCCGAAGCCGAGCGAGGATCGCCCGTCCTGGGCCGAGCGCGTCCTGGGCAAGGGCGGCGTCTTTCTCGCCTTCGGCGTCGGAATCGTCCTGAACATCGTGCCCGGCGTGGTCCCGATCGTCGCGATCAAGGACATCGCGGAGCTGGACATCGGCCGGGCCGAGACCTTGACGATCCTGCTCGCCTTCTACGTGATCATGTTCTCCTTCGTCGAGATCCCGCTGGTCGGATACGTGTTCGCCCCGGCCCGCACGCAGTCGACCGTGACCCGCTTCAATGCATGGCTGAATGTGAACGCGATCCGCCTGGGGATCTGGGCCCTGGTCGCCGCTGGGCTGTACCTGATCGTCCGCGGCACGGTCGGGGCCCTCACCTAGCCCGAAATTGATCCGTCTGGGTCAGGCGGACGTGCGGCGGCGATGGAATCCTTGTCCGAGGTCGAACCGCCGGGTCACGTGTTCACCCCCACGGCCCTGCGAGTCGGCCCACGCCGGCCCTGTGGCTCTCCTCCGGCGAGCGTGCGACGGTTCCCCTCACGCCCTCCCCTGGGGTGTGCCGTCGCGGTCCGGGTGGTCGCGACCCAGTAGGCGGCGGCGCGAGTACCGGGCGCGGACCCCTCGCCGCGCCTCGGACTCGCGCCACCTTGATGGGCGTCTCGGAGGTTCGGCCGTGCGAGGGTGAGCGACCATCATGCTCGGGGGGTGATCCCGAACCGAGCCCTTGGGCGCCGGCTGGAGATTGACGCATTTGGATCAGCCGGTCGGACGCCAACGACGGCGACCATGCCGAGCGATGGAAGAGCTGGACATCGTCCTGTTCGAATTCGCATCACACGGCGCCGCGCTCGGGCTCGCGCGCTGCCTCAGGCCGAACTGGCCGACGTGGACTGAGCCGAATGGATCCGCCGGGTGGACGGTCGGCGTCAGTCTCGAGCCCGGCCCGACCGATCTCGCGCGGGTGCTTCGTGAGGCGACCGAGTGGATCGCCGCCGCCCACCTTCCCGGCATCACCATGGAACTGGACGGTCGGCTCTACTCGTTGCTGCCGGCCAGGCGCCGGGCGGCGGTCCCGGAGTCGTCGCGTGCGCCTCTCACCCACTCGGGGTGAAGCCGATTCACACCGGTTGAGCTGTAGGCTCTCCCTCGCGGGCAACCTCGAGAGGAGTGGGGTGACGAAGCGGTACGAGATCCGGGTCGTTGGGCTGATCGGCGACGAGCTCGCCCCGTACGTCGAGAACATGACCAGCGTCGTGCGTCCGGTCGAGACGGTCGTCCATGGGGAGATCGTCGACCAGGCGGCGCTGCACGGGATGCTCGACCGGGTCCAGGCGCTCGGTCTCGAGCTGATCGAGGTCCGCCGCCTGCCGACGGCTCGGGTGAGCCGCAACAGTCCGACCTTGCCGCACCTCGAGGCCGCGCGTGAACGCAAAGGCGACTACGCCGCCAGGGCCGCCGGGCAGGGGGCGCATGATCGCCGCCCATGTGCTCGTGGTCCTGGCGTCGCTGACGGCGGTCATCGCGCTGCTCGCCGGTTTCGTCCGTTTTCAGGCGTTCGACACACCGACATTCAAGAACACCGCCGGCGACCTGATCGCCAACGACACGATCCGAACGCAGCTGGCGACCACGCTCGTCGACCAGCTGTACGCCAACGTCGATGTGCAAGGCGCTCTGCAACAGGATCTGCCGGCCGGCCAGCAGCGGCTAGCAGGTCCGCTGTCCGGCGTGCTGCGCGAGCTTGCGAACCGCGCCGCCATCCGTCTGCTCGATCGGCCGCGCGTCCAGCGCCTTTGGATCGAGGCGGCAGGGGCCTCGCAGCAGCAATTGCTGCGTCTGCTCGAGGACCGCGGCACCGTCATCAGATCTGGCGGTGGCTCGGTCGTGCTCGATCTGAAGCCGCTCGTCGTCGAGCTCGGGAATCAGATCGCGATCGTCAACAACATTGCCGGACGTCTTCCGCCGGACAAGCTCCAGATCACGATCGTCAAGTCGGACCAGCTGGAGACGGCGCAGAAGCTCACCAGCTGGCTGAAGACGATCGGCAGCTTCTTCTGGCTCGTGCCGTTCTTGCTCATCGCCGCCGCGATCTGGCTGGCGCGGGGACGACGGCGCAAGATGCTCCGTGAAGCCGCGATCGGCGCCATCATCGCCGGATTCCTGGTGCTCGTCCTGCGGGCCGTCGCCGGGTCGTACGTGACGAACCACCTCGTGGTGTCGGACGCCGTCAGGCCCGCAGCGAAGGACGCGTGGACGATCCTGACCGAGCTGCTGGCCGACGGAGCGTGGACACTGATCTTCGTCGCGGCGATCGCGCTCCTGGGCGTGTGGCTCGCCGGGGAGACGAAGAGCGGCACCTCGGCACGCCGTTCCCTTGCGGCTCCGCTCGCCCGGGCGGAGGTTGCGTTCGGTGCCGTCGGTCTCTTCATCCTGTTCCTGGTCTGGTGGGGGCCGACACCGCAGGCCCGCCGCTGGTACCTGGTGGTGGCGAGCCTGGTGATTCTCGGGATCGGCGTCGAGGCGCTGCGTCGGCAGAGCGCCCGGGAGACGGCTGCCGCAGCCGACGCTGAGATCGCGCGACCGCCGGACTAGGACGGTCGCAGCGTCGCGGCCGTCTGCGATTCGCCTTCACGCGCCGTCTCCGAAAGGAACAGGAGAGCGGCAACCACACGTCGGCTTGCATCTTCCTTCGGCAGGTTCAGCTTGGCGAAGATCGATCCGATGTGGCGCTCCACGGCGCGCTTCGTGATCAGGAGCGTGCGTGCGATGGCGGCGTTGCTCCTGCCGGCCGCCAGCTCCGCCAGCACCTGCCGCTCCCGCGGTGTCAGCCCGTCGAGAGGTGACTGCTCGTCCCGGCTTCGTGCGCGGACGAGTGCGTCGACGACCTCGGGATCGACCACGGATCCGCCGGCGGCGACCTGCCTGATCGCCGCGACGAGTTGCTCACGGTTGCCGAGACGCTCCTTGAGCAGATACCCGCGGCCCGCGGTGCCGTCCCTCAGCAGTCCGAGCGCATACTCCGGCTCGACGTAGTGGCTCACCACGATCACCCCCGTCTGGGGTGAGCTCTTGCGGAGAGCTTGTGCGACCTCCACGCCCTCGCTGGCGTGGTCGGGCGGCATTCTGATGTCGGTCACGACGACGTCGGGAGACTCTCTCTCGATTGCCTCCAGCAGCTCCCCGCGATCCTTCGAGACTGCGACCACGTCGATCTCGGGCTCGGTTGCGAGCAGGTGCTCGATGCCCTCGCGGACGAGGAGGTCGTCATCGGCGATCACGATCCGGATCACGCGTCAACGGTAGTGCACTCCGTGCGATCTGGAAAGAAGCCGGCCCCCGGCTCGCTCTCCCGTTGGGCCGGAGCTCAGCCGACGAGCCGAAGGTCCCGCGCCAGCCGGACAGCCTCACGCCGGTCGGAAACCCCGAGCTTCCTGTAGATGCTCTTCAAGTGCGTCTTGACGGTGTTCACGGAGACGAAGAGCTCGCCGGCGATCTCCTGGTTCGAGAGCAGTGTCGGGAGATAGCGGAGCACGACCGTCTCGCGTGCGCTGAGTGGGTCGAGGAGCTCGCGTGTCCGGTGGCCTTCCGAAGCCTCCCGGCCGTCCAACACGGCGAGCAAGGACCCCGCCAGCCACCGGTGGGAAGTTCCCCGGCGGATTGCCCGGCGGAGGATCTCGTGGACCTCCGGCCCGGCGTCCGTGAACGGTCGGCGGATCGCGTCCGATTCGGCGAGTTCGAGCGCCAGCTCGATCCACCGACACGCCTCTTCGGCCGACTCCCGCCGCTCCGCGGCGATGCTCAAGAGAACCGCGGCCTCGACCGCGGTTGCCTTCGGCAAGCCGGTGCTCCCGATCACCGGCTCGAGCAACGCCGATACGGCGGCGACGTCGTCGTGCGCAAGCGCGTCTCTGGCGAGTGCGACCTTGTACTCCGGCCCGGCGTTCGGCTCCGGTACGCCGAGGGCGCCGGTCAGTCGCAGCCGACACGCGTCGAGCATCGGCGCTGCGAGCGCCGGAACGCGCCCGGCCTCCTCGACCCCAACGGCTGCGAGCTCCAACCGGGCGATGTCCGCTCCGCCTGAAGCACAGGCGACCGCCTGGAGGGAGAGGACTCGCGCCACGGGGCGGCCGAGCTCGTCGCCCGTCGCCTCGGCGATCTGACGAGCCCGCTCGGCCAGGTCCCGCGCCTCGGGCAGGTCGCCCCAATCCAGGCTGCAGCGCGCGAGCGCGAGCAAGCCCGGAACGAACTCCTGCCGCTGCTCCAGAACGCTGTCCGAGTCCGCCACCACCGGGCGGGCAAGACGCGCCGCGCGCGTCAGGTCTCCCCTGTAGGCGCAGACCAGCCCCAGCGTCGCGCTCACCTCGTCCTCGAGCGCGCTCAACTGGCTGCGGCGGGCAGCGTCGAGTGCAGCCTCGAGGGTCGTCGACGCTTCGGCGAGCTCACCGCGCCACGCTGCCGCGATCCCACGGTTGCCCAGGATGAGGGCGCGCAGCCCATCGTCGTTGTGCGCGTCGCGCGGCAGGGGCTGAGGCCGGGCCACGCGCTTCACGGCCCGATCGAGCTTGTCCAGGTCGCCGCAGCGACGAGTCCGGCGGAGCTCGACGACGGAACGGCCGAAGTCGAATGCCGCGCGTTGCACCGGGTCCAGGGTCCGGCTGCAGGTCGCGGCGAGCTTGAGCCATGCGTCCGTCTGCGCCAGGTCGCCGTGCCGCAGCCGCTCCCACGCGGCCAGCAGGCAC
Organism: uncultured Thermoleophilia bacterium; assembly: GCA_963846895.1. GTDB lineage: Bacteria > Actinomycetota > Thermoleophilia > Gaiellales > Gaiellaceae > PALSA-600. Next base: position 39,029 of record CAWJXR010000007.1, on the reverse strand, counting down.
AGGTGAGGGTGCGCACGCACGGCGCGCGGCTCGATTCGATCGAGGATCGCGGACGCCAATCGGTCATCCGCGCGGCCGTCGATCTCGACCCAGAGGCCGGACACGAGCGACTCTGCCTGCTCGGCATCGCCCGCGGCGAGCGCGTGGCGAAGAGCCGCCAGCCGATCTCCGCGCCGGGCAAGACTGCGGGCGGCTCGCCGGTGTAGCCCGGCGAGCTGTGCTGGGTGGGTGCGTTGCCCTTCGGCCCGCAGCAGCCCGGCAAACAGCGTGTGGTAGCGGTACCACCGGCCGTCAGGGTCGAGCTCGAGGAACACGTTGTCGCGCTCGAGCGCCGCCAGTGTGCGAGCGCCGTCCGTCCTTCCCGTCAGGTCGTCCGCGAGCGCGCCGTCGAGGCGATCGCAGATCGACGTGTACAGGAGGAACTCGCGGATCCGAGGAGGCAGAGCGCCGAGCACCTCTGCGACGAGGTACTCGGAGACCGCTTGCTCGGTGCGCGCCAGTGCGAGCACGAAGGACTCCGCCTTGCGCTCCGTGCGCAGCGAAAGAGCTGCAAACCGAAGCGCGGCCGCCCAGCCCTCGGTCCGGTCGAGCAACGTGCCGACGAGCTCCGGCCGCAGGTCGAGCCCCGCCGTGACGAAGAACTCGGCCGCCTCGTCCGGTGTGAAGGCGAGATCCTTCGCACGCAGCTCTGTCAGCTGGCCGGCGAGCCTGAGGCGATGCAGAGGCAGGTCGGGGTCGCGCCGGCTTGCCAGCACGACGTGCACGTTCGGCGGCGGATGCGCGAGAAGTCGCGCGAGCGGGCCGAGCACGTGCTTCGAGCGAACGAGATGGAAGTCGTCGACCAGCACGACGACCGGGCGAGAAAGCTCCGCAAGACGCTCGAGAACCGCGTCGAAAGCCGAGTCCAGCCTCGTCGCCGAAGGTTCGCCACCTGAGAGCTCGAGCAGTTGCAGCCAGAACCCCTGGCCGTCGGCGACGACGTCGCACGAGATCCAGGCGACCGTGACGTCCCGGCGAGCTGCCGCCCACGACCCGAGCAGGGTGGTCTTCCCGAAACCGGCCGGAGCGGCGATCAGGGTCAGCGGGGTGTTGAGCGACTCGTCGAGCAGTCGGTGCAGGCGCGGGCGCCCGACGACATCACGCGGCAAAGGCGGTACCCGGAGCGCCGGTGCGCCGTCCGCGCCAAGCAACCCGACTGCTCGACGGTCCTCCTCCATCCCCCTGGGGAGCGTCTCAGCCCGTGGCGGGCACGCGCAATGGGACCAGCGCCGGTCGGGCCGCGGGTCTACGCCGCGGCGGTTCGTCGTGTCCGCCGTCTCCTGGCTTGTGGTGCCCGTACCAACGACGCGCTCAAGGCGTGTCGGCGGTCGTCGTCCTGGTCGTCGAGGCGGCGAACCTCGATCAGCTCGAGTCCGAGTGCTTCGGTCTGGTCGAGCACGGCGTACAGATCGGCCCGCAGGCACACCGAGCCGCGAAGGACCGTCTCGCCTGCTTGTGCCTCGGCCAAGAACCCGGGAAAACTCGTCGCGACGCTTGGCCCGAGCTCTCCCTGCACGCGGATCTCGTACTGCTCCGATCGCACCAGAGGATGATTCGTGCTGCCGGGGTGAGACCGCATCACCCGCGAAGGGCTGCTAGTAGGGACTACAGCCAGCCGTTGCGGTACGCGGTCACGACAGCCGCGAGCCGCGAATGCACGCCGAGCTCCTGCAGCAGCAGCCGGATGTGATTGCGCGCGGTGTTCTCTGCGACCTGCAGCCGCTGAGCGATCTGTTCCGTCGGGAGACCCTCTGCGAGGAGCCCGAGCACCTCGAACTGGCGCGGGGTGAGATTCGGACGAGGCACACGAGCGGGCCCACTCTCCAGACGCCGGTCCGACTCCGACCGGACGACGAAGAGGGCCCCGACGACGATTCCGTCGCGGCGCAGGAGGACTGACGTCAACTCGGCCCCGAATCGGCCGAACAGGCCGACGAGCACGGTGTTCAGCACGGTGGTGTCGACCGCTTCGAGGACATTCCTTGCGAACGAGGCGCGCGTCCCGTTCAGGTGCTCGGGGGCGATGAAGCACGAAAAGTGCGTTGCGCGGCGCGATCCGAAGAGCGCAACCGACGCTCTGTTCACCCAGCGGAGCCGGCCGTGCGTGTCGGTGACCCAGATCGGCCTGCGGGATCAGGTCGAGCCCACTGAGCAGGACACCGTCCAGGTCTGCGTTCTCGAGCAGGCTCTCTTCTACGGGGTGATTGTTCGATGACATGGGGGTGGGGGTCCGTCCAGCGGTCGTTCACGCGCCGGAGGGCCTTCGCGTTCGCCGTTTGACCGCCGGCCATAGTCGTCGCTTCTCGGCCTCATGGCTTGACACAAACGTGTCAGTTGTCGGCAGCTGATGCGACTTGTGGCAAGCGGCCGTGGACTCTGGCAAGGTTCGGCAGATGTCCGTCGTGCTCACGGATGTCGCCGTCCCCCTGCCACGCCGCATCTCGGCCCGTCTGGGAGTCGTCGATTGGACGTCCCGGCGCTGGAGGCGTTGGGCGCTTCGACGTCGCGGCTGTCGCGCTTCTCTACTACGGCGCGGCCAAGCTCGGCTACCAGCTCGAGTTCGCCGGCCCGGTCGCCGCGATCGTCTGGCTGCCGGTCGGCATGGCCATTGCGTACCTGTCGATCCGGGGGCTGTCCGCCTGGCCCGGCGTGCTGATCGGAGACCTTCTCGCCAACAACTACGGCGCGCTCCCCGTCTTCGGCGCGCTCGGACAGACGTGCGGGAACATGCTCGAGGTGCTCGTCGCGGCCGCGCTCGTCCGCAGGGCGGGCCGGCCCGGGGAGTCGGCGCTCGAGACGATGTCCGGTGTCGCGAGGCTCGTGTTCGCCCTGGTGCTCGGCACCGCGCTCAGCGCCACGATCGGGCCGCTCTCGCTGGTCTCGCAAGGGGTTGTCGAGGCGCATTCCCTGCTGACGATCGCCCGGACGTGGTGGCTCGGCGATTTCAGCGGCGCGATCGTCGTCGTGCCGCTTGCCCTCGCCTGGTATCGCCCTCCGAAGCAGTTGTTGACACGCGGGCGTACCGTCGAAGCCGTGCTCACGATCGTCGTCGTCGCGGCCTTGACCGAGATCGCGACACGTACCAACGAGCCGCTCGTCTATCTCGCCTTCCCGGCCCTCGGATGGGCAGCTGTGCGCTTCGGCCCGCGTGGCGCGACGCTGGCCGTCACCGTCTCGGTGGGCGTCACCCTCTGGTCGGTCACGCACTACCATGGCCCCTTCGTTTTCCACTCGATCACGCGCACCGTGCTCAGCACGCAGCTGTTCATCGTCGTGGCCGCCGTCTCGAGCCTGTGTCTGGCCGCGCTGGTCTCGGAACGGGAAGCGTTCGCCGAGCGGCTCGGCCGGTCGCGCCAGGACGTGTTCGCGGCAGCCGAGCGCGAGCGGCACCGGATCGAGCGAAACCTCCATGACGGCGCGCAGCAGCGGCTGCTCGCCCTCACCGTCCGCCTTCGGCTCGCAGCGGAGCGAGCTCGTGCCGAGCGGGATCCGAGTCAGGCCGACCTCGTGCGTGCCGAGCGTGAGCTGTACCTCGCGCTGGACGAGCTCCGGGAGCTCTCCCACGGGACCCACCCGTCCGTCCTGACCGAGCTCGGCCTGGCCGATGCGATCCGGAGCGTCGCCGCCCGCTCGACCGTGCCGGTCAGGACCGTCCTGCCGAGCACGCGCGCGGCGGACGCGTCCGAAGCGGTTGCGTACTACGTGGTCGCCGAGGCGATCGTCAATGTTCAGAAGCATGCACGGGCCTCGGAGATCGTCGTGCGGGTCGGGGCCGAGGGGGCAGCCTTGAGCGTCGAGGTCTCGGATGACGGGATCGGCGGCGCCGGCGAACGGGCCGGAGGCGGGCTCGAGGGCCTGCGGGAGCGAGTCGAGTCGTGCGGGGGCGCTCTTCGCGTCCGGAGCCCCCTTGGCGGCGGGACGCGGATCTCGGCCGAGATTCCGGCGTGACGGCGCCGAGTCAGGTTCGGGTGCTCGTCGTCGACGACAGCCAGGTGTTCCGAGACGCCGCGGCCGAGGTGGTGGCCGCCACTCCTGGCTTCGAGCTCGTCGCGGAGGCGGAGTCCGGCGAGGGGGCAATCGCGATCGCGGAGCTGCTGCACCCGGATCTCGTGCTGATCGACGTGCGGATGCCGGGGCTCGGAGGCATCGAATCGGCTCGGAGGATTCGGGACGGGGCCGGGGAAGCGCGGGTCGTGCATGGTGACCGCTGGTGCTGAGGACGAGATACGGAACCGATCGTGGCCCGTGGTCGAGAAGCGGTCGCTGTCGCCGGCGACCCTGCTCGCGCTCTGGCGCGCCGGAGCCGGCGAATCATGACCGAGTCGGCGGGCGCAGTTGCGGGAAAACCGCTTCCCGTGCATGACAGCTCGCGGCCGAGGAGGCTCCTCAAGATCTTCGCGTGGCTCGCGGGCATCGCGGTCGTCGTCGGGATCCTCCAGCTCCTCGGTGTCGACGTCACCGGCTGGTTCTCCGACCTGTGGGATCAGATCAAGGCCGTTCCCGTCGGGTACATCATCGCCGCGCTCATCTTTCAGAGCGGCCAGACGTTCTTCGCGGGGCTTTCCTACTACGGCATCCTCAGCGCTGCCTACCCGGGTGAGGTGCTGCTCGCCCCCATCGTGACGGCCTACGCCGTTGGAGTGGCGATGAACAACTTCCTCCCTGCGAACATCGGGACCTTCGTGACGCTGTTGATGTTCGTGGCGCTGATCCCGACAGCCACCGTGGGCGGTTCGATCGCGGCCTATCTCGTGCAGAAGATCTTCTTCACGGTCGCCGGTGCGGCCGTCTACCTCTACCTCTTCCTCTCCGTACCGGGGTCATTCGACCTCAACCTCGGCAACGTCTCCGAGCATCTCGGCTGGTCGATCGTCATCGCCGTCGGAGGCGGCTTTCTGCTCGTGCTCGTCGGGCGCATCTTCTGGCGGCAGGTCAAGAAGCTCTGGGGACAGGCCAAAGAGGGCGGCGTGATCCTAAGCCACCCGAAGCGCTACTTCTCCCGCGTCTTCTTTCCGTCCTTCCTCTCCTACGTCTGCAAGTTCATCGTGATCGGGATCTTTCTCGCCGCGTTTGCGATTCCGGTCACGTTCGAGTCGATCACGTGGGTCGCCGGCTCCGGCTCCCTCGCCAACGTCGCCTCGTTCACGCCCGGGGCGGTGGGCGTCACGCAGGCGACGAATGCGCTCGCGCTGGACGTCTGCTGCAACGTGCCGAAGAACACAGCGGTCGCGTACTCGACCGCACAGCAACTCATCACGACTGCCTGGAACGTTCTCTCCGCAACGATTCTGGTCGTGATCGTGTTCGGCTGGACGGGTGGCAAGCAACTCGTCTCGAGCTCCTACGTCGACGCGAAGCAGCAGGTCGCAGACAGGAGGGAGGAGCGCAAGCGGAAGAAAGAGGAGCGGAAAGCGGGAGGGAAGGCGGACGATGACGGCGCCGACGCTGCAGCGGACGAGCCCGAGTCGTAAGGGTGGCGGCCGAACAAGTCACGTACGTCGGGCACGCGACCGTGCTGTTGGAAGTCGACGGCGCACGCCTGCTCACCGACCCGGTGCTGCGGCAGCGCATCCTCCACCTACAGAGGACCGAGCCGGCGGAGACGCAGACCCTCCAGCGGTTGGATGCTGTCCTTCTCTCCCACACGCACTGGGACCACCTCGATCTCCCGTCGCTCCGCCTGCTGGGCCGGGAGCAGCAGCTGATCGTCCCGCGCGGGGCGGGCTCGCTGCTTCGCAAGCGTGGGTTCTCCCGCGTCGTCGAGGTCGAGGTCGGCGAGCAGGTCGAGATCGCAGGCGTCAAAGTAACGGCCACGTATGCAAGGCACGACGGACGAAGAGGCCCACTTGGAGTCGAGGCGCCCGCACTCGGCTACGTCGTCAGCGGCGCGAGCCGTGTCTACTTCGCGGGTGACACCGATGTGTTCCCGGAGATGGCACAGCTCGGACCGCTTGATCTCGCTCTCCTGCCGATCTCTGGCTGGGGCCCGCGACTCCCTGCCGGCCATCTCGACCCGCAGCGCGCGGCGGAGGCCCTACGTCTGCTCGCGCCGCGTGTGGCGGTGCCGATCCACTGGGGCACCTACTCGTCGGCTTTCATCCGCCGGCAGAAGCGTACGGACTTCGATCACGCGAGAGTGGACGAGTTCCGGCTGCTTGCTGCGGAACTGGCGCCTGCCGTCGACGTCCGGGTGCTGGCTCCCGGTGAGTCGCTGATGCTGGAGCCGATCGCGCGATGACGGCGGTGCAACCCGAACCCCGGCCGTACGGCGAGCAGCCGACCTGGACGCCGGCCCGCCCTCGGATCCGGCCGTTCCGGGTTGTTCTCTCGTGGCTGGTCTCGGGCGCGGCACTGCTCGTGGCGGCGCTCATCGTGCCCGGAGTCCATGTCCCCGGCTTTGGCGGTGCGATTGTCGCCGCAGCTCTGATCGCGATCCTGAACGCGCTGCTGCCGCCGGTCATCGCAGCTCTGCGGCTCCCGTTCGCGCTCATCTCGGGATTCCTGCTCGTGCTCGTGCTCGACGCCTTGATGCTCGAGCTCACGTCCCGGATCGCGCCGGGGGCGATTCAGGTCGACTCGTTCGGGTGGGCACTGGTCACCGCTCTGCTTGCCTCGGCTGTGACCATCGTTCTCGACACTGTCCTCGGCACGAACGACGACGACACCTACACCTTCAGGGTCGTGCAGCGCATTGCGCGGCGGTCGGGAGAGCAGACTCGGACGAACGTCCCCGGAATCGTCTTTCTCGAGATCGACGGTCTCGCCCGCCCGGTGTTGCAACGGGCGATGCGCGACGGCAACGCCCCGGTTCTCGCAAGCTGGGTCCAGAACGGCACGCACCACCTCGTCGAGTGGGAGACCGATTTCTCGTCCCAGACCGGGGCGAGCCAGGCGGGGATCCTCCTCGGCTCGAACGAGGACATCTCGGCGTTCCGCTGGGTCGAGAAGGAGACTGCCCGCCTGATGACCTGCTCGGCGCCGGCCGACTGCGCCGAGATCGAGCGTCGCCATTCGAGCGGCCGCGGCTTGTTGATCGACGGAGGCGCGAGCCGGGGGAACCTGCTGTCGGGCGAGGCCGACCACATGATCCTCACGGTCAGCAAGCTGGATGCGGAGAAGGGCGCGAATCGCGGATACCGCGCTTTTCTCGCCAACGGCTTCAACGTCACGAGGGTGATGGTGCTCGTGACGTGGGAGGTGATCCTCGAGGTACTCGCATCAAGCCGCGCAGCCCGGCGCGACGTCCGGCCGCGCGGACACCGTGGTGGGATCTATCCCTTGCTTCGTGCGACGATGTGCGTCTTCGTCCGCGACCTGCTCGTGTACGGCGTGATCTCCGACATGGCGAAAGGGAGACCGGCCGTCTACGCGACCTTCTCGAGCTACGACGAGGTGGCACACCACTCGGGCCTCGAGCGGGCGGACACATTGGAAGCTCTGCGGAAGCTCGATGAGCAGTTCGGCCGGATCGACCGAGCCCGTCGCTACGCAGCGAGGCCGTACGAGATCGTCGTGCTCTCGGACCACGGCCAGACGCAGGGCGCCACGTTCCTGCAGCGCAACGGCTACGGACTGGCGGAGCTGGTCGAGCGCTCGCTTGCCGACGGCAGCGTCGCCGACTTCTCGGACGGTGACGAGCAGGGCGACATGGTCGGCCACGCGCTCAACGAGGCAACAGGCCGCAAGGAGAAGAAGCGCGCGAAGAACGACGTCTCCGGGCAGCAGGTGGTCGTGCTCGGGTCGGGCAATCTCGGGCTCGTCTACCTGATGGAGGAGAGCCACCGGCTGTCGATGGAAGAGATCGACTCGCGCCACCCTCACCTGCTCACGGCCCTTCGCGAGCATCCGCACGTCGGGTTCCTGCTCGTCCGCTCGGACGAGCACGGCCCGATGGTGCTCGGCCGCTCCGGGGTGCGCTACCTCGCGGACGATCGCGTCGACGGAGACGATCCCCTTGCGCATTTCTCGCCGACGGCCGCCGAGCATCTGCGACGGACCGACGGCTTCGCCCACGTCGCCGACATCATGGTCAACAGCTTCTACGACCCGCAGCTCGACGAAGGGTGCGCATTCGAGGAGCTGATCTCGTTCCATGGCGGGATGGGCGGCCCGCAGACGGAGGCGTTCATCCTCTATCCGGCGACCCTGTCGGCCCCGGTCGGGCCGATCGTCGGCGCCGCGGCCGTTCATGAACTGCTCTCGGGCTGGCGTCAGCAGCTCCTCGGAGAGGCCGGCGAATCGCGGCCCGTCGAGCTGGAGCCCTCGCCGGGCGTGACGGCTCCCTAGGGTCGTACCGCGCAGCGGCAACGCGCCTGGGCGGCGTCGAGCCGTGTTGCCTGGCGCGGCACGATCCGTTAGCGTCCGGCGAGCCGTGCGGTTTCTCCTCTATCTGCTCGTCTCGTGGCTGCTCAACGCCGTCGTCCTGGCGGTCGTCGCCTGGATCTTCACCGACGTCCAGAGCGGCACGACGGCACAGCTGCTGACGGCTGCGGCCGTGTTCGGGGTCCTGAACACGATTCTCAAGCCCATTCTGAGATTCATCACGTTCCCGCTCGCGATCCTCACGCTCGGGCTCGCCTGGTTCGGGGTCTCGATGCTGATGCTCTGGATCACGGATGCGCTGGTCAAGGGCTTCGACGTGGAAGGCGGTTTCTGGACCTACGTCTGGGCGACCCTCGTGATCTGGGTGCTGAACATGGCGATCGATGCCGCTGCCTACTACTGGCTGCGGCCGCCGTACGGCGGGAGCCCCGCCGCCGCGGCACTCGCCCGCTAGCGTTGCGGCTGACCGGCCTGTCGGGCCGGCGCCGGAATGGCCAGAGCAGCGACACACAGCCTCACGGATCGGATGGCCTGGATTCCAGGCGGGTCGTTTGCGATGGGCGATACGCGCTTCTACCCCGAGGAGCGGCCGGTTCGCGCGGTCGAGGTCGACGGCTTCTGGATCGACGAGTGCCTGGTCACCGCGGCCGAGTTCCGGCGGTTCGTTCGGGAGACCGGTCACGTGACCGTCGCGGAACGTCCGCCCGACAGCGCCGACTACCCCGATGCCGACCCGGAGCTGCTGGTCCCCGGGTCGCTCGTGTTCCAGGGAGCGCACGGGCCTGTCGACCTCCGCGACGTCACGCAGTGGTGGGCATACGTCCCGGGCGCGAGCTGGCGGCGGCCAGGCGGGCCGGGTAGCACGATCAACGGGCGCGACCGGCACCCGGTGGTGCACGTCGCGTACGACGATGCGGCGGCGTACGCCTCGTGGGTGGGCAAGGAACTGCCGACCGAGGCGGAGTGGGAGTTCGCCGCGCGCGGCGGTCTCGAAGGTGCCGTCTTCGCGTGGGGCGACGAGCACTTTCCGGAGGGAAAGGCCGCCGCGAACACGTGGCAGGGCGAGTTTCCGTGGCAGAACCTGAAGCTCGACGGCTTCGAAGGCACGTCGCCGATCGCCTCGTTCCCTCCGAACGGTTACGGCCTCTACGACGTCTGCGGCAACGTGTGGGAGTGGACGAGCGATTTCTTCGCCGTCGAGGAGGACACGCAGGCGGCGCAGGCCACCTGCTGCGGTCCACCGGATCCGAGGCCTGCCGACGAGATCCCGCGGCGGGTGATCAAGGGCGGCTCGCACCTGTGCGCCCCGAACTACTGCCTGCGCTACCGGCCGGCGGCGCGTCAGTCGGAGACCGTCGACACGTCGACGAGCCACATCGGCTTCCGCTGCCTCGTCCGGCGCCCAGACTCGCCGCCCCGTAACTAGGAGATCGGCGCCCTCACGAGCAGCGTGTCGGGCAGCCGGATGTCCTGGGCCGCCGCATAGAGAGCGTTCTCGTCGTCGGGGTCGAACGTGAAGGCCTGCACGCCTCCGATCGAGAGCTCCTCGACACGGGCGGAGATCGCGTCGATCGACGCGTCGTCTCCCAATGCGAAGACGATGGCCTGGCCCTGTTCGAGCGGCTCGACGAGCTTCTTCATCGTGTCGTCGTCGATACCGCGGTCGCGCAATTTGCCCCAGAGCGCGCCGACGCCTGCCCCGACCACGGCCGCACCCAGCAGCGGCGGAGCGGCCAGGCCGATCACTGCGCCCACGAGGCTTCCGCGCACGGCGCCCTTCTTGGGGGTGATGTCTTTCGACTGGTGGATCCGAACCGTGCCGTCGTCGTCCTTCGTGACGAGCGCGATGTCCTCGAGTGTCACCCGCTTCTGCGCCAGTGCAGCCTGCAGCGCGTCGATGACGAAGTCTCCGCGGTCCCGATTCTCGACCTGGATGCCGATTACCTTCATGTCTCCTCCTCCGAGCTCAGTTGCGCCGCCGGCCTGCGCCGATCATTACAGGTCGGCTGGTGCTCCTTCTCTACCGCGCTTCCGGCCGCACGTGGCGACTCTCGGTCGCATGCCGGGCGATCCGACGCAGTTCGGCGACGTCGACCGGCAGCCGCCCAAGCAGCCCGTGCCCGGGATTCTGGTCCTGCGAGTCGAGGGCGGTCTGTTCTTCGCCAACGCGGACGCTTTCCGCGCGACGATCCGCCACGCCGTCACCGACGAAACCTGGGCGGTCGTGCTCGATGCCGAGATCGTTCCCTCGATCGACACGACCGCCTCAGCGATGGTGGCCGAACTGATGAGCGATCTCGAGCGCGACGGCGTCCGCCTCGTGATCGCGCGTGCGGTCGGTCAGGTCCGTGATGTCCTGCGCCTGGCCGGAGATTCCGTCGGGCCGGACCGCGTCTACCCGACAGTCGCGGCGGCCGTCGAAGCCCTCGAAGCTCATCCGCTGCGAGGAGTGGTGGGTCACGGCCGAGTGAACGCGTCGCCTGTGTGACACGCGTCAGGCGGGCTTTGGCCTTCGCCGCCATGGGCCCGGTGCGAAGTCGATGATGACGTTTGCGGCCCACACGATCACCGTCGCCCAGAACAGGGCCACGAAACCGTGAATGTGGAACCCACTGATCAGAAGCGCCGTCAACGCCAGCATCACCATCGCCACGCCGAACCAGATGAGACCGAGCGTCACGAACGCCAGGGGCAGCGTCAGCGCCTTGAGCAGTGGCTTCAGGACCGTGTTCAGCACGCCGAACAGCGCCGAGGACGCGAGGAGGGCGGTGAACGTGTCGATGGTCACGCCGGACAGGACCAACGCCGCGAGCGCGAGCACGATCGCGTTCGTCAGCCATGAGATCGCGAGTTCCTCGATGAACCCCACGGCGTGAGGCTAGAGCATGACGACCGCCGAAACCGTTCCTCACGGTTCGACAGTCGCCTCGAGCAGCCGCCAGGCCCCGTGGAAGCCGTCCCTGACGGCGGTGACGAACATGCCCAGCCGATCGCCGGCGCGCGGATGCCCCGGTGGGCTGTACGAGACGACGAACAGGCGGTGGAGGCGTACGTCGCGTCCATCGAACGCGGGCCGCGGCCACTCTTTCATCGCCACGAGCCTCCCGTGGGGATCGGCGCGGACCCACCAACGCGCGACGTCGGCAGGATCGTCGAACGACGGGCGTGCGCGTGTTCCCGGCTCGAACACTCGGAGGAAGCGGTGCGGCCTGACGACGGCGGCGCCGGCCGCCGTCCGGAGCTCGATCGGGTAGATGCCGTGCAGAAGCGGCAGCTGCAGCGTCCCACGCCAGATGCCGCTGACCAGGCTGAGCCGGCGCCACTTGAGCGGGGCTCCATCCGCGTGGGTCGCGCCCGCCAACCGTGCCTGGAGCGAACGGGCACCGAGCCCGGAGACGGTGATCGTCGACCGTTCGTAGAGGTTCACGACAGCCGGCCGCACCGCGACTTGCAGTGGCGGCGTCGCCCTGACGACCGAGCGGCCTGCGGCGGGCGCGGATGCCTGAGTGAACGCGGCGACGAGCCCGAGTGACGCGAGAAGAACGAGGTTGCGCATGATCCTGCTTCCTTTCAGGCCGATTTCTCGGGACAGGCACGAGATCGCCCGATCGAAACACCGGCTGTCGCTCGTCTCTTCGGGGATCGCCCTGAATTGCGGTCGAGTCCAGGGAAAACCCTCGACCGGCGCGGGAGGGGTGTGCGACGATCACCACCGTGCATACGCGCGTGCTGATCGTTGACGATCACGTGCCATTCCGCGCGGTCGCGCGCGAGCTGCTCGAGCGCGCGGGCTACGTCGTCAGCGGCGAGGCGGGCGACGCCGCGGAGGCTCTCGCGGCGGTCGCCGCCGAGGCTCCGGACGTCGTCCTGCTCGACGTGCAGCTGCCGGACGAAGACGGTTTTGCCGTCGCGACGGCGCTCGCAGACTCGCACGGCTGTGCGGTCGTCTTGATCTCGTCACGCGATGCCGATGACTACGGACGACGAGTGGGATCATGCGGGGCGCGCGGCTTCATCCCGAAGTCGAAGCTGTCAGCCGCCACATTTGCTGCGGTCCTCGAATGACGGCATCGATCCCCGCTGCCGCGGCTCCGCCGGCGCGAGACGTCCTGCGCGACCCCGTGCTCGTGATGCCTCTTGTGGTCGCAGCAGGCCTCGCCGTCGCCGCGCTGGGTGTCAGCACGCATGTTCCCGGGACGCGGATTGCCACCGACGTAGGCCTCGCGTGGGCTCTGACGGCGGCGGCGCTCCTCACGCTCGAACGGCCACACCGGCGGCGAACGAGGCTGCTGCTCGCCGCGGCTGCTCTCGCACTGTTGAGTGCGGATCTCGAATGGGCGAGCACGGACCTCCTGTGGACTCTCGGGCTGATCTCGGAGCAGCTGTGGATCGCATTCATCGCGGCGCTGCTGCTGACCTTCCCGGAAGGGCGGTCCGGTTCGCACCTCGTCCGGTGGGCAATCGCCGGGACCTTCGCACTGACGCTTGTCGGCCAGGCCGTCGGAGCGCTGGTCGACTCCGATCACCGCGACCTGCTGTCGATCTCGCCCCACGAGCGCATCGCGCATGGTGTGGACCGCGCGCAGGAGATCGTCGGGCTCGCGCTTGCGCTCGTCGTCCTCCTCCTGGTCGTCCGGCGGCTGCGAACGCTCCGCGGGCCGCCACGCCGCTCCCAGGGACCGCTTCTGGTTGCGGCCGGGGTCGCGATCCCGGTGGGTGTGGTCTGGCTGAGCTTGGTGATTGCGGATGATGCCGGCCGGTCGAGGATCGAGACGATCGCGCGAGCCGTCGTCCTCTTGTTGCCGATCGGCATCGTCGCGGGGATCCTCTGGTCGCGTCTACGTCGGCCCGAAGCGTCCGAGCTCGTCGTCGAGTTGCGAGAGCAAACGACCGCGACCATGGGCGAACGGCTCGCTCGGACACTCGGTGACCCCACGCTCGAGATTGCGTACAAGCTCGGCGACGACGTGTACGTCGATGCGGGGGGTCGCCCCGTCGAGCTGCCGCGCGATCCCGGCCGCGCCATCACCCCGATCACGGCGTCCGGTGAGGAGGTGGCGGTGATCATCCACGATCCCGCGTTGCTCGACGAACCGGCTCTCGTCGATTCCGTTCGCGCCACCGCCGCACTCGTCCTCGAGAACGAGCGACTCGGTGCGGAGGTGCGGTCGCAACTCGCGGAGGTTCGAGCATCACGCGAACGAATCGTCTCCGCCGCCGACGCCGAACGCAGCCGGATCGAGCGCAATTTGCATGATGGCGCGCAGCAGCGGCTCGTCACCTTGTCGCTCGCGCTCGGGCTCGAGGCGTCTCGCGGAGATTCCGCAACGACCGCCGTCCTCTCGCGCGCGCAGGACGAGGTCGAGCAGGCAGTTGCCGAGCTCCGCGACCTCGCGCGGGGAATCCATCCCACGCTTCTTCGAGACGAAGGTCTGCAGATAGCCGTCGAGGCGCTCGCACGACGTGCGGGGATACCGGTGACGGTCCACGGTGCGGTCCATGGTCGACTGCCGGATCCGGTCGAGCTCGCCGCCTACTTCGTCGTGTCCGAGGCCCTCACGAACGTCGCCAAGCATGCCTCGGCGACAGAGGCAACTGTGATCCTCGATCGGAAAGCAGGCGTCCTGCGCGTCGTGGTGACCGACAACGGAGCCGGTGGGACCAGAATTGCAGCCGGCTCGGGACTGGCCGGCCTGCGCGACCGCCTGGATGCGCTCGACGCGACGTTCGCGGTCGACAGCGCGCCTGGCCGGGGAACGACCATTCGTGCAGAGCTCCCATGCGAGTCGTGATCGCCGACGACGCGCCGCTGATTCGCGAGGGCGTTGCACGTCTGCTCGTCGAAAACGGCGTAGAAGTTGTCGCCCAGGTCGGAGACGCCGAGGCCCTCCTCGCCCGTGTCGGCGACCTTCGGCCGGACGTCGCCCTGATCGACGTGCGAATGCCGCCCACGCACAGCGACGAAGGGCTACGCGCCGCCCACGAGATCCGCGCGCGGTTCCCGGACACGGCTGTCCTCGTACTCTCGCAACACCTCGAGTCCGAGTACGCGCTGCGCCTCATCGACGAGCGGCCGGAACGAGCCGGGTTCCTGATGAAGGAGCGGGTGGGCCGGATCGAGCAGTTGCTCGACGCGTTGGAACGGGTCGCGGCCGGCGGATGCGTCGTCGACAGGGCCGTCGTCGAGGAGCTCCTCGAGCGAAGACGACAGCTCGACCCGCTGGACGGGCTCACGCCGCGGGAGCGGGAGATCCTCGCCTTGATCGCCGAAGGCCGGTCGAACCAGGGCATCTGCCGCACCCTCTGGCTCAGTCCGAAAACGGTCGAGACGCATATCAGAGGGGCCTTCTCGAAGCTCGGGCTCAAGGAGGCGCCCGAGGACAACCGGCGCGTGCTCGCCGTTCTCGCGTACCTCAGGCGCTGAGACTCGAAGCCTCGCGTCGCGTCGGTCAGCGCGAGACGGTGCCGGTCAGCGTTTGGACGGTGTAGTTGGCGTTCTCGCTCTCGAGGCCCTCGCCGTGGAGACCCTTGTACGCCTCGGTCCCGGAGGTGATTTTCCATCGGGACGTAACGGGGACGAGGTTCGTCTGGATCTTGACCACGAACGTGATCGATCCCTTGCTGCCCAAGGTGACGACGCGAAGCGTGATCAGTGGAGGCCTCATCGTGCGATAGACCACAACCTTGCCCCGGTCCGAGATCGCCCCCGAGGCGACGAAGTTGCCGATGCTGCCGGCTTTAGCTCCGTTCGTGACGTGATCGCCCTGCTGCTTGTCGTTCGTACCCGAGATCCGCACCGTTATCTTGCCGCCGCGTTCGTTGCGGCCAACCGTCGAATTGACGCGGGTGAGGGTGTTCGAGGCGAAGCTGTTCACCCAGACGGACGGTCCGGCAGGCGTCACCGATGGTGCGGGCGCATCTCTGGCCGACCGGCCGATGCGAATCGGCAGCCCGATCTTCTTCCCGGAGTGCACATCGATCTCCGTGACCGTCCCGTCGTACGGGTCGGTGACGAACAGCGAGCCGGCGGCCGCTCCGAGCCAACTCGGCTTCGTGCCGACGTGGATCGGCTCTCCCACCCGTCGCAGCGAGCGTTGGTCGAGCCGGACGACCTGGCCGCCCGCCTGGTCGGCGAGCCAGACGCTTCCGCCGGTGACGGCGATCCCGAGCGGAGACCCGCCGACGTGCACCCGTTTGATCGCCTGCGTCGCCGGGTCGATCCGCAGCACCTCCCCGGTGTCGGCGGCCGTCACCCAGAGGTAGCCACCACCGGAGGCCAACGCCGGCATGCGGCCGGGAGAGAGTCGAAGAGGGGCGGAGGCCGGGAGGAGCGTCGCCGCGTCGATCCGCGAGAGCGTCCCGGGCTGTACACCGAGCGCCCACAACTCGTTGCCGCGAACGACGATCTGGTCGACAGGGCCCTCGTACCAGTGGCGGTCGAGCACGGCGCCGCTCCGCCAATCGAGAACGGCCAACTGGCCCCCGGAGCCGGCGTGCCGGACCGAGGCAATCAACCGGCCCCCGACACGCTTCAGGTCGGAAACCTCCCCATCCAGGTGCACGGACCTCGTCACTGCCTGGGTTGCGAGATCGAGGCGCAGCAGGCGCGCATCGCCTGCGGGTTCCTGTGAGTCGCGGCCCAGTGCGACCCACAGCGCATCCGGGCCGGCAACTACGGCTGCGGGATGGCCCGGAAGTCGCAGCGTGGCCGCCACCCCGAGCGCCGTCGTCTCCGCAGCGGAGTCACGCATCACCAGCAGAGCCGAGCCGACGATCGCGACAACGAGCGAGACCGCCACGACCGCGATCCGAAAGCGTTTGAGCCTCGAATCGCGTGCCGGCGGCGGCGGTGTATCCACTTCGGCCGTCATCATCTCACGCTCAGGTAGAGCGGACCGAGCCGACGCCGGCGCGACGACTCGTGCGACAGCCGCCTACGGCGGCTGCAGATAGCGCATCATCCGGAGCGATGACAGACCTACCGTCCGGCACCGTCACCTTCCTGTTCACCGACATCGAAGGCTCGACGCGGTTGCTCCACGAGCTGGGCGACGAGGCCTACGGAGAGGCGCTCGGTGAACACCGCCGAAAGTTGCGGACTGCCTTCACGCGTAACCGCGGCGTCGAGGTCGACACGCAAGGCGATGCGTTCTTCGTCGCATTCGCCACGGCGCAGGATGCGCTCGCGGCGGCCGCTGAGGCACATGGGGCTCTCGGAGACGGCAGGGTCCAGGTGCGGATCGGCGTCCATACCGGCACGCCGCTCCTGATCGACGGTGGCTATGTCGGAGCTGACCTGCACCGGGCGGCTCGGATCGCGGCCGCTGCGTACGGCGGGCAGACGGTCGCGTCAGCCGCAACGGCAGAGCTTGCTCGAGGCAGCGAGCTCGTGGACCTGGGACTGCACCGCTTCAAGGATCTCGCCGCGGAGGAGCGGGTGTTCCAGCTCGGTTCCGGCGACTTTCCGCCGCTCAAGTCGCTCTACCGGACGAACCTGCCCGTTCCGGCGACGCCGTTCCTCGGCCGCCAGTCTGAGGTGAGCGAGGTCGTCGAGCTCGTGACGCGGAGTGACGTCCGCCTCGTCACGCTCACCGGGCCGGGCGGGACGGGGAAGACCCGCCTTTCGCTGCAGGCAGTCGCCGAAGCTGCCGACGACTTCCCGGACGGTGTGTTTTGGGTGCCGCTCGCGGCGCTTCGCGATCCCGCGGTCGTGCCGGCGACAACTGCGCGAGCCCTCGGCATCGCCGAGCAAGCCGGACGGGAGATCGGCGACGTTCTCGCCGAGGGGATCGCCGGCAAGCGGCTTGTCCTCGTATTCGACAACGCCGAGCATCTGCTGCCCGGAGTGGCGCAAAGCATCGCCCGTCCCCTCGAGACGGACGGGCCGACCGTCGTCGTCACGAGTCGTGAGCGGCTGCGCTTGCAGGCTGAGTACACGTTCGCTGTTCCATCGCTCACGACCGGCGACGCGCGCGAGCTCTTCGTCGCCCGGGCTCGCCAGGTGGACGCTTCGTTCGAGCCCACATCGACGGTGGACGAGATCTGCGGCCGGCTCGACGACCTGCCACTCGCACTGGAGCTCGCTGCGGCGCGGACGGCGCTCTTCTCCCCCAAGCAGCTGCTCGAACGCCTGTCGGGCCGGCTCGATCTGCTGCAGGGCGGGCGCGATACGGACGCACGCCAGCAGACCCTCCGCGCAACGATCGCGTGGTCGTTCGATCTGCTGGAGCCGGCCGAACAGGAGCTCTTCGCCTCGCTTGCAGTCTTCGTGGGCGGGTGCACGCTCGAAGCAGCCGAGGAGGTCTGTCGGGCCGACGTCGACGTCCTGCAGTCCCTGCTCGACAAGAGCCTCGTGCGGCGCCGCGTCACTCCATTTGGCTCGCGCTACTGGATGCTCGAGACCATCCGCGATTTCGCGGTCGAACAGCTCGAGACGCTGCCCTCACGCGACGAGTTGCGTCGGCGGCACGCAGAGGCGTTCGCCGAGCTGGCGGAGAAGGCAGATGTCCAGCTACGGCGCGGACCGGACCAGCAGGAGTGGGGCGACCGGCTCGCCGAGGACCACGACAACGTTCGGGCGGGACTCCGCTTCGGTCTTGACGTCGACCCGGCGATCGCCGCGCGAATTATCGGAAACCTGGCGTTCTTCTTCTGGCTGCGCGGCGGGTTCGAGGAAGCCCGCCAATGGGTCGATGCAGTCTTCGCACGATCCGAGGGCCTCTCCGACAGCGTCCTCGGGCACGTGCACGAGTGCGCTGCTGTCGTCTGCGAGCGGATGGGCGACGTAGAGGCCGCATCGCACCATGCGGACGACGCGTATGAGGCGTTCGTCCGCGCCGGTGACGAGCGCGGCATGGCCGATGCCCTCCGTGAGCGCGGAAAGTCTGCTTCCTCCTCACAGGAAAGCGCGGCCGCGTACCACGAGCTCTCGGCGCTGGCCGAACGGATCGGTGACCGCTGGAACGGCGCGATCGCGCTCAACAACCTCGGCGACCAGGCTCTCCGAGCCGGGGACTGGCAGACCGCGGTCGAACTTTGCACGCGTAGTAGCGAGATTCGGTCCGAGCTCGGGGATCGCTGGGGCGCGGCGCTGGCACTCGGGAACGTCGCAACCGCCAAGCTCCAGTTGGGAGACGTCGAGGAGGCCGCGGTGACTCTCGACCGTGCGCTGCGTGAGAGCCTTGCGGTTGGCGCGACGATGGTCTTTGCGATGTGTCTCGAAGCCGCCGTGCTGGTCACTGTGGCTCGAAGAGCTCACGGCGACGCTGCCGTCTTCATGGGTGCGGCGAACCGGCTGCGCGAGGAGCTCCGCTCGGCACCGCACGACGAGGACATCGAGGAAGTGTGGTTCAACCAAAGCGTCGCGGAGTGTCGAGCGGCTCTCGGCGACGAAGCATTTGCAGAGGCGGCTGCGCGCGGCGAGTCGTTGTCGCTGGAGGAAGCGGCAAGCGCCGTCCTGCAGTCGCTCGCTGGGCCACCCGCGTGAGGCGCTCACTGTGGGCGGTCGTCCTGCTCGCCGTCGTCTGCGGCGGCGCCTCGGCGCATGGAGCCACTCCGAAGCTTCACGTGCTGTTCGTCGGCAACAGCCTGACAACAGCGAACGATCTGCCGGCCGTCGTCGCGTCCTTGTCGCGCGGTGCGATTGCGTATCGCACAGTCGCGCCTGGTGGTGTGAACCTGGAGGACCACTGGACTCTCACCGGCGCGCACGACGCGCTCGACGGCGGCGTGTGGGACTACGTCGTGCTTCAGCAAGGCCCGTCGACGCTTCCAGAGAGCGCGGAGAACCTACGGGAGTGGACGGTGCGTTGGGCGGACGCGATCCGCGAGCGTGGCGCGAGACCGGCGCTGTACGAGGTCTGGCCGGACTCGGCGTTCGGCTTGCGCTTGTCGTTTCCGGCGGTCGTTCGCAGCTACCGGGCGGCCGCGGATGCGTCGCGGGCGTTGTTCCTGCCCGCGGGCGAAGCCTGGCGGGCCGCGTGGCGCCGCAACGCTCGGCTTCCGTTGTACGGCCCCGACGGCTTCCACCCTTCGAGACTGGGAACGACCCTTGCCGCGCTCGTCATCACCGCCCGGCTGACGCAGACGGCGCCGGCGCGGATCGCGCTCCCGTATCCGGCGAAGACGGCGAAGCTGCTGCGCGCGGCGGCAGCCGAGGCGCTTAGAGGACCGTGACCCAGCCGAACGGGACGCTCAGGTGCGTCCGGTGTCCGTCTCAGGCTCCGCCTCGAGCCTCTTGCGGGCTTCGAGGTTCGCCTCGTGCTCCTTCGCGGAGACTTCGGGCCAATGCAGGTCGAGGGACGTGACGGCGTCGACGATGACGAGCGCGACGAGCGCCTGCGTCACCTTCTTGTGATCGGCCGGGATGACGTACCAGGGCGCCCAGGGCGTCGACGTGGCGGTGATCGCATCCTCGAACGCCTGCATGTAGTCGTCCCATCGCCCGCGTTCGTCGACGTCCGCGGCGTTGAACTTCCACTCCTTCCCGGGCGTATCGAGCCGGGCTAGGAACCGCTGCTTCTGCGTCTCTTTCGAGACATGCAGGAACAGCTTGACGATCTTCGTCCCGTTTCGGTCGAGATGACGCTCGAAGGCGTTGATGTCCTCGTACCGAGAGTCCCAGAAACGCTCGTCGCGTTCTCCAGGCGGGAGCCGCTGCGACTCGAGCCACTCGGGATGCACCTTCAGCGCGACGACTTCCTCGTAGTGGGACCGGTTGAAGATGCCGATGCGACCGCGCTCGGGCAGCGCATTCGAGATGCGCCACAGGTAGTCGTGATCGAGTTCCTCCGCCGAGGGCTTCCGGAACCCGACGACCTGCACTCCCTGCGGGTTGACCCCGGACATGACGTGCTCGATCGCGGAGTCCTTCCCGGCAGCGTCCATCGCCTGTAGGACGACGAGCACCGAATACGCGTCGCTCGCCCACAGCAGTTCCTGCGCGCTCGAGAGCTCGGCGATGCCGCGCGCGACCGCTTCCCTGGCACGATCCTTCAGCTCCCCCTCCGCCAGGTCCGCGAATTCGTCGCCACCAGTTCCGCCCGAGTCTCGTACCGCGATGCCGGCGGCCTCGCCCGGACGAACGACCAGCTCGGCGAGCAGCCGCTTACGGAGATCTGCCGATTCGTCGAGAGCAGCCATCGGTGCGATCGAACGATTACCCTACCGCGAGACGCGGAGGCAATCCCCGGCGGGTGCGATACAGCCGTTGTCGAGCTGTCCTGTCTTCGTGACGCCGATCTGCAATTCTGCGCGCAACTGGTTCCGGCTAAGGAGGCGACGATGGCGACGGTTGCACCAGTACCGCGCGCAGCGACAGAGGAGAAGCAGTGGTTCACGCTGTCGGGAGAGGACGTCGCCAGCGACCTCGGCGTCGACATCGGTGCCGGCCTCGCCTCCGACGAAGCCGCGCGCCGGCTCGAGCAGTACGGTCCGAACGCGTTCGTCGCCGCCCGGGGCGAGCCGCGTTGGCGCGCGTTCGTGCGCCAGTACCGCGATCCGATGCAGATCGTCCTGCTCGTCGCGGGCATCGGGAGCATCTGGCCGCTGCACGAGCTCGGCACCGGCCTCGTCCTGCTCTTCCTGACGCTCTTCAACGCCGTACTCGGCCTGAATCAGGAGGGCAAGGCGGCGGCGGCGGTCGCCGCGCTCCAGAAGATGATGATCATCAAGGCGCGGGTCCGCCGGAGCGGCGAGCTGATCCAGATCCCGGCCGAGCAGCTCGTCCCCGGCGACGTCGTGTCGATCGAAGCCGGAGACGTCGTGCCGGCGGACGGCCGGCTCCTGAGGACGGCGACGCTCGAGGTCGCCGAGTCGGCGCTGACCGGTGAGAGCCTGCCGGTTTCGAAAGGCGTCGAGACCGTCGCGCAGGCCGACGCGCCGCTGGGCGACCGGACCGACATGGTCTACATGAACACGAACGTCACGCGGGGCACGGGCGAGTTCGTCGTCACCACCACGGGCATGGCAACCGAGGTCGGTCACATCTCGGGCTTGCTCGCGCAGGAGAGCGATCAGGACTCACCGCTCACGAGGCAGCTCAACAAGCTGACGAGCCAGATCCTCGTCATCTCCGGCACCGCGCTGGTGATCTCGATCGTGCTCAACATGTCGCGCGGCGAGTCGTTCAAGACGGTCTTTCTCGCGGCGATCGCCTTCGCGATCGCCGCGATCCCCACCGGGCTCCCGGCTGTCGTCACCGCGATCCTCTCGATGGGGACGCAGAAGCTGGCTGCGGCGAACGCGATCATGAAGCGCCTCCGCTCGACGGAGACCCTCGGCTCGACGTCGGCGATCAGCTCCGACAAGACCGGGACGCTGACGCTCAACCAGATGACGGCCGTCGAACTGACGATCCCGGGCCGCCGTTACACGATCGACGGCAACGGCTACTCCACCCAGGGCCGGATCAAGCGCGTCTCGGGACAGGACGACGTGGATCTCGAGCAGTTCATGCTGCCGATGATCCTCGCGTGCGACGCCGTCGTCCACGACGGCGAGATGATCGGCGACCCCACCGAAGGCGCCCTGGTGGTGTTGGGCGAGAAGGGTGGGTTCGACTCTTCGGCGACGCGGGAGACGTACCCGCGAATCGCCGAGCTGCCGTTCGACTCGACGTACAAGCTCATGGCGACGTTCCACCACATGGACGACGAATCAGGCCGCGACGTTATTCGCTGCTTCGTCAAGGGCGCACCCGACCAGGTTCTCGCCCGGGGCTCGACAACCCTCAGCTCGGACGACCTGCATCCGGTCCAGGTCGACGATGCGATGCGCGGACGCTACGAGGCGGAGAACGCGCGCCTCGGAGAGCAGGGCCTGCGGGTGCTCGCGACGGCTCGCAAGGACTTCGACCCTGCGACGTTCGATCCGAGCGCCGACCTGCTCCCGCTCCTCGACGGGCTCACGCTCCTCGCGCTCGTCGGGATCGTCGATCCGCCGCGACCGACGGCCAAGGATGCAATTGCGGTCGCGCATTCGGCCGGCGTACAGGTGCGGATGATCACCGGCGACCATGCCGTCACGGCGGCGGCAATCGCGAAGCAACTCGGCATCACCGGTCGCGCGATCACGGGCGCCGAGTTCGGAGCGATGAGCGACGACGAGCTTCGCGAGCAGATCGACGAGATCGGCGTCATCGCACGGGTGACGCCCGAGCACAAGGTCCGCCTCGTCGACACGCTGAAGAGCAAGGGCCACATCGTCGCGATGACCGGCGACGGGGTGAACGATGCTCCCGCGCTGAAGCGCGCCGACATCGGGATCGCAATGGGGATCACCGGCACGGAGGTCTCGAAGGAGGCCGCGGCGATGATCCTGACCGACGACAACTTCGCCACGATCGTGAAGGCCGTCGAGCTGGGCCGGGGTCTCTACGACAACCTGACGAAGTACGTGCGCTTCCAGATGGGCGTGCTCTTCGGGCTGGTCGTCACGTTCCTCGGCGCGGCGATCTTCAACGTCGTCGGCGGCGTCGCGTTCGTGCCGCTGCAGACGCTGTGGATCAACTTCACCACGCAGGTATTCCAGGCGATCGGCCTGGGCTACGGGGAGCCTGCGGAAGGTCTGATGAAGCGGAAGCCGCGCGATCCGGAAGAGCCGATCGTGCCCATCGGATTGATGCTCTGGCTCGGGTGCATCGGTCTCGTCATGGGCGCGACCACGATCGGCGTGATCGCGTGGGCAGACCATCACTACGACACGGCCATCGCACGCACGATGGGGATGACCTCGTTCGCGTTGGCGAACCTGCTCTACTCGTTCTGCGAACGGGACCAGCTGAGTCGGTCTTCAGCCTCGACGTTCTGCGTGACCGGAAGTTCCTGTACTTCTCGGGCCTCTCGCTGATCGCGATCTTGATCGCGCCCGCAACTCGACCTGCTGAACAGGATCCTCGGAACGCTGCCGCTGACGCTGCACCAGTGGCTGATCTGCATCGTCGCCGCGCTCGCGGTTGTCGTCACCTCTGAGATCCGCAAGGCGTTCCTGCGACGGCGTGAGCCATCGCCCGCCGCACCGGCGGCCGACACCGTGGAGGTTGCGCCCTGTCACGTCGGCGAGCTGAGTGATGGCGGTCGACGCGAGCACTGCGATCGAGGAGGAGTCGGGCGGCTACACGCGGCTCGCGATCCTCCTCGCGATGGCGATGTTCGTGCTCGTCGTCGACACCTCGCTGATGAACGTCTCGATCTCGGCCGTCGTGCACGACCTCGACACAACGGCCAGCGGCGTTCAGTCGGCGATCTCGCTCGAGGCGCTCGTCTCCGCCGCGTTCATCCTGATCGGAAGCAAGATCGGCGACCTGATCGGACGAAAGCGGGCGTACATCCTCGGCCTGCTCGGCTACGCAGTCGGCGCACTCTCCATGGCGCTCTCGCAGAGCCTCGTGCCGATCGTCATCTTCTGGGCGATTGTCGGCGGTCTCGGCGCATCGCTGCTGCTCCCCGCGATGCAGTCGCTCATTCACGGGAACTTCGTGGGCGCGATGCAGCGGAAGGCCTACGCCCTCGTCGGAGCCGCGGCCGCGATTGCCGCTGCGGTCGGGCCGCTCGTCGGCGGCTTCATCACCACGTACCTCTCGTGGCGCGTCGCATTCCTGGGCGAGGTCGTCATCATCGGGATCGTTCTCTCCGGGATCGGCCTGGTCCACGACGTGCCGTACACGGGAGACAGGCGCGTGGACGTCGTGGGCGCGATCCTGTCCGCGGTCGGTATGGGCGGCGTCGTCGTAGGGATCCTCGTCTGGGAAGAGGGAGGTGGATCCGTCGTCGCGCTGATCGCGGTGGGTCTGGTCGCGCTCGGCTCACTCGCCTGGTGGCTCGTCAAGCGCAAGCGAGAGGGAAAGCCGGCGCTGCTCGACGCCGACCTCTTCCGGTCGAAGTACTTCCGCTTCGGCATCACCGGCCAGACGCTGCAGCAGATCGCGCTCGGGGGGCTGATGATCGCCCTCCCGATCTTCCTGCAGATGGTGCTCGAGTACAGCGCGATGGGCGCCGGGCTCACGCTCGCGCCGCTGTCGCTGAGCATGTTCGTCGTCGCCTTGGTCGCCGGCAAGAAAGCCGGGCGCCGGAGCCCGAGCAAGATCATCCGCGCCGGGTTCTTCCTCCTGGCGGTCGGTGTCGCCGTGCTGATCCCGGTCGTGCCGCGTGCGCATTCGGGCTGGTGGATGGTGGTGCCGCTCCTCATCGCCGGCACCGGCCTCGGTCTGCTCGTGTCGCAGCTCAACAACTACACCCTGTCCCCGATCGAAGAGGAACGCGTCAGCGAGGCCGCCGGAGTGAACTCGGCCGGCGGCTCGTTCGGCCTCGCCTTCGGTCTCGCCTTCGCGGGCGCGATCATGCTCGGCTCGCTGTCGCTCGTCTTCACCCATCTGGCCGACACGAGCAAGGTGCTGTCGCTCGAGGCAGCAGGAGCAGGTCTCGAAGGGGCTCGAGAAGAACGCCGAGGTGATGACGAACACGCACCTCGCGGAGCTCCTCGAGGGCCAGCCGCGCAGGGTGCAGGAGGAGATCCTCCACATCAATACGAAGGCGCGCCCGATCGCGCTGCAGATCGCCCTGCTGGTGCCGCTGCTCGCTGCGCTCGCCGGCCTGGTGACGGGTTTCCGGATGACGCGGCTGCCGGACCCCGAGCCGTCCGGCGCGGCGGAAACACTTCTCGCGGGATGACGAGGCGAATCCTGGATTCGGCGGTACAGGCCCACGGGCTGGCAGTACTGCGGCTTGCCGGGGTTGCGGTCCTCGGCTTCGCCGCGGCTGTTGCCCTGACCTCCTGCGGTGGCGGTGGCGGCGCGGCGTCTGGGACGCGAACCTCGCCGACCCGGACGACGCCCACGTTGTCCACGCCGCTCCGGACCACGGCGCACGACGACGACCGCTGTCACGTCGACGTCGGTCCCGGCGACGACCGAGGCCGCTCCCGCGCCGATCAGGACGACGACGGTGACGCTGACTCAGACGCCTTCGACGGTGACGGAGCCCGTGACGGTGACCCAGACGCAGTCGGTCACCGCGCAGGCCACCACGGCGCCCGAGACGGTCGTCGTCACCGCGACGACGACAACCACGTCGGCCGCGGCGACCGTGGCAGCTGCTGCGGCTGCCGGGGCAGCAGTCGCCACGAAGAACAACCAGGAGACGGAGAGCACGACGCAGTGGGGCTGGATCGCATTCGCGATCCTCGCCGTGGCGGTCGCAGTCGGCGGGGTCGTTCTCTGGCTGCGAAGCCGGAGAGGGAAGGCGCCGCCGGCAGCGACGTAGCGTTCCCGCGAGCACGGTTGGTTGTGAACGTTCGGTGTTGGCAGCGAAGCCCGACGGCCACCAGTCGTGCCACGTTCTCTCTCGCCGGACAGCGGCGCGTTAGACTCGCATGTGGGGTCGAGATCGAACGAAGAGGAGGGCGAATCATGTCAGCGACCACCGACAGTTTCGACAAGCTCTCAGCGAAGATCGACGAGGGCAAGCGGAGTATCAGAGCCGCAGCGTCGGAGAGCGAGGCCGAGTTGAAGGCCAAGGTCGAGGAGGCGCGCAAGCACGCGGACAAACGCGCTGCCGAGTTGGGTGTGGAGACGCAAGCCGCCGGGAACGAGGCCGCCGCACATTGGCAGCAGATTCAGAGCGACTGGGCGAAGCACCGTCAAGACATCCGTAAACGGATCGACGAGGCGAAGAACGAGCAGAACCTCGAGGAGGCGGAGCTCCGCGCCGAGTGGGCCGAGGCCGACGCGCGCGATGCAGTCGACTTCGCATCGAACGCGATCGACGAGGCGACGTACGCGATGCTCGATGCGATCCTGGCGAGCAGGGACGTGAAGGTCCTCATGGAGACGGCGAAAACCAGCTAGCTATGTTCGTTGGCCGCCGGCCTATCGGCCGGCGGCCGAGACGGACCAGATCAGGAGATCGAGGATTCGCACCTCGGTGAGCCGGTACCCGCGGCTCGCCAGCTCTCGCTGAAGCTCGCGCAAAGCCTTCCGGTTGCGATCCAGATCTCGCTTGTAGCTCCGAGCGAGAGTTGTCGCCCGCTCCCCGAACCCCTCCGCAACGCTCGGGCGGGGATCGTCGCGCGTCAAGTACGCCTGGACGACGCTGTCGAGCATCGGGATCAGCGCCGGCCGTTTCCGGTGCAGCGATTTCGTCATCTTCGCGAAACCGACGCCGCGGATATCTGCGAACGCGTCGAAGAGCCCCGTCAGCGCCGTCCACGGGATCGAGCTCGCCGCGTCCGCCAGCGATGCGTCCGGCGGGATCCTCCGTAAGGCACGTTCGATCTCGCCACGGCGTTCGAGGACCGCCGCGATCTCGGCGGCGGAGATCCGCGCTCCGTCTCGATTCGCACGTCTGAGGTCGCACTCGTCGAATGACGTGAGTCCCGAGGCGTGGGTCGACTCGCTGCCGGAGTATGCCGTGAGGAACTCGACTGCCAGTTCGAGCGGACGCTGGACATCGACACCACCCCGGAGAACGATCACGCTCATACCTGCGCCGACCGATCGTCGCGCCGCCGCGGTGCAAGGGGGCAAGTCGCCCGCGCGCGCGACCGAGGCTGGCTAGGCGCTCCTTGCTGCGTTCAGGGCGACGGCGGAGCGAACGAGAGCCTTGAGAGCCTTCTCGTCGATCTCGTCGCCTTCGTGAAAATCGATGGCGCGCCGCGTGTTGCCTTCCAGGCTCGAGTTGAACAGGCCCGCGGGGTCGTCCAGCGAGGCGCCCTTGGCAAACGTCATCTTGACGACGCTCTTGTAGGTCTCGCCCGTGCAGATGATCCCGTCGTGGGACCACACGGGAGTGCCTCTCCACTTCCACTCCTCGACCACCTCGGGGTCGGCATGCTTGACGAGCAGCACGGAGCCGAGCCAGCATCTCACCCCGCCAGTCGTCCAGCTCCTCGATCCTGCCGTCGATCAGCTCAGACGGCGACCGGGGGTCCTGCGGAGCGCTGTTCGTCACGACGTCCCACTGATACCACATCGACCGAAATACGAACCGCGCGGCGTACCGCGTGCACGCAGGCGCGCCGGAGTGCTGGGCTGTTGATCCATCGGCACGGCGGCCCCTAGGGCGATCGAGCCGGGGTCGCCGTGCGACCCCGGCTGCTAGTACGTGCACTAGCCCGTGCCTCTTTCCGCGCGCATTCCGAAGCTTGCTGTCGTAGCCGCGCTGGCCTGGGCGGCTCTCGTCTCGGGCTGCGGGTCCGGTGGCAAGCGTGCCGCGACCACCGTTTCGACGACGACGAGCCCGGCGGTCGTTGCCGGAGCGCGAGATCGATGGGGAACCGTCTGGCTGTGCCGACCCGGTTTGGCCGACAACCCCTGTCTCGCCGGCCTCGCGACGACGGCAGTGCGAGCCAGCGGCGCGAAGCGCATCGAGCCGGCCCGGGCGGCGGCGAATCCGCCGGTCGACTGCTTCTACGTCTATCCGACGATCAGCGGCCAGTCGACGATCAACGCGAACCTGCAGGTTGGCCTCCGGGAACGCCTGGTCGCGAGCGCGCAGGCGTCGCGGTTCTCACAGGTGTGTCGGGTGTTCGCGCCGGTTTACCCGCAGATCACCTTGGCCGCACTCGAGCACCCGGCCCGGATCACCCTCGCCGATGCATTGGGCGCGTACAACGGCGTGCTCGGCGCATTCCAGAACTACCTGGCTCACTACAGCGACGGTCGCGGAATCGTCTTCGTCGGGCACTCGCAAGGGGCGGTGATCCTGATCCGTTTGCTACAGCGAGAGGTCGACCACGACGCCACTCTTCGCCGGCGCCTCGTCTCGGCGCTTCTTCTTGGCGGCAACGTCACGGTCGCGAAGGGTCGTAGCGTCGGCGGCAGCTTCGTGCACATCCCCGCGTGCGCTTCGCGGAAACAGACCGGATGCGTCGTGGCGTACTCGAGCTTCACATCCAAACCGCCGCCGAACAGCCAGTTCGGCCGCACGACCTCGGACGCCGGAGTGAGCCTGCTCGCACCGCGTACGCTGGATCGGACGCGTCAGATCCTCTGCGTCAACCCCGGTTCGCCGTCCGGCGGTCGAAGTGGGCTCGATCCGTACGTTCCGACGCTCGTACTCGCCTACGCCGGGAACACACTCGGCGCGACGACGCCGTGGTTCGCCTTTTCCGGCGGTTACAGCGGCCGCTGCCGGTCATCGCGCAACGCCGATTGGCTCCAGGTCACCCACAGCGGCGCCGGCACCGACCGGCGACCGGACTTGACGCGCTTCCAGCAACCGATCCTGGGGCTGCATCTGCTCGACGTCAACATCGCCCTCGGCAATCTCGTCAGCCTCGTCCAGGACGAGGCAGCCGCCTACCGACATCCATGATCGCGGCCAAAGGACGCCCACTCCGTCCCCGTGGTGCGACCATTCTCGCCCCTTCACCGCCGACCGGCTTCACGGAGCCGCACCGTGATCAGTTTCCCCACCAGCTCTTTCGGTAACGGCTCGTCGACGGGAAAGTGCAGCGCGCTTTTCGTCATGGTGTACCCACGAAGCTCGTCTGCGAG
Source organism: uncultured Thermoleophilia bacterium (assembly GCA_963846895.1). GTDB lineage: Bacteria > Actinomycetota > Thermoleophilia > Gaiellales > Gaiellaceae > PALSA-600. The sequence goes on along the minus strand of CAWJXR010000007.1, from coordinate 10,177 downwards.
TTGCGGAAGAACCGAGCCGCTGAAGGGCAAGTAGCTCAGATGACTCTTGAAGGCGGCAAAGCCCGCGACCGTCTTGCCCTGCACGCGGAACGCCGGCACACGATAGGAGATCACCTCTTCGGCCTCCGGAACGAGTTCGAGGATGGTGCGGCGCAGTGTCTGAAGCGCGCTGCGCTTCGGCTCCTCGACACCTTGCAGGTACGCGTCGACCTCCTGGGCGGACACCAGGACCGAGTCTAGACGCGGTCCTCACGTAAAGCGGGTCGCGAGAGACGACGGCGACCTGGTCTCGATCGTCGTGTCGATGCGGCGCGCCGGTACGAACGGGTGAAGGAGTCGTGGCCGGGGAGCCGACCGACGCCGTAGTGTTGGCGTGTGGCGGCAACTCTTGCGCTCGTGGCGGCGTTCCTCTTCGCACTGGCGGCCACCCTTCAGCAGAAGGGGGCGCTGAACCTTCCGACGATCTCGTTAGCCGACCCGATGTCGCTGGTGCGGCTCGTGGGCGAGAAGACGTGGTTGATCGGCACGCTTGCGCTGTTCGCCGGATACCTGTTCCAGGCCGGGGCCCTCGACCGTGGCCGCTTGTCGATCATCCAGCCGTTGCTCGTCACGACCGTCGTGTTTGCGCTGCCGCTCGGCTACTTCCTGACGAAGCAGGTCGTGGGCCGTCGAGAGGAGATCGGCGCCGTCGTGATCATCGTCGGGCTCGGCTTGTTTGTGTACTTCGGCGATCCGGCCGGCGGGAACGAGAATGCGTCCAACTCCCAATGGGCGATCACGATCGTGCTGCTCTCCGTCCTTTCCGTCGTCCTGCTCGTCTTCGGCAGCGGCGGCCTGTCGATGAAGGCGGCCGTGTACGGAACGGTTGCGGGCATCCTGTTCGGGCTCTCGTCGGCGCTGACGAAGCCCACGCTCGACGATCTCCACGTGAGCGTGGGCACGATGCTCTCCCACTGGGAGTGCTACGCACTCGCCGTTGCCGGCGTGCTCGGGTTCGTGTTGCAGCAGGTGTCCCTCGGGACGGGTCGCCTTGCCCCCTCTGTTGCCACGGTCTCGGTCGCAAACCCGCTCGTCGGGATCTTGATCGGGATTCTCCTCCTGGACGAGCGTCTCGCGCGGCCGGGCTGGCATATCGTGCTCGCCGTGGTCGGTCTCGGCATTGCGCTCGTCGGCGCGGTCGTCATTTCGCTCGCGCGTGAGGCCGCAAAGGAAGACGTAGCCACGGCAGACGCATCTGGCCCATCGGTCGCCGCGGCCTAGGCGGACGACGGCAGTCTCCGTCGCCGGGTCAGCTATGAGCGCGTTCTCGAGTAATGCCGCACACTCAGACGTTCATCCTGATCGGATGATGGCCGGGGCCGCTCCTTGCTGCAGTGTCGGCAGGCAGAGCAAACTTCTCGGCGCACTGATGCCACCCGTGCATCTCGACCCCATACCTCTTTGATCGGAGGGGGCAGACACGACCCTAACTAATGTCGAAGTCGCCGCCGAGTTCAGAGCTGCCCTTGAGACGGCGCTCAGAACGGGGAAGTTCGAAGACGTCCTGGCATTCCTCTCGCCCGACGTCGAGTGGGTCATGCCGCAGCACACCCTCCAGCGGTCGGCCGAGATCAAGGATGACCTGACGCGGCTCCAGCCTCCGCCCAGTCTCGACGTCGAGTTTGAGTCGGAAAACTGGAAGGACTACGGCGAGGGTCGCATGGGCTGCGAAGTGCACGCCATCTACCGTTCGCGCAGTACAGGTGAGCTCGCCTATACGCGCGACCGGACGATCCTTGTGACGATTGACGGAACGAAGATCGCGCGGTGCGAGATGCGGTTCGCGGGGTAATTCGGGTTTGAAGTCTGGTTCTTGTATGGGCCGGGCAGGGCTCGAACCTGCGACCTTGGGATTAAAAGTCCGGCTGGGATGGAGGCAGGTTGGTGCTGATTGAGGAAACGGGCTGCAGCGAACCCGACCTCGTACTGCAGCGAACTGCAGCCAGTAGCGTTGTAAAGAGACAAGCCGGTAACTCCTCTTCGTACTCCCATTGGTTGTCGTCGTAGACAACGGTGCCTCGACGCCAGTCTCGACACTGCCGCTTCCACACCGCTCAGCAAGTCGTCACGCAGGCTCCTCGTGGACTCAGGCTGCTCGGCACCGGCGGCTCGCGACGAGACAGCGGGCCGCGCACCACCCCCGGCGGAATAGACTACGGCGTTCGCTTGTACGAAGCTTCCTTGATGGCACGTCAGGCAGGGGTGTGGACCCGCCAGTCGACCGTCTCGCATCGCTGACCGGTGTCGGACACTCCTATCCGCGCGGCACCGGATGTAAGAGTGGACTAAGAGTCCCGTCGACGGCAATCCAGATAGGCCCGGCCGTCAGTACTTGAGAACACAAATACTCAAGTAACGGGGGATCGGAAATGAAGAACGCATTTGTCCTCACGGTCATTGCAGCGGTCGTCTTGCTCCTGGTCGGGGCGGCGATCGCCGGAGCGGCGCCGTCAGCCCACTCGGCGACGGTGACGACCGCACCGACCAGCTTGGGCCGAGTCGTCGCCGATGGGAGTGGCCGCACGCTGTATTTGTTCGAGAAGGACACACCCAAGCGCAGCGCGTGCTCGGGTACGTGCGCGGTCTACTGGCCGCCGTTGCTCACCGGCGGAGCGGTAGCGATCAAGGGAGTGCAGCGGTCAGCGCTCAGCACGATCAAGCGCTCTGATGGGACCCGCCAGGTGACGTACGCCGGACACCCGCTGTATCTCTTCTCCGGGGACAGCAGGCGCGGCCAGACGAACGGTGAAGGCCTGCACGATTTCGGTGCCGGCTGGTACGCGCTCACGCCCTCTGGCAAGAAGATCAACCACCACTGAAGACAGCTGGCACCCCGATCGGGGCGGATCGCCGGTGGAAGCGCAGCGATCCGCCCGACAGGTTGAGGCCGGCGGTTCGCCGGTCTCAACTTTCCGGAGTCGCTGCACCGGAACTCTCGTACGGCCCGTAGGCCGTTGCGTCACGTGACTGTGAGCTTGAGCGTGTTGTCGTCGGGAGCCTGGCCGACCATCGTAATCTTGTAGATGCCGCGCTGAAGGGTGATCTTCTTGCCCACCGGATCGAGCTTGATACCTGACGATCCTGTGACCTTGATCGCCGCTTCGTCGTAGTTCGCGAGCGTGACCGGCCCCTTGGCGGCGAGCGTCTTCACGAACTTGCCGCCGACCGAGAACCAGTGACAGCCCGCGTCGTGCATCGCGATCGTGACGGTCTTCGCAGAACTCTGCTTGGCTGCGGCGACAGCCTGGCCAGACGTGAGGACGAGTAGTCCGGCCGCGATCACGAACAATGTGGCGAGCGACGTTCTCATGGCAGCGACTCCTTGACTCGTAAGTTCCTGGATAGCCCTGAGGATCCCCGATGCGTCCTCGCCCTTCATCCGCCGCCGCCCGCAGGACCGCGGACGTGAACTGCCGATTCTTGCTCAGTAGTTGTCCGCAGCCCGGGGCCGACAGAAGGCCGCACGTGCTCTGGGTTACGCGCGAGATCACTTCGATGATCAGAGGTTCGACCGCCTCTCACGGTCGTCTCATCTAACGCTGGTTCTCTGGACCGGTGCGCACACGGCTTGGAGGCTCCGCCGGTAACTCGCGGCTCACGGCGTTGACCGCGGTTGTGTTGCTCGTTCTGCTCGCGATCGAAGGCGCCACGCTGCTGTCGCTGCGAGCTTTTCTGTCGTGGCACATCGTCGTCGGCATGCTGCTGGTGCCGATCGTGGTGCTGAAGCTTGCAACCGTCGGCTACCGCTTCGTGCGCTACTACACGAACCGTAAGGAGTACGTCGAGGCCGGGCCGCCGCCGATGTTCCTTCGCCTGCTCGGGCCGATCGTGATCCTCGCCACCGTTGGGCTTTTCGCGACCGGTGTCGCGCTCGCGGTGCTCGGCCCGGGTGTTCAGTTCGTCCTGCTGCTGCACAAGGCGAGCTTCGTCGTCTGGGTCGCGGCGATGGCGATCCACGTTCTAGCCCATGTGTTCGAGCTACCGTCGCTCGCGGCCGGCGACCTTCGCGGGGACGGTGTCGGAGGGAATCGGTTGCGGGTCGGTGTGCTCGCCGGGGCGATCGTCGTGGGGGCCATGCTTGCGATCGCGACGCTGCAGCTTGTTTCGCCGTGGGTGCACTGGATGCACGACGCTCGTGGCTGACCGGCCGCGAGCACAATGCCGGCATGCGGGTGCTGGTCGTGGAGGATGAGTCGAAGCTCGCCAGACTGCTCGTGCGCGGCCTCCGCGAGGAGGGCCACGTCGCCGACGCCGCGGGGCGGGGCGAGGAAGGGCTCTGGATGGCGAAGGTCGACGCCGTACGACGTGATCGTCCTTGATGTGATGCTGCCTGGCCTGAACGGCTTCGAGGTCTGCAAGGCACTGCGCGACGAAGGATGTCTGGACGCCGGTGTTGATGCTGACCGCGCGCGACGCGGTTGAGGATCGCATCGAAGGGCTCGACGCGGGGGCCGACGACTACCTGATGAAGCCGTTCTCGTTCGAGGAGCTGCTCGCACGGTTACGTGCGCTTACCCGCCGTGCGCCCAGCGAGCGGCCGGTGGTGCTCGAGGTTGGAGACCTTCGCCTCGACCCCGCTGCGCACCGCGCGTGGCGCGGCGACAGCGAGCTCGATCTGTCGGCGAAGGAGTTCGGGCTGCTCGAGCTGTTCATGCGCAACGCGGGAACGGTGTTGACACGCGACCAGCTGCTCGGCGGCGCCTGGGACCTGGCATTCGAGACACGGTCGAACGTCGTCGACGTCTACGTGCGCTATCTGCGCGAGAAGATCGACCGACCGTTCGGCTGTGAATCTCTCGAGACCGTTCGCGGAGTCGGTTATCGCCTGCGCTCCGGCTCGTGAGCCGGCTGCCGATCCGTGTCCGGCTGACGCTCGCCTTTGCACTTGCGATGGCACTCGTGCTCGCCGGAATGGGTCTGTTCGTCTATCTCCGCGTCGGCGACGCCCTCCTGGCCTCGGTCGACCAGACGTTGCGCGCGCAGGCTCGTGAAGCCGTAGCGCACGCGCGCGACGAGCACGGGCTCGTCGACCCGGACACTGCCGCGGGTACGACGCTCGCCCAGGTTCTCGACGCGCAGGGATTCCGAGTCGTTCGACTCCCGCGAGTCTGGCCGCCGCTCCTCGATCCCGCGACGGCCGCGCGTGCGGTTCGCGGCTCCGTTCGCACGACGATCACGCTTCCGCGATACGACGGCCGCTGGCGTGTCTTGGCTGTGCCGACGGCCGACGGGACCGCGACCGTCGTGGTCGCGCGCTCGCTTGACCAGCGTGAGGAGACCCTCGACCATCTCCTGCGCGAGCTGCTGATCGTGAGCCCGCTCGCGTTGCTCCTGCGCCTCGCTTGCGGGCTACGGGCTCGCGGCCGCCGCGCTGCGGCCGGTTGAGGCGATGCGCGTGCGGGCCGAAGGGGTGACGGCCGACGTTCCGGCACATCTGCCCGTGCCACGCGCGCGTGACGAGATCTCACGCCTCGCCGTGACGCTGAACGACATGCTCGCTCGGTTGCACGCCGCTTTCGAGCACGAGCGACGCTTCGTCGCCGACGCCAGCCATGAGCTGCGGACGCCGCTCGCGCTGCTTCGCACCGAGCTCGAGCTCGCGCTGCGCCGCCCGCGCTCTCCGCAGGAGCTCGAGTCTGCGATCCGCTCGGCAGCCGAGGAGACCGAGCGGCTCTCCGGCCTGGCCGAGGACCTCCTGACGATCGCACGGGCCGATCAGGGATCGCTGCCGCTGCGCCGCCGGCCGACCGACACCTCCGAGCTGCTGACCGGGGTCGCCGGCCGGTATCGCCGCCGCGCAGCCGAGTTGAGACGCACGGTCCGCGCGAACGCCGACAATGCGTTCGTGATCGACCTCGACGACACGCGCATCGAGCAGGCGCTCGCGAACCTCGTCGAGAACGCGCTTCTCTACGGCGCAGGCGACGTCGAGCTGTTCGCCGCGCGCAACAACGGCGACGTCCGAGCTGCACGTCGCCGACCGAGGGCCGGGATTTCCGCGCATTCCTCGAGCGCGCGTTCGACCGCTTCAGCCGCGCCGACGAGGCGCGCAGCGATGGCGGCGCCGGTCTCGGCCTCTCGATCGTCGGCCTGATCGCCGAGGCCCATGGCGGGACGGCCCACGCCGCGAACCGCCCCGACGGCGGCGCCGACGTCTGGCTCGAGTTGCCGGCCCGCTCTTAGCAACCTCCTAGCCTCGGCTCATCGCCGTCTCATCTCGGCTTGCGACCGTGCCGGGATGAGGCCCACAGATGACCCTGCTGCGCTGCGGCGCGCAATCGGCGCGCGTGAGGCCGCGCGTGCGCGGCTTCGTCGCGTCGACCGGCGGCGCGATCGCCGTGGCCGTCGCGCTCGGCGGCGTGTTCGCCGCGCTCGCCGCCTGCGCGACGCATCCGAAGAAGACGGTCGTGCCGTCCACGAGCGGCCGAAAGCTGCCCGCGCTGACGTCGGCACCGGCGCCGCCGCTCGTCGCGGTGCAGTCGCCGGACGGCTCGGATCGTCCTCGCCGCCGAGCCAATCCGCACCCGCCACCGCGCCAACGCCGTCCTACCCGCCGCCCGTCGTCTCGTCGGGCGGCTCGTGAGCCCGTGAGCAGACGTCGTTCGCAGCCCTTGGCACGACCGCGGTCGTCGCCGTCACCGACGACGCGGCGCTCGGCGAGGCCCGCGCGACGCTCGTCGGACCAGCTCGAGCGCCTCGATCTGACCTGCAGCCGCTTCCGCTCGGACTCGGAGCTGCAGCGGGCGAACGCACGGGCCGGTGCGACGCTCGCAATCTCGCCGCTGCTCGCCGAGCTGGTCGAGGCGGCGCTGGAGGCCGCCGAGACGACCGGCGGGCGCGTCGACCCGACGCTCGGCGGTCCGCTGCGGGCGGCCGGCTACGACCGCACGTTCGCGCTCGTCCGCGAGCGCGACACGTGGTCATTCGCGGAGCGCCCCGTCCCGCGTCGAGCAATGGCGTCACGTCGAGCTCGACACGCGGCCGGCTGACGTTGCGGATACCGCGCGGTGTCGAACTCGACCTCGGCGCGACCGCCAAGGCATGGGCGTCCGATCACGCCGCCCGCACGATCGCCGAGCAGACCGGCTGCGGCGTGCTCGTCTCGCTCGGTGGCGACATCGCAGTCGCCGGACGCCGCCGGCCTGGCCGATCCGAATCGCCGACGACCATGCGGCGCCGCTCGACGGCCCTGGCCCCGTCGTGTCGATCGAGTCCGGCGGCCTCGCGACATCGAGCACGACCGTTCGGCGATGGCGCACCGACTGCGGGCGACGCGCATCACGTGCTCGACCCCTCGACCGGTCGGCCGGCGAGACAGTTGCTGGCGGACGGCCACCGTCGCGGCGGCCACCTGCGTCGAGGCCAACGTCGCGGCGACGGCCTCGATCGTGCTCTGCACGCGGCGACCGGCTGGCTCGAGGAGCGGCAACTGCCGGCGCGTCTCGTCGGCGCGAGCGGCGACGTCGAAGTCGTCGGCGGCTGGCCCGCCGAGGCGGTGGCCGCTTGATCGCCGTCGCGCGGCAACGCGAAGACGTTCTGGTACCTGACCCGCGGCACGGGCATCGTCGCTCTGCTGCTGCTGACCGCGTCGGTCGCCCTCGGCGTGCTGACGACTGCTCGCTGGCGCACGCCGCGCTGGCCGCGCTTCGCGGTGAGCGCAGTCCATCGCAACCTGACCCTGCTGACCGCTCGTCTTCATCGTCGTCCACGTCGTCACGACGGTGCTCGACGGCTACGCGCCGATTCGCCTCGTCGACGCGCGTCGTCCCGTTCGTCTCGCGCCTACCGGCCGGTATGGCTCGGGCTCGGAGCAGTCGCGTTCGACCTGCTGCTGGCGCTCGTCGTCACGAGCCTGCTGCGGGCGCGGCTCGGCTACCGGCTCTGGCGCCAGATCCACTGGCTCGCCTACGCGTCGTGGCCCGTCGCACTCGTCCACGCGCTCGGCACCGGCAGCGATGCTCGCGCCGGCTGTCATGCAGCTTGCCGGTTTCGCCTCGCTCGCCGTCGTCGCCCTCGCGGTTCTCGCGCGTGTCGCAGCCACTCCAGGCCGGCAACTGCCCGTGCGCGCGGGCGCCGCCCTCACGACGCTGATTGCGCCGCTTGCGATCCTCGCCTGGTACCAAAGCGGCCCGGCGAAGCATGGCTGGGCCAGCGCGCCGGCACGCCGGCGACGCTGCTCGCCGCGCCGCAAGCAGACCGCCCGCCAGGCTCGTCCAACCGGTGCGGACACTCGTTCTCCGCCGCTCTCGACGGTCACATCACCGAGTCGACCGACGCGAATGGTCTGGTCGACGTCGTGATCGCCGGCGCGTTGAACCGAGGTCGGATCGGAGCAGTGCGAATCGATCTTCGGGGCGAGTCGTTTCAGGGAGGCGTCTCGATGACAGCGAGCGGCGTGTCGTACGTGCCCGCCGGCACTCGAACGGTCTACGACGGCAGCGTCACCACGCTCGACGGGCAGACCGTCGTCGCGCAGGTCGCGTCGGGATCGACGCAGCTCCGGCTGCTGTTCAGCCTGAACATCGACGCGGCCTCGCGCACCGTCAGCGGCTTGGTCCGTCGGGCACCCCGCGCGCCGAGCGAATGAAGAACGGCCGTCTCCTGGGGCCGGGTACTGCGCAGCGGACGGGCAGCCCGTGTTCCTGGCCGAGCACGTCGCGCCGTTACGGACCGCTGAGCCTCGACACCGACCTGATCGCGAGCACGACGACGAGCGGGCTCGCGGGTCGCGGCGGCGGCGCGCTTTCCGACCGGCGAGAAGCTGCGCGCCGTCGCCGGACAGCGCGGCCGCCCGTCGTCGTCGTGAACGGCGCCGAAGGCGAGCCGGCGAGCCGGAAGGACAAGGCGCTGCTCCGCTCGGTCCCGCACCTCGCCCTCGACGGAGCCGCTGCCGCTGCCGCAGCGCTCGGCGCCCGCGAGGTGGTCGTCGCGGTCGGTCGAGGAGGCACGCAGCGAGCGGGCGATCCTCGCAGCGGCGCTGAAAGAGCGCCGCGACCCGCTGCGCTGGCGGCTGGCCGAGGTCCCGAGCGGCTTCGTCTCCGGCGAGGAGACCGCGCTCCTGACGCGCTCGCCGGCCGCGCCCCGAAGCCGACCCTCAAGCCGCCGCATCCGTTCGAGTGCGGGCTCGGCGGCGCGCCGACGCTCGTGCAGAACGCCGAGACGCTCGCACAACTTGCTCTCGTCGCCCGCTACGGCTCCGCCTGGTTCCGTTCGCTGGGCACGGAGCATCGAGCCGGGAACCGCGCTCGTCACCCTCTCGGGAGCCGTCGCCCGGCCCGGCGTCTACGAGATCGAGTTCGGCTCGACGATCGCCGAACTGATTGCCGGCGCCGGTGGCGTGACCGAGCCGGTCGGCGCGTACCTCGTCGGCGGCTACTTCGGGGCATGGACCCGGAATCACCGCATGGCATTGACGTCGGCGATCAGGGCTGGGTGCCGGCGTCGTCGTCGCGTTTCCCGACTCGGCCTGCGCGCTCCGCGAGAGCGCGCGCATCGCCCGATACCTCGCGAGCGAGAGCGCCGGCCAATGCGGCCCGTGCCTCCATGGCCTTGCCGCGCTCGCCGGCGGTCTCGAGCAGCTCGCCGACGGAAACGTTGGGAGCCGGCGCACGACTCACCGTTGGGCAGAGGAAGTCGCAGGGCGCGGGGCATGCCGGCACCCGGATGGCGCGGCGAGGTTCATCTCGAGCACGCTCGCCGTCTTCGACCGCGAGACCGACGATCATCTCCGTCACCGGTGCCGACGCCGAGACCGCGGCGTCCTCGCCCCGGTGCCTAAGTCGCTCCGCCTCGACCCGATCGCCTGCGACGGGCACGGGCTCTGCGCCGAGCTCCTGCCGGAATGGATACGGCTCGACGACTGGGGCTTCCCGATCATCGATCCGAGGCCGCTGCCCCCCGGGCTCGAAACGCACGCACGCCGAGCGGTCAAGGAGTGCCCGAAGCTCGCGCTCCGCTTCAGCGAAAGTTGACCCGGCGATCAGGGTCATCGTTCGCGCCTGGGTGTTCGGCTACGCGGCCGGCCCAGAACCCGGTCGTAGTGCGCTGAGCCGCTGAAACGGCATGTTCCGCGTCGAGTAGAAGGGTGGGAGCCGCCGCGTGACAGTTACGAGCCGTTCCAGGGCGCTCGACGTTCGGA
>CAWJXR010000006.1:0-49589 GCA_963846895.1 uncultured Thermoleophilia bacterium | reverse complement strand
AGGACGGCCGCGCCCGCCTTGCGGTTGGCGACGCTCCCAGAGTCGGCACTCACGCAGAAATCCTCGCTCTAGGCATGAGCTGCTCCCCGTGAGCGGAGATGGGTGAAGCGTCGCGGCAGGATCACGGCCGAGACCATCAGGCCGTAGGCAATCGACATCGCCGTGACGAAGGTGTTGAAGCCGGCGTCGATCCCACTGACGGTCTGGCCCGTCAGCAGCTTCAGCAGGCTGTCGAAGCCCGCGCTGCCGGGGACCAGGATCAGGACGCCTGGGACGATGAACACCAGCGGTGACCGGCGAAGCCTGGCGCTGAGAATCCCACCCAGGACGCCGATCGCGAGCGACGCGACGAAGACCCCAGCAGCTGCTCCGAGAAGCTCCCGTCCGGCGGCGTTGATGCAGACCGTGAGCACGGTCGCCGAGCACATGACCGGTGCGGCTTTCCTCTGGGCCCGGAGCGTCACGGTGAAGGCAAGACCGGCACCGACCGCCGCGACAACACGCACCGCCGAGAAACCCGAATGCGGGACGACCTGGTGCACGACCCCGAACCAGTTCGTCGCGACCGAGCGACCGACACCGACTCCGAACACGAGCCCGAGGAGCTGGACGAGCGCGTTCGCCGTGTTCGCGACGCCCGATTGGAGATCCTCGGACGCGAGCTCGCGCACGCCGATTGTCAGCGCCATTCCCGGGAGGAACGTGACGAGAGCCGCGAGGGTGACGACGTCCGGCGACGCGTTGAGGCCGATCTCGGCGATCGTCGCGGCCGAGAAGCTCGCCACGATTCCCGCCACGGGCGCCAGCATCGGCGCGCTTCCCTCGACGCGCGGAGAGGCGAGGGCGACCGTCCCGACGAGCAGGCCGACGACAGCCGCTGCGATCATCTCCCGCCAGCTGCCCCCGACCACCGGGGTCAGCGCCACGCCCGCGAGCGCGTAGGCCCCCAGCCGCACGACCCACGACCGCTCGAGCGGATGAGCCTGGATCTCCGAGACCCGCGTCAGCGCGACGTCGGGATCGACACGATCGTCGAGGACATCCCGTACGACAGCGTCGAGTCGTGCGATCGCGTCGAGATCGACCGGCTTGGGCCGCACCCGAAAGGAGAAGTTCCGCTGTTGGGTCAGCGCGCCGAAGGACAGCTCGACGAGCGTGGGCGTCGACGAGATCTGAGCACCCTCCATCCCGAGATGCGCGGCGAGGGAGAGAACGAGCTCCTCCAGGTCCGCGGTTGGGTAGCCCGCGGCGTGACCCACCTCGGTGAAGCGGAGGAGGAATTCGGTGGCCGGAGCCTCGCGTTGGCCGGGCGACGCGTGCTGCAGGGCCTCGGCCACCTTCACCTCAATGGAAGATAGCCACGATCCCGATCCCGACGAGCGCGGTCACGATCCACGCCACCTGGAGCGGCAACTGGAACGAGTGGTCGATCACGCGCTTCCCGAGCGTCGTCGTCCCCGTCGTGTCCGCCTCTGCAGCGGCGATCTGGGTGCCGTTTGCGGGCAGGAAGAGCACACCCACGACCGCCGTCCACATCGCGATCATGTAACCGGCTCCAATCCCGAGCGCGAGCCCCAAGGGGACCATCGTGCGGGTGGCGGCAGACTGGCTCGTCGTGAGCGCTGCGACCGCGAAGATCGCGACCGCGATCATGAACGGCCACCTGCTGGCGAGATCGCCGAGGGCACCGACGATCGCATCCTCGTTGTTGGCGATGAACGTGTCCGCCATCCAGGCGATGCCGAACAGCGCGATCATCGCGACCATCCCGGACCTGAAGATCGACTGGCCGGGGATGTCGCCGGCCTTAACGTGTGCAAACAGAACGATCATCGCCGCGGCGGTGAGCATCACCATCTGGATGATCGGCGTCACGGACAGCGGCTCCACGCCCCCGTCCTCGGTTGCGACCGTCGGCCTGATCCCTTCGAAGAATCCGAACAGGCAGATCAGGAGCACAGCACCGAGGAAGATCGCGACGCTGCGCTTCGCGTACTGCTTCAGTTCGATATCTCCGGCAGATTGTGGTTGCTTGACCTCGCCGGCCTCGACGCGGCGCAGATACTCGGCGTCGTCCTCGAGATCCTTTCCATGGCGGCTCATCACGAACGACATGGCGAGGATTCCGATGATGCTCGCCGGGATGGTGATCAGAAGCACGTCGACGAGGTCGTAGTGATAGATCTCGACGAGCGGCAGGATCGTCGCCATCGCGGCGGCAACCGGGCTCGACGTGATCCCCAGGCCGGACGCCACGGTTGAGCCGGCGAGCGGTCGCTCAGGGCGGATCTTGTTCGCGAAGGAGACCTCGTTGATCACCGGGATGATCGAGTAGAAGGTGTTGCTCGTCCCGGTGAGGATGCAGAGCAGGTACGAGACGAACGGAGCGGCGAAGTTGATCGATTTCGGTCGCGCCCGCAGCGCTTTACTCGCGACCTGCACCATGTAGTCAACGCCTCCAGCGGCCTCCATCGCAGCCGCGGCGGAGATGACGGCGATGATGATCAGCATCGCGTCGAACGGCGGCGTGCCGGGGTCGAGTCCGAAGCCAAAGACGAGAACCAACGTCCCGACGCCGCCCCAGAGGCCGAGGCCGATACCGCCGGTGCGGACGCCGAGCGCAATGAAGCCGATCACGACGAGTCCCTCGATGGCGATCAGGAACCAGTTCGTCGTCGACGTCGAGGTCGACGCAGGCGCCGGAGCCGGAGCGCTCGCCGGCGCCGCGGTGGTCGTCGCCGTCGTCGTCGTCGCCGCGGTCGCGCTCGAAGACGCGGACGAGCTGTCGGGGCCCGAACGTCGAGACGGCGACGAAGCCGGCAGTCCCGAGCAGGGCAACAGCAAACGCGATGCTCAGGATTCGTCTCACGGCTCCTCCCTCATCAAGTCACGACAGTTGCGGCTTCCCTCGAGTGCGCTCGCGAGCGCCGGGTCGAGCCGGCTTACGCTCCGAAATGCGATCCGCCCGTCGAGCGCAGACCGCGAGAGGGCCTGCACCGGCGCCAGGAGCGCCTGGAACGCCTCCGCGGGCGAGGTCGGCTTCTGTCTCAGCTCGGCCTTCGCGACCCGGAGATTCGTCTCGGTGCGCTGGGCCCAGCTCTGGAGGATCGCCGCTGCCTGCTTCCCGTTGTTCGCGTCGGGCGCCCCGGCGCGGACAGGCCCCGTGTGAAGCGTTCTGGTGGGTCGCCTGAATCGCCCGGTCGACGGCCTGGCGGATCGAGATCGTTTCCTCGACCGAATCCCCGGTCGATCCGTCGCTCCGGCGTGTTGCGTAGTTGCCCAGCCGGACCTGGTCGCGCAGGTCTTCGATCTGGCCTTCCCAACTTCCCACCGTGCCGCAGACGTCGCCCGCCCACGTCGACGCGCGAACCGTCTCGCCGGTGTGGTCGCGCCCGTTCCCGGTCGCGGCGACGACGGCCGAGACGACGATCGCGCCGACGATCGCGGCGACGACGATGGCCCAGCCTCTCATTGCCGATCAGCTCCCGGTTTTGAGGCTTCGTCGACGAAGCCGACCAGGAGACGCCAGAATCGGTCGGCGGTCGGAATGCTCACCCGCTCGTCGGGCGAGTGCGGCGCCTCGATCTGCGGGCCGAACGAGATCATGTCGAGTCCGGACACCTTGTCGCCGACCACGGCCGTCTCGAGCCCGGCGTGGACCGCGGTGACGATCGGAGCCGTGCCGAACTGTTGCTCGTACACGCGCTTCAGGACGGCGAGCGCAGGCGAGTCGAGGTTCGGACGCCAGCCGCCATAGTTGTGCTTCACCTCGAGGCTCCCGCCCGCGAGGCGCGCCGCAGCCTCGAGCGAGCCGACGACGTCGGGCATCGCGGAGTCGTTCGACGACCTGGAGAGGCTGTGCAGGACCAGTGTCTCTCCCTCGGTGATCGCTTCACCGAGCGACGTGCTCGTCTCCACGAGGCCGTCGAAGTCCGGGCTCATCGCGAGCGGCCCAGTCGGCACCACGGCGATCGTGTCCAGGATCAACGCCGTTCCTTCTTCCGTCCACGCGTCGGCAGCCGGGTCGGCGGCCCCGACCGTGATCGTCGTTGCGGAGTCCGTCTTCGCGAATGCGTCGCCGATCACGGCGGCGGCAGCCCCAACGGCTGCGCGAAAGTCTCCCTCGCTGTCTTTGGCAACGACGCAGACGGCGGCCGCATCGCGCGGGATCGCGTTGCGGCTCTTCCCTCCATGGAGGGAGACGAGCCGGAACGGCGTCGTTCCGTACGCCTCGCGCAGCGCGCGGCCGAGCACTTTGATCGCGTTCGAGCGCCCGAGGTGGATATTCGTGCCCGAGTGCCCGCCGAGACCGCCGCCCACCGACACGGTCAATGCGGCGGCGCCGGCATCGACCGGCTCGCGGGGAGGCGCGATGCGAATCCAGGTGTCGGTGCTGCCTGCGCAGCCGACCGTCAGGCGCCCATCCTCCTCGCTGTCGAGATTGACGAGGATCTTCCCGTGCACCAGCGAGCCGTCGAGCCCGTTCGCTCCCTCCAGGCCGACTTCCTCCGCAACGGTCATGAGGAGCTGGAGGGGCCCGTGCGGCAGCGACGGGTCGTCGACGAGGGCCATCATCGCTGCGATCGCAACGCCGTCGTCGGCCCCGAGGGTGGTGCCGTTCGCCGTCAGCCAGTCGCCGTCGATGAGCAGTTCGATCCGTCCCTCGGTCGGGTCGTTCGGGCTGTCGGGATTGCGCTCGCAGACCATGTCGAGGTGCCCCTGCAGAACGATGAGCGGCGCTGATTCGCGACCCTCCGTGGCGGGCACGTCGATCACGAGGTTGCGCGCGTCATCCTGGTGCAGTTCGAAGCCGTGACGTTGTGACCACGCGCGAACGTGCTCGATCACGGGCTCCTCATGCCGCGAAGGTCGCGCGATCGTCGTCAGCGTCTGAAAGTGATCCCAAAAGGCGCGCGGCTCGACCGCCGCGAGCTTCGAAGTGGTTGCTGCCATCGCTCCTCCCGTGTAAAGGAGCCGCTTCTACCTCCCGGGCAGTTGCGGCTTCCGCCGAAATCTAACCCAGTGCCGGGACGACATCCAAGCTGGATGAATGCTCGTCAACCTCCCGTTCATGTCGCCGCCGTCTCGCTGCGGCGGCGCGAGCGCCCTCAGGCTGGTCCCGCCGCGGTCACCTGCGTGACCGGGAGGGTCGTGCTCGTGCGCAGCGACTCGGCGACGTCCGGCTCGGCGGCGGCCGCCGTTTCGCCCGCCGAGGTGATGACGAGGATCGCGTCGGCCGGAAACTCGCGCAGTCCGTCCGCCGCGGCCTGGATCGGATCGTGGGCGGCGATGTGCCCGCGCGCCTGGATCCCAGCCGTCGCCAACCCGGCCAGGGTCGCATCGAGCTCGGTCGATGCCCGGTCGTACGCGTCCTGGTCCCCCGTCAGCCAGTCGAGTCGTGACGAGAGCGTCGGGACGACCACGAACGCCTCCGCCGACCTACCGGCCGCCGCAGCCTCGAGGTGGTCGCGGACGGCTGCTGCCGAGCCGGCACCCTCGACGATCACGAGCAGCCGATAGACGCCGTCCCCGGGCGAGACGGCTCGGGCAACCGGCAACTCGGGCGGGCTGCGCCTGAGCAGAAGAAGGAACGCGACGATGACGATTGCGAAGCTGGCGATGGTGAGGATCGTCCAGGCCAGGCCCGTGTCGGCGGTCACGGCCCAGTACACGAGCGCCCCATAGACGACCGCGGCCGCGACCATCGGGATCGCGATGAACTCCGGTGAGCGCTTGCTCGTCACCGGCCGGGAGAAGTCGACTCGCGCACGGCACGCGCATGCTCGCACAGCGGCGATCGAGGCGCAGCCTCCTCGCGCCGCTTGCGAGCCCGAGCCGACCGTCGTAGGGTGACCGCCGGGCGTGAAGCTGTGCGAACGGAAGCAGCCTGTTCTCACTGGGAGTGGCCGGACACACTGGACGCACTGACGGCCGCACCGGATCAGCATCGCCTGCTGCTCGAGAACGAGCGTGTCCGGGTCCTCGAGACACGGATCGAGCCCGGCGAGGCAACGCCGGTCCACATACATCGCTGGCCGAACGTGGAGTACGTGCTGAGCAGCGCCGATTTCGTCCGCTGCGACGGGGCCGTCGCTCTGGACCCGGGGACGCGGCCGTCGCGTGCTGGACGACGTTGCCGTCAGCCTCGGCCTTCTCAGTAGGCGCCTTTCCGCGCGAAGACGGCGGCGGGCGTCCTGAGAAGGATCGAGATGTCGAGCCAGATCGACCAGTTCTCGATGTAGTAGAAGTCGAGCCGGACGAGGTCGTCGAACGTCAGGTCGGAGCGGCCCGCGACCTGCCAGAGACCGGTCATGCCCGGCAGCACGTTGTAGCGGCGGCGGTGCCATTCCTCGAGGCGCTCGTAGTCGCGGACCGGGAGCGGCCTCGGCCCGACGAGAGACATCTGGCCGCGGAGCACGTTGATCACGTTCGGGACCTCGTCGATCGACAGGCGGCGGAGCAGCCTGCCGATGCCGGTGACCCGCGGGTCGTCGCGGATCTTGAACAGCGGCCCGGTCGCCTCGTTCGCCTCCTCGAGCCCCGGTTGAGCCTCGGCGGCGCCGGCGACCATCGTCCGGAACTTGAGCATCTCGAACGGCCGCTCGCCGAGTCCGATCCGCCGGTCGCCGTAGAGCACGGGCCCCGCCGACGACAACTTGATCGCCAGGGCGAGCAGCAGCCACACCGGCAGCCCGATGATCAGGAACAGCAGGCCGACGACGACGTCGAAGCTTCGCTTGGTCGCCCACTGGGCGCCCGCGAAGATCGGCGGGCGCAGCTCGAACAGGGGGATCCCCTGGCCGGGGACGTACTCGCCGCGCTCGATCAAGAGCTCGGTCGTGCGCGGCGCGACCCGGACCCTGACGCCGCGCTTGTGCGCCGCCTCGACGAGGCTCAGCAGCCTGACCTCGTCGATCCCAGCGTCCGCGACGATCACCTCGTCGAACGGACGCGTGACGAGCATCGCCTCGACCTCGCCGACCAGCTCGCACTCGCCGTCGAACGCGTAGTAGATGCCGCGGCGGCTCGCGCCGAGCGTCTCGCGGAGGTGCGCGCGCTGCGCATGGTCGCCGACGAGCAAGGCCTTTCTGCGCACGCCGGATCGCCGCAGCACCATCGCGGTGACCGTCTCGTAGCTTCCGCGCAGAGCGCCGATCAGCGTCGCGACGAAGAGCGAGGCAACGAGATAGAGGCCGAACGTCGTGAAGTGCTGTCCGGTGCCGATTGCGAAAACGAGCGACAGCAGCGCGACGAGCAGCACGCTCGAGACGACCCGGGCGGCGGCCTCACGCGTCTCGCGCGGCCGGTACAGGCCCGCCTGCCAGAAGACGAGGATCAAGAGCAGGATCAAGAACGCGAGCCAGCTCGACTCGTGGTCCCAGAGGAGCCCCCAGAGGATCGGCTTGGGATCGAAGACCAGCGACCGGAGCGCGAGTGCGGCGTACAGCCCGACGATGAGGCCGATGACGTCGATCGTCGCCAGCGCGACGATGCTGGCGAGCCTGCGCGTCCACGTCCGCAGTTGCCCACGCGAGAGCACGTAGGGCCGGATCGCGCGGACGTCTTCGACGGGCGGTGGAGAAGGAGCGGGCTCGTCGATCTGAGGCTCAGCCGCCACCGCGCGATCGTACCTCTGTCACGGTCGAGATCACGGTGTCGGCCCAGTGCGCAAGCGAGTGATCACGGACGACGCGGCGTCGCAACTCTGCGCCGACCTCGGCGCGTTCGGCCACGGTCGCGCCGACGACGGCCCCGAGTGAGCGCGCGAGCGCCTCCGGATCACGCGCTGCCGCGAGGAGCGGCAGCGCCAGATCGCTTACGAACGGAGCCAGCGCGGCGTTCGTCGTGACCACCGTGCGTGAGCAGGCCGCAGCCTCGTACACGGCCTTGTCGAGCGTCGCGCCTGCGCGCGGTTCGGCGGGGCTGACGACGACGTCGGCCGAGCGCAACAGCCCCGGCACGTCGGCACGCGGAACCGGCTGCTCGACGGTGACGCGCGGGTCCTCCGCCGCTGCCGACTCGAGCTCGTGACGATGCACCACCTCATCGGGAGTCAGCGACGGTCCGCGCAACTCCAACGTCGCATCGAGGTCCGCGATTCGAAACGCCTCGAGCAGCGTGGCGAGCCCCTTCCAGCGGGCCGTCCGACCGAAGGCGAGCAGCCGCACCGGGCCTGCATGCGGCTCGGCGGGCGGCGCGTCGAACACGTCGACGTCGATCGCATGCCCGATGCCGCGGACCTTCGGGCTGTCGAGCGGGAAGCTCGACCGGTCGACGCTCAGGACGACGTCCGCGAGCCTCGTCGCGAGGCGAAGCGACCGGCTCGCATTCCAGTGCGTGTACCAGAGGAGCATCGGCACGCGCCGCAACCGCGCCTGCGGCGCGGCCAGAGCGAGAAATGTCGGGACCATGTGGACGAGCACTCCGTCCGCCCCGCGAAGCGACGGGCTGAGTCCCCGCTCGAAGGCCGCAGCTCGCCCAGCCTTCCCGCGGGCGTCGAACGTGCGCACGACGACGTTGGCCGGCGCCAGGCCCCAGCGATCGTCCCGCGTGAGGACGTGCAACTCGTCGGTCCGCAGAGCGAGCGCGCGCACGAGGTCGAGGGTCTGGGCCAGCGCTCCATGCTCCGGGTCGAGGGTCTGCGTGATGAAGACGAGCTTCACCGCGCGCCGGCGAGCGCGCGATCGACGAGATCTCCGTAGGACCGTGCAAAGTCCTCCGCGGTCTGGTGCCACGGTGCGTACGACTCATGGGCGGCGTTCCCCAGCCTCACGGCCAGGTCGCGGTCCTCGAGGATCCGCCGCATGCCCTCGACGAGCGCGTCAGTGTCGGCGGTGGGAATGAGGATGCCGTCATGACCGTCGGTGACGATGTCACGAATACCGCCCGCGTTCGTCGCGACGGCAGTTCGACCCCGGGCAAACGCCTCGAGCACGACCCGGCCGAGCCCTTCGGGCCACGAGGGGAGAATCAGCGCCCGCGACCGGTCGAGCTGCTCGGCGACCCCGTCAGGAGGCAGCTCCGGGTGATGCTCGACCCGGCCCGGCATCTCTCGACGGAGCTGGTCGATCACGTGCTGGCGCGATCCTTTGCCGACGACCACGAGCGTCGCGTCCGAGAGCTCGCGGCCCACCCGGCGCCAGGCCGCCGCGAGCCCGTCGACGTTCTTGTACTGCTCGAGCGCGGCGACGAACACGACCCGGCGCTCGTCGGGAACAGGCTGGAGCGGATGATCGGTGAACGCCGAGAGGTCGCTGTACGTCGGGAAGCACGCGGTCGCCGGCAGTCCGCGCATCCCCTCGATCAGCGTCGACGTGAAGTGCGAGAGCCCGCGGGTCGCATCGGCGTGACGCACCCCGTAACGGGCGACCGCGTCCGTCAGCGGTGAGAGCACACGCCTGGCCGGCGACCCGTAGCCGCGCGTGAAGGTCCTCGGGTCGCCGTGCACCTCGACGATCACCTTCGGGCGCGACGACGCGAGACGGCAGCCCGTGCGCACGCCGGCCGCGACGAACGGATCGGCCGCGATCACGGCGTCGGGCCTGAACGAGCGGAGCTCCCGTGCGACCTCCACCGGCAGGCGCGGGTAGAACTCGAACGCGCTGTCGCGCAGGAGCCGAAACCGCGGGTCGCCGGATCCCGTCCCCGGATTGAGCACGCGCAGGTCGAACACCTCGGCGAGGGCATCCCATTTCTTGGCGAGCCACGGTTGCAGAGGGAGCGAGACACGTCCGCGCCCGACGAAGAGGACCCGACGCGTCAGCGAGCCGCCTCCAGCAGGACGCCCTCGAGGCGCTCGTAGATCCGATCGCGGCCGATCGTCGCGATCGACGGCCGGGTGGCCGCAGCCAGCCGAGCCCGCAGCGCGTCGTCTTCGAGTACGCGCCTGATCGCGCCGGCGAACGCCGCGACGTCCCCGGCGGGAACGAGCAGGCCGTTCTGCTCGTCATGGACGACCTCCGGGACTCCGCCGACCGCAGTCGAGATCACCGGTGTCCCGACGGACAACGCTTCGACGGCGGCATGCGGCAGGTTCTCCCACGCGCTCGAGAGAATCGCCGCGCGCGCGCCGGCGAGCGCCCGCAGCACCTCGTCGCGCGAGCGGGCGCCCGCGAACGAGACTCGGCTCGTGAGGTCGAGCTCCCGCACGAGCTGCTCGAGCGACGCGCGCTCAGGGCCGTCGCCGACGACGAGCAGCCTTGCTCCCTCAACCTCGGCGACCGCTCGCAACGCGACGGGGAGAGCCTTCTGCGAGGTGAGGCGGCCGACGAAGACGAATGTTCCCGGGTCGAGCTGCTCGGCCTGGACGTCCGTCGGAGGCGGTGCCGGGTTGACGAGCACCTCGATCCGCCCACGGTCGAGGCCCCACCCTCCGGCGATCTCGGCGAGATAGCGGCTCGGGACCACGATTCGCTTCGCACGGCGCAACGAGGCGGTTCGCAGGCGCCTGAGGGCCGCGAGCCGCGGGTCCGATGCGTGGGCGAACGCCTCGAGGCTCTCGCGGAAGAGGCCGTAGCGCCAGGCCCGCTCGTACGCGGGATCGGAGACGAGTTTCGCGACGAGCGGCCGGCGGGCGGCGGCAACTGCGGCTGCGGCGTACGTCGCCGTCGCATAGACGACATCGGCGCGACGCGCGAGCCGGTAGCCGATCGCGGCGACGAGCGGGTACCGGACGACGAACGGCCGGGAGCGCGCGACCGATTCCACCGGGACGGGGCGCTCGCTCGGCTCCGAATCGGTCATCGTCACGACGTGCACCGAGTGTCCGCGGTCGCGCAGGAAGGCGGCGAAGTCGGGGCCGTGCGTCGCCGGGCCACCGACATCGGGCGGCCAGATGCCGGTAAGGAAGACGACCCGCATCCGACTATCGTAGGCGGGCGTGCCCGCGCTCAACCGAATGGCCCTCTGGCCACAACTGCGCTCGCCGCCCTTCGCCCTTCTGATCGTGACACTTGCGTTTGCGCTCGTCCGCGCCCGTGACCAGCCCGGCCTGAACGTCTCGTTCGGGAGCACGACCGCGTCGATCGTCCCGGGCGACATCCTGCTGGCCGCGCTCGCCGGCGTCGCCGTCTGGACGATCGTCCGAACCGGCCTGCCTGCGGGCTCGGCCGCCGCGGCGCTCAGTGCGGGAGCCTTCGGCCTGCTCGTCCTCGGGACGGCCGCCGCGAACGGGTCGACCGCATTCGTGGCGGGCGCGAAGCTGATCGAGCTGACCGTGCTCGGTCTCGGCGCAGCGGTCTTCGTCAGGACGCGCGAGCGCCTCGAGGCGATCGTCGACGTGCTGATCATCTTCACGATCGCGGCGGACCTCGTCGGCGTGGTTCGGTTCGTGACGAACGGGGGGCGGCAAGCGTCGTTCCTCGGTGAGCACGATTTCGCCGCGCTCGCGACGCTGCCACTGCTCTACGGGCTTATCCGGCTCTTCACGGGCGGGCCCCGAACGCGAACAGTGGTTGCGATCGTGGCGGGCTCTGTGGGCTGCGTGCTCGGTGCGGCGTTGGCCAGCCTGCTCGGGTTGTATCTCGGAGCCGCAGCGCTCCTCGCCGTCGTCGGCGCGCGGCGCTGGTGGACGTGGCGGGGCGCAGGTGCGCTTGCCGCCGTCGTCGCGGCCGTGACGGTCGGAACGCTCGTCATTCGCGCCGGCGACCTGGGCTTTCTCCAGTCGTGGTTCGGCAAGCCGGAGTCCCGGCCGGGCCAGTACGCGGCCAGCTGGAGCCAGCGGCTCGTGTACGCCTACGTCGGAGGACGCGTGTTCCTCGCGCACCCGCTGCTCGGCACAGGCTGGTACGGCGAGCTGCCTCCGAAGACGTTCGTCGTCTATCTCCCGGCCGCTCGGCGCCGTTTCCCGGACCAGCCGCTCTCGTACTTCCCGCCGGCGACGAAGCCGTTCATCCCGCAGCAGACGTGGGACCAGGTGCTGTACGAGCTCGGGGTCGTCGGCGGTGTGCTGATGCTCGGGCTGCTCGTCGCACTCGGCCGAGCGTCGTGGCGGGCCGCCAGACGCGCGACCGGCATCGTTGCCCCGCTGCCTGCCGCCTGGCTGGCGGCCTCGATCGGCGCCCTCGCGGGCGAGGGCTTCTTCGGCGGGACGCCGCTGGCCGCGAGCTTCTGGCTCGTCGGCGGCGTGATCATCGGCCTGGCGTCGAGCGGGGCGCTCGCGGAATGAAGATCGTCCATGCGATCGCCCGCCTGAACGTCGGCGGCGCGGCGCTGTCGGTGCTCGAGCTCGCCGCCGGCCAGCAGGAGCGCGGCCATGAGGTGCTCGTCGTCGCCGGCACTGTGCCGCCCGGGGAAGCGTCGATGGAAGCGGTCGCGAGCCGAGCTCGGCGTTCCACATCTGCACCTGGCCGAGCTGACCCGCGAGGTGTCGCCGCGCAACGACCTGTCGGCGACCCGGCAGCTGCGTGCGCTCCTCCGCGAGCGCCGGCCCGACGTGCTGCACACGCACACGTCGAAGGCAGGGGCAACCGGGCGGATCGCTGCGCTCACGGCGCGGGAGCGCGAAGCCGAGGGCGCGCGTGCACACCTTTCACGGTCACGTTCTCAGCGGGTACTTCGAGTCGCGGCGCGAGCGCGCCTTCCGGCTCCTCGAACGGGGCCTCGCTCACGCGACCGACGCGATCGTCGCGGTCAGCGAGGAGGTGCGAGACGACCTCGTCCGGTTCCACGTCGCGCCGCACGACAAGATCACGGTCATCCGCTACGGGTTCGCGCTCGACCGGCGGTTGGCCGCCGCCGCGTCCTCCCGGCCTGCGAAACGCGCCGTGGTCGGCGCCGGCGACGACGAGTTCGTGATCGGCTGGGCCGGCCGCCTGTCGGCGATCAAGCGGCCCTCCGACCTGGTCCGCGTCGCGGCCCTGGTACCCGGAAGCACGCTCGTCCTCGCCGGGGACGGCGAGCTGCGCGGCGAGATCGAGCAGCTCGCGCACACCCTCGACCTGTCCGATCGCGTGCACATCCTCGGCTATGTCGAGGACATGGGAGCGTGGTACGGGGCGTTCGACGCCTTCCTGCTTACGTCGGCCAACGAGGGAACGCCGGTCGTGGCGATCGAGGCGCTGGCCGCAGGACTGCCCGTCGTCGCGACGGACGCCGGTGGAACGCGCACGGTCGTCGACGACGGCGAGACGGGCTTCCTGGCACCGACCGGCGACGTCGAGCGCCTCGCCGGGGACCTGCTGAGGCTGCAGGCGGATCGCGGCCTTCGTGCGCGCCTCGGCGCGCTCGGGGCACAGCGGATGCGCGAGCGGTTCTCGACCGAACGGATGGTCGCCGATACCGACGAGCTCTACGAGCGCATCCTGGCGGCGCGGTGAGAGTCCTGCACCTGACCAAGGTGCAAGGGGTCGGCGGCGCCGAGCAGCACCTGCTCGCGCTTCTGCCGGCGCTCCGGGCCCGAGGTGTCGACGCGCGCTTCCTGTCGCTCGACGCGGGCGTCGACGCAGCACGCTTCCACGACGCGCTCGACGAGCACGGGATCCCGTGGGAACGCGTGCCGTGCGGACACGACGTATCGCCTCGGCTGGCCGCGTCTGTCACACAGCGCATCCGGTCGGCGAAGCCTGACCTCGTGCACACCCATATGGTCCACGCCGACGCGTACGGGTCGTTCGCCGCGCATGTGCTGCGCATCCCGTTCGTCTCGACACGTCACAACGACGACCGGTACCTGCTCGGCCCGTTTCGCTACGTCGACCGCGGGTTGATGCACGGCGTGCGCCGCATCGTCGCGATCTCGGAGGCGGTTCGCCGCTTCCACATCGAGGCGGGGCTGCCGGCAGGGAAGCTCGAGACGATCCACTACGGCCTCGACGAGAGACCCGCCGTCCCGTCCGAGGTGACGCCCGAGCAGCTCGGAGTGCCGGCAGGCGCCCCGCTCGTGCTCGCGATCGGCCGCCTGATCGCTCAGAAGGACCATGCGACGCTGCTGGATGCGTTCGCACGCGTCACGGCTGCGCATCCGGAGGCCAGGCTGGCGATCCTCGGCTGGGGGCCGCTCGAAGAGCAGACGAAGGCGCACGCGCGACGACTCGGGCTCACCGACTCCGTGCTGATTCCCGGCCGGGTCGAGCCTCGCGACTGGCTCGACCGAGCAGACGTGTTCGCGCACACCTCACGCTGGGAGGGATTCGGCATCGTGCTGCTCGAGGCGATGCTGTCTTCGCTGCCCGTCGTAGCGACGCGCGTGAGCGCTGTGCCGGAGATCGTGGTCGAAGGCGAGACCGGGTTGCTCGCCGACCCCGGCGATGCCGCGGCGGTCGCCAACCGCCTGATCGCACTGCTCGGCGACGAGTCGCAGCGGACCGCGCTCGCAGCGAACGGGCTCCGCCGTGCGCGCGAGCAGTTCTCGGTTGGACCGCATGACCGACCGGACACTCGACGTCTACGAGCGAGCCACGGCATGAAGGAGATCTCGCTGCGCGAGCTCGCACGTGGGCGTCCCGCGGCGGATCGCATCGCGCTCCTTTCGATCTGGTTCCACGGACACAACAACCCGCGCTACGCCGAGCTCCTCCCCCGCCTCGACCGGCTCGATGCGTGCCTGCTGCGGCTGCCCGACAGCCGGATCCCGCGCGGCCTCGGCTTCCGCGCGTTCACCGTGACCAAGCCGCTGCTCCTGACCGGCGTGCTCGGCCGTGCCGTCTCGCATTACCCGAACCTGCTCTCCCTCGACTTCGACCAGCTGCCCCGGTGGCGTGGCGCGGCAGTGATGGACGCCGACGACCCGACGTTCTCCCCACGCGAGATCGGGCAGATGCAGAGCGCTGCCGTTCGTGCCTACGTCGTCACTGCCGAGACCGCCGCACGCCGGTACGAGTCGCTCGGTGTCTCGAAGCCGTGGATCGTCATCCCGCAGGGCGTGAACCTCGCCGCCGCCACGCCCGAGCTGCGAGCGGCGGCTGCTGCGCGCAAGCAGGCGGGCGAGGTGGTACTCGGCTGGATGGCGGCGCATCTCCTGACGGAAGGCGACACGGGTGCCGACAATCCGCTCTACAACGTCGACCACCTGCTCGAGCTCTGGGAGCAGATCCGCCTCCGCGTGCCGCACGCCAGGCTCTGGCTCGTCGGCGGGCCGAGCGAGCGGCTGCAGGCCCGCCTGGCCGGCCGCGAGGACGTGCTGCTCCTGGGCCGTCTGCCGCGTGACCAGGCGCTCGCCACCGCGGCCGCGTTCGACGTCGCGCCGTACGCCCGCACGGCCGACCAGGGCATCCGGGCCGCGAAGGTGTCCGAGCTCATCGGCCTCGGCGTCCCGACGGTGTCGTACGACTACGAGGTGACGGCGAACCTGCGTGAGACGGGTGCGGGCGTGCTCGTGCCCGACGCTCGGGCCTTCGTCGACGCCGTCGCGGGGCTGCTCGACGACGAAGCGGCGCGCGGCAGGCTGGCGGCCGCAGCCACCCGTGCCGGGAAGGAGCTCGACTGGGACGTGCTCGCGCGGCGCTACGCCGACGAGGTGCTCGACCGCTACCTCCCGAGGGAGGACACCTAGATCTCCGGCGCGGCGGTGGCGACGGCGCGTCCGCCGCGCCACAGCTCACGCCGGAACTGCTCGCGCTCGCGCGTGACGAGGCCGAACCTCCAGATCGCAGCCCCCGCGCCGAGCGTCCAGACGACACCCAGCGGCACGAGCTCCAGCAACGTGCGCGGGTCCCACCACCGTGCCAGCCCGACGAGGATCACCACGGCCGCGACCGACGCCGGCAGCACGGGCCGCGCAATCGCTCGCACGAGCTCGCCGCTCGACGTGCCCGCCGCGGGCGCGGCGATGCGAGGGACGATCCAGATGAGCATCGCGGTGTCGGTTGCGAGCGTCGACACCGCCACGCCCGGAAGCCCCCACGTCCAGGCGAGGACGAACGACAGCACGAGGTTGACGAGCGTGACGATGATCGAGACGACCGCGATCTCGCGCTGCTTGGCCCGCGCGATCAGGAACTGCGTGAGCACGTAGATCGGCTGGTGGACGAGCAGGACGAGTGCGAGGATCGCCAGCACCGAATAGCTGGCGTGGAACCCGGCGCCGATCCAGGCCTGGATCAGCAGGTCCGGGATCAGCAGCAGGGGCAGCGCGAGCACGAGCATCAGGGCGCAGCCCACCCGCAGCCCGACGAGCAGGAGACGGCGCTGCCGGTCGGTTGCTCCTGCGCCCTCCAGCTCGGCGAACGCGGGAAACATGAGCGACGTGACGGCGGTTCCGATCCCGAAGACGAGCGCGAAGAGCTTCGCCGGGACGGAATAGATACCGGACGCGGCGGAGCCGAGCACGATCCCGACGACGATCACATCGGTCGAGAACACGATCTTCTGGGCGACATGGACCAGGAAGTTCGAGGAGCTGAAGACGGCCAACTGGCGCAGCCGGACGCGGGAGACGAGCGTCCGCGAGAGATGCAGCCCGGGCAGCTCGCGCCGCAGCCACAGCAACGGCAAGGTCAGCCTGAACAGCGTCGTGCCAAGTGTCAGCGCGCCGAGCAGAACGAGCCCGCCGTAACGAGGCATGAGGACGACGACAAGCCCCGCGTAGAGCACGGTCGAGAGGAAGTTCGCGAGGTTCTGCAAGTCCCACCGCTGTTGGGCGACGAGCAGGTTGTTGAACAGTCCGAGCGGGAACCGCGCCGCGAGCGAGAGCACGACGAGGAAGGTCGCGATCCTGGCGTCCCAGACGAGGTCCTGCGGGGCACTCACGGCCGCGGGGACGATGAACGCGAGCGCAAGCCCGACGGGCAGTGTGAGCAGCCCGATCACGGCGTAGATGGTCAGGCCGGCCGACGCGACCTCGTTCAGATCGTGCTCGGCGCGGCGCCCGCGCGCCTCGGCCGCGAAGCGGACGATCGACGGGCCGACGCCGAAGTCGAGAATCGAGAGATAGATCGTCACCGACCCGATGAACGACCAGACACCGAAAGCCGAGGTCCCGATCGAATGGATCACCACTGGCGTGACGAGCAGGCCGGAGAGGATCGCCGCCGCGTAGACCGCGTAGACGCCGAGCGCGTTCCGGCGGAGCAGGCGCACTACCGGACCGCGACGACGTGGAAGTTCGGGATCAGCGATCCCGGAACTGGCTCTCGGAGCCGCGCGCTCCGGGCATCCAGGGCGGCGCCGGCGCGATTGAGCAGGCTGACGGGCCCTTTCGCGAGGACGGACCGGCGCAACCCGAACTCCGTGAACGTGGCGAGCAGCATCGCGAGCCCCGACGCGGAGCCAGCTCCGGGCTCGACGGCCAGCGCCGACCACTCGGCGTTCCGCTCGAACAGGCGCGCGAGCCCGGTGTGCGTCCAGCGCCAGTAATCCTCCGGCGACGGGTGGTAGACCTGCACGCCGTGCGTCGATGCGAGGACGCGGCCTCCCGGCCGGGTCACGCGGCGCAGCTCGCGCACGGCCTGGTCGGGGTCGTCGCAATGCTCGAGCACCTGCGTGCAGAGCACGACGTCGAAGCTCGAGTCCTCGACCGGCAGCGCCTCGACCGGACCGAGCAGCTCGGCCGCCGGGTTCTCGACGACGTCGACCCCGACGTACTCCGAGCTGACTCCGGCGAAGAACGGGTAGTACGGCTTGACGCCGCAGCCGACATCGAGGATCCGCACCGGCGGGCCGGCGGCGAGCTCGGCCGCCTGCGACCGCAGCCAGCGCGCGAGACCGGTGCGCACCACCCACGTCGCCGAGGTGCGCGGCGGAAACCGCCGCTCTGCTCCCGGCCAGCGATCGAGATCGGTCGGCATGCGCGGGTCCTACCGGAACAACTGCTGGAACGCCGCGAAGGCCGGCTTCTTCTTCCCACCGATCGTGATCAACCCCGATTGCCAGCCGTCGAGGTTCGGGTCGTCCTTGAGCAGGAACCACAGCATCAGGTCGATCCTCGGATTCTGCTTGGCGATGCCGAATGCCTGCTTCAGGTAGAGAGCCTGCTTCGCCCACGAGACGCCGAAGAGCGCGTCGGGCGGGTTGGTCTGGTAGCCGTACTCGGTGATCCAGATGCGCTTGTTC
The DNA here is from genome assembly GCA_963846895.1 of uncultured Thermoleophilia bacterium. Lineage (GTDB taxonomy): Bacteria > Actinomycetota > Thermoleophilia > Gaiellales > Gaiellaceae > PALSA-600. Next base: position 31,601 of record CAWJXR010000006.1, on the reverse strand, counting down.
CCGTAGAGCTGAGTGACCGCGCGGATCAGGTCGTTGAGATTGCCGAGCGTGACTGCCGTCGCGGGGGCGCCCTTCGCGGAGACCGGCTTCGTCGTGGGCTGGTCGCTCGGCCCCGCGTAGTACGGGTGGTGAGCCCAGGCGTCGAAGCGTCTCAGGCCCGCCTTCTTGCTCGCTCGCAGGAACGCAAGCGGCGAGACGGACGGACGGCTGCTGGACGGGTCGTTGTTCCCTCGCGGAGCGGTGACGCCGCACGCGACGCGCTCCCCGTTCTGGAGTGTGGCGTGAACACCGTCGTAGACGGCGTTGCAGATCTTCGCGTAGTTCACCGCGCTCTGGATCACCCACGACTTGCCAACCCGCTTGTACTGCGGCGACAGGAACGTCGGGTTGTTCGGCTCGTTCCAGGCCGTCCACTCCTTGACGGCCGGCAGGACCCTGCCGTCTTCGTTCACGAACGATCCGCTGTAGCGCTTCGCCGCGGCGTACGCGAAGTCGCGCAGGTCGTCGGGATTCTTCGGTGCGACGTTCTTCGAGGTGTTCCCGCTCTCCCACGTCGGCGTGGCGTAGATCGAGAACAGGACGTGGATGCCGTATTGCTGCGCGTACTCGACGGTGCGGTCGTAGAGATCCCAGTGGTACGCGGGGTCGTTCGGGTCGCGCGCATCCGCAGGCCGCTTCTGCGCCACGCCGTAGTTCCCACCCCAGTAGACGTTCTCCCGGATCTCCTGCACGTGCAGCTGACCGAGCTGCGAGAACGTCTGGGGAATCGGCCCGTACAGCGTCTGCGCCTCGTCGTAGATCCCGATGCGCAGGTAGCGGGAGCCGTCGGCCGAGCCCGCGGTCGCTCCGATCAGCGCCGCTGCGAGCACCGCGGCGAACAGGCCCACCCTTCTGCGCGTCAAGCCTCGACCGGCTCCCGGCCGAGCGCCTTCAGCCAACGCTTGAGCCCTTCCTCGAGGTCGACGTCGGGTGACCAGCCGAGAATCTGCCGAGCACGCGTGATGTCGGGACGACGGATCTGCGGGTCGTCGATCGGCAGCGCCTCGAAGACGATCTCGCTCGTCGACCCTGCGACGCGGATCACGGTCTGCGCCAACTCGAGCATCGTCACCTCGTGATCGGGGTTGCCGAGATTGACAGGCAGATGCTCGCCGCTCGTCGCAAGCAGGTAGAGGCCTCGAATCAGATCGTCGACGTAGCAGAGCGACCGAGTCTGCGACCCGTCGCCGTAGACGGTCAGCGGCTTGCCGGCCATCGCCTGGTTCAGGAAGTTGACCGAGGCGCGCCCGTCGTTGCGGCGCATCCGCGGTCCGTACGTGTTGAAGATGCGCGCGATGCACGTGTCGACGCCCTGTTGCGTGTGGTACGTCATGGTCAGCGCCTCTGCGTAGCGCTTCGCTTCGTCGTAGACGCCGCGCGGGCCGATCGGATTGACGTTGCCCCAGTAGGTCTCCGGCTGCGGATGCACCTGCGGGTCGCCGTACACCTCGCTGGTCGACGAGATGAGGAAACGGGCGCGCTTCCACTTCGCCAGCCCGAGCGCGTTGTGCGTCCCGTACGAGCCGACCTTCAGCGACGCGAGCGGCGCGCGCAGGTAGTCGACGGGGCTCGCAAGAGCGGCGAGATGGAAGACGTAGTCGACCGGTCCCTCGATCGTGATCGGCTCGATCACGTTCTGATAGAGGAACGTGAAGTCGTCCCGGTGAGATGCTCGACGTTCTCGAGCGACCCCGTCTCGAGGTTGTCCACACAGACGACATGATGTCCCTGCTCGATCAGGTAGTCGCAGAGATGCGACCCCAGGAACCCCGCGCCACCAGTGACAACCGAGGTCGCCATTCGCGGGATCGTACTCGCACCATCGGGCGGTCGTTTTGATCCTTACGGACCCTTTCCAAACTGTCAGCGATGGAGCACGGCGGGCAGGAACGTGTAGAGCGGCATCAGCCAGAGAACGAAGAGCGGCCAGGCCTCGGACTCCCTGTGCTCCGCCGCCACCCGAGGAAGGCAGAGCATGAATGCGAGGACGACGCCGGTCGTGATCCGCCCCGAGGCGAGGTAGTCGGCATAGGACGCCTCGGGGAGGAAGACGACGAGCACGAGCACGTTCAGGACAAGTGCGAGCAACTCCGGGGTGATGCGGCGGAAGGCACGCCACGCGACGACGAGCGCGCCGAGAGCCGGAAGCACGACGGTCAGCGCCTGCTGGACATGGAGGTCGGACCACGGCCACTGCCGGATGAGGCCGAGGAACGGAAGCGGCTCGAAGTGCGTCGCGCGCGCGGCGCCGGCGGAGTGCAGCCAGAGCGCGAGCCCGATCTTGACCGCCACGTACGGCAGCACCGACAGGCCGAGGAGTTGGAGGCCGTCGCGCACCCTTCGCGACTGGAAGACGAGGGCCAGGGCCAGGGCGAGCGGGAAGAGCAGCGTCGTCTCGCGGGTCACTCCGGCGAGGCCGAAGCATGCGGCGGCGAGGAGGGGGCGACGTCCGTCGCGCCCGAACGCGAGCAGGCCGAGGGCGGCCAACCCGTAGGCGAGCGCCTCGGACAGGTCCCATGAGACTGCGATCAGCAAGCCCGGGTAGACGCCCAGCAGCGCCGCGTACCAGACCCCGGTTCGCTCGCGCTCGAGGATCTTCGCCACCGCGAACGTCGCCGTGACGACGCCCGCGATGCCGAGGAGAAGCAACGACCAGGGGACAGCCCCGGGCCGGCCGAGAGCGAGCGCGCGAGCAGCCAGGGGGTACAGCGGCCGGCTGTAGCGATAGGCGGGAACGTCGAGATAGCTCCGGGCGCGGATCGGGTCGAGCGCGATGTAGAGGAAGAACTGGCCGTCGTACCCGAAGTAGTCGCTCTGGTCTCCGTGGAGGCGCGAGATCGCCGCGCTCGTGCCCTCATGGCGCTTGAACTCGATCCCGACATGGGCGAGCGACACGGCGGGGTGATGGGCGACGTACCAGCCGGCCCAGCCGAGCTGGAAGCACGCGATCGCGCACGCCACGGCGAGCGGGGTGCCGAGGAACGCGCGAAGCGACGAGCGCACCCGCGCATGTTGCCCCCTCTGGCGGTGGTCGACACACTCTCAGCCGTTCAACCGGGCCGGCGCCGCACAAGGCCGATGTGCACGTGCCCGCTCGAGGACGAGCCAGCCCGTCGCCGGCGCGAGGAGCACGCGCCACTCGCCGCGGCAGACGAGCGGGCGGACGCCTGGAGCGGCGATCAGCCAGTCGGCCCGCTCGCTGACGCCTCCGCCGTCGAGTACGAGGCTCAGCCTCCGGGTCAGGTCACGACCGAAGTAGGGAGACAGGAAGTCGTTGCCCCGCGGAGCGACCGCGAGGGACGCGCCGGCCGGGATCCGCTTCTCGGTGAAGCGGAGGATCGACACCTCTTCCCCGCCCGGGCGCAGGATCGACTGGACGAACCAGTCCGGCTTACCCCAGACACCGACCGCGCTGCCGCCGAGAATCGAAAGCCCCGAAGGCTTGGCGAGCGTGTTCACGAGCGCGGCCGTCATGGTGATGCAGGCGACGACCGTCACCGCCCACGTCAGCCAACGGTACGGGTAGAACAGGTGCCAGGCCGCGACGGCGAGCACGAATCCGAAGATGAAGAACCGGCCGCGCCACGGGTCCCAGACGAGCGCGACGGCCAGGCAGACCATCAGGATCAGCGGCGCCGCAGACAGGACGAGCGCGGATCGATCCAACCGTTCGCAGCCTGAATGCGCGGACGGCCACGAGCACGCCGGCAAGAGGCCGATCGAGCCGAGCGGCCCGAACCAGGAGGGCGTGGCGCCCGCCGTGAGATTCGGACCGGAGGCGAGCCCGGCCACGTGGCCTGCGGCGACCCTGTCGAGCAACTCGTACACGCCCCTCACGACGATCGGCGCCGCGGCGACGCAGACCGCCGAGAGACCGAGCCAGGTGAAGCTCCCCTTGCGCCGCCTCTGCTGTGCGACGACCGCGACGAGCAGCATCGTGAAGCCCACGTCGAGGTAGAGCAGCTCGCTGCGGGACGAGCCCACCGACAGGTCGAGGGAGCCGAACACGAACCGAACGAGCGTCCCGGCGACGACGTGCAATGAGCCCGGAGTCTGCGAGGCCTGGTCCGCGAGCCCGCCGTCGAGATGTCCCGTCTCCGCGAGGTTGACGAGGTACCAGACCGAGCCGCCCAACGCGCCGACGGCCAACAGCCAGAACGTCTTGGCGAGCCGCCGGGTCCCGGCGCGGCGGCGATCACGAGCAGGAGCACCGGGATCGACAGCACGGCCGTGAACTTGGCCCCGACGCCGAGCGCCAGGGCGAGCCCCGCCAGGATGTGCTCCGAGCGGGCGCTCCCGAGGAGGAAGAACGCGGCGGTGGCGAGGAACGAGGCGACCACGAGATCGTTGAGCGCGGTCGGCGCCTGCGTCGCGATCACCGGCAGCGTCGCCACGAGCAGGCCCGCCCAGAGCGCGGCGCGCGGCTCGCCGCCCAACCTCCTGGCCAGGCCGACCGCGGCGAGGATGCACACCAGGAGCGCTGAGATCTGCACCAGCCCGACGAAGCGCTGGCTCCCGGACACGAGCATCGTGAAGAGCTGGCCGATCTCGGCATTCGGCGGGTTGACGTTGAGGCGCGTCTCGACCGCATTGCCGATGTAGCCGACGGCACGACCCTGGTACCAGAACCCCGCGCGGGCAACGTGGTAGACGAGCGAGTCCCCTTCGTTCTCCGGCGCCGCCGCAGCCAGGGCGACGCTGTAGCCGGTACCCGCTGCCACGACGAGCGCGAGCACGCGAACCATTCGGTCGGCCAGGGCTGCGCTCGCCTGTCCTCGGATCCCCGCGAGCGGCGGGCGCGGGCGGCCGGCGATCCCCCAGGCAGCGAAGGCGGCCGCCGACGCTGCAAGCAGCCAGACCCACGTCGTCGCGGGCCGAACGGCCTGGAACGGCGAGAGCCCGAGCGTCGCGGCAACGACCATCGTCCACGCGATGAGGTTCGTCGCAAGGCCGTACGCGATCGGCGAGGGGAAGCGAAGCAGCGTCGCGAAGAGGCCGGCGGACACGAAGAGGATCCCGCCTCCGACGCAGAGCAAGGCGAGTTGCACGGCGGCCGCTACGACCAGGCGACCGCGAAGAGCGACTGGCCGAACGGAAGCGGGACGTGCTCCTCGACCCTGCGCGCGACCGGCACCACCATGCGGTCGTAGGTCCGGACGGCGAGCCGGTCGTTCGGCGTTCGCCGGAGCAGCTTCATCCCGACGACCCAGGCGAGCAGGCCCGGCGCGTTCACGTAGCGAACCTCGCTGTTCGGCAGCCCGGCCGCGGCGAACGTTCGGGTCAGGCGGCTCTTCGTGTACCTGCGGAAGTGCCCGATGCTGCGGTCGAACGAGCTCATCGCGAACGGGTGAGCGGGGACGAACACGATCACCGACCCGCCGAGCCTCACCAGGCGGCTCGCCGCGGTGAGCGCTGCCACGTCGTCCTCGACGTGCTCGAGGACATTCAAGGCGACGACCGATGAGAAATGTGGCAGCTCGGGCGGCGGCCCGGCAATGTCGATCTCCTGGACCTCGACCCGCGGCTGGTCGGCGAAGGCCGCCCTGAGCCGCACGGCGCTCTCCTGATCGCGTTCCGAGACGGTGATGCGCGGCACGCCCGACTCGAGGAAGCTCCGCGCGAAATAGCCGAGCCCGCTGCCGATCTCGAGCGGATCGTCGCCGAGGTACGGGACGACGAGGTCGGCAACCCACTTGTTGTAGTTCTTCGCGTGCTCGAGCGTCTCGAGGACGCGGAGCTGGATCTCGGGATCGTCGACCGTGCTCATGGGTTATCGCAGGTCCTTGTTCGACTCCATGTCGAACCACATTGCGAAGAGCGTGAACTGCGACCCCGAGATCAGCAGCAGGGCGACGAGGACGATCGTCGCCGGGGTGATGTGATTCCCGTTCAGCCGGAGCACGGTCTCGAACACGCCGAGCACGAGCCCGACCGTCGTCATCACGAACCCGAGGAAGTAGAAGAAGACGAGCGGATGAAAGTCGCGGATCACGTACTTCTCGCGCATCCGCCAGAAGAAGCCCTTCCAGAGCAGCCACGAGATCCGCGGTACGACGCTGCGGATCCTGATCCCCGAGCGCTCGCCGACGCCGTAGATCGGCCGCGAGGGGAAGTCGCGCACACGGGCGTTCCACACGTTCAGGTGCACGAGCATGTCGTTGGGGAATCCGTACTTCGTGTAGATCCGGTCGAGGTCGAGGAGTCGCAGCATCCCGCCCGAGATGACGGTGTAACCGGCCTGCGAGTCGGCGATGTGCCAGTAGCCCGACGCGACCTTGGTGAACAGGCTCAGGACCGCGTTCCCGAGGTAGCGGCTGCGCGGGATCAACCGCCAGGCGCTGCCCGTGAACAGGCGGTTCGCCTTCGCGTAGTCGAGCTCGCCCCGGACGACCGGCAGCGCGAGGTGCTCGAGCTCGTCCGGGTCCATCTGGTTGTCGCCCGCCATCACGGCGACGGCATCGATCCGCTCGGCGAGTGCACGCTTGTAGCCGGTGACGATCGCGGCACCCACGCCGCGGTTGCGTTCGTGGACCACGACTTCGATGCGCGGATCCTCGACGCTGCGTGCCCGCTCGGCCGTCGCGTCGCCGGACGCATCGTCGACGACGACGATCCGGTCGACGAATCCGGGGATCCCGTTCAGGGTCGCGTCGATCAGCGCCTCTTCGTTGTGGGCGGGAACGACGACGGCGAGCGTCTTTCCTTCGAGCACGTCGAGCTAGTTCGCGCCCCCGGAGCGGCTTCCTAGGAAAGCCGGACGCGAAACAGCACCCAGAGGGCCTTGAAACCGTCGCGCCAGGTGATCTTCTTGCCCTCCTCGTACGAGCGCCCGTAGTAGGAGATCGGCAGCTCGTAGATGCGGAGCTTGCGCTTGCAGATCTGGCCGGTGATCTCGGGCTCGATCGCGAAGTCGTCCTCGCGCAGGTCGAGCGAGCGCAGGACGTCGGCGCGGAAGGCCTTGTAGCCGGTCTCCATGTCCGAGAGCGTGGTGTTGAAGAGCAGACCGGTGACCAGGCTCAGAAAGCGGTTGCCGACGAGGTGCCAGAAGAGGTACGCGCGCTGCGGCTTGCCGCCGGCCAGCCGCGAGCCGTAGACGACGTCGGCCACTCCCGCGACGATCGGATCGACGAGCGACGGGACCTCGGCCGGGTCGTACTCCATGTCGGCGTCCTGGATGACGACGATCTCGCCGTCGACGTGGGGGATGCCGGCCCGGATCGCGGCTCCCTTGCCCTGGTTCGCCTGCCGGAGGACGAGGACGCCGTCGTGCTGCTCGGCGAGGTCACCGGTCCCGTCGGTCGAGCCGTCGTCGACGACGATCACCTGCTTGTCGAGGGTGAGCGCCGCGATGCGGTCGAGGACCTCGCCGATCGTCCGCGCCTCGTTGTACGCCGGAACGATGAAGCTGACTCTCACTCGGCCCGGCGCCCCCTCGGGCCGATGACGATCGCGGCCGCGGCGCCGAGCAACAGGCCGATCAACGCACCGACGAGCAGCGAGCTGCGGCGGGAATGGGCAGATGCCTTCTGCGAGCGGGCCGCGGTGATCACCTTCGCGCTCTCGACGTTCTTCGCGAACGCGAGCTGCTGCTGCGTCGTCGCCTTCTGGTCGTAGAGATTCCCCTGGCGCTGCTCGGCATTGTCGATCTGGCTGATCAGCACCAGCTGGTCGAGCGGCGCGAGGTTGGAGCCCTTGATCGCCTTGTTCAGTGCGGCCAGTCGAATGCTGATCGATGCGAGCTGGCTGTTCGTGGTGTTCAGAACCTGGGTGTAGGTCGCGATCTTGGTGCCGACGTACGGCGCCGTCGTCAGCGCGACGACCCGCCGCGAGAGGGCGTTGGCGGCGGCCTGCGTCTTCCGGGGCTGGGCGCCCTGGACGGTGAGCGAGATCAGCGGCGTCTGGCGCGCCGCCCCGGCGCCCACCGACCCGACCTGCGCGACCGACACCTTCCCGCGCAGCGCGCCGGGCCGCATCCCTGCGACTGCGCTCCGCCTGCTCCTGCGCCGAGGCCGAGCTGACGATCTGCGAGACGGCTCGCGGGTTTGTCCCGAACCCGGCGATCACGACACCGCCGGGACTGACGGGCTGGCCGAGCGAGATGAGCGACGACGCCTTGTAGCTGGTGCCGCCGTGGAACGAGAACAGGACGCCGACGATCGCTCCCAGGACGAGCCCGAGGACGGGAAGCCACCAGAGGGCGACGAGGGACGCGCGCCAGCGTGAGAGATCGACCTCGCGCTCGGCGAGCTCGTCGGTCCGGGGGGCCGTCATGCCGGCGTGACGTTAGCCGACGCCCAGGCCCACTGGCGGGCCGCGCCCTCTTCGAGCGAGACCTGCGGCTCCCACCCCAGCTCGTCTCTGATCCGCGTCGTGTCGGCCTTCGTCCGCCGCTGGTCGCCCGGAACGGGGTCGTCGTGACGGCGGACGTCGAGCGTGCGACCCGCGAGCCGCTCGAACAGCTCGATCGCCTCGTTCATCGACGCCTCGAGGGCGCCGCCGATGTTGTACGTGCCTCGACCGGCGAGCGCCGCGATCGTCCCCTCGACGACGTCGCCCACGTAGGTCCAGCTCCGTGACTGGTCTCCGTCGCCGTAGAGCTCGAAGCGTCCTCCCGTCGCCAGCGCGTTGACGATCCGCGTGAACGCCATGTCGGGTCGCTGGCGCGGGCCGAACGCGTTGAAGTAGCGCACGACGACGCACTCCAGGCCGAATTGCCGCCGGTACGCGTCGGCGAGCTGCTCGCACGCGAGCTTCGTGATGCCGTACGGCGAGAGCGGATGCGGCAGCGTGTCCTCGGGCGTCGGGTACCGCTCGGCGGCCCCGTAGACGGAGGACGAGGACGCGAAGACCACCTTGACGCCGTCACGCGCCGCGGCTTCGAAGACCCGCTGCGACGCGAGCACGTTCCGGCGGAGGTAGAGCGGGAAGACGTCGCCGAAGCTCCTGACGCCGGGCTGCCCCGCGAGATGGAAGACAGCGTCGAAACCACGGAAGTCGAGCGCGTCTTCGGCGAGGTCGACGTCTCGGACGTCGAGGCCGCCGGCGTTCAGGCGCTTCAGCGCCGGGTCGTAGTAGTCGGTGAAGGAGTCGAAGCCGACGACTTCGTCGCCGCGGGACTGGAGCGCTTCTCCGAGGTGCGAGCCGATGAAGCCCGCGGCGCCGGTGACGACGTAGCGCATCAGCGGCAGACCTTACGCAGCGCCGCCCAGCCGCGTGCGACGTTCGGGTCGGCGCCGAAGAGCGCGATGTGGCAGGCGTTTCGCCGTGCGCGATGGCTGATCGGTGCCGATCCGGATCGTGAGCGGACGGTCGCCGACCACGCGGAGGTGCCTGAACCCGGCGCGGCGCAGCACGCTCAGGGCGGTCGCGGCGGGCAGGGTGCGGGTCGCCGGTCCCTGGCAGCTCGTCGAGGCCGTACAGGCGCGTGTAGCCGACGAGATAGAGGCGGGCGGCGTCGGTGACGACCGGCGAGTACTTCCCGTCGGGGAACGTCCACAGCTTGGCCCCGGTCCGGGCATCGAGCGCGTACGTCGTGCCCTTCAGCGTGGCGAAGTAGACGCGGCCCGCGACGACGGTCGGCGAGCCCGAGATCGGCCCGTTGGCCTGGAACTGCCACAGGATCGCGCCCGTCGCGGCGTCGAACGCGAAGAATCGCCCGGAGTAGGAGCCGACGAACACGCGGTCTCGCCAGACCGCCGCCGAGGAGTACACGAAGCCGCCGGTCGACTGCGACCAGCGAAGCTTGCCGCTCGACGCGCCGAACGAGTAGACCTTCCCGTCCGTCGCCCCGATGTACACGCGTCCGTAGGCCACGGTGGGAGTCGCGTAGAAGTTGCCCGCGTGGCCGAACCGCGGCTGCGCCTTCGCCTGCCAGAGGATGCGGCCCGAGCGCAGGCCGAGCGCATAGACGTGACCCGAGTAGTCGCCGACGAACACGCGGCCGCCGGAGATCGCGACGCCGCCCTTCACCTGCCCGTGCAGCTGGGTCGACCAGTACGGCCGCCCGGACCGCTTGCGAAACGCATACACGCGTCCGCTCCAGTCGCCGACGAACACCGAGCCCGCGACCACGACCGGCGACGATTCCGAGGGCTGGATCGTCCGGCGCCACAGCACCTGGCCGCTCCCGACGTTGAATGCGATCAGCTCACCGGTCAGGCGCGGGTCCGGCTTGCGGTTGCACGGCGGCGCGTTCATGAACGTCTCGAACACGACCTGGCCGTCGATCGCCGGCGATGCCGCGACACAGCGGTGCGAGACGTACTTCCACGCCTTCTTGCCGTTCTTCGCGCCGATCGCGAACAGCACGCCCGCGTTGTTGGCGAAGAACAGGCGTCCGTACGCGACCGCCGGCGGGAACTCGACGAGCGCCTGCGCGCGGAACATCCAGGCGCGGCGAAACGGCGGAGCGAGCGAGACCCCGTTTGCGAATCGTTGCCGCTCGGGATCGTGGCCGTAGGTCGGCCACGCGACGCCGGGCCCCGGCGGCGGGGGCGGCGCGACCTCGGTCGTCACGAACTCGACGGTCGACGACCCTTTGACATCGCGGCCCGCGTGCTCGACCCGGAGGTAGTACGCGAGCGCCGCTCCGCCGAGCACGATACACGAGCGACTGCGACGCCGATCAGGACCCACCTCATCGCTCGACCACGGCGTACAGACGCGAGTAACCGTGTAGGAGAAGACGCTTCCCACCGCCCGATACGGGGACGTACTCACCGTGCGGGAAGTCGAGCACGACGCGGCCGCTTGCGACGTCGACGCCGAGGATCCGATGCGAGAACGAGCCGGCGTAGGCGACCCCTCCGACGACGACGGCGGCGCCGGAGATCGGCCCGCCCGTGTGCCGCGACCAGAGGACCGCCCCGTCCCGCGCTCGGAGCGCAGTAGAAGACGCCGTTGTACGACCCGAAGAAGACCCGCCCACGGCTGACAGCCGGCGACGAGTAGACGTACGAGCCGGTGTTCCGGCGCCAGAGCAAGCGTCCGCGGGTCGAGAACGCCGTCAGCGATCCGCCGGTCGAGCTCGGGACGAAGACACGACCGGCTGCGACCGCCGGCGTCCCGTAGACGCGCCCGTTGACCTGCCGAGACCACTCGAGCTTGCCGGTCTGCGCGCTGCAGCGCGAGCAGCCGCCCGCAGTAGTCGCCGAGATAGAGCGTCCCGCCGGAGATCGCCGCCGACGACGTGACCTTGCAGCCGTCGTGCCGCATCCAGAGCACACGATGCCGGCGCAGGTCGAGCGCGGTGATCGTCCCGTTCCAGGCGCCGAAGACGTCGACGCCGCCGGTCACGACCGGCGAGGACTCGACGGGGGAGCCGACCGTGTAGCGCCAGAGCAGCTGCCCGTCGGAGCGGCGCAGGACCCACACGTGGCCGTCCATCCCGTGGACGACGAGGGTCGTCGCCGACGACGGCCGGAGACGCGGCCATCTTCCCGTGCGGTGTGTCGTGGCGCCAGATCACGCTGCCGTCGCGCATGTCGAGCGCACGCACGGTCCCACGGGCGTTGGCGATGTAGGCGACTCCGTCGGCGACGACCGCGGGAAACTCGATCAGCGTGCCGAGCCCGCGCGACCAGACGACCCGGAACGGCGGCCGCACCGCGATCGCACGGCTGCGCCTGCGTTCGCGTCGGGCCGGCGCCGTACATCGTCCATTGCCTCGACGGGCGGTAGACGCGGATGGTCGACTTCGGATGGCTGCGGAACGAGAGGCGGACGGCTCGCTCGCCGTAGCCGATCTTGCTCGCGATCGTGACGAGCGCGGCGCGGCGCCCGAGCGGGATGTGCGCAATGCCGCGCCGGTCGCTCCGCGCCGCGTGCCGCCCGATCTGGACGCGTACGCCCTTGACCCGCCGGTTCGTGTCGCCGTCGACGACCGTCACCTGCACGGCCGACAGCGTCCGCCGGGGCTGCGGCGACCGGCCTGGGCTTCGGTTTCGCGACGACGGCCGCGTGCTCTCAGGCTCGGACTGCGAGCCGCAACCGGCGACCAGCACCGCCGCGACCGCGAGGACGATCGCCGCCCTCACGCGTCCCCGGGCACCGCCTCCGCCTGCTCGGGTGCCGGCTCGAGCGTCCCGCCCGATTCCTCGAGGATCACCTGCGAGAAGAACCGCGTCATGACGACGCCTTCCCGGAAGTCACCGAGGCGCGGCTCGGGGCGCTCGCCGTTCGCGAGCGCCAGCGCGAGCTCCGGGTAGCGGGAGCCGGCGGCGGTGGGCAACGGGAACCCGCCGCCGAACCGCGGATTGACATCGGTGACCTGCAACTCGCCGTCGGGCTCCCTGAAGCACTGGACGTTCGCCGGGCCGATGATCTGGAGCGTCTCGGCCACCCGGCGCCCGAAATCGACGAGCTCTGGATCCTTGATCGTCATCCCCTTGATCGATTCGCCGCCCTTCGACTCGATCATTGTTCGGGGGATCGCGGCCAGACACCGGCCCTCGAGGTCGCAGAAGACGTCGACGGAGAATTCCTCGCCGCGGCAGACGGCCTGCACCATCGAGTCCGCAGCCGTGTAGGCGAGGAAGAACTCGAGCTCGCGCGCGTCTGCCGCGCGGTAGATGTGGCGCGAGCCGAACCCGCGGCGCGCCTTGACGAGCACCGGGTAGCGGACCTCCGCCGGCAGCCCGCCGGGAAGCCACGTCGGCGGCGAGCCGATGCCCTCGGCCTCGAAGAACTCGTGCGCGAGGAACTTGTCGGCGCAACGGGCGATCGCCTCTTCACCCGGGACGAGCACGACGGCTCCGCCGAGGTCGATCCTGGCCTGTGCCAACTGCAGGTGGTCGAGATCGGTCAGCGGGACGATGAGCCGGACGTCGTGCAGGGTCACGAGGTCGCGGAGGGCACCGACGTAGCCGGGATCGTCGACCCGAGGCACGAGTGCACGTCGATCGGCGTGGTACAGCGCCGGCGCCAGCTGGTCGACGTCGGTCGCGATCGTCGTCGCCCCCGCGCGCGCGAACGCGGTGACGATGTCGACGCGCTGCCCGGCGCACGTGAAGAGGACTGCCGTCACGGGTCCGCAGGGTAGCGGCGCCGTTCCCGGACCTCTCGGACCGTGAGCGGCGCAAGCGCAGCGAGGAAGAACAGCGGGCCTGTGATCACGCGCCGGCCCGAGGTGGCCAGGTGGTAGTGGAACGGCAGCGGGGTCGTCCAGTAGGCGACGACGAGCCCCGCGAGCGCGAGCAGAGCGCCGACGACCGCGAACGACGCGAGCGGCGTCCACGACCGCCGGGCCGTCCAGAGCACGCCGAGCAAGAGCGGCACGAGCAGGAGCCACGCCCGGGGGTCGACGAGCCGCCAGGCGAGATAGGCGGCTGCGTGCGGGACGCGCAGCACATGCCCCCCGAGCAGTGACGGTGACGTGAGTCGATGGACGGTCACCTGTTCCGGGACGTGGTGCGCGCTCAGCCAGATTCGCCACGGAAGGATCCCGACCACCAGCGCGGCGATGCCGGCGAGGGCCGGCGGGAGGGCACGGCGCCGGCCGGCGGCCACTGCGAGCGCGACGAAGAGCGCAACCGTGAACGCCGTGCCCTCGATCTTGGTCGCGGCGACCCCGGCGGAGAGGACGGCCGCGAGCGCGAGCGTCCCGAGCCGCCCGTCCTCGAGCCAGGCGGCAGCGCACAGGCCCGCGCCTGCGAAGAGAGCGGCGAGCGGTATGTCTGCCTCGGCGCCGGCCAGCTGGTCGGCGACCGACGGCGCGAAGACGACGGTCAGCAGCGCGGCGTAGAGCACGGACCGCCGTCCTCCGAGCCGGGAGACGACCTCGACGGCCGCGCCGCAGAAGGCGACGAGCGCGAACCACGTTTGCAGGTCGAGCAGGCTCGTCTCGTACCCCGTGAAGCGGAAGGTCGCCGCCTCGACCGCGGGCAGCAGCAACGGGTAGTCGGCGTTGCGAAGGTCGTGGGCGCCGAACCACCCGGCGTCGAGGCCGTTCATCGCAGCCAGCGCGTGCGCCTTCGGCGTCCAGAACGTCCACGCGTCGAAGGCCCAGAGCGGCTGGTACCACAGGTCGGCGGCGAGCAGGAGCAGCATCGCCCCGCCCACGAGAACGGCCGGCAGAGGGACCGCCAGCGGAAGGGTCGGCCGCGCGGGCGCACGGACCGCCGTCAACGCCCCGGCAGCGAGCACGGCGCAGATCAGCAAGACCTGCCAGCGGGCGAGCGACGCTCCGAGGACGTAGGCGAGCTGCGCGATCACGCCGAAAGCGGCGAGCCCGGCCAGGTAGGAGACGCCCAGCGAGCGACTTGCGCCACGTGCGCCGCCCCACCAGCCGCAGAGCCCCGTCACGCCGACACCCGCGGCGAGCAGGCACGCGTTCGCGAGCAGCAGTTGGGCCAGGTTCGCGATCACCTGAGCACTCGCGCGACGCGAACCGCGGGATAGACGCCGGAGGCGGGACGAGCCACGATCACGTGCCCGACAGGCGCAACCGCCCGCGGATCGGTCCCCCACGCGACGATCCAGTCGGCGCGCGCCGGCACGGTGGAGATGCGCGGATACAGCGTCTGCAGGGCGAGCGAGGGAAACGCAGCACGAGCCGCCGAGTAGGGCACCGCGTCGCCGACCGCCGTCGCGTACGTGTCGCCGGGCGGGATGATCCCCACCACGCTGTCGAGCAGGTAGGGCTGTAGATACGCCTGCACCGGTCCGGCCACAGAGCGGTCGTACGCGGTCATGGCGGTCGTCACCCGCAGATCGGAGACGACACGCCAGACCAGGTACGGGCCGGAGGCGACGACCGCGAGCAGCGCGAGGGCGGCCCAGAGATCGGCGCGGTCGGTGGGGCGCCGGGACCGGAACCGCCACGCAAGAGCGAATGCGACCGCGAGGCCGAGAACCAGTGCTGCCAGGCCGGCGGCGCCGGGCCGCGACGGCACGCCGAGCACGCGGCTAGCCGCTCCCGTCCGGTGTCGTCCAGCCTCCCGTCGGCCCCTTGTACGTGCCGCCGACGAGCGCCAGCGGTGTGCGCAGCAGGATCAGCAGGTCGGTCTTCCAGTCATGGTGGCGGACGTACCAGAGGTCGAGCTCGATCCGCTCCGCCCAGGGCAGCGACGCCCGCCCGTGGATCTGCGCCCAGCCGGTGATCCCGGGCCTCACGTCCAGACGGTGCAGCTGTCGCTCGTCGTACTGGTCGACCTGGTAGCGGAGCGTCGGCCGTGGGCCGATCACCGACATGTCGCCCCGCACGACGTTCCACAGCTGCGGCAGCTCGTCGAGGGAGAGGCGGCGCAGGATCCGGCCCGCCCGCGTGATGCGTGCGTCGCCCTGGTCGACGGCGTAGCCGGCGCCCTGTCGCTCGGCGCCGACGACCATCGTGCGCAACTTCAGAAGCTCGAAGTCGGTGCCCTCCTTCCCGACGCGCACCTGCCGGTAGAGAACCGGTCCACCGTCGTCGAGCTTCACAGCGAGTGCGGACACCGCCAGCAGCGGGCTTGCGACGACGAGGCCCGCACCTGCGATCCCGATGTCAAGCATCCTGTGCACGGTGAGACGGTACCGCCCGCCGATCCGTGTGCCCAACGTGTGGCTCGGCATCAGCATTGCGGCGGCGGCGGGCTACGCGGCGGTGCTGTCGGCAGCCACGATCGACAAGCACGACCGCTTCGCATCCGGCGGCTACGACCTCGGCATCTTCAGCCAGGCGGTGTGGCTGCTCGCGCACGGGCACGCGCCGTTCTCGACCATCCGCGGCCGGAACCTCTTCGCCGACCACTTCGAGCCCGGTCTCGCGCTGCTCGCGCCGCTCGGGCGGCTCGACCTGCCCGAGGCGATGCTCGTACTCCAGGCCACCGTCCTCGCCGCCGTCGCGCCAGTGCTCTACCTGCTCGCCCGCCGGCGCAACGCCCGGCAGCCCCTCGCCCTGGCTGTGGCTCTGCTCTGGCTCGCCTCTCCGCTCACCCAGTGGCCGAACCTCTTCGACTACCACCCGGAGACGACGGTGCCCTTGCTGATCGTGCTCGGCGCCCTGCTGCTCGAGCGCGATCAGGTCGTCCTCTTCGTCGTCACCGCCGTCCTCGCGTCCTCGTTCAAGGAGGACGTCCCGCTCGTCTACCTGATGTGGGGCCTCGTGCTCGCGTTCGGCGGGCGCCGCCGGCTCGGGCTGGGGCTCGCGGCCGGCGCAGCAGCGTGGACGGTGCTCGCGTTCGCGGTCGCCATCCCCGCGGCCGGCGGCAGCCTCGCGTTCTACTCGAAGCGATTCGCAGGCGATCGCGGCTCGTCGGTCGGCGACGTGTTCCACGGCCTCGTCGTCCACCCGATCGCAGGCATCGAGACCGCATCGACGACCGCCAACGCGAAGATCCTCATCGCACTCGTCGTCTGCAGCGGGGGTCTCGCGTTCCTCGCGCCGCGGTTCCTGCTCCTGGCGCTGCCCGGCGTCGCCGCGGACATTCTCTCGGCCTACTCCTACCAACACGACCTGCATTTCCAGTACCAGCTGATTCCCGCAGCCTGCTTCGCGCTCGCGAGCGCATACGGCGCCGGCGTGCTGAGCGAGCGCCGATCGACACGTGTCACGACCTGGGTGTCCGCAGTGTTGATCGGCGGTGCCGCGCTCGTGACGATCGTCGCGTCCCCGGCCCTGAAGGAGTTACGGAAGCCCGACCCCGCGGGGGCGGCTGCGCGCCGGCAGGCACTCGCGCTCATCCCGCCGGGGAGCTCCGTCGCGGCCGCGCCCGATCTCGCCGCGCACGTTGCCCTCCGCCGTGACGTCTACCAGCTGCCCGAGCCCTTCATCCGGGTCGCCCGCAACGGCGAGTACTGGTCGAGCGCCGAGCTCCGTCGTCGCGCGGGCTCGGTCACCTACGTGATCGACGACGACGCGCACCTCGACCCGGGCCCAGCCGCACTCACGGCACGCGTGAGACGCGTCCTGCCGCAGCTCGGGTTCCGCCGGGTGTTCGCCAGGGACGGCGTGCGCGTCTGGTCGCGGCCTGCTGAGGCTAGAGGCGGGTGCCCTCGGCCGCCTCCCACGTCGCGGGCACCCCGCGCCGCAGGTAGTTCCACAGCGCGACCAGCGTCGCCCACGAGACGAGCACGTAGTAGCGCGCGATCCCGATCCCGGCAGCAGCGGCCACGAACAGCAGGAGCTGCGCTGCCAGCACCACGACGTAGACGGTGCCGTGCGTGACGAGCGCCAGCGACGTCGCGAACAGCACGACATGAAGGAGCCCCGAGGCATAGCGAAGGTGGCGGTGCGAGAGCAGCTCGAGGAGATAGCCGAGCGGCTGGCGCCTCAGCATGCGCCCGCGCAGGACGATCAACCAGCAGTGCTCGAACATGCGCACCTTGCGCCGGTACTCCGTCTCGTTGGTCGGGGTCGCCTTCTCGAACGCGTGAGCCGAGGGCTCGTACACCGCGCGCCGCCTGTTCTGAACCATGCGGTACGGCAGCGACAGGTCGTGGCCGTAGCGCGGATCGACCTCGACGTAGTCACTGCGCCGTACCGCATAGATCGAGCCGTTGCCGCCCGTGACGGAGGAGAGCCGCGACTCGGCCGCGCGAACTTCGAGCTCGTAGCGCCAGTAGAGCCCCTCCTTGTTGCGCCCGTCTCCGTCGACGATGTTCAGCTGGCCGCAGACGTAGGCGACGTCGGGATCGGCAAACGGCGCGACGAGGCGTCGCAGCGCATCCGGAGCCCACGTCGCGTTGGCGTCCGAGAAGGCGACGAGCTCGCCGTCCGTTGCGCGAACCGCCCGGTCCTGAGCGGCGACCTTCCCGCCACGGGGGTTCGAGATCACCTGCACGCCGGGAAACTGGAGCGCGATCTCCTCGGTGCGGTCGCTCGAAGCGTCCGAGGTGACGACGATCTGGAGCTTGTCGGCCGGGTAGTCGAGCGCCAGGAGGTTCTCGATCCGCCGGGCGATGACCGTCTCCTCGTTGTATGCGGCGATCACGACCGCGACCGTGGGCTCCGCGTCGGCGGAGTGGACGCGCCGCTCGGCGATGCGCGACAGCAACGCGACAACCGCCGGGTAGGCGAGATGCGTCCAGACGAGTGCTGCCAGCGAAGCCCAGAAGAGGATGAAGACGATCAGCACGCGCGGATCAGCTTGCCTGGAGCTCGACGTCCGCGGCGACGAGGAGCGCGATCAGCTCGCGGAACGTGACGGTCGGCGACCAGCCCAGCTGCGCTCTCGCGCGCGATGCATCGCCGACAAGGTGATGGAGCTCCGCGCGACCACGCATGAGCGCCGGATCGGTTCGGACATACGCGTGGTAGTCGAGCCCGACCTGTTCGAACGCCACCTCGACGAGCTCTCTGACGCTCCGTGCTTCACCGGTCGCGATCACGTAGTCCCCCGCGTCCGGCTGCTGCAGCATCAGCCACATCGCCTGCACGTAGTCGGCGGCATAGCCCCAGTCGCGGCGGGCGTCGAGATCGCCGAGCACGAGCTCCGACTGGGCGCCTGCCGCGACGGCGGCGACCGCGCGCGAGACCTTCCGCGGCAGGAACTCCGGCGGGCGCCTGGGCGACTCGTGGTTGTAGAGGATGCCGGTCGACGCATGCAGGCCGTAGCGCCGGCGATAGCTGCGGGTGATCAGATGCCCGTACGCCTTTGCGATGCCGTACGGCGTCAACGGCGACAGCGGCGTCTCCTCGGTCTGCGGCACCTGCTGCGGCTCGCCGAAGATCTCGCTCGAGGACGCCTGGTAGAAGCGCACGGCCGGATCGACCTCTCGAATCGCCTCGAGCAACGTCGTCACGCCGACGGCGGCGAACTCGGCCGTCCGCACGGGCTCGTCCCACGAAGCCGGGACGAACGACACCGAGGCAAGGTTGTAGACCTCGGTCGCCGACGACTCGCGAAGCGCCCGCGCGAGCGATTCTTGATCGAGCAGATCCGCGGGCAGCAGCACGACCCGCTCGCGGATGGTCTCGAGGTTCGCGTAGTCGGCCGCCTCGCGGCGAAGGATTCCGAAGACCTCGTAGCCCTTGCCGAGCAGCAATTCGGCCAGTAGCGAGCCGTCCTGGCCGCCGATCCCGGTGATGAGGGCTCGCCCGCCGGCCATCGGGCGAGGATACTCACGGCCGCGACTGACGAAGGGCATCCTCGTAGATGCGCTTGATCGATTCGGCTGCGGCTGCCGGCGAGGACTCGCTCTCGGCTGCGTGGCGGCCGTCCGCGCCGAGCTGTGCGCTCCGAGCCGGATCAGCGAGGAGGTCCGCGATCGCCCGACGCAGCCCCGGCACGTCGCCGGGGGCCACCAGCACGGCGCCTGCGCCCAGGTCGGCCAGCCCGCCGACGCGGGTCGCGACGACGGGCCGCGCATGCGCCAGTGCCTCGCGAGCGGCCAACCCGTAGCCGTCGCGTCGCGACGGCACGCAGACGACGGTCGCGCTGCGGTAGAACGCGCCGACCTCCGACGGCGGGCACGAAACCCAGCGCCTCCGGGACGCGGGATCGCAGCGGCCCGTCGCCGACGATCACGCGGCGCAGCCCGTCCGTCGCCTCGACGAACTCGAGGATGCCCTTCTCCTCGCTGAGGCGCCCGGCGAAGAGCACGTGCGGCGGCTCATCCGGCGCGCCGACGTCGGACGGCAGCTCGAGCGAGGGCGGGGCGATCCGCACGTCGCGCGCGCCGAGCGCGCTCGCTTCGCCGGCGAGGAAGCTCGACGAGGCGACGACGACCCGCGCGCCGTGCACCAGGGGGCGCGCGACCATCGGGATCCGCCGCGCGAGCGCAACGTCCGTCCCCCACACCTGCAGCACGTATGGGCGCCCCGTGGCCCTGGCGGCGATCGCAGACGGGATCCAGTGCGCGTGCACGAGGTCTGCGTCGCGCGTCGCCTCGCGCGCGGCCCGCGCGAACGCCGCAAGGAACGCGGGGACGAGAGCCGCCTTCCACGGCGCGGCGCGGAGGTTCTGGACCACGCCTCCGCCGTAGGCGATCCCGAAGTCCCTGAACGACGCGGGCGACACGACCTCGACCTCGATCCCCGCTGCGCGTGCGACCCGCACCGACGACGCGACGAAGTGGCCGGCCACGTCGGATTCGTCGCGCGGGTACGACGTCGTCAGGACGACGACCTTCATTTTTCCTGCGAGAAAACGATTGGGACTGCGAGCGCGAGCGCGATGAACGCGTAGAAGTAATAGAACTGCATCGTCAGGTAGAACGCGTTCGACGCGAGCGTTCCGGCGAGTGCCGCCGTGCAGCCCCACGCGAGCGGGCGCACGCGCGCCGCCAGCGGATCGCGTGCCTCCTGCAGCCTGCGGCCGAGCGCACGTGCGACGCCGAGGCGGTGGAAGACCCAGACGACGAAGCCGCCGAAGAGCAGCGCGCCGACGAGGCCCGTCTCGACGATCAGGGCGACGTAGTACGAGTGCGGCCCCCAGTTCGACTTCCCGGTCACGAACTCGTAGTAGACGGAGAACGTGTTCAGGCCGAGCCCGAACAGCGGGTCGGTGTGCAGGACGTGCGGGATGAAGTCGTAGACCTGGAAATGCGCATTCTCGGAGCCGCCGCTCGTCTGCACGCGGGACTTGAGGATGGTCGTGAAGAAGCTCCGCCGGGAGAGCACGATCCCGAGCAGGATCGCGAGCGCGGCGCAGATCGGGACGAGGAGCTCGGGACGGCGCAAGTGCCGGCGATACGGAACGGCGAGGATGAGCGCGCCGACAGCGAGGCCGAGGAGGCCGCTCCGGGACAGCGTCGCCGCCTCGACGATCAGCAGGAACGCGATCGTCGGCATCAGCCACTTCCGCCACGGGTTTCCGCGCTCGAGCCGGAGGTAGAGCGGTGTCAGGACGAGCAGCGGGATGATCAACATGATCCCGAGGTGATTCGGATCGCCCGTCAGGGCGTTCGGCCGGTAGACGCTCGCGCCGTTGATCGCCCCGTAGACGTTGATCTGGCTCGCACCGCCCGTGATGGGTGAGAGCACGCTCGCATCGAGGTTGCCGCCACGCCGGGCGTCGAGCAGCTGCACGACCCCGTACGCGGCGTTGGCGACGATGCCGGCGCTGAACCAGCCGAGCGTGCGCCAGAAGTACCCCTGGCCGCGCCGCGCCAGCCAGACGACGCCGCAGGCGAGGAACGCGAAGTGGATCAGCCACTTCGTCAGCCCTTTTCCCCACTGCCCGAGCGCGTCGGAGTCCGAGAGGTCGAAGTAGCCGATCAGGTAGACGACGAGGAACGCGGCGAAGAAGCCGATGAGCACGGCGGCGGTCCGTGGAACACGAAGGCGCGCCGTCGTCACGGCGAACGAGGCGAGGAAAAGCAGTGCGAGCACGTCGGCCAGCGAGACGGTCCCTGCGACGCTCCAGTGCACCTTCTCGAACGTCACGCAGAACACGCTCGCGAGGAAGAGGAAGCTCGTGAGCCGCCTCATCCGACGCGCTCCAGGAGTTGCGCAAGCTCCTCGACGCGTGACCTTCGCGAGACCTTCGCGCGCCACTCGTCGGAGAGCACGTTTGCCTCGAGCGTCCCTCCCCGCCAGCGGCCGTGGAGGTCCTGGATTGCGGCGACCATCCCGCCGACGTCGTCCGGCGCGACGACGACACCGGCGCCGGCGTCCCGGATCAGCTCTGCGGCTGCACCGTCCGGCGGCACGACGGCGAGGATCGGCCGTTCGGCCGCGAGGTACTCGAACACCTTCCCGGAGAGCACGCCCTTGCCCCGTCCGCCCGCCTCCGGGATGAGGAGCAGGAGCACGTCCGAGTCCCGCTGCAGCGCGAGCGACGTGCGCCTGGGGGCGTACGGGATCAGCTCCAGCCGCGGGCCGAGCTCCTGCTCCTCCGCCCACTCGCGGTCGGCCGAGCGGAAGTCGCCGAGGAAGCGGACGACCACGTCGTCGATCCCCGACCGCGCGAGCGCGGTGAGGAACGGCCGCGGATCGCGCTTGCCGAAGAACGAGCCCGCATGCGTGATGCGAAAGGTGTCGGACGCGTGGTGTTCGAGCCCGGCGAAGTCGTCGAAGTCGGAGCCGTTTGCGATCGTCACGACCGGCCCGGCCGGGGAGCGCTCGCGCAGCTCTTCGGTGATCGCATCGGAGACCGTCACGATCGCGTCCGCCGAGCGGGCGACGAGCTTCGCGACGGCGTGCTCGCCCTGCTCCTTCGCCCGCACGAGAAACCGCTCCGCACTGCGGTGCGGGTGGGCGACGATCGAATCGCGCAGGTCCGCGACCCACGGCGTGCCGGTCGCGCGCTTGACGGCCGCTCCCACGAGGTGGACCGACGACGGCGGCGAGGTCGTCAGGACCACGTCGATTCCCTCGCGCTTGACGATGCGAATCGCCGCGGGGATCGCGGTCAGATTCCAGCTGACGTTCTCATCCGGCACGAGCAGGCGGCGACCTGCCAGCCGCGCCTGCACGCCGACGCGTTCGAGCCCCTGCGTCCCGTGCAGCTCCTCGGCGGGCTTCCGCCCTTTCGGGCCGAGATAGCGGGCGCGGTGAACCCAGGCGAGCGTCGGGGGCTGCAGCTCGTCGTCGCGGTGGATCCACTTCGGATCGTCCGGCGCGAGGACGTGCGTCTCGATGCCGAGGCTCGGGAGATGCGTGGCGAACTTGAGCGGACGCTGTACTCCACCTCCTCCTGCAGGCGGGAAGTACATCGTGACCAGGAGGAGCTTCACGACGGCAGACGATAGAGGCGGCCTGCGCGGATCGCCCACGTCGCGCCGTATCGCGCCGCAACGCGTCGGGTCGTTCGTCAACACCCAGTGCCTGACCGCCGCGCGCCCGACCGTACGGGTCGTTCGCCGTCGTGTTCGCGACGTGCGGGATGGGGAGCGCAACGACGTAGACGGGCGCAGCGGCCGTGACGCGGTAGCTCGTCTGGATCGGCGCCAGCACGACCGAGCCCTTCGGGACGACGGTTCGGAGCCGGTGGACGAGCCGGGGTGAGAGCGCCTGCGGATCGCTGCTCACGCGCGGGCTCCAGTGCCAGGCTCCGTGCGCGACGACCGGCAGCGCGAGCAGGGCGGCCGCAGCCGCGCCGAGCTCGTGCCGCTCACGCAGCGCGAACGGCCGCACCGCTCCGGCGACGAGGGCAGCGAGACCGCCGGCGAGCGCGATCCAGGTCGCGAGGGCGGGGCCGCCGTGCCGCAGCCCGTAGTCGAAGTCGCCCGGCCAGAGCACCTGCAGCGCGATGCCGGCAACGAGCGCCAGCGGGAGCCACTTGGCCGACCGAACGGCGAGCGCGAGTGAGCCGACCAGCGCGAAGAGCAGCGGTGCGAAGCCCGCGACGCGGCGCGATTGCGAGAGCGAGACGGCGTCGGAGAAGTGGACGAACAGCCAGGGAAGCTCGGTCAGGAGCAGGATCGCCACGGTGCCGCCGACGGCGAACGCCGACCAGTTGCGGCGGCGCCAGACGAGACCGCCCAGCGGGAGCAGCAGTAGTGCTGCGACGGCCACGGCACCGCTTCGGCCGAACACCTCCGGCGCGAGTCGATAGTGGTGCTCGTTCGTCACGACGAGCTGGTCGCCGTAGTGGCGGAGCGCCCGCAGCCGCTCGGCCGGCCCGGGGTCGTGCGACACCGTCTCGTCGACGATCGGCTTCAGCCAGACGAGGGCGAGCCCCAGCGGGACGACCGCCGCCGCGAGCAGGGGCGCCCACGTCCGCCACTCGCCGGCGCGCAGAGCGGTGAAGACCGCGAGCGGAATCAGCAGGAAGAGCGCGTAGGTCGGATGCGTGAGGGCGAGCGCGCCGAAGATCGCCGCCGTCGGCAGCCAGTGGCGTGAGAAGAAGAGCGCGATCGCCGCCGGCACGAGCAGCTGCCGAGCCGCCGTCCCGGGCAGCGCCATGGTCGCCCACGAGCCGCCGTGCCCCGGGCCGAAGCAGAATACGGCGAGCGTCAAGACGAGGAGCGAGACGCCGGCGGCGGGCGACCCGAAGACGGCGACGCCGGCTTCCCAGGCGACCACGGCGGCGATCGGCGCGAGCAAGGACGGCGCGTGCCGGACGACGGTTGCCGGATCGACCCCAGAGAACCACGAGACGAGCGCGAGCAACCCGTGCCACAGAGGGAACGCGTAGCCGGGGTGCAGGCCCCCGTCCTTGAACTCGTCCACCGTCCGCAGATGCAGGGACGTCAGGTCGACGAGCTTCCGCACCCGCGCCTCGTGAAAGAGGCCGTCGCCGGTGACGGCGCCCTCGACATGCCAGAGGAACCAGCCGAGCACGAGTCCCGCGAGGCCGACGAGCCAGGCCGCCGGCCGCGGCCTGGCTCGCGTCCGTCGGCCGTACCTGTGCCCGACGAGCAGGGCCGCGACGAAGATGACGGCGAGGACGGCGACCGCCAGGTGGATCGAGCGGTGAACCGCGAACACCGCCGCCCACGCGACGAACACCGACGCGGTCGCCCACGCGAGCACGGCGGACATGGTGCGCTGCCCGAAGGCCCGCGCGACGGCCCAGCCGGGCGCGAGGACGCAGGCCGTGCCGAAGGCGAGGCGCAGATAGACGATCACTTGCGGGTCACGTAGCGGTCACTTGCCGAGCAGCGTCTGGGCGTCGCCCGAGCTCAGGAAGCGCACGCCCTCGCGCTCGTGACCGCGACGGCGCGCCACGGTCCGCAGCCGCAACGATCCGAGCAGGAGCCGCCGGACGCGCTCGGCTGCCTTCGGCCCCTGATGCTTGTCGAACCAGCGAAGCTGGCTGCGCAGGTTCTCGACGTACATGGTCCCGCCGTGGGACGCGCCGCCGACGTGCACCACCTCGGCGCCCGGGAAGAACCACACCTTCCAGCCGGCCCGCCGGAAGCGCGTCATCCAGTCGACCTCTTCTCCGAACATGAAGAAGCTCTCGTCGAACAGCCCGACGGCATCGGCGGCATCGCGCCGGACGAGCAGCGCCGCCCCGGAGAGCCAGTCGGCCTCGCGGGCGGATCGATGGTCGAAGCCCCCGACGTAGAGCGGGTTCAGGAGGTTCGTCCGCGGCGCGAGCTTGCGGATGAAGAGGTACTCGGTCGAGAGTCGCCAGAGCGTCGGCTCGGCCCGGACGCTGCGCTGCAGCGTGCCGTCGGGGTTGAGGAGCCGCGGGCCGACGACCGCGGCGTCGGGATGCGCGTCCGCGAACGCGACGAGCGCGGCGAGTCCGTCGCCGACCACCCAGGCGTCGGAGTTGAGCAGGAAGAAGTAGCGACCGTCGGCGCCCCGCATGCCGCTGTTGTTCCCGCCCCCCATGCCGCGGTTCTCCTGCTCGATCACGCGCACGGTCGGGAAGTGCTCGCGGACGAACTCGACTGTGCCGTCCGTCGAGCCGTTGTCGACGACGATCACGTCCTCGCCGGCGACGGACGCGAGACATTGCTCGATCCACGGCAGTGCGTTCCAGGCGACGACGACGACCGAGACGTCAGGCACTTCGCTCTGCTACCGGCGCGCGCCGGTCGAAGACGTTCTCCCAGAGGATGACCAGGAGCCCGGGTACCGCGAGCACGATCGTCATCACGAAGAACAGGAAGCCGCAGGCGAACGCCTGGTCCGCGGGGACGCCGAGGTTCCCGAGGAAGCTGACGAAGAACGCCTCGCGGACACCGAGGCCGTTGAGAGTGAACGGCACGAGCATCACGAGGAAGAGCAGTGGCCCGAGCACGACGTAGGGAAGCAGCGATAGCTCGATTCCGACCGCGCGGCCGGACGCGTAGATCGCGGCGATGCGACCGAGCTGCAGCACGACCGTGACGGCGGAGACCACGAGCAGCGTTCCGACGTGATCGCGGTAGCCGTGGATCCCCTCGTAGACGGCGCGCGCGGGCTTCTCGAGGCGCACACGCCGCACGAACGGCAGGATGAACGTGAGCTTCCGGCGGACGGTCCGCGAGAAGAAGACGATGCCCGCGCCGATCGTCCCGACGACGAAGATCGCCTCCGGCCACACGTAGGCGCCGATCGAGTAGCGGCCGATCGCGAGCAGGAGCCCGATCCCCGCCAACAGGAGCGTCACCGCCCCGCCGATCGCGCGCTCGAGCAGCACCGAGCCCGTGATCGGCGTGATGCGGCCCGGGTGGCGCCGCGACGTCTCGAAGATCCGGGAGGCATCGCCCCCGACCGAGGTCGGGAGGATCTGGCTCCAGGCGTAGGAGACGAAGTACGCCCGGGTCAGCCAGGCGACGGACTCGTGGACGCCGCGGACGTCCAGCAGGCGCTGCCACCGCCACGCCATCGGCGGCACGGTGATGAGCGTCAAGACGGCCGAGGCGATCACCCACGGAACGCTCGCGGAGCCGAGGATGTCGATCGTCTTGCGGAGATCGATCTTCGCGACGATGTACCCGACGGCAAGCGCCGAGACGACCAGCGTCAGGGTGATCCGCAGCGAACGGTTCATCGGGCGAGGCGTTCGTGGACGCGCCGGAACGCGGCGACGGCATCGCGAATGTCGTCGTCCGAGTGGGCGGGCGAAAGTGGCAGCGACAGCACCTCGGCGCCGGCGCGTTCCGTCACCGGCAGCGGCGGCTGGTGCGCGGCGAGCCGGTCGCGGTAGGCGCTCAGGCGGTGGACGGGCAGGAAGTGGATCGACGTGCCGATGTTCTCGTCGGTGAGCTCGCGCTGCACCTCGTCGCGCGGCGCGAACGTGATCCGGACGACGTGCAGGTGATTCGCATGCACGTCGCGCGGGTCGCGCGCGACGGTCGACACGCCCTCGAGGTCGGCCAGCCCTTCCTCGTAGATCGCGACCTGCCGGCGGCGAATCTCGGCGTGGCGCTCGACCTTGTCGAGCTGCACGAGCGCGATCGACGCCAGGACATCGCTCAGGTTGGCCTTGTAACCGGGAACGGCGATGTCGTAGAGCGAGCCGTGGCCGCGGCGCATGACCCGCAGGTCGTCGAGCGCGTCGGCGAGGTCGTCGCGATTCGTCGCGATCAGCCCGCCCTCGCCTGCGGCGATGTTCTTCGTGGCGTAGAGCGAGAAGCACGTCAGGTCGGAGATCGCCCCCACCTTGCGTCCCCGGTAGCGCGACTCGGCGGCGTGCGCCGCGTCCTCGACGACGGGCAGCCCGAGTGCAGACCAGCGGATCGAGATCCGCGGGCTGCCCGTAGAGATCGACCGGCAGGATGGCCCTGGTGCGCTCGTTCACGAGCTCGGCGACACGCTCCGGGTCGATGTTGAGCGTGTCCTCGTTCACGTCCGCGAACACCGGCGTGGCGCCGCAATGGACGATCACGTTCGCGGTTGCGGGCCACGTGATCGAGCTGGTGATCACCTCGTCGCCGGGGCCGACGCCGAGTGCGACGAGCGACAGATGGAGCGCTGCGGTGCACGACGACACGGCGAGCACGTGCTTCGCCTCGAGGTAGTCGCGCATCCGAGCCTCGAGCTCGGCCGTCCGCGGGCCGGTCGTCAGCCACCCGGAGCGGAGGGTCGCCGCGACGGCGTCGATCTCGGCCTCGGTGATCGCCGGAGGCTGAAACCCGAGGAAATCCTGGCGCTTAGACGAGAGCTCGGGCATTCGCGGTCCGGAAGCGTATGCGGTCTGCGGCGGCATCCGCGTGGGCGAGAGCCTGCGAGCGGGAATCGCCGACGGCGAGCAGTGCCCCGGCACGGTCCGAGCCACGGCGCAGCGGCCCGAACTCGAAACCCGGCTCGCGGTAGATCCGGATGCGCTCGACGCCCGTGAGCCCCTCGGGGACCTCGACGGCCTCGAGCACCCCCGCGGGGGCGATCAGGAAGCGCGTGACCGCGCCGCCGACCCGGTGTTTGTGCCAACTTGGCACAAGCATCGTCCCGAGGGCCGCCTCGATAGCCAGGCCGTTCAGATCGACCCCGGTGACGGCCTCGACCAGCTCGGCGTCGTGGCCGCCGCCGAGGCGGGCTGCCACCTCGATCACGCGTGGGCCCTCGGGCCCGATCCGAAGCTGCGTGTAGGAAGGCCCGTCGGCGATCCCGAGCGCCTCGAGCGCGCGTGCGACCGTGTCGGAAAGCTGCGAGGCATCGGCCGCCGACGGCCAGACGTGCGCGAGCGCGACGCCGAAGGCCGGCGGCTCGGCGACGAGCCTGTCGGTGATCGCGAGGACGTGGAGCTCGCCGCCGCTCGAGAACCCGACGACCGTCACCTCGGGGCCGTCGACGAGCTCCTCGACGAGAGCCAGGCCGTTGCGGGCAGCCGTGCGCGCCGTCTCGATCGCCGCGGGCAGGCCGTCCGGCGCGTCGACCAGCGAGAGGCCCTTCTGGCCCTGACGGTCGGGCGCCTTGACAACGACGGGGCCGCTCACATCGGGCGGCGCCTCCTCGCCGCCGACGACCCACCAGCGAGGCTGTGGCACACCCGCCTCGTGCAGCCGTTCGCGCTGCCGGAGCTTGTTCGTCACGAGCACCGCGGTCTGCGGTGAGATCGGATGAGGCAGGCCCGCACGTTCGGCGATGCGCGCACCGACTCCGACCGGCCAGTCGGTGCCGGGGGCGATCACGCCGTCGGCGCCGAGCGCGTCGACGAGGCGCTCGATCGCAGGCTCGTCCTCGGTCGAGAGGATGCAGCGCCGGTCGGCGAACCGGAAGCCGGGGGCGGCCGGGTCGCGATCGACGACGGCCAGCCAGAGTCCACGTGCCCGGGCGGCCTCGAGCAGCCCGAGCTGTGCGGGCCCGGCGCCTAGGACGACAAGGCGCGGGTCTCTCGAGCGAGGATCGCTCTCCACCACGCTTCATTGTCGCGATACCACGCGACGGTGCGCTCGAGGCCGTCCTCGAACGAGGTCTGCGCCGACCAGCCGAGGAGTTTCTGCGCCTTGTCGGTCGAGCCGATGTGCCGGTCGACCTGGCCGAGCCGCTCCGGGACGTTGCTGACGAGGTCGGCCGGCCTACCGAGCACCTCGAGCACCAGCCGCGCGATCTCGGAGACCGAGATGTCGACTCCGGTGGCGACGTTCACGACCTCACCTGCGAGCCCGTCGATGGGGGCGTCGATCGCCGCCTCGATCGCCTCAGCGTCGTCCATCACGTACAGCCAGTCGCGCGAGGCATGGCCGTCGCCGTGCACCGTCAGCGGCTCGTCGTCGAGCGCCTGCGTGATGAACCGAGGCACGACCTTCTCGGGGTGCTGGCGCGGCCCGTAGTTGTTGAACGGCCGCACGATCACGATCGGCAGGTCGTAGGTCGTCCAGTACGAGTACGCGAGCCGGTCGGCGCCGGCCTTCGTCGCTGCGTACGGCGAGCGCGGGTTGAGCGGGTGCCCCTCGTCCATCGGCGCGGCCTCGGCGGTGCCGTACACCTCCGACGACGAGATGAGGATGAAGCGCTCGACCGGTGTCGCCCGGATCGCGTCGAGCAGGATCTGGGTGCCCTCGACGTTCGTGGTCACGAACTCGGACGCGCCGTCGGTGATCGACTTCTCGACGTGTGACTCGGCGGCGGCGTTCACGATCACGTCGACGCCCTCGACCAGCTCACGCACGAGTGAGCAGTCGCGGATGTCGCCGTGCACGAACGACAGGCGCGGATGGCTGATCAGATCGGCGAGGTTCTCGAGGTTGCCGGCGTACGTCAGCGCGTCGAGCGTCACGACCTCGTGGCCCGTCTCCTCGAGCAGGTGGCGGATGAAGTTCGACGAGATGAACCCCGCCCCGCCTGTCACCAGCACGCGCTTCAAAGCTCCTCCTCGATCGTGTACAGCGGCCTGCGCTCGACGTCCCGCTGGATCCGCCCGAGCGACTCTCCGATCAGCGCGAGCACGAATCCCTGGACGCCGAGAACGAGAACAATGCCTGCTCCCGCGAACAGAGGCCCGGGGAAGTTGCTCTGGGTGATCCAGTACGCGACGCCGTAGATGCCGAGCGCCGCCGCTGCGAGCGTGCAGACCAGGCCCAGCGTGACGCCGATCCACTGCACCGGCTGCGGCCAGAAACCGGCCACCACGTGCAGCGCGAGCCGCACGAGCCGGATCGGCGAATAGCGCGAGCCGGAACGCGCGTCGGAGTGCGAGACGTCGACCTCCTCGACGGAGACGCCCGACGAGAGCACGAGCGCCTTCGTGAACTTCTGGCGGCCGATCGCGCCCAGCATCGGCTCGATTGCGCCGCGCCGGTACGCGTTGAAGGCACAGCCGAAGTCGGAGATGGCGACGCCCGTGAACCGGCGGAGGAGGCCGTTGATAACGCGGCTCGGCACCGTTCGGCCCGCCGAGTCCTTCCGTCCGACACGTCGGCCGGAGGCGACGTCGACGCGGTCGAGCGCCTCGAGCAGTCGCGGAATGTCCTCGGGCTCGTTCTGCAGGTCACCGTCCATCGTCACGATGCGCGCGCCCTGTGCCCGCGCGAGCCCGGCGTGCATCGCAGGGTGCTGGCCGAAGTTGCGCTTGAAGCGAACGACGCGCACGCGCGCGTCTCGTTCGTGTAGCGCACGCAGCTTGGCGAACGTCTCGTCGGTCGAACCGTCGTCGACGAAGATCGCCTCCCAGTCGGCGCCGTCGAGGGACGCGACGACGCGCGAATAGAGCTCGTCGACCGCGCTCTCCTCGTTCAACACCGTGACAACAACCGAAACGTCCACCAAACAGGACACTAACCAGACGTTCGTAGGGTCGTTCGCGTGTGGTCCAGAGGCGATGTGATCCTTCGGCGCGAGGTCCTCAACGACGGCCGCGCCTGGCTGGAGGTCCCCGTGCGGGTCGTCAGCGACGAGCCCGCGCTGCTCGCGACGTACATCGCGCGAGGCACGCTGATGCATTTTCCTCCCGGAGATTGGCCGACCCCGGACGGCCACCACCCGTGGCACGGCCGGGCGGCGTGGGAGGGACACGGCGTGCTGATGCTGCAGCGCCCGGGCGAGGCGTATGCCATCTGGCACTTCTGGTTCGGCGACGAGCGCACGTTTCGTGGGTGGTACGTCAACTTCCAGGAGCCGTTCCGGCGGACGCCGCAGGGCTACGACACGCAGGACCTCGAGCTCGACATCTGGGAGCCGCTCGACGGTCCGTGGGAGTGGAAGGACGACGACGTGCTCGAGGAGCGCGTCTCGGAGGGCCGGTTCACCGCCGCGCAGATCGAAGCGGTCCGGGCCGAAGGGCGCCGTGTCGGCGCGCTGCTCGACGCGGGCGAGCGCTGGTGGGACGACGCGTGGGCGTCGTGGCGGCCGGACGACGGCTGGGACGCGAGCGTGACCGTCGCCGTCCAGGCCGGACGAGCCGCGTGCGGCCCCGTCCGGTGTCAGACACGGTTGTCAATGTGTGACGTTTCTTCCACAGGGCCGCGCGAACGGCCCTGATTCGGCTTACGGCCGTCGCCCGCAAACGGACACGTCCGGTGTCAGACACCGGTTCAGAACAGTGACATCTCATCCACAGAGCTCTCTCGCGCGCCTCCCGACGTTGCTGGCGTTCGTCGCGCTCGGGCTCTTCTGGGGCGCGTGGGCTGCGGTCCTGCCGAGCGTCCAGCAGGCGACCGGGACGTCGAAGGGCGCCCTCGGCTTCGCGCTCCTCTTCGTCGCCCTCGGATCGATCCCCGCGATGCTGTTCGTCGCAGGTCCCGGCGATCGACCGCTATGGGCCGCGCGCCGTGGCGGTCTCGTGCGCCGTGTTCGCCGTCGCGGCCACGCTGCCGGGACTCGCGCGCTCGCTGCCGGGGCTGATCCTCGTGCTCGCCACGGCAGGCGCCGCCTCCGGCGC
>CAWJXR010000005.1:0-151230 GCA_963846895.1 uncultured Thermoleophilia bacterium | reverse complement strand
GGTCGTCAAGCTGCCGGGCGGCGAGAGAGTCGTCGTCGACTCGAAGGTGCCGATCGAGGCGTACCTCGACGCGGTCAACTCCGACGACGCCGAGGAGAAGCGCCGCCACCTCGCACGTCACGCCGCCCAGATGCGCGACCACATCGGCAAGCTCGGCCAGAAACGCTATTGGCGGCAGTTCGAGCCGACGCCCGAGTTCGTCGTGATGTTCGTCGACGAGGGGCTCTACCGCGCCGCGCTCGACCAGGACAGCTGGCTCTTCGAAGCCGGAGCCGAGGCGGGCGTGATCGTCGCCTCGCCGGCGACGCTCATCGGCCTGCTGCGCACCGTCGCCTACGGCTGGCAGCAGGAGACGGTCGCCGAAAGCGCCCGCGCGATCTCGAACCTGGGCCGCGAGCTCTACGACCGGCTAGGCGTGTTCGCCGGGCATTTCGCGAAGGTGGGACGAGGCCTCGATACAGCCGTCGGCGCATTCAACCAGGCGGTGAGCTCCTTCGAGACCCGCTTGCTCGTCACCGCCCGGAAGTTCCCGGAGCACGGGGTGACGAACGACACGCTTCCCGAGACCCGCCAGGTCGAACGGAAGCCGGTCGTGATGAGCGCTCCGGAGGTCGTCACGCTCCCCGCGCGCCGATGCCGACGCGGCGTAACGCCCCGGAACAGTTGGAGGCTCATTGACGTTTATATCCTCGTACGATTCTTTTGAGAGGAGCAACGTTGAACGACCAGAACGTCCGTGAGCTGATCATCTTCGGGGGCGGGCCCGCCGGCCTCCGGCCGCGCTGTACGCCGCGCGCGCCAACATGGAGCCGCTGCTCTTCGAGGGAATCGCCGGGGGCGGCCAGCTGAGATGACCGAGCGACGTCGAGAACTACCCTGGATACCGGAAGGGATCATGGGGCCCGAGATGATGGCGGACATGAAGAAGCAGGCCGAGCGCTTCGGCGCCGAGCATCAGCGACGAGTCACCCGGTCAACTCTCCGAGCTGCCGCTCCGCGTGTTCAGTCGGCGTCGACGAAGACGTGGCGCGGTCGGTGATCATCGCGACCGGCGCCAGCGCCAGCTAGCTCGGACATCGACTCGGAAGATCCCCTCAAGGGCCGCGGCGTGTGGGCCTGCGCGACCTGCGACGCTGTCTTCTTCCGCGAGCGGGAGGTAGACGTCATCGGCGGCGGCGGTTCCGCCTCGCGGAAGTCCCTTCCTGACGAAGTTCGCGTCGCACGTGCACCTCGTGCACAATGGACGAGCTCCGCGCGTCGAGGATCATGGTGGACCGCGCCAAGGGAACGAGAAGCTCGACTGTCCTCTGCGCCGAGCTCGTGGAGGTGGTCGGCGGAGAAGGTCGAGGGGATCCGCCTGGGCAGCGTGGAAACCGGCGACCTGGGAAGTCGAGGCCGCGGACTGTTCCTCGCGATCGGTCACGACCCGAACTCCAGCCTTTCTCGACCAGCTCGACCCCGACGAACACGGCTACCTCGTGACGCAGCCGGGCTCGGCGGCGACGAACATCCCCGGCGTGTTCGCGGCGGGCGACGTGCAGGACCAGTCTACCGCCAGGCGGTCACCGCCGCGGGCTCGGGGTGCATGGCGGCGCTCGAGGCAGAGCGGTTCCTCGCGTCATTAGAGGGACATCCGGGCACCGCGCTGACAGCGAACCGGTAGGCCGCATCCCGTCCGGGGCGGGGCGTAGCCTCCGGACGTGCCCGACCGCGCGCGCTGGGTCGACCTCGTCGATCCGACCGAAGAGGAGCTGCGAGCGACCGTGCCCGACGGGATCGCGCCGACCGCGCTCGCGGCGCTGCTCGCACCTCACGTCCACGACGACGAGCCGCGGCCGCGCATCGACTCGCACGGCGACTACGTCCTCGGCATCCTCCTGCTCCCGGTCGAGGTCGTAGACGAGGATCGTCTGTACTACCAGGAGATCGACTTCGTGGTGACGATCGATCAGCTCGTCACGGTCTCGAAGACGCCGCCGGGCGAAAAGCCGTTCGACCCCGCTCCGGCCAAGGAGGCGTGCCGCGAGGAGCACGAGAACGTGGGCGTGTTCGTCTACCACCTGGTCGACGAGATCGCCGAGGGCTTCCTCGACGTGGTCGACAGCCTCGATGAGGAGATGGACGAGCTCGAGGACATCGTCCCGAACGCCCGGCCCGGCGAGGTCGGCCGGAAGCTGCGAGGGCTCCGCCACAGCATGCTCGGCATCCGCCGCACGCTCAGCCCGACGCGTGACGCCGTGCGGAAAATCGTTCGACAACCGGGTCGAGCTCGACGGCGCCGAGCTGTTCCCCCGGCCGGTCGAGATCGCCTTCACGAGTGCGTTCGACAAGCTGTTCCGCGCCTACGAGGGCCTCGATGCCTCGCGCGATTCGCTGAGCGGCATCCGCGACTACCTGCAGGGCAAGATCGCGAACGACCAGAACGAGGTGATGAAGCGGCTCACCGTGATCGCATCCCTGCTGCTCGTCCCGACGTTCATCGTCGGCCTCTACGGCCAGAACTTCATCCATATGCCGGAGCTGCACTGGCGCCACGGCTATGCGTGGTCGTGGTTCCTGATCATCGCGACCACAATCATGCAGCTCGCGTTCTATCGCTGGAAGCGCTGGTTCTGACCGGCCCGTCGCGGGTGTCGAGTTTCTCTGAGGTCTCGCGGGTGGGCCTGGTGGGCGAGCCAGATCCGGCGCGGGCCGATCGAGAGCAGCAACAGGCCGGACTCGCTCGCGTCGAACTGCTTCCAGTTGTAACCGACATCGCCCGCCAGCACGACGAGACCGTCGTCGGTGTCGACCAGGACGGACTGGTGGCCAGGCGTGTGGCCGGGAGTCGGCAGCACTCGCACGCCGGGGAGGATCTCCGCCTTCCCGTCGTGCTCGACATAGGTGGCGCCCTCGAATTCGACCCAGGAGGGGATCGTGTACCCGTCGGCGCGCGCAGACTCCCGCTCGGCGCGCTGCACGTCGATGGCGTCCCTGCAAGAGGCGGTTGCCGCCGCAGTGGTCGGATGCAGGTGCGTATTGATCACGCACACGACATCGCGCGGGATCAGCGATGCGTCTAACCGGATTCCCCACTCCGCGTCGAGTTCGGGGGTCGAGTCGATCATTCCCGTGTCCACGAGCACGCGGCCCGCGGGATGCTCGATCACATGGATCGAGTTGGGCAGCCGGTCCCCGTCGACGAGCACATCGCCGTACTGGATCGCGCGCACGTCTTCGAGCTTCACCGCCATAGTCTCTCAGACTGCAAACGTCTCCTCAGCGGCATCTCAGCCGTTCCTCAGCGTCGCGGCGCAGTCTCCGTCTCCTGGCTTGCTCGGTTTCGTCGCGACGAAGGAGATTGATGATGAACGTGATCCGCTTCCTGGCAGTGACGTCTGTGTCCTGCGGCCTCGGCCTGCTGGCTGTCGGTTCTGCTTGTGCGGCGCCGAACCACCGCCGCCCAGGTTCTCGTACCTGCTCGCTGCGAACGGGTGATGCTGGCACGCCCTCTGGCGCCACCCCTCCAGGTGATCTGTGTCGGAAGCGGCGGACAATCCGCCTGCCGTTGGACGAGCGGTCATCGTGCGCGCCTCTACTCGGATTTCAGGGTATTCGCGCGTTATCGCCAGGCGCATGTCCCAGACGGTCACGGGTTTGGATCTCTGGAACCGGGCGTCGTACGCTCGTTCGCAATCGCCACCCGTGTTTTTGCCGGCTTCGCCCGGATCGTGCATCACTTAGGGGGCCAGAACGCCGGTTGGCCGGCCGAGCTTCTTCAAGGGCCACGTCAGGCTGCTCGCAACCCGTGCAACCGCGGCACGCTTCCGCTCGATCGTCGCTCCGATCGCAGCGCGCGCCTGATGCAAGAGGGGAGTAACCACAGGCGGTTCGGCCGCTTGACCGTCGACCTCAAGAGAGCGGGCCTCGTATGTCTGTGATGATCGGAGCCTGGTCGCCGGATCAACGAACAGGAGCTTGCGATGAACGCGCACAGGATCTCAGCAGTCCTCTGCTCAGGTCGATCTTGGCCAGAGCCAGACGTTTTACGAGGACGTAGTCGGGTTGGCGCTGTCGGCAGACACAATCCCGAACCACCTTCTATTCGAGTGCGGCGACGGGACGACGTTGCTTGTCTACGGACGACCCGCACAAACAAGGCCGATCACACGCAGGTGCGGTTCTGGACCGACGACGTCGAGCGCGACGTTCGGAACTGGAGAGCCGCGGAGCTGTCTTCGAGGATTACGACTTTCCTACGCTCAAGACCGTCGATCATGTCGCCAATGACAGCCGGCATCGGCAAATCGGCCTGGTTCAAGGACCCGACGGAAACACGCTCGCGCTCTTCCAGCCCGAGTAGGTGCCCGGCCCCGACATCGTTGAGGTGGTCGCTTGGGGCAGGCCCTCCCGCGGTGGGCTCTTGACAGCATTTCGTAGGGAGTTCCCCCCTTTTCGGCCGAAGGTGCACGCGGTTAGAGTCGATCGAGCCGAATGGACACCTGACGTTAGAGGGGAGATCCCATGCGCGAGAGAAAGCCGAGTCCGGGGCGACAGGAGCCTTCTGCCTGCGAGTCGCATCCGGCTGGTCGCAGCGATCGTGACCGGCGCCATCGCCGTTGCGATCTTCGCTGGAGAACCCGCCTTCGGGGCAAGACTAGGAGCGGCCAGTCGGCTCGCTCTCCGGCACCTGGTCAGGAAAGTACAGCGGCGCCTACCACGGTACGTTCACCCTTCAGTGGACGCAGTCGGGAGCGAAGTTGAGTGGAACGATCAAGCTCTCGACCCAACGTGCCAAGCTGCCGGTCAACGGCACCGTGCGGAGCAGCACCATTCGCTTTGGAACGGTCGGCTCTGCGGTGATCACGTACTCGGGCTCGGTGTCGGGCAAGTCGATGTCGGGCAGCTATCACACCCCAGGCGGCGGCGGCTCCTGGAACGCCCACAAGACCTCTTGAGATACGCGCCGCACACCTGACGCACTAGATGAGGGCCGCGATCTGCGTCCCAAGACCGGGTCGGAGGTACGCAGCTCTGATCACGGTCCACGCCCGTATCCGGAAATCGTCTAGTCCGGCATCTACGAACGCCGCAATCCGTCTCTCGATCTTGCTGCGGTCATCGAAGGGATTGTCCTTCGGGTTCCATAGGAACGATGGAACGTCGTATTCGCGCTCGGCTGCGTACGGCTTCGGGTCGATCGCGACGTAGTGGTCGCCGTGCTTGAGGAGGTTGTGGTGGTGAAAATCGCCATGAACCGACCAGGACCTCGGATCCCCGATCTGAACAAGCAACTCCCGCGCAAGCGGCACAAGCTCGCTGCCCTGCGCAGCTGCACGATCGAGCCACCGATGAACCTCGGGTAGGACCGGGCGAAACGGCGGTTGAGCGCGCTGCCACAGCTTCGCTGCGACGGCGACGGCGATCCCTACCGCCTCGGTCCAGGGATGGCGGCAAGGTCGTCCCCTGGCACGGCGCGTTCCTCCAGCATCGCCCTCCCAAAGCGGCCGCACAAACGCACAGCACCGTCGCCATCCCAAAGAGCGAGCGCATCGGGCTCGTGCAACGACTCGTCGTCGCCGTCCCATGCCACCTTGACGACGAACTCCCCAGCCGGCGCGACGTACGACACCGTCGAAAGCTCGAACTGATTCTCCAGGACGATCCCCCAGTGGCGCGCGGACTCCATCGCCTCAGCGCGCGCCGACGTCAGATCGAAACGGGTCCTCACTCGGCGAGCTTACGCAGCCATGTCTGGCTCAAACGAACGTCGACGCTTGCCGCGCCCTTTTTGTAAGAAGGGCCTTACCCGGCGGGTCCAACGCAATGTGTCGGAAAGATCTCCTTGGGGAAAAGGATGAGCATGAGACTCTTCGACTTGATGCAGGTCGACATGGTGCAGGCGCGAAGGCAGCGCAAGACGTTCGAGAGAAACCTTCGCGAGCTCGAGCGGCAGGAAGCCCCCAGTGCGCAGGATCCCGACAGGGCCGGAAGGCGAGCCGCACGAAATAGCTTCCAGACCGGCACGCACATCCCGTAACACTGACGCGCCGGGGCGTCTGAACGCTGCCCGCCCAGCGCTGACAACTTGGGCCGGCAGACCGCGCTGGTTACCCTGTCTGCGTGCGTGCGCTTGTTGCCGCAGGCGTCGTTGCAGCAGCGTCTCTGCTCGCCAGCGCATCTACGGTCGCGACACCTAGCACCCAGCAGTCGCCTCTGTACATCTCTGCGGCGCGTCTGTTCGACGGCGTGCATGTGGTCCGAGGCGGCGCAGCTGTCGAGGTGCGCGCGGGGCGAATCGTCGCGGCGGGAAAGATCAGTGTTCCCACCGGCGGTGCCCGGGTTGTTCGACTCGGCAACGCGACGATCATGCCGGGCTTCATCGACCTGCACGTCCACGAAAGCCCACGTGTGCTGCTGCGCGACGGTGTCACGACGACTCGCAACCTCGGCGAGGACACGTCGATCCTGCGGCCGCCGTACGCCGCGAAGGGTTACCCGCGGATCGTCGCAGCAGGACCGTTGATCACAGTGCCGGGCGGTTATCCGAAAGGTCGAGACCCGGCGATTGCCGATCCGATCACATCGCCGGCTGAGGGAGCCGCAGAGGTCGACAAGCTCGTCGGCAAGGGCGCTGCGCTGATCAAAATCGCGTTGGAAGACGGCGGTAACAACACGCTGCCCATGCTGAGCGTCGCGGAGGTTCAAGCGATCGTCGCCGAGGCCCACAAGCTGCACCGGATCGTCACCGCGCACGTTCTCGAAGGGCCCGGATTGGCTATCGCGCTCGCGGGAGGCGTCGACGAGCTTGCGCACATGCCGTGCCAAGACGTGACATCCGGCCAGATGGCCGCGGTGCTGCAGCGTCACATTCCCGTCGTCGGAACGCTGCACATCGATCAGCTTCACGTCGCGCTGGGCAGCGGTTGCCGAGACGGCCTTGCGAACGCAAAGACCTTCGTGACCGGCGGCGGCGAACTCCTGTACGGCACCGACATTCCGGGGGTTCCTCCGGCGCTCGACCTGACGGAGCTCGGTCTGATGCAACAGGCAGGGCTCTCCGCGCTCCAGGTGATGCAGGCGGCAACCGCCAAAGCTGGAGTTGAGCTAGGCATGTCACCGCTTGGAAGCCTCCGGCAAAACGCTCCGGCCGACCTCTGGGCGGTGAGAGGCGACCCAACTCAGTCCCTGCACCTGCTCGGGAAGCCGATCTACGTGATGGCACGCGGCGAGCGCGTTCGATAGCTCTATCGAGAGTCAGCGGCTGACGGGTTCGTAGGGCGAGACGACGTCGTCGACAGACTCGCCTGGGGCAGCCCTCCCGAATGACGCCTGACGACCGCGTCTCGCGTTACGCGTTCAGAACGAGCCGGCTGGTCATCGTGTGAGCGAGTGGCTCGCTTCGACGTTGCCGTTGACGTCGACCGCGCGCCACGTGAGCATCTGGCCATTGGCGAGCGTCACCGGCCTCGTGTAGCGCGTCCAGGCGTGGCGTTTTGGTCCGCCACTCGATCCCGGACACTCCCTGCGGATCGGTCTGCCTACTGACCTTGATCGGAAAAGCCGTAACGCGTAGGTTCGCGATCTAGCCGGTCCGGTCGTTCGGGCAGGCTGTGCGAAGTGGACCGGGAAAGGGGTTATAGGGGGTTGTCACTAGATCAGAAGCGGGCGCGTTGGTTCGGCGTGCTCTACCTCATCACGTTCGTCACGTCGATCCCGGCGCTGATCCTTTACGAGCCGGCGCTCAGAGATCCCGTCGGCTACATCGCGGGTGGAGGGGCGGACAAGCGGATCCTTCTCGGGGCGCTGCTGGAACTGCTGCTGATCATCGCGAACATCGGCACGGCGGTCGTCATCGTTCCGATCATGAGGCGGCAGTTCGAAGATTGTCGATCGCCTACGTGACGGCGCGGATCTTCGAGTGCACGTTCATCCTCGTCGGCATCGTCGCGATGCTCGCGATCGTCACGTTGCACAGAGAGGCCGCCGGCGCAAACGAAGGCACAATCGCCTACACGCTTGCCGCGATCAAGGACTGGACGTTCCTCCTGGGGCCCGGCTGGGTGGTCGGCTGGGGGAACGGGTTGATTCTCGGCTACATGATGTACCGCACGCAACTCGTGCCGCGGCCGTGGCCGTGGCTCGGGCTCATCGGCGGGCCGCTGATCATCATCTCGGGAACGATCGTGCTGTTCGGAGGGAATCCCGCGACCTCCGCGATCAAAGGCCCCGCTTCGATTCCCGAAGCCCTCTGGGAACTCTTCCTCGGCGTCTACTGCACGATCTGGGGTTTCAGGCGCGAGGCGCCGATCCTCTCCGGGAGCGTCTCGTGACCACGCAACCCCTACCCCGCCGATGCCGCATGCCTCAGCGCCGCAACCCAACTCGAAAGCAGAAACCTCGTCTGATCCCGCAAGGCGGCCGGACGAGGCGCAGCCCCCGCTAGACGGTCCGCTCGACCTCCCTTCCCGGGCGGGCCACGCAGCCTCAGTCCGGCCGCTCTCAGGTTCGACTCCGGGTACCCGGCTACGCTGGGCGGCCGTGCCGTACTACATCTGCCCCAAGTGCAAGGAGCGTTCGCTCGACATCGACGCGCGCGAGGGGTTCTCGACGCAGGCGCCGGCGTGTCGGCACTGTGGGTTCGGCTTCCTGTTCGAGCTGCTCGACGACTACTACCCGGCTCCTGACACGGGCCTGCTCGTCACCGACCAGGACCGGCGCGTGCTCGCGATCGGCCGCGGGATCTTCGAGCTGACCGGATTCCCCGAAGCCGACCTCATGGGGCGGGACGTGCTCGAAGCGCTGCGCTTCTCCGACGACAAGCCCGTCGAGCTCGCGCGCGAATGGGGCGTGCGGCGACTCGGCGAGCAGGTCTCGATCCGTACCCGCGCCGGGCATGAGAAGCCGGTCGTTGCGGACGTCTTCCCGGCGTACGACGACGACGGCGGACTGCTCGTGGCGCTCACACCACGGCGCTGAGCCGCGAGGACGGGCACAGGTCCGCCGCGAGCGGACACTCCTCGCAGCGTGGACGGCGCGCATCGCAGATGCGGCGGCCGTGCCAGATCAAGAGGTGCGGGAAGCGCGCCCAGTCGGCACGTGGGACGAGCTTGACGAGGTCGCGCTCGATTTTCACCGGGTCCTCCTGGCGTGTGAACCCGAGCCGTTGCGACAGACGGCGAACGTGCGTGTCGACGACGATCCCGACCGCGTTGCCGCGCTCCGCCGAGACGACGTTCGCCGTTTTGCGCGCAACGCCGGGAAGGCGCAGCAGATCCTCGAAACGCTCGGGCACCTCGCCGTCGTACTCCGTGATCAGCATCGTCATCGTGCCCCGCAGCGCTTTCGCCTTCTGGCGGTAGAACCCGGTCGCGAAAATGTCCCGCTCGAGCTCCGCGACCGGCACCGCAAGGTAATCCTCGGGCCGCCGGTACTTCAGGAAGAGCTTCGCGGTGACCCGGTTGACGTTCACGTCGGTGGTCTGGGCGGACAGCATCACCGAGACGAGCAGCTCGAGCGGGTTCTCGAACGTGAGCGCGATCTGCGCGTCGGCGTGCTCCTCGGCGAGCCGCTCGATCACGGGGCCGATCCGGGCCTTCTTCGGGCCGACCTTGCGCCGCGCCTCGCGGACGTAGCTACGCATTGACAGCGACAGGGG
This sequence comes from uncultured Thermoleophilia bacterium, assembly GCA_963846895.1. Classification (GTDB taxonomy): domain Bacteria; phylum Actinomycetota; class Thermoleophilia; order Gaiellales; family Gaiellaceae; genus PALSA-600. The sequence continues at coordinate 141,593 of CAWJXR010000005.1, read as the reverse complement.
CCGGCGGCGGCCAGCTTCCTCCGCCGAGCCGCGGTCCCGCGCACACGACGTCGAGCGCCGGGCACCCCGCGCAGGTGAACTCGCTCGGTGTCGGCACGAACTCGCCGCGGTTGATGCGCGCGATCGCCTCCGACAGCTCGGACTCGAGCAGGGGCAGCTCCCGCCGCTCGAACGTGGTCGAGACCACCGCGTCAGGCCGCTCGAGGAAGTGGTACACGACCTCCACCTCGTCGGCTCCGGCCCGGAAGCACGCGAGCGCATAGACGAGCCGCTGCAGCCGGTAGTCGGCCTCGACGATCTCGTCGGGCGTGCCTTCGGCCAGCGAGTTCGTCTTGTAGTCGAGGACCAATGCGCGTGCACCGTCGCGCCACAACGCATCGAGTCGACCGTGCAGAAGGACGCCGTCGTGCTCGAACGCGAACGGCCGCTCCGGCCTCGACGTCCTCCAGGGCGGCGATCCGCACCGCGAGCTCGGAGTCGCAGTACGACGCGACGAACGACGAGATTCGCTCGAGTTCTTCGGCGGTCACGGCCGGATACCACTCGCGCACGCTCTCGATCTCCGGGACTGCCGGCGCGGCAAGGTCGACGATCTCGAGCAGGCGGTGGACCGCGTCGCCGACCTCGGTCGCCTTCAGGCCCACGTGGCCGGAGCCTCCGCCGCCGCGCGTCTCACGGAGCCCCGCGACGCGTTCGGCGTAGTAACGATAGGAACAGCGCTCGAAGAGAGCGAGCGCGGAGTACGACAGGCGCCGAACCCGATGGAGAGGCGCGGCCGGCGGCGGGACGAGCTCCGGCAGCCGGTAGCCGCGCGGCGCTGGGCCCGCCGGCAGCTCGTCGAACAGCTCGAGCTGGGCACCCTCGGCCACGAGCGAGACCGGCGGCTCCACCGCCGCCGCCGGGCGAGCCCGTTCGACGCTGAGCACGAACCGGGCGTCCCCCGCTCGAGCTCGATCGGCGCATCGGCCGCGGCCTCGACCTCCGTCGCGGCCGCCGAGCCTGTCGAGTACCCATCCCATCGGCGTCTCCCGATCCTGGGCGCGGTCGAGATCGACGGCACCCGAGACGATCAAGCGGTCGATCGCCCGTGTCATCGCGACGTAGTACAGACGGAGCCGCTCGGCATCGTCCTCGCGCCGCTCGGCTGCGCGGACCGCGTCGTAGTCGAAGACACCCTTCCGCTTGCCCGACTTGGGATCGATCACGCGGAAGCCGAAGCTGCCGTCGGGACGCACGAGGATCTCGTCGGACGACGGCGCGCCCCCGGTGTCCCGACCTGCATCGGCGACGATGACGACCTTGAACTCGAGCCCCTTCGCGGCGTGGATCGTCAACAGCCGGACTGCGTCCGCGCCCTCCTCCTCGGAGACGGCTTCGAGCTGCGATGCGCCGACGGCCTCCTGGTCACGGATGAACCCGACGAACCCCTCGATGTCGGCGCCGCGCAACCCCTCGTAGGAGCGCGCGAGGCGCATGAGCTTGCGCAGGTTCGCGTACCGCCGCTTTCCGTCCCAGCGGGCGAGCACGGCGAGGTCATAGTCATGAGCCGCCACGATCTCGTCGCACAGGCGCTCGAGACTCAAGCGCGCCGACGCGGCGACCAACCGGTCGTATCGTTGCTTGAAGGCTCGCAGCAGCCGCTCGTCGTCGCTCGAGAGCGCCTCGGGTAGCGACCGCTCGATGCCCGAGTAGAGCGGTCGCCTGCCGGCGTGGCGGCGGATCAGCACGAGCGCGTCGTTCGAGACGCCGACGAACGGCGACGCGAGCACGGTGGCGAGAGCCTCGTCGTCGTACCGGTTCTGCAGGAGGCGCAGGTAGTGGAGCAGGTCGACGACCTGTTGCTGGCCGAAGTAGCCGCGACCGGTTGCGCGATACGTCGGCAGCCCTTCGGACCGGAGCGCCGACTCGTAGAGCTCGGCGTCCGTGCCGGCCGCGAACAGTAGGACGATCTCGCCGGGCGACGCAACGCCTCCTTCGACAAGCTCGCGCACCCGCCGGGCGATCGCTCCGGCCTCGCCGCCGCGCCAGCTCGTCCCGTGCTCCTTGTGGCTCTTCTTGTCGGTGACCTGCAGCTCGACCGGATGACCGAAGACCGGATCGGAGAACTCTCCGGACGCGGCGAGCGGCTGGTACTCGTCGCCGAACTCGTCGCCGAACAGATGGTTGACCGCGGCGAGCACCTCGGGACGGGACCGGTAGTTGCGGGTCAACGGCAGTCGTTTCGCGGCTGCCTCGCGGCGCTCGCGGAACACGGCGACGTCGGCATGCCGGAAGCCGTAGATCGACTGAAACTCGTCGCCGACGAAGAAGACGTCGCATGCTCCGTGCCCCTCGCGTAGCAGGTCGATCACCTCGCACTGCAGCCGGTTCGTGTCCTGGAACTCGTCGACCATGATCGAGCGGAACCGCAACTGCTCGGTCTGCCGTACGGCCTCGTTGTCGCGGAGCAGGTCGCGGGCGTAGAGCTGGAGATCCTCGAAGTCGAGTGCGGACTCGCGCTGCTTGGCGGCCGCGTACTCGGCGGCGAACAGGTTCAGCAGCTCCTGCAGCAGCTCGCTGTCACGCGCCGCAAGCTCTTCGAGCGCGGCCTGCTGCAGCCGGTCTCGTGCCGCGCGGAACTCGACGGCGCGGTCGCCGGTCGCGGGTAGGTCGAGGTCGAGCAGCTGTTCGGGGTTCGATCCGAGCGCCAGTGCAGCGCCGGCAGCAGCGAGCTGCTTCTCCGTGGCATCGGGATCGGCCGCCAGCAGCGAGGCGGCGGCGTGCAGCTCGCCGAGGCGCTCGGCGACGCCTGCGTGACGCCCGAGGTCGAGCTCGAGGTCGCGGCCCGCCGAGCGCAGCGTCTCGTAGACGCCGGTCAGCATCTTGCGAAGCCCCTGGGCGCCGTAGGTGGCGAGCAGTCGCAGGCGTTCGGGCTCACGTGCCGAGCAGAACGCCGCGAGCGCACGCTCGAACGCTTCACCGCGCAACACGGCAGCCTGATCGTCGGCGAGCTCGTGGAACCGGGGATCGAGCCCGACCGGGAACGGGTGCGCGCGCAGCAGGCGCGAACAGAAACCGTGGATCGTCGAGATCCAGGCGCCGTCGAGGCGCCGCGCGAGATCGTGGCGGCCGCGGTCCCGGAGCGCGGCGCGAATGCGTGCACGGAGCTCCCCGGCCGCCTTCCGCGTGTACGTGATGACGAGGAGCGACTCGACGTCGAGCCCTTGTTCGCAGACCGAGCGCACGAACCGCTCGACCAGCACGGTCGTCTTGCCGGTTCCTGCGCCGGCCGAGACGAACACCTCGCCTGTTGCCTCGACGGCTTCGCGCTGCTCGGGGTTCATCTCACGACCGCTCGATCCGGCACATCGTCCAGAGATCGCACCACGAGGGGCAGGCATCCCCTTTCGGATCGTGTCGCACGTCGCCCGCCCGGATCCGGTCTGCGAAGTCGCGCGCGCGCGATCGCGGGATGTGTCGACCAGGGCCCAGAACGTCTTCGTCGGGGACGTAGTCGTTCCGCTGGAAGCCCGGCAGATCGTCTGCGGCGCCCGCCTGCAGCAGGCCGCGGCTGATCCGCGCGCCGGCGAGCGCGCGGTAGACGCCGCCGAGCGGCTCGATGCCGACGAGATCCCGGAGGACGAGCATGTACAGCGGCACCTGCAGGCGGAGGTCGTCGTCGATCTGCTTGGCCGACGGCGCGGTGCGGCCGGACTTGTAGTCCTGGACGATCCCGCGCGCGCTGAACGGGTCGACGTCGATGCGGTCGATCTTCCCGGTGACGAAGAGGCCGTCGCCGAGCGAGAGCCCTCGCTGCAGCTCGGGCGCCGAACGCTCGGAGCCGAAGCTGACCTCGAACCGGCGCGGCACGAGCCCGAGCGGCGAGCGTGACTCGTCGCGGACGAACCCCTCCAGGTCGCGCCAGAGCCCCTCTTCGAGCTCCGCCTCCTGCAGCTCGGTCAGCTCGAGGCGGACGCCGCCGCGAACGGCATCGTCGAGGCAGCGCCGGAGAAACCCGACGCGCCTGCTCGACGTTCTCGGGCGTGACGCGATCCTGCCCGAGCTCCTTCGGGAGCCCGGCGTAGAACTTGTGCAGCGCGCTGTGGGCGACCGATCCGCGCAGCATCGCGTCGGCCTGCGGCGTCGATCGTCTTCGGGGAGACGACGCGCTCGTGCAGCCAGGCGGACGAGCAGTCGGCAAACCGCTCGAGCTCGGTGACGCCGAACGCCGTCTTCTGGCCGAGCCAGGCCAGCACGGCGCCGTTGCGTCAGCCTGGTCTTGCGGTCGAAGGCCGACCGCGCCCGCGCGAGCCGGCGGCCCCAGTCGTTCGACTCGGCGATCGCGCGGGCAGCCGTCGGGATCGTCGGCCGCGAGCTGCGCCAGGCCGCGCAGCCGCTCGCGCTCGGTCGGCGCTGCCTCGAGCGGCCAGGTGAGCGCCGAGAGCGGCCGCCGCGACGTCGCGCGCGCGACGTCGTCGGGTGCGAAGACCGACGCGACCTCCTCCCAGAACGGGCTCGGCTCGCGCGGCCCGCCCTCGTCGGTCGCCGCCTCGCGAACGAGATAGAGGCGGCGGGTCGCGCGCGTGCAGGCCGTGTAGAAGAGGTAGCGGTCGCGGCTCACCTGATCGGGGCGCTCGAGCCGGCCGCCGAGCTCGCGGCGCGCGTCGTCGTCGAGGAACGGCGAGACGCGCTGGCGGCGCGGCAGGGATCCCTCCTCGAGGCCGAGGAGGAACACGACTTCGAACCGGCGCGTGCGCGCGCGCAGCAGATCGACGACCGCGACCCGTCCGGCTTCGCCGGCGCCGGGGGCCGGACGTCGGCGCGCTCGAGCGCGCCGAGCACCTCCTCCGGGCGCAACTCGCCGTCGAGCGCCGCGAACGCATCGAGCTCGTCGAGCAGCTCGAGGACCGAGCCGTAGGAGCGCAGGTCCAGCGCGCGACGTCTCCCCCGCCGGCGGCGCCTCGCTCCCGTAGGCCGCGCGGACCATCGCGCCGACGAGCGCGCGCACGCCCTCGGTCGGAGACGTCTGCCGCCCGCAGCTCGTCGAGCTGGGGAATCGGCGCCTCGCGCAGCTTCGCAGCCTCCTCCTCGACTCGCGCCTGCGTGTGGATTGCGCGACCGCGCAGGCGCCCCTCGACGAAGTCGACCGACGAGCGCGCGAGGCCGGAGTACGGCGAGCGCAGGTACGCGAACAGCTCGCGCCGGCCGCCGTCGCCCCAGACGTAGCGAAGGAGCTGCAGCAGCGCGTTGCCGAGCGGCGTCGAGCCGAGCCGCGGCCGCGACTCGATCGCATACGGCACGCCGAGCGACCCGAGCACCGTCTCGAGCGGCGCGCGCCACGTCTCGAGCGACGGCGCAACCAGCGCGATCTGCTCGGGCGGCGTCCCGCCGCGGATGAGGTGCAGCAAGCTCGTCGCCGACGAGCTCGAGCGTCCCGCGGACGCCGGCGCCCTCGAAGAAGCGGACTGCGGCGTCCGAGCTCGGGCGCCGGCGGCGGCGACTCGTCGAAGAGCGCGCGCTCGAGATGCGCGAGCGCGGGATGCGCGTAGTCGGCCGAGCGCGGCGCGCAGCTCCTCGAGGCTTCCCTCCGCGAGCGCCGCGAGATCGGTCGCCGTCCGGGCGAGCGACGCGAAGGCGACGCGTCCAGGCTCGTATGGGAGCGAGACCGTAGACCTCGGTGCGGCCGGCGAGCGCCTCGAGCAGCGCCCACTCGGCGCCGGTCAGGTCTTCGAAGCCGTAGGCGAACACCGGCTGGCCGTGCCACGCGTCGAGCTCGTTCTGCGAGCCGCTCGACCGCGCGGCGGCGTTCGAGGTCGCGATCCCAGCGGCCGAGCCGGTCGAGCTCCGCGTCGGTAGGCGCCGTAGAGCACGGCGAGCTCGCCGCTCAGATCCTCGGGGTCGAGCAGCCCGGACTCGAGCTCGCCGAGCACCGTGAGGAGCGACTCGGCGAAGCCGCTCGTCCCGCGCCGACTGCTCGAGCCCGTTCAGCGAGACGTCGCCGAGCGCGCGCCGCACGACGAGGCTGCGCTGCGCGTCGGAGAGGACCGGACGCCGTTCCGGATCACCGGCGGCGAGCCGCCGCGAACACGTTGTCGAAGGTGCCGATCGTCCCGCTGAAGAGGCAGCCGCAGCGCGGCGAGCAGGTCGCGCTCGACCCGGTCGACGTCCGACCGGTTCGGCACGATCAGGACACGGCTCGTCGTCGAGGCGCGCCAGATAGCGCTCGAGGAGCAGCGCGACTTTGCCCGCGTTCGCAGGCCCGGCGAGGAGGGCGAGCCCCACCTTCCCATCGTAGAGCGGCCGCAGGACGTGTCCCGACGGCCGCTCCGGACGGGTTTCCCGCTCTGTGCTGGCCTTACGCGGCCGACTGCGCCTTCGGCCGCCGGCCGCGGCGGGCGGCCGGCGCGGCCCGGCATCTTGCCGGCGCATTCGTCGCAGAGATCGGCGACCTTCGAGCCGCGCCGCGCGTCGGAATACGTGACCCGCAACACGGCGCCCTGGGCCTCGTCGACTTCGCGTGCCGCAGCTGTCGCAAACCAGGACGGTTTTCCGAGCCAATTTCTCCTCCTGTACGGGTTGAGATACCGAGTCTAATCGGAAATCGCGACGCAGGAAACAGCCGCAATAATATCGCCGGTCGACTAGTTGAGACCGATCTGAGCGATCTTCGTGCCGCCGATGAACCTGCGAGACGATCGTGGTCCTGGAAGGCGACGAGACCGGGCAGGAGCTGCTCGAGGAGTCGCTGCGCGTGCTCGCCCCCGACGTGATCGGCCTCGAGGTCGCGCTCCCGCGCTTCGACCTCTCGCTCGCGAAACGCCGCGCGACCGCGCAACGGCGTCGTGCACGAGGCTGCCGCCGCCGATCCGCGAGCACCGGCTCGGCCTGAAGGCGGCGACCGTCACGCCCGAGACGCGCGGACGACGTCGGCTCGCCGAACCGGATCCTGCGCGAGGAGATCGGCGGCAAGGTGATCGTCCGCACCGGCCGCCGCATCCCCGGCGTCGTTCCGCTTCGGCGGCGTGCACGCGCCCATCTCGGTCGTCCGCATGGCGGTCGGCGACGCGTACGGCGCGAAGGAGTGGCGCGAGGGCGAAGGTGCGACGACGAGGTCGCGTTCCGCACGGAGCGCATCGAACGGAGCGTCTGCAGCGCCGTCGCCGAGTTCGCGTTCCGCGAGGCCGAGCGGACCGGCGCGAAGGTGTTCGGCGGCCCGAAGTTCACGGTCTCGCCGGTCTACGAAGGGATGCTCAAGGAGGAGATGGACGCGGCCGCGGCCCGCCATCCCGACGTGACCGTACGAGCCGCAGCTGATCGACGCGACCTTCGCGCTTCTGGTCGCGTCGACGGGCGAGCCGCTCGTCATCCCGGCGCTGAACCGCGACGGCGACATCCTCTCCGACCTCGTGCTGCCGCTGTTCGGCTCGATCGCCGGCTCCGAGTCGATGCTCGTGGCTTTCGAGAGCGACGATCTCGAGCCGACCGCGCTGATGGCCGAGGCCGCCCATGGCACGGCGCCCGTCGCTCGTAGGGAAGAACGTGGCGAACCCGATGGCGATGATCCTCGCCGCCGCCGCGCTGCTCGCGCAGACGGACGACGGCCGTACGGCCGGGCGCGCGATCCGCGAGAGCGCACTCGAGGCCGTCGCCGGCGGCACGCGGACGGCCGACCTCGGCGGCCACGCGTCGACGACGGAGTTCACCGACGAGGTGATCCGCCGCGTGACGACGAAGCTCGAGGTCTGGTCGAGCCTCTGACGCTGCTACGCGCGCTCGAGACGGCGGTTCCAGCGGCGCACGGCGACGAAGCCGATGATCGCCAGCGGGACCAGCGCGAGCGACGACGTAGAGGCCGTAGCGATTGAACGCCTCGGCGACCGCCTGCCCGGCCCAGTAGGAGAGCAGCGCGACGCCCGTCGCCCAGACGATGCCGCCGGCGGCGTTCCAGACCAGGAACTTGCGCCACTCCATCCGGCTGATCCCTGCCAGCCAGGCCGCGGTGACGCGCAGGACTGCGACGAAGCGCGCGATGAAGACGGTCTTCGGGCCGTGTTTCTGGAAGAACCGCTCGGCGGGCGGCAGCACCCGGTCCGCGTGCCGTTTCGTGACCGACCAGCGGTCGATCAGCGGCCGGCCTCCCTTGACGCCCGAGCCAGTAGCCGATGTTGTCGCCGATGATCGCGGCGGAAGCGGCGACGACGATCACCCAGACCAGCGAGAAGTGACCCTGCTCGGGCCGCGCGACGAAACGACGCCGCGATCAGGGTCGTCTCGCCGGGGATCGGCACGCCCGCCGACTCGGCGGCGATCGCGACGAACAGGATCACGAGCCCGTAGTGCTCGAGCAGGCCGGTCACGCGGGCCAGTGTAGGAGGAGTCGCTCCGGAGGATCCGATACCGTCGCGCGTCATGCGTTTGGGTGTTCCGAAGGAGAGCGTCGCCGGCGAGCGGCGGGTTGCGCTCGTCCCGGAGACGCTCGCGCGGCTGCCGGAGGGCGTCGACGTGGTCGTCGAGCCCGGCGCGGGCGAGCAGGCGGCCTTCGCCGACGACGGCGTACGAGGAAGGCAGGCGCGGAGCTCGGGGACCCCTGGTCTACGGACGTCGTCGTGAAGGTCGCGGCGCCGTCCGCCGAGGAAGCCGCACGCCTCCACGAGGGGCAGGTCGTGATCGGGTTCCTGCAGCCGCTCACCGACGCCGCAGGGAATCGAGCGGCTGACGCAGGCAGGCGTCGTCGGGCTCGCGCTCGAGTCGATTCCGCGCATCTCGCGCGCGCAGGCGATGGATGCGCTCTCGTCCCAGGCGACGGTCGGCGGGTACAAGGCGGCGTTGATCGCAGCCGACCGGCTGCCGCGCTTCTTCCCCATGCTGATCACCGCGGCCGGGACGATCCCGCCCGCGAAGGTGCTCGTGCTCGGCGCCGGTGTCGCTGGCCTCCAGGCGATCGCGACGACGCGCCGGCTCGGCGCCGTGGTCTCGGCCTTCGACGTCCGTGCGGCTGCGGCCGAGCAGGTGGAGTCGCTCGGGGCGGCGTTTCTCGACCTCGGCGTGCGAGGCGAGGAGACCGAAGGCGGCTACGCGCGCGAGCTCACTGCCGGAGCAGCAGGCTGCACAGCAGGCCGAGCTGCAGCAGCGGATCCCGCAGTTCGATGCCGTCATCACGACCGCCGCCGTGCCGGGCCGTCCGGCACCGAAGCTCGTCACCGCCGAGGCGGTCCGCGGGATGCGGCCGGGCTCGGTGATCGTCGACCTGGCGGCCGAGACGGGCGGCAACTGCGAATTGACGGAGCCCGGCCGTGAGACGAAGCACAACGGCGTGACGATCGTCGGGCTGACGAATCTCCCGTCAACGCTGCCGACCCATGCGAGCCAGTTGCTCTCGCGCAACATCGCGGCGCTCCTCGGCCTGATCGTCTCCGACGGCGCGCTCCACCTCGACTGGGACGACGAGGTCGTCGCGGGCGCGTGCGTGACACGCCGCGAGGTGACCGCGTGAGCCATACCGCCACGCTCATCGTCGAACTGACGGTGCTCGTGCTGGCGATCTTCCTCGGCTTCGAGGTGATCTCGAAGGTGCCGACGATGCTGCACACGCCGCTGATGTCGGGGACGAACGCGATTCACGGCATCGTGATCGTGGGCGCGATCATCATCGCCGGCTCCCCGCATCAGGACGGGCTGATCCGGGTGATCGGGTTCGTGGCGATGGTGCTGGCGTCGGCGAACGTCGTCGGCGGCTTCGTCGTCACCGACCGGATGCTCGAGATGTTCAAGAAGCGCGAACCGCCGAAAGCGGACTGATGGACCCGAACGGCGTCAGCCTGCTCTATCTCGTCACGATCATCTGCTTCGTGCTGGCGCTCCGGTTCCTGTCCTCCCCGGCGACGGCGCGGCGCGGCAACCAGATCGGCGCGGTGGGCATGGCGATCGCGATCGTCGCCACCCTGCTGAAGACTGACGTGCACGTGACGTGGCTGATGGTCGCGGGCGCAGCGATCGGCAGCTCGTTCGGAGCGGTTGGTGCGCGTCGCGTGAAGATGACCGCGATGCCGCAGATGGTGGCGCTGTTCAACGGCGTCGGCGGCGGCGCGGCCGCGCTCGTGGCGCTCGCCGAGTTCCACAAACTCGCGCCGGCACCCGGGCGGATCCACGGCGACGTCTCGGTCGCGATCCTGCTCTCGGCGCTCATCGGCTCGATCTCGTTCTCCGGGTCGCTCGTTGCGTTCGCGAAGCTGCAGGAGTTGATCCAGGGCCGCCCGATCGTCTACCCAGGCCAGAAGGTCGTGAACGGCGCGGTGCTCCTGTTGTGCCTCGCCGCGGGGGCCGCGATCCTGGCGGGCGCGGAGCAGGGTTGGCTGCTCTGGGCGATGGTCGGCGGCGCGCTCCTCTTCGGTGTCATGTTCGTGCTGCCGATCGGCGGCGCGGACATGCCGGTCGTCATCTCGCTCCTGAACGCGCTCACCGGCCTCGCCGCCGCGGCGACCGGGTTCGAGCTCTCGAGCAACGTGCTGATCGTGAGCGGCATGCTCGTCGGCGCGTCCGGAACGCTGCTGACGATCCTGATGGGGCGCGCGATGAACCGCTCGATCGCGAACGTCCTCTTCGGTGCGTTCGGGCAGATCTCGGCCGGTGGCGCGGCCGGCGCGACGACGGACGGCACCGTCCGGCCGACTACCGCTGATGACGTCGCGGTGATGCTCGCCTACGCGAGCAAGGTGGTCGTCGTTCCGGGTTACGGAATGGCCGTCGCCCAGGCGCAGCACGACGTGCGCGCGCTCGCGGACATTCTCGAGGCTCGCGGCATCGACGTCACGTATGCGATCCACCCGGTCGCGGGCCGCATGCCCGGGCACATGAACGTACTGCTCGCCGAGGCCAACGTCCCGTACACGCAACTGAAGGAGATGGACGAGGCGAACAACGAATTCGCGCGCACGGACGTCGTGCTCGTGATCGGGGCGAACGACGTCGTCAACCCCGATGCGCGCTCGAATGCCGGCAGCCCGATCTACGGCATGCCGATACTGAATGTCGACCAGGCGCAAGCGGTCGTCGTGCTCAAGCGCTCGATGAGCCCCGGGTTCGCCGGCGTCGACAACCCCCTGTTCCTCAACCCGAAGACCGTGATGCTGTTCGGCGACGCGAAGGAGTCGGTCGGGAAGCTCGCCGCCGGCGTCAAGACCGTATGACCCACATCCCGGTCTTCACCGCCGAGCACGTCGAGCGCGCCGTCTCCCCCGGCGCCGCGGTCGACGCGGTGCGCCACGCGTTCGTCGAGTACACAGCGGGCCGATGGACGATGCCGCCCAAGGTCTACGTCACGAACTACCCGGCCGGAGACTTCCGCGCGATGCCCGCTCTCGGCGGCGGCTACGCGCTCCTGAAGTGGATCAACTCGTTCCCGGGCAACCCCGCGCTCGGGCTGCCGACGGTTTCGGGCGTCGTCGTTCTGTCCGACGCCGAGAGCGGTCAGCTGTGCGCCATTCTCGACGCCGGCTCCGTGACGGCGCTCCGGACGGGAGCGGCAGCCGTGCTCGCGGCCGAGCTCCTCGCGCGGCCCGATGCGGGCCTCGCGGCTGTCGTCGGCGCAGGCGTGAACGGCCGTGCGGCGGCGAGCACATTCCTCGCGCGAGGTCGCGACGTCGCCCTCTGGGACGTGGACCGGGGCCGTGCGGTCGAAGTTGCAAGCACGCTCGGGTGCGACGTCGCCGCGTCGCTCGACGAAGCGCTCGCCGCCGACATCGTCGTCACGGTGACGCCCGGCCACGAGACACTGATCGGCGACGAGACGCTTCGCGTAGGACAGCACGTCTCCCTGATGGGAGCTGACGGGCCGGGCAAGGCTGAGGCCACGACCGGCGCCCTCACGAGGGCCCGACTCTTCTGCGACGACTGGGAGCAGGCGAGCCATGGCGGCGAGCTCGCGCACGCGGTCGCGGCCGGGGTCGTGAGCAGGGATGCGGTGACGACGATCGGCGACGTTCTGACCGGCGCCGCCGACGGCCGTTCCGACGCCGAGGAAGTCACGCTCTTCGACTCGACCGGGCTGGCGATCCAGGATCTTGCGATCGCGTTGACGGCCTTCGCCGCTCGAGATGAGCTCACCGGGCTCCAGCTGCTCGAGCTCTAAGCGGGAGGGCTCCGCTACGACTCGAACCGCGCCGGATCGAAGAGCTCCAGCTCCGCGGGCTGCTCGCCGAGGATCGCGCGGGCCACGAGGTCGCCGCACGCCAGGCCGAGCGCGTTGCCGTGACCCGAGTAGCCGCCGGCGACCCAGGCACCCTCGCGCCCGGGGATCCGACCTGCGAGCGGCATCAGGTCGGGCGTCGTGCCCCAGATCCCGGCCCAACGGTGTGTGACGTTCGGCAGGCGCCCGGCCAGGCGCTCGACGAGTGCGTCGAGCCGCGCCTGCACCAGGCTCGTCGTCTCGACGACGTCCGTCTCCTCGGTTTCGAGCGACGTGTCACGACAGCCGCCGAGCACGAGCCGGCGGTCCGGCAGCTGTTGCCAGTAGTCGTAGCCGCCGCGGGCGTAGTGCGGCTGGGCGTAGAGCAGCTCCGGCAGCGGCTCGGTCGCGAGCACCTGGCCGCGGGTCGGCTGGACGAACCGAGCCAGCTCGGGGATCAGCGACGCCGTGGACCCGTCGCCGGCGACGACGACCACATCCGCGTCGACCGTGTCGAGCGTGACGGCCTCGTGCTCCCGGATCTCGGCTCCCGCCTCGGCCGCGCGGGTCGCGAGCCGCCGGACCCAGCGGGCGGGCTGGAGCGTTCCGTCGGGGGGATGGTGGATCGCCCCGCGATAGATGCCGTCGAGCGGCGGATCGAGCTCGTCCACCCACTCGACCGCGAATCCATCGGCCCGGAGCGCGTCGAACTCGCTCCGGAGCTCCTGCCGCTCTGCGTCGTCCGCAGCCAGGCGCAGGCTGCCGACCCGGCGGAACGCATCCCCCGCAAGCTGCTCCATGCGGTCGAGCGCGCGCTCCGTCAGCACCATCAGCCGTCTGGCCTGCTTGGCTCCGAGCTCGTCGCAGGCCCGGTCGTAGGGCAGGGTCGCGCCGCGCAGGGCGAAGCCGCCGTTGCGCCCGCTCGCCCCGCCGGCGATCGTCGCCCGCTCGTAGAGCCGCACGCGTGTGCCTCGCTCCGCCAGGGTCAGCGCGCACGAGCAGCCGGTCACCCCACCCCCGATCACCGCGACCTCCGGCCTGCCGCGCCCCGAGATCGACGGAAACGCCGGCCAGGGCTCGTCGAGCCAGTACGAGCACGCTGCATGAGCACCAGGTTCTACCGCCTGGCTCGTCCGCCTACTCGGCTAGCGCATCACCTCCCGGTACAGCCCGTCGGCCTGGCCGATCAAGCCGAGCAGCTCCAGCTCGGCCAGCGCCGCCGCGACAGCGCCGGGCTCGAGACCGGTTCTTCGCACGACCTCGTCGACCGCCGCCGGCGCGTCGGCCACGACCGCCCGGATCTGCTCGAGGCGCTCCTCGAGCCGACCCTGCTCGGACGCGGTCGGCACCTCCATGCCGAGTACACGGAAGATGTCGCCGACGCACGTGACCGGCGCCGCACCGAGCCGCAGCAGGTGGTTCGTGCCCCGCGAGAGCTGACTGGTTATCTCGCCGGGAACGGCCAGCACGTCCCGACCCTCGTCGAGCGCCAGGTCGGCCGTGATCAATGCCCCGCTTCGCTCGCGTGCCTCGACGACCACCGTCGCGTCGGCCAGCCCCGCGACGATCCGGTTGCGGGCGGGGAAGCGCCACGGGGCGGGCTCGACCCCTGGTGCGTACTCGGAGACGATCCACCCGTGTGCCGCGACCTCGGCGGCGAGCGACGCGTGAGCGCGTGGATAGTCGCGGTCGATGCCGCAGCCGAGCACGGCGATCGTCGTCCCCGCTTCGAGGGCGCCGCGGTGCGCAGCAGCATCGACACCACGTGCGAGCCCGGACACGACGACGACACCGGCCGCAGCCAGGTCACGCGCGAGGGCCCGGGCAACCTCCGCTCCGTACGCCGAGCAAGCACGGGCACCGACGATCGCAGCCGTCGGTCGGTCGGTGAGCGCGTCGGGAGCCGACGAGCGGAGAAAGAGCCCCGGTGGAGGATCGTGGATGGCGGCGAGCCGCGCCGGGAACCCCGGCTCGCCGCGCCCGAGCCACCGGTAGCCACCAACGGCGAGCTGCCTCCGGTATGCGCCCTCGTCGAAGGTGCGGAGAAACTCCCCGAACCGCTTCGTTCTCGGAGCGTCGAGGAGATGCTCGCCGGTCGAAGCCGCGAACACCGCGAGGGCGAGCCCGGTCACTCGGTGAGCTCCCGCGGCGGGCGGTACGACAGCGCCTCGGCGAGATGCTCGGGGGCGATCTCGTCCGCCTGCGCGAGCGACGCAACCGTCGCCGCGACCCGCGCGACCCTAGCGCGCCCGCGGCCCGACAGCGGCAGGCGCTCGACTGCCCGCGTCAGGAGCTCCTGCGAGTCCGCGCCGAGCGCAGGAGCCCCCTGCTCGAGCCGGGTGCGGGCATCGACGACCCGCAGCCGGACTGCGTCCGACGCCTCACCCGGCGGTCCCGCCAGCTCCGTCCCGCGGGCACGCGGAACCGTGAGCGCGAGATCGAACCGGTCGAGCAGCGCGCGGGAGAGCTTCTCGCGGTAGCGGTGCACTCTGTCGGGCGTGCAGCTGCAGTGCCCGGCTGGATCTCCACGCGCGCCGCACGGGCAGAGGTTCATCGTCGCCACGAGCTGAAAGCGCGCGGGAAACACCGCTCGCCCGGCCACACGCGCGACCGTGACCACACCGTCCTCGAGCGGCTGCCGCAGAGCTTCGAGAACGGGCCGGGCGAACTCCGGGAACTCGTCGAGGTAGAGCACCCCGTGGTGCGCGAGGCTCGCCTCGCCCGGCCGCGGCGCGGACGCGCCGCCTCCGACGATCGCCGGCGCCGACGTCGAGTGGTGCGGCGCCCGAAAGGGCGGGACGCGGATCAGCCCGCCGCCGGGCCTGAGCGTGCCCGCCACCGAATGGATGCGCGTCACCTCGAGCGCCTCGTCGTCGTCGAGCAGCGGCAGGATCCCCGGCAAGCGGCGGGCCAGCATCGTCTTGCCGGTCCCGGGCGGGCCCGCGAGCAGCACGTTGTGCGTCCCCGCCGCCGCTATCTCGAGCGCCCGGCGCGCACGTTCCTGGCCACGCACGTCGCCCAGGTCGGGCACGGGATCGTGGGCAACCTCGCGGAGCGGCAACGGCTCGGGAGGCTCGTGCGTGCCGCGCAGGTAGGCGACCGCGTCTGCGAGATGGTGGACCGGGATCGGCTCGACCCCGGCCAGTGCGACCTCCGGGCCGGACTCGGCCGCACAGACGAGACGGCTGAGGTGTGCGCGCCTCGCTCCCTCGGCGGCGATCAGCGCACCGGGGACGGGGCGTACACGCCCGTCGAGGGCAAGCTCGCCGAATGCGGCGACATCCTCGAGCGCATCGAGCGGCAGTTGATTCGACGCCGCCAGCACCGCAAGCGCGATCGGGAGGTCGAAGCCCGAGCCCTCCTTGCGCAGTCCCGCGGGCGCCAGGTTGACCGTGATCCGCCGCACGGGAAACTCGAGCTCGGCCGACGCGATGCCCGCGCGGACCCGTTCCTTGGCCTCCTGGCAGGCGCGATCGGCCAGCCCGACGATGGCGAACGACGGCCGGGCCAGCTCGAGGTGTACCTCGACCTCCACGCGGCGAGGCTCGAGGCCGACGAGCGCATGCGTGACCGTTCGAGCGAGCACGGTGCCACGCTAGGTGGGCGACCGTTACGTGTCTGTGCCAGCTCTGTGACGAATCAGACGCGGCGCGCGACGAGCACGTCTTCGAAGTACTCGCCGGCTCGGCGCCCGGTCCGCCGGTTCACATGACGCTGGTAGCGCTGCTCGAGTGAGAGGCCGGCGCGGTCGAGAATCTCGCCGTACAGCTCGCGCCGGTCGTTGACCACGATCACGACCCGGCCGCGCCGGCGCAGGCGGAGCGCACAGGACGCGAGCACCTCCGAGATGCCTTCGACGTACGCGGCGAGCGCCGCCTTCGAGCTGCCAAGCGCAGCGGCGCCGATCTCGCGCTCGCGCAGGTCGTCGAGGCCGAGCAGCTCGTAGGCATACCGGTGCTGCTCGTGGTAGTCGATCAGCCCCGGATACGGCGGCGAGGTCACGACCGCGTCGAAGGTTCCGGGCAGGCCCAGCTCGCGCGCGTCACCATGCAGCACCTCGGCCGAGCGCCTGGTCCGGACGCGGGCGAACTCCTTGAGCCGCGCGAGCGTGTCGAGCGTGTACCGCCGGATGAAATGGTCGGCGTGATCGACGGGCCGGCACTCGCGCTTGTGCTTGAAGCACCAGTACGGCTCGGCCTGGGGCTCGCGCGGGAAGTCGAGATCGAAATGGGTGGTGAGCCTGGCCGACCGCGCAGCGCGCGCGAGCACGATCCGCAGCGCGTCAGCGTGCTCGTAGTCGTCGACGAGCGATGTGAATCGCAGCAGCTCGTCGCGGGACAGTGGGGCGAACCACTTCGCGACATACGGCGACGCGGAGGCCACAGTACCGTCGCCACGCTCGAAACGGGCCAACGCGTCGCGCAGGTCGCGCTCGAGCACGAACGGGTTGTGGGACGCCGTCTTGACGCGAATCAGCAGGCAGTTGAACGCCGCGATGTCGACGCCGACCGAGTCGAGGTCGCTCTCGAGCGCCTGGACAAGGGTCGTCCCCGAGCCGGCGAACGGATCGAGAACTCGCCCGCCGGCGGGCACATGACGGCGGAAGAGCTCCTCGACCAGCTGCGGGATGTACTTCCCGAGGTACGGATGCAGCCGGTGGACGTGCCTCGTTCGCTCGCGCTCCGGCAGGTCGCGCTCCGACCAGGAGAGGTCCAGGTCGAGCCCTTCGTAGATCTGCTCCTGCGTGACGCCCACGCCTTGCAGGTTCTGCGGGGCCGGATGGCCCCCTGCTTCAAAAGGCGTTCGGCACGTGCTGGAGCTTGCCCGCGCGCTCGGCGACGAGGTCGAACCGCACTTCGAGCCCACGCGTCTCCGGGTGGCGGGCGAGCCAGGCGTCAGCGACGCGCCGCAGCCGCCGCACCTTGACCGCATCGACCATCTCGAGCGGGTCGCCGAACGCCGTCCCGCTCTTCGATTTGACCTCGCAGAAGACGAGCGTCCGGCCGCGGCGCGCCACGAGGTCGACCTCGGCGCCGTCGAGCCAGCAGTTCGTCTCGAGGATCCGGTAGCCGTGGAGCCGGTACCACCACGCGGCGCGGCGCTCGGACGGGTGACGCGGCCTACGCCTCGACGGCGACGGCGTCGGGCTCCTCCGGCAGGTAGGCGCGGGCGCGCCACGATCGCCTGTGGATCTCGCAGGGCCCGCGCTCGCGGACGATCCTCGTGTGGGCCGGAGTGATGTACCCCACGTGCGACGCGAACCCGTATCCGGGATAGACGGCGTCGGCCGCGCGCATGTAGCGGTCGCGCGTGACCTTGGCGATGATCGAGGCGGCGGCGATCGCCGCGCTCTTGGTGTCGCCGTCGACGATCGCGCGATGCGGCGGGGCCGTCGGTCCGAGCCTGAACCCGTCGACGAGCGAGATATCCGCGGGTTGGCACGCCCAGAGCGCTTCGCGAAGCCCGCGCAGGTTCGACTTGTGCAGGCCGTCGCGGTCGATCACACCGGGTGGGAACACGTGCACCGAGACCCGCTCCGCGCACGCGAGCACCGCGCGATAGAGCTCGTCGCGCGTCGCCTCGTCCACCTGTTTCGAATCGTTCAGACGCGCGAGCGGGCGCACCCGGTGGTCGCGGAGCGAGGCGTAGTCGAGGAGCACGCCGGCCACGACGAGTGGGCCTGCGAGCGGGCCCCTCCCCGCCTCGTCGGCGCCCGCGACCAGGCGCACGCCGAGATTCCGGTCGTAGCGAAGGAGCTTCCCGCCGGTCCGCTTCGGCGCCATCGGCCGAGAATAGCCTCGGCCCAGGCGACCGATCCGGTGTGTTTCACGCTTGGAGCGAAGAAGTCACAGAGGCTGCACACAATCGGCGTGGCGATAGAGCAACTTGACACGAACGGGAACCGTGTCGGAGACGTGCAGCACCGTACAGTCGATCGGCGAGCGCCGGACCAGGCAGATGAAATCGGCGCGCGCCGACATCGCCGACGGCGGCTTGAACCCAGAGCTGCAGGTCACCTTGCCCTCGACGCCGTGCGTCGTGGCCCAGGCCTCGGTCCGCGTGACGGCGCGGTCATGGCCGATCGTGCCGCAGCCGGCGACGACGACGGCCGCCGCCCCGAGCGCCGCGATGCGCCCGAGCGAGCCTAACGCTGGCGAAGCTCGCGTACGCGAGCCTTCTTGCCGACCTTGCCGCGCAGGTAGTAGAGCTTGGCGCGGTTCACGTCGCCGATGGCCTGAACCTCGATCTTGTCGATCTTCGGCGAATGGAGCGGGAACGTACGCTCGACACCGACGCCGAACGAGTTCTTGCGGACGGTGAACGTCTCGCGGGACCCGGCGCCCTGGCGCTTGAGGACGATGCCCTCGAAGACCTGGATGCGCTGGCGCGTTCCCTCGATCACGCGGAAATGCACGCGCACGGTGTCGCCCGCCTTGAACCGCGGAACCTCACGCAGCTGACGGCGCTCGATGTCCTGGATGATGGTGCTCATAGCGAGGAGGCCCGCAGGCCGCGGGGCATGGTAGCGGACGGGCGGGCTCGGTGTTACCGGATCGTCATCCGGCCGGGCGGCCAGTAGGTCGCGAACACCTTGCCGATCAGGTCGTGCCTCGGCACCGTCCCCCAGGCCCGCGAGTCGCACGAGGCGCTCCGGTTGTCGCCCATCATGAAGTACTGGCCGCTCGGGATCTTGATCGGCGCGATCGTCCGCGCATCGCGTCTCTGCGGCAGCACATAGGGCTCGTTCAGCCTCTTGCCGTTGATGTACACGTAGCCGGCGCGCTCCTCCCAGGTATCGCCGGGCAGGCCGATCAGTCGCTTGACGAACGTGCCGCCGGCGCCGCACCGCACGCTCGCGAGCGGCGGCGTGTGGAACACGATGATGTCGCCCCGCTTGGGCGACCAGAACCGAAAGCAGAACCGGCACGCCAGCACCCGGTCGGAAAAGCGCGCCTCGCAGCCGGAATCGGGCCGCGCGCAGTGCAGCGTCGGCTCCATCGAGCTGGACGGGATGCGGTACGGATTGACGACCCAGGCCTTGATCGCGAGCACGATCGCAACCGCCCCCAGAATCGTGACCAGCCAATCGATCGTCACCCGCCAACCGTGCGGCAGCCCCTCGGTGAGATGGTCGATCGGGTTCCTCAGCGCACGTGCTCCTTCCGCCAGCTCTCGATCCGCGCATGGTCACCCGAGAGCAGCACCTCGGGGACGTGCCAGCCGCGGAACTCCGCCGGCCGTGTGTAGTGAGGGTACTCGAGTCCGCCGCCGAGCTCGTCGGAGAACGACTCGAGCTCGCCCGAGCCCTCGCTGAGCGCGCCGGGTAGCCGGCGGGCGATCGCGTCGACGAAGATCATGGCGGGCAGGTCGCCGTTCGACAGGACGTACGGCCCGACCGAGATCGCGTCGCTTGCGAGATGCTCGACGATGCGTTCGTCGAAGCCCTCGAAGCGTGCCGACAGCAGTGTCACGCGCTCCTCGGCTGCCAGCTGCTCGACGATCGCCTGCGTCAGCTGGCGGCCCTGCGGACTGAGCGCGATGACCGGATGCGCGGGCGCACCGCCATACGCCGCGTCGAGGGCGGCTGCGACCACGTCGACCCGGAGGACCATGCCCGCACCGCCGCCGTACGGCTCGTCGTCGACCTGCGCGGCACGCAGCGGCGTCGAGTCGCGGTACGAGAAGAGGCGCAGGTCGAGCTCGGAGCCCAGCACCGTCGCGACCGGGCGCTGCTCGGTCAGCCACGCGTACGCGTGCGGGACGAGCGTGAAGACGTCGAGCTGCATCAGTCCGCGAATCCCGCGGCGACGGTGATTCGACCCCCGTCGAGATCGACCTCCTGGATGCAGACTTCGACCATCGGCAGCAAGACACCGGTGTCGAGCTCGAGCACGTCGTTCGCGACGCCTGGGGACACGACCTTGACCGATCCGAGCGTGCGACCGGTCTCCTCCACGACCTCGAGGCCGACGAGCTGAAAGGCGTAGTACTCGTCCTCGGCCGTCGCCGGCAGCGCGTCCTGCTCGACCTCCAGCTCGGTGCCACGATCGACGTGCCGGTCGAGCTTGATCACCGGCCGGCCGGATGCAGTGCGATGCCCGACGACCTCGACCGGCTCACCTGCGGCCAGGAAGCGCGCACCGGTCTTCCACCAGCGCCGGTCCTCACTCGCTTGCTCGACCACGAACGATCCGTCGAGGCCGTGCGGGCGGCCGACTCGCCCGATCCATACCCTCACGCGCGCCGGCTCTCCAGCCGCGCAATCGCATCGTCGCGCGCCACAGCAACGAGCAGGTTCTCGTCGACGAAGCCCTGAGCGAGGGGCCAGGCGCTCGCCCGCGTCTCGGCAACGGCCCGCTCGAGGTCGATCGGCGTCCGCCGAAACGACGGCTCACCGTCTTCGACCATCGTCCAGAACGCAGCGACCTCGCCTTCGTACGGCATCCCGACCGAGCCCGCGTTGACCACGCGCAGGTCGCCGATCGTGCGATCGAACTGGTGGTGCGTGTGGCCGATCACTACCGTTCCCGTCACACCTTCGAACGTGGCGGCGACGACCTCCGGCGGCGTGACGGCCGTCGTGACCGGGAGGTTGCTCGTCGGCGAGGCGTGGCAATAGAGAACGCCGTCGACCGACGCCGTCAGCGGAAGCGACTGAAGCCACTCGAGGTCGCTGTCGGCAAGTTGCGAGCGCTCCCAGTCCTCTGCCAGGTCCTCGCAGTTGCCCCGGAGCACGTGCGCGTCGAGCGACCGCACGAGTGCGACGATCTCGCGCGGATAGGGGCCGTAGAGGTAGTCGCCGCCGAGAACGAGCGCGTCGGCGTCGACCTCGGCCAGCACGGCCTCGAGCGCCCACGGCATTCCGTGGATGTCGTAGAGCGCGGCGACCTTCATTCGCCGGGATCGGCGATCTCGACGAGCACGCGCCGTCCCTCGCGGACGGCGCTCGCGCGCACGATCGTCCGCAGCGCACGCGCGATCCTGCCCTGCCGGCCGATCACCTTCCCGATGTCGTCCGCCGCGACGTGCAGCACGAGCACGAGTGCGCCGTCACGCTCCTCCGTGTCCACGCGAACGGCCGCCGGGTCGTCCACGAGCTCGCGTGCCAGATACGCGAGCAGTTCCGCCATCGACGCCCTCGCTACTTCTCGATGCCCTGGATCTTGATCAGCTTGGCGACCGCCTCGGTCGGCTGCGCCCCCTTGCCGAGCCAGTCCTTGACCTTGGCCTCGTCGAGGTCGATGGTCGAGGGGTCCGTCTGCGGGTTGTAGCGGCCGACGATCTCGAGGAACTTGCCGTCTCGCGGCGCGCGCGAGTCGGCGGCCACGACGCGGTAGATCGGGTTCTTCTTCGAGCCCACGCGCGTGAGCCTCAGCTTGACTGCCATCTGGGTCCTTTACCTCCGTCCGGCCTTGCGTGATTTGCGCTTCGACGACCGCTTCCGCTTGGCGGATGTGCCGCTGCCGGGCGCTTGCTGGGTCGGGAGGGCCGGCATTTTCCCCCGTCCCATCTGTTTCATCATCTTCTCCATCTGCTTCCGGGCTGCGAGCAGCTGGTTGACCTGCTCGACGGTCGTGCCGGAGCCGCGGGCGAGCCGCAGCCGCCGTTTGCCGTCGATCACGATCGGCTTCGCGCGCTCGAGGGGCGTCATCGAGAGCACGATCGCCTCGACCCGCCCGAGATGCTGCTCGTCGACGTCCAGGTCGCCGAGCTGCTGGCCGAGGCCGGGGATCATCTTCATGACGCCCTTCAGCGGGCCCATCCGCCGCAGCATCTTGTAGGC
The DNA here is from genome assembly GCA_963846895.1 of uncultured Thermoleophilia bacterium. Taxonomy (GTDB): domain Bacteria; phylum Actinomycetota; class Thermoleophilia; order Gaiellales; family Gaiellaceae; genus PALSA-600. The sequence goes on along the minus strand of CAWJXR010000005.1, from coordinate 119,667 downwards.
GCTGAGGAAGTCGTCGAAGGTGAACTGGCCCTGTCGCAGGCGCTTCTCCATCGCCTCCTGCTCGTCCTCGGCCACCGCCGCCTCGGCGCGCTCGATCAGCGTGAGCACGTCGCCCATGCCGAGGATGCGCGACGCCATCCGGTCGGGGTGGAAGACCTCGAGTGCGTCGAGCTTCTCGCCGGTCGACGCGAACTTGATCGGCTTGCTGGTGATCGCCTTGACGCTCAGAGCGGCGCCGCCGCGAGCATCGCCGTCGAGCTTCGTCAGGATCACGCCGTCGAACGCGATCCGCTCCTGGAATGCCTGCGCGACGTTCACGGCCTCCTGACCCGTCATCGCATCCAGCACGAGCAGCACGTTGTGCGGCTTCGCCTCGTCGCGAACACGTGCGAGCTCGGCCATCAGGTCGTCGTCGATCTGGAGGCGGCCGGCCGTGTCGACGATGACCGCGTCGAGACCCGCTTCGCGCGCGGCTGCTAGACCCGCGCGCGTGGCTTCGACCGCGTCCTTCGTGTCGGTGCGGAACACGGGAACGTGAATTTGCCGGCCAAGCTGCTCGAGCTGGTCGATCGCCGCGGGGCGCTGCAGGTCGGCGGCGATCAACCCCGGCTTGCGGCCGAGGCCCTTCAGGTGCAAGGCGAGCTTCGCCGCGGTCGTCGTCTTGCCCGAGCCTTGCAGACCGCCGAGCAGGATGACCGTGAACTTCCCGAACGCGAGCCCGGATTCACCCTCGCCCATCAGTTCCGTGAGCTCGTCGTGGACGACCTTCACGACCTGCTGGCCCGGCGTCAGGCTCTTGAGGACGGCCTCCCCCATAGCGCGCTCGCGGACCCGCGCGACGAAGTCGCGCACGACCGTGAAGTTGACATCGGCCTCGAGCAGGGCGAGACGGATCTCGCGCATGGCGCGCGAAATCGACTCCTCGTCGAGAGCTCCCTTCTTGCGAAGATCGCCGAGAGCGCTCTGCAGCTTGTCGGACAGGCTGTCGAACACGACGGCGCATCGTAGCCGCGCCCGGTCGACGTTCTTTACGATCGGGCCATGCCCTACTCAGCCGCAGACAGCCGCTATGACGGAATGCCGTATCGCCGCACGGGCCGAAGCGGGCTCAAACTGCCCGCGATCTCGCTCGGTCTCTGGCACAACTTCGGCGCCGACCGCCCCCTCGAGTCGAGCCGTGCGATCCTGCGGCGCGCCTTCGACCTCGGGGTCACGCACTTCGATCTCGCGAACAACTACGGGCCGCCGTTCGGGTCGGCCGAGGAGACCTTCGGCACCGTCCTGCGCGAGGACCTGCGGCCGTACCGCGACGAGCTCGTCATCTCGACCAAGGCCGGCTACGACATGTGGCCGGGGCCGTACGGTGAGTGGGGCTCGCGGAAGTACCTGCTCGCATCGCTCGACCAGTCGCTCCGCCGGATGGGGCTCGAGTACGTCGACATCTTCTACTCGCACCGCCTCGATCCGGACACGCCGCTCGAGGAGACGATGGGCGCGCTCGATACTGCGGTTCGCCAGGGCAAGGCGCTCTATGCGGGCATCTCGTCCTATTCGCCCGAGCGCACCCGGGACGCAGCCGCGCTGCTTGCGGAGCTCGGCACGCCGCTGCTCATCCACCAGCCGTCGTACTCCCTGCTGAACCGGTGGATCGAGGACGGGCTCCTCGACACGCTCGGCGAGCTGGGCGTGGGCTGCATCGGCTTCTCGCCGCTCGCGCAAGGCGTGCTCACGGACAAGTACCTCGACGGGATCCCGGAGGGGTCGCGGGCCTCCCGCGACACGTCGCTGTCTCCGTCGATGCTGACCGAGCAGACCCTCGCCAAGGTGCGGGGGCTCAACGAGCTGGCGGCCGGCCGGGGGCAGTCGCTCGCGCAACTCGCCCTTGCGTGGACGCTGCGCGATGCGCGGATGACGTCGACGCTGATCGGCGCGTCGAGCGTCGCCCAGCTCGAGGACTCGCTGCGCGCCATCGACAGGCTCGACTTCTCGGCCGACGAACTGGCGGAGATCGACCGCTACGCCACGGACAGCGACATCAACATCTGGGTGGGCTCGAGCGCCGAGTAGAACGGACTAGCTGCTAACCGCGCTCGAGCCGCATCTCGTACTGGCGGAGATCGAGCTTGCCGCCGAGTGCCGCGAATGCGGCCGAGGCGGGATGGCCTTCCGGGATGTTCACGAAGCGCACCGAGTCACCTCGCGCGCGGGCGGCGGCGATCAAGAGCCGCGCCGCCGCCTCGTCGTGGGCCCGGAGCTGGAGGATCGAGACCTGCCCGTCGGCGCACCTGATCGCCGCGGCTCCGCCGTCGACCTCCAGGCGTTCGTAGCCGGGACGAAGCGAAGCGTCCTCGCGCTGCCACGGAGTGTCGGGCTCACCCACCGGCGACGGCTCCGCCTCGCGCACGTCGACCGCCGGCACGTCCGCTGTCAGCGACCACACCTCGAGGAGGCGGGCGCGCTCGAAGCCCAGGCTCTCGTAGAGCCGGATCGCCGGCTCGTTCTGCTCGATCACCTCCAGGCCGACGACGCTGGGAGCGTCGGCGAGCACTGCCTCCATCACGGCACGGCCGATCCCTGTCCGGCGCCGGCCCTCGATGACTCCGACGCCGCCGATCCAGCCGCGGCTGCCGCGAGTGGCGAGCAGCGCGAACCCGACCGGCTCTCCGTCGACCACGGCGACGCGTGACCGTGCGAGATCGTGACCCCACGCCTCGATCATCGCCGCGAGCTGTGCGGTGTCGACGCGGAACGGCGCGAAATACCCCTCGTAGCCCGCGGTGAAGAGCGCGGCAAGCTCCTCGATCGAGTACGCGTTTGCGGGAACGAGTCTCACTCGGCGACGAGCGCGCGTGCGAAATCGTCTGCGTCGAACGGCCTCAGGTCGTCCAGCGTCTCGCCCACACCGACGAGCTTCACCGGCAGGCCGAGCTCGTACGCGATCGCGACCGCGATGCCGCCCTTCGCCGACCCGTCGAGCTTGGTCAGAGCGACGCCCGTCACGCCGACCGCCTCGTTGAAGAGCCGCGCCTGCTGCAGGCCGTTCTGGCCCGTGGTCGCGTCGACGACGAGCAGCACCTCGTGCGGCGCGCCCTCGCGCCGGCCGGCGATCACACGCCGCACCTTCGCGAGCTCGTCCATCAGATTCGATTGCGTGTGCAGGCGGCCCGCTGTGTCGACGAGCACCACGCCGCTGTCCGCACCGACTGCGTCGTAGGCAACGGCCGCCGGGTCGCCCCCGCGCTCGCCGCCCACGAAGGTCGCGTCGGCGCGCTGCGCCCAGATCTCGAGCTGCTCCTCGGCGGCCGCGCGGAAGGTGTCGGCGGCGCCGACCGTCACGGCACGGCCGCTCTCGCGCAACCGGCTCGCGAGCTTGCCGATCGTCGTCGTCTTGCCGGTGCCGTTCACGCCGACGACGAGAATCACGGCCGGGTCGTGGTGGACGTCAAGCGTCGGCGGCTCGCCGAAGAGGGCGGCGATCTCCTCCGCCAGCGCGCCGTTCAGGTCGGCGAGCTCCTGGCGCGCCTCGAGCCTGCGGATCAGCTCTGCCGTTGCGCGCACGCCGACGTCGGCATAGATCAGCGCTTCCTCGAGACGCTCCCACGACGCATCGTCGCCCGGGTCGAACGCAGCCGCCTGCAGCTGCTCGCCGAGCGCCCGCCGCGACTTGCCGAGCGAATCGCGCAACCGGCCGAAGAGCCCGCGCCGGTCGTCCGCAGTCTCGACCGGACCGTCGGCGTCCTGCAGCAGCTCGGGCCAGCTTCTCGCCATTGACGGCGGAGGTTAGCCGCAGGCGCCGTCAATCCAAGGCCGTGTCTGACACGGGTCATGTCCAGACCGCCATCCAGGCGCAATGCGGGCTTGCGCCGATCGCGTATCACTCGCGTCACGCTTTCGTTGCACTTTCGTTTCGGTGTCTGACACCGGACGTGGCTCCCCGAGCGACGCCTCCCGGGGACGGGTTGCGAGGGTCGGTGTGTCGGTCCTCAGGCGGCTCGGCGGTGTCCTCGGCGCTGTCCTCGGCCGTGGGCTCCGCGGAAGCCGGACAGGGCGGTGATCGACGCGACCGCGATGCGGCCGTTCGTCGCGAAGACGTCGTCGGGCCAGTCGTGCCGCGAGCGGCAGTCACGCGTGAACCAGCCGTGCTCGTCGCGCTCGACGAGGTACAGCTCGACGGGTGTCGCCTCCAACGAGAAGGTGCGCCGCCAACTGACGCCTTCGTCATCCACCCAGCCGAGTCCGTCGACGCGCTGCCAGTCGCGGGCCGGATAGAGAAGGTCGAGATCGGCGTGCGGGCCCGGCGGTATGAGGCCGCGCAGCTCCTCGCCCCAGCTGCCGCAGACCCAGGTGCGAATTCCTTCCGACCGCAACCGATCGACGGCGCGGAGGACGAACTCGAGGTCGTTCACGCCGTCGCGGCGGCCTCGTCGCGGGGCAGGCGCCTCGACACGATCTGCGAGACGCCGTCGGTACCCATCGTGACGCCGTAGAGCACGTCCGCGGCCTCCATCGTCCGCTTCTGGTGCGTGATCACGATGAATTGCGCTCGATCCGCGTAGGCGCGGAGGAGCGCCGTGAACCGCCCGATGTTCGTGTCGTCGAGCGCCGCCTCGACCTCGTCGAGGAGGTAGAACGGGCTCGGCCTCGCCAGGAACAGCGAGAAGAGGAACGCGATCGCGCCGAGCGCCTTCTCGCCGCCGGAGAGCAGCGAGAGCCGGGTCACCTTCTTCCCGGCCGGGCGCAGCTCGACCTCGATGCCGGCCTCCTCATCGTCGTCCTCTGCCTCCGCCAGCCGGAGCCGGCCCTCGCCGCCCGGGAAGAGCGTCGCGGCGACCTCGGAGAAGTGGCGCTCGACCGCCGTGAACGTCTCGGCGAAACGCGTCTCGACCGTGCGGGTCAGATCGTCGCGGAGCTTCTCCAGCTCGGCGAGGCTTGCCTCGAGGTCGGCGCGCTGTACGGCCAGCTCCTCCAACCGCGCCTTCTCGGCGTCGTACTCCTCCTTCGCGAGCGGGTTGACCTGGCCGAGCTGCTCGCGCCGCCGCTCGTACCGCCCGAGCGTCTCCGCGAGCGCATCGCGATCCTCGCCGTCTGCCGGTTCCGCGTCCGCCGCGGTGAGGCGACGCTGGGCCTCGTCGCGCTCTGCACCCGTGCGGGCCAGCTCGACGTCGATCGCCGCCAGCCGCTCGCCGGCCTGCGACGCCTGCTGGCGCAGCTCGAGCTCGTCCCCGCCGAGCCGACGGAGCGCCGCACCCAGCTCGGCCGTGCGGGCCGCCTGGCCTTCGGCGCGCTCCTGCACCGGCGCCTCGAATCGCGCGACCTCGACCTCGAGCGACCGCTCGAGCCTCGTCGCAGCCTCGGCCAGCCGCGTCACCACCAGCTCGCTCGGCCGCCTGCTGCGGCCCGGGTCGAGCTCGGCGAGGGCTCGCGCTGCGGCCGCGGCGCGGTCGGCAGCCGACTCGGCCGCCTCACGAGCCTCGGCGGCGACCGCGGAGACCTGCTCGGCGCGGGCGCGGAGCTCGACGGGCGAACCGGCCGCCTCTGCGCTGCGTCCGCCGCCGAGTCGTTCCGCGGCAAGTGCGCGGGCGTCGGCATCGGCAACCGCCCGGCGCAGCGCCGATTCGCGCGCAGAGATCCCGCGCAGATCCTCGGCCAGCCGTCCGGCCCGCTCGGCGAGCGGCGTCTCGAGCCGTGCGGCGGCCGCGGCGGCCACGCGAAGAGTCTCGTCGAGCATCGCCGCGCCTGCGGCCAGCCGCTCGAGCGACGCCGGTTCCGCGCGGCGCACATTGCGAAGGTGCGCCACGGGCTCGAACGCCGCCGCCGCCGAGTCGGCACGACCGCGGGCCTGCACGACCTCGTCCACGGCTCCGGCTGCGCGGACGCGCAGCGCCTCGACCTCGTCGCGGAGCTCGCGCCGCCGGCTGTCGAGCTCCAGCAGCACGGCCTCTGCCGTCTCGCCCGCGAACCACAGCTCGCCGCGGTCGGGATCCCAACCGATTCCATCGACGGTCACGGCCGGCACCGCCGAGTCGAGGAGTGCCTCGCGCTCGACGACGGGCAGATCGACGAGCCGGCGGGGGTCGCGGCCGACGAGCACGTAGAGCGAGCCGAGACCCGACGACATCGCCTTGACGACGAGCTCGAGCGCGTGCGCCGGAGTGTCGGCGACGATCGCGGAGGCCCGGTGTGACAGCGCCGCAGCGACCGAGCGCTCCTGGCCCGGATCGACCTCGAGCAGTTGCAGTGCGAGCTGTTCACCGTCCTCGGCGAGCGCGCGGGCAGCCGGTGGCAGCCCCTCGCGCTCGGCCAGCGACTGCTCGAGGGCGGCGAGCCGTTCCTCGGCGAGCCGGACGCGCGCCTCGAGATCGTCCTGCTCGCGAACCGCAGCGCGCGCCGCTGCATCCGCCATATCGGCGGCGTGTCCGAGCTCGGCCGGCGACGGCCCAGACCGCGGACGGCGCGCCTCGGCGACCTCCGACTGCAGCTCGGCAACCAGGCGTTGCGCGCTTTCCTGGCGAACGCCGAGCAGCTGTGCCGCACCGCGGAGCGCCAGCAGCGCGTCGCGCCGGCCGCCCGTGAGCAGCGACTCGGCGCTCGTGCGACGTGCGAGAACCTCCTCGAGCTCGGTGGCGAGCCCCGACTGGCCCGCCCGCTCGGCCGCCGCCACGCCGGCCCACAGGCTTTCGGCCTCCACCTCGAGGCGCGCCCGTTCTCCGGCCGCCGCCTGTGCCGACGACGCCGCGTCGCGCGCGGCCCGCTCGAGCTCGACGGACGCCGAGGGGTCATGGGTACGGACGGCCTCGAGCTCGGACCGGAGAGAAGCCGACAGGAAGGCTGCCGCTTCGCGCCGAAGCGCGATCCGCTCGCCGCTCGAGCGCAGCCGGTAGAGCGCGGCTGTCGCCTGCTCCCGCACCCCGGCGGAGTCGGTCAGCTCTTCCTCCGCGCGCTCGCGCTCTGTGACCAGAGCGGCGATCTTCGCGTCCAGCGCGCGGCGCTCACCGGCGGTCACTTCCCGCCGAGCTTCGGATGCGCTGCGCCGCTCGGAGAGCCGCGCCAGGTCGAGCGTCGCGATCGCGGCCTGCAGGCAAGCGATCTCGACCCCGAGCTTGGCTGCGCGCTCGGCTGCCGTGGCCTGCAGGGCAAGCGGCCGCAGGCGTTTGCGCACCTCGTCCTCGAGATCGCGGGCGCGCTCGACCTGCACGCCGACCCGCGAGAGCTTCAGCTCAGCTCGATGCCGCCGGCGCTTGAAGCGGCCGAGCCCGGCCGCCTCCTCGATCAACTCTCGGCGCTCCTGTGGCTTGGAGTTGAGCACGGTCTCGACCCGCCCCTGTGAGATGACCGAGCGCAGGCCGCCGCCGAGCCCGACGTCCGACAGCAGCTCGACCAGGTCGATCCGCCGCACCGCTGCGCGGTTGACGAGGTATTGCCCCTCCCCGCCGCGCTGCAGCCGCCGCGCCACCGACACCTCGGCGAACGGCAGGTCGGGCCACGCGCCGTCGGCGTTGTCGAAGAGCAGGTCGACCTCGCACGCGTCTGTCGCCTGCCGCCCAGTCGAGCCGGAGAAGAGGACGTCGTCGGGCTTCTCAGCGCGCAGCTCCCCGGGGCTCATGGACCCGGTCGCCCAGAGGATCGAGTCGGAGACGTTCGACTTGCCCGAGCCGTTCGGGCCGACCACGACCGCGACTCCGGGCTCGAGCCGGATCTCGACGGGGTCGACGAACGACTTGAACCCGCGCAGCTTGATGGCCTTCAGGTGCACGCCGAGGTCAGGCTATCGACCCTCCCGGACGGGTGTCCCGCCTCAGGTAGACGGCGCGTCGGCAGCCGAGGGGAGCTTCAGCGCCTCCTGGGCCGCGGCCTGCTCGGCGTCCTTCTTCGAGCGGCCGACGCCGGTGCCGACGACCTCGTCGTCGATCACCGCAGCCGCCGTGAACGTGCGGTCGTGCGGGGGCCCCTCGACCTCGAGCACCGTGTAGAGAACCGACCGGCCGCTTCGGGCGAGCTGCTCCTGCAGCTCGGTCTTGTGGTCGACATACGTGGTCAACGCGAACTCGATCTGCGGCTCGAAGGCCGCGACGATCGCGGGCTCAACCTGCTCGAAGCCGTGCTCGAGGTACAACGCCGCCAGGGCAGCCTCGAGCAGCGCCGCGAGCACGTTCCGGTTCTGAGCGAGCCTGGCCACCTCGCCCGACTGCAGGTTCTCGGACCCCTGCAGCAGCCGTTCCCCGAGGCCGAGGCCCCGCGCCACGACCGCACAGCTCGCTCGCGAGACGACGTGCGACCGGATCTTCGCCATCCGCCCCTCGCTGAAGTCGGGGAAGCGGTCGTAGAGCGCGCGGGCAACCGCGAGCTCCAGCACCGAATCGCCGAGAAACTCGAGGCGCTCGTAGGAGTCGGAGCGGTCGGCCGCCCACGAGGCGTGCGTGAACACCGCCGCCGCTCTTTCAGTTGGGAGGGCGTCGATCAGCTCTCCCAGGCCCAGCGGCCCCAGCTGCGTGCGCTTACTGGTGCGAGGTGACGTAGTCGACGGCCTGCCCGACGGTCGTGATCTTCTGGGCGTCCTCGTCCGAGATCTTGATCCCGAACTGGTCCTCGAGCTCCATGATCAACTCGACCAGGTCGAGAGAGTCGGCGTCGAGGTCGTCCTGGAACGACGCCTCTTCGGTGATCTGATCCTCTTCGACTCCGAGCTGTTCCGTCAGAACTTCCTTGACGCGCTCGTAGACCTCTTCACGCGACGCTGCCATGTCACCTCAATTGTCGTTGGGGGGCGAAAACGGCCTTCGTTGAAAACCGCGCGATCATACACTCACCCGCTCGCCGAGCCGCTCTGCGAGCCGCTCGACGACACGGTGCTCGACCCCGCGGGCGGCCAGCCGGATGGCGTTCGCGATCGCCCGCCGGCCGCTCGATCCGTGTGCGATCACCGCCAGACCGCGCAGTCCGAGCAGGTACGCGCCGCCGTAGGTGTCCGGGTCGAACCTGGTGCGGAGCCGTCGCGCAGCCGGGCGGATCAGAAGCCCGCCGAGCTTCCCGGTCGCGGTGGCGGAGATCTCGTGGCGGAGCTCGTCGAGCAGATCAGTGATCGTCCCCTCGAGGAGCTTCAGGACGATGTTCCCGGTGAATCCGTCCGTGACGACGACGTCGGCGGGGCTGCGGAGGAGCTCGCGGCTCTCCAGGTTGCCGTTGAAGTTCAGCTCGCTCGAGCGGAGGAGCCCATGCGCCTCGAGTGTCAGCGCGTTGCCCTTCTCGTCCTCTTCTCCGATCGAGAGCAGGCGCACGTCCGGATTCGGGATGTCGAGGAGCTCGCGGCTGAAGATCGCGCCCATGTGCGCGAACTGGAGCAGGTGCTCGGGGCGGCCATCGGCGTTCGCGCCGGCGTCGAGGAGCACCGACGGCCCTTGCTTGGCCGGGATCGGGACGGCGATCGCCGGCCGCATCACGCCTGGGATGCGGCGCAGGTGCAGCATCCCGGCGGCCAGCATCGCTCCGGTGTTGCCCGCCGAGATGACGGCGTCGGATTCGCCGCCGGACACCGAACGGACCGCGGCGACGAGGCTCGAGTCGGGCTTCGCCCTCACGGCCTCGGCCGGCTTGTCGGCCATCTCGATCCGGTCGCGCGTCTCCACCAGCGGGAGTCCCTGCGTGTCGAGACCCGCCGGTCCGAAGAGGACGACGTCGATCCCGTCGGCCGCGGCATCGAGCGCGCCGAGGATCACCTCATCCGGTGCTTTGTCTCCCCCGAGCGCGTCGACCGCGACGCGGGCCACGTGCGCTAGGGAGCCTGGAGGCGGAGGGGTTCGACCTCGCGGCCCTTATAGGTTCCGCAGGTCGGGCAGACACGGTGGGCGCGCTTGGGCGAGCCGCACTGGGGGCACGTGTTCACGCGCGGCGCTTCGATCGCGTGGGTCGCGCGGCGCTTGTCGCGGCGTGCTTTCGACGTTTTCCTCTTCGGGACTGCCATAAGGAGCGGGGAGTGTAGCCGAGTCCTGTAGTCTGCGTCCCGGCCTCCGGGCCGCGCTATGACGGATCTCTAAGTCGAAAACCGCGTCTTCTCGCCTTTCCGACTGAAGGAGGTCCGCCCCGTGCCGGGGTCACTCGCCGCTCGTGACATCTCGAAGAGCTTCGCCGCCGTCCAGGTGCTCGACCGCGTCTCGCTGGTCGTCTCGTCCGGCGACCGCATCGGCATTCTCGGGCCGAACGGCATCGGCAAGTCGACCTTGCTGCGGGTGCTCGCGGGGATCGAGCCGGCCGACGCCGGACAGGTCGTCCGCAGCGGGCAGGTCGGGTTCCTGCCGCAGGAGCACGGCGCCAGGGGCGGCGAGACCGTGCTCGCCTACCTCGCCCGGCGCACGGGAGTCGGGAAGGCGGAGGCCGAGATGGACTCTCTGGCTGCGCGGCTGGGTGACGAGCCCGAGCTGGCCGGGCCCTACTCCGACGCGCTCGACCGATTCCTGGCGCTCGGCGGCGAGGACTTCGAGGGCCGGGCTCGCGCCGTCCTGACGGAGATCGGCCTCGGGCCGGGGACCGACCGGGAGATGACAACGCTGTCGGGCGGAGAGGCGGCGCGGGCGGCACTCGCGGCGATCCTGGTCGCGCGATTCGACGTCTTCCTGCTCGACGAGCCGACGAACAACCTCGACTTCGCGGGCCTCGCCCGGCTCGAGTCGTTCCTCGACAGCCTCGAGGCGGGAGTCGTGCTCGTCTCGCACGATCGGGCGTTTCTCGACCGGACGGTGACACGCGTGCTCGAGATCGAGGGCGAGACCCGCAGGGTGCACGAGTACGCCGGGACCTGGTCCGAGTACGAAGCGGCACGCGAGCGGGCGCGGGCGCAGCATGCGCGCGAGTACGCGGATTTCGTGGCGGAGCGGCGGCGCTACACCGATCTGCTCCGCGACCGCCGCAACCAGGCCCACACACTCGGCGCCGAGCGGAAGCTCGCCCGCCAGACCGGCGGCGCCGACCGCCGCGCCACAAACGCGCTCCGCGGCAAGGTGCAGCAGGCGAAGAACCATCTCGAGCGGCTCGAGGAGGTCGAGAAGCCCTGGTCTCCGTGGCGCCTGCAGCTCGATCTGGCGACGCCTGCCCGTGGCGGCGACCTCGTCGCGGAGCTGTCGGGCGCCGTCGTCGAACGCGGCTCGTTCCGGCTCGGGCCGGTTTCCCTCGAGCTGTACTGGGGCGACCGCCTCGCTGTCGTCGGCGCGAACGGCGCTGGCAAGACGACGCTCATCCGGGCGCTGACCGGCGAGCTGCCCCTCGCGGGCGGGTCGCGTCGCCTCGGGCCGTCGGTCGTCTTCGGGGAGCTGAATCAGGCCCGCGACCAGTTCAGCGGCATTCTCCTCGACGACTTCGTCGAGCTGTCGGGGCTCCTCCCGGCCGCCGCGCGGACGCTCCTGGCGAAGTTCTCGCTGGGCGCCGACGACATCGGCCGCCCCGCGCCGCGGCTCTCACCCGGCGAGCGCACCCGCGCCGGCCTCGCGCTGCTCTCGGTGCAGCGCGTCAACTGCCTGATCCTCGACGAGCCGACGAACCATCTCGACCTGGAGGCGATCGAGGAGCTGGAGACCGCGCTCGAGACCTACGAGGGCTCGCTCGTCGTGGTCACGCACGACCGGCGCTTCCTGGAGCATCTGTCCGTGACTCGTACCATCTCGTTGTGACGATCGAGGAGATGCGCCCCGACGATTGGGCTGCCTGTGCCCGGATCTACGAGGAGGGGCTCGATGTGGGCACGTTCGAGGACGAGGTGCCCTCGTGGGAGACGTGGGATGCGACGCACCTCGCGGCGCCGCGGCTGGTCGCCCGCGAGAACGGTGCCGTGGTCGGCTGGGCCGCATTGTCGCCGGTCTCGAATCGCCGCTGTTATCGCGGCGTGGTCGAGAGCTCGGTCTACGTGGGCTGGCCCGCGCGCGGCCGCGGCGTCGGGCGGGCGCTGTTGTCGGAGCTCGTCACCCAGGCCGACGACGAAGGGATCTGGACGATTCAGGCAGGGGTCATGGACGGCAACGACGCGTCGGTCGCGCTCCACATCGCCTGCGGCTTCCGGATCGTCGGCACGCGCGAGCGCCTGGCCCAGAAGCACGGCGTCTGGCGCGACGTGCTCGTGCTCGAACGGCGCTCAGCCTCGGCCTGACCCCGGTGTCTGACACCGGACATGTCCGTGCTCGGGAGCCCGCAACCATGCGGTCTGGCACAGCGTTCGCGGGACCGCGGTCACACTTCTGTAACGGTGTCTGACACCGGCCGTGGCCGTTTGGGCCACCCCGGCGCCAGAGTGTGACACCTGAAACCGACCGCTACGCGTCTTCGCGCAGGGCTTCGAGGGCCGCCCAGCGTGGGTCGCCGTGCTCCTCGGCGTGGGTGTGCGGCTCGTCGTTCAGGTTCTTGCCGCACTCGCCGCACAGGCCGGCGCAGTCAGGCCGGCAGAGGATCTTGTCCGGGAGCGCGAGCGCGACGGCGTCGTGCGCCCATTGCGAGACGTCGAGATTCGTTCCCTCGATGTACGGCGTCATCATCTGGTCGTCCTCGGGCGTCTCGGCCTGATACTCGCGGGACCTGATCGGAACCTCGAGCACGGCGTCGCCGACGCAGCGGTAGCAAGGCCCGTGCAGGCGGGCGGTGAACGCCAGGCCGAAGACCGTCCCGGTGTTGGCACGCGTCATCTCGAAGGCGGCCGGCACCTGCTCGGGGATGGGGACGTAACGCTGCCCACCGAGGTCGAGCGGTGACAGTTCCACTTCGAGCTCGTCGCGGTACTGCTCACCCGGACGAAGCTTCACCTGACGCAGGCTGAAGCTCGTCATGGGTCGAGGGTAGCGTGTGGCGGATGCCTGACGAGGCGCGCCTGGAGCAGGTCGGCAACGGGCTGGCACCCGTGACCGACGGGTGGTTCGTGGTCAACGCACGCGACGCCGCCTGGGTCGAGCACGACGTGTTCGGCTACCGGTGCAAGTTCGAGACCGACCGCTCGCGTCGCGACCGCACGACCGGGGCTCGAGCCGACGATGTTCGCGGAGATCGGCTACACGCTCGCCGTGCTGCGTCCCGGCAAGCCAACCGGGCTGTACCACGCCGAAAACGCGCAGGAGGACTTCTTCGTCGTGTCCGGGGAGTGCATCGCGATCGTCGAGGACGAGGAGAAGCGGCTCGGCGAGTATGACTTCCTGCATTGCCCGCCCGGCACGCGGCACGTCTTCGTCGGCGGTGACGACGGTTGCGTGTTGTTGATGATCGGGAACCGCACAGCCCGCACCGGGATCGTCTACCCGGTCTCGGACGCAGCGCTCGCGCGGGGCGCCGGGGTCACCGAGGAGACGAACGCGCCGCGCGAGGCGTACGCGCCCTTCGGGCACTGGCGGACCGGCGGCGAGAAGCCCGAGCTCTAGTAGCTGGAGTCGCCGTTGTCGGAGAGGTCGACCGGGCCGATCCCGGCGACGACCGACTCCTGCGACCGCTCGTGCAGCCGCTCGCGGCCGCGGCGGACGGCGACCAGGAACTTGTCGAGATTCGTCTCGAGGGTGGCGAGCATCCCGTCGGCCCAGTCCTCCATCTCGAGGCGCATCTCGCGCGCGCTCCGGCGGGCCTCGTCGATGATCTCCTGCGCCTGCCGCTCGGCCAGCTTGACGATCTCCGTCTGCGACGCCTCGCGCACCGCCTGCTCGCGCGACTCCTGCAGGAGCCGGTCCTGCTCGCGCTTTGCCTCGGCGAGCATCTCCTGCCGCTCCTTGACGATCCAGCGGGCCTGCTTGATCTCCTCCGGGATCGTCGCGCGCATCTGGTCGAGGATGTCGTAGATCTCCTCGCGGTCGATGCGAACCTGGTCGGTGAGGGGCACCGCTTTCGCGTTGTGCACGAGATCGTCGAGCTTGTCGATCAGTACGAGGACGTCCATAGGCTGGGCAGTTTACTCCTGGTCGGGGAGTGGAGCGCCGCCGCGGCCGTTCGGGAACATCTCCTTCAGGCGGCGGGCGACGACCTGGGGCACGAGTTCCTCGACATTTCCGCCGAATGATGCGATCTCCTTCACCCCGCTCGAGGACACGAAACTCACCGCCGGGCTCGCCATCACGTAGACCGTCTCGATCTCCGGCGCGAGCGTCCGGTTGAGCTGGTTCATCTGGAATTCCCACTCGAAATCCGAGACGACGCGGAGCCCTTTGACGATCACCTTGGCGTCCCAGCGGCGCGCAAAGTCGACGACGAGCTCGCTGAAGACGTCGACCTCGACGTTCGGGGCCGTGTCGCCGAGGGCCTCCTTGATCTGGGCGACCCGCTCCGAGACCTCGAACAGCGGGGTCTTGTGATGCGGATTGCCGACCACCCCGACGACGACCCGGTCGAAGATCCGGGCCGCCCGCGTGATCACGTCGACGTGCCCGTTCGTGACGGGGTCGTAGGTCCCGGGATAGATCGCGGTGATCACAGTTCGAACAGCGTAAGGCGTGCGGCGCCGTACCTGCGGGACGTACGTTCCCGCAGCCCGGGAATGTCAGGCGCCTCCTCACGTCCCGCGGTCTCGAGGACGAGCAGGCCGTCGGGCTCCAGCAGCGCGCCGAGTGCGCCGTCGAGCCGCGACCGGTCGAACTCGTAGGGCGGGTCGCAGAGCACCAGGTCGTACCGGCGGCGATCGGAGCCCACGGCCCGGACCGCGTCCTGGCAGAGCACGGTCCCGCGCAGGCCGAGCTTGTCGAGGTTCGCGTTGATCACGCGGCATGCGTCCCGGTCGGATTCGACGAACGTCGCGCTCGCGGCGCCGCGCGAGAGCGCCTCGAGACCCAGTGCGCCAGAGCCGGCGAACAGGTCGAGGACGTCGGCGCCGTCCACCGGACCGACCAGGTTGAACAGGTTCTCGCGCACGCGGTCCGAGGTCGGACGGGTGTCGCTCCCTTTCGGAGCCGAAAATCGCTGCCCTCGGTGGGTGCCGGCGATGATCCTCAGCCGGCGCTCTGGCACCGGGCGATCTTACGCTCAGCGATAGGCCACGAACGCGCCGTCGCCGCCGACATAGAGAACAGTGCCGTCACCGGAGTAGGCGAGCGCGTACGCGTCGAAGGGAGCATCCGGGTCCCAATCGGTGAGGAAGCCGCTGCCGACGTCGAACTCCGCCAGGTCCCGGAAACCGCCGGCGATCCTCGTGAAGTCGCCGGCCGCGACCAGGCGCGAGCCGTCCGGCGACACCGCGAGCGAACGGACGACATCGTCAGGGCTGACATCCCAGCGGGTCGCCGCGCCCGCACCGGCATCGAGCGCGGCGACACCGTTTCTCGACTTCCCCCCGATCGTCGAGAAGTCACCGGCGGCGTACAGCACATCGCCGACGAGCGCCAGCGACAGCACGTTCCCGTCCGCACCGGCATCCCAGCCGGTGGCCTTTCCCGTGACCGCGTCCAGCGAGGCCAAGCCGCGATGCGCCTCTCCGCCAATCGATCCGAACTGACCGCCGGCAAAGACCACGTCGGCCGCCGGAACGATCGCACGCACGACCCCGTTGGCCCCCGGGTTGAACGGCAGCAACGCGCCGTTCGCATCCGCCGCCCCGATGCGCCGGCGGGCCTTCGCGTCGAGTGTTGCGAACGCGCCGCCGACGTAGACCACGGAGCCGTCTGCCGACGGTGCGATCGACCAAACGCCTGAATTCGCGACTGGGCCCCAGTGGCTCACCGCACCACTCGCCTCGTCGATGGTGGCGAGGCTGACCGAGGTCTTCTCCGCGCCCAGCGTGAACCGCCCTCCGACGTAGACACGCCCGTGGGCCGCATCGGCCGTGAGTACCCGCACCGTTCCTCTGATCTGCGGGACGAACGGCAGGAGCGTCCGTCCGTCGACGCTCAACTGGGCGACTCCGTCGCGCGCGGCAGCGCCGACGGACGAGATCCCGCCGCCGACGAACGTCCCGCCGTGTCGATCGGGCTCGAGGACCGAGACAGAGCCGATGACCTTGGGGTCCCAGGCTGTCGCAGCGCCGGTTCGCAGGTCGATGGCAGCGAGGCTCGAACGATCCAGGTCGCCCACAGACGAGAAGTCGCCGCCGACGACGGCAACCTTGCGCTTCGGTTCGAGCAGCAAGGCCCGGACACTCCCGCCGATATTTGGATCCCACGCCGTCGCCGCACCGGTCTTCGAATCGACGGCGCCGAGCCCCCGCCGCGACTTCCGTCCGATCGACGCGAACCCGCCGCCGACGTAGATGGGAGATCCGGCCGGGGCGATCTTGATGACGTCCACATCGCCGTCGCACTGCGGATCCCAGTGCGTGATGCGTCCACTCTTCGGATCGGCTGCCGCGAGCCCGGCTCGCTCGGCACCGTCGACCTCGCCGAAGTCTCCCGCGAAGTAGACGGCACGGCCACCCGGATCGACGGCGATCTTGCTCACGGCACCATCGGGGTGCGGGTTGAACGGCAGGGGCCGAGCCTTCCCGTCGAGGGCTGCGATCGACGACCGACGCTTCCCGTCCACCCGGATGAAGCCGCCGCCGATGTACACGGCGGAACCGTGCGCTGCGATCGAGACCGTGGAGACCCACGGCTCGCCGTCGTCCGTTGCCGCCGCCAGCCGCGGAGCCCAGGGCAGGACCGTGTTCGTGCGGGTGTCGACTGCCGCGATCGCGTTCCGCCGACTGCCGCTGAGGCTCGTGAACCTCCCGCCGACATAGAGCGTCGTGCCGAACCGAGCCAGCGCGTCGATCTCGCCGTTCGAGACCAGCCGCCACTTCGGATCGAGTGTGCCGTTCGACCGCAGATGCACGACGCCGCGCACGGATACGCCTCCGACGCCGTTGATCTCGCCGCGCAGGAACCAGCCCCCGCCACCGTCGGAGACGGCGACCGAGACAGCTCCCGAGACCGCCTTGCCGGCCGGGATCACGCTGCCCGATGCACGGACGTCGACCCACGAGCCGGTCAGCGGGCCGAGCAAGCTGAAGTCGCCGCCGACGTAGACACCGCCCGGTGTCGCGGCGACGGTCGAGACCGTGCCGTCGGCAATCCAGATCGCGGCCGGCTCACTTCCACGGGACGATGCGCCGTCGGCGGCCGAGGCCAGCACGAGACCGATCGCCAGAGGCAGTCCGAACCTGATGAAGCGGCCGTTTCTCATCGCCGCCCGGCACCATTTCCGGCACCTCTAACAAGCGGCTAACGAAGCGTCGTGCTCAGACCGCGAGGCTGGTCCCGGAGGCGAGCCGATCCGCCTCGTCCTGCCAGGGCCCGTCCTGGTCGCCGAACGCGTGCACCAGCTCTCGCGCCCGCACGATCAGGTCGCGATCCTCGCGAAGCCGCGTGAACCGCAGATCGCTCCAGCCCGACTGGCGCCTGCCCGAGCAGCTGCCCCTCGCCGCGCAGCTCGAGGTCGACCTCGGCGAGCTCGAACCCGTCCGTCGTGTCGACCAGTGCCTGCAGGCGCGACTGCGCGACATCCGTCAGCTCGAGCTTGTCCCGCGAGATGAGCAGGCAGTAGCTCTGCTCGGCTCCACGGCCGACGCGTCCACGCAGCTGGTGCAGCTGAGCGAGGCCGAACCGGTCGGCCTCCTGCACGATCATGATCGTCGCGTTCGGGACGTCGACGCCGACCTCGATCACC
This sequence comes from uncultured Thermoleophilia bacterium, assembly GCA_963846895.1. Taxonomy (GTDB): domain Bacteria; phylum Actinomycetota; class Thermoleophilia; order Gaiellales; family Gaiellaceae; genus PALSA-600. The sequence continues at coordinate 102,090 of CAWJXR010000005.1, read as the reverse complement.
GTCGTCGCGACGAGCACGTCGAGCTCGCCCTCCTTGAACTGCCGCATCACCTCGCGGCGCTCGGCTGTCTTGAGCTTGCCGTGCAGGAGCCCGACCCGGTAGTCGCGGAGCTCCGCGCGCCGCAGCCGCTCCGCCTCCGCCTCGGCGGCGCGCGCGAGTCGTGTCTCGGACTGCTCGATCAGCGGACAGACGAGATACGCCTGCCGGCCTGCGTCGAGGTGGACGCACAACCGCGCGTATGCCTCGCTCGAGCGCTCGGCCCCCACCCACGCCGTCACGATCGGCTTGCGGTTCGGCCGGCGGCTTCGCGATCTCGCTGACCGCCAGGTCGCCGTAGATGGTCAACGCGAGCGTGCGCGGGATCGGCGTCGCGGTCATGTGCAGCACGTGCGGGCTCCGGCCCTCGGCGAGAGCCTGCCGCTGCTCGACGCCGAAGCGATGCTGTTCGTCCACGACGGCGACCGCGAGATCGGAGAACGACGACGTCGCGCTGGATCAGGGCGTGCGTCCCGACGACGATGTCCGCGTCCCCGCGCTCGATCGCATCGCGAACCTTCTTCGAGCCCACCGACCCGGTCAGCAGGACGCACCGGACGCCGAGAGCGCTGCAGAGTGGCTCGAGCGTGAGAAAGTGCTGCTCAGCGAGGGTTTCCGTCGGCGCCATGAGCGCACCCTGGCGGCCGTGCTCGACCGCGCGCAGCAGCGCGTAGAGCGCGACGACCGTCTTCCCGGAGCCGACGTCGCCCTGCAGCAGCCGCTGCATCGGGACGGTGCGGACGAGGTCGCCGTCGATCTCGGCGATCGCCCGTTCCTGGTGCTCGGTCAGCGTGAACGGGAGCTGCTCCCGGTAGCGCGCGACGAGCTCGCCGGGGCGATCGAGGGCGACGGCGACCGCGTCGTCATCGCGCGAATGCGCGACGACGAGCTGCAGCGCGAAGAGCTCGTCGAGTGCGAGCCGCCGGCGCGCCTCCTCCGCCTGCGCCTCCGTCTCGGGGAAGTGAACCGCGAGCAGCGCATCGCATCGGAGCGGCAGCTCGAGCTCGCGCCGGCAGCGGGTCGGGCAGGAACCGCCCGTGCTGGGCGAGCGCGACGCGCGCGAGCTCTCGCAACCGCGTCGACGGGATCTGTTCGCTGGCCGGATACACCGGTGCAAAATCGGCAGTCGCCCTCGCAGCGCCGACGTCGTAGCTCTTGACGTCGAAGCCGTAGCGGCCCAGCTTGCCGCGCAACCGCAGATGCGTGCCGGGCGTGAGCTTCTCCGCGAGCCACGGCTGGTTGAACCAGGAAGCACCGATCGCGCCGCTCGCGTCGCGCACGCGCGCAGTCACGATCGACCGGCGGCCGGCGAGCCTCCGCGTGCGCACGTCGATCACCTCGCCGGCGATCGCGACCTCGTCGTCGCCCCACAGCTGCGAGATGGCGATCTCGTCGACCGCCCGCTCGTAGCGGCGCGGCCGTGCAGGAGCAGGTCGCGGACGGTCTCGATCCCGAGCGCGCGCAGTCGCTTCGCGAGCGCAGCGCCGACGCCGGGCAGCGTCGTGATCCCGAGCGCACCGACGACCTCGGGCGCCGCCCACCCGCGCGGCCGGCGCCACTCGTCCTGGACCACACCTGCGAAACCCGGGTGCATTCGGGTCAAGGTTGCCACCGGAACGGAGCATAGGACCCGGACCGGACAGCGGTCAGGCTTCGTCGTACCAGAAGAACCCGACCGTGCCCGGGCCCGCATGCGTCCCGACGACCGCGCCGAGCGTCGTCGTGATCTCGACCTGTGCGCGCGGGCGCTCGTGCACGACCATCTCCCGTAGCGCCTCGAGCCGCTCCGGCGCGAGCGCGTGCGCGATGCCGACCTTCAACGTTGGCGAGTCGGTCGTCGTCGTCAGGAACAGCTCTCTGAATTCGGCGAACGCCTTGTGGTTGCCGCGCACCTTCTTCAGCGGCACGACCTCGCCGTCCCGGATCGTCAGGATCGGCTTGACGTTCAGCAGGCTGCCGGCGAGCGCCGCCGCCCGCCCGATGCGGCCTCCCTTCGCCAGGTACTCGAGCGTGTTCACGGTGAAGAGGAGCTTGTGCTCGTGGCGGTAGCGCTCGACGTACGCGTCGATCTCCTCGTCGGTCGTGCCTGCTTCGAGACGCTGCTGGACGCCGAGCGAGAGCAGCGCGAGCGAGGCCGAGACCGTCCGCGAGTCGATGACGCGCACCTTGCCGTCGCCCGCGCCGGCGGAGGCAGCTTCGGCGCTGGCGAACGTCCCGGAGAGCGTGGACGAGATCTGGAGCGAGAGGATCCGCTCGTACGCCGGCGCGAGCTCGTCGTAGACGGCCGCGAAGTCGCCCGGCGTCGGCTGCGATGTCGTCGGCAGCTGCGCGCTCTGGGTGAGCCGCTCGTAGAACTCGTCGGGTGTGATCTCGACGTAGTCCTTGAGGCTCTCGTCGCCGAACTGCACGTACAGCGGCACGACGCGAAAGTTGGGGAACCGCGCAGGCGCGTCGGGGAAGTCGGCGGTCGAGTCGAGGACGACCGCGGTGTTCGCGGCGGTCAGCTTCATTCCGCGGCAGCCTCGCAGACGGCGGCCACCAGGCGGTCGAAGTCCTCGTCCTTCGTCACGAGGGCGAACGGCCCCGGCGGCCGCGGAGCTCCTCCACCTCCTGCGGCGTGACCGAAGCCGTCAGGCAGACGACGCGCGTCTGCGGGCACGCCTCGAGCACGGCGCGCGTCGCTTCGGCGCCGTTCAGCCCCGGCATGCGGTAGTCCATCAGGACGACGTCGGGCGACACGGCGGCACACACCTTCGGGGCGTCGTTGCCCGTCGAGACGGTCGCCGACGACCTCGACCTCGTCGCGCATCCCGAACAGGAGCTCGAGCGTCTCGCGGAAGGTGTCGTTGTCCTCGACGATCACGACCCGGACCGGAGCCATCATTCGGCCGCCAGCAGGAGTGGATAGTGCGGCTGTCCGCCCTGGTGCACCTCGAGCTCGAGGTCGGGATGCGACGTTGCCAGCTCTTCGAGCAGGACGTCGAGCGAGGAGCGTCGTCGCCGGTGAGCAGCGTCAGCAGTCCGCGCGGCTCGGCCAGGAGATTCGCGAGCACGGCATGCACGACCTCGTCGAACGTCTCGCCGCCCGCGATCGGCTCGCCGTCCGCCAGCCCGAGCCACTCGCCTTTGCGAACCGTCGACGCCGTTCAGGCTGACGTCGCGGGAGGCGACGGTGACCGCGCCGGTGGCGAGCTCCGACAGCGCCTCCGCGAGCGCCGCTGCATTCTCCTCCGCGCCGAGCGCCGGGTCGAAGGCGACGAGCGCGACGAGTCCCGCCTGCAGCGAGGTCGTGGGCACGACCCGCACGCGCTTCGACGAGTGGTCGGCGGCCTGCTCGGCGGCCATGATCACGTTCTTGTTGTTCGGCAGCAGCACGACGTCGCCCTCCTCGACGCCTTCGATCGCGTCGACGAGGGCGGCGGTCGACGGGTTCATCGTCTCGCCGCCGTCGACGACGACGGCACCGGCACTCGAGAAGAGCGCCCGGTTCCCGGCGCCCGCGGCGACCGCGACGACTGCCGAGGAATGCTGATCCTCGGGGAGAGTGTGCAGCAGGCGCTCCTCGCGCTCGAGCGTCTGCTCGTGCATGTTGGCGATCTCGACGCCGCCGACGATGCCGCGCGCGACGCCGAGCGACAGCGCACGACCCGGATCGTCGGTGTGCACGTGCACCTTGATCGCGTTCTCGTCGCCGACGACGAGCAGCGAGTCGCCGAGCTGTTCCAGGTCGGTCTCGAGCGCGCCGAGATCGAGCCCGTCTCCCTCGACCACGAACACCGTGCAGTAGCGGTAGCGCGAGAGCTCCTGGTGGATCGCCTCGAGGCCGAGCCCCTGCTCGTGCGCCGGCGCCTCCGGCAGCGCTTCGCCGCTGACGACGGCAGAGAGGCCGCGCACGATCTCGACGAGCCCGGCCGCGCCGGCATCGACCACGCCGGCCTCGCGCAGTACTTCGAGCATGTCGCGGGTCCGCGCGACCACGTCGTCGCCCGCGGCGACGATCTCCGGGAGCGGCAGCCCGCGCTCGGCCGCCTCGGCGAGCTCGCGGATCGCGGTCAGCATCGTCCCCTCGACCGGCTTCTTGACCGCGCGATAGGCAGCATCGGAGGCAGAGCGGAACGCGCGAGGCAGGTCGTCCGACTCGGCGAGCGCATCCGCTGCGCCGCGGACGATCTGCGAGAGGATGACGCCGGAGTTGCCGCGTGCACCCATCAGCGCCGCACGGGCGACCTCCCGGGCCAGACCGGCCCGGTCGTCGGGGCCGTCGCCGTCGAGAGCCTCGGAGACGGCGCGCACGGTCAGGCTCAGGTTCGTGCCCGTGTCACCGTCGGGCACCGGATAGACGTTCAGGTCGTCGATGCGGGCGCGATGAGCCTCGATCGAGGCTCGAGCACCGGCGACGAGCTGGCGGACGCGGTCTCTCACGCGCTCGCCCGCACGCGCTGGATGATGACCTCGACGGAGTCGACCTCGAAGCCCGTCAGCCGCGTCACCTCGTAGGCGACCTGGGAGCGGATCGTCGCGGCGACCTCGGCCAGGTTGAGACCGTGCTCGACCACGACATGCAGCTCGATGCGCAGGCCGTGCCCGTCGCCCTCGATGGCGACGCCTTCGCGCCGTAGGAGCCTCCCGACCCGCGAACCGGCCGACAGGCCGACGACGCCGTAGCAGCCGAGCGCCGTCTCCGCGACGATCTCGGCGAACGCGTCGCGGGAGATGGTGAGTCGGCCGAGCTCGAGCTCGAGCGTCAGATCGTCCGCCACGGCACTCGCTTAGACCCTCCTCGGGCCATCCGGGGTTGCTAGACGGCTTTGGTGACGCGCCCGGACTTCAGACAGCGGGTGCAGACGTAGGCGCGCTGAGGCGAGCCGCCGAGGACCACCCGCACGCGCTGCAGGTTCGGATCGAACCGGCGCTTCGTGGCGACCATCGAGTGTGAGCGGTGATTGCCGAACGCCGGCTTCTTGCCGCAGATTGCGCAAACCTTGCTCATATCAGCGCGGCAGTGTAGCGATTCGACGAGGCGTGTTCCGGCCCGCCCGTGGGTAGAACTCCGGGCATGAGCACATTCCAGAACCGGCCGAACACCGCGCTCCTCGTCGTCGACGTGCAGAACGGTGTCGTCGAGGGAGCCCATCAGCGCGACGCGGTCGTCGCGAACGTCGCGAGCCTGATCGAGAAGGCGCGGCGAGAACGGGTTCCCGTTGTCTGGGTCCAGCACCTGAGCGAGCATCTGCCGCACGGAAGCGACGACTGGCGGATCGTCCCCGAGTTGACTCCGGACGAGGCCGAGCCGCTCATCGAGAAGGAGTACGGAGACTCCTTCGAGGACACGACCCTCGAGACCGTCCTGTTGGGCCTCGGAGTCGGACGGCTCCTCGTCGCCGGTGCACAGACCGATGCGTGCATCCGCTCGACGCTCCACGGCGCGCTCGTCCGGGGCTACGACGCGACGCTTGTCAGCGACGCCCACACGACGGAGGACCTGAGCGCCTGGGGGGCGCCGCCGCCCGACCAGGTGATCGCGCACACGAACCTCTACTGGGCCGACCAGACCGCGCCGGGCCGGACCGCCGGGACGGTCGAGACCAAGGACGTCGACTTCATCCGTTAGAGCCGGCTAGACCTTGGCGCTGGCCCTGAGCCGCGCGAACAGGTCGGCCATCTCGAGCGCGGACCGGACGGCGTCCGCGGCCCGCTCGATGCGCGCCTCCGCCTGGGCGACGTTGTCGACCGTCAGCACGCCGAACGCGACCGGAACACCGGTCTCGATGCCCGCGAGCTGCAGCCCCGAGGCGCATTCCGCCGCGACGTAGTCGAAGTGCGCGGTCTCGCCGCGCACGATCGCGCCGAGCGCGACGATGCACGCGTACCGGCGTGTCTTTGCCAGCGCCATCGCGGCCAGCGGCAGCTCGAACGCTCCCGGAACCGGCAGCACCGTGATCCCGTCGTTCGTCACACCGGCGTCCGTGAGCGCCTCGAGCGCCCGGCGCAGGAGCAGGTTCGTGACGCCGCCGTTGAACCGCGAGACGACGACACCGACCGACCGCTTCGCTCCGAGCGGAGCGCCTTCGAGCACCGTGTAGCCGTCCGGGACATCGACCTCGCCGCGCACGTGCTCGACGCTCACGTCGGCGGGGATGTCCTCGATCACCGCCGCGGAATCCGCCGCGGGCCACCCTTCGAACGGGTCGCCGAGATTGGCGCCGTTCTCCTCCGGCTCGACCTCAGTGCTCGACCTCGGGCTCGACCTCGACGTCGAGCTCGGCCACGGCGTCGGGCTCAGCCTCGACCTCGGGCTCGATCTCGGCTCCGCCGCCCCGGGCTCGGGGATCTCCACGCTTGCGTCTTCGAGCTTCGGTTCGTCAGTGTCGGTCACGCATTCTCCGATTCGTAGTCGAGGTTCTTCAGGTCCTGGTGATGAAGCCTGTGCCCGAGCTTAGCCCGCTTGGTCGCCAGGTAGCGCTGGTTTTCCGGCTGCGGCGGCACCTCGATCGGGACCTGCTCGACGACCGTGAGCCCGAAGCCGTCGATCCCCACGAGCTTCTTCGGGTTGTTCGTCAGGATGCGCAGCGTCGTCAGCCCGAGGTCGGAGAGAATCTGGTTGCCGATCCCGTAGTCGCGCGCGTCGGCGGGAAAGCCGAGCTCGAGGTTCGCCTCGACGGTGTCGAGGCCCTGCTCCTGCAGTTCGTAGGCGCGGAGCTTGTTGAGCAGGCCGATCCCTCGCCCTTCCTGCGCCATGTAGAGCAGGACGCCGCTGCCTTCGGCGTCGATCTGTGCGAGCGCCTGGTCGAGTTGCTCACCGCAGTCGCAGCGCAACGAGTGGAAGACGTCGCCGGTCAGGCACTCGGAGTGGACCCGGACGAGCACGTTCTCTGCGCCGTCGACATCGCCCTTCACGAGTGCGAGATGCGTCTTGCCGGTCAGCTTCTCGCGGAACGCGACCGCCGTGAACTCGCCGTACTCGGTCGGCAGGCGCACCTGCGCGCCGCGCTCGATGAGCTTCTCGTGCCGGCTGCGGTACTCGACGAGATCGGCGACGGTGATCATCTTCAGCCCGTGCCGCTCTGCGTAGGGCGCAAGATCGTGGACACGCGCCATCGTTCCGTCCTCGTTCATGATCTCGCAGACGACGCCCGACGGGTTGAGCCCGGCCAGCCGCGCCAGGTCGACCGCCGCCTCCGTCTGACCGATGCGTTCGAGCACGCCGCCGCGGCGCGCACGCAGGGGGAAGACGTGACCGGGCTGAACGAGATCGACGGCGGTCGACTCGGGCTGGATCGCCACCTGGATCGTGCGACTGCGGTCGGCGGCCGAGATGCCCGTCGTGACACCTTCGCGCGCCTCGATCGAGACGGTGAACGCGGTCCCGAGCGGCGCTTCGTTCCGGTCGGTCATCGGTCGCAGCGCGAGCTCGTCGGCCCGGTCCTCGGTCAGGCACAGGCAGATGAGCCCACGGGCGTGCGTGGCCATGAAGTTGATCGCATCGGGCGTCGCGAACTGCGCCGCGATCGTCAGGTCGCCCTCGTTCTCGCGATCCTCGTCGTCGACGACGATGACCATCCGGCCCTCGCGGATGTCCTCGATCGCCTCCTCGATCGTCGCGAACGGGGTGGTCACGGCCATCCGTGAAGGCTAGCGAGGGAGCAGCCGCTCGACGTATTTCGCGAGCACGTCGGCCTCGAGGTTGACCCGATCGCCGGGCGTGAGCCGTCCGAGCGTGGTCGCGGTGAGCGTGTGCGGGATCAGCGCGACCGCGAACCCGGCCTCATCGAGATCAGCGACGGTGAGGCTCGTGCCCTGGACCGCGATCGAGCCTTTGCGCACGATGTAGCGGAGCAGATCCGAAGGTGCGTCGAACCACAGCCGCCTGCCGTCGCCCTCAGGCTGGACGCTCCGGACGGTCCCGACGCCGTCGACGTGGCCCTGGACGTAGTGGCCGCCGAGCGGATCGCCGGCCCGCAGCGCCGGCTCAAGGTTGACGCGCGAGCCCTCGCCCAGCGAGCCGAGCGAGCTACGGGCGAGCGTCTCGGGCACCGCGTCGAATCCCAGGCGGGCGCCGTCGACCGCGACGACGGTCAGGCAGACTCCGTCGATCGCGACCGAGTCGCCGAGTGAAGCTCCGAGGGCCGTCTCGGGCGCGTCGAGCTCGAGGCGCACGCCGTCGGCCCCGCCGGCGAGCGCCGCCACCGTTCCCACCTCGCGGATCAGCCCGGTGAACATCCGGTCAGGCTAGAGGTCGATGTCTAGTCGCCGTAGACGAGTGTCTCGACCGCCTCGCGCACGGCGACCTCGAGCTGGGCGCGCTCTCCCGGCGCGGCCGCCTCGAGCTCGGCCACGAGCTCGTCGATCGCCGTGCGGCACGCAGGTGCCAGCTCGTCCGTCCCGATCTCGCGCACCTTGCGAAGGAGCTCGTCGTTCCCGATCTGGCGCGTCAGCCAGTGGCTCAGGTGCGTGACGAGCGCGTCGTCTGCGCGCAGGCTGGAGTGATCAGGGGAGGTGGACATAGGCTTCGAGGAGCACGTCGTCGCCCACCGGCCGGGCCGTCAGGTTCGACAACGCGCGCGGTGAGGGTAGCTGAGCGGTCGGAGCGCTCCCGTCCCCCGCGAGAACCGGTGCGACGAACAACAGCACCTTGTCGACCAGATCTGCGGCGAGGAACGACGAGGCCAGCGTCGGCCCGCCTTCGAGCAGCAGCGACTGCACGCCGTCGTCCGCCAACATGCGCAGCTCGTCGGCGAGCGCGCCCGTTCTCAGCTCGAGGTCGACCCCGTCGGGGAGCGGGCCCTTCGAGAAGACGAGCCGCCTGGGCTGCCCCTTCGGAGTCTCGACGTCGCGGGCGTCGAGCCCCGGCCGGTCGGCTCGTGCCGTGCCGCCGCCAACGACCACGGCGTCGACCTGCGCCCGAAGCTCGTGGACGAGTCGGCGGCTCTCCTCGCCCGTCACCCAGCGCCGCCCCGGGACGGTGACGCGGCCGTCGAGCGTCACGGCGGCCTTGTAGATGACGAACGGCCGCCTCGCAGTCACCCAGGTGCGCCACGCCTCGTTCTGCAAGCGCGCCTCGAGCCAGTCGACGAACTCGACGTCGATCCCGGCGGCGCGCAGCCGCTCGCCCCCGCCTGCCGCCTCCGGGTTCGGATCCCGCGCTGCGTAGACGACGCGTGCCACGCCCGCGGCGATGATCGCGTCGGCGCACGGCGGCGTCGACCCGTGGTGCGCGCAGGGCTCGAGCGTGACGTACAGCGTCGCGCCGTCGGCCCGCTCGCCCGCGGCCTCGAGCGCGACGACCTCGGCGTGCCGCCCGGCCGGCTCGGTCACGCCTTCCGCCACGACCACGCCGTCCTTCACGAGCACGGCGCCGACGGTCGGCTTCGGGTACGCACGGTGGCCGGCCGCTGCGGCGAGCTCGAGCGCGCGCGAGATGCTCATACCCGCTCCGGCGCCGGCCAAGCCGGCACCTCCGCTCCTTGTGAGCCTCCGTCGAGCCTACGGCTCATGCCAGGTCGCGCACGAGGCCGCGGTACGCAGCCGGCGGGTCGCCGTGCGCGAAGATCGACGACGCGGCGACGAGCAGCGTGGCGCCGCAGTCGCGCAGCTCGCGGATGTTCTCGCCGCCGACGCCTCCGTCGACCTGGATGTGGATTGCCTCGGGCAGCGCGGAGCGCAGTCGCCGGACGCGGTCGAACGTGTCCGGCCGGAACGGCTGCCCGGAGTAGCCGGGATGGATCGACATGCAGAGCACGAGGTCGGCGTCCGCCGCAACCGCGGCGACCGGCTCGGGCTCCGTCTCCGGGTTGAACGCAACGCCCGCCTGCAGGCCGTTGGCGCGGGCTGCTGCGATCGTCCCGGGAACGTCGTCAACGGCCTCGTAGTGGAAGGTGACGCTTGCGCCTCCAGCGGCGGCCACTGGCTCGAAGTACTTCGCCGGCCGCTCGACCATCAGGTGCACGTCGACCGCGCCACCGGCTCGCCGGATGAGCGGGGAGATCGACTGCAGCACGATCGGGCCCATCGTCACCGGCTCGACGAAATGCCCGTCGCCGACGTCGAAATGGAAGATCCGGCAACCCGCCTCGAGGAGCGCCTCGATCTGCTCGCCGAGACGCGAGAAATCGGCCCCGTAGAGCGACGGCTCCACCTCGACCCCGCGAATCCAGTCCGGCCAGCCCACGCTTCGATCCTATGCAGCCCGCAAGCGGGCGATGAAGAAGCCGCTCGTCCGGTCGCGGTCCGGGCGCGTGAGCAGGAACTCCGGCCGCGACGGGTGCGCGTACTGCGGCCACTCGGGGCCGAGCGGCTCGACGGCCAGCCCGAGCGCGTCGACGACTCCCTCGTTCTCGTCCGCGTTCAGCGTGCATACCGAGTAGACGATCGTCCCGCCGCTCTTCGTCCGCTCGGCGGCCGCGCGCAGAAGCTCGACCTGCAGCTCGGGCAGCGGCCGGGCGCGCCAGCGGAGGTCGGGACGGCGCGCGAGCACGCCGAGGCCCGAGCACGGCGCGTCGACGAGCGCGCGGTCGAAGCCGCCGTCGTCGAGCTCGCGTACGTCCGCATTGACGACGGTGACATTCGACGGCATCTCCTCGGCCAGGTGGGCGGCCCTGCCCGGATGCACGTCGACCGCAGTCACCTCGCCTTGCAGGAGCAGCGTCTTCCCACCCGGCGCGGCGCAGGCATCGAGGATGCGCTCGCCCGCTTGCGACCCGACGACGAGCGCCGCCAGCTGCGAGGCACGGCTCATCGCGCGCATGCGGGTGGGATCGACCCGCTCGACGACATAGGCGCCGGGCACGTCGGTCGCCTCGCCGACCGGCTCGGCTGCGTGGACCTCGAGGCCGGGCGGCTCGTTCTGCGCGCGCATCAGCGACAGCGCGGCCTCCGCGCCGAGATCGCGCGTCCAGACCTCGGCGATCCAGTCGGGATACGACTCCTTGAGCGGCCCGTCGGGCAGTGACGCGACCAGCCCGCGGAAGCCCTGCGCGAGCCGCCGCATGACCGCATTCGTGAACGGAACGGCGCGCTCGCGCCGGGCGGCGCGCACGAGCTCGACCGCGTCGTCGACGACCGCGTGCACGGGCTGGTCGGTCCAGGCGAGCTGGTAGCCCCCGAGCCGGAGCGCGGTTCGCACGGGCGGGTCGAGCTTGCGCACCGGGCGCTTGCCGAGCTGCTCGATCCCGAAGTCGAGCGTTCGGGCCCGCTGGACGGTGCCGTAGGCAAGGCGCTGCGCGAGCGCGCGGTCACGGTCGTCGAGACCTTCGACGGCCGACGCGAGCGCGCGGTCGGCGTACGCCTCCTCCTCGAACACGCGCCGCACGACCTCGAACGCGGCGCGGCGCGCGGGCGCGATCACCGGAGGCCGCGCAGGAACTCGTCGTAGGTCATCCGGCTCCGGCCCTCAGGCTGGACGACGTCCGGGACGAACGTGCCGCCGTCGACGTGCCCGGACCAGATCGTGACCCGCCGGCCGTGGAGCGCCGCCCGGGCGCCGATGTGCGGCGAGAGCGCCCGGACGCGCCGCGAGGCGTCGGCCGGGTCCCCCAGGTCGAGCTCGCGATCCGCGGGCCTGATCTTCTCGGCGTAGGTCGCCCCGGCGTCGTCCTGTTGCTCGAACCGCGGCTCCGGCAGGACGCCGTCGAGCAAGCGTGCCGCGATCTCCCCGCAGCGAGCGAAGACAGCGCCGGCATCGAGCTCTTCGATCGGGAACGCCTCCTCTGCCGCAACGGGGCCTGCGTCCAGCTCGGCGACGGTCCGGTGGATCGTTACGCCCGTCTCGACGTCCCCGGCGAGAATCGCCCGCTCGACCGGCGCGGCCCCACGCCAGCGCGGCAGCAACGACGGGTGCACGTTGAGCCAGAGCGACTGGTCGAGCAACCGCGTCGGGATGTAGAGCCCGTAGGCGCAGACGACCATCCGCTCGACTGCTGTAGGCAGCTCCGGCTTCTCCGGCTGGTGCACCGGGATCCCGAGCCGCTCGGCCACCTCCTTGGCCGGCGGCGCGGCCAGCTTGCGCCCACGACCGCGGCGCGCGTCAGGACGTGTCAGCAGGAACGCGATCTCGTGCGTCCGGGCGAGCCGCTCGAGCACGTCTGCGCCGATCGGCGCCGTCGCCGCGACGCCGATTCTCACCGCAAGGTGACGCGCGGCCGCAGCGTTCCGAGCGCCTCTTTGCGGTGCTCGTCGTCGGTGCGGTCGATGATCAACACGCCGTCCAGATGATCGAGCTCGTGCTGGGCGATGCGCGCTCCGTAGTCCTCGAGCTCGTAGCGCACGTCGGCGCCGTCGGCGTCCTTCCCCTCGAGCACCACGGTGGTCGGGCGTTCGACCGGCACGCGCACGCCCTGCAGCGAGAGGCAGCCTTCGGAGTCCTCCTCCCGCTCGTCCCCCACGTTCGCCAGCCTCGGATTGACGACGACCCGCGGGCCGTCCTCGTCCGGCTGGAACACGAACAGTCGCCGGAGCACGCCGACCTGAGTCGCCGCGAGCCCGACCCCCTGGGCGTCCTGCATCAGCGCCGTCATCCGCTCGACCAGGCGGCGCAGGTCGTCGTCGAACTCCTCGACCGGGTGCGCCTTCAGCCGCAGCGCCGGGTCGCCGTACTGGCGGATCTGCGCCAGGGCCAGCCGTCGGCGCGCCTCGGCCTCGGCCTCGGCGCGCGCCTCCTCGGCGTCCACGGCGTCGTGGTCGTGCTCATGATCGTGCTCGTGTGTCGTGCTCGGTCACGGCCGCAGTGTAGGGAACCGCTCGAGGATCCAGTCGGCGTCGAGCGGCTCCTGCGTGTACGGGCGGCCGCCGATCTTGACGAAGTCGCGCGTGCGCGGGTCCATGCGCAGACGCGCCTCGGCCGGGAACCAGCGGTTGTGCTTCTCGATCAGCCCGTTCACGTCGTCGAAGTCCCAGCGCTCGGCCGCCGCCCGCCACGCGTCCGGGTCGTCGCGGTGCTCCTCGTACGCGGCGGCGAGCGCCTCGAGGTGCTGGTCGGTGAGTCGCTCGATCTCGCGCAGCCGGACCATGTAGGGCAAGGGGCCGCCGAGCGAAGCCAGGTACCCGTCGGCCTCGGTGTTGAAGTTGCGCAGCCGGCGGCGGAGCGGCTTCCCGACGAGCGGGTTGAGATCGAGGTCGGCTTCCACGTCGGCGCGCTGGGCCTGTGACGGAGGCGTCACGTCACGAACGCCCCACTCGCCGAGGAGCTCTTCCGGCCGTGGGCTGCGCTTCTTCACGCCGCCATTTTGCCGTCACAGGCTCTGCGGATCGACGTCCACGACCGCCGTCAGCCGTGCACGGCGCATCGCCGGGGCGGCGGCGGACAGGAGCCGGGCCGCTCCGGCGGCCAGGCGTCGAGGGTTGGCGGTCTTGGCGACGAGCTGCGCCCGATGCTTGCCGCGGAGGCGGAGGAGCGGCGCCGGGCCGAGCAGGTCGGCGCCGGGCAGGCTCGCCTTCAGCTCCTCGAGTGCCCGGAGGACCGGCTCGCGCTCGGGCCCGGAGACGACGATCCGCACGAGGTGGGTGTACGGCGGATAGGCAAGCGCCTCGCGGCGCTCGAGCTCCTCGGCCAGGAACCGCCCGACGTCATGCCTCGCCGCGTGAGCGACCGCGCGGGAGTCCGGCTGGTACGTCTGCACGATCACCCGCCCCGGCGCGTCGCGCCCGCTGCGGCCTGCGAGCTGGGTGATGAGCTGGAACGTCCGCTCCTCGGCCCGGAAGTCCGGCAGCCCGAGGCCGGTGTCGGCGTCGATGACCGCGGCCAGCTCGACCCCGCTGAAGTGGTGTCCCTTCGCGACCATCTGCGTCCCGAGCAGGACCGCGCCCTCGGACTCTGCGAACCGCCGCAAGGACGCCGCGAGCGCCTCCGGCTTCGCGACGGCGTCCGCGTCGAGCCGGATCAGCTCGAGCTCCGGGACCTCCCGCGCCAGCTCGCGCTCGAGCTTCTGGGTGCCCGCACCGAGACGCGCCAGGTCGGGCGAACCGCAGGTCTCGCAATTGGCGGGTGACTGCGTCTCGAATCCGCAGTGGTGGCAGCGCAGGCTCGTGTCGCCGTGCAGGACGAGCGAGACGTCGCAGTTCGGGCAGCGGATCGTGATGCCGCACGCGCGGCAATGCAACGCGGGCGCGACCCCGCGGCGGTTGAGCAGGAGGATCGCCTTCCCGCGGCGGTCGGCGATCCCGCGCAGCGCCTCGAGCAGCGGCGCCGAGAGGGGATACCCGGCCTCGCGCCGCAGGTCGACGACCCGCACCGGCGGCAGGCGGGCGCCGAGCCGCCCGCCGAGCCCGAGCCGTTCGAGGGCGGCCCAGCTCTCCGGCCGAGGCGTCGCCGAGCCGAACACCGCCACGGCGCCTTCGAGCGCGGCCCGCTTGGCGGCGACCGTGCGGGCGTCGTAGCGCGGGTCGGAGTCCTGCTTGTACGAGGGGTCGTGCTCCTCGTCGACGACGATCAGCCCGAGCCCGCGCAGCGGCGCGAACACTGCGGAGCGGGCACCCACGACGAGCCGGGCCTCGCCGTTCGCGATCCGCTCTCGCTCGTCGCGACGCTCGGCGTCGGTGAGCGCGGAGTGCAGGATCGCGACGCGCTCGCCGAAGCGCGCCCGTACACGGCCCACGGTCTGCGGGGCGAGGGCGATCTCGGGAACGAGGATGATCGCCCCGAGCCCGCGCTCGAGGACGGCCGCGCACGCCTGCAGGTAGACCTCGGTCTTGCCCGAGCCGGTGGCGCCGTACAGGAGCAGGTTGCCGCCGCCGCTGTCGATCGCCTCGACGATCCGCGCGACGGCGGCGACCTGCGGCTCGGAGAGCGCGAGCGGCTCGTCCTCGCCCGCGAGTGCCTGGCGCTCGGCCGGCGGGGCCTGCTCCTTGCGGCGCTTCGGGTCGTCGGGTGCGACGAGCGCCAGCGCCCGCGCCGGGGTCGTGCCGTAGTAGTCGGCCAGCCAGAGCGCCAGCTCGACGAGCGTCTCCGGGACCTGGCCGATCACCGCCTCGACGGGCCGGGCCTCGACGCCCGCCGGCGGCGCGTCGGCGAGCGAGACGACGATCCCACGCGCTCGGGCGCGGCCGAATGGGATGCGGACGATCGCCCCGACGCTCGCGTCGTCCGGCACCTCGTACGTGAACTCGCGCGCGACCGCCCGTGCCGCCACGAGCGGGTAGACGGAGCCGTACCTCACGCAGTCTGCTCTTGCTCGCGCCGTGAGTCCTGCCGCAGGCGCTTGAACGAGAGCGTCCTCGCCATCAGGCCGATCGCAATCAGTCCGAGCACGACGTTCACGACGGTCAGCGTGATGTACATGCCGACGCTGAACGCGAGCAGAAGGGCACGCGAGACAGCCTGGCCGCGGAAGAGGTAGACGATCAGCCCCTGCTTCGTCCCTGCCCCGCCCGGCGTGGCCGGGAAGAGGGTCGCCAGCGAGTCGACGGCCTGCGCGAGCAGCGCGTTGTGAATCGACGCGTGGACGCCGAACGCCTCCAGAAAGAAGAAGAGCGAGGCGATCCGGAACACCCAGGAGATCGTCTGCGGGACCAGCACTCCGACGGTGAATCGCCGGGGATCCCGGAGGATGACGAACCCGAGCCGGACGCGGCTCCAGAACTTCTCGACGCGCAGGCGAGCCCAGAAGAACCCGATCACGGCGAGGACGGCGAGGACGCCGAGGCCGATCAGGGTCCAGCGCTCGTGCCGCAGAAAGAACTTCCAGTCGACCGCCGGGATCCGCGAGTACACCTGGTGCGTCGGCAGCACCCCGATCGAGAGCACCCAGATCAGGAGCGCACCCGAGACGAAGAAGTCGAAGAGCGTCTCGACGACGAGCGTCGCGCCGAGCGTCGGATACGTCGACTCGGGCATCCGATGCCGGACGAGGTAGAGCTTGACGAGATCGCCGCCGCGCGCCGGGACGATCGAGTTGACCCCGACCCCCGCGATGTAGGCCCCGGCCGCCGTCCGAAACCTCAGTCGGCCGCCCGGATACGCCGCGCGGACGATGTTCTGCCACGCCCGCGCCCGGAAGAGCAGCTTGACGACGTGGCAGCCGATCGCGAGCCCCAGCGCCTGCCACTTGACGTCGGCCAGATGGTCGAAGAAGACCGCAACCGCGTGCAGAAAGGCGCCCAAGGACGCCTAAGGTAGATCAGGCCCCGGCGGCGACCAGGACGAAGTCCGTGGCGAACCCGACGGCGATTCCGCCGAGCAGCCACCACGCGACCACGACCGGCGTCGAGTAGCGGCGGCAGACCTCGAGGAGCTGCATCACGACGTAGAGGATCGAGCCTGCGGCGACTGCGAAGAAGACGACTTCGAGCGCCTCGCTGACCCAGGCCTGCCCGACGACCGTGCCGATGAACGTCGGCCCGCCGCCGATCAGCCCCATCAGCCCGAGGAAGCCCCAGGTCGGCCGCTCGGCCTCACCGGACATCGGACCGACGATGGCGAAGCCCTCCGTGGCGTTGTGGAGCGCGAAACCGATGATCAGGACGAGCGCGAGGGAGACCTCGTTCGACGCCGCGGCCTGCCCGATCGCGAGGCCCTCGCCGAAGTTGTGCAGGCCGATCCCGGTCGCGATCAGCAGCGCGAGCCGCTGGCCCGCGGTCAAGCGCTCGACCCAGGAGCGGGCGGTGAACTCGTCGACCGCCGCCGCGCCCGGCCCCACGAGGGGTGTGGCGCGCTTCCCGGCCATCCAGCGGTCGTAGTAGACGAGGCTCATCAGCCCGAGCGCCAGGCCGCCTGCGAGCAGCGGCGCCAACTCCGCCACGCGGCTCCAGTCGTGACCCTCGACCGCCGTCTCGACGGGCTCGACCCCGTGGCCGAGCACGTCCCAGAGCAGGAAGACGAGGATGCCGGTGGCGAAGGCCGTCAGGCCGGCCTTGACCGTGCGGGACGTGTTGCCGACGCGGCCCATCGGCAGGCTGATGAAGATCGTGCCGCCTGCGATCGCGCCGAGGAGAAGGGTCTGGCCGGTGCTCATGTAAGGCATACCTTACACGACCCCCGGATAGGATCAACCCCAGATGTCAGCCGGGCACGGAATCGACGAGTACCTGGAGACGATCTACTTCCTCGCGTTCCCGATCGGGGAGTACAAGCCGATGGCGGGCAGCAGCCAGGCGATCGCCTCGCGCGTGGCCGAGATGCTCGACGTCTCGCGTGCCTCGGCCGGGGAGATGCTGAAGCGGCTCGAGGCCGAAGGGCTCGTCGAGCGCGGCCGGCACAAGGAGGCGATCCTCACGCCCGCCGGGGCCGATCGGGCGCGCCGCGTCGTCCGCAAGCACCGGATCATCGAGCGGCTGCTGACCGATTTCATGGGCTACACGGCCGCCGAGGCGCACGTCCATGCTGACGAACTGGGCGGAACCTTCAGCGACGAGATGGTCGACCGCATCGACGAGAAGCTCGGCCACCCCGACCGCTGCCCGCACGGGTGGCCGGTCGACCCGGAGTTCGAGCAGGCCGAGAACCGCGAGCTCGAGCCGCTCTCCGACCTCGAGCCGGGCGCCGAGGCCACGATCGTGCGGCTGGCCGAGCACGACGGCGAGCTCCTGCACTGGTTCTACGACCAGGGGCTCTCACCCGGGACCGTCGTCCAGCTGCGGGCGGCCGAGCCTGCCGCCGGCCAGCTCCGCGTCGCGGTCGGCGGCGTCGAGATGGCGATCGGCGACAAGGCCGCCGCCGGGCTCTACGTCAGAGCCGGCTGCTTGACCGCAGACGAGGCCGGCGGCCTCGCGGAGTGCATCGGCCTTGTCGGTGCGCTCCCACGTGAAGTCGTGGTCGTCGCGGCCGAAGTGCCCGTATGCGGCCGTCTTCGCATAGATCGGCCGGCGCAGGTCGAGATCGCGGAGGATCGCCGCCGGGCGTAGGTCGAAGTGCTCGTTGACCAGGCGCTCGATCTGCTCTGAGGGAAGCTTCTCGGTCCCGAACGTCTCGACGAGCACCGAGAACGGCCGCGCGACGCCGATCGCGTAGGCGACCTGAACCTGGCAGCGGTCGGCGAGCCCCGCCGCTACGACGTTCTTCGCCACGTAGCGCGCCGCATAGGCGGCCGAACGGTCGACCTTCGTGGGATCCTTGCCCGAGAACGCGCCGCCTCCGTGCGGAGCGGCGCCTCCGTACGTGTCGACGATGATCTTGCGCCCCGTCAGGCCGGTGTCGCCCATCGGGCCGCCGATCACGAACTTGCCGGTCGGGTTGACGTAGACGAAGTCCGGGTCGTCGAGCTGCTTCTCGTCGTAGTAGTCCTTCGGCAGGATCGGCCGGAGCACGTGCTCGATCAGGTCGGGCTTGATCATCAAGTCCGGGTCGAGGCCCTCGCGGTGCTGCGTCGAGATGAGCACGCGCTCGATCGCAGCCGGCGACCTGCGCCCGTCGTCGTCGACGTCGTAGCGGATCGATACCTGTGCCTTGCCGTCCGGACGCAGGTACGGCAGCACATCGGCCTTGCGCACCTCGGAGAGCCGCTTGGCGATGCGGTGCGCGAGCATGATCGGCAGCGGCATCAGCTCGCGGGTCTCGTTCGTGGCGTAGCCGAACATCATTCCCTGGTCGCCGGCGCCGACGCGGTCGAGCGGATCGTCGTCGCCCGGGTCGTGCTGCACCTCGTAGGCGTTGTCGACGCCCTGCGCGATGTCGGGTGATTGCTCGTCGATCGCGACGATCACACCGCACGTCTCGGCGTCGAAGCCGTACTTGGCGCGCGTGTAGCCGATTCCCTTGACGGTCTCGCGCACGAGGTGCGGGATGTCGATGTACGTGTCGGTCGTCATCTCACCGGCGACCACGACGAGCCCGGTCGTGATCAGCGTCTCGCAGGCGACACGGCTGTTCGGGTCGTTCGAGAGCGCGGCGTCGAGCACCGAGTCCGAGATCTGGTCGGCGATCTTGTCGGGATGGCCCTCGGTGACCGACTCCGAGGTGAAAAGGAACGTCCGCCCGCTCATCTTCGTCGCACAGTAGCCGTCACTCGCCGGTCGGTCTACGGCCCATCAACGAGGCGAGCAGGTCGTCGAGCGGCATCCCGTCGAGCACGGCGCAGACACCCTCGGTGATCGGGAGCTCGACGCCGATCCGGCGCGAGAGGTCCCGCAGCACCGGTGCGGTCGTCAGCCCTTCGACGACCTGGCCGATCTGCGCCCTCGCCTCGTCCGCCGTCGTGCCCCGCGCGATCAGCTCGCCGGCGCGGCGGTTCCGGCCCGACGGATGCCAGCACGTGCAGACGAGGTCGCCGAGGCCGGCGAGGCCGGCGAACGTCTCCGGCTCGGCGCCGAGCGCCTCGCCGAGCCGCGCCATCTCGACGAGCCCGCGCGTGATCAGCGCCGCCTTGGCGTTGTCGCCGAGCCCGAGGCCGTCGACGCCGCCCGCGGACAGCGCAATCACGTTCTTCGCCGCCGCGCAGATCTCGACGCCGATCAGGTCGGTGTTGACGTAGACCCGGAACGCGAGCGAGTTGATCGCCTCCTGCAGCCACAGGGCGAGCTCCTCGTCCTCGGAGGCGATCACGGTCGCGCCCGGGCAGGCCGGCGAGCACTTCCTCGGCCATGTTCGGCCCCGAGAGCACAGCCACGGGCCGGTCGCGGACGAGCGTCGACAGGCGGTCCCCGCTCGCCGGGTCGAGCCCCTTGACCAGGCTCAGGACCGGTGCACCGCCGCGCACGTGCCCGAGCACGCCCGAGCGCCTCGCCAACACTCATCTCGTCCGAACGACGTCGACGGGACCGCGATCACGACGAGCTCGGCGGCCTCGTAGGGCGCGTCGTCGATCGTTCTCGCGCGTCGCCAGGGTCACATCGTGGCCGTGACCGCGCATCAGGTGGCGAACGCCGACCCCCACGCTCCGGCACCGATCACGACCGTGTTCACGGTCGGGCCCGGAAGTCGATCGCGACGGGGACGCCCTCGAGCTCGAACCGCTCGCGCACCTGGTTCTCGACCCAGTAGCCGTAGTCCCTCGTCACGAGACCGGGTCGTTGACCGTGAAGCGGAATCGAGGCGGCCTC
Source organism: uncultured Thermoleophilia bacterium (assembly GCA_963846895.1). GTDB lineage: Bacteria > Actinomycetota > Thermoleophilia > Gaiellales > Gaiellaceae > PALSA-600. Next base: position 82,089 of record CAWJXR010000005.1, on the reverse strand, counting down.
GAGGAGACCTGGGCGCCGTACAGGAGGTTCAGCCGGCGGGCGCCCTTCGACGGCGGCTGTCGCGCCTCTTTCAGCTCGGCGATGAACCGGTTCAGCTCGGCCGTCGGGACCCGGCTCGCATACCGGTCGAAGAGCTCTGCCGTCTTGTCCAGGAGGCGTGAGATACCGCGCCCGGACTTCGACGAGACGGTGATGAAGTCGGGCCGCTGGCGCAGCCGCCGCTGCAGCTCGGGACGTACCTCTTCGATCGTGATCGTGGAGATGTCCCACTTCGAGAGCACGATGAGCGTCGCCGAGTGCGACTTGCGCGCGACCTCGACGGCCGTGATGTCCCCCTCGACGATCCCCTGGCTGGAGTCGATCAGGACGAGCGCCACGTCGGCACGCTCGGCAGCGTCGAGCGCCCGTAGCTCCGAGTAGTACTCGATCCCCTGGCGTTGCCTGCGCTTTCTCCTGAGGCCCGCCGTGTCCACAAGCACGAACGTGCGGTCGTCCCGCTGCACGACCGTGTCGATGGTGTCGCGCGTCGTGCCGGGAACCTCGTCGACGATCGTCCGCTCCTCGCCGACGAGCTTGTTGTACAGCGACGACTTGCCGACGTTCGGACGGCCGAGGATCGCGACGCGGATGGCGTCGTCGTGCTCCTCGCGCGCCGAGAAGCCGGGCAGGCGGTCGAGCACCTCGTCGAGCAGGTCACCGGTGTTCGAGCCGTGCAGGGCCGAGATCGGGAACGGCTCGCCGAAGCCGAGCCTGTGCAGGTCGAGCGCGAGCGATTCCTGCGACGGGTCGTCGATCTTGTTCGCCAGCAGCAGCACGTCCTTCTTCGACTCGCGCAGGATCTGCGCGAGCTCCTCGTCGCCCGGCGTCACTCCGGCGCGCGCGTCGACCACGAACAGGACGAGGTCGGCGTCGGCGATCGCCGCCCGCGCCTGCTGGGCGATCTGGCGCGTCACGGGGCTCGGGTCGGCGATGTCGATCCCGCCCGTGTCGATCAGCAGGAATCGGCGCCCGTTCCACTCTGCGACGAGCTCCTTGCGGTCGCGCGTCGTCCCCTGGGTCGAGTGCACGACGGCCTGGCGGGTGGCGGTGAGCCGGTTGACGAGGGTCGACTTGCCGACGTTCGGGAAGCCGACGATCGCGACCGTGCCCTGCAGGCCGTCGCTCACAACGGCGGAACCAGGCCCCGCGGGCGGCCTTGCGCGTGGACCTCCGCGAGCCAGTCGAAGAGGACGTTGATCCGGCGCTCGATCTCGGCGGTCGCCTCCTTGTAGCCCTTGCCCCCTTTCGGCAGGCCCTCGAAGCGGACGGGCTCCCCGAAGGCGAGCGAGCACGGCGAAAAATCGTCCGGCTTCCAGAACTGCGTCCCGTAGACGGCGATCGGGATCACCGGCACGTCCTCCTGCACGGCGACCATGGCGGCTCCGGGTTGCGCGGGACCCGGCCGGCCGCCCGACATGCGCGTTCCCTCGACGAAGAGGCCGACGACGTGGCCGGTGCGCGCAGCCTCGCGCATCTGCCGAACGGCGTCCCGGTCGGAGGCGCCGCGCCGGACGAGGATCGTCCCGTGCCACTCGATGAAGCGGCCAATGGCGGGGACATTCCCCACCTCGACCTTGGCGACGAAGTCGACGACTCTGGGCGACAGAGCTCCGACGAGCGGAATGTCGAGCCAGTGGAGGTGGTTGATCGCGTACACCAGCCCGCCGTGCTCGGGCACGCGGTTACGGCCGTAGGCGCGCCCGCGAGTGACGGCGAGCGTCGGCCAGCCCATGTAGACGCGGCCGAGCGCCCACGCGACCTCCTGCCCGGTCAAGAGGGTGTGAGCGAGCGGCTCGCGATCAGCGCCTGAATACGGGTGACGACGTCGTCGACCTCGAGGTCGGTCGTGTCGATCAGCTCCGCGTCCGCGGCTGGCTGCATCCGCACCCGGTCCGACTCGTCGCGCGCGCGCAGATCCGTGGCCAGTGCGTCGGCGCCGATGTCGGGCCGCTCGGCCTGGCGGCGCCGCGCGCGAATCTCCGGGTCGGCCCTCAGATACACCTTCACCTCGGCGTCGGGCGCGACGACCGTGCCGATGTCGCGGCCCTCGATCACCGCGTTGCCGAGCCCGGCCAGCTCCCGCTGCCGCTCGCGCATCACCTCGCGCACCTCGTGGTGGCGGGCGACGACCGGGACCATGCGGTCGATGCGGGGCTGGCGGATCGCCGAGGTGACGTCCGAGCTGTCGATGAAGACGCGGCCGACCTCGTCGAACGTGATCGGGTGCGTTCGGGCGAGCAGGCCGAGCGGCTCCCCTTCGCCGAGGGGCATGCCCTCGCGCATCGCCAGCCAGGTCAGGGCGCGGTACATCGCCCCGGTGTCGAGGTAGCGGAAGCCGAGCCGCTCGGCGAGCCGCCGCGCGACAGTGCTCTTGCCGGCCCCGGCGGGGCCGTCGATGGCGATGATCATCTCTGCACGATTCGGTCGATCAGGTCGTAGAAGCCGGGGAAGGATATCGCCGCGCTCGCGGCGCCCTGGATCTCGACCCCGTCGCTCGACCAGAGCCCCGCAATTGCCCCGAGCATGGCGATCCGGTGGTCGCCATGCGCATCGACCCGCCCGCCGCGCGGCCGGGTCGGCACGCCGGTGACCGCGAACCCGTCGTCGTGGCCCTTCGCGTGGGCGCCGATCGCCCGCAGCGCGTCGACCGCGGCCTCGATCCGGTCAGTCTCCTTCAGGCGCAGCTCGCCGGCGCCGTAGACCCAGCTCTCGCCGCGCGCGCCGGCGGCCAGCAGGCCGAACAGCGGCAGCTCGTCGACGAGCAGCGGCACCTCGTCGGAGCGGATCGTGGTCGCCGTCAGCTCGGCCGAGCGCACCTCGATGTCCCCTACGGGCTCGGCGCCGAGCCGCCGGCGGGCGAGGATCCCGACGCGTCCGCCCATCCGCTCGAGCACGTCGAGGAGGCCGGTGCGGCGTGGGTTCAGGCTGACGTCGTGGATCGTGATCCGCGACTCGGGCACGAGCGTGGCCGCGACGATGAACGGCGCCGCCGACGAGAAGTCGCCCGGCACGTCCACCTCGCCGAGCCGGAGCCGGGCGGGCGGGTCGACGCTGACGCTCTCCGGCCGCACGGTCACGCGCACGCCTGCCGCCTGCAGCATCAGCTCCGTGTGGTCGCGCGTCGGCGTCGGCTCGACGACCGTCGTGCGGCCCGCGGCGCCGAGCGCGGCGAGCAGGATCGCCGATTTCACCTGTGCGCTCGCGACGGGCAGCACGTAGTCGATCGCCTGGAGCGGCGCGCCGGTGATCGCCAGCGGCAGCGTGCCGTTCGTCGAGGAGATCCTCGCTCCCATCTGCGTGAGCGGCTCGGCGATCCGCCCCATCGGCCGGCTCGAGAGCGAGGCGTCGCCGGTGAGCGTGAATGCGCCGTCCTGGAAGGCCAGCAGGCCCGCGATCAGCCGCGCGAGCGTCCCGGCGTTGCCGCAGTCGACTTCGGCGGCACGTAGGCCGCGCAGGCCGGCGCCGTGCACCGTGAGGTAGCCGCCGTCATGGTCGACCTGGACGCCGAGGGCGCGGACGGCGGCAAGGGTCGACTCGGTGTCCCCCGACCACCCGAAGCCCCGGATCTCCGTCGTCCCGTCCGAGACGGCGCCCAGCAGGAGCGCGCGGTGCGAGATCGACTTGTCGCCCGGAACGGCGAAGTGCCCCTCGAGAGCGACCGCGGGCTCGATCTTCACGCGTCGAGTACCGCGGAGACGACGACGCCGTAGCCCTGGCGCTCGAGCAGGTCGGCGGCGCGCTGCGCCTCGCCCTCGCCCGCGACGAGCAGCGTGAGCGTCCCGCCGCGCTCCGGCGAGACGTGGTGCAGCTCGAAGTCCTCGATGTTGATCCGCTCCGCCCCGAGCGCCTGGGTGATTCCGGCCAGGACGCCCGGCCGGTCGGGGACGTGCACGCGAATACGCTGCAATTCGCCTGGATCGGGATACTCGCGGTCGAGCATCCGGCGGCGGTTGCCGGTCGCCTCGCCGATCCAGCGCGCCAGGAAGCCCGCGTCGCCCTGTGCGAGCGCGCTCTCGACCTGTTCGACGCGGCGCCTGTGCTCGGCGAGCTCGCCGCGGATGCGCTCGGCGTTGTCGAGGAAGATGTCGACCCAGATGCGCGGGTTCGCGCCCGCGATCCGGGTCATGTCGCGCAGGGAGCCGCCTGCGTGGGCGAGGGGCTCGTGGCCCTCGACGCGCGTCGCGCCGGTCTGGTTCGCGACGACGTTCGCGAGCACGTGCGGCACGTGGCTCGTCAGCGCGACGAGCCGGTCGTGGGCCTCGTGGTCGATCGCGACTGGAGTCGCGCCGACGTCGGTCACGAAGCCGTGCACGAGGCGGTACCGGGCGGGATCGGTCTGGCTGACCGGCGTCAGGAACCACGTCGCCCCTTCGAACAGGCGGGCGCTCGCGTTCTCGGGACCGCGGGTCTCGGAGCCGCAGATCGGGTGGCCGCCGACGAACCGCGGCGAGCCGGCGGCCGCCTGGACGACGCTCGACTTCGTCGAGCCGACGTCGGTGACGGTCGCCTCGCCGCTCGCGGCGAGCGCCGAGACGACGGCGGCGGGCAGCTGCGCGATCGGGGCCGCGACGATCACGAGCTCGGCGCCGTCGACGGCCGCCTCGAGGCCGGGCGCCGGATCGAGCGCGGTACGCACGACGGCGGCGGCGAGCGTCTCGGGCTCGGGGTCCCAGCCGGTGACGTGGTCGCCGCGCTCGCGCGCGGCGAGCGCCACCGAGGCGCCCATCAGACCGGTTCCGAGGACGGCAATCCGCACGCGGCCACTCTACGGAGGCGCGTGGACTCGGGGCCTGCGTCTGGACGCCCTCGTCTGACTCGAGTCAGACACGTGTCTGACACACGAAGTGGCAACGTCTTCGTGACGTGAGTGCAACGGCGTTCGCGCAATCGCGCCCGGAGCCTGCGACTGCGCGAACTGCGACGAATCGTCCACAGCCGTCCAAAGCGCACGATCGACCGATCGCAACAGCGGCGGCAAACGCGCTCCCTCGACGTCAGACACCTGTCTGACACACGTCAGACGTGGGTTCAGCGCGGCTTGCGCTGCATCAGCTCCGCGAGCCGGAACGCCAGGTCGAGCGCCTGCCGCCCGTTCAGGCGCGGATCGCAGAGGGTCTCGTACCTCGAGGAGAGATGCTCCTCGAGCACGTCGTCCGCGCCGCCGAGGCACTCCGTCACGTCCTCGCCCGTGAACTCGAGGTGCACGCCGCCCGGCCACACGCCCGCCTCCCAGCACGAGGAGAAGAACCCCTCGATCTCCGTCATCACCGCGTCGAAGCGCCGCGTCTTCAGCCCGCCGTCGACGCGGATCGTGTTCGCGTGCATCGGGTCGCACGCCCACAGCACCGGATGACCCTCGTCGGCAACCGCGCCGAGGAGGGGCGGCAGCAGCTCTTGGACCGCGTCGGCGCCCATGCGCGCGACGAACGTGAGCCGCCCCGGCAGACGGTCCGGGTTGAGGCGCTCGCAGAGCTCGACAGCCTCGGCGGGGGTCGCGGTCGGGCCCAGCTTGACGGCGAGCGGGTTGTGCACGCCCGAGAAGAACTCGACGTGCGCGCCGTCCAACTGGCGCGTTCGCTCCCCGATCCAGAGCAGATGGGCGGAGCAGTCGTACCAGTCGCCGGTGAGCGAGTCGCGGCGCGTCAGCCCTTCCTCGTAGTCGAGCAGCAGACCCTCGTGGCTCGTGAAGAAGTCGACCTCGTGCAGCCGCCGTTCCGCTTTCAGGTCGATGCCGCACGCGGCCATGAACTGCAGTGCGCGCTCGATGTCGTGCGCGAGGCGCTCGTACCGGCGGCCCTGCGGGCTCGACGCGACGAACTCCTGGTTCCACAGGTGCACCGCGGTCAGATCCGCGTAGCCGCCCTTGGTGAACGCGCGCAGCAGGTTGAGCGTCGCCGCCGACTGGTTGTACCCCTCGACCATCCGTGCCGGGTCCGGGATGCGCGCCTCGGCGGTCGCCTCGTCACTGTGCACCATGTGGCCGCGAAAGCTCGGCACCTCGACCCCGGCGACATGCTCGAACGGCTCCGAGCGCGGCTTCGTGAACTGCCCGGCGATCCGCCCCACCTTGACGACCGGCAGCGTCGCGCCGTACGTCAGCACGGCCGACATCTGCAGAATGATCTTCAGCTTCTCGCGGATGCGCATGGTCGAGAGCTCGTTGAACGACTCGACGCAGTCGCCCGCCTGCAGCAGAAACGCCCGGCCCTCGAGCACGTGAGCCAGGCTCTCGCGGAGGTCCCGGGCCTCGCCGGCGAAGACGAGCGGCGGGCTCGCCTTCAGGCGCTCGAGCGCAGCCACGGCCGCCGTCGACTCAGGCCATTCGGGCTGCTGCAGCGCGACGCGGTCGCGCCACGAGTCAGGTGCCCAGGGCGGCGACGTCGTAGCCATCACTCCATATTGCTCTATCCTGAGCACATGACTTTCGCCTCCTGCCACCGCTGGTCATGGCGCCGCGGGCGAGGCGGAGGCCGCAGCACGACCTCCAGCTAGGCCGCCTCGTCCGCTGACCCGCTCTCCATCGACCTGACGAGGTGACCTCAATGCGCGTCTTCTCAGGCATCCAGGCCACGGGTGCCAAGCACATCGGCAACTACATCGGCGCGATGCGCCAGTACGTCACGACCCAGGAAGAGGGCGACGCCTTCTTCTGCATCGTCGACCTGCACTCGGTCACGGTCGACTACGACCCGCAGGACCTCCACGACCGCTCGCTCGACCTCGCCGCCCTGCTGTTCGCGGTCGGCCTCCACCCCGACCGGTCGACACTGTTCCTGCAGAGCCACGTCACGGCCCATCCGGAGGCGGCTTGGCTGCTCTCGGCCGTCACCGGGTTCGGACAACTCGGCCGCATGACGCAGTTCAAGGAGAAGGGCGAAGGCAAGGAGTTCGTCTCCGCCGGCCTCTTCAGCTACCCCATCCTGATGGCGGGCGACATCCTGCTCTACCAGACCGACCTCGTGCCCGTCGGCGACGACCAGCGCCAGCACGTCGAGCTGACCCGCGACATCGCGCAGCGCTTCAATTCACGGTTCGGCGAGACCTTCAAGATCCCGGAAGGCGTCTATCCCGAGGTCGGGGCGCGCATCATGGACCTGCAGGAGCCGACGAACAAGATGTCGACGACCGGCGGCACCGCGCAGGGAACGGTGCTCGTGCTCGACCCGCCGGACACGATCCGGAAGAAGTTCAAGACCGCCGTCACCGATTCGGGGCGGGAGGTGCGCTACGCACCCGACGAGCAGCCGGGTGTATCGAACCTCGTCGAGATCCTGTCCGTCTCGACCGGACGCACGATCCCCGAGGTCGAGCGCGCGTACGACGGCCGTGGCTACGGCGACCTCAAGACCGACGTCGGCGAGGCCGTCGTCGAGCTCTTCGCACCGGTCCGGGCCCGGTACGCGGAGCTTCGGGCCGACGAGCCCGAGCTGCGGCGCCTGCTCAGGGTCGGCGCCGAGAAGGCCCGTGAGACGTCGGCTCCGACCCTCCAGGCGATGTACGAGCGGATGGGATTCGTCTCGCCGTAGCAGGCGTGTTACCAAATAGTCCCTTTGCGGTATCCCCTCCGACAGCGTCGCAGTCGTAGGGTCGGCGCTGCTCGGAAACCCGACCACAGGGGAGGCACACATGAGGTTTGCTCATCGAGCGACGATCGTCGTCGTTCTGATCGCGGCGTGCGCCGCGGCAGCTCTCGTCTCAGGAGTCGTCACCGGCGCCGGAAGCGCCAGCGCGAGCGCGTCCGGCTCGTGCCAACTTGGCACAAAGGCCGGCGACGTGAAGCACGTCGTCTACCTGCAGTTCGACAACACGCACTTCAAGCGGGACGTCGCCGGCGTTCCGTCCGATCTCGAGCAGATGCCGCATCTCCTCAACTTCCTCAAGGGGAACGGCACGCTCCTCTCGAACGACCACACGATCCTGATCTCGCACACCGCGGGCGGGATCCTCTCGTCCCTCACCGGGCTTTACCCGGATCGCACCGGGCAGGCCGTCTCGAACTCGTACGGCTACTACCCGCCGTCCGGCGTCGCCGGCGTTCTCGTCCTCGTTCAAGTACTGGACGGACGTCACCTCCGCGACGGCCGACCCGCTGCCGAACATGGTCAGCGACGGCGGCCAGACGGCGCCCGAGCCGTGGCTCACCTACACGGCAGCCGGCTGCAACGTCGGCGGCGTCTCGGCGGCGAACATCGAGCTCGAGAACAACACCTCGATCGCGATCACCTCGCTGTCGGCTGCCTCGCTCGTCAGCGACACCACGATCAAGGTCGGCTCGGTCGCAGCGATGGCGCCCGGACAGGTCCTGACGATCGACACCGGCGCGGCGACGGAGACCGCGACAATCGCGGAGCGTCGGCACGGCCGGCGCGACCGGAACCGGGGTCACGCTGACCGCACCGCTGACGATCGCGCATGCAAGCGGCGCGCGCGTGTACGGCGTCGACCCGACCGGCGACATGACGCGCGTCTTCGGCCAGGGATCGCCCGAGTGGAACGAGGGCCGCGACTCGCAGCTCGCGACCTTCGGATCGGCTGCATTCAACCTCGCGCAGACCGACTTCGTCGGGATCGCGATCCACTGCGCACAGGGCCAGTCCCCCTGCCAGGGGAACGCGAACGCGAAGCCAGACGACCAGACGATCTACCCCGGCTCCGACAACGGCTACCAGGCGCTCTTCGGAGCCAAGTACGTGAACGGGGCGATCGGGTCGACGAGCACGGACGCGAACGGCCGGCCGTGCATCAAGGCGACCGACGGCTCGAACATCACCGACCCGACGAACCAGTGCGGATTCCCGGGCTTCGACGGTGCCCTCGCAAAGAACACCCTCGGCGAGGTCGCGCAGATGCAGGAGCACGGCGTCCCGGTGACGTTCGCGTACATCTCGGACGCGCACGACGACCACACGCTGGCGCAGGCGTCCGGCCCGGGCGAGGCCCGCTACCAGAAGCAGCTCGCCGACTACGACGCGGCGTTCGACGCGTTCTTCAAGCGGCTCGACGCCGACGGCATCAACAAGTCGAACACGCTCTTCGTCGTCACCGTCGACGAGGGTGACCACTTCGCAGGGGGCACCGGGATCGCCCGACCCGGCGAACCCAGGCGCGCTCACCTACACGCACTGCCCTGCCCGGTCACGGCGGCGACGCCGACGTGCCCGTCGAACCAGATCGGCGAGATCACGACGAACCTGAAAGCACTGCTCCCGGCGACCGAGCCGCCGTTCAGCGTGCACAGCGACGATGCCCCGACGATCTACGTCAACAACCAGCCGAACCGAACCGATCCATCCGTTCGGCAGCTGGCACGGGACATCGGCAACGCAACGGCGATCGACCCGTACCAGGGCGGCGCCACCATCCCGATCACTGACAACCTCGCCGACCCGGTCGAGGAAGAAGCGCTCCACATGGTCACCGCCGACCCGAAGCGGACGCCGACGCTGACGCTCTTCGGGCAGGACGACTTCTTCTTCCAGACCGCGAACTCCGGGACGTGCTCGCCGTCGATCGCCGAGTGCGTCGACCCGAAGTTCGCCTGGAACCACGGCGACGACCAGCAGGAGATCGCGAACACCTGGCTCGCGATGGTCGGGCCGGGAGTCGACAACAACGGCGTCGACGACCAGACGTGGACGGATCACGTCGATGCACGGCCGACGATGCTCGCGCTCCTCGGCCTGCAGGATCCCTACATCGACGACGGCAGGGTGATCACGCAGATCGTGAGCGACAAGGCTCAGCCGAAGACGCTCGACAAGCACGACAAGACCGTCCAGGAGCTCGGCGAGATCTACAAGCAGATCAACGCGCCGTTCGGCCAATTCGGCATGGACACGCTGACGGCGTCGACGATCGCACTCAAGCAGCCCGGCACCACGGCCGGCAACCTGAAGTACGACTCGATCGAGACGTCGATCGCCGACCTGACGTCGCAGCGCGACGTGCTCGCGCGAACGATCCGGCAGGCGCTGAACGACGCGGCCAAGGGCGTCTCGAAGATCGACCAGGGCAACGCGAAGACGTGGATCAGCCAGGGGCAGAGCCTGCTCGACCAGGCCCATACCCTCGCGACGACGTCGTAGCTGCCCGTAGGGCACGCACCTCGGAGGCCTCGAGCTCGCGCCAAGCGCCGGGCTCGAGGCCTTCGAGCGTCAGCGGGCCGTACCGGCTGCGGTGCAGATGGCGTGACGCGGTGGCCGACAGCCTCCGCCATGCGCCGCACCTGGCGGTTGCGGCCCTCGTGCAGGACGAGCTCGATCTTGTTCCGCCCGAGACGGCGTACCTGCGCCGGGCGCGGTCGGCCCGTCGTCGAGCTCGACCCCGCGCCGCAGCTGCTCGAGCTCGGCGTCGCCGATCGGCCGTTCGCACTCGACCTCGTACGACCTTGTCGACCTCGTACCTCGGGTGCGCGAGGCGGTGGGCGAGCTCGCCGTCGTTCGTGAGCAGCAGCGCCCCGGTGGTGGCAGCGTCGAGCCGGCCGACGGGGACGACCCGCGCCGGGTGTCGACGAGCCCGACGACCGTCGGGCGGCCCTGCGGATCGCTCGCGGTCGTGACGACGCCGGCCGGCTTGTGGAGCAGCACGTAGGCGAGCGCCTGCTGGTGCAGCGGCCGGCCGTCGAGGCGGACGTCGTCGGACGCCTGCGACGAACGTGTTCAGCTGCCCGGTCTCGCCGTTGACGGTCACCCGGCCGGCCTGGATCAGCTCGTCCGATTTGCGGCGCGACGCGACTCCCGCGCGCGCCAGCCAGGCGTTCAGCCTCATCCCTGGGGATGTTCGGTCGCTCATCCCTGCGGATGTTGCACCGCACCGAGGCACGGCTGTAGGTTCGGCGGTGGCCCAATCAGGGTGCCCCAAAAGGAGAGTGCATACATGACAGTCTTGGAAACAGACGCCCTCGATGGACTGCGGGCGGGCTTCGAAGGGGAGATCGTCGAACCGGGTGATGCGTCGTACGACGAGACGCGAGCGGTCTTCAACGGCATGTTCGACCGGCGTCCGGCCGTCATCCTGCGGCCGACCGACACGGCGGGCGTCCAGGCGGCGATAACCTTGCGCGCGAATCGGGCGCACCGTTCGCGATCCGCTCCGGCGGACACTCGGTCGCCGGCTTCTCGAGTGTCGAGGACGGCATCGTTCTCGACCTCCGCAACCTGAACGGCGTCACCGTCGACCCCGATGGCCGGACGGCCCGGGCGCAAGGTGGGGTCAACTGGGCGACGTTCGATGCTGCGACGCAGGAGCACGGGCTCGCGGTCACCGGCGGGCGCGTCACGACCACCGGCGTGGTCGGCTTCACGACCGGCAGCGGCAGCGGCTGGCTCGAGCGCAAGTACGGCTTCGCCTGCGACAACGTCCTCTCTGCCGAGGTCGTCACGGCCGACGGCTCGGTCGTCACCGCGAGCGAGAGCGAGAACACCGATCTGTTCTGGGGGCTGCTCGGCGGCGGAGGCAACTTCGGCGTCGTCACGAGCATCACGTTCAAGCTCCACCCGGCCGGCCCGCTGGTCTACGGCGGCCTGATGGCGTTCGATCCCGCCAAGGGAGCCGACGTGATCCGGGCCTGGCGCGATATCTCGGACGGTGCCTCGGAGGATCTCGGCTGGGTTGTCGGCTCGGTCGTGGCGCCACCCGAGGAGTTCGTCCCGGAGCAGTGGCGGCTCAAGCGGATGTGGGCGGTCGCGGGCCAGTTTGCAGGCGCTCAGGAAGATGCCGAGAAGGCGCTGGCTCCGCTCCGCGCGCTAGGCCCCGAGTTCGACCTGTTCCAGCCCATGCCGTACACGGTGATGCAGGGGCTGATCGACGGCGCGAACCCGTACGGCCGCCGGAACTACTGGCGGGCGCACAACCTGAGCGGCTTCGAAGAGAGCCTGGTCGACAAGCTGGTCGAGCGGGCCGACACGATCCCGTCGCCGTTCAGCGCCTTGCTCGTCCTCAACATGGCGGGCGCGATCGCGCGCGTCGGCGAGGACGCAACCGCGCTCGGCGGACGCTCGGCGCCGTTCTCGGTCCATCTCAACACGATGTGGGAGGGCGCCGACAACGACGAGCCCAACATCGCGTGGACGCGAAGTACGAGCGAGGCGGTCTCGCCGTGGGTCACGTCCGGGATGGCGCTCAACTTCTACACCGAGGTCGGCAAGGACGAGATCGCCGACAGCTTCGGTGCGCGGCTCGCAGCGGCTGCGGACGATCAAGAAGCAGTACGACCCGGGCAACCTGTTCCGGCTGAACCAGAACATCGAGCCGTAGGGCTCAGTAGAGGGCGGCGGCGAGCTTCTTCCTGAAGCTCGCCGCCAGCGGGTGTTCCTGGCCGAGCTCGAGGAAGATGCGGACCATCACGTCGCGCGCCGCATCCTTCGACGTGGGTCGGGAGCCGCCTCGGCCCGGTCGAGCAGCGTGCCGAGCGCGCCCTCGTAGTCCCCGGCCTGGAGCGCTGCGGCAACCTCCGGATCGTCATCGAGCGTTTCGCCGACGGGCGGCTTCGTCAGTTCGTCGAGGAACGCGGCAACGTTGACGGGCGGCTGCGCGCCGACGAACTCGGCGACGACGTGGCCGTTCCGGAAGGCCTTGACGGCGGGGATGCCCTGGATCCCGTATTCGGACGCGACCTGCGTGTTCGCGTCGACATCGAGCTTGGCCAGCGTGACGCCGCGCTCGCGCGCGGCCTCCTCGAGCACGGGCGCAAGCGTCTTGCACGGCCCACACCAGTCGGCCCAGAAATCGACGACGACGACCTCACGAGCCGACCGCTCGATCACGTCCGTCGCAAAACTCGAATCGGTCACGTCCATGAGCACACGGTACCCCCACCCAGCGGGCCGCGTCCGCCCGAGCCACGGCCGGTGTCAGACACGGGTACGAGAGTGACACGAACGTTCCACAGGTGCCCGGCGAGCAGGGAGTTGTGGCCCGAACCCCGGTGTCAGACACCGTCACGGGACCGCGACGAGAGTGCGACCGACGGGTGTCGGGGCGGCGTCCGGTGTCCCGAGGCGCGGTGGGAATGCGCGTACTTCGATCGGCGCGTTTGGCTGCGGCGCGTGGCTACGCGCGCGTCGTTACGGCGTTCGCTCGTTACGCCGTGCGCTCGTTACGCCGTCCGCTCGTTACGCCGTGCGCTGCTCCGCGACGGCTTCCAGCCGCGCGCGGATCTTGCCGACGTCCTCGCCGATGTCGTCGACGCGCGGGAGCGCCGCCAGCGACTCGAGACCGAACACCCGCTCGAAGAGTGGCGTCGTGCGGTAGCGGATCGCGCCGAACTCGTTCTCGCGGCCGCCTTCGGTGACGAGGCCCCGCTCGACGAGGCCTGCGATCACGCCGTCGACGTTGACCCCGCGGATCCGGGTGATCTCCGGGCGTGTCACCGGCCCGAGGTAGGCGACGATCGCGAGCGTCTCGAGCGCCGCCTGGCTGAGGCCGCGCTCGACCGGCTTCTCGAACAGGCGCGCGCAAGCCTCCGACTCGGAGGCGGCGGCGCGGAAGGCCCACCCGCCCGCGACGTGCTCGAGGACGATGCCGCTGCGACCCTCGGAGAACCGCGCCCCGAGAACGGCCGAGCGCCTCCTCGACCTGATCCTCCTCCGCCTCCGCGGCCGCACACAGATCGGCGATCGGCAGCGGCTGCGAGGCGACCACGAGCAGCGCCTCGACGGTGCGCGCCAGCTCGGCGGCGGGCGTCACCTCGGTCGGGATCAGGCGGAGCGGACGGTCCAAGAGAGACTCCTTTCGGCGTCGGCACGGGAAATCCTTATCGGCGCGAACGGCGCAGCCTGGGCGATCGCGACCTCGTTCTGCTTCCGCAGCTCGAGGAGCGCGAGAAACGCGACGGCGATCTCGATGCGCGACATTCCCTCGACCTCCTGGTCGAAGTCGAAGCGCGCGCGCCGGCGGAGCAGGGAGCGCCACCGGTCGAGGAACTGCGCCACCGGCGGGAAGCGAATCGCCATGTGCGCGGTCGACGGTGCGGCCGGCTCGACCGCCAGCAGCCGCAGCACGCCGGCGAGCTGCTCTGGATCCTGCTGCGCGAGCTTCCGTTCCGCCTTCGGCTGCAGCGGCGCCGGCCCGAGCCGGAAGAAGAGGTCGCGGCGCTCGTCGAGCCGTCCGCGCAGCAGGCGCGCCGCCTCCTTCGCACGCCGATACATGGCGAGCCTGCGCGCCAGCTCCTCGGCGGCCTCCTCAGGCTCGAGCTCCGCGAGCTCGGCGTCCTCCTCCGGGAACATCGCGCGCGCTTTCAGCTCGAGCAGCGCGGAGATCAGGACGAGGAACTCGCCGCAGGCGTCCAGGTCGAGCTCGTCGCGCTCGGCGAGATGCTCGATGAAGGCGATGACGATCTGCGCCAGATCGACCTCTCGGAGCGGCAGCTCCTCGCGGAGCACGAGGGAGAGCAGCAGGTCAAAAGGCCCCTCGAACGCGTCGAGGTCCAGCTCGAGCTCGCGGACGACCACCCGCGCAGGGTACTCGTGTTACCGGACGCGGCTTTTCGGGATGGCCATTGCCGGCCGTTTCTCCGGCGCCTGCGGCTTCGCCGGGCGTCCGCTCCAGAACTGGCGCCAGACGAACCAGACGACCGCGCCGATGAAGACGAAGATCGAGACCCAGGCGTTGAGCCGCAGGCCGGCGATGTGGTGCGCCGGATCGATCCGCAGCAGCTCCTCGAAGAAGCGCCCGAACGTGTACCAGGCGACATAGAGCGCAAAGAGCGCCGGCGGCCGGATCCGGAAGCGGTGGCCGACGTAGAGCAGGACGCCGACCCCGACGAAGTCCCAGATCATCTCGTAGAGGAAGGTCGGATGGTAGGTCGCGCGGTCGAAGTACTGCGGCAGGCGGTGCGCGACGTCGATCTTCAGCGCCCACGGCAGGTCGGTCGGCTTCCCGTACAGCTCCTGGTTCCACCAGTTGCCGAGGCGCCCGATACCCTGGGCGAGCAGCAGGCCCGGCGCAACGGCGTCCATGAAGAGCGAGACGCTCGCCCCTGACCGGCGCACGACGATCGCACCCGCGATCACGCCGAGGCCGATGCCGCCCCACACGCCGAGCCCGCCTTTCCAGACCTCGACGATCCCCTGCCACTTCGGGCTCGGAACCTCGTTCCAGGAGGTGATGTCGTGGTAGAGCCGGGCGCCGACGACCCCGAACGCGACCCCCCACACGGCGACGCGCGTGACAAGCTCCCAGTCGCCGCCGAGCGCGACCCAGCGCTTCCCGGTCAGCCAGATGGCCGCCAGGATGGCCGCGAGGAGCGTGAGCCCGTACATGTGCACGGTGAGCGGCCCGACGTGGACGACGCCGGTGTGCGGGCTGGGGATGAAGCCGAGCATCCGCGGAAGTCAACCACGTTCGCAAGACGGGTCGAACCTGGCCCGCAGGAGGCAGCGAGCCAGGTTCGTTCGTTTGGGCTAGCGAAGGATGTTCAGCGCGAGGTCGGGCGAGCACCCCTTGAGGAGCAGCTCAACCGCGAAATGGAGATCGACATCGGTGCGCGTCGCGAGCTCGACAGCCGCTGCGTGGGAGTACCCCGCCCGCTCCAGCTCAGCGGCCCGCCACGATTCCACGAGCTCCTGCTCGGTCGGGCGAACGTTGGTCTCGGCAGTAGGCATCTTTGTGATCGTCTCCTCGTTCCTTGTTCGGTAAAACGAACGAGATGGTTCTCCCTATACCGGGGGATCTATCGATTTAACGGATCTCTTACGCCTCTGGCTTCTGACCTTCGGCTGGTTGAGGCAGCCAGCACGTTCTGGTTCTATCCCGGCCCTGTTCGGAGGCTGTGCCGCAGACGTTCGGAAATCGCACGCAAGTGTCAATCCCACGCAAGGCCGGACGGGGCCGCGTGGGCGCTACGCCACTGCGGATTCGCCGAGGATCATCTTCACCTCGGCGTAGAAATCAGGCGCCGGCTTGACCTTGTACTGCGGCCCGAAGGCGTAGGTCTTGCGCCCCTGGGACGTCTCCAGATCGGCGTAGACCGGCGATTCGCCGGGGAAGTCCTTGATCAGCGCCGCCAGCTCGCGGATCGTGCCCGCACCGGCTTTCGTGGCGTCGATCTTGAGCCGCACCTCGCGCTTCTCGGCGACGGCCTCGAACGCGGCCAGCTCCAGGGCGATGAGCTTCGTCTCACCCTCCTTGCGGTCGAGGCGGCCCTTGACGATCAGACACGCGGTCGGTCGTGCAGAGCTCGCGCGCCTTCTCGTAGGTCGAGTTGAAGACGACCGTGTCGATGCCGCCCGTCACGTCCTCCAGGCGGAGGAAGACCATCGCCTCGCCGCGCTTGGTCGTCATGTGCCGCAGCCCGGCGACGATCCCGCCGACCGTGACGACCTCGCCGTCGCGGCGCCGGTCGAGCTCGCCGATCGTCGCATCCGACTTCCGCCGGAGCTGGTCGCGGATCGCCGAGAGCGGGTGCTCGGAGACGTAAAGCCCCAGCACCTCCTTCTCGAGCGCGAGCAGCTCGCTCTTCTCGAACTCCTCGGTGGGCGTCGGCGGATGGTGGCGCGGCCGTTCCTCCTCGACAGGCCCGAGATCGAAGATCGAGCCCTGGCCGGCAAGCCGGTCGGCCTGCTGCTTCTGCCCCGACGCGACCGCCTGCTCGAGCACCGCCAGCATCCCCTTCCGCGAGCCCGGCAGTGCGCCGCACTTGACGAGCGCCTCGAGGACGCGCTTGTTCGAGACCGTCGGGTCGACGCGCTCGGTGAAGTCCCAGATCGACTCGAACGGGCCGCCCTCGTCGCGCGCCTGGATGAGCGCGCGCGCCGCGCCCTCCCCCACGCCCTTGACCGCGTTCAGGCCGAAGCGGATCTTGCCGTCGACGACCGCGAAGTCGACCTGCGATTCGTTGACGTCGGGCGGCAGCACCTCGATCCTGAGCTCGTGGCAGGCGTTGACGTAGATCGGCACGCGGTCCTTCGTGTTCATGACCGACGAGATGAGCGCCGCCATGTACTCGCACGGATGGTTGGCGCGCAGCCATGCCGTCCGGTACGCGATCAGCGCGTAACACGCAGCGTGCGCTTTCGGGAACGAGTAGTCGGCCGCCTTCTCGACGTCCTCCCAGAGCTGCTTGGCGGCCGCCGGCGTCACGTTCTGGCCGGCGGCGCCCTCGAGGAACTTGTCCTTGAGGGAGTCCATCAGCGCGCGGATCTTCTTGCCGATCGCCTTGCGCAGGTCGTCGGCCTCGGTGATCGAGAAGCCGGCGAGCTCGCGTGCGATGCGCATGTACTGCTCCTGGTAGACGCAGATCCCGTAGGTGTCGTGGAGGATCCGCTCGAGCCGCGGGTCGATGTACGTGACGCGCTCCTGGCCGGCCTTCCGCTTCCCGTAGCCGGGGATGTAGCCCATGGGGCCCGGCCGGTAGAGGGCGACGAGCGCGATCAGGTCCTCGAACTCGGTCGGCTTGACCTGCCGCAGCGCCTCGCGCATGCCCGACGACTCGAACTGGAAGACGCCCGCGGCGTCGCCCTTCGCGAGCATGGCGTACGTTTTCTTGTCGTCGAGCGGGATCGAGGCGATGTCGAGCCCCGAGAGCAGCGCGCAGGCCTGGTCGATCACGTCGAGGTTGCGCAGGCCGAGGAAGTCCATCTTGAGGAGGCCGAGGGCCTCGATGTCCTTCATCGAGAACTGGGTCACGACTTCCTGGTCGGCGCCCTTCTGCTGCAGGGGGACGACGTCGATCAGCGGCTCGGCGCCGATCACGACCCCGGCGGCGTGGATCGAGTCGGCCCGTGTCAGTCCCTCGAGCGGCAGCGCCAAGTCGAGGATCTCCTTCGCGACCGGGTCGGAGTCGATCGCCTTGCGCAGCTCGCCGCCCGGCTCGAGCTCCTTGGCGAGCAGCTGCCCCGGGCCTTCCGGGATCAGCTTCGCGATCTTGTCGACCGCGCCGTAGGGCACCTCGAGCACGCGGCCGGCGTCGCGGACGGCGGCGCGCGCGGCCATGGTCGAGAACGTGATGATCTGCGCGACGCGGTCAGCGCCGTAGCGCTCGCGGACGTAGTTGATCACGCGCTCCCGGCCGTCGACCGCGAAGTCGATGTCGATGTCGGGCATCGACTTGCGGCCCGGGTTCAGGAACCGCTCGAACATCAGGTCGTACCGGATGGGGTCGATGTCCGTGATCGCGAGTGAGTACGCGACGAGCGAGCCTGCCGATGAGCCGCGGCCCGGCCCGACCGAGACGCCGTTCCGCTTCGCGAAGGCGATGAAGTCCCAGACGATCAGGAAGTAGTCGGTGAACCCCATCTCCTTGATCGTCGTCAGCTCGTACTTGAGCCGCTCCGTCAGCTCGGTCGTCACCTTGTCGTACCGCTTCTCGAGCCCCCGCTCGCACTGCTCGACCAGATAGTCGAACGCGTCGCGCCCCTCGGGCACGTCGAAGCGCGGCAGCAGGATCCGGCCGAGCTCGATCTCGACGTTGCAGCGCTCGGCGACCTCGAGCGAGCGGCGCAGCGCGTCCTCGTGGCCGGGGAAGTCGAGGAGCATCTCGTCGGGCGACTTGAAGTAGAAGTGGTCGGTCTCGAACTTCCAGTGATCGGGGTTCTTGAGCGAGTCGCCGGACTGGATGCAGAGAAGCGCCTCGTGGGCGCGCGCGTCGACGTCGCGCAGGTAGTGCACGTCGCCGGTCGCGACCGTCGGCAGGCCCAGCTTGTCGGCCAGCGACGCGAGCTGCGGCAGGATGCGCGCCTGGACGTCGAGATGGGCGTTCTGC
Source organism: uncultured Thermoleophilia bacterium (assembly GCA_963846895.1). Classification (GTDB taxonomy): domain Bacteria; phylum Actinomycetota; class Thermoleophilia; order Gaiellales; family Gaiellaceae; genus PALSA-600. The sequence goes on along the minus strand of CAWJXR010000005.1, from coordinate 63,350 downwards.
AGCTCGACGTAGACGTTGTCCTTCCCGAACGTCTGTGTGAGCCTGTCGAGCTCGCCCTCGGCGTCGGTGACGCGGTTCTCCTCGAGCGCCTTGCAGACGCGGCCCGAGAGGCAGCCCGAGAGGGCGATCAGCCCGGCCGAATGGCGCTCGAGCAGCTCCCAGTCGACACGCGGCTTGTAGTAGTAGCCCTCGAGGTAGCCGAGCGACGAGAGCTTGATCAGGTTCGAGTAGCCGACGTTGTCGGCCGCGAGCAGGGTCAGGTGCGCGTTGCCCTTCTCGTGCGCTCTCCGGTTCGCGGCGACGTAGACCTCGCAGCCGATCACGGGCTTGACGCCGGTGCCGCGCGTCTCCTTCCACAGCTGCACGGCGCCCGCCATCGAGCCGTGATCGGTCAGCCCGACCGACGGCATCTCGAGCTCGGCGGCCCGCGCGACGAGGTCGGGAACCCGGCACGCACCGTCGAGAATGGAGTACTCCGAGTGGACGTGGAGGTGGACGAAAGGCGCGTCGGGCATCGGGGAGGGTCAGTGTACGCCCGGGTCCTGACGGGTCCCGAAAGGCCGATTCGCGCGGAGTTAGCGGCGGTGTGAACCATCGGCTGACCACCCTAGACTGGAGGTCAGGCACCGATGACTACCTCGAACCGATGCGTTCGCGCTCGTCCTGCTCGCCATCGGTTTGCCTCGCCGCCGCCGTGCTCACGGTCGACGCCGGAGCGAGCCCGGACCGGCCTTCCCGGGCCAGAACGGTCGCATCGTCTTCAACGACCAGAGCGGCCACCTCGTCCTTGTGAATCCGGACGGCACCGGCCTCGTCCGCCTCGCCCACACCTTCACGAACGACACGTACATCGGTGCCGCGTTCTCGCCCGACGGCACGAAGATCGCGTACTCGGGCTTCAAGTCCAACGATCCCGACATCTTCACGATCAGGCCCGACGGGAGCGACCAGCGCGAGGTGACCTTCTCGCGCGGCATCGACACCGACCCGACGTGGTCGGGCGACGGCGAGCAAGATCGCCTACGAGACGAACCGGAACGGGAACGTCGACATCTATTCCGTCAACGCCGCAGGCGGCACCTCGACCCAGCTGACCTCGTCGCCGCTCGACGAGCAGGATCCGTCCTGGTCGAAGACGGACAGGATCGCCTACACCGTCCGGTCGTCCGACGGTTCGAGCAGCCAGATCTGGGTGATGAACGGCGACGGCAGCGGCAAGACACAGCTCACCTCCGCGGCGAACTTCAGCGAAAACCCGAACTGGTCCCCCGACGGCCGGTGGATCACCTTCGACTCCGACCGTGCCGAGAAGGGCAATCTCGACGTCTACAAGATGCAGGCTGACGGCTCCGGCGTCACGCAGCTCACCGACAGCGGCGCGCTCGACGCGTCTGCCGGCCTTCTCGCCCGACGGCACGAAGATCGTCTTCGTCAGCGACCGCTCGTCGAAGGGGAGCCGGAAGCTGTTCGTCATGGCCGCCGGCGGAAGCGGTCAGACCCGGCTGATCTCCGCCTCCGGGTTCAGCTACCAGATGGTGCCCGACTGGCAGCCGATCTCCGCGAAGGATCCCTGCACGATCCGTGGCACGATCAACGACGACCATCTGATCGGCACCCCGAAGCCGGACGTGATCTGCGGCCTCGGCGGCAACGACACGCTCGCCGGGCTCGGCGGCAACGACAAGCTGGTCGGAGGCACGGGCAAGGATCAGCTCAACGGCGGCCCCGGCAACGACACGCTGCTCGGAGGCGCCGGGAACGACTGGCTCAATTCGACGGACGGCACGGCCGACATCGTCAACGGCGGGCCGGGAGCCGACCGCGGTCTGGTCGATCCGGCCCTCGACAAGCTCACGTCTGTCGAGAAGCACAACAGATCAAGTCCTCCACGGCCACTCGGGCAGAATCAGCGAGGTGACCGCACAGCAGCCCATGCGCGAAGAGCGGCGCGTCGTGACCGCGCTTTCCGCCGACCTCGCAGGCTCGACCGCGATCACGGAGTCCCTCGACCCTGAGGAGGCGCGGCTGGTCATCGGCGAGGCCGTGGCGCGCATGGTGCACGCCGTCGAGGAGTTCGGCGGCACCGTCAAGGATCTGGCCGGCGACGGTGTCCTGGCGCTCTTCGGAGCGCCCACCGCGCACGAGGACGACGCTGAGCGTGCGCTGCGGGCGGCGCTACGCATCGTCGAGGGCGTCGCGGAGTTCGCGCGCGACGTCGAGCGCAGCTTCGCGATTCCCGGCCTCGCCGTCCGCGTCGGCGTCGACACCGGCCCGGTCGTCGTCGGCCCCGTCGGAGCAGGCGGCCGCGTCGAGTACGGGGCGACAGGCGACACCGTCAACGTGGCCGCGCGGCTGCAGGCCGCCGCGCCGAGGAACGGCGTGCTCGCGGGAGCGGAGACCCGGCGGCTCGCCGAGCGCCAGTTCACCTGGGCGGACCGGCAGGAGCTGACGCTCAAGGGCAAGGCCGACCCGGTCGCTGCCTTTGCCGTGCAGGCGCCGCTCGGTGCGGGCCGCGCCGAGGCCGAGACGCCGCTCGTCGGCCGCGACCACGAGCTCGACCTCGCCCGCCAGGCGGTGGACGACGTGCGGGCCGGCAGCGGCTCGATCCTGTTCCTCTCCGGCGAGCCGGGGATCGGCAAGAGCCGCTTCCTCGGCGAGCTCCGCCGGCTCGCAACGGGCCCTCTCTGGCTCGAAGGGCGCTGCGTCTCCTACGGCGAGTCGATGCCCTACTGGCCCTTCCGGGACCTCCTGCGCGAATGGCTCGGCCTCGCACTCGACGACCCCGAGCTGCGCACGCGGCTCAGCCTCCGCCGCCGGCTCAAGGCCTCCGCCGAGGACAGTGCCGACGACTACTACCCCTACCTCGCACTCCTCCTCGGCCTCCCACCAGAGCCCGAGACGAGCGCGCGCCTCGCCGAGCTCTCCCCCGAGGCGCTCCAGTACCGCACCTTCGAGGTCGTGCGGCATCTGCTCGAGCGGCTCGCCGCGACCGGCCCGGTCGTGCTCGCGCTCGAGGACGTCCACTGGGCCGATCCGACCTCGCTGCAGCTCGCCGAGCAGCTGCTCGGCCTGACCGAGGAGGCCGCGGTCCTGCTCGTGATCACGCAGCGCCCCGATCCCGACCATGCGTCGTGGGCGCTGCGCGAGATCGCCGCGCGGCGCTGGCCGCATCTCACGCGCGCCGTCGATCTCGAGGCCCTCTCGGGCGATGCCGAGCGCGAGCTCGTCCATTCGCTCGTCGGCGCCGACACGCTGCCGGCCGACCTCGAGGCGCTGCTGCTCGACCGCGCCGAGGGCAACCCGTTCTTCCTCGAGGAGCTCGTCCGCTCGCTCGCAGACTCGGGCGCGCTCCACCACGACGAGGTGCGCTGGCGCTACGACCGCGAGGTCGCCGTCGAGGTTCCGCCGACGGTCGAGAAGGTGATCCTCGCGCGGGTCGACCGTCTGACCCCGGCGTGCCACGACGCCCTGACCGCCGCCTCGGTGCTCGGCCGCAGCTTCGGCCTGCCGCTGCTCGCAGGAGTCGCGGGCGGTGAGGAGCGCCTGAGCGAGCCGCTGCGCGAGCTGCAGCGGCTCGACCTGGTCCGGCAGCACCGCCGCTGGCCGCAGCCGGAGTTCCGGTTCAAGCACGTGCTCATCCAGGAGGCCGTCTACCGGACGATCGTCGGCCCCGAGCGGCGACGCCTCCATCGCGAGGCGGCCCTGTGGCTCGAGGGCCGCGCCGAGCCCGCCGACGACGCGCTGGCGCTGCTCGCGCACCACTGGCTCGCGGCCGAGGACGAGGCGAAGGCCGTCGACTACCTGACCCGGGCCGGCGACAAGGCGCGCCAGGAGTACGCGCTCGACGAGGCGATCGGCCACTACCGCCAGCTGCTGCCCCTGCTCGAGCGTCGCGGCGAGTCGCAGGCCGTCGCGCTGGTGCTCTTCAAGCTCGCGCTGGCCCTGCACACCTCGATGCGCTTCGCCGAGGCGAACGAGACGTACCAGCAGGCGTTCGCGCGCTGGGCTCCGGAGCCCGTCGCGCCGGCCGCGACGGAGTCGCTGCGGCTCGCGTCGAGCTTCGTCCCGAACGACCCCGATCCCCGGTCGGCGATCGCCTGGCCGAACATCCAGCTGTGCATGCAGCTCTTCGACCGGCTCGTCGAGGCGTGGCCCGAGCGCACGATCGTGCCGTCGCTGGCCGAGCACTGGGAGATCGCCGACGACGGCCTGCGCTATGTCTTCCGGCTGCGGGAGGGCCTGCGCTGGTCGGACGGGGCGCCGCTGACCGCACACGATGTCGAGTTCGGGATCAAGCGCGTGCTCGACCCGCAGGCGCCGGGCTCGTCGGCCGCGATCTACTTCGTGCTCGAGAACGGCCAGGACTACTGCCTCGGCCGGAACACCGACGCAGCGGCGGTCGGCGTGCGCGCGCTCAACGACCGGACCGTGGAGTTCCGCCTCGCCGCGCCTGCGCCCTACTTCCTGAGCGTCCTGAACCGTCCCGACGGCGGCCCCCAGCCGAGGCATGCCGCGGGCGGCGACGTCGTCAGCGGCGCGTTCCAGATCGCCGACCGGGCCGACGAGCGCCTGGTGCTCGAGCGTCGCCGCGACTACGCGAACCGGGTGCGGCCGGGAAACATCGAGCGGGTCGAGTACGTGCGCGCGAACATGGACGACGCACTGCAGCTCTACGCGAACGGTGACGTCGACGTGGTCACGGTTCGCTACACGCCGCGCCTCGCCGACCGGGTTGCCAAGGCGCCTGCGAGCGACGCGATCGTCGGCCCGGCCGCCTGGACCGCGTATCTCGCGTTCGACCACGCCGACCCGATGGCCTCGAACGTGCTCTTCCGACGCGCGCTCGCCCACTCGGTCGACCGCGACGCCCTCGACGAGCTCCTGCCCGAGAACCTGCTCGTGGCGAAGGGCGGCCTTGTCCCACCCGCACTTCAGGGACATACGCCCGACATCGTCCCCCGCTTCGATCCCGACCTCGCGCGCGGGCTGCTCGCGGAGTCGGGCGTCGAGGGCACGGTGCGGGTCGCCGGCCTCGAGGACTGGGCCGACATCATCGAGCTCCTCGCCCGCGGCTGGACCGAGGCGCTCGGCCTGCGAGTCGAGACGCCGACATGGACACCCGACCACGCCTGGCAGCTGCCGCGCCCGTGGGAGGAGTTCATCGCACCGATCGTCGTCACCGGCTGGCTCCCCGGCTACCCGGATCCGGAGTACTACCTGCGCCTGCTGCTGCACTCCGAGTCGAAGACGAACGAGGGCGGCTATGCCTACGCGCCGTTCGACGATCTGATCGAGCGGGCACGGCAGGAGCGCTCGGACCGCGAGCGCCTCGAGCTGTACCACGCCGCCGACCGGATGGCGGTCACCGAACAGGCAGCGTTGATCCCGCTCGCCTACGGGCGGAGCATGGCGATCGTCAATCCGTCGATGAGCGGCTGGTGGGAGTTCGGCAAGTCGTCGGCGGCGCTCGCCGATCTCGTGGTGGGCTAGATGACGAGGCCGCTCGTGCACGTCACCGGGCCGGTGCCGTCGGCGATCTCCTCGGCGCTGGGCGAGAGCTTCTCGCTGCTCGACGGTCCGAGCCCCGCAGACGGGGTCCTCGCCACGCTCCCGACCCAGATCGACCGCACGTTCCTCGACGCGGCGGGGCCGCAGCTCCGCGTCGTCGCGAACTACGGAGTGGGCGTCGACAACATCGACCTCGAGGCAGCACGCGAGCGCGGCATCGTCGTAGCGAACACACCCGACGTGCTCACCGAGACGACGGCCGAGTTCGCGATCGCACTTACCCTCGCGCTGCTGCGCCGCGTCGTCGAGGGCGACCGCCTGCTGCGCGCGCGGCGTCCCGTGGGAGTTCGGCGTCGAGTTCATGCTCGGCGAAGGGCTGTCCGGCAAGCGCTTCGCCGTCGTCGGGCCGGGCCGGATCGGGCTCGCAACAGCACAGCTCGCCGAGGCGTTCGGGGCCATCCCCGTTCTGGCCGGTCGCAACGACGACCTGCAGGCGATCCTGGGATCGGTCGACATCGTCAGCCTGCACTGCCCGTTGACGCCGGAGACGCGGCACCTGATCGACGAGCGTGCGCTCGCCGCGATGCGCCCCACCGCGGTCCTCGTCAACACGGCTCGCGGTGCGATCGTCGACGAGCGTGCGCTCATCGCGGCGCTGAAGTCGCACGAGATCGCCGGCGCCGCCCTCGACGTCCACGAGCACGAGCCGTCGGTGGCAGAGGAGCTGCTCTCGTTCGAGAACGTCGTCGTCACGCCGCACCTCGGCAGCGGGACCCGCGAGACACGTCAGGCGATGGGGATGCTCGCGGTCGGCGCTCTCCGCGCCGTGCTGCTCGAAGACCGGCGCCCGCCGAACGTCGTCGCGTAACCGGCGTCAGTCGAGGATCTCGACGCTCACGTCGACGCCGCGCGCCCGCTGCGCGCTCACCCAGGCCTGCACGCGAAGCGTCGTCGCGAGCTGCATCCCCTGCTCACCGTACGAGCCGAGGATGTCGACCCGGAGCGTCCGGTCGTCGACGATCTCCGCGACGAGGTCGTCTCGGCTCTGCAGATCTGCGCGCAACAGCTGGAGCAGACCCGGGTCGCTAATCCGCAGCAGGGTCACCGATCTCTTTATACGCGAGGTCGAGCGCGGACTCCAGGGTGAGCGCGGCTCCTTCGGCGCGGGCGGCTTCGATCGGCGTCGGCTCCAAGCGCTGCGTCGACGAGCGCCGCGGTCTCGTCGTGCAGGCGCTGCTCCAACGGCGGCAGCGTGCCGCCCGTCCGTCCGCGGGTCAGCGGCCGCGGCTCCGACGAGCACCGCAGCTCGGTGAGCGTCGCCCGAGCGAGCCGCGATCGCCGCAGCGGTCTCCAGGCCGTACGAGAGCCCTTCCGCATGCTGCAGGGCGGCATAGCGGTCGAGGCTCTCGTCGAGTGCCGCGCGAGCCTCAATCAGATCGCCGAGCGAGATCTCCGCCGAGGCGGCGTTGAGCCAGGCCCCGGCAGCCTCCTCGCCGAACCCCAGCTCCTCGAACAGCGCCGCAGCCTCGCGACACGTCTCGCGCGCCGCTTCGGGCTGGTCACGCAGCAGGGAGAGGTACCCGAGGTTGTTCATGATCGCCGCCAGCGCCGGTCGCGCGTCGGCGCGGCGCGCGTGCATCGCGGCCTCCTCGTAGAGCTGCGCTGCAGCGTCCTGCTCGCCGAACGCCGACGTCGACGTTCGCGAGCACGCTCAAGCGCCTCGGCAATGTCCTCGTCGAAGCCGAGCCGGCGCCGGGCGACGACGAGCTCCTCGTGCGATCGAGCGCGCATCGTCGAGGTCGCCCGCGACAGCCGCAAGAACAGACGCGCCGCGAAGCGCGCGCGCACGTGCATCATCCGTGCGAGCCCTTCGACCACGAGAGCGCGGCCGAGCCACTCTCTCCCCTCCGTCAGGTGCCCGCGCGCGAACCAGAATCTCCAGAGCGCTGCCGCGAGCCGAACGAGCGTCTCGCCCTCGCCGCGACGCGCCGCCCACGTCAGCGCAGCACGCAAGTTGTCGTGCTCCGCCGCGAGCTCGCTGCAGCACGCGCGCCTGTCGCCGGCCCTGAATCTCAGGTTCTGCGCGCTCGGCGACCGTCCAGGAACCACATCGCGTGCCGGCGGCGGATCTTCGTCCTCCTTTCCGTGCTCTCGCAAGCGCTGCGAGCGCGTACTCGCGAATCGTCGCGAGCATGCGGAACCGCGGCGTGCCGTCGTCGCCGGCTCGGCTGAGGAGCAAGCTCTGATCGCAGAGCGACGTGAGGATGTCGAGCGCGCGGCCCGGTGCCGTCGCGACGTGCTCGACGGCATCGAGAGGAGCGCCGTCGGCGAAGACCGCGAGTGCGTCGAACGCTGCCCGCTCCTCGTCGTTCAGGAGCGCATAGCTCCAGTCGATGGTCGCGGCCAGTGTCCGCTGGCGCTCGGGCACATCGCGCGCGCCGCCCGTCAGGAACGCGAGCCGCTGGTCGAGCCGGTCGAGGATCGCCGAGAGCGGCAGGATCCGCGCCCGAGCAGCGGCGAGCTCGAGCGCGAGCGGCAGACGATCAAGCCGGCGGCAGATCGCAGCGACGATCGGCGCGCTCCGCATCGATGTCGAGTTCGGGCGAAGCGGCGCCGCACGCGAGACATGAAGAGTTCGGACGCCTCATCTTCTGTGAGCGGGTCGAGCCGATATTCGTGCTCCGCATCCAGGTGCATTGGGCACCCTGCTGGTCGCCAGGACCTTCAGCTGCGGGCAGTGCTCGACGAGCGACGCGATTTCGTGACGCCGCCTCGAGCGCCGATTCGAGGTTGTCGAGCACGAGCAGTGACTTGCTCGCTTCCAGCCGCCGACCGACCGCCTCGACGAGCGGCTCGCCCGCTCGCTCCTCCACCTCGAATGTCTGTGCGAGCACGCCCGTGAGGTCGGTGGATCGCGCCGCAAAGGAAACGAAATACGCGCCGTCCGGGAACAGACGGCCGCAGCTCGCGGGCGGTCTCGAGTGCGAGGCGTGTCTTCCCGACGCCGCCGGGGCCAGTCAGCGTGACGACCGGCGTCCGTTCGCGAGCAGGCTCGCACAGTCGTCGAGCTCCCGAGCGCGACCAACGAACGTGCGTGCGGGTGCGCGGCAGGTTTCCCGGAGTCGACGCCCGGGGCGGTGGAAACTGCTGCTGCGAGCCCGGGAACGACGAGCTGGAAGATCCGCTCGGGGCTCTTCGATGTCCTTGAGGACGTGTTCGCCCAGATCGAGGTCTCGATCTCAGCGACAAGGTCGAACGTCGCGCGTGAGAGCAGGATTGGCCGCCGTGCGCCGCAGCGCAGATGCGTGCCGCGCGCGAGAGGTCGACTCCGACGTAGTAGCCGCCTTCGGCGAGTGTCGGCTCGCCGGTGTGGACGCCGATCCTGGACCTGGCGTCGAGGAGCCCGCTACGCGCGCGCTGTGCATCGGCCGCGGCCGCGACCGCGTCGCGCGCTCGGTCCGAAAGCTATGAAGAATGCGTCGCCCTGGGTATCGACCTCGACGCCGCTCATGGGCGGTGAACGCATCGCGTAGCAGTCGACGATGGGTCGCGAGCAACTCGCTGATAGCCGTCGCCGAGACGGCGCGCGAGCAGAGTCGACCCTTCGATGTCGGTGAAGAGGAGGGTGACGGTGCCGGTGGGAAGGCTTGGCATGTCCCCTCCCGGAGTGCTCATGGGTACTGATGGCGATCCGCTTGTCGATCTCCGCAGGCGAGTAGAGGTTTACCTGGTCGGCTTCGAGTCCGATGGGCAATGACGCCGCAGCACCTTGTCCGACCTGTTCGACCAGTGCACTGCGCGTACTCGCCGCTCGACTCGAACAGGATCGGCCGATTCGAGTGGGCCGCCGTTGTCGCGCCGACGATCTGCCGTTCGACTCAGGTGACGAAGTGGCCTTCGTCGTTGGCGTTCGGCTTCTCGTCGTTCATGCAATCCTTGATCTTCTTGCTGGTTTCGGCGGAAATGCGGAACCAGGAAAGTGGCATGGGCTCACCCCTAGGTTCGAGTTCATGTCGATCTTCGGGCAACTACGGCCGGAGTGCAAGCTCACCCGCCGGGAAGGGCGTCCACGATCAGCTCGTCGACGACCGTTCCGCCCTCGGCGACGCGACGAACGGCCGCCGTGAACTCGTCCACGTCCGCGACCCGTTCCTTGAGGAGATACCCGACGCCCTTCGGGTCGTCGCCGAACAGATCGATCGCGCTCAGGGCGTCGATGTAGGACGAGAGGACGAGCACGCCGGTCGATGGATAGCGGCGGCGGATCTCGTGCGCGGCTCGAATGCCCTCGTCGTTGTAGGTCGGCGGCATCCGGATGTCGACGACGGCCACGCTCGGGCAGCGTCTCGTCCACGAGCTCGAGCAGTGCGTCGGCGTTCACCGGCCTGGCCGACGACCTCGAAGCCCGCGTCCTCGAGCAGCGAGGCAATCCCCTCCCGCAGCAGCACCGAGTCGTCGGCGAGGACGACGCGCATCGGCGCCGGCCGCGGAACGCTCCCCGGCAGCGGCGGAAACAGCGTCTGGAGGCCGGGCGCAAGGACCCGCCGCAGGCGTGTCGCGCGCGGAATGCCGCGCAATTCGAACTCGCCCAGGTCGAGCGTCTCCGCCTCGGTCTCGACGGAGTCGGAGATGAGGATCTCCCCGCCTCGGGCGGTCTGGCAGACGCGCGCGGCCTGGTGCACGGCCAGCCCGACGAAGCCGCCGCCGGTCGCCTGCACGCGGCCTCGGTGCAGCCCCATGCGCACGTTGACGCGCGCTCCATCCGGCCAGGGCTCGGCGGCGAGCGCCAGCTGAGCGGCGACGGCGCCCGCGACCGCCCCCGAGGAGTCGAGGAACGCGGCGAAGAGCTCGTCGCCGCTCCGGTCGACGATGCTGCCGCCGTTGGTGGCGATCGCGGACTCGATCAGCGTTCGGTGGCGCTCGAGCACCTCGGCGTACTGATCCCCGAGCTCGCGCAGGATGCGCGTCGAGCCCTCGATGTCGGTGAACAGGAAGGTGCGGTCGGTGGGCATCGCTACTGCCGATCCTCTCCCGGCCACGTGTCGGAGAGGAGGTAGCCCTCCGGGAACGGGTCGGCCGGGTCGACCACCAGCTCGGTGACGCCGGTGATGAAGGCGCTGCCGCGGATCGCGGGGATGATCGCCGGCCGCCCGCCGACCTCGGTCTCGGCGACGATCCGGCCGTCGAAGGTCGAGCCGATCACGGACGCGTGAGCCATCCTGTCGCCGACGTTCATGTGGCTGCGCGCGTGGAGCACGGCCATCCGCGCAGAAAGTCCGGTGCCGGTCGCCGACCGGTCGAGCCGCCCGGGAGCGACGACGACGGCGTTCTTCGTGATCTGGTCGATCCCGCGCCACGGTTCGGCGATCTGGACGATGCTGACACCGGCGATCTCCGGGTTCTCCGGGTGGACGGGATCGAGCTGCTCGCGGGCAGCCGAGCGGATCCGCTCGCCGACATCCGCGAGGTCGCGCGCCTCGGACGGCCGCAGCGTGAACCCGAGCTCGGCCGAGTCGGCGATCGCGTACCACATGCCGCCGTAAGCGACGTCGATCCGGATCGTCCCGAGCTCGGGCACTTCGAGCTGCACGTCCAGCCGGTCGACGAAGGAGTGGAACGTTGACCAGCTCGACGCTCTCAACGCGGCCGTCCTTGCAACGCGCCGTGATCTCGACCAGGCCCGCCGGCGCCTCGAGCCTGAGGGTCGTCTCGGGCTCCTGCAGCTCGAGAAGGCCGCGCTCGAGCAGCACCGTCGCGACGCAGATCGTGTTCGAGCCGGACATCGCCGGGTACTCGGTCGGCTCCATGATGATGTAGCCCGCGTCGCAGTCGTCTCGCGTCGCGGGAACGAGCAGGTTGGCGTGCTGGGCGACCGAGCCGCGCGGCTCGCGCAGCAGGAACCGCCGCAGCGAGTCGTCGGCGGCGAGCGTCTGCATCTGCTCGAAGACGGTCGCGCCCCGCGGGGGCGGCACGCCGTCGACGACGACCTTGCCGACCTCGCCGCCCGCGTGGCATTCGACGACGGTGATCGTGCGGCGGCCGGTCAGGAGATGCGAGGCGCGTGGGACGACGAGTAGACGTCTTTGCGCGCGATCTTCCCGTCGCGGATCGGGAAGACGTCGACGCCGTCCCACTCCATCGTCTTCCCGTCGTCGCGCGTCACGGTCGCCGTCCATTCGCTGACCACGAAGTCGTCGGCGACGTAGAGGCGGCGCCCGGCGAATCGCAGGGTGGGATTGCGCTCGAAGATCCCGCCGATGTGCGCCCGAACGGCGTCGATCCCCTCGGCGCGCTCACCGGCCGTGTGGTTCTCGAAGACGGTGTCGTCGGTGTGCATCGACATGACCGCGTCGAGGTCCTGGCTGTTCCAGGCGTCGTTGTACGCGTCGATCAGCTCGCGGGTCACAGGGCGATCCTAATCCCGTCAGCGCGCCGCGCCGGTCGCGACCGACCGGTCAGGGCCGTACGGGGTGTTCGGACAGGCGCCCCAGAGACCGAGCCGAAGCGACCGCGCTCTCCGGGCAAGACGGTCGAGCAGCGACCGCGTATCGCCCGTCGCGGCCGCCGTAGAAATAGGGAGCCGCCGCGCCGATCCGCACGAGGTAGACGTTGACGTTGAGCCCGTCGCGGACGCGTGTCACGTACCGCAGGAGGCGCCCGTACCGGTCGACGCGATCGGTGGCCGGCTCGGCCGCGAGCCGCACCGCCGTTCCGGGCGGCAGCAGCCGCTTCGCGATCGCGGACGCGCGCCGTCCGTAGCACTCCGGGGAGAAGTACACCTCCGGCGTGTCGATCTGGACGAGACGCACCTTCGCGCCGTTCGTGAGGTCGACCGTGTCGCCGTCGACGACCCGCGCGATGCGGAACACCTGCGCCCTGCAGACGAGGCCGGCGCCGCCGCGCCGGTCGGGGCGAGCAGCAGCAGCGCCGCAACGAGAACGACACCGGGACCGGCCGAAACGGACATGTCCTAACGATGTCGGCCGAGAACGGACGACGGTCTTACGCGATGGGGATCGTCAGGCTCTCGAGGTCGCGCGGATAGTCGGTGAGCAGCTCGATCCCGTCCTCGGTCACGGCCACGGTGTCCGAGTGCCGGCAGCCGCCGACACCCTCGGTGTAGAGCCCCGGCTCGATCGTGAAGACCATTCCGGGCTCGATCACGGTCGGGTCGCCGACGTCGAGGAACGGCGCCTCGTGGTTCCTCAGGCCGATCGCGTGGCCGACGTGCTGGCGCCAGTGGTCGAGCAGGTCGTTCTCCTCGAAGTAGCCGAGCACGGCGGTGTCGACCGCGCCGCAGGTCACACCCGGGCGCAGCGCCGCGAAGGCGACGTCCTGCGCGGCGACGGTGTGCTCGAAGAGCCGGCGTACCTCGTCGCTCGCGGGCCCGATCACCATCGCGCGCTCGAGCTCGGCGTTGTAACCCCAGATGGGCGCGCTCGTCTCGGTGACGAGCACGTCGCCGGCGGCGAACTCGATGTTGTGCGCGACCGCGTGCGCCCACGCGCTCCTCGTGCCGATCTGGCCGCGGTACCCCGCCGAGGCGCCGTCCGACGAGGCCTGCTGGCCGCCGAAGCCGTCGCCGAGCGTCTTCAGCATCCCGAGCGTTGCCTCCTGGCTCGCGCGCAGGCTCGCCTCCGCTTCCGTCGCGCCGGGGATCGAGTAGCGCTGCAGCAACCGATGCGCGACCGAGCACCAGCGGCCGCTCTCGCGGATCAGCTCGATCTCCGCCGGGCTCTTCAGCCGCATCATCCGTTCGATCTGCCGGCCGAGCGGTGTCGACGCGCGACCCTGTCTCCTCGCTGAGCGTCGGCCCCTCGTAGCCGAGGATCCCCGGGTAGCCGTCCTGGTCGGCGCCGAGCTCGGCTCCGACGCCGAGCTCCGCGAGCACCCGCGCGAGGATCTTCATCGGATGCTCCTCGCCCGGATACTCCGGGTACGACTCGATGTGCTCGAACTCCGTCTCGGCGCGTACGCGCTGTGACCTCGAACTCCGGCACGAACGCGACGAGCTCTCCGGCGGCGTTCGAGGCGACGGCCACCGGACGTTCGGTCGCCAGGAACCCGAAGCCCGTGAAGTACTGGATGTACTTCTCGTCGAACAGCACCCACCCGCCCGGCGCATGCACGAGCAGCCGCGCGCGCCGCTCTTCGAACTCCGCTGCGGAGATTCCCCCCACGCCTCGATTCTGCATCACGCGCTCTTGACGCGGTACAGGACTCGCGTCGGGGGTCTGCGCGACCCGCGTCAGCCGTGGGTCGCGTGCCGCGCGCCGGCCGGCTGCGGACGTCGGGCGGACGAGCACGAAGTGCGCGCGGTCGGCCGCCTTGTCTCCGCTCGCGCGGCCGGCGAGCCAATCGAGGTACAGGCTCTGGTCGGTCCGCCGGAAGGCGTCGATCGGGTTCTCGACCCAGACGCGCCCGCCCGCGAGAACGACCTGCTGCCCGAGGATCGCGTCGGCGAGCACGACCGGGCCGCCCTCGGGCAGCGGTGTGCGCGAGCGGTTTCGAGCCCGGGTCGGCGGGGCCGCGCACGAGCGCGGCAACGGCGGCGAGGGCGAAGATCGCCGCCGCTCCGGCGACGAGACGCGGGCTGCGGCGACCGGAGCTGGAGCCCGCGCGCGGCGGGGTACGCGGCGACGAAGAGCAGCGAGACGCCGTTTCGGGCGACGTGCACGGTGGCGGCGACGAGCCCGACGATCGCGACGATCTCCCAGAGGCGGATGCGGTCCCAGCGCCTGAAGACGAGCGCGCCGAGGCTCACGGCGGCGGCGATCAACAGCAGGTCGAGCACGTTGAAGCCGAGCGGCGCCCACAGCCCGTCGCCGCGGCGCGCGACCTCGCTGTGGAACACACCGCGGTAGTAGTCCGGCGTGTGCCAGAGCGACGGGTTCGCACCGAGCGCGACCGTCGCCGCTGCGAGCACGAGGATCACGAGGCCCGGCTCGCGACGGCCGCGCGAGAAGACGAGGTAGCAGGCGAGCAGCGCCCAGCCTGCGAGCACGCCGCCGTGCAGGTTCCCCCAGAGCGCGAGCAGCGGCACGCTCCACCAGATCGACCGCCGGGTCGGCCCCGACTCGAGCAGGGCGAGCAGGACGGCGAAGAACGCCAGGGAGAAGAGCGCCGCGGCAGTCACCATCACGGCGGCGAGCGAGCCGGCGAGCACGATCGCGCTGACCGCGAGGGCGCCGCCGCGCGACGTCTCCCGGCTCAGACCGTGCGCGAGCGCGCCGAACGCGATCGCCGCCGCGACCGTCTGCGCGACGACGAGGCCGCGCAGCCCACCGAAGGCGTGGTAGCTCGCCCAGAAGACGAGCTGGCCGAGCGCGGCGACGTCGTGCCAGTCGCCGGTCACCGCAGTCGCGTAGTGAATCGACGACGGGAGATGGCCATGCGCGATCTCGGCGCCGAGCGGAACGAGCCAGATGGCGTCGCTGCCGATGAGGCCGAGGGAGGCGAGGAACGCCGCCAGCGCGGCGACGGCCCAGACGTGGCTGTGACGCTCGGCGAGCAGGCCCGCAACAGTACGCTCGGCGCCTGATGAACAGACGTGACCTTCTGGTGCGCGGTGCCGGAGCCGGGTTGGCGCTCGCCTTCCCCGCCTGGCTCTCAGCGGCCGCCGACCCGAGGCTCAAGTCGCTCGCGGCCGCCGTGCGCGGGCCGGTCCTCGCGCGCGGCGCGACCGGGTACGAGGGCGCGCGGCTGATCTTCGACAGCCTCTACGACGGCATCCATCCGCTCGCGGTCGTGCAGCCGCTCGACGCCGCCGATGTCTCCGCCGCGGTCAAGTGGGCGGCGAAGACCGGCGTGCACATCGTCGCCCGCTCGGGCGGCCACAGCTACGGCGGCTACTCGACAGTGGCCGGCGGCGTGGTCGTCGACCTCTCGAAGCTGGCCGGCGTCGCGGTCTCGGGCGGTCACGCCGTCGTCGGGCCGGGCGCCCGGCTCGGGAACATCTACGACGGTCTCGCCGCGCACGGGCTCGCGATTCCCGCGGGCACGTGCCCGACCGTCGGCATCGGCGGCCATGCACTCGGCGGCGGCTTCGGGCTCGCCTCGCGGGCCTGGGGGCTCGCATCCGACAATCTCGTCTCGGTGCAGATCGTCACCGCCGACGGCAAGGTCCTCGTCGCAGACAAGAACCACCACGCCGATCTGTTCTGGGCGTGCCGCGGCGGCGGCGGCGGCAACTTCGGGATCGTGACGCGTCTCGTCTTCCGCACGCACCCTGTGTCGCAGGGCTCCTACTTCATTGCGACCTGGCCGTGGGCGCAGGCCGAGCAGGTGGTCGCGAGCTTCCTCGCGTGGGCGCCCCGCCAACCGGACGCACTCGGCTCGCTTTGCCGGCTCGCCGCCGGGCCGGGCGGGCCGACGGTGCAGGTGTTCGGGCAGTACCTCGGCAGCGAGACGGCGCTCAAGGCGGCGCTCGCGACGCTCGGCCCGCCCGCGACGAAGCTGACGACCGGCACTGCGTCGTGGCTCGATCTCGTCAAGCGCTGGGCCGGCTGCCTGGGGCACTCGCTGCCGGGCTGCTCCGCGCCGGGGCACCAGGCGTTCGTCGGCGCGTCCGACTACATCCGCAAGGTTCCGACCACGGCGCAGCTGGCGAAGTTCCGTTCGGTCGTCGAGAGCGCGGGGCGCTTCGTCGGGTGCGCTGCTGATCGACTCGTACGGCGGTGCGCTGAACCGCGTTGCCCCGAGCGCGACGGCGTTCGTGCATCGCAACGAGCTCGCGTCGATCCAGTACTTCGCCGCCGGGAACGGCGCATCGGCGCGCGCGTGGGTGAACAGCTCTCGGGCGGCGCTGAAGCCGGCAGTGTCGGGAGCCGCGTACGTGAACTACATCGACGCCGCCCTCGCGAACTGGCAGCAGGCGTACTACGGGTCGAACCTGCCTCGGTTACGCACGGTGAAGAAGAAGTACGACCCGCACAACCTCTTCCACTTCGCTCAGAGCATCCGGCCTTCCTGATCGGCGGCCCACTTGGCGTGATGCTTGCGCGCCCAGTCGGCATAGACCCACCCGCGGGTGATGCCGGTCAGCGCGTGGCGCGTCTTCGGGTGGATGACGCTCAGGTAGAGGTGACCCAGGAAGAGCCAGAACGAGATGTACATCAGCCAGTCGTGGATCAGGATCGTCTGGGCGAAGCGGAAGCGCGTGTCGCGCTCGCCGTACCAGAGCAGCAGGCCGGTGACCCCGAAGAGGACGGCGAACGCAGCGGTGATGATCGCGTTCAGCTTCTGGCCGGCGTTGAGGCGTCCCTGCGGCGCCGGCCGGTGCCGCAGCCAGTTCCGGTCGTCGCGATCGAACGTGTCGATCTCGTGCAGCGTCGCGCGCAGGCTGCGCCGGTCGCCGACCACGACGACGGCGACGAGCGCGACCAGCCAGGCGATCGCGGTGTAGAGGTGGATCGTCTTCAGGAGCGGGCGGCGTCCGACCGCCTCCGCGAGGCTCGGCAGGTAGAGCGCGAGGCCGCTCGCGAACAGGATCAGGAACGCGGTCGCATGCACCCAGTGCACTGCGCGCTCGGTGCGCGTGAACCGCTTCAGGCGGAGGCGCTCAGTGGTAGCCATTCGACCTTCCGACCCACGCGTTCTGGTCGTAGCCGAGCCCTTCCCAGTAGCCGGTCGGCTGCGTCGCGAGGAGCTCCAGCTTGTTCAGCCACTTGACGCCCTTGTAGCCGTACATCTCGGGGATGACGATGCGCGCGGGCGCGCCGTGCGGGCGTGAGAGCGGGTGACCGTCGAGCGTGAGGCCGAGCATCACGTCGGGTAGCAGCGCCTGCGCGAGTGTGAGCGAGTCGTTGTAGGGCTCCTCCGCCGAGGAGAACCTGATCGCCTTCGCCTCGGGCAGCGGGTCGGCGAGCGCCGAGGATGTGCTCGAGGCGCACGCCGGACCAGCGCACGTCCTTGACCGTCCAGCCGGTGACGCAGTGGAACGTCGACACCTGGTGCGCGCGCGGCAGCGCGAGGAGCTGCTGGTAGCTGATGCTGACCGGCCTGCGGACGAGGCCCGCCGATCTCGAGGCGCCACGTCTTCGGGTCGAAGACCGGCATCGATCCGGAGATCGTGTAGATGCGCCAGCCGCCGACGGGCAGGATGTTGCCCAGCGCCTGCGAGAACGCGGAGGTCAGCGGTGACAGGAAGTTGCTCGCCGCCGGCGCCCAGAGGAACGACGAGGCCCCGCCCGCGAGCAGTGCGAGGAACGCGCGCCGACCGTACGGCCGCGGATCGGCGTCTTCGGTCATTGCTGTCGCAGACCCCTCAGGTGACTCCTCGTTACTAGGCTCTCGCAGATGGAATACGTGAATCTGGGCCGCACGGGTTTGCGCGTCTCGCGCATCTGCCTCGGAATGATGAGCTACGGCGCGTCGGCCGAGCGTCCGTGGGCGCTCGACGAAGCCGCCGCCGAACCGATCGTCAAGCGCGCCGTCGAGGGCGGCATCACCTTCTTCGACACGGCTGACGTCTACAACGGCGGCCAGAGCGAGATCGTCACGGGCCGGCTGCTCAAGCAGCTCCTGACCCGCGAGGAGCTGGTCGTCGCGACGAAGGTCCACGGCCAGACGATGCCGGGCGAGAACGGGCGCGGCCTCAGCCGCAAGCACATCCTCGCCTCGATCGACGCGTCGCTCACGCGGCTCGGCCTCGACTACGTCGACCTGTACCAGATCCACCGCTGGGACTACACGACGCCGATCGAGGAGACGATGGAGGCGTTGCACGACGTCGTCCGAGCCGGCAAGGCGCGCTACCTCGGGGCGAGCAGCATGCACGCGTGGCAATTCGCGAAGGCGCAAGCGGTCGCCGCGCAGAACGGCTGGACGCGGTTCGACTCGATGCAGAACCACTACAACCTCGTCTACCGCGAAGAGGAGCGAGAGATGATCCCGCAGTGCGTCGACCAGGGCGTCGGGATCATCCCGTGGAGCCCGCTCGCCCGCGGACTGCTCGCCGGAACGCGAACGGCAGCAGGCGAGAAGCTGACGACGCGTGCGCAGACCGATCCGTTCGGCGACTCGCTCTATACGCCTGACGTCGACTTCGCAGTCGTCGATCGGGTCGGCGAGGTCGCCGCGGCTCGCGGCGTTCCGAGCGCGCAGGTTGCGCTGGCCTGGCTGCTCCACAAGCCGGCGGTCACGGCGCCCATCGTCGGAGCGACGAAGATCGGCCACCTCGAGGACGCACTGGCCGCGGCCGAGCTCCACCTCGACGCGGGCGAGGTCGCGCGGCTCGAGGTGCCCTACGTCACGCACGCGGTCTCCGGGCACTCGTAGTCGAGCCCGTCGAACAGGACGCGTCGAGTGCGCCGAACGTGAAACGCGTACGCGGGCAGACCCACGATCAGGAACAGAAAGACGAAGCTCGCCCAGGCCGACGGGTGCTTGATTCGCCGCTTCTCGGCGTGGAAGAACACCGCCGTCCCCGCGGCCGCGGCGATCGCGAAACCCAGGAGGAACTGCACCGAACTGACATCGCCCACGTGGCCAGGGTACGCGCGATCGGCGCCCGGAAACCTGACCGCGAAATGATCCACAGGCGCCGAACGGAGAATCTCGGTCTCTGCGGCAACCTTTGCGGTCGCGGCTGTGGAAAACAGTGTGGACGGCGCAAACACCGTTATAGGGTGCGCGGGCGTGGCTCCGCCTCCCCCGCCCCCCAAGCGCCTCGACGAGACCAAGATCGAAATCCTCCGCAACTGGGGCGAGGGGCTGTCCGCCGACCCGCGCGACGAGGTGCAGGCGGCCGGGCGTGCGATCACGCTGCTCGTCGAGGAGATCGAGCGCCTGAACGTCGACCTCTGGAACGCGCGCGCCCAGGTGCCGCCCGATCTGTTCACACCCGATCGCGAGGAGTTGCTCCAACCTTTGCAGCGCCGGCTCGTCCCACGTTACGGCGACTGAAATCGCTACGTTTTTCCGCGGCCGCTGGGCGGCCACACCCCTCCGATGACGCACGCGCACGCGACAACCACCTGGTGGAGCGAGCACCACGGCGCCGACGCCCCCACTCTGCGCGTCGCGTACTTCTCGATGGAGTTCGGGCTCTCCGAGGATCCTGCCGATCTACTCGGGCGGCCTCGGCGTCCTCGCCGGCGACCATCTGAAGGCGGCAGCCGAGCTCGGCATCCCGCTCGTCGGCGTCGGGCTGCTCTACCGCGGCGGCTACTTCCGCCAGGGCATCGACGACGCCGGCCGCCAGACCGAGGAGTACGAGCGCGTCGACCCGGAGGCTGCCGGGCTCGCCCGCGAGCCCGTCACCGTCGACATCCAGCTGAACGGCGAGGCGCTCACCGCGAACGTCTGGCGCAAGGACGTCGGCAGCGTCCCGCTCTACCTGCTCGAGGTCGAGATTGCTCACCGACGCGCTCTACTCGGGCGACCGCGAGCACCGCATCAAGCAGGAGCTGCTGCTCGGCGTCGGCGGCGTGCGCGCGCTCGCCGCACTCGGCATCGACGCGACCGTCTTCCACATGAACGAAGGCCACTCCGCGTTCCTCGCGATCGAACGCGTGCGCGCGCTCGTCGCCGACGGCATGTCGACCGCCGACGCGCTCGCGCACGTCAAGCGCTCGACCGTCTTCACCACCCACACGCCCGTGCCCGCCGGCAACGAGATGTTCGACGCCGAGCTCGTCACGCCACTACGTCGGCACGCTCGCCGAACAGGCGGGCATCGACACCGGGCGTCCTGCTCGCGCTCGGGGAGTTCGGCGACAACGGGAACTTCGGGCATGACGCCGATGTCGCTGCGCCTCTCCGCCTACGCGAACGGCGTCTCGAAGCTGCACGGCGAGGTCGCCCGCGAGATGTGGGCCGGGCTCTCGACTCGTCGACACCGAGATCGGGCACGTCACGAACGGCGTCCACCTCGGCACCTGGCTCGACCCGGCGCTCGCCGCGCTGCTGCGCGAGCACCGGCATCGATCCCGCGGCTGCCGCCGGCCGACGACGCCGCTGGCACAACGTCGACGAGATCGACGCGTCAGCAGCTCTGGGACGTCCACGCACGCCGCGAAGACGCAAGCTCGCCGAGCTGACGCACCTCGACCCGGAGCGGCTGACGATCGGCTTCGCGCGGCGCTTCGCGACCTACAAGCGCGCGAGCCTCGTCTTCAGCGACCTCGAGCGCCTGCTCGCGCTGCCGGTGCAGCTCGTCGTCGCCGGCAAGGCGCACCCGCAGGACAACCCCGGCAAGGACGTGATGCAGCAGATCGTCGAGCTGTCACGCGAGCACTGCCGACCGCATCGTGTTCCTCGAGGACTACGACATCGCGCTCGCGCAGACGATCATCCCCGGCTGTCGACGTCTGGCTGAACAACCCCACGCGCCCGCTCGAGGCCTCCGGCACCTCGGGCATGAAGGCCGCCGTCAACGGCGTGCCCAACCTGTCGGTGCTCGACGGCTGGTGGCCCGAGGGCTACGACGCCGACGTCGGCTGGGCGATCGACGGCGTCTCCGACGAGGCCGACCGCGCACAGCTCTACCGCCTGCTCGAGACCGAGGTCGTGCCGACTTGGCACGAGCGGGACGCCTGGCTCGCGATGATGAACGCCTCGATCGCGACGCCTGTCGCCGCAGTTCTCGATGCAGCGCGCCGTGATCGAGTACGTCGAGCGCTACTACCTGCCCGCCGGGAACGCCTCGCTCGCCCGCTCCAACCACTGAGCGAGCTCCTGCGCCCGCGCGGCGCCGTGCATGATCTCGTGATGGAGCGCGCGCTGCCCGCCGGGACGGTGACGTTCCTCTTCACCGACGTCGAGGGCTCGACGCAGCTCCTGCACTCACTCGGCGAGGAGCGCTACGCCGGACGCGCTCGCCGAGCACCGGCGCATCCTGCGCGCGCGCCTTCGGTGCCCGCGGCGGCGTCGAGGTCGACACGCAGGGCGACGCGTTCTTCATCGCCTTCCCCACCGCTCCCGCCGCGCTCGCCGCGGCTGCCGCGGCGACCGAGGAGCTCGCGACCGGGCCGATCCGCGTGCGCATGGGCGCTCCACAGCGGCACGCCGCTCCTCACCGACGAGGGCTACGTCGGCGTCGACGTCCACCGCGCCGCCCGCATCGCCGCCTGCGGCCACGGCGGCCAGATCCTCCTCTCGACCGCCGCCGCCGGGCTCGTCGACCCGGTCGAGCTGCACGACCTCGGCGAGCACCGCCTCAAGGACCTCTCCGCGCCCGAGCGGATCTACCAGTTCGGCGGCGCCGAGTTCCCGCCGCTCAAGAGCCTCTACCGCACCAACCTGCCCGTGCCCGCAACGCCGTTCCTCGGCCGCGCGCGGCGAGCTCGACGCGCTCGCCGACCTCCTGCGCGCGAGCGAGCCACGCCTGCTGACGCTCACCGGGCCGGGCGGCGTCGGCAAGACACGCCTCGCGCTGCAGGCGGCGGGCGCGGCGGCCGACAGCTTCGCGGACGGCGTCTTCTGGGTGCCGCTCGCGCCGCTCGACGACGCGCAGCTCGTCCTGCCGACCGTCGCGCAGGCGCTCGGCGCCGAGCAGGACGTCGCCGCGGCACATCGCAGACCGTTCGCTCCTGCTCGTGCTCGACAACTTCGAGCACCTGACCGACGCGGCCGACGACGTCGCGGCGCTGCTCACCGCCTGCCCGCGCCTGCACGCTGCTCGTGACGAGCCGCGAGGTGCTGCGCCTGCCCGGCGAGCAGGCCTATCCCGTCACCGAGCTGCGCCCGGAGCGAAGGCCGTCGAGCTCTTCCTCTCGCGGGCGCTCGCCGCCGACCCGTCGTTCGCCTCCACCGAGCGGCGTCGCCGCGCTCTGCGCGCAGACTCGAGCAGCTGCCGCTCGCGCTCGAGCTCGCGGCCGCCGCGTGCGCGTGCTCTCGCCCGACGCAGCTGCTCGACCGCCTTTCGAGCCGGCTCGACCTGCTCAAGGCGGGCCGCGGCGTCGACCCGCGCCAGCAGACCCTGCGCGCGACGATCGAGTGGAGCCACGAGCTGCTCGACGCCGACGAGCAGCAAGCGCTTCGCACGGCTCGCCGTCTTCGCCGGCGGCTGGACGCTGCTCGCGGCCGAGGCGGTGACGGACGCGACCTCGACGTCGCGCAGTCGCTCGTCGACAAGAGCCTCGTCCGCGCCCGCGAGCGTCGACCGCTTCTTCATGCTCGAGACGATCCGCGAGTTCGCGGCCGAGTAGCTCGACGCTCCGGCGACGCGGCACGACGTGCGGCGCCGTCACGCCGCGCACTTCTTCCGCCTCGCAGAGGCGGCGGCGCCCGCGCTCGAGGACGACCGCCAGGACGAGTGGTTCGAGCTCGTCGAGAGCCGACCTGCCGAACCTCCGCGCCGCATCTCGCCTGGAGCCTCGAGCACGAGCCCGTCGACGCGCTCCGCATCGCGGATCGCACTCAGGGCGCTCTGGTTCGCGCGCGGCTACCTCGAGCGAGGGGCGGCGCTGGCTCGCCGCCGGCCTCGCCGCGCTACGACGAGGCGCACGACCGGTGCGAGCGCGTGCGCTGAGCTGCCGCGTCGATCCTGGCCTCGATGCAGGGCGACTGGGCGGATACGAAGCGCCGTGCCGAAGAGAGCCGCGCCCTCGCCAGCGAGCTTGGCGATCCGCCAGTCTCGCGCGCGAGTCGCTCCTGACGCTCGGGCGGGCGCCGCATCGCCGAGGGCGACCCGAGGACGGCGCGCTCCAGCTCTTCGACGAGGCCGAGCAGGCAGCTGGTCGCGACGCCGGCAACGCAGCAGCTGCTCGGCATGGCGCGCTTCAACGCGGGCTACCTCGAGCTCGACGCGCGGCGACTACCCGCAGCGCAGAAGCGCTTCGAGTCGGCCGCGCATGCCGTGCTCGCCGGTGCGGAGCCACCACGCACGGCGCGGCGCGCTCGCTCGCTGCCCTCGGCTCGGTCGCGCTGCACGAGCACCGGCACCGCCGACGCCGTCGAGCGCGCTGCGCGAGAGCATCGAGTCTCGCGAACCGCATCGGCGACCGCGGGATCATGGCCTGGGCGCTCGAGCTGCTCGGCGACACGCTTCGCCGAGATCCGAGCCGTAGCGCGCCGCGCGCCTGCTCGGCGCGGCGGAGGCGCTACGCGAAGCGCTCGAGAGCACGCTCGAAGGGATCGAGCTCGCGCTGCACGAACGCAGGCGCTCGCCGTCGCTCGAGCCTGCCGACATCGACGGACGCCTGGGCGTCGGGCCGCGAGCTCTCGCCCGACGACGCGGCTGCGTTCGCGCTCTAGTTCTGCAGCGAACGCCTCGTAGGCGCGCTCGCAGCACCTCGGCGAGATCGTCGTCGCCGACCACGATCCCGCTCGGCCCGAGCCGCTTCAGCACGGCCCGACCGGCAACGCTCGTCGCGGCCCCGGCTCGGGTAGCTGCCCGCCCGCCCACGGGTCGCCGTGGTCGACCTCGGGCCGCGGCCCCTCGACGCAGCCGCGCCAGCGCAGGAGCAGCGACGGGTCTTCGTCGATCGCATCCGCGAACGCGAGCCCGACCGCCGCCACGTGCTCGCACGCGCGCGCTCGGGTCGCAGCTGCATTCGCGCCGGATCTGCCCCGGCCGCGGGATCAGCTGCTCGCCCCAGTCCTCGGCCAGCAGGTGGTCGAGGTGCGTCGACTGCAGCCGGCCCGTGCACCGCCTGCTCGAGCGGGCCCATCCCCCGCGAGTAGCGCACCATCGCGGCCCAGTTGGCGCGCGCGACCGGCTCGGCGGAGAGCGAGACCGTCGCACCCGCCGACGCGCGCGGTGAGGCGGCCGACCTCGACGTCGAGCGACTCGACGTTCAGCGTCGGCCGCGCATCGCCCGCGACGGCCGTCAGCACCGAGCGCGCCCACGGGCCTCTCATGCCGCCACCGAGTCCGGGCGACGAGCGCGACCGCCGCGCGGATCGCGCCGAGATCGAGATCGCCGAGCCAGTCGTCGGCGCGCCCCGCGAGCACCTTCTGCGCGAGCTCGCGCTTCGAGTCGAGCAGCTCGTCG
Organism: uncultured Thermoleophilia bacterium; assembly: GCA_963846895.1. Lineage (GTDB taxonomy): Bacteria > Actinomycetota > Thermoleophilia > Gaiellales > Gaiellaceae > PALSA-600. The sequence continues at coordinate 38,904 of CAWJXR010000005.1, read as the reverse complement.
ATGCGCTCCTCGAGCGTGCCGAGGCAGATCAGGCTGTGCACGAACACCGGCTTGCGCTGGCCGACGCGATGCACGCGGTCGGTCGCCTGCTGCTCGACGGCCGGGTTCCACCAGCGGTCGAAGTGGAAGACGTGATTCGCCGCCGGCAGGTTCAGACCGCGGCCGCCTGCGCGGATCGAGATGACGAGCACCGACGGCCCGTCCTCGCTCGCGAACGCGGCCAGCAGCTCCTCGCGCTGCCGCGCGTTGAGCCGGCCGTGGAAGAAGCCGACCTCGCGGTCGAGCCGCTCGCTCAGATACGGGACGAGGCGGTCGAAGCTCGGGTACTGCGTGAAGACGAGCGCCTTGTCGGCGCGCGGCACGTCGGCGAGCAGCTCGACGAGGCGCTCGAGCTTGCCCGAGCGCGCGTCCAGCGGCTGCGCCCGTGTGCACGCAGCATCTCGGGGTGATTGCACACCTGCTTCAGGTGGGCGAGCATCGCGAGCACGGCGCCGCGGCGGCCGAACCGATCCTCGTGCGCCTCGATGCGCGGCAGCCAGTGGTCGACCGTCGCCTGGTACAGGCCCGCCTGCTCGACCGTCAGCCGGCAGTACTCCTTCTCGATCGTGATCGGCGGCAGGTCGAGCTCGACCTCGGGCGACTCCTTCGTGCGGCGCAGGATGAACGGCCGCACGATCGCGCGCAGCCGCTCGAGCGCGGTCTCGTCGCGGGCGATCTCGATCGGGCGCTGGAAGGTGCGCGCGAACCACTCGCGCGAGCCGAGCAGGCCCGGGTTGAGGAGGTCCATCAGCGCCCACAGCTCGCCCAGGTGGTTCTCGATCGGCGTGCCCGTCATCGCGAGCCGGCGCTTCGCCGGGATGCGCCGCAGCGCGCGGGCGCGCTTCGTCTGCGGGTTCTTCACGTCCTGCGCCTCGTCGAGCAGGACGCGATCCCAGTCGATCGAGGCGAGCGTCTCGACGTCGCGCGTGGCGATGTCGTAGGACGTGACGACGACGTCGGTCCTGCTGACGGCGTCGACGAGCGCCGCGTCGGCGAGCCGGTCGCTGCCGTGATGCAGATGAACGCGCAGGTCGGGCGCGAACCGCGCGGCCTCGGCGACCCACTGGCGCGCGACGCTCATCGGGCAGACGACGAGCGTCGGCCCGAGCGTGCTGGCCGTCGGCGCGCTCGGAGACGAGCATCGCGATCGCCTGCACCGTCTTCCCGAGCCCCATGTCGTCGGCGAGGATCCCGCCGATCCCGAGGTCGCCCAGCAAGCGCAGCCACCCGTGGCCGCGCTCCTGGAACGCGAACAGGTCGTGCGTCATGCCGGCCGGCGTCGAGAGCGGCTGGAACCGCGCGTCAGCGCCGCCGAGCAGGTCGGTGAGCGAGCCGTCGAGCGTCACCTCGCCGAGCTCGAGGCCGGCGGCGTCGGTCTCGAGGCCGGTGACCGTGCGGACGAGGTCGACGACGCCACCGCCGCGCCGCCGACGTTCCAGGAAGCGGAGCGCGCGATCGATGTCCGACGGGCTCAGCGCCTGCCAGCGGCCCGCCGCGCGGATGACGGGGCTCTTCGCGGCCGCGAGCGCGAGCAGCTCCGTCCTCGCCGAGCTCGACGTCGCCGACGGCGAGGCGCCAGTCGAAGGCGGCGATCGCGTCGGTTCTGAGCAGTCCGCTCGACGGCACGTACGCGCTCGCGCTCACGTCTGCCCGGATGCGGGCCGGCGCGCGCACCCACGCCGACGGGAGCAGCACCGGGATCCCGCGCGCCTCGAGCAGTGGACGGAGGATGAGCAGAAAGCCGGACGCGGACTCGGTGTCGAGCTCGGCCTCGTCGTCGGCGAACGCGATTCCGTGCTCCGCGAAGAGCGGCTCGAGGTCGGCCAGCTGCTCGTCGAGGTCGCGCTCCGGGTCACCGTCGCGCACGAACGCGAATCCCTCGGCGCCACGGCGGAGCAGCGACACGGGCAGCGCCAGCGTCGGGTCGTCGGACGCGTGCAGCCACAGCTCGAGCGCGAGGGCGTCGGTGCCGGGCCGCTCGTCGAGGTGCAGGCCGAGCTGCCAGCGCACCTCCCGCACCTCTTCGAGGCCCGCGTCGACCCAGCGGGCGAGCCGCTGCTCGAGCGAGGAGTAGAGCGGCCCTGCAGGCAGCTCCGGGTCGGGCGCCGTCAGCGCCGCGCAGGAAGGCGTCGAGCGCGGGCGCCTGCGCGCCGCCGAGCCGGACCTCGGCCTCGACGAGCTTCGTGCGCGCGATCTGGTCGACGAGCTGCGGATAGAGCTCGTCGAGGTTGCCGGCGGCCGTGGGCGCGAGGGCGACGAGCTCGTCGAGCTCGGTCTGGGTCGGCTCGTCGATCGTCGCGCCCCAGAACGCGTACCAGGTGCTGCCGCCGCGCGCGAGCTGCGGGTGCACGAGGCCGTCGGCGACGGAGCGCCGGGCCAGGTCGGCGACCGCGAGCACCGCCCGGGCGCTGTCTCCGAGCTCGCGGCCCTCCAGGCCCTCCCGGTCGAGCTCGAGCAGCTCCGCGACGGTCAGGCGGCGCGCCTGGGAGTGCCGGTCGGCGACGTGGATCTCGGTCTCGACGCCCGTTTTCAGCCCGCCGCCGATCGCGAAGACGGAGCCGTTCAGCCAGATGAGTTCGAGACCGGGCACGAACCCTCCAAGATAGGGGCTGCATGGACCTCGCTGCTCTCGAGTTTCCCGCGATCGTCGATCGGCTGGCCGCGGCGACGGGCACGCCGCGCGGCGAAGAGCTGGCTCTCGCGCTCGAACCGTCGTGCCCTTCCGGAAGACGTCCGGCGCCGCCAGGCGTTGACGGCCGAGGCGGTCGCGCTGCTCGATGCGTCGGACGAGCCCGCGTTCGAAGGGATCCAGGACGTGCGCGAAGCGGTCGAGCTGGCCTCGCGCGGCGGCGTGCTCGACCCGCCGGTGCTGCGGGCGGTCGCCTCGACGGTCGGCGGCGGCCTGCGCGTGCGCTCCGCGCTCGACGAGGCCGCCTCGCCGCTCCTGTCCGGGCTGGCCTCGGCGATCGAGCCGGCGCTCGGCCCGCTCGGCGAGGAGATCGGACGGACGATCGAAGAGGACGGCTCCGACGTCCGGGACAACGCCTCTCCCCTGCTCCGCAAGCTGCGCAGGGAGCTGCGCGAGACGCGCGTGCGCGTCACCGAGGAGCTGCAGCGGCTCGCGCGGCGCCCCGGGCTGCGCGAGCACCTCCAGGAGGAGTTCGTCGCGCAGCGCGGCGGGCGGCCGGTGTTCGCGGTCAAGTCGAGCTCGCGGCGCAGCGTGCAGGGCATCGTCCACGACATCTCGGACTCCGGCCAGACGCTGTTCGTCGAGCCGCTCGAGGTGGTCGAGCTCTCGAACCGGCTCTCGGAGGCGTCTGCGGCCGAGCGCGAGGAGGTGGCGCGGATCCTGCGCGAGCTGTCGGCGGCCGTCGGCTCCCGAGCCGCCGATCTCGTCGCGCTCGTCGAGGCGTGCGGCGCGATCGACCTGGCGGTCGCGTGCGGAGCCCTCTCGCGGGCCTGGCACGGCGCAGCCGTCGAGATCGCGGACGCGGTGCGCCTGGTCGGTGCACGGCACCCGTTGCTCGACCGGGCAACGGCCGTCCCGATCGATCTCGACCTGGGCGATGCTGCGCGCGCTCGTGATCAGCGGGCCGAACACGGGCGGCAAGACGGTCGCGCTGAAGACGCTCGGCCTCGCCGCGCTGCTCCACCAGGCCGGCCTGCGTCCGCCGGCCGAGGTCGCCGTGCTGCCGGTGTTCGACGCCGTGCTCGCAGACATCGGCGACCGGCAGTCGATCGAGATGAGCCTGTCCACGTTCTCCGGTCACGTCGAGAACCTCGTCGCGATTCTCGACGCGGCGACCGGGCGGTCGCTCGTGCTCGTCGACGAGGTCGCGTCCGGCACCGATCCGGTCGAAGGGTCGGCGCTCGCGCAGGCGCTCGTCGATCGGCTCGCGCACCAGGCGCGGCTGACGGTCGTGACGACGCACTATCCGGAGCTGAAGGAGTGGGCGGGCGCGACCGACGGCGCGATGAACGCGGCGACGGCGCTCGACCCGGAGTCGGGCGAGCCGTCGTACCGGCTCACGCTCGGGCGGCCGGGGATCTCGCATGCGCTGCAGACGGCGGAGCGGCTCGGGCTCGACGCGGCCGTCGTCGCCGACGCGCGCGAGCGCGTCGCGCCGGAGCGGCTCCAGATCGCGGAGCTGCTCGCGCAGACCGAAGCGGCCGAGCGGGTAACGGCCGCAGCGCGCTCCGAGGCCGTCGGCGCACTTGGACGGCTGACGGCGCGCGAGGGCGAGTTGCAGGCCGAGATCGCGCGCGTGCGCGAGTCGGCGGCTCGCGCGCGGGCTCGAGGCGATCGCTGCGGCGGAGCGTGAGCTGGCGGAAGCGCGGGACGAGCTCGCCGCGCTGCGGACCGAGCTGCGCGCGGCGCGGCGGGCGCGGTCGGAGCCGGCGGCCGACCGTCGGCTCGGCGCGGCGGTCGAGCGGGCGGCGAGCGCCGAGCGCTCGCTGCGGTCGCTCGATGCTCCGCTCCCGGTGCTCGCCCCGCTCGGGATCGGCGACCCGGTCGAGGCTGCCGACATCGGCCTGCGCGGAACGATCGCCTCGCTCGACGACGAGGAGGCCGAGGTGGTCGGGCTGAGCGGCCAGCGCGTCCGGATCGCACTCGCGCGGCTGCGGCCGTCCCGGGAGAGCGAAGCGACGGCGGAGCCGGTCGTGAAGGTGAACGCGCTCGTACGCGGTGATGTCTCCGACCAGCTCGACGTGCGCGGGCGGCGCGCGGACGACGCCCGGCAAGCGGTCCGCATGTACATCGACGAGGCGGCGCTCGCCGGGCTCGCCGAGGTGCGGGTCGTGCACGGCCGCGGCACCGGGGCCGTGCGCGCCGCGGTGCGGGAGGAGCTCGACCGGCATCCGCTCGTCGACCGGCGTGCGAGCGAGGCGCAGGACGGCGCCACCGTCGTCTACCTCACGTCGTGAGCGCGCGTTACATCGGCCGGGCCAACGTGCGCAAGCTGCTCGAGCCGCTCGAGGGGACCGCGGGTCGCACCGTCTACGCGGACGGAGACGATGACGATCGAGGGGCGGCTCGTCGTGACGCCGACGTTCGGGCTGGCGCACGAAGGCGACGTACGACGAGGTGCACGTCGGGCCGCGTGCTCGAGGCGATCGCGGAGGATCACCTCGTCGCCGTGTTGCTGGTGCGGCTCGGCGGGTACGCGGTCGGGACCTTCGACGGCGAGCAGCTGGTCACGTCGAAGGTCGGCTCGCGCTTCGTCAAGAACCGGCACAAGAAGGGCGGCTCGTCGTCGAACCGGTTCCGGAGGCGGCGCGAGGAGCAGGCGAAGGCGCTGATCGAGGAGGCTGCGGATGTGGCCGCCGCCGTGCTGACGCCGACGCCGTTCAGCGCTCTCGGCGGTGACCGGTCGGCGGTCGACGGCGTTCTGGCGGCGAAGCGGGAGCTCGCCTGGCTCCGCGAGCGCGCGATCCCGCACTTCCTGACCGTGCCGGAGCCGCGGCTGCGGGTGCTCGAGGCGCTGCCGTACGACCTGTACGCGGTCGCGCGTCGAGGAGCTTGGCGCGTGACGACGACGCACCGCTACGGCGAGCACCGCGACCAGTTCTGCGAGCTGGCCGGCGGCGGAGGCCCGACGGCGGTTCTGCTCCACGGCGGCTTCTGGCGTGCGAAGTACGAGTGCGACCTGATGAGGCCGATGGCCGCCGATCTGAGCGCGCGCGGCTGGGCGACGTGGAACGTCGAGTACCGGCGGGTCGGGGCTGGCGGCGGCTACCCGGCGACGCTCGAGGACGTCTCCGCAGCGTGTCGAGCGGCTGACGAGCTCGGGCTCGGGCCGCTGGTCGCGATCGGCCATTCGGCAGGCGGGCACCTGGCGCTGTGGCTCGCGTCGGAGCGGCTGTCTCGGCAGCGATCTCGCTCGCCGGCGTCTCGTGCCTCGCCGACGCCTTCGTCGACCGCCTCGGGAACGACGCCGCGGTCGAGTTCATGGGGTCGACGCCGGCCGAGTCACCGGCGGCCTACGCGCACGCCGATCCGGTGCAGCGGCTGCCGACGGGCGTGCCGACGATCCTCGTCCACGGCGCGCGCGACGACATCGTCCCGATCGGCCAATCGCGGACGTATGCGGACAGCGCCAAGGCGGCCGGCGACGACTGCGAGCTGCGTCGAGTTCCGGGGCGGACACTTCAGCGTGATCGAACCGTCGAGCGACGTGTGGCCCACAATCGCCGACCGTCTCGAAAGCCTCCGTCCCAAACTGCCGGCCTAACTCTGGACGAGTCCCGTGTCAGACACGGGTTACCGAAGCGCAACGAGAGTGGAACGTAAGTGTGACTTCCCTGCTCAGCGAGGCGCGGTACGGCCACGGCCGGTGTCAGACACGGGTACGAGAGTGCCACGGAAGTGATGCGGAAGTGAGACGAAGCGTCCGCCGACGGGACGACCGGGCGGGCGATCGTCGTTGACCACTTTGTGAGCGAGCTCGCAGAAGGCGGGGCGGTTCCGGGCGAGGACCGGCGTGGGAGCCTCGGGGTCGTGCACGGGGCGGCGCTCTACGTCGGGGCGCTCATCGGGCCCGGGTTGCTGCTCGTGCCGGCGCTCGCCGTCCAGGCCGCCGGGGCGGCTTCGATCATCGCGTGGGCCGGCCTGCTCGTCCTCTCGGCGCCGCTCGCGATCACCTTCGCCGCGCTCGGTGTTCGCCACCCCGTCGCAGGCGGCGTCTCCGCCTACGTGCGCGAAGGGCTCGGCGACAACGCGGCGGCCGTCACCGGCGCCTGGTTCGTGACCGCCGTGATGATCGGCACGCCGGCCGTCTCGCTGATCGGCGGCTTCTACGTCGCCGACCTGACGGGCTCGGGAACCGCGGTCGCGACGCTCGTCGGCCTCGCGATGTTCACGACCGTCGCGATCGCGAATCTCTCCGGGCTCCGCATCTCGGCCGGCTTCCAGCTCGCGCTCTCGTCCGTCTTGATCGTCGTGATGGCGGTGGCGATCAGCTTCGCGCTCCCCTCCCACGCGGGCGATCACTGGACACCCTTCGCGCCGCACGGCTGGTGGGCGATCGGAAGCGCCGCCACCGTCCTCATCTGGCTCGTGATCGGCTGGGAGGCGGTCGCGCAGCTGGCCGGGGAGTTCAAGAACCCCGCCGCCGACTTGCCGCGCTCGATCGGACTCGCCTTCGTCCTCGTGACCGTCCTGTACGGCGCGCTCGCCGTCGCGACGATCGGCGTCACGGCCGGGACGACGTCGACGGTCCCGCTGGCCGACCTCGTCTCCGTCGGCTTCGGCCGTGCCGGACGCGACGCGACCGCCGTCCTCGCGGTGGCGCTGACGATGGGGACGATGAACGTCTACATGGGCGGCGCGTCGAAGCTGGCCGCCTCGCTCGCCCAGGAGGGTGCGCTCCCGCGCTGGCTCGGCGGCGACGCGCACCTGAGCGTCCCGCGGCGGCCGCTCATCGTGCTCGCAGCAGCCGAGGTCATCCTGCTCGTCCCACTCGTCGCCGGCGTCGGCAGCACGAGCGATCTCGTGCGCGCGACGTCGGGATGCTTCATCGGCGTCTACCTGCTCGCGCTCTTCTCCGCGTTCCGGATCCTGACCGGACGCGTTCGCTTCTTCGCCGCTGTTCGCAGTCGCGACGATGATCGTGCTCGGGATCTTCGCCGCCTGGTACCTGCTCGTCCCGATCGCCGCCGCAGTCGCGGCACTTGCTCTCAAGTCGTCCTTGAGGACGACGGAGTCGTCGCTAGGATCGAACCGCGGGCCCACCCCCGTCCTTCGGCATGGCGATTCCTCTGACCGTTCAACTGCCGGTCGCTGACCCCGGCGACCCCGACACGCGCTCACCTGCGCGCCTCCTCATCTGGGTGGGGAGCCGCCAGCGCGCGACCCTCTTCCTGGGGGTGCTCTTCGGCGTGCTCTGGATGTTGGCGCAGGCGCTGATCCCGTTCGCGATCGGCCGGGCGATCCAGGAGGGCATCGTCGACTCGGACAACGAAGCGCTCGCCAAGTGGACCCTGATCGTGCTCGGGCTCGGGGCGATCCAGGCGGCTGCCGGCGTGATGAGGCACCGCTACGCCGTCTTCAACTGGCTCCAGGCCTCGTTCCGGATGGCCCAGATCGTCGCCCACCACGCCGCTCGCACCGGCCCCGCCGTGCGCGGGCAACTGTCGACCGGAGAGGTCGTCGCGACGGTCTCGAACGACGCGATGCGCGCCGGCGGTGCGTTCGACATCACCGCGCGCCTCTCGGGCGCGGTCGTCGCGTACATCGTCGTCGCCTTCATCCTGCTCGGCTCGTCGGTGACGCTCGGCCTCGTCGTGCTGATCGGCGTCCCGGTCCTCGTCACGCTCCTCGGGCTCGTGATCAAGCCGCTGCAAGCGCGACAGCGCGTCCAGCGGGAGGAAGTCGGGCACTTGACCGCGCTCGGTGCCGACACGGCCGCGGGGCTTCGCGTCCTCCGCGGCATCGGCGGCGAGCAGGCGTTCTTCGACCGCTACCGCCGCCGCTCGCAGGCTGTGCGGGTCGCCGGCGTCCACGTCGCGCTCCCGCAGTCGACGCTCGACGCGGCGCAGGTGCTCATCCCCGGCCTCTTCGTCGTCTTCGTCACCTGGCTCGGTGCGCGGTTCGCCGTCTCCGGCCAGATCCAGACCGGCGAGCTCGTGGCGTTCTACGGCTACGCCGCGTTTCTCGTCATCCCGCTCCGCACCGCCGCCGAGGCCGTCGACAAGGTGACGCGCTCGCTCGTCGGCGCGCGCCGGATGCTGGCCGTGCTGGCCGTCGAGCGGCACATCGACGACCCCGAGGATCCGGCAGCCGAGCCGCCCGCCGGCGTCGGCCTGGCCGACCCGCGCTCCGGGCTCGTCATCCGTCCGGGTGAGCTGCTCTGCCTCGTCTCCGCGGAACCGGCCGAGAGCGCCGCGCTCGCCGACCGGCTCGGCCGTTTCGGGGCCGAGGACGGCGTGCTGCTCGGGGACGTCGGTCTGGCCGCGCTTCCCGTCGAGACGGTCCGCCGCCGGATCGTCGTCAGCGAGGCAGACCCGGTCCTCTTCGCCGGGACGCTGCGCACCGAGCTCGACCCGCTGGGACGCTCGAACGGGCAGGACGACCGGATTCTCGAGGCGATCGGCGTCGCGAACGCCGAGGACATCCTCGACGCGCTCCCCGAAGGCCTCGACGCCGAGGTGGAGGAGCGCGGCCGCTCGTTCTCGGGCGGGCAGCGCCAGAGGCTCGTGCTCGCGCGCGCCCTGCTGACCGACGCCGAGACGCTCGTGCTGGTCGAGCCGACGAGCGCCGTCGACGCGCACACCGAGGCGCGGATCGCCCAGCGCCTGCACGGGGCGCGCACGGGCCGGACGACCGTGATCGCGACGACCAGCCCGCTCGTGCTCGACCGGGCCGACCGGGTCGCGCTGATCGAGGACGGGCGCGTCGTCGCCGAGGGAACGCACCGCGACCTGCTTCGCTCGACGCCCGAGTACCGCCTCGTGGTCACGCGCGGGGAGGACGAGTGAGCACTCTGCTGCCGATCGCCGCGGGCGCGGAGCTCCGCGACCAGGCGAAGCAGCTCGCCGGCCGCCATCGCCGCGGGTTGGCGGCCGTCGTCGGCCTGAACGCGCTCGCAGCCGCCGCAGGCCTCGCAGGCCCGCCGATTCTCGGCCGCATCGTCCAGTCCGTGCAGGACGGGACGACGACCGCGTACGTCGACCGGCTGGCGGTCATCCTGTTCGGATTCCTCATCGCACAGACCGTGCTGACGTGGATCGCGCGGCGAACGTCGTTCGTCCTGTCCGAGCAGATGTTCGCCGAGCTCCGCGAGGACTTCATGTACCGCGTGCTCGCCCTCCCTCTCTCGACCGTCGAGCGCGCGGGCACCGGCGACCTCGTCTCGCGCACGACGGCCGACGTCGACGCGATGACGCGGACGATCCGGTTCGCGATCCCGGAGACGCTGATCGCCGCCGTGACGACGGTGCTGACGGTTGCGGCGGCCCTGTGGGTCAATCCGCTCGCCGCGCTGCCGTGCTTCGTCGGCGTGCCCGTGCTCTACATCGGGACCCGCTGGTACCTGGCGCGTGCCCCGGCCGGTTACCTCTGGGAGCGCGCGGCGTACGCGACGCTGACCGGGACCGTGGGCGAGACCGTCGACGGAGGACGGACGATCGAGGCGCTCGGGCTCAACGAGCAGCGCGTGGGCCGCATCGACGCGGATCTGACGAACGCCTACCGGGCCGAGCGCCGGACGCTCTTCCTGCGGACCGTCTGGTTCCCGTCGGCCGAGTTCGCCTACGTCCTGCCTGTTGCCGCGTCGCTGGCGTGGGGCGGCTGGCTCGTGTCGAACGGGCACGCGACGATCGGCCAGGTGACCGCGATCGCCCTCTACGTCGTCCAGCTCGCCGACCCCGTCGACCGCCTCATCTCCTGGCTCGACGAGATCCAGGTGGGCGCGACCTCGTTCGCCCGGCTCGTCGGGATCGCCAACGTGCCGCCGGACCGCACGGCCACCGACGAGACGCCCGACGGCGACCGGCTCGCCGCGCAGGACGTGCGCTACGCCTACGTCGCGAACCGCGACGTGCTGCACGGGATCGACCTCGACCTCGAGCCGGGAGAGCGCGTTGCGGTCGTCGGGCCATCCGGCGCCGGCAAGTCGACGCTCGGGCGGCTGCTCGCAGGGATTCACCCACCGCGGGTCGGGCGCGTCGACGTCGGCGGCGTGCGGCTCGTCGACCTGCCGCTCGAGTCGCTGCGGCAGGAGGTCGCGCTCGTGACCCAGGAGCAGCACGTCTTCGTCGGGACGCTGCTCGAGAACCTCTGCCTCGCCCGCCCGGACGCGAGCGATGCCGAGTTGCGAGCGGCGCTCGCAGCGGTCGACGCGCTCGAATGGGCGGACGCGCTGCCGGACGGGCTCGACACCGTCGTCGGTGCCGGCGGCTTCGCGCTGGCGCCGGCGCAGGCGCAGCAGGTCGCGCTGGCACGGCTCGTGCTCGCCGACCCGCACACGCTCGTACTCGACGAGGCGACCTCCCTCCTCGATCCGCGCGCGGCGCGCCATCTCGAGCGCTCGCTCGCCTCGGTGCTCGAAGGCCGCACGGTCGTCGCGATCGCGCATCGCCTGCACACGGCGCACGACGCCGATCGCGTCGCGGTGGTCGAGGACGGACTGCTGGAGGAGATCGGCACGCACGACGAGCTCGTCGCACGCGGAGGCTCGTACGCGGCACTCTGGGACTCATGGCACAGCGAGAGGTAGACACCGTGCTCGCCGAAGCGCGGGCGGAGATCGCGGCGGGACGGTTCCCGGACGTGGTCGCGCTCCGCGCCCGCCTCGCGGACGACGCCGAAGCGCTGGCGAAGCTCGACGCGGTGATGTCGGTCTATCGCGCGCGGCAGAAGCTGTCCGACCCGGCGAAGGTGTCGGACGCCAGAGCGGCGCTTCGGACGAGGCCAACCGTCAACGCCAACATGGACGTGCGCCGATCCGGCTCCTCGACGCTCGTCTGGGACCCGGCCGCCTCGGTCGCCGGCTGGGAGGTGAGGATCAGCGAGCGCCCGGACGCGCGCGGCGAGTACGCCGTGCGCGAGACGCGCGAGCTGCCGGCTGCGGCGACGAGCGTCGAGCTGCCGCTCGCCGACCTACCCCTTCGGGTCCACTTGCTCGGACGAGCCCGAGACGGGCGCCTCGTCCGGCGGGCCGTCATCTCCGGACTCACCCGCGCCGGCTGGAGCGACCGGTGGCAGCGGCGCGCCAGCGCCAGCTAGGTCGCTCCCGGACCGCTTCTTCCAGAACGTCACCGCACCGAGGACTGACGCGATCAGCACGGCGATCGCTGCCCATCTTCCCCGGCTGCTCTTGGCTTTTCTCCTCAGGATGTACTTGCCGACCGCAATCGTGAGCCAGCCGGCGACGGCGTTGCGGCGGTTCATGAACGTCATTGTCCGACCTTAACCGCCGGCGCCCGCTTGCGGTTCGGGATGTGGATCGCGCGGCCGAGCGCGGCGAGGCCTGCCTCCTTGATTGCCTCGCTGAGCGTCGGGTGCGCGGTCATCCCGTCCGCCACGGTCTCGACGGTCGCCTCGGCGTCGATCGCGACGACCCCCGCCTCGATCATGTCCGTCACGTGCGGGCCGACCATGATCAGGCCGAGCAGCTCGCCGTACTTCGTCTCGTGGATCGACTTGACCCAGCCGGTCGTCTCGGCCTGCATGACGGCGCGGGCGTTCGCAACCCACGGGAAGGTCCCGACAGCGACCTCCTCGCCATACTGCTCGCGCGCCTCGGCCTCGGTCAGTCCGACGCCTGCGATCTCGGGATCGGTGTAGATCGGGCGCGGCACGGCCCGGTTGTCGACGACGGCATCGTGCCCGCACGCGTTCTCGGCGGCGACCTCGCCCTCGCGGAAGGCCGTGTGCGCGAGCTGCCAGTAGCCGGCACAGTCTCCGACCGCGTAGATGTGCGGCACGGTCGTGCGGCGCGCGGCATCGGCGGTGATGCCCTTGCGGGTGTCCGACAGCACGCCCGTGGTCTCGAGACCGAAGCCGTCGACGACCGGCGCGCGGCCGACCGAGACGAGCATCAGGTCGCACTCGATCGACTCCCCCTCGCCGAAGTAGACGTTCAGGGCGTTCCCGCTTTGCTCGACCTTCGTGCACTGCTTCCCCAGCTGCAGCGCGACACCCCGCTTGGTGAAGGCCTTCGCGAGCTCCTTGCCGGCGTCCGCGTCCTCCTGCGGGATCAGCGTGTCGAGCATCTCGATGATCGTCACCTCGGAGCCGAACCGGTTGAAGATCGACGCGAACTCGGAGCCGATGATCCCGCCGCCGAGAATCACGAGCCGCCGCGGCACCTCGGTCTGCGCGAGCAGGCCGGTGGAGTCGACACACAGGTCGGACTCGAGCCCGGGGATCAGCGGACGAATCGGATACGACCCGGTCGCGATCACCGCGGAGCGGAACGTGATGTCCTCGCCGCCGTCGACGACGATCGTGTTCGGGCCGTTGAACCTGCCGTAGCCCTTGACCCACTCGACGCCGTTCGCCTTGAACAACCCCGCGACGCCCGACGTCATCTGCTTGACGACGCCCGCCTTCCATTCGTTGGCGGCCGCGAAGTCGAGCTGCGTGCCGGAAAGGCTGACACCGAGCTTCGCGAACGTGTCGTTCGCCTGGTGCAGGAAGTGCGCCGTCTGCACCCAGGCCTTCGTCGGGATGCAGCCCACGCGCAGGCACGTGCCGCCCAACTCGGGCTCCTTCTCGATGCACGCGACCGTCGCGCCCAGCTGGGCGGCGCGGATCGCTGCGGTGTAGCCACCTGGCCCACCACCAAGAACGGCAACGTCGACTTCCATCTCAGCTCCTCAGGTTTCTCGAGTTCACAGGTCGATCGTAGCCGCCTCGATCGCGGTCAAGGGTCCCTCTGCGTGGATGCCCACGAGCGAGAATCCGGTCTCGGTGAGCAAACGGCTCCACTCGTCCTCGGAGCGCTCGCGGCCGCCGACGAGCACGAGCATGTGCAGGTCGAGGAGCTTCGGGACGACCGCGCCGGGGCCGGACTGCAGCACGTTGTCGAGGATCACGAGCCGCGCGGGGTCGCCCGCTGCAGCCCGGCGGATGGCGCCCAGGATGCGCCCCGCGGGCTCGTCGTCCCAGTCGTGCAGGATGTGGGAGAGCACGTACGCGTCGCCGCCCGACGGCACCGCCTCGAAGAAGTTCCCGCTCACGAAGCTGCAGCGGTCGGCGACTCCGGCGCGCTCGAAGGTCGCACGGGCGACCGCCTCGGAGTGCGGCAGGTCGACGACGATCCCGCGCAGCGCCGGATGGTTCGCGAGCAGCCCCGACATGAGGCCGCCGGTGCCGCCGCCGACATCGACGACCAGCTCGTCGCTCCAGGCCAGCTGCTCGAGCGACCGGAGCTTGTAGGCCGAGCCGGCGGCCATGGCGCGGTTGAAGATCGCCGCCTCGGCCGGGTGCTCGCCGAGCCATTCGAAATAGCCGCTCCCGAGCGCGTCGGGCGTCGCGGCCGCACCGGTCTGGAACGCCTGCTCCGCCAGTTCCCAGACCCGGTAGTGCTCGTTCGCGAAGCTCTGCGCGATCCAGTTGACCGAGTCGGGGACCTCGGCCCGCAGGAGCTCCGACTTCGGCGTGTTCCGGACGCGGTCGCCCTCGACCGAGAAGATCTCGAGCGCGGCGAGCGCTCGCAGGATGCGCCGTCAGCGAATCCTGCGGAAGCCCGCTCTCGGCGGCCAACTCCGGGAGCGTCTCGTGCCCGTCCGCGACCAGGTCGGCGATCCCCGCCCGGGCGACGGTGCCGATCGACTGGGTGACCATGAAGCCGTAGGCGTCGGCGAGGATCGCGGCGCGGGTGTCGCTCATGGCTGCAGGACGAGCTTCCCGAACTTGCCGGGCGCGGCGAACGCCTCGTACGCCGCCTCGGCCTGCTCCAGTGGGAACGTCGCGTGCACCGGCACGTGGATCCGTCCGGACGCGAAGAGCGGGAGCACCTGTTCGCGCAGCCGGTCGACGACGAGCGCCTTGTCGTCGGCCGACCGCGAGCGCAGCGTCGAGCCGTGAATCCGCCCGCGCTTGCCCATCAGAGGGCCGAAGTCGATCTCGACGCTTCGGCCGGCGCCGGTCCCGATCACGGCGAGTCGTCCGCGCGGCGCCAGTCGCTGCACGTCCTCGGCCAGAGCCGGCCCTCCGACGAGCTCGAGGATCACGTCGTACTCTCCCTCGGGCTCGGTCGACGCGCCCAGCTCTCGCACCCGCTCGGCGTTGCTGCGCGCAGTGCCGGTCACGTCGGCCCCGACCGCCAGCCCGAGTTGAACCGCGGCAGTGCCGACTCCGCCGGCCGCGCCGTTCACGAGCAGGCGCTCGCCGGGCGCGAGCTCGGCCTGCGTGAAAAGCGCGTCGTGGGCGGTCGCGTAGGCCTCCATCACGCCGCCGGCCTGCAGCCAGTCGAGCCCCTCCGGGACCGGGAGCGCATGCCGCGCGTCGACGACGGCCAGCTCGGCCTGTCCGCCGCCGCCGAGCAGCGCCATCACCCGCCCACCGGTCCCCACCACGTCCCCGGCGCACTCGAGGCCCGGCACGTCGGCCGGCGCTCCGGGCGGCGGCGGATAGTGGCCGGCCCGCTGCATCAGGTCCGCGTTGTTGAGGCCCGCCGCGCGGACGCGGATCAGGATCTCGCCGTCGCCGGCGACGAGGTCGGGACGCTCCTCGAGCTCGAGGAGCCCGTCGCGGATGACGACGGCCTTCACAGGTCGCGGCGCATGACGAGCCCGCCCTCGTGCTCACGCACCGCCTCGAAGCCGTGTCGTTCGTAGAACGCGACTGCGGGCGACTCCGACTCGACCGAGAGCGAGACCGATCGATGGCCCTGCTCTCGCGCACCGTGGAGCAGCGCCTCGAAGAGCTCTCGCCCGACGCCGTGCCGGCGCCGCGACGGCACGATCGCGATCGTCAGCTCGGGTGTCCGCTCGTCGACGAACCCGTAGCCGGGACTGTCGGCGGCGAAGATCCTGAGCCACGCGGCACCGACGCGGTGACCGGTCTCGGTCGCCATCAGCGAGAAGTCACCCGCGCGACCCCAGTTGTCGACGTACCGCGTCAACGGGATCTCGGCCTCGAACTGATTGACCCGCCACGCATAGGCGTGCGCGAGCATCGAGCGCATGAAAGGGACGTCCGCGTGCGAGCCTTTGCGGATCATCGCCGCCGTCACAGGGCGAGCGCGGGATCCTCGACGAACTGTTTCACCGTGCGCAGGAAATCGGCGCCCGCTGCGCCGTCCACGGCCCGGTGGTCGACGGTCAGCGTCATCGCCATCATCGGCCGCGCCTCGATCGCCCCGTCGCGGACGACGGGCGTGTCGATGGTCGCGCCGACGGCGAGGATCGCCGCCTGCGGTGGGTTCAGCACGGCCACGAACTGCTCTATGCCGAACATGCCGAGGTTCGAGATCGTGAAGGTGCCGTCTTCGAGATCCTGCGCGGTCAGCTTGTTGTCGCGCGAGCGCCCGACGATGTCGGCGCGCGCGACCGCGACCTGAGCGAGCGTCTGCTGCTCGACGGAGCGGATGACCGGGACGACCAGCCCCTGCGGCGCCGCTACGGCGATGCCGACGTTCGCGGTCGGGAAGCGAAGCAGCGCATCCTCCGCGTACTGGACGTTGACGTCGGGATGCCGCATCAGCGCGTGTGCGCAGAGCTTCGCGAGCAGGTCGGTGACGGTGACGCGCACGTCCGGGTTCAGCTCGCGCGCCCGCGCGACGAGCTCGTTGGCCCGCGTCATGTCGGCGCTGAGGGTGAGCTGGAAGACCGGGGCCTGCCAGGCAGCGGTCAACCGGCGCGCGATCGTCTTGCGGATGCTGGTCAGCGGGACCGCTTCAACCTCGGCCTTGTGCCAAGTTGGCACAAGCTCGGGCTCGGCCACCGCGCCGCCACGCTCGACGTCCTCGGCGACGATGCGGCCGTCAGGGCCGGTGCCGGTGAGCGAGGCGAGATCGACGCCGCGTTCCCGCGCGATCCGCCGCGCGAGCGGCGAGGCCTTGATCCGCGTGTCGCTGCCGTTCGACGAGGCGCGGCTCGGCTGCGGGGCCGGAACAGCGGCCGGCGCCTGATCGGCCACCTTCGCCGGGGCGGCGGCCGCCGGAGCGGCGTCCTCGAGCTCCTCGCCCTGGGTGCCGATCCAGCCGATCGTCTGTCCGACGGGCGCCTCCCCTTCGGGGAGCGCGATCTTGAGGAGCACGCCCTCGTAGTCGGACTCGACCTCCTGCGTGACCTTGTCGGTGTCGATCTCGAAGAGCGGCTCGCCCTTCGCGACGGCGTCACCCTCGGACTTGAGCCACTTCGTGATCGTTCCGGCCTCCATGCCCTGGCCGAGCCGCGGGAGCTTGACCTCGCTCGCCATGGACGGAGCCTACTTGCCCACCGTGCGCTTGATCGCGGCGAGCACGTCCTCCGCGTGCGGCACGACGAACTGCTCCATCACCGGCGCGAACGCGAGCGGCGCGAACTTGGAGCCGACGCGCTCGATCGGCGCGTCGAGATAGTCGAAAGCCTGGTACTGGAGCACGGCCGCCACCTCGGCGCCGAAGCCCATCCGCGTGACGGCCTCGTGAGCGACGACGACGCGGTTCGTCTTCTTGACCGACGCGACGAGCGCCTCTTCGTCGAGCGGCTGCAGGGTGCGCGGGTCGATCACCTCGACCGACAGTCCTTCCTCGTCTGCGGCACGCTCTGCCGCCTCGAGCGAGAGGTGCACGAGCGGCCCCATCGCGATCACCGTCACGTCCGTGCCTTCGCGCATCGTGCGCGCCTTCCCGAGCGGGATCGGCTCGAGCTCCTCGGGAACCTCGCCTTTCACCGGGTACAGCAGCCGGTGCTCGAAGAAGACGACCGGGTTGTCGTCGTAGATCGCCGTCCAGAGGAGGCCGCGGACATCCTCGGGCGTCGAAGGAAACGCGACCTTGAGCCCCGGGATGTGCACGAGCCACGCCTCGAGCTGCTGCGCGTGCTGCGCGCCCGGCGACCAGCCGGCGCCGCCCTGCGTGCGGATCGTCAGCGGGATCTTCAGCTGGCCGCCCGACATGTAGCGGTGCTTCGCGGCCTGGTTGACGATCTGCTCGAGCGAGAGCGTCAGGAAGTCCTCGTACATGATCTCGACGATCGGGCGCATCCCGGCCATCGCGGCGCCGATCCCGGCCCCGACGATCGCCATCTCGGAGATCGGCGTGTTGCGCACCCGCTCCGGCCCGAACTCGTCGAGCAGGCCCTGGGTGACCGCCATCGAGCCGCCCATCTCGGCGATGTCCTCGCCCATGATGAAGACGTCGCTGTCGTGCTCCATCGCCCGACGCAGCGCGTCGCGCACGGCCTCGCGGTAGGTCAGCTCAGGCATAGACGTTCTTCAAGCGCATCCTCGGGCTGAGGGTCGGTCCCGTTCTGCGCGAACTCGAGCGCCGCGTCGACGGTCTCGTGCGCCAGGTCGTCGAACGCCGCGAACTCGTCGTCCGTGAGACCGAGCCGCTCACGCAGGTGCACGATCGGATCGTCGGCGGCAGCCTGCTCGCGATCCTCCTTCGAGCGGTACACCTGCGGGTCGCCGATGAAGTGACCGTGCATGCGGCGCGTCTCGACGTCGAGGAAGACCGGCCCCTGGCCCGAGCGCGCGTGGTCGAGCGCCTCGAGCGACGCCTCGTAGACGGCCTGCACGTCCTGCCCGTCGACCTTCATCGACCGCATGTCGTACGCGAGCGCGCGCTTCGACATGTCGTCCCAGACCGGCGAGTGCTGCCAGCCCGGCGTCGACTCGGCCCAGTGGTTGTTCTCGCAGACGAACACCGTCTTCGTCTTCCAGAGCTGCGCCAGGTTGAGCGACTCGTGGAAGGTGCCGATGTTCGTCGCGCCGTCGCCGAAGAACGCGAGCGCGACGCGCGGCTCGTTGCGCAGCTTGAAGGCGAGCCCGGCGCCGGTGACGGCGGGCAGGCCGCCGCCGATGACGGCGTTCGCGCCGTAGTTGCCGCGCGCGACGTCGTACAGATGCATCGAGCCGCCGTAGCCGTGCGAGCAGCCCTCGAGCTTGCCGTAGAGCTCGGCCATCACGTTGTTGGGGTGCGTCCCGCGGGCGAGCGTGTGCCCGTGGGCACGGTGCGTCGAGGCGAAGACGTCGTCTTCGTCCATCGCGGCGCAGACACCGACTGCGACGGCCTCCTGGCCGATCGCGACGTGCAGGAATCCCGGCAGGTCGCCTGCGCGGAAACGCTCCTCGACCTTCTCCTCGAACCTGCGGATCAGGAGCATGCCGTGCAGGAAGTCGCGCAGCGTGTCCTCGGTGACGACGGCGCCCTTTTCGACCTTGGCCATAGCGCGGGCAGTGTACGTTTCGAACCATGAACCTCGCGGAGCAGTGGCGGGCACTTGGATCCGAACTGCCGGACGGGCTGGGGACGCGCGGAACTGCGTCTCGAACTGCGCGACGAGGGCACGGCGGCCGAGGCCGCCGGGCTCCTGGCGCCGGCGCAGCCGTACCGTGCGAAGCCGAACGTGCTGCTGCTTCGCGTCGGCGCTGGACGGGAGCGCGCTCAGCCCGGACAACGTCGTTCGCCTGCTGCGACGGCTCGACAACGCAAGAATCGGGGGCACGCTCACGCTGGCGGGCTCCGACCGGGCGGCGGTTCGCGCCGAGCCCGAGGTGACGCCGCTCGCCGAATCCTGGCGCCGGGCACTCGCGACCCTGCCCGCCGACTGGAGCGATCTGCTCTGCGAGCTCGAGCTGCTCTCGACCGATTACATCGAGCCGGCGGCCGTGCTTTGTATCCAGATGAATCCGCGCCGCGACGAAAATCGCGCCGCGTTGAGGTTCCGGGCGGCCCGGGAAGCGGGCTACGGGGTCTCCCCGCAGATGGCCGGACGCTGCTTCGAGCGCTGCGACGAGGCGGACATCCGCGGCTCGATCACGGTGCTGCGCGTCCTCTCCGACACGAAGCTCGCGCGACGCAGGGCCCGGTCTGGATGCTGGACGGCAAGACCGTCTGATGACGACGCCCGTCTCGTGGCTGCTCGTCCAGCCCGGCTGGCGCGTCGAGGCGGCCGACGGCACCGAGGTCGGGCGCGTCGAGGAGGTCACCGGCGACTCGGGCGCCGACATCTTCGACGGCCTCTCGATCGCCTCGAGCATCTTCGCGCATCCGCGTTACGTCCCGGCCGAGCAGGTCGGCGAGATCGTCGAAGGTCGCGTTCGCCTGACGCTCGACCGCGCCGCGTTGGCATCGTCTCCCCGAGTTCAAGGAGCCGCCGGAGCAGGTCGACGTCGAGCCCGACAAGGCGTCGATCCTGAAGCGGGCGGAGACGAAGGCAGCGCCTCCCGTCGAACGAGCGGAGCGTGTCGGTCTCGTTCACCGCGCGCTCGAGTGGCTCGGCTTGTCGGGTCGGCGCTGATCGACGCCCTCGCACTCGCAGCATCCGTTCGCGCAGGGGAAGTCTCCCCGCGCGAGCTCGTCGACGCGGCGATCGGCCGGATCGAGGCCGCCGATCCCGAGCTGAACTTCCTCGTCACCGACTGCTTCGAGCAGGCGCGCGCGACGACCCCGGCCGACGGCCCGTTCGCAGGCGTACCGATGCTCGTCAAGGATCTGACCGAGACCGCGGGCGTCCGCACGACGTTCTCGTCGCGCGCCTTCGCCGACTACGTGCCGCAGTACGACGCCGCCGTCGTCCGGCGGATGAAGGAAGCGGGTTTCATCGTCCTCGGCAAGTCGAACACGCCCGAGTTCGGCATCACCTGCGTGACGGAGTCGGATCTGAACGGCGCCTGCCGCAACCCGTGGGACACGTCGCGCACACCGGGAGGCTCGTCGGGCGGCGCCGCGGCCGCCGTCGCGTCGGGCGTGCTCCCGCTCGCACACGGCTCCGACGGCGGCGGCTCGGTCCGCATCCCGGCCACGTGCTGCGGGCTCTTCGGGCTCAAGCCCTCGCGCGGCCGTGTCTCGCCCGCTCCGTTCACGAGCGGCTCGCTCGAGCTCTCGCAGAGCGGCCCGCTCTCGGTGACGGTGCGCGACGCGGCAGCGTTCCTGGACGCGATCGCCGGCTACGAGAGCGGCGACGCGCACTGGGCGCCGCCGCCTGAGCGCCCGTTCCTGGACGAGGTCGGCGCGGATCCGGGCCGGCTGCGGATCGCGTTCACCGACCGAGCCGGCGATCCCGTACGACGTCGACCCGCGGCTCGTCCAGGCAACGCGCGACGCTGCCGACGCGCTCGCGCAACTTGGACACGACGTCGTCGAGCGCACGCCGCCGTGGAGCGATGCCAATGCGCTCGCCGCATTCGCGAAGATGTGGCAGATCACGCCGGCTCTCTACCCGGTGGGCGACGAGTCGCTGCTCATGCCGCTGAACCGCGCGCTGGCCGCGGCGGCGCGTGAGACGTCGAGCGTCATCTTCGGCCAGGCGGTGCTCGGCCTCCAGCGTCTGGCGCGCACGACCGTCATCTTCTGGGACGACTTCGACGTCGTCCTGACGCCGGGCCTGGCCAAGCTGCCGGTCGAGATCGGCTGGATCTTCGAGCCCGACGATCCGTGGGAGCAGTTCGCGCGCGGCGGCGAGTTCACGCCGTTCACGCCGATCATCAACCTGACCGGCCAGCCGGCGGCGGCCGTGCCGTGGACGGTCGTCGACGGGCTGCCCGCCGGGATCCAGCTGATCGGGCCGCCGGCCGGCGAGGCGCTGCTGCTCCGGCTCGCCTCGCAGCTCGAGGCTGCGCATCCCTGGGCCGACCGGCTACCCGATCGGTTCGCCTAGCTCCTTCGCGAGCTCGCGCGCGCGCCGGGCGTCGCGGGCGACGACGAGGCAGGTGTCGTCGCCGGCGAGCGTGCCGACCACGTGCGGATGCTCGAGCTGGTCGAGAGCCCGCGCGATCGCGGGCGCCGAGCCGATGTCCGATGAGACGACCACGAGGTTCTGGGCGGCCACGGCGCTGCGCCCGAACTGACGCAAGAGCGCGTCGAGCGTGTCGCGCGGTGCGATCTTCCGCCGTCCGCCCGGAAGCACGTATCGGAGCCGCCCGAGCGAGTCTCGCTCCTTGGCCAGCCGCAGCTCGCGAATGTCGCGCGAGACCGTCGCCTGGGTGACGATGCACCCGGCCGAATCGAGCGCCGCGAGCAGCTCCTGCTGCGTCCCGAGCGCCAGCCGCTCGACCAGGCTGGCGACCAGCTGCTGGCGCTCAGCCTTCGCGAGCAACCGCTCGGAGTGCATGCCTGGAGCATCGCCGATGCGCCCAACCGCTGCAAAGCTCGGCCCAGACGGTTACGTTCCCGGGGTGACGAACGTGGGCGTTCGCGACGCGACGCAGGAAGTGGTCGACCAGAGCACGCTTCTGGCCCACAACGCTGCCGAGGATCTGAAGCGGCAGGGGCGGGAGCTCGGGATCGGCGCCGGCTACGGCGCAGGCGCCGCGGTGCTCGCGGTCTTCGCGATCGGATTCACGTTCGCGACGATTGCGGTCGCTCTCGACCTCGTCCTCCCCCTGTGGGCCTCGATGCTGATCGTGACGCTGCTGCTCTTCGCGATCGTCGCGGCCCTGGTGTTTCTCGCCCGCCGCCAGTTCGAGAAGGGAACGCCGACCATGCCCGTGCAGCAAGCCGACCGTGACCGCCTCGCGCTGGCGATCGGACACATGCGCGAGGAGTTCGCGAGAGCGGCCAAGCTGCGCGTGAGGGTCCCGATCGCAGCCGCCGCCGCAGGCTTCGTGCTCGGCGGCGGGTTGCGCGGGATCGCGCGCCTCGTGCGCCGGCGCTAGGCCGACCGGGGACCCCGGCCGTCGAGTAGGCTCGGATCGATGCGCGCCGGGGTCGACCTGGGCGGAACGAAGATCGATGTCCTGATAGTCGAGCGGGAGCGCGAGGTTGTCGGCCGCGTGCGCCGGCCAACGCCGACTGAGGGCGGGGCGCCGGCGGTGATTGATGCGATTGCTCGTACCGTTGTGGACGCCGCCGCCGCCGCATGCATACGTATCGATCAGCTGGCAGGAGTCGGGGTCGGATCACCCGGAGCTGTCGACACCGCCGCCGGCACGGTCGGATTCAACTCGAATCTGGCGGGCGGTTGGACCGATCCATATCCCTTCGCCGAGGAGCTGGCGCGTCGGGTCGGGACCCGTGTGCGGGTGGCAAACGACGTCGCAGCCGCTGCGGCCGCCGAGCTCGAGCTCGGCGCCGGCCGCGACCTCCCGTCGTTTCTCGCCGTCTGGTGGGGAACCGGCCTCGGCGGGTCGGTCGTGCTCGCTGGTCGGCGCTGGGCCGGCAAGGGGGCCGCCGGCGAGCTCGGGCACACCGTCGTGAAGCTCGGTGGGCGTGTCTGTCCTTGCGGCCGCCGTGGATGCGCCGAGGCGTACGCGGGCAGAGCGGCGATGGAGACTCGCGCGCGTCAACTCCACGAACGCGGACACCCAACGAAGTTATTCGAGCTCATGAGCAAGGCGAACCGAGATCGCCTCACCAGCGGTGTGTGGGAACGCGCACTCAAGGAGAATGACCGTCTCGCGCACGAACTCATCGACGACGCGTACGACGCAATTGCCGCCGCCAGCGCCTCCGTCGTCAACCTCCTCGACATCGATGGCATCGTCCTGGGCGGCGGCCTCGGGACCCGCTTCGGCACGAATGCGACCGAACGCATCCGCGCCAAGATGCGCCCTCACATCTTCAACCCGACGCGTGACCCGCCTGTCCGACCTGCAGAGCTGGGCGATGACGGCGGCGCGATCGGCGCCGCCCTGCTCGTTCGATAGGCCACGCCAGAGCCCGAGTCGTTACGCGCGCAGCTCGGCGTCGAACTGCTTCGCCAGCGCGTCGACGATCGCGCCTCGCAGTCGGGCAGCGTCTTCGTCGGTCAGCGTCCGGTCGGGTGACTGGAAGGCGACCGAGAACGCGACGGACTTGCGGCCTGACGGCACCGGCTCGCCGCGGTAGACGTCGAACACGCGCACGTCGGCGAGCTCGGCTCCGGCTGCGGCTCGCGCCGCGGCGACGATCGCACCGGCCTCGACCTCCTCGGCGACGACGACAGCGATGTCCTGGCGGACCGCGGGATAGGTGATCACGTCGCGGTAGGTGACCGGATCGTGGCTCCGCTCGAACAGGTCCTCGAGGTCGAGCTCGAACGCGCACCAGGTGCCCTCGAGCACGCGCGGATGCAGCTCGCCCACGACGCCCTCGCCGGTCGACGCCGTCTTGCCGGGGTGGAAGAGCCGATCCTCCGCACGCACGAACGACGGCTCGGCCTTCAGCGCGTCGTAGAGCGTCTCGACGACGCCTTTGCCGTGGAGGAAGCCGCCCTCGGCAACCGCCGCAACCCGCAGGCGCTCGCGTGGGAACTCGCCGTCCGGGAGGTAGACGCGGGCGATCTCGAACAGCGCGATGCGATCCGCGCCCGCGTCGCGATTGCGGACGGCCGCCTCGACGAGGCTCGGGAGCAGACGGGTGCGCAGCGCCGTCAGCTCGACGCTGATCGGCTCGAGCAGGTTCCAGGTCGTCTCGTCCGCGGGCCGCAGGCTCGGCGTGTACGTCTCGGAGAACCCGAGGCCGACGAGCGTCTCCTCGACGCTCCGGCGCAGCCGCTGGCTCGTCGTCAGCGTCCCGAACATCGCCCGCCGCTGCGGGAGCGTGAACGGGACGTCCTCGAGCCGGAAGCGCGCGATCTCCTCGACGACGTCGATCTCCCGCGTCACGTCGCGTGCCCGCCACGTCGGGACGGCGACCTCGCCGTCGCGCTGCTCGAAGCCGAGCCGGCCCAGGAGGGCGTACTGGTCGCCGGGCGGCGTCTCGATCCCGATCACGGAGTCGGCCCGGTCCGGGCGGAAGCGGACGACCGGCCGCTCGGGCAGCTCTCCGTGGGCGTCGGTGTGCGCGGTCCAGCGCGCGCCGGTCAAGCTCGAGCAGCAGATCGGTCGCGAGGTTCGCCGCAGGCCCCGCGAGATGCGGGTCGACGCCCTTCTCCCACCGGTTCGAGCCCTCCGTGCGCAGGCGGAGGCGCTCGCTCGTGCGGAAGAGGCCGTACGGCTCGAAGTTGGCCGCCTCGAGCAGCACGGTCCGCGTGGCGTCGCCGATCTCGGTCTCCTCCCCGCCCATGATCCCGGCGAGCGCGATCGCCCGGTCCGCGTCGGCGATCAGCAGGTCGTCCTGAGTCAGCTCACGGTCGACGCCGTCGAGCGTGCGGAGCCGTTCGCCCGCGCGCGCCCGCCGCACGACGATCCGTCCGTCGTGGAGGGTCGAGTAGTCGAAGGCGTGAAGCGGGTTGCCGAGCGCGAGCATCACGTAGTTCGTCACGTCGACGACGTTCGAGATCGGGCGCATTCCCGCTGCGAGTAGACGGGCCTTGAGCCAGACCGGAGACGGGGCGATCTCGACGTCCTCGAACAGCCGGCCGACGTAGCGCGGGCAGCCCGCGTAGTCCTCGATCTCGATCGCCACCCGGCCGTCCGGGACCTGACCGCTGGTCTGACCACCAGGCAGGTCCGCCAGCGGCAGGTCGTAGAGCGCCGCGATCTCCCTGGCGATGCCGTAGACGGACAGGAGGTCGGGGCGGTTGCCCGTCGACTCGAGGAGCAGCACGTCGTCGGCGAGCGGCAGCACGTCCGCGAGCGGCGTCCCGGGCTCCGGCCCGTCGGCGAGCAGCATGATGCCGGCGTGGTCCTGGCCGAGGTCGACCTCGTCCTCGGCGAGGATCATCCCGTCCGAGGTCTCGCCGCGAACCTTGCGGCGCTCGAGCGTGATGCCGTTCGGCAGCACCGCGCCCGGTAGCGCCACCGCCACCGTCGCGCCGACGCCGAAGTTCCAGGCGCCGCAGACGATCGAGCGCGCCTCACCCTCGCCGACGTCGACCTTCGTCAACTGCAGACGGTCGGCGTTCGGGTGCTTGACGGCTTCGACGACCGTGCCGACGCGGAACAGACCGAGGTTTCCGTTCGCGTCCGAGATGCCGCGGCGCTCGAGCCCTTCGACCTCGGCCGACGCGACCGAGAGGCGCGTCGCGAGCTCCGTGAGCGGCATGTCGATCGGCACGTAGTCGCGCAGCCAGCTGACCGGGACCCGCATCAGAACTGCCTCAGCACACGGAGGTCGCCCTCCCAGAGGGCGCGGATGTCGGGGATGTCGTGCCGCAGCTGCGCCGTGCGCTCGAGGCCGCAGCCGAACGCGAAGCCGCTCCACAAGTCGGGATCCAGGCCGACGTTCTCGAACACGCGCGGGTCGACCATGCCGGCGCCGCCCATCTCGATCCAGCCGCTGAACTTGCACGTGCGGCAGCCGCTCCCGCCGCAGATCCCGCATGACACATCGGGCTCGATCGACGGCTCCGTGAACGGGAAGTAGTGGGTGCGGAACCGAACGCGCCGGTCCGGCCCGTACAGCTGCCGCATCACGTGCAGCAGCGTCCCTTTCAGGTCTGCGAGCGTCAGGCCGCGGTCGACGGCCAGCCCCTCGAACTGGTGGAAGATCGGGTACCGCGTCGCGGTGATCGCGTCGCGGCGATAGACGCGCCCGATCGAGACCATGTAGATCGGCGGCTCGCCCGCTTCGAGCGCGTGGATCTGTGAGGGGCTCGTCTCGGTTCGGAGGACGTGCGTGTCGTCGAAGAAGAACGTGTCGCGCGGCGACCGCGCCGCGTGCGTCTGCTCGAACGCGAGCTTGTCGAAGTTGTACTCGAGGTTCTCGACCTCGCGGTCGTCGCGCACCTCGTAGCCGAGACCGAGGAACGCGTCCTCGACCGCCCGTCGCACCTGCGTGATCGGGTGGAGATGGCCGAGTGGCAGCTGCTCGCCGGGGAGCGTCACGTCGACGACCTCGTCGCGCAGGCGCCGGTCGAGCTCGGCGTCCGCGAGCTCCTGCGCACGGGCTTCGGTCGCGTCCTGGAGCCGGGTGCGGATCCCGTTCAGGAGCATGCCGCTCTCACGGTCGCGCACACCACGAAGTGCCTGCACCAGCTCGGATTTGCGGCCCAGGAAGCGGACGCGGGCCTCGTCGAGCTCGGCCTCGCTCCCCGCCGCGCCGATCGCGGCGAGCGCCTCCTCCTCGTACGCGGCCCAGTTCACCGCGGCGACACTATCCAAGGTTCCTCCTTCGGTTGACGGGTCCGGGTCAGGCCCCGGTGACCGGCCGAAGGTGCTAGCGCACGCCGCGGCCCGACCACCGGGGCCGCATAAAGATCGTCGCGCGCTGCAGTTGCATCGGTGAAAAGCATAGCCGCCGACTGCGCTCGGAGTTGCCGCTTTCGCTTGGTCCGCCGCAACGAACCAGCGTCAACGATGTACGCGATTTGGTTGCGTATCGACCATGAAGCGGTGATCGCTTCGATTCGCTCGACCCCGGCGCCAGGCGCGATCTTCCGTTTCCCGGTGCCATCGGCGTTGATCGTGTAGACGCCGCCCCGACCTGCGCGAGACAATCGGTCGCGTGACCGGACTCCCGCACGGCACCGTCACTCTGCTCTTCACCGACATTGAGGGCTCCACGCAGCTGCAACACCGGCTGGGCGAGGGTTACCAGGAGGTGGTGGCCGAGCACCGCCGCCTGCTCGAAGAGGCGTTCGCCGCCCACCAGGGAGTGGTGGTCGACCGCCAGACGGAGTCGTTCTTCGTGGCCTTCGCCCGCGCCCGCCAGGCGACCCAGGCCGCCGCTGCCGCACAGCAGGCGATTGCCGAGCACGCCTGGCCTGAGGGAGTCGCGGTCAAGGTGCGTATGGGCATCCACTCGGGAGACCCAGAGGTGGCCGGTGATCGCTACGTCGGCCTGGCCGTCTCGCGCGCTGCCCGCATCTGCGCGTCCGCCCACGGAGGCCAGGTCCTGCTCTCGTCCTCTGCCCGGGGACTGCTGTCGGATCACGACCGGGCCGCGTTGCGCCCTCTCGGCTTTTATCGGCTCAAGGACTTTTCCGAGCCCGAGCCGATCGCTCAGCTGGTCATCGAGGGGCTGCCCTCTCAGTTTCCGCCTCTGCGTACGGAGGCGGCACCGTCCCGTCGCAAGTGGCTGCTGATCGGAGTGTGCGTGCTCGTGCTCGTCGCTGTCGTCGCCGGTCTGGCGGTTGCGCTGACGGGTGGCGGCTCCGACTCGGTCAAGGTCGGCCCGACCTCGCTTGTCGTCATCGATCCCAAGTCGAACAAGGTCGTCGACGCGATCGAGCTCGGCTTCAAGTCGAGCCTGATCGCGGCGGGCGAAGGCTCTGTCTGGGTGGTCGATCCGAAAGGCAGCACGCTGCTCAAGATCGATCCACGCACCCACAAGATGGACACGATCGGCATTTCGGTTGGCGCAGGTGATATCCCGTTCGGGCTCGTTGCGGGAGAGGGTGCCGTCTGGGTGGCGGTGCTCCGGGGTACGACGCAGGTCGTGCTCGAGTTCGGGCCGCAGGTCGGGAACCGGGAGCTGACCATCCCCTACGGAGGGCAAGCGTCGGCGACCGAGCTCTTCCGATATAGCCCACTCGCCGTCGGCGGCGGCTCCGTCTTCGCAATCGATTCCGCCGCCGGCGGCATCTGGCGCATCAATCCCCACACCGGCAAGCGCCGAATGCTCGCGGAGGGCCTCGACGCGTTGTCGCTTGCCGCCGGCGCAGGCGCGGTCTGGACGGCCGGCTCGTCCGGTGTCACGAAGATCGACCCCCAGACCGGACAGGAGCTCGGATCGGCGACGGTCGGGACTCAGACCTTCGGCGAGACGGCCTCGGTGGCGTTCGGTGCGAATGCGGCCTGGTACGCGGTCAGTTCGAGCGACACTCTGTCGAAGCTCGATCCGCAGTCGGTCTCGACGACCCGGACGTACCCGGTCGGGTCGGGGCCGAGTGGGATTGCCGTCGGAGAGGGAGCGGTCTGGGTGGCGAACAGCCGCGACGGCACGGTCTCCCGCGTCGATCAGCACGGCGGCCAGCCGCGAGCGATCAGCACCGGGCAGACGCCGGGGGGTGTGGTGGCCGCCTATGGCGCGGTTTGGACGAGCCCGGGTGAGCCTCGGGGGGGCTGAGGGCTGTCTTTGCCCGCGGTAGGGATGTACGATCGAGCGACGTCGTGCCGCGTCGCGTCTGGCTAGCGGTTGTCGTGCTGGCTCTCGGAGTAGGACTGGTGGCCGCCGCCGCGCTCGCCGGGCCGGAGCAGAACAACGGCGGCACACTCCGGATCAGCAGCATCTTCGATCTTCCCTCCGTTGATCCTGCGATCGCCTATTTCAGTCTCTCGTCGATGACCATGTTCGCGACCTGCGCGAAGCTCTACAGCTACCCGGACAAGCCGGCTCCAGAGGGCGCGATCCCGATCCCCGAGGTAGCGACCGGTTTTCCCAAGGTCTCCCCGGACGGGAAGACACAGACGATCACACTCAAGCGCACGTACCGCTTCAACACCGGCGCCCGCGTCACGGCCGCCAATTACCTGGCCGCGTTCAACCGGGACGCGAACCCAAAGCTGCAGTCATCGGCTGTGCCCTATCTCCGGGAGATCGAGGGCGCAGACGCCGTCATCGACGGCAAGGCGCCGACGATCTCCGGGGTCAAGGCACTGGATCGCTACACGCTGCAGGTCAGGACGACACGGCCGGTTCACGACCTGGTCTTTCGCCTGACCCTGTCCTTTTTCTGTCCGATAGCGGTCAATACGCCGCTTAAGGAGATCGACGACCCGCTCGGCTCAGGCCCCTACTACATCGCTTCCCGCATCCCGAACCGGCAAACGGTGCTCGAGCGCAACCCGTTCTACCGGGGGCCGCGGACCGCGCACGTCGACCGGATCGTCTGGTCGATCGGACTCGGACAAGCGGCCTGCCAGCAGGCCGTGGAACAGGACGAGCAGGACTGGTGCGCTCAGAACCAGCAGGCAAGCATCCGGGACTTGGTAGCCAGATACGGCATCAACAAGCCGAACGGACGATTCTTCTTGAACCGGAAACTCGAGACGAATTACTTCGCCTTCAACCACGACCGGCCAGCGTTCAAGGGTGCAGGCCAGATTCCACTCGAGCAGGCGATCAACTGGGCGATCGACAGGCCGGCACTCGCACGCGCTGCCGGCTACCTCGGAGCCCAGCGAACGGATCACATCCTGCCTGGCGCGATGGGTCGGGACGCGAGCATCTACCCGCTCGGCGGCGTCACCGACCAGAGCCTGGCCCGCGCCAGAGCGCTCCTCGCGAAAGCGAAGTACAAGCCCCCGACACTCGTCCTCGCCGCGTCCAACTGTCCGTGCTCCCCCTGGGCGGTCCAGGCCCAGATCTTCCAGTACGACATGAAGCGCCTCGGGATCGACGTCCAGATCGAATACTCCAGTTTCGACACCTACTTCGACACGATCGCCACCCGAGGCCAGCCCTTCGACGTCTCCTTCGGCGGATGGGCTACCGATTACCCTGACGGCGCCGGCTTCCTCCCGTCGCTGCTGGACAGCCACTTGACGCCGACCGACAACGCGAATACGACCTACTTCAACTCGCCGAAATACAACCGCGAGATCAAGCGCATCAGCGGCCTGAGCGGCGAGGCACGCCTGCCAGCCTGGGCCGACCTCGACGTGGAGATGATGCGCAACGACCCGCCCTGGGCCCCATATTCGAACAGCACAGAGCTCGACTTCGTCTCCAAGAGCTATGGCTGCTACGTCTACGACCCGGTCATCGGTCGCCCGAACCTCGTCGCCACCTGCAAGAAGTGACGCAGCTTCGCAGCCGCGATAGCCATGATCGAGGTGAGATCTGCGGACGACGGCGACGTCGAGAGGATGGCCGCGATCTACGTCAATGCGGCTCGCACGGGCTGGGCGCACATGTTCGGGGAGTCAGGCCCGGAAGCCCTTCAGCCGCCCGCTGATCGCCTCCGCGCCGAGCTCGCGTCCACGGATCCGCGCCGTCGGGCACTCGTTGCCGAAAGGGAAGGGCGAGTGATCGGATTCGCCGTTCTCAGGCCGTCTCGGGACGAGGACACCGACGGCGTCCGAACGGGAGAACTCGACCAGTTCTACTCCGATCCAGCCGTGTGGGGCCAAGGGGCGGGCCGCAAGCTCCTGGCGGCGGCGATCGAGAGCTTCCGCGCAGACTGCTTCACAGAGGCGACTCTCTGGGTCGCGGAAGAAAACAGTCGTCCGCGACAGATCTATGAGGTGGCCGGGTGGGCGTTGGACGGCCTGACGCGCGAAAAGTCGTGGCGCGGAACCAACGTTCGAGATCTGCGCTACCGGATCAAGCTGTAGCAGGACGGCGCGGGCACACTGGCCCTCTCCACCGAACGAGATACCTCCAACGCCGGGCGCTTCCCAACGGTAGAAAGCCCACGTGTCCGTGTACGACGAGATCGCGCGCCTCTACGACCCGTGGTCGCGCAGCGTCGTCGAGGACGTCTCGTTCTACGTCGACGAGGCCGTCCGGTCCGGCGGCCCGGTGCTCGAGCTCGGCGTCGGGACCGGTCGGATCGCGATTCCGATCGCCGCCGTAGGGATTCAGGTGGTCGGCGTCGACCTCTCCGAGGGGATGCTGGCCGTCGCGCGCGAGCGGGCCGACCTCGCCGCCGTGACGGTCGACCTGCGCCACGGGGACATGCGCAACCCGCCGGTCGAGGGGGTGTTCCCGTTGATCGTCATCCCGTTTCGCACGCTGTTGCACATGGAGAGCGACATCGACCGGCGCGCTGCATTGCGCACGGTCGCGAGGCTGCTCGCTCCCGGCGGGCGCTTCGTCTTCGACGTGTTCACGCCCGGCGCCAAGGACATCGCGGACACCCACGCTCGCTGGGTCGAGCGCGAGCCGGGCATCTGGGAGCGCGCGGACTGGGACGAGGAGACCCGGACGCTGATCCTGCGTGTCCGCGGCGGCGACGCCGAGTCGGAGATGTCGCTCGCGTGGCTCTCCGTCCCGGAATGGAGGGAGCTGCTCCAGGACGAGGGGTTCGCCGTCGACGCCGTCTACGGCTGGTTCAACCGGCGGCCCTGGCGCGGCGGCGAGGACTCGATCTGGGTCTGCCGGCACCATTCGTAGAGCGCGATCGCCCCGGAAACCGCGACGTTCAGCGACTCCGCCCCGGAGATCGGGATCGTCGCGTCGAGCTCGCGCTCGACCTCGGACGGCAACCCCTCCCGCTCCGCGCCGAGCAGGAACGTGACGCGGCCCGACAGGTCGAGCTCGGCGAGCGGCCGGCCGCCGTGGGGGACGAGCGCGATCCTTTGTGCCAAGTTGACACGAACCCAGGTTCCCACCGGCACCCGCCAGATCGAGCCCGCGCTCGCGCGGAGCGCCTTCGGCGAGGTCGGGTCGGCGCAGCCGTCGGAGAGCGCGACCGCGGCGCCGAAGGCATCGGCGGTGCGGATCAGCGTGCCGACGTTGCCCGGGTCGCCGAGCCGCCAGAGCGCGAGCGTCGCGTCCCGCTCCTCCCAGCCCGGCAGATCCGCGCGGCGGTAGACACCGATCACGCGCGGCGGGTGGGCCGCCGTCGCGACCTCCGCGAGGAGTTGCGGCTCGACGTCGACACCGGCTCGCAGGAGGTCGACCGGCTCGGCGGTCGCAGCCTCGACCGCGTCCTCGCCCTCGACGAAGAAGAGGCCGAGCTTGTCGCGCCAGCGCCGCTCGTGCAGCTTCCGAATGAGCTTGAGACGCTCGTTGTCCCGGGAGACGATCACGGCGGCACTGTATTGACAAACATATTCCTCTAGAGGAATATGTCAGAGCCGTGGCAGACCTCTTCACCGCGATCGCCGAGCGGCACCGGCGCGACATCCTGGACACGCTGCTCGAGGGCGAGCAGGCAGTCGGCGCGCTCGTCGCCCACCTCTCGCTTGCGCAACCTCAGGTCTCGAAGCACCTGCGCGTGCTCAGCGAAGTGGGGCTCGTCAGATCACGGGCGGACGGACGCCGCCGCCTCTACAGCGTCGATCCCGACGCGCCTGGGGCCGTTCAGGGACTGGCTGAACAAGTACGAGCAGGCGATGAGCGACCGGCTTGATCGGATCGACGACTACCTCAAAGAGCTGCAACGACAAGGAGAGACCCAATGACAGCGAATGCGATCGAGTTCCCGAGCGACCTCGAGATCCTCATGACGCGCGAGTTCGAAGCTCCGATTGAGCTCGTGTTCGACGTCTTCACGAAGGAAGAGCACGTGCGCAACACCTTCCCTCCGTTCGGAGAAGAGATGGCGGTGTGCGACATCGACCTACGCGTCGGCGGGGAGTACCACTACGTGATGGTCACGGGCGACGGGCGGGAGATGTCGTTTCGCGGGACCTTCCTGGAGATCGAGCCGCCGGTACGCATGGTCCAGACGTGGCTGTTCGAAGGGTGGCCCGAGGCCGAGGCTGTCGAGACCGTGGATTTCCACGAGACCGGTGGAGTCACGACGATGACCTGGAAGCTGGCCTTCCGCGACCAGGCGGGCCGTGACCACATGACGCAGTACGACGGCATCGAAGCGAGCTGGGACAACGTGGAGGCCTATCTCCGGACCCTGCGGGCCGCCTGACGACCGGCGCGGTCGCTCGGGACGATCACCGGCCCCAGTCGAGCCAGGCACCGTGGAAGTCGAAGACCGCGAGACGCTTGGCCCGCCCACCCGGGTAGCGCTCGATCTCGAGCGAGAACCCGTTGTCGTCCGGCGCGCGACCGGTGGTCAAGAAGACGAGCGGCTCGACCCGGGCGGCCCGCGCAAAGGCGTCGCGCAGCTGCCGCACCGCTCCGTCCGGGAGGTACATCGTCGACGCGGTCTGGAAGACGACGAGCTGGGCACCGGGGCGGCGGTCGGCAAGCAGTGCCGGCAGCGATTCGACGTAGTCGCCGCGCAAGAGCTCGGGCGGGTCGCCCCGAAGCGTCTCGATCGCCCGGCGCAGGCGCTCGAGCCGCTCCGTCTGGTCGGCCCACACGAACGACTGCAGCAGGCGGGCGCCGTGATCGGTCGTGGCGTCGACCGGGTTGAGGTCGATTCCGCGGCGCCGTGCGACCGCGACCGAGCGGTCGAAGAGCTTGGCGGGCGGAGGGACGCGGTCGTCGCCCGACAGTTCGAGCTCGCCGGCTCCCCACGCCGCGGTCGAGTAGCGGTACGCGTAACGGTCCCAGACGAGGTTCAGCCCCGCCGACGGCCCAAGCTCGAGGAGGTCGAACGGCCTGCCGTCTGCAAGCGTCAAGAAGCCGGGCAGCAGCGCCCACGCGCGCTGAACCTCGTTCGTCTGGACGTCCTGGTCGGCGGTGAAGTGCCGCAGGAAGTCGCCGCGCGTCTCGAGCGCCTTATCGACGTCGTCCCACGAGGCCTCGCCCGCCAGGACGAGGTAGTGCAGCGCGGCGAGGAGGCGAAGGGGAAAGTCCCAGTCGAGGTCGGGAGCGACTGCGCCGACGCGCGGGTCGTCTGCGAGCCGGCGACAGAGGTCCGCGTAGAGCGGCGACCGGCCGTCGCAGTAGCCGGCCTGTCGGCGAAAGATCTCCGCTTGCCGGTCGTATTTGGCCAGAGCGGCCTTGGCCTGCTCCGCCAGTTCGGCGAACTTCTCCGGGTCGACGATCGCCAGATCGGCGAGCACCTTCCGGTCGAGCTCCACGTCGGCCGCCTTCAGCCCCGCGATGAACTGGTTGTACGAGAGGCCGTTGGCGCGTGCACCGGCGTTGATGCGCATGATCCAGAGCTTCCGGAACTCGCGCTTGCGAACCTTGCGGTCGCGGTACGCGTACGAGAGCGAGCGCTCGACCTGCTCCTTCGCGTACTTGTAGTTGGTGCTCTTGAGGCCCCAGTAGCCCTTCGCCTGGTCGAGGACCTTGCGGCGCTTCTTCTGGGCGTGGACTGCTCGCTTGACGCGTGGCATCGGTTATCGCCTTCCCAGCATGCGTCCGACTGCCTTCTCGTTCGCGGAATCGACCGGCCGGTCCTTACTGAACTGGCGCTTCTGCTTCGGCGACTTGTTCATGAGCTTCCCCGACATCTGGGCGCGCCTCATCAGCTTCCCGGTGCCCGTCACCTTGAACTTCTTCTTCGCTGCTGAGCGTGTTTTCTGTTTCGGCATCTCTCTTGACTCCTGCGTTCTTCGTTGGGCCGAGCACCATCGTCATGTTCCGCCCTTCGAGGAGCGGCTGTGTCTCGATCACGCCGATCTCCTTGACGTCATCCGCCAGGCGCATGAGGAGGTCGCGTCCGCGGTCCGGATGCTCGCGCTCGCGGCCACGGAACATGATCGTGACCTTCACCTTTGCGCGCTGGTTGAGGAAGCGCTCGACGTGGCCCCGTTTGGTGTCGTAGTCGTGAATCCCGATCTTGGGTCTGAGCTTGATCTCCTTGACGTTGATCTGCGTCTGGTGCTTGCGGGCCAGCTTGGCCTTCTGCTCCAGCTCGTACCGGTACTTGCCGTAGTCCATGACACGGCAGACCGGTGGATCCGCCTGGGCCGCAACCTCGACCAGGTCGAGGTTTCTCGAGTACGCGTACTCACGCGCCTCGTCAGTCGTCTTGATCCCGAGTTGCTCGCCGTTCTCGTCGATCAGCCGGACACGCGGGACGCGGATCGCGTCGTTGATGCGTGTCTGGGGCTCTGGACGGCGCGGCGGCTCGAAACTGCGCCTGCCCCGCGGCCTCAAATGCTCTTCACCAAGCTCGTGTTGACCTCCTCGTCGAATTGAAAAACCGCTGGCAGGCAGCGGCGAGGGGTCTCATCCGAACCACGTCGGTTGAACCTCCGAAGCTTGCGCTAGGAGGTGAGAGACGGTTCCGCCCCTGCTTGCCAGGGCTCAAGGGTAGCAATTCTCGCCTGGAAATCTGCCAGCGAGAGAGTGCTCTGCCCGCCCCCGTGCTCGCGGATCGCGAGCGACTCGTCGGACTCCTTGTCGCCGTACACGACGACGTACGGGATCTTCTCCAGCTCGGCGTTGCGGATGCGCTTGCCGACGGTCTCGTCGGAGTCGTCGACCTCGACCCGGTAGGGCGCGAGCCGCGCTGCGAGCTCCTCCGCGGCCGGCCGATGGCTCTCCCCGACCGGGAGCACCCGAATCTGCACCGGTGCGAGCCAGAACGGGAACGCGCCGGCGTAGTGCTCGATCAGGATCCCCATGAAGCGCTCGAGCGACCCGAGCAGCGCGCGGTGAATGACGTATGGGAAGTGCTCCTCGTTGTCGCCGCCCATGTAGCTCAGCTCGAATCGCTGCGGCATCTGGGCGTCGAGCTGGATCGTCCCCATCTGCCACGAGCGCCCTAGCGCATCGGTCATGTGCAGATCGATCTTCGGCCCGTAGAACGCACCGTCGCCCTCGTTCACCACATAGTCGATCCCGCGCCGGTCGAGCGCCGCCCGCAGTGCACCCTCGGTGAAGTCCCATTCCTCGTCGGAGCCGAGCTTCTTGTCAGGGCGGGTCGACAGCTCGAACTTCGCCTCCATCTCGAAGAGGTCGTACAGATACGACGCGTAGTCGAGGCAGGCGAAGATCTCGTCCTCGATCTGGTCGGCGCTGCAGAAGATGTGCGCGTCGTCCTGCGTGATGTGCTTGACGCGCAGCAGCCCGTGCAGGGTGCCGCCCTTCTCGTCGCGATGCAGCGTCGACGACTCGGCAAACCGCATCGGCAGGTCCTTGTAGCTGCGCAGCCGCGACCCGAACAGGATCATGTGCCCCGGGCAGTTCATCGGCTTCAGCGCCATGCGCCGATCCGACTCGGCGTGCGAGTGCACCCAGAAGATGTTCTCCTCGTAGTTCTGCAGGTGCCCGGAGGTCTCGTAGGTCTGCTCGTCGTAGAGCAGCGGCGTCTTCACCTCGATGTAGCCACGGCGTGCGTTCTCGCGCCGGCGGAGGTCCTCGAGCTGGTTCCAGATCACCATCCCCTTCGGGTGCCAGAAGGGCGACCCGGGCGAGTGCTCCGAGAGGTGGAAGAGCCCGAGCTGCGTCCCGAGCCGCCGGTGGTCGCGCCTGCGCGCCTCCTCGAGCAGCGCGAGGTGCGCGTCGAGGTCGGCCTGTGAGTAGAACGCGGTGCCGTAGATGCGGGTCAGCTGGGTGTTGTGCTCGTCGCCGCGCCAGTAGGCGCCGGCGAGGCCGGTCAGCTTGAACGCCTTGATCGGCTTCGCGTTCTGCAGGTGCGGGCCGCGGCAGAGGTCGGTGAACTTGGCCTCCCGGTCGCCGTTGTCCAGCCCGTACTGCGAATAGAGGGTGATGTCGCCCTCGGCGTGGTCGACGAGCTCCACCTTGTACGGCTCGCCCTGCTCGGTGAACGAGGCACGCGCGTCGTCGCGCGAGATCTCAGCGCGCTCGAAGCTGCGCCCCTCGGCGATCTCGCGCTTCACCTCGGCCTCGATGCGCTCGAGGTCAGCTTCGTTGATGGGCTCGGGGAACTCGAAGTCGTAGTAGAAGCCGTTCGCGATCGGCGGGCCGATGGCGACCTTGACGCCGGGATACAGGCGCCGAACCGCCTCGGCGAGCAGGTGCGCGGAGGAATGGCGGAGCACGTAGAGCGCGTCCGGGTCGTGGGCGTCGCGGGTCGTCAGGATCTCGAGGTGCTCTCCGTCGGCGAGCGGAAGGCGGAGGTCTCGCGGCTCGCCGCCGATGCGCGCCAGAACCGCCTGCTCGGCGAGCTTCGGGCCGATCGCCCGGGCGGCGTCGAGGCCGGTCGCGCCGGCGGGGAGCTCGAGCTCGGAGTTGTCAGGCAGGACGACCTTCATCGCGACGACAAGGGTAGAGGCAGCACACGTAGAGCGTTCGCGTTATGCGAAGGCCATCAGGACCCATGGACTGGTGTGATCGGCGTCGGGCTCGCGCCGGCCGACCTCGACGAACCCTGCCCGCCGCCAGGCCCGGACCGCGGGCTCGTTCCACTCGTACGGGTCGACGGTCACGCTCGCCCAGCCGGCAGCGAGCAGAGCCTGTGCGAGCGCTCGGGCCGCATCGGGCATGAGACCGCGACCGCGCGCGCCGGGCACGAGGAACCCGTCGAGCCCGCCGCGGCGCGGCTCGTCGTCTTCCCACCACGACTGCAGGTAGCCGACCGGCTCACCATCCGCTTCGATGATCCATGGGTCGACCTCCGTCCGTGCGAGCCGCTCGCGGATCTCGGCCGGCGTGAACGTCTCGTCGTCCCAGTACCGCGACACATCGGGGTCGGCGTGCCACGCGACGAGGCGTTCGACGTCGCGTTCTTCCGCCCGCCGAACGACCGTCAACGCTCCAGAAATGAAATCGCGCAAAGAGCAGACAGTTTGCCCGCGGCGGTCTTGCGCGACCCAGGGCGAGCTGGCAGATTGGCGCTCCCGCAGGGCACGGAGCGCAAGTAGGTCGAAGCCTCCCGAGCAGCTGAAAAGGGCGCGAGCCCGGATCGGTCGGTCGGCGAGGTGGACGAAAGCGCCACCGGCCTTGCGGTTTTTTTGTGCAAGGATCGCCGCCGGTGGATCTCACCCTGAGCGCCGAGCAGCAGCTGATCCGCAGCACCGCACGCGACTTCTGCGAGCGGGAGATCGTTCCGCATGCCGCCGCGTGGGATCGCGAGGAGGCGATCGATCGCGCACTGCTCGGCAAGCTGGCGGAGCTCGGCTTCCTCGCCGCGGCGCTACCCGCCGAGCACGGCGGCCTCGGGCTCGACCTGCTCACGTACACGTTGATCGTCGAGGAGCTCGGCCGCGCCGACTCGAACGTCCGCGGCATCGTCTCGGTCTCGAACGGCCTGTACGGGAAGTCGATCGCGCGCTGGGGGACGCCCGAGCAACAGGCTCGGCTGCTCCCGCCGCTGGCGGCAGGCACGGAGCTCGGCTGCTACGCGCTCACCGAGCCCGGCGCGGGCTCCGATCCGGCAGGGCTCGAGACGCGCGCGGTTCGCGACGGCACTGACTGGGTGCTCAGCGGCCAGAAGATCTTCATCACGCTCGGATCGTGGGCCGCGCATGCGCTCGTGTTCGCGCGCACCGGCGACCCCGGCGCGCGCGGGATCACGTGCTTCATCGTCCCGACCGATGCGCCCGGGTTCGAGGCGCGCCCGATCAAGGGGAAGCTCGGGCTGCGCGCACAGGACACAGCCGAGCTCTTCCTCGACGGCGTCCGCGTCTCGGACCACGACCGGCTCGGCGACCTCGGCTCGGGCTTCAAGGTCGCGATGTCGGCCCTCGATCACGGCCGCGTCTCGCTCGGCGCCGGCTGCGTCGGGATCGCCCAGGGCTGTCTCGACGCCTCGCTCGCGTATGCGACGAGCCGCGAGCAATTCGGCCGGCCGATCGCCCGCTTTCAGCTGATCCAGGAGCTGCTCGCCGAGATCGCGGTCGAGACGGACGCCGCACGGCTGCTCGTCTGGCGCGCCGCGGCAACCGCCGACCGCGGCGAGTCGTACACCGTCGAGGCGTCGATCGCGAAGTACTTCGCAAGCGAGACGGCCGTGCGGGCGGCGAACGCAGCGCTGCAGGTGCACGGCGGCTACGGCTACGTCGACGAGTATCCGGTGGGCAAGTACCTG
>CAWJXR010000004.1:0-88445 GCA_963846895.1 uncultured Thermoleophilia bacterium | reverse complement strand
TGTGGACAAGATGTGCATAACCGCAACATGAGAACGAGCCTCGGGGCTTCGGTCCCGCGTTGAACAGTAATCGAGGACCGTCCCGCTTCTGCCGCACCGACTTGGTTCGTTTGAGCGAGCGATCGGCCACCTGAACGGCCTGCGAAATCCGGCGCACCATGCGTAGACCCGTAGCCCGCTTACCTAAATGCCCCTTTCCTGGGGTTGAAACCAGTTCGCTATCGCAAATGAGATTCTTGCCGCGGACCCCCGCAATCGGTCGTCCGGGTCCTTTGGAGGGTGTGACCCTCCGTCGGGACCGCGCCACACCGACCCTTCAGGATATCTGCTTTCTGAAAATCCGTGGTTGCAATTACAGGGAAGGCAACGGTTCTCGTAAATAGAGATTGCGGCGCGTCCTACTCCCCCATAGCGACCAAATTCTGCCGCGCAGGAAATGACGCGATGTGCCAAGGCACTCAACAGACATTCGCCGAAATCATCGATCACCTCATCAGCGCGGGCGAGTAACGCGGGAGGTACGGTGATTTAGGGGTGAACCTTCTCTAATCGACGGAGGCGCTTTAGCTCCCGCCGCGGGCAAGTTCGTCGGAGTTATCACCATGGGCTGCGTGCAACCGGTCTAAATTTTCCGCGGGATGGAAGAATGTCTTCGGATCCGCAGCCAAACCAAAACCCTAGGGCCGGACTTGTTAGTGGCCGGACTTACTGCTGGCTCGACCCGGAGCGAACGACCCAATCCAGCACATTCGCCCTCCCTCAGTGAGGGTCCATCAGGCTTACGACTTTGCGTTTTCGGGCCGGCATGACCGTTCCCCCCATCTTGGAAGATGCCGCAAACGCCAAAGGCGAGTAGAACCGGCTGGGTTCTGCGGAAGAACGCAAGCTTTCGGACGTGGCCTTCGACATGCCATTTTGCATGCGCGCCTCGTCCTTGAAGTAGATAACATCGCCGGGGAGGTAGCGGGTCCGAGACATCGTATCGCTTTCAAGAACGATAGAGCCTTCCAGAATCAGGATCGTCTCGTCGACATCGTAGTACCAGTTGAACCATCCCTTCGCTACATTGCCAGACCATGGTCCATGCCAGCCCGTCCGTGCTCTTTAAATACCGGGTCGAGCCAGCAGTAAGTCCGGCCACTAACGCGCCCTCCCTCAGTGAGGGTCCATCAGGCTCACGACTCTGGCGTTTTCGGGCCGGCATGACCGTTCTCTTGATCTTGGAGAATGCCCGCAACGCGAAGCCGAGTAGAACCGGCTGGGTCCTGCGGAAGAACGCAAGCTTTCGGACGTGGCCTTCGACATGCCATTTTGCATGCGCGCCGTCCTTGAAGTAGATCACATCGCCGGGAAGGTAGCGGGTCGGAGACATCGTATCGCTTTCAAGAACGATAGAGCCTTCAAGAATCAGGATCGTCTCGTCGACATCGTAGTACCAGTTGAACATCCCTTCGCTGCATTGCCAGACCATGGTCCATGCCAGCCCGTCCGTGCTTTTTAACAGCACGGCGGAGTGCGCAGCCGGATTGCCTTTGATGATCCAAGACGACTCGATCGGGCTTGGCGTTAAGTCCACAGCGGTCTGGGCCGCTTCAATAAGTGCGCGAGAAATCATAAGCTCAAATCCCTGCATTCTCTCAGATTAAAACTTCTACGAAATCTATTTGCCTAGGCTAACCCAACATCTTCGGAACCGGATGCCGTACAACTGAAGCAACGCCGCCGACGCGGGAAGCGGACTTTTTCATTTCCGCTACTTCTGCGCCATTTGGTAGGGGTCAGGTAGGTCCGCGAACTGAAGGCCTGCGAAGAATGAACCGGCATAAGCCGATAGCGCGACGACGACGACCCGAATAATGATGGACATTGCCTGCCTCCCTTTTTGGAGAAAGGTAATAAGGATTTCTTTCAGGCGACTTATGAAAACTGGTTTTCAGGCCGTTAAATCGGCGTGTCGTTGACCGAACCTGTTAAGAAGACATGAACGAACTCCTTGCAAAACACCGGAACTCCAGAAGGCAGGGAGCATGAGCACCATAGCGGTCGACCCAAAATACCAATCTATCGAACCGTCACAACGAAACTCACGCGTTAAGCTTTATGCTGGCGCCGCGGGTTAATTCTCGCCGTCTCTTGAGCCTTGAGAACGCCGCGTCGATGAGGAGCAAAGCGCGATTGCAATTCTGGCTACGTAAAAGGATGTACCGGCAAGGCGATTTGCACGAGTAGTCTCGTCACCCTGGACGCTCGCCAGAGCGGTAACGGTGCCAGTGCAAGACCGCACCGACTATCAGCGCGGGCGCTAACGCTGCTCCAATCAGGAAGCCAGGCAATGGCACCGGCGAGATCCATTCGATCGTCAGCGCCGCGAGCAGCCAAAGCGTCGCACATATCACCACGAAATCGATCATCGGAAATCGTAAATAATAGCAAAGCCCGGTGCCGACAACGGCCGGCGCGGTCGCTGCGGCGATCATGTAGACCGTCAATTCCTTGGGCGTCAAATAATCGAGCACCATCGATCCCAGCAGCCAAAGGGCTGCAAACATGATCGCGATGTCGATCGGGTGCCTCACGCATTAACCTCGCAAAGGCACGCAATTGCTATCGGTATAATCTCGATCCTAAATCTTGGACGACCGACCCGCAACTATGAGGCGCAAAAGAAACGCGCGAAAGCCGCCCGACGCGCCGGGTAACAACTATTTCGGGCTCCAACCCCTGAAACGAA
Source organism: uncultured Thermoleophilia bacterium (assembly GCA_963846895.1). Classification (GTDB taxonomy): domain Bacteria; phylum Actinomycetota; class Thermoleophilia; order Gaiellales; family Gaiellaceae; genus PALSA-600. The sequence goes on along the minus strand of CAWJXR010000004.1, from coordinate 85,714 downwards.
CCTACCTTCCCACAATCCCATCAGGCACATTTTCACCATGCCGATGAAGTGCTTGGACAATCGCGATGCGCGTAAATCAAATTGACCCAACCGCTTGACGCGTTCGTTTGCGGGTGTCTTCCACTCTCGCGCTCCGCATCCACGGTTCGAATACTCGCGCCGCCACAGCCATGCCGCATCTGATGACCGGCCGAGTTGACTTTGCAGGGCAAGATCGGGGAGGTTGCCGAAGGGCGGCTTTGGTGCAGGGGATGCGGGGCTCTTTGCGTGCGTGTCGTACCAGCGCCGAAACGAGGGGGAAGTGAGCGGCATGCACGCGTCGCGGCATCATGAGATTGCCTGCGCTGTCATCATCGACACCCGCGGTCGTTTTCTGTTTCAACGACGCGACGATGTTGCTGGTATCCTGCATCCTGGCAAGGTGGGTCTCTTCGGCGGCCACCGCGAAGGTGATGAAACGTTTCTCGAATGTGTCGTCCGGGAGATACGCGAGGAAATCAGCTATCCGGTTCCACCAACGTGTTTTCAATATCTCGCAAGCTTCGATGGCCCCGACATCGACACTGGCGGCTCGGTTCGCGGTGAGTTTTTCATAACACGGGACATTCCGGCTGATGCCTTGGTAATAACCGAAGGGTCTCTTTTGATAGTCAAGCGGAATGAAATCATCGAAATAGAGCGGGAGCTTACGCCGACGGCGCGCTTTGCGATAAGAGCCTTCTTGGATCAACGAATGAATTCGGGATTGAGGACCTCCTGGCCGATCGCCGGGAGTCCGCCTGTGTCAGGAGCGACGCGCAGAGAGCAGTGCCCGGGGCGAAGGAGCGGTTGGATCAAGGCCTGGACGGTCTGAGCAGGTACTGAGCTCTAACAACGAGAAGTAGCGATCTTCATTTCATCGCTGCACTACGCAGTTATTGTTTAGCGGGCGCCGCCGGCTCAACGGGGACTGATGCGGGTTGAGCGATCGCAGGCTTCTGCGACGGTACTTGGCTGTTGGCAGCATTCTTTGGCGTGGGCATTGCCGCGCACGCGGCTTTGTGCTCGCTGCGGGTCCGCAGGACGTAGCCTTGCTCGCTCATGCAGGCATTGGGGCCGGCTGTACCCGCCACCGCGGCGGCACTTTTTCCCGTGACAGGCACAAGGCCTTGGCCTGATCGAACTCCGCCACGATGGCCGGATTTCCCTCACCGCGTTGGCAATCGATGCGGCCCCAGATTGGAGGATCGTTAGCCACCGGTGGGTTGACGGTGCAGCTACTGAGCATCAACGCGATTGCAAAAAATAGGACGCGATCGATATGCATACAAAAGAGTCCTTTAAGATCCGGCGCCGTCGTAGTGGAAATGTCTGACGCATAATAGCCGCCCCGGGAAGCAGCGCGCCACCGGGTGTGCTATGGTTCCAACCACGTCGGACAGGCTATACAAGGCCGGGCGGGCAGGGGCGAGTCTGCTATCGCTGCAAGGCCGCCAACCGATCGCAAGGTGTATTGCTGTACCCCAGAGGCGTCGCCTTGGCTTGGAAGAAACATGATGAACGATTGCTGGCGCGAGAGAATCTTGCCGGGGTATTCGGATTGTCAGAGACTGACGTCAAAATCAATTTTGCTGCTCCGGCGGTTCTCCGAAAATGGCCGTCACTCAACCATGAGCGTGTCAGCGCCACCCTTGGCGCACGTCCATATTTGATAGCGGAGGGCACGCTCGACGAATGCATCCGGCAATTCATCTCGAAACCCGCCTCTCAACATCATTTGTATGATCGAGCTGACGTCGGCGCACCTACCTGGTCGGCGCGGGTTAGTTCACCTGACAAATTCCGAATCCTGACGAGCTGGCATGGTTTCGCGACCAGCATCGTCGACGATTTGCGCCGCCACAATGTCGAGTTGAAGGCGCGTCGCGTTATCCCCATTGAAACCAGGGATTTTCCGACCAAGGCAAAGCAGACCGCTGAATTCGCGCCTAGATCTATCGCGTCTGAAAAACTCCTTCGGCGTCGTAACGCCTTCATGGAAGCAGGCTCTGACAACTGAAGTTCAGGAATTTTTGGCCTCTTAGCAACAGACGAAGGGTGGTAAGTGCGGCGCCCGGGTTACGCATGCCCAATGCCCGTAAGCGGCCCAAAGAAAAGCCGCGTAAGTGATCAACGACTGATTTCGGACATGAAGGGTGGAAGTTGCCGAATTCTTTGCACAAGCGCCTTGTGAAAGGCGCTCAACCGGCTTATGTCAATTAAACGCAGTAGCACTCGCTTCCCCGCGACTGCCAATCCAATAAAAATAACATCTTCAGAAGCTGAGGAAGGATTCAGTGAACTCCCGTTGTTCACGACCGCGTTGTGGTCAAGCGCATCGACGCCGAAGAAAAGTCAGCTGGCGGCATCATCATTCCGGACAGTGCCAAGGAAAAGCCCTTGCAGGGCGAAATCACCGCGGTCGGTCCGGGCGGCCGTGACGAAGCCGGCAAGCTGATTTCGGATCGACCTCAAGGTCGGCGACCGCGTGCTGTTTGGCAAATGGTCCGGCACCGAGGTCAAGCTCGACGGCCAGGAGCTGTTGATCATGAAGGAGAGCGACATCATGGGCGTTCTCACTGACCGTTCCCGTCACCAAGAAGAAGGCCGCGGTGCCCGCCGAGCCTACTTCTTCTGTTTTCCTCATCCTAAGGAGCCGGCGCAGTCGGCGCCTTGTAAGGATAAGGCCAGCCATTCAAATCTCATTCATCCCTTTAGAACCCGTCCAATCGCGAGGTCTTCGGGATCTGACCAATTCAATACGGAGATCATTATGTCAGCCAAAGAAGTCAAATTCGGCGTCGATGCCCGCGATCGCATGTTGCGCGGTGTCGACATTCTCAACAACGCAGTCAAGGTGACGCTCGGCCCCAAGGGCCGCAACGTTTTGCTCGATAAGTCGTTCGGCGCACCCCGCGTGACCAAGGACGGCGTCACCGTCGCCAAGGGAATCGAGCTTGACGACAAGTTCGAGAACATGGGCGCGCAGATGGTGCGCGAAGTCGCCTCCAAGGCGGCGGACGCTGCCGGCGACGGCACCACCACCGCAACCGTGCTCGCGGCTGGGATTGTCCGGGAAGGCGCCAAGTCGGTTGCCGCAGGCATGAACCCGATGGACCTGAAGCGCGGTATCGACTTGGCGGTGGACGCTGTCGTCGCCGACCTCGTCAACTCCAAGAAGGTCACCTCGAACGAGGAAATCGCCCAGGTCGGCACTATCTCCTCCAATGGCGACGCAGAAATCGGCAAGTTCCTGCGGATGCCATGAAGAAGGTCGGCAACGAGGGCGTCATCACGGTTGAAGAAGCAAAATCGCTCGAGACCGAACTCGAGGTGGTCGAAGGCATGCAATTCGACCGCGGCTACCTTCGCCCTACTTCGTCACCAACGCCGACAAGATGCGCGTTGAAATGGAAGATGCCTACGTCCTGATCAGTGAAAAGAAGCTGTCTCAGCTGAATGAATTGCTTCCCTTGCTGGAAGCGGTGGTGCAGATGCAAGCCGCTTGTGATTATCGCGGAAGACGTCGAAGGCGAAGCTCTCGCCACCCTCGTCGTCAACCGTCTGCGCGGCGGCCTCAAGGTTGCCGCTGTGAAGGCTCCGGGCTTTGGCGATCGCCGCAAGGCGATGCTGCAGGACATCGCGGTTCTGACCGGCGGTCAGGCGATCTCGGAAGATCTCGGCATCAAGATGGAGAACGTCACGCTCGCCATGCTCGGTCGCGCCAAGAAGGTGATGATCGACAAGGAGAACACCACCATCGTCAGCGGCGCCGGCAAGAAGGCCGACATCGAGGCACGCGTCAATCAGATCAAGGCACAGATCGAGGAGACCACCTCGGACTACGACCGTGAGAAGCTGCAAGAGCGTCTGGCCAAGCTCGCGGGCGGCGTCGCGGTGATCCGCGTCGGTGGCGCGACCGAAGTCGAGGTCAAGGAGCGCAAGGATCGCGTTGATGACGCGATGCATGCGACCCGTGCGGCCGTGGAAGAAGGCATCGTGCCGGCGGTGGCGTCGCGCTGCTGCGCGCCTCCGAACACCTCAAGGGCCTGCGCACCAAGAACGACGACCAGAAGACCGGCGTCGAGATCGTGCGCAAGGCGCTGTCCTGGCCGGCGCGCCAGATCGCGATCAATGCGGGCGAGGACGGCTCTGTCATCGTCGGCAAGATCCTGGAGAAGGATCAATACGCCTACGGCTTCGACTCGCAGACCGGAGAATATGTCAACCTGATCTCGAAGGGCATCATCGACCCGACCAAGGTGGTTCGTGTGGCGATCCAGAACGCAGCCTCGGTTGCGGCGCTTCTGATCACCACCGAAGCCATGGTGGCCGAAGTGCCGAAGAAGAACCAGGGCGGCGGCGGCATGCCTCCGGGTGGTGGCGGCATGGGCGGTATGGGTGGGATGGATTTCTAGGCCCAGCCCGCTCAGAGCACAACAATAGGAAAGGCCCGGCAGCAATGCCGGGCCTTTTTCATTGTCGGCAGGCTCTCATGCAATTATTTCAATTGCGATGCCTCCGGCATCATCCCTTCAAATCAAATTCAGCCTTAAGCCAGGAAGCGATCTGCTCGATCATTTCCCGACGGTCTACATCGTCTGCGGTTCCTTGCAACACCTCCACCCTCCAACTGTCGCCGTCAGGCCGAACGGAAATCATAATCCTGGGGTCGGGGGTTCGAGTTCCTCTCCCGCTACCAGACAACTCTTTCAATCTAAACAACAATATCATCATTTCGATTTCGGTGATGCGACCGCCGCCAATCGTTTGTGTAATCCCTGTGTAGTTGTGCCGGCGTCTTTGATGACGGTTTGTTCTGGGGCTGTTCGACCCAGCGCCGCGATCGCCTTGTCGATGTGCGTGCCATGGACGTGCGTGTAGCGCAGAACCATCGCCAGCGTTTTGTGACCGCTGATCTGCTGAATAGTTGGAAGATCGATGCCGGCTTGATCAAGTTTGGTGATCGCGGTGTGCCGCAGGACGTGCGGTGTGACAATCTTGGTTGCCAGGCCCGCGCGGACGACGGCGTTTCGAAACGGCTTTTCCATCCGGTCGCGATGTCCTGAAAAACTGGCTCCAGGACGAGGCGAGGGGAAGATCCAGCCTTCCGTTCCCCGCATCGCCATTTCGCGCCGCAGCATGTCTGCCAATTCCGCGGTGATCGGTTGCTCGCGACGACCGCCCTTCGCTTTCGGGATTTGCAGCCTCAGTTTATCGAGATCGACTTGTTCAAACCGGGTCCGCAGAATTTCCCGCGCCAATCGCAGTGTTCAAGCCAAAGGCAACAAACAGCCAGCAACTCGGATCATCATCGGTCAACGCACCTTGCAATAAGGCGTCCGCCTCATCGTCAGTCAGCGCAAGGATACGACCCTGTTCGCGTTCTAGAAGTTTAATTTTACACGGACGCGTCTTAATCCAACCCCATTCGATAGCGCAGTTCATCAAATGCGACAGCGTGGCCAGTTCAAGATTGATGGTGCCATTGCGCGCGCCAGTATGAATCCGCCGGCGCTTGTACGATCAACCGTAAACGAAGAGACGGAATCTAATCGTTGGCTCCCAAAAAACGGAGTTAAATAGCAATGGAAATGCCAACGTTTGACCAATATGTTTTTGCCGTTGGTCTCGGTTAGTCGCGAAATGTATTTTTTTGCTGCCTCAGAAAAACTCAGATGGTTGCGATGTGAGGATCAAGCCGCACAATGCGTGGGCAGATGTGCCAACCCCGGTGGTGGGGTGTTTCAGAACAGATGCATGAGCTACTGCGACTGGCACAGGTGACCGGATGTATGATACGCGCGTATGGCGCGGCCAGGCGGTGGTCGGCGGTTCAAATCCGACCCGCCGTTGGCGGCCAATTTTTCCCGACCACAACCCGGTGATACGATGCGGATTGGCAGCTCGGTTGCTGCCGCTTTCTGTTTTCGCGTGACAGTCATTGCAAGGAGGGCCGCTCAAAAGCGATGAGCAATTCAATCGAGACGCTCGCGTTTTGTTCGATGTTATTTGTCTCCGGCTTCGTCCTGGGATTCGTCCTCGCGGCTGCGTGCGTCTCGACGTTCGTCGTCAACGCGAACACGTCGGCCGTCACCATCCTGCTGCCGACGATGAGCGAGGACGTCGGTGCGCCGCTCGCGCAGCTTCAGTGGGCCGTGACCGGCTACATGCTGGTCGGCGCGGCCGTGATCGTGACGTCGGGCGCGCTCGGCGATGTGCTTGGCCGCCGGCGCGTTTTCCTCGCGGGCATCGTGCTGTTCATCGCCTCCTGCGTGTTGATCGCGCTCTCCTCCGGCGCGGCGGGCATCATCGTCGGACGACTGATCCAGGGCGCCGCGGGTGCGACGATTCTCGCCTGCGGCATGAGTCTCCTTTCCGTCGCCTCTTCGGGCGAAGGGGAGATGCGTGCGATCACGACCTGGGGGGCAGCGTCCGCCGCCGGGGGAGCGGCCGGGCCGCTGCTCGGAGGCGTGCTCGTCGACGTGACCGGCTGGCAGGGGCTCTTCTGGATCGACGCTGCGATCGCCGGGGTTTGCGCCGTGTTGACCATGCTGAAGATCGAGGAGTCGCGTGACCCCAACCGCTCGAAGTCGATCGACTTCGCCGGAACGGTCCTCGTCGCAGTCATCCTCGTGCCGCTCGTCCTCGCGCTGAGCGAGGGCGGCGATTGGGGCTGGACCTCGCTCGCCACACTGGGGTGCTTCGTGCTGTCGATCGTCGGCGCAGTGCTGTTCGTGGTCGTCGAGGGCCGCGTTCCTGCGCCGCTCGTCGACCTGCAGCTGCTCCGCAACCAGGTTCTCGTCGGCGCGACGCTGGCGATTCTCATCGTTGCCGGGGCGATCAACGCGCTCATGTACGTCCTCAGCCTCTACTTCCAGAATCCCGCTGCATACGGGATGAGCGCGCTGCAGGCCGGCGTCGCAACGCTGCCCGCCGCAGCGGCGATGATCGTCATCACGCCGTTCATCACACCGCTCGCGGTGAAGATCGGCACGAGGTACGCGATCGTGGTCGGTTTCGGCCTCGCCACTGTCGGGTTCGCGGTGCTCGCGTTCGTGAACTCGTCGTGGCGGTACGGCGCGCTCGTGCTCCCGCTGGTCGCGCTCTCGGCCGGACTTGGAATCGCAAATGGCCCGGCATCGTCCGCGTCAACGTCATCGGTACCGGCCGACCAGGTCGGCGCGGCGTCCGGTATCTCCAACATGGCTCGTTACGTCGGCGGTGCGCTGGCGGTCGCCGTCGTGGCGAGCATCTACAACTCGGTGACCATCAAGCAGATCGCGGCCGGCGCCCCGGAGGCCGACGCGCTCGCGACGGGGCTCTCACGGTCGGCGCTGTTCCTCGCCATCTGCAGTGCGTCAGGGATTGCGCTCGCGCTCCTGATGGCACGGCATCAGATGAGGAAGCCGAAGGCAGTCGATCGAGTCGCCGCAGCCGCGGCGACCGTGCACACGATCCCGTCGAGAGGTCAGACCAGCTAGGACGCCCCGCGACTGCGGCGAGAGGTTCTTGCGGCGGATCCCATCCACGCGCCTGCGGCTCGCGGTGAAGAGACAGGGTTGTCGCCGACTGCCGAACCTGGTCCTTCAGGACATGAAGTCAGCGGATAGATGGCCGGGGCCGTGGTCAGACCAGCCCCTCGAGAGTGCGCGTTGTCCACAGGGCAAATACCGCAAAGAGGCTGGTCTGGGACATTTTTCGCCGGCGTAGGCCCTCGGGGCACGGCTCGCGGCGCCATGTCACGTGGTCAGACCACGTGCGTCGCGCGCCGCGCTTGGGCATTACGGCGCCGTAACGCCCCTCTGCGACACTTCACCCGTGCGTGCTCCGAAGCTTCTCGCGGTCGCCTCTGCGGTCGACCTCGACTTTCGGTACGGCTGTACGCCGGCCTGGTGGCAGCTCTGGAAGGGCCTCTACGAGGAGGGCGTCGACCTCGTCGTCACGCCGTACCGCGGCCGGCCGGTCGAGTCGCCCTGGTGGCGGACAGCGCCGAACCCCGCCTATCTCGAGGGTGAGTCGTTCGCGCGGGCACGAACTGCGGTTGCGCGCATTCGCGGCGACTCGCACGTGCGCCGGGCCGAGGAGAGCCCGGAGGACGGGCTCAGCGACAGGGTGACGCGCGAGGTGATCTGGCGCTGGGTGACCCCCCGGTGGCGGCGGCACCTGGAGGCGCTGATCGAACGCGAGCGCCCCGACGCGGTGATCGTGTTCACCGTGCCGATGGCCCATCTCCGCGGCATCCCGGAGGGGCTGCGCGACAAGTACGGCATCCCGATCGTTTTCTACGACGGCGACGTGCCGATGAGCTTGCCCGAGTTCGGCGGCATGGACACCGGCTTCAACTGGTACCACGATGCGGATCCGTCGGAGTACGACCTGCTCGTCTCGAACTCGGAGGGTGGGCTCAAGCGGCTGCGGGAGCTGGGCGCCCGCCGAGCCGAGGCGGTCTTCTGGGGTGCCGACCCGGAGTTCTTCTCGCCGCAGGCGGTCGACAAGAGCTCGGACGTGTTCTTCTACGGCTACGGCGACAAGTTCCGGCGCGACTGGGTGCGGGCGATGGTCGGAGAGCCGTCCCGGCAGCTCGACGACGTCGACTTCGCCCTCGGCGGACGCGACTTCCAGGGTGACACCGGCAACGCGCGACTCGTCGGCGACGTCCCGTTCAACGTGTTCGCGCGAGCGATCTCGGCGGCGCGCATCAACCTGTGCATCACGCGACGCTCGCATGCGACGGTGTACGCGTCCTCGTCGTGCCGCCCGTTCGAGCTGGCCTCGGCCGGTGCCGCGATCGTCTCGAACCCGTACGACGGCCTGGAGCGCTGGTTCGAGCCCGGGTCCGAGCTGCTCGTCGTCGAGACGGCCGACGAGGCAGTCGCGGCCTATCGCCGCCTGCTCGACGACCCGGGGGAGGTCGAGGCTATGGGCCGGCGCGCGCGTGAACGCGTGCTCGACGAGCACACCTATCGCCACCGGGCCCGGCAGCTGCTCGAGCTCGTCGGCCTGACGGTGCCCGCATGAAGAAGATCGCGATCGTCCCTGCGTACAACGAGCAGGGCGCGATCGGAGGCGTGGTCGACGAGTTGCGGGCCTTCGACCCTGAGCTCGACGTCGTCGTCGTGGACGACTGCTCTCATGACGAGACCGCGGCGCGCGCCCGCGAGCACGGCGCACGCGTCCTCTCCCTGCCGTTCAACCTCGGCATCGGCGGCGCCGTCCAGACCGGATTCAAGTACGCGGCCGAGAACGACTACGAGCTCGCAGCCCGCGTGGACGGCGACGGCCAGCACGACCCGGCCGAGCTCGCCGCGCTCGTCGAGGCGGTGCTCGACGGTCAGGCCGACATCTGCGTCGGCTCCCGCTTCGCCGGAGCGGACGGGTACCGCTCGTCGGCGGCTCGGCGAGTCGGTATCCGCATCCTGGCCCGCACGGTCTCGCTCCTGACCGGCCAGCGCGTCACCGATACGACGAGCGGCTTCCAGGTGCTCAATCGCAAGGCGATCGAGCTGTTCGCGGCCGACTACCCGCACGACTACCCCGAGGTCGAGGCGGCGGTGATGGTGCACAAGCATCGCCTGCGGCTCGTCGAGGCTCCCGTGAAGATGCGCGAGCGGGTCGCCGGCGAGTCGTCGATCCGCGGCTTCCGCACTGTCTACTACATGGCGAAGGTCATGCTCGCGATCCTGATCGGCGCGCTGCGCCGGCGGGCGACGCCGCTGGAGGATTCGTGATCGTCGGTGCAGCAGGTACGCCGCTGAAGGTGTCGCTGGTTGCCGTCGCCGCGTCACTGCTCTTGCTCGTCGTCGTGTTCGAGCTCATCCGCTCCCGCCGGCTGCGCGAGCGGTACGCGCTGCTCTGGGTGCTCACCGGCTTCGTGCTGCTCGCTCTCTCGGCGTGGCGCGGTGGGCTGAACACGCTTGCAGGGTGGGTCGGCGTCGAGACCTATCCGCCTGCGGTTCTGTTCGCCGTCGCGCTGCTGTTCGTACTCGCGGTCCTGCTCCACTACTCGACGGTGCTGTCGAAGGTGACGGACCAGAACGTGATCCTCGCGCAGCGGCTTGCGCTGCTCGAGCAGGCGCTCAGAGAGCGCGACGTCGAGCGAGAGCCGGCCGAAGCGGAGGCACAAGCAGCGCCAGGGAGGTGAGCGTGACCGCGATCGCCGGCGCGGCCACCGACAGGGACTGCCAGAACGCCGCGTCGTCGTAGCCCTGCCTGGCGGCGTGCAGCACCGCGAACGTCAACCAGCCGGCAAGGCTCGCCGCGAGCGTGACCGAGCGGCGCGTCGCGCCGATGACGCCGGCAATGCCGAGCCAGGCGAGCATCGTGATCGACCAGGCCGTCTCGTGCAACCCGGAGCGCACTGTTCCGAGGCCCGCGGTGCCCATCGCGATCGAGACCACGGCCGCGATGACGAACAGCACCGCTGCCGCGCGGAAGAGCGCGAGCGCCGCCAGCACAAGCCCAAGCGCAAACCACGGTGTGGCCCGTAGGCCGACGAGAGCGGGAACGGCCTCGTGCGTGAAGGCGTGCCGGTAGCCCCCGAGTGCGTACAGCGTGCCGAGGACGGGCAGCAGGATGTACACGACGGCGGCGGCAACGCCGAGCCTCTCGCCGCCAAGGTGCATCCCGAGCCGTTTCGTCAGCAGGACCGCGACCGGCGCGAGGAGCAGGGCGGCCGCAGTTGCGAACGGCCCATCCGTGCCGTACGCGACGGCGACGCCCGCGACGACAACGACCTCCGCGCCCGCCAGGGCAGCGTCGGTCAGGCCGGGACGTGCGCGCTCGAGCGATACCACGCGACGGTCTTCTCGAGGCCCTCGCGCAGCGGTGTGCGCGCCTTGAAGCCGAACAGCCGCTCAGCCCGGGAGGTGTCGAGCCGCCGGCGCGGCTGCCCGTTCGGCATCGAGCTGTCCCAGACGATCTCGCCGCTGAAGCCGGTCACCTCGGCCATGATCTCGGCCAGCTCGCGGATCGACGTCTCGACGCCCGTGCCGAGATTCACCGGCTCCGGCCCGTCGTACCGCTCGGCGGCCAGCAGCAGCCCGTCGGCGCAGTCCTCGACATAGAGGAACTCGCGCGTCGGCGAGCCGTCACCCCAGAGCACGATCTCGCCGTCGGCGTCGAGCATCTTGTGGATCAGAGCCGGGATGACGTGGGACGACTGCAGATCGAAGTTGTCGCCGGGCCCGTAGAGGTTCACCGGCAGAAGATGGATCGCATTCGTGCCGTATTGCTCGCGATAGGCCTGCGCGCCGACGAGCACCGACTTCTTCGCGATGCCGTACGGCGCGTTCGTCTCCTCGGGATACCCGTTCCAGAGATCGTCCTCCTTGAAGGGGACGGGCGTGAATTTCGGGTACTCGCAGATCGTTCCCAGCGTGACGAGCTTCGGCGTCTCGTGCAGGCGCGCGTGCTCGAGGACGTGCGCCCCCATCATCAGGTTCGCGTACCAGTAGCGGCCCGGGTTCTCGCGGTTTGCACCGATCCCGCCCACCTCCGCCGCGAGGTGGAAGACGAGCTCCGGTCTCGCATCCGAGAACAGCCGCTCCGCGTCGTCGGCGCGCGTCAGGTCGTAGTCGCTGCGCCGGGCGACGAAGACTTCGTCACCGCGCGCGGTGAGCCGCTGGACGAGGTGGGTGCCGAGGAAGCCTCCGCCCCCGGTCACGAGAACCTTCGTCACTGCTGCCCGATCCGATCGGGCGACAGCCAGTCGACGCGGCCCAGCCAGCGTTCCCGGTTCGCCGCGTACCACTCGATCGTCCTCAGGACACCTTCCTCCCACGAGACCTGAGGCTCCCAGCCGGTCTCGCGGTTCAGCTTGTCGTACCCGACGCGCAAGGCCATCACGTCCGTCACCCCGGGCCGCAGTCGCTTCTCATCGGTGACGACATGACGGTCGTCCGCCCAGAAGCCGTGCTCGGCCCCGGTACGGATGATGAGCTCGGTCCAGTCGGCCATCGAGATGTTCGCGCCCTGCCCGTAGACGTAGACGTCACCCGCGACGCCGCGTGCAGCGACGGTCAGATGGCCGCGCACGCCGTCGGTCGTGAAGCAGAAGTCCCGCAGCGGCTCGAGCGCGCCGAGCTCGATCTCGGGGCGGGTGAGCGCCTGCGTGATGATCGTCCCGGTGACGTAGCGCGGGTTCTGGCGCGGGCCGTAGTTGTTGAACATCCGCGTCACGACCCCGGGCACGCCGTAAGCGTCGTGGTAGTTCATCGTCAGGAAGTCGGCGGCCACCTTGGCGGTCGCGTAGATCGACTTGGGGTTGATCGGAGAGCGCTCGTGCAGGATCAGGCCGCCGAGCTCGTCGAAGTCGTGCTGGTGCGCAACCGACTCGCGCACGTTGCCGTACTCCTCCGACGTGCCGGCGGTGTCGAACTTCTCGAGCTCGACCCTGTGGTCGACCATGGACTGCAGCAGGTTGAGCGTCCCGACGGTGTTCGCCATCACGGTCTCGTACGGGCGGTGCCATGACTCGCCGACGTGAGCCTGCGCGCCGAGGTGGAACACGAAGGGCTTGTCGGCCGCCGGCACGAGGTGGTCGCGGACGCAGTAATCGACCGACGTACGGTCGGTGAGGTCGGCGAAGACCACGTGGAGCTGCCTGCGCAGGTGGCCGATGTTGTTCAGCGCGCCCGACGACGTCGCGCGAACGAACGCGATCACGTGTGCGTCGAGATGGACGAGCGCCTCCGTCAGATGCGAGCCCATGAAGCCGTCGGCCCCGGTGACCAGGCACGTCCGCCCGGCGTAGTGATCGCCGAGCTCCGCTTTGAGGCGGTCGAGCTCGCCCTCGGACCAGGTGGCTGTATCGTCGCCGGGCACGGATGGAGGGTAATCGGTCAGGTGGTCGAGGGGCCGTACGGAGTGGGCTGCAGACGGGGATCTCGACCGCGGCCGTCAGCGGCTCGGCAGCGGTTCTCGGGATCATTCTCTCCCGCAAGTTTGGGCACGGCGTAAAGACTGACGGGTTCTTCGCCGCCTACGGTGTGTATCTCGCGCTCGTGCTCGTCGCCTCGTCGCTGCGCGTGATCGTGCTGCCTCGATTCGTGACTGCGCGCGCGGCGGGGCGGCTCGGCCACGAGGTGGGAGCCTGGGCCGCGGGCCTCGCACCTCCGCTGGCCGCCCTGATCGTGGTGTCGGTGATCTGGCCGCACGGCATCGCGAGCCTGCTCACGTCGAGCCCCAGCGCCCGTGACCAGGCCGCCGTGTTGCTGCCGTGGATCGTTCCGTCCGCGGTCGCCCAGATCTACGGCGGCCTCGTCGCGAGCGGCCTCGCCGCGCTCGACGACTACGGCTGGGCCGCGCTGGGATTCGCCGTCGGATCGGTCGCCGGGGTCCTCCTGACGCTCGCGCTGGTCGACCACGGCGTCGTCGCCTTCGGCTGGGGTCTCGCGCTGAACGGCGCGCTCTCGCTGGCGATCCCGTTCGTCGCGCTCCTCGCGCGCGGCGGCGTCGGCAAGCCGGATACACGTGTCGGTTCTCGCCTGCTCGAACTGGCTGAGGGCGTTTCGCTTCCGGTCGCGCTGCAGGTCCTTTATCTGATCGCCTACCGGTTCTCGTCCGGTCTCGGGACCGGGCGCGCGACAACCTTCTCGTACGCGTATCTGATCGCGGCGTTCCTGGTCGCGGTCACGGCTGCGTCGGCGGCGCTCGTCGCGACCGTTCCGTTCGCCCGCGAGGGGTCGTCCCCGGAGCGTGTTGCCCGCCACGTGGTCGCCATCTCCTGGCTCTCGCTGGCGCTCATTGCCGCAGCTGCGGGTGTGTTCGCGCTCGCCGGGGAGGCGGTCGTCCGGCGCGTCCTCGGCTCGAGCTACGGAGGCAGTACCGGCGCCGAGCTCGGCCGTCTCGTCGTGTATCTCGTCCCGTGGACCGTCGCGTCGGTGGCGCTCACGGTCGCGTATCCACTCGTCTTCGTCCGCGGGCGCGCGCGGTGGCTTCCCGTCCTCGCGATCGCGGCGCTCGGCATCCAGGTCCTCGTCGAGTGGGCGGCACGAGCGGTCTCCGGGCTCGACGGAGTTGCCGTCGGGCTCGGGATCACGACCGGCGTCGTGCTCGTCGCGCTGCTCTTCTCCCTCGGTGCGGTGGAGGCGTCGATCCGCGGCATCCTCATCGCAACGACGACGTGCGGTGCCGTCGCAGTCGCCGCCTTCGGACTTCCGCGACTCGTCGTCGGCCCGGTCGCCGCGGCCGCGGTGGGGCTGATCGCGTACTTCGCCGTCCTCGGCCTCTGGCGTCCACGTGGGCTGCGCCAGGCCTGGGCCTACATGCGGACGTTGGAGTAGCGTGCCGCTGTGCCCGACCGCCTGAAGGAGCTCGTCCGCCGTGCCGGCCGCACGGGAGTCGGCAAGAACCTGATCTACGCCTCCGTGCTCGACGACCCGGCGGCCCTGCGGTTCGGACACGTCGAGCGCTGGCCGGCGGACGTTCGCGGGTTCGAGGACCTGTCGTTCCTGTTCTCCTCGAACCAGCTGAATCACGGCGTCGCGTCGCTGCAGATCGACGAGGCGGCGCTGCTGTACCGCCTCGCGCGGGAGGCGACCAGCGGGCCGTTCGCCGAGATCGGGCGGTTCAAAGGCGGTAGCACGTTCGTCTTCGCCTCGGCGCTGCCCGAGGGCGTCGAGCTCTGGTCCTACGACGTCCATCTCGCGCTGCGACCCGACATGCCCGGCGCCGCGCTCGACGCCGAGCTGCGCGACGCGCTCGCCCGGTACGGGCTCGAGCACAAGGTGCACCTGCACGTCGCCGATTCGCGCACCGTCGATCCGCCGCCCGAGCCGCTCGAGCTGCTCTTCGTCGACGGCGACCACAGCTACGAGGGAGCGCGGGCGGACTACCAGCGCTGGGGCGCGTTCGTGCGCCCGGGCGGGCACCTGCTGTTCCACGACGCCGTCGACAGCGGCGGCTACGGCAACCACTATCCGGGAGTCGCCCGTGCCGTCGGCGAGGTCGACGCCGGCCCCTGGGAGCGGCAGCTGGACGCGGGCTCGATCGCGCATTTCGTCCGCCGGTGAAGCTCGTCGCCGTCGTCCTCAACTGGAACGGCGGCGAGGACACGCTCGCAGCGCTGCAGTCAGTCGACGGGATCCCGGCGATCTGCGTGGACAACGGCTCGACCGACGGCTCCGACCGGGCGGTCGCGGAGCACTTTCCCGACGTGGAGCTGCTGCGCACGGGCGCGAACCTCGGCTTCGCGGGCGGCAACAACGCGGGCCTGAAGCACGCGCTCGCAGCCGGCGCCGACTGGGTCTTGCTGCTCAACAACGACGCGATCGCCGAACCCGGCCTCGCCGCCGCGCTGGAGCGCGCCGCGCAGGCTCGTCCGGATGCGGGCTTGCTCGCCTGCAAGATCCTCCAGCTCGACGGGACTGTCCAGTACGCCGGAGCCTCGTTCAACGCACGTCTCGGGTATTCGGGGCGCGTCTCGACCTCGGGGACTCCCGGCCTGCGCGACGTCGGGCGCGCCGACGGCGCGGCTCTGGCTGTCTCGCGTGCCGCAGCCGAGCGTGCGGGGCTGCTCGACGAGTCGTTGTTCATGTATGTCGAGGACGTCGAGTGGTCGCTGCGGATCCGGCGCGCGGGCTTCGCCGTCGTGCTGGTCTCCGACGCCCTCGTCCGGCACAAGGGCTCCGCGGCCAGCGGTGGCGCTGCATCGACGACGAACCTCTACTACGACACGCGCAACACGATCGTCGTCGCCGAGCGATATGCCCCACTGCCGCGCGGACGGCGGGGGCTACGCCGCGGAGTGGTCGTGGCCGCACACCTCGTGCAGTCGCTGGGTCACCCGAGGCGCCGAGACGCGATCCGGGCCGTGCTCGCGGGGTGGCGCGACGCCCGCGCCGGCAGGCTCGGTCAGAGAAGCTCGCCGTAGACGGCGTCGGTCGCGCGCGCGGTCTCGTCCCACGAATAACGCGCGGCACGCTCGAGGCCCCGGCGAGCCCATTCCTCCGGCGCGGCCAGCACGTCGAGCACCGCGTCTGCGATCGCGCGGGGGTCGTAGGGGTCGAACAGCCGTGCGGCGTCGCCGACCGTCTCCGGCAGCGCGGCTGCATTCGAGCAGGCGACCGGGCACCCGCAGGCCATCGCCTCGAGCGGCGGCAGCCCGAAGCCCTCGTAGAGGGATGGAAAGACGAGCGCGGACGCGTGCTGCATGAGCGTCACGACCTCGCGCCAGGCGAGGTGCCCCTTGGCCTCGACGCCCTCCGGAACGTCGTCGAACGCGCTGCCGGTCAGCACCAGCCGCAGGTCGGGCCGCTCCTTCCTGACGAGCGCGAAGGCCTGGAAGAGCCGCTCGTGGTTCTTGTGCGGCCAGCCGCGCGCCGGATAGAGCAGGAACGGCTCACGCTCGACTGTCCCCGGCGTGAGCACGGCGTGATCGATCCCGAGCGGCACCGCCGAGATCCGCGCCGGGTCGAGCCCGAGGCGGTCGATGGCCCGGCCGCGGACGAACTGGCTGATCGCGATCACCCGGTCGGCTCGGCGCACCGACCGGTGCCAGAAGACGCTGCGAAAGACCCGCTCGGCCTGCGGGAACATCTTCGGCAGGTCGAGGTGCTGCACGTCCAGCAGAGTCACGACCGTCGGTGCCTGGACGCGCGGGATCTCGATCGTCAGGGGAAAATGCACGACGCCCGCCTCGGCAAGCCCGGGGCGGAGCGGGCCGGGGCGCAGCGTTCCTTCGACGATCGCCGCCAGCCGCCGCGGCACCGTGCGCCCGGACCGGTACCGCGTCGCGACCTCCGTCGGGAGGCCCTCTCCGGCGTCCGCCGCGATCGGCGGCACGAGCACGCGGTAGGAGTGCACCCCCACCCGCTCGAGCCCGCGCAGCAGCTCGCGGACGTAGGTCTCGCTGCCCCCGAGCTCGCCCGGCACGAGCGTGAGGAGCGAGATCCCGACCACGCGGGCGATCGTAGTGCACTCCGCAAGGCCTTCTTACAGAGCCGTAATCCGGGCGAACTAGACTCCCGCCCAGTGCCGGAGGCCCCCGAGTCCGATGTTGCCGCGCTCTTCCAGAAGCTGAAGGACGAGGTCCACGCCGCGGGGCCGCGGCGCGACGGCGTCCCGCCGGCCCAGGTGCGCCTGTCCGTCCGCGACCAGGCCGAGCGCCTGTGGCCGGTCTCGGCGGAGCGGCCGATCGTCGGCAAGGGAGGGCCGCTCAAGTCGGTGCTCCGGCGTCTGATGCGGTGGTACGTCGAGCCCGCGTTCGCCGACCAGCGCGCGTTCAACGACGCCGTGCTGAAGCTCGTCGACGACCTCGACGAGCGCTTGCAGCGGCTCGAGCAGAAATGAGCTCTCTCACGTGAGGGTCGCGGTTTGCGCGCCGCAGGTGCCATTCGTGCGCGGCGGCGCCGAGCTCCTGGCGGACGACCTCGTTGGCGCGCTGCGCCGCCGCGGCCACGAGGCCGAGCTCGTGACGATCCCGTTCAAGTGGTATCCCGGCACACGCGTGCTCGACCAGGCCTTCCTCTGGCGGCTCGTCGACCTGACCGAGTCGGACGGCCGCCCCATCGAGCGCGTGATCGCGACCAAGTTCCCGGCGTACTGCGTCCGGCATCCGAACAAGGTGGCCTGGGTCCTCCACCAGTTCCGGCAGGCGTACGACTACGACGGGACCGAGCTCGGACAGTTCTCGGGCTCGCCGCGAGGATCGTGCGACGCGACGTGCGATCGAGCGGCTCGACCGGACTGCGCTCGGCGAAGCGCGCCGCGTCTTTGCCACGTCGCGCAACGTGGCCGGGCGACTGCAGCGCTACAACGGCATCGACGCGGAGATCCTCCCGCACCCTCCGCAGTCGCTCGCCTACAGAAGCGCCGAGCCCGAAGGTTTCGTCCTCTCGGTCAACAGACTCGACCGTGCGAAGCGCATCGACCTGCTCGTCGAGGCCGCGCGGCAGGTGCCCGCGCTGCGGATCGTGATCGCGGGCGAAGGCCCCGACCGCGAGCGGCTCGAGGGCCTGGCTGCGGGGGCTGAACGGCCAGGTCGAGTTCGCCGGCCGGGTCGACGACGATCGCCTCGCCGATCTGTACGCGCGGTGCTCGGCGGTCTACTACGCCCCGATCGACGAGGACTTCGGGATGGTTCCGTACGAAGCGTTCCTCTCGGCCAAGCCGGTCGTCACGACGGTCGATGCAGGCGGCCCGCTCGAGGTCGTGCACGACCACCGCACAGGCCTCGTCGTCGCTCCCGACGCAGCCGAGCTCGGGCGCGCGTGCGAGTACGTGACCACGCACGTCGACGAGGCGAAGGCATGGGGCGGAGCCGGTCAGGCGATTGCCGAGCGCGTCACCTGGGACGCGTGCGTCGACGCCCTCCTTGCATGAAGGTCGCCTACTACTCGCCGCTGCCGCCGTCGCGGTCGGGGATCGCCGACTACTCGACGCTGCTTCTGCCGGCCCTTCGCGACCGTGTCGACGTCGTCGTCGCCGAGCCGGGCAAGCGCGCGCCGGCCGCCGACATCGCGCTCTACCACCTCGGCAACGACCCGGACGCGCACGGCTGGATCGTCGATGCGCTGCGTGCTCGGCCCGGCGTCGTCGTGCTGCACGAGTACGTGCTGCATCATCTCGTCGCCGGCGTGACGATCGGCCGAGGCGACGGACGCGGCTACCTCGACGCCATGGAGCGCGAGCTCGGAGTCCCTGGACGCCTCCTCGGACTGGGCGTGCTCGACAACCTCCTGCCGCTGCTCTGGGAGACGCAGCCGGAGCGGTTCCCGCTCTCCGGCGTCTATCTCGATCAGGCGACCGGGCTGATCGTCCACTCGCGGTACGTCGCGGAACGGGCGCGCGAGGCGGGCTACGGCGGGCGGCTCTGGCAGGTACCGCACCCGGGCTGGCCGCACGGCCGGATCGAGCCCGCGGCCGACGTCGGCGGAGAGCCGCTCATCGGATGCTTCGGGTTCCTGAACATGAACAAGCGCATTCCGCAGCTGCTCGAGGCGTTCGCTTCGCTTCGCCGCAGGCAGCCGGGCGCCAGGTTGCTGCTCGTCGGCGGCGCCGGCGACCGCTTCGACGTCGGCCGCCGCCTGGAGCGGCTCGGGCTCACCGAGGGCGTCGAGCGTCTCGACTACGTGCCCGAGGACCGGATGTGGTCGCTGATGGCCGCGTGCGACGTGCTCGTCAACCTTCGCTATCCGACGATGGGCGAGACGTCGGGCTCGGTGATCCGCGCGCTCTCGCTCGGACGTCCGCTCGTCGTCTCCGACGTCGGGTGGTTCGCCGAGCTGCCGGACGACGTCGTGGTCAAGGTTCCGGTCGACGAGTACGAGGTCGCGATGCTCGAGGCCGCACTCGGGTTCGCCGCCGAGCACGGCGCGACGCTCGGCGCGAACGCCCGGGCGTACGTCGAGCGGGAGCACGACCTCCAGCGGGTCGCGGATCTCTATGTCGGTGCGCTCGAATCGGCGGCGGGGGGCGACGCGGTCGACGATGCGGTCCTGCTGCGGATCGCGCAGGCTGCGGCGGAGGTGGGGATCGACGACGCACGGGCGCTCGCCCGCGCCGCTGTCGACGCCGGGATCGTCGGGTGAGTCTCGCGCGCCGCGCGGTCTCGGCGCCGGCCTGGCTCTGGCTCGCCGCGATCGTCACCGTCTCGGCCGCGGTCCGGATCGTGCTCGTCGGCCGGATGCCGGCGCCGTGGATCATGGTCGACGAGCTCATCTACTCGGAGCTCGGGAAGTCGGTCGCGGCCGACGGCCGCTTCCTCGTCCGCGGCGTTCCGTCGAGCGGCTACGGCTTCGTCTACCCGCTCCTGATCGCGCCGGCGTTCCGCGCGTACGGATCGGTTCCGCAGGCGTACGCGGCGGCGAAGGTGATCAACGCGGTCGTCATGTCGCTGACCGCGATCCCGACGTACTTCCTCGCGCGGAGGCTCCTCTCGCAGTGGCTCTCACTCGCCGCGGCTGCGCTCACGGTGCTGATCCCGCCGATGCTCTACACCGGGATGCTGATGACGGAGAACGCGTTCTTCCCGATCTTCGTGCTCACGGCTCTCGTGCTGGTCTGGACGCTCGAGCAGCCGACGTGGAGGCGTCAGGTCGTGCTCCTCGCGGTCTGCGGGCTCGCGTTTGCGACCCGCGCCCAGGCAGTCGCGCTCTTCGGCGCGGCGCTCGTCGCCCCGATCGTGCACGGAGCGATCGAGCGCGACCTGCGCTCCAGGCTCCGTCGCTTCGCGCCGCTCTACGGGCTGACCGCCGCGGGCGCTTTGCTCGCGCTGGCAGCCAGCCTGGCCCGCGGACGCTCGCCGCTGTCGCTCCTCGGCGCCTATCGCGCCGCGACCGACCGCGGCTACTCGATCTCGAGCATCGCCCACTACGTGCTCTGGCACGCCGCCGAGCTCGATCTCTCGCTCGGGGTCGTCGGGGTCGCAGCGCTCCTCGCGATCTGGCTCTCGCCCCGCAGCGGCTCGCCCGGCGTGCGCGCGTTCGCCGCCGCGACCTTGTCGATCACCGTCCTCGTCGTGCTCGAGGTGGCGGCGTTCGCGTCGATGCAGTCGTTTCGCATCGAGGAGCGCAACGACTTCTACGTTGCGCCCTTCGCCCTCATCGCACTGCTCGGGCTTGCGTCGCGTGACGACGTCGTCCCGCGGCGAAGATTCGTGCTCGCCCTCGCAGCGCTCGTTGCCGGCCTGCTGCCGTTCGCCGTGCCGTTCGCCCGCTTCGTCAATCCGTCCGCCGTCTCGGACACATTCGGCCTGCTGCCGTGGTGGTGGGTGCAGGACCGCGGCATTCATTTCGACGCCCTGCGGAAGGTCGCCCTGGGCACGGGGATCGTCGCCGCTTCGCTCGTCTTCCTGCCGCGACGGTTTGCGCTGATCGCTCCGGCGCTCGTGGCCGTCTACTTCGTGCTCGCCTCCGGCCTCGTCGAGAACGGCCGCCACGGTATTCGCCAAGCGTCGATCGGCGGCCTCTGGGCCGGTGTTCGGCTCCCGCACCCCGACTGGATCGACCGGCGCGTCGGCCGCAAGGCCGACGTGGCGTTCGTGTGGCACTACGCCGGCGAGACGCGGCCGCTCTGGGTGAACGAGTTCTTCAACCGCAGCGTTCACACCGTCTACACCGTCGACGGCCCCGACCCCGCAGACGGCGGGCTGCCCGAGACGCCCGTGCGCGAGCTGCCGGACGGCCGGCTCGCCACGGCGGCAGGTGTAGTCCCGCGCGTGCGGTACGCGGTCTCGTACACGGACATCGCGGGGCGCCGCCTCGCCCGCGATCCCGGGATCGGGCTCACCCTCTACCGCGTCGACGGGCCGCTCGTCGTCCTCACCCGCATCCACGGCCTCTATCCGAACGACAGCTGGGCCGGGCGGACGGTCACGTATCGCCGCGTGCAGTGCCAGGGCGGGCGGCTGGCGGTGCGGCTGGGCACGGACGCGCAGTTGTTCGACCGAGACCAGGTGGTCTCGGCCTCCTTCGGCCGCGGCGGCCGCACGTCGGTCGTGATCCCGCCCGCCGAGCAGGTGACGATGGTCGTCCCGTTGCGGCCCGACGCGGCAAACCGGTGCGAGGTGACGTTCACCTCCCGTCTCCTGCGTGTTCCGGCGAAGGTGCAGCCCGGCAGCAAGGACACGCGCGCGCTCGGCGCACACTTCTACGCATTCGACTACTCGCCGCCTCGATGAGAATCGCGTTCGACGTCAGCCCGCTCTCACACGAGCGAACCGGGGTCAACAACTACATCCGCGGCTCGCTCCGCGGCCTCGCCGAGGTCGCGCGCCGAGCACGGCGACGACATCGTCGCGTTCGCGCCGACCTCCCCGTCCGGCAAGCGCGTCATCCCGGAGACGCTCGCCGGGATCGACGTCGAGCTGCGGCTCGTGACGCTCCCGTTCGCGCACGCGTGGCGCACCGCGTGGTCGGTGATCGCTCACCCCGTGGCCGAGCGCTGGCTCGGCCCGTTCGACGTGCTGCACTTCAGCGACTGGATGTATCCGCCGCAGCGGGCCGGGGTCCGCGCGACGACGATCCACGATCTCGTGCCCGTCCACCATCCCGAGTGGACCACCGGCCGTACGCGCGCGATGCACGGACGCAAGTACAAGAACGCAGCCGCTACGTGCAATGTCGTCTTCGCCAACTCGTCTTTCACCGCCGACGACTTCGCGCGGACGACCGGCTTCGCGCGCGAGCGCGTGCTCGTGGCGCATCCGGGGGTCGGCGCGGAGTTCAGTGCGGACGGCGCCGTCGCCAAACGCGAGCGGCCGTACCTGCTCACGGTCGCCACGCTCGAGCCCCGCAAGAATCTCGAAACCCTCGTCGAGGCGTTCGCATTGCTCGACGATACGGGCCTGTCGCTCGCCGTCGTCGGAGGCAGCGGTTGGGGCGAGCAGCCCGAGCTCGACCGGCCCGGCATCGTCCGCCTCGGGCGCGTCGACGACGAGGAGCTGGCCCGGTTGTATCGTGGCGCCGCCGCCGTCGTCTATCCGTCGCGGTTCGAGGGATTCGGAATGCCGATCACCGAGGCGATGGCCTCGGGTGCGCCGGTCGTCGCCTCGGCGCATCCGTCGATGGACGAGGCGGCCGGCGGCGTCGCGGTTCGCGCCGACCCCGAGAGCCCGGAGGCAATTGCCGCGGCGATTCGCGAGGCTCTCGCCCGGCGCGACGAGCTGCGGCGGCTCGGCCTGGAGCACGTCGAGCGATTCTCCTGGCGCCGCGTGGGCGAAGTCTTTCGCGAGGGGTACCTCAAGTTCGCGTAGCCCTCGACACGACGCCTCTTCGGCAGACGCGCGCCGGAACGGCGCGGTACGTGCGCGGGCTGCGCGACCATCTCGACGTCGAGCTCGTCGAGGTGGAGTATCCCGCGACGTCGCGGGCGCGGACGCTCGCGGCCGATGCGCTCTGGTATCCGCGCCTGCGCGCCCCGGCGGGGGCCGACCTCCTGCACTGCCCCACGTTTCGCGGCCCGTTCCGGGCGCGCGGACCGCTCGTCGTGACGGTGCACGACCTGGCGGTGCTCCGGCACCCGGAGTGGTTCAACCGCTGGACGGCGTGGTACTCGCGCCTGGCCGTCCCGCGCGTGCTCCGTGCCGCAACGCGCCTGATCGCCGTCTCGGAGTTCACGAAGCGCGAGATCGCCTCGCTCGTCGGTGTCGACGCGGCGAGGATCGACGTCGTCCCGAATGCGGTCGAGGACGTGTTCAAGCCCGACGGCCCGAGGGCCGAGGGCGACTACGTCCTCGCGGTCGGGACGCTCGAGCCGCGCAAGAACCTCGAGCGCATCGCACGCGCGGTCGAAGGCGAGCTGCGCGTCGTCGGCGTGCGCGGCTGGGGCGGTGTCGATCCACCAGCGAACGTCACCTGGCTGGGCGGCGTCTCGGACGCCGAGCTCGCCGCCCTCTACCGCGGCGCGCGGTGCCTTGTCTACGCCTCGCTCTACGAAGGCTTCGGCATTCCCGTCGCCGAGGCGCTGGCGTGCGGCTGCCCGGTCGTCACCAGCCGCGACTCGGCGATGGCCGAGCTGGCGGGAGCCGATGCTGTGTACGTCGATCCGGCCGACGCCGAGTCGATTCGCGACGGGGTCGCGCGCGCGTTCCGGGCCATGCCGCGCGCAGGTCCCGGCTGGGCCGACGTCGCCCGGCGCACGCGTGAGGTCTACGAGGCCGTGTCGTGATCCTGCTCGACGCAGACGTGCTCGGACGGAACCGGACGGGTGAGGAGACCTACGTGCGGAACCTGCTGCGCGAGCTGCCGCTCGTGGCGCCCGACCTCCGCTTCGCCGCGGTCACCCGCCGCCCCGACCTCGTTCCCGCGGGTGTCGAGGCGATCGCACTGCCCGCCCGCTCGCAGGAGCTCCGCATGGCGTGGTCACTGCCCCGGCTGCTCCGGCGCCTGAGACCCGAGCTGGCGCATTTCCAGCACGCCCTCCCGCTCGGCTGGCGCGGTCCCTCGGTCGTCACCCTGCACGACCTTCACTTCGAGCGGGACCCCGACGTGATGGGCCTGCTCGACCGGCTGACGTTCAAGACGGTTGTGCCCCGCGCCGCCCGGCGCGCGCGACAGGTGCTCGCGGTCTCCGAGCGCACGAAGCGCGATGCGGTCGAGCTGTACGGGCTCGATCCCGCGAAAGTGACGGTGACGCCGCACGGCGTCGATCCCGCCTTCTCCCCGGCGGCGAGCGTTCGCACGAGTACGTCCTGTTCGTCGGCGCAGTCCAGGCGCGCAAGAACCCGCTCGCGGCGCTCGCGGCCGCGCAGGAGAACGACCTGCCTCTGGTCGTCGCGGGCCCGGAGAAGGAGCCCGGCGCTCGTCGCCGATCTGCGTGCTCGCGGCGCCGACGTCCGAGGCTGGGTGACGCAGGCGGAGCTTGCCGAGCTGTACCGCGGCGCGGCGGCGCTCGTCCTTCCCTCCCGGTACGAGGGCTTCGGGATCCCCGCCGTCGAGGCGATGGCCAGCGGGACGCCGGTCGTGCTCTCCGGAGACGCAGCGTTGCGCGAGGTCGCCGGCGACGCCGCGTCGTACGCCGAGGACGGTGACTACGGGCGCGCCTTGGGCGACGTCGCTGGCCGACCGCGGCCGGTTTGCCGCCGCGGGGCTGGAGCGCGCTCGCCGCTACACCTGGGAAGCGGCGGCGCGACGCACCGCGGAGGTCTACCGGAGCGTGCTCGCATGAAGGTTGCAGCGGTCGTCGTCTCGCATGGCACGCCCGACGCGGTCGCGCACTTGCTGCCGGCACTGCAGACCCAGGTCGACGAGCTCGTCGTGATCGCGAACATCCCGGGCTCCGTTCCGGCAGGCATCGAGGCCGTCCACAACGCGGCGGCGGTCGGCTACGCCGCCAACTTGAACAAAGGGTTCGCGTTGACGACGGCGCCGCTCGTCGTCTCGGTCAACCCCGACGCCACGCCCGAGCCCGGCGCGATCGAGGCGCTCTCGACGTTCATGGCGAGCCACGACCGTTGCGGCGTCGCCGGTCCCCGCATGATCTATCCCGACGGCACCTGGCAACCTTCGCGGCGACGCTTTCCGACCGTTGCCGGCACGATCGTCCGCAGAACGCCGCTTCGGCTCGTCGTCCCGCAACGGCGCCACTTCAATCTCGACTCGGCCGTGCCGACTGTGCCCGTCGAGGCGGACTGGATGCTCGGCGGCTTCCTGATGCTGCGGCGCACGATGCTCGACGAGATCGGCGCCTTCGACGAGGGGTTCCGCCTCTACGGCGAGGACATCGATCTGCAGTACCGCGCCATGGGCGCCGGGTGGGAGCGGTGGTACGTGCCGTCCGCGGTCGTCCGCCACGAGCACCAGGCCGAGACCGACAAGCGCTGGCTGACACGGCGCACGTTGTGGCACTGGGCCGGGATCGCGCGCTTCGTGCGCAAGCACCCCGAGCGGCTGCGGTCCGCGCTAAGGGTTTGGGCGCGAAGGAGTAACCGACCTGCGCGGCCAGCTTGCGGCCGTCTCCGGCGGTGAACGCGCCGGCGGCCCGCCCTCGACGATCAACGGCGCCACCGCGGGGATGCGCATGATCTTTTCGTCGCAGGGCGTCGAGCGCACCGTCGTGCGAGCCGACCTCTGGCGCGGCCCGGCCGCCGGCTGGCCGCTTCGGTCGATGCGAAGCCGCGACACGCTGAACGTGAACGTCGAGGGCGCGAGGTCGCCACAAGCCGCCGCGGCCGATGCGAGAGGCCGAGATCGTCAGCACGCCGTGCACGGGCCGGGTCGCGAAGCGCACGTAGAGCGAGGGCGTGCCGAGCTCCATCCAGCCGTCGGGAGTGATGCCCGAGGTGAAGTCGATCATCCGGATCGGGTGCGCACGCGGTAGAGGACGAATCCGCCCGCCTTCTCCAGGCGACGCCGCGAATCCCGACCTCGGGCGGCGCGACGGCCCAGTCCACGGGAAGTTGCGGCCTCATCGCGCCGTCGGTGCCGCTGAAATCGGGCGTGACCGTCGGCCCAGGAGGCGGCGTCGAGGCGTCGACCGACCAGGCCTGCTCGATCGACTGGTTCCAGAACTCGGTGCTCCAGAAACTCAGCGAGCTCTGCAGCGCCCTCCCGATGAAGAGCGACTTGGCGCGGCCGTTCTCCTGGTCGATCCAGTCGGGAGGCGTCGGGATCAGCGAGCGCTGAAACTTCGCCGGCGCAACTGCCTGGTGCGCGGCCGAGATCTCTCCCGTCAGGTTCCAGGCGACGACGGCCAGTCCGACCACACCGCCGTGATCGCCAGTGCACGCGGCGCGCGGGAGGCGTAGCGAAGCAAAGCGCGAAGAGGACGGACAGCGCCAGGATCCCGTACAGCAGCCAACGCAGGTCGGCGATCGTCCAGAACCAGTTCTGGTTCAGCCACTGCAGGATCGAGAGCCCGAACGCATCCGAGTAGAGGTGCTCGTACGCGTGGTAGGGCGTCGACCACAGGAGCCAGGCGGTGGCGCCGGCGGCGAGGACGAGCGGCAGTGGCCGCACACGGCGGTCGGCGACGAACCGCACCGCGGCGACGAAGACGATCGGGCTGAGATAGATCAGGTTTCGCTCCTCGACGCGGATCGCGAAGGTCGACGAGATGTACGACGCCTTGACGGCCGTATAGAGGCCGAACCAGAGACGTCGCAGCGAGCGCCGCGAGAAGAGCACGATCCTCACGGGTCTCCGCGTGGCCGCCGAGGAGCCAGGCGAGCGCGAGGACGACCGGCAGGACGCCCACCCCGATGGCAAACGCGCCGAACGCCCACAGGCCGTAGGTGAACACTGGTGCCAGAAGTGCGTCCCGACGTACCAGATCGTAGGAGTGGTGGATCAGCAGCACGTCGAGAGCGATCGCGACCCCGACGAGCAGGACCACCGCGCCGGAACCTCTCGCCCCACGTCCAGCTTCGGATCACCGCACGGCCGCGTGACGTCGCCGCGAACATCGCGGTCGCGAACACGGCGGCGAACACGAGCACGCGAAGCTGGTCGCGGACGAAGGGGCATGAGCACGCGACCGCGGCCAGCGCGATGCTCGCCCAGGTCGGGCGGAGCAGTGCTCGTGCGACCAGGTAGATCGTGAGCGTCGACCAGAAGTACGCGAGCGACTCGGGCATCAATACGCCGGTCAGCGCGAGCGACGGGATCACTGCGCCCGCCATCGCCGCGACGTACGCGTGCAGGCGTGGGAGGAACAGCCGGGCGAACCATAGGCAGGGAACAGGGACGCGGTCATCACCGCCGCGTTCAGGTATTTCGCAACTGCGTATGACGGTGCCGTCGCGCCCGCCCACCACGCAGGCGCCTGGAAATACGCGTACAGCGATCCGAACGGGGCGGGATGCCCGCGGAGCTGGGGGTGCCCGGTGTGCGCGATCGCGCGCGAGAGGAGCGACCAGTTGAGCTCGTCCGTGAAGATCCAGGGCGACACGATCCGCGTCGTCTGCCACCCGTAGAGCAAGAGCAGGAGCAGGTAGACGGAGACCAGCGGATAGGCCGCGAGCAGGCGGTCGAGCTTCGTCGGCTTCGCGTCTGTCAACGAGTGCGCGGCTCGAGAATCACACGTGGGTCGACATCGACCTCGCGACGGACGACGCGACAGTCGAGCTCGCGTGCTTCGCAGGCGCTGATGATCTTGGCGAGACGGTCGGCAGCGGCCTCGGGATCGTGATGAGGACGATATCGGGTCTCGTACGGTCGAGTGCGGCGTCGATCGACGCTGCACCGCCGAACACCCTCACCCCGTTCACCCGGCGGCCGCGGATGCCCGGGTCGTCGTCGACGAAGCCGACGACGCGCTCGTCGGGTGTCTCGCGCAACTCGCGAACGAGGCTTCGTCCGCACGGCCGGCACCGACGATCAGCACGCGACGCTCGTCTCGGCGCCGCGCAAGCCCGATCGTGTGGATGATCGCACGCTCCGCGAACCGTGCGGCAGTGATCGCCACCGAGCAGATGAGTGCGTCGATCACGAAGAGATGCGCGAGAAGTCTCCGACGTTCCCTGCGTCAGGACGAGGATCCCGAGCGCCGCGACGGCCGAGAACGCCACCGCCGCCGTTGCGAGCACGCGTCCCTCGCACTCGTGTACCGCCAGACGCTGGCGTACATGCCGAACAGGAGCAACGCGATGTAGCGGCAGAGCAGCAGCACCGGCAGGGCGAGGAGGAAGAGATGGCGCTGGTTGGTCGTGCCGATGCCGTCAAAGCGGAGCAGGTAGGCGGGGAGAAACGAGGCCGAGATCAGCGCGCCGTCGACGACGACCTCGGCGTCCGTCGCATGTACACGTAGCGCGGACTTCTGCGCCCGCTCGGTCGACGTCGGCGAGGAAGCTCCCCAGCTGAATGAGGAGGGCGAAGCTCACGAGTACGCCGAATGCCGCCACTCGGCCGTTGCCGAATGCTTCGTAGGCGAGGCTGGTCGCGCCGAGCGCGGCCGAGACGAGCGCCAGCAGGACGACGGCGCCGGTCTCCGAGACGCCGAGGGAAACCAGGCGATGTGAGCTGTGGTCCCGTCCTCCCTGCGAGACGGGCCGGCCTTCGAGCAGACGCACGATCGTCACGAGTGTCGTGTCGAGGATCGGTACGGCCAGCACGAGCACGGGCAGGACGAGCGTCGCGACAGTCGACGAGGCGACGGTGTAGCTCGACGCGAGGCCGAGCGACGCCAGTGTGAATCCGATCAGCTGCGAGCCGCTGTCTCCCATCCACGCGAGAGCCGGGCGGCCGGGACGGAGGTTGAAGGGAAGGAACCCCAGGACGGCCAGCGCGAGCGAGACGGACAGGACGAGTACGAGGCCGGCGCCGCCCTGAATCGCGGCTGACGACGCGAAGAAGCCGGCGGCGATCACCGCCAGGCTCCCGGCCAGCCCGTCCATGTTGTCGAGCAGGTTGAACGCGTTGGTCATCCCGACGAGCCAGATCACGCCGAGCGGGATTGCGATCCACTTGTTGTGGAACAGCTCGACTGTCGTCCCGGTCGAGAGCACGATCGCGGCGCCGCCGAGTTGCGCTGCGAGTTTCGCGATGGGCGGCAGCGTGCGTACGTCGTCGATCAGACCGGCGACGAAGAGGAGGCTTGCGCCGGCGAAGATGCCGAGGAGGCGGCGGTCGGCCCCGAGCGGCCCGAGCACCACAGCCAGAGGCCGACGGTGAAGCCGGCGTAGATCCCGACGCCGCCGACGAGCGGTGTCGCGGCCGCGCGCCAGCGGCTCGCGTCGGGCGTACGTTCGAGCCCGCTGGCCACGCGCGAATGGAGCAAGAGCCAGACGACGAGGAAGCTGACGGGTAGCGCCGCGACTGCGCCGACTGCGGTCACAGGCTGCGAGGGTAGGGCATCGGTGTTAGGGCTGTGTATGTCGCCACAAGCCAGCCGTAGACTAGTTCGGGCCGATGACGGTCTACGCCGACCTGCTCCGCTACCGGGAGCTCTTCACGAACCTCTTCCGGCGGGACTTTCACGCCAAGTACAAGGGCTCGCTGCTCGGCGTCGCGTGGTCGCTCCTGAACCCGCTCGTGCTGCTGGGCGTCTACCTCGTCGTCTTCGGGCTGTTGATCAAGAACGGCAACATCCCGCACTACCCGATCTACCTGCTGGCCGGGCTCGCCTGCTGGATCTTCTTCTCGGTCTCGTTGCAGTCGGCGTCGCGCTCGATGGTGGACAGTGCGGAGCTGATCAAGAAGGTGCGGTTCCCGCGGCAACTGGTCGCGCTCTCGATGGTGGCGACGCAGGCCGTCACCTACGCGGTGATGATCGCGATCCTCATCGTGCTGTCGCTGATCTTCGTCCCGGATGCGCGCGCGAACGTGTGGGCGGCGATCCCGCTGGCGATCCTCTTCACCGGTTTCGTCGCCGGGCTGGCGCTGCTCGTCGCGTGTCTGAACGTGCTCTTCCGCGACATCGAGCACATCCTCACGGCGGCGCTCCTGCCGTGGTTCTTCCTGACGCCGATCCTCTGGTCGGTGACGACCCTGCCCGAGAAGGCGAAATCGCACCATGCGCTCCTGAACGTGCTGCGGTGGGGAAACCCGGTCGCCCCGCCCATTTTCGCGGTGCGGGATGCGATCTGGTCGGGGCATTCCCCACGCCTCGCCGACGTCGTCTATCTGGTCGTAGCCGCGGTGCTCGCGTTGATCCTCGGCGCGGTCGTCTTCCGCGCCGTCGACGATCGCATCGCGGTCGAGCTCTGACCCCGAGTCTGACTCCAGTCAGACTCGAGTCTGACGCAGCCGCTCGGTCCCGGCGCAGGCCGACGGGTCGCTCACCCGTTTTTCCCACTTTCAACCTGGCGGCCGGTGCCCGCAATCCCGCATGCCGATGCGGGAAACAACCGCCCCGGCACACTCTCGTCACGCTCTCGTTTCGATTTCGTGTGTCAGACGTGAGTCTGACTCCAGTCAGACTCGACCGGGTCGCGCTACCGCCCTCTGCGGCGCAGCACGATGCGGCCGTCGTAGACCCACGGCTCGTCGCGTGGGGCGGCGTAGGCCGGGAGGCCCGCGAGCTCGCCGAGCGGCTCGAGCTCGACGCCCGGTAACACGGACGGCACGAGGAGCGGGCTCGAGAAGCCCGGGACGCGGCCCTGGCCCGGCTCGTACGGGGCCAGCTCCTTCGGCCGGCGGTGGAGTACCCCCGAAGGCCAGGCGACCGCGCCCGCCACGACCGCGTACCCCTCGGCGTGCGCCGCCCGGACGCGCTCCTCCCAGTCCGGCGCGCGGTCCCACCCCTCCGGCAGGGGTGCGCTCGGCTCGGCCTCGCGCGCCGCGACGTCCACGTCCTGCACGAGCATCGGGCTGCCGAGCTCGGAGAACCACGCTCGCAGCTCGGCCACCAGGTCGAAAGCGAGCCGGTACCGGCCGGGAGGGATCGGCGCGCGGACGGCGGCCGTCACCGTCCCGCGCTCGCCGGGAGCGAGCGCCGGGGCCGGAGTGCGGATGCCGTCCCAGTGAATCGGGTTGTCCCGCGTGTCGAGCCAGTGATACGAGACGAACAGCTCGCGCCGCCACGGCAGCGAGCCTGCGTTCTCGACCTCGAGCGGCACCTGCTCGACGGTGCCGGCCCGAGGGGCGACCGCCGGGAAGAGGCCGAAGCGGACTGCGAATGGGCCCGTGCTCACGGGTGGCTAGCCTAGAGCCTCGATGGAGCCGCTACTCGTGCGCGCCGCCCGGCGCGAGCCGGTCGAGCGCACGCCGGTCTGGTTCATGCGACAGGCGGGGCGGTCGCTCCCCGAGTACCGCGCGGTGCGGGAGCGCCACTCGTTCTGGGAGGTCGCCAACACGCCGGAGCTGTGTGCCGAGGTGACGTTGCAGCCCGTGCGGCGGCACGGGGTCGACGCAGCGGTGATGTTCGCCGACATCATGACCCCGGTGATCGGACTGGGGCTCGACGTCGAGCTCGTCGAAGGGGTCGGGCCGGTCGTCGCCGATCCGGTCCGGACGCTCGCTGCGGTCGAGCAGCTGCGGGTGCCCGATCCGGAAGAGGCGTTCGCGCCGCTGCTCGAGGCGATCGCGATCGTGCGTCGCGAGCTCGCGCCCGGGCAGGCGGTGGTCGGCTTCTGCGGCGCGCCGTTCACCGTCGCCGGCTATCTCGTCGAAGGGCGCCCGTCGCGGGAGTTCGCGACCGTCAAGGCGCTGATGTACAACGAGCCGGAGGTGTGGCACGCGCTGCTCGACAAGCTCGCAGAGTGCTTCTCGGGCTACGTCGCTGCGCAGGCCCGCGCCGGGGCCGACGTCGTCCAGCTGTTCGACTCGTGGGTCGGAGCCCTCGCACCGGCGGACTACGACGAGTTCGCGGCGCCGTGGTCGGCCCGCATCCTGGCCGCAGCCGGCGTGCCGACGATTCACTTCGGCACCGGGACAGCGACGTTCCTGCCGGCGCTCGCCCGTGCGGGCGGCGACGTGATCGGGCTCGACTGGCGGATCCCGCTGGACGAGGGCTGGAAGCTCGTCGGCGACCGCGGCGTGCAGGGGAACCTCGACCCCGCTGTGTTGCTCGGCCCGTGGGACCGTGCCGAGCGCGCCGCGCGCGACGTCCTTCGCCGCGCCGACGGCCGGCCGGGACACATCTTCAACCTCGGGCACGGCGTGCTCCCGGGCACCGATCCGGGCAGGCTGACCGACCTCGCCCAGCTCGTCCAGGCGCTACCTTCAACGGTGTGACGGCCGGACGCATCGTCGTCGACCGGGTCTCGCGGACGTTCCGTGTCTACCCGAAGGCGCAGCGCACGCTGAAGGACCTCTTCGTCGCCAGAGGGCGGCTCGGCGCGCGCGAGGTCAAGGCGCTCCGCGACGTGTCGGTCACCGTCGAGCCCGGCGAGGCGGTCGGGCTCGTCGGCCGGAACGGCTCCGGCAAGTCGACGCTGTTGCGCCTCGTCTCCGGGATCATCAAGCCGACCGCGGGTCGCGTCGAAGCGGGGGGCCGCGTCGCATCGCTGCTCGAGCTCGGCGCCGGCTTCCACCCGGACTTCACGGGGCGCGAGAACGTCTACCTGAACGGCTCGATCCACGGGCTCTCGCGCAGTCGCGTCCGGGAGGCGATGGACGAGATCGTCTCGTTCGCCGAGCTGGAGCAGTTCATCGACCTGCCGGTTCGCACGTACTCGTCGGGGATGTACATGCGACTCGGCTTCTCGGTCGCGGCCCACATCCAGTCGGACATCCTGCTGCTCGACGAGGTCTTCGCCGTCGGCGACGAGCAGTTCCAGCGCAAGTGCTTCGGCAAGGTGGCCGAGTTCAAGAACCGTGGCGGCACGATCGTCTTCGTCTCGCACGACGCTCAGGCCGTCGAGCGCCTCTGCGACCGCGCCGTGCTCCTGCGTCAGGGCGAGGTCGCGTTCGACGGCCGAACGCAGGATGCGATCGCGGAGTACCGGAGGCTGCTCGCCGCAGACTCGAATCCGGAGGAGCTCGACTCCGGCCTGCGGGAGTGGGGCACGGGCGAGGCTCGGATCGTCTCGGCCGAGTTGCTCGACGCCGCCGGCGACGAGCGTTCGCAGTTCGCAGCGGGGGAGCCGTTGACCGTCCGGGTCGTCGTCTCGGCGGAGGCCGGCGTGGCCCCGCCGCTGATCGGGCTCGAGGTGCGCGACGACGGCGGCCTCGTCCTGGCGAGCGCCTCGCGTGCGACCTCGGAGCTCGGGTGGAACGGCGCGGCGGGCGAGCGTGAGCTGCGCTTCCACGTCGGGCGGCTCCCACTTGCCGACGGGCGCTTTCACCTCCGCGTCGCGCTGACGGATCCCGTGAGCGGCCTGCCGCTGCACGCACTCGACGACGCGCTGCGGCTCTTCGTCTTCCCGTCCGGCGAGTCGACCGGGGCGGTGCTCCTGGACGGCGACTGGACGATGGAGGAGACCGGGCCGGGCGCGCCAATTGGGCGGGCGTGAGCACCGGGTGAGCTACCGCGCCTGTCCCGACTGGCCCCAGCTGATGGAGATCGCGCCGGACCTGCAGTTCCGGCACTACACCCTGCGTGAGGTGCAGCTTCCGACGGATGCGTTCGTCCGGCTGGAGGGGGTCGACCTCGACTCCGTCGCGATCTGCTGCGACCTGGAGGCACACGTCTTCAACCCGACGCACACGGAGCAGGCTGTCGTCGACGCACTCGCCGGGACGTACTGGACTGACGTGCGCGAGGCCTCCCACCGCGAGACCTGAGCAGCCGGGCACGCCGCACAGCGCCGGTAGTGTTGTCGGGTGGTGGCAACGGTCGTCGTCCCCTTCCGCGGCAGCGACCCGAAGCGGCGGCTCGAAGCCCTGTCGGACGGTGATCGCGTGCGGCTCGCGGAGGCGATGCTCCATGACGTCGTCACGGCTGCGCTCGCGGTCGGCCGCGTCTTCGTCGTGTCTCCGCGCCCGGTCGAGCTTCCGGACGGGGTCGAGCACGTTCCCGATCCGCGGCACGGTCAGGGTGCCGCCGTGCGGGCCGGCCTCGATGCCGCTTCGTCGGCGGGGGCTCCGTCGCCGTTCCTCGTCGTCAACGCCGACCTCCCGTGCGTGACGCCGCGGGACCTGCTGACGCTGGCCGGCGCGGTCCCCGAGCACGGGCTTGCGGTCGTCCCCGCGGCCGACGGGACGACGAACGCGCTCGGCCTGTCGGACGAGGGCCACTTCGAGCCGCTCTACGGCCCCGGCAGCGCGGGGCGGTTCGTCGCCCTCAGCGGCTCGCGTCTCCTCGATGCTCCGAATCTCGTCGACGATGTCGACACCGTGGACGACCTGGCGCGGCTCGGTTCGCGCGTCGGCCCTCGCACTCGCAGTGTGCTCGCCGCGATCCGGCGCGAGGCTGCAGCGTGAAGATCGCGGTCCTCTCCGGCGGAGTCGGCGGCGCTCGTTTCCTGCGCGGCCTGGTCGACGTGGTCGACCCGCGTGACATCTCGATCATCGGAAACGTCGGCGACGACCTGGAGGTGCTCGGGCTGCACGTCTCGCCCGACCTCGACAGCATTCTCTACACGCTCGCGGGCCTCGGTGACGACGAGCGCGGCTGGGGTCGCGCCGACGAATCGTGGCGTGCCCTCGCCACCGTTGCCGAGCTCGGCGGCGAGTCGTGGTTCCGGCTCGGTGATCGCGATCTCGGACTGCATCTGGTTCGGACCCAGTTGCTGCGCGAGGGAGCACCCCTATCCGAGGTGACGGAGCGCATCGCGCACGCCCTGGGGCTGCAGGCGGCACTCCTGCCGGCGACGGACGACCCCCTCCGCACCTTCCTCGAGACGCCCGCCGGGACGCTGCCGTTCCAGACGTGGTTCGTCGCGCGTGGACACCGCGACGAGGTCGACGCCGTCCACTATGCGGGGGCGCCGAAGGCCGTTCCCGCCCCCGGCGTGCTGGAGGCGCTGCAGAACGCGGATCTGATCGTGATCGCCCCCAGCAACCCGTACGTCTCGATCGGCCCGATCCTCGCCGTGGCCGAGATCCAGACGGCGGTGCGGGAGCGCCGCGTCCCGTGTGTCGCCGTCAGCCCACTCGTCGGAGGTCGTGCCGTCAAGGGGCCTGCCGACCGGATGCTCGCCCGCCTGGCAGGAGGCACCGAGCCGATGCATGTCGCGTCGTGCTACGCGGGGCTGATCGACGTGCTCGTCGTCGACGAGCTCGATGCTCCCGCCGAGCCGATCGGCGGTGTCGGACGAACCGTGGTCACCGAGACCCTGATGACGGACGCCTCGGCGGCGCGCCGGCTCGCAGCCGCGACGGTGCACGCGTCCGAGGCGCTTGCGTGAAGATCGCGATTCTCGGAGGCACGGGCAGCTTCGGGCGCGCCCTCGCAAATCGCTTGCTTGCCGTCGGCGTCGACTCCGTCGTCATCGGCTCGCGCGACGCCGGCCGCGCGGCGGCGACGGCGAGCGAGCTCGGCGGCGACGCCGTCACCGGCGCGTCGAACGTCGACGCGGTTCGCGGCGCCGATCTCGTCGTGCTTGCCGTCAAGGCGGAGGCGGCCCTCGATACCGCTCGCGAAGTTGCGTCGAGCATCGGCGCGACTCCGATCCTGTGTGTCGCGAGTGCGATTGCGTTCGAGAAAGGCGTCGGCGCGCTTCCCGATCCCGATGCGCGCAGCCTCGCCGAGCGCGTGCAGGATGTCGTCAGCTCGCCGGTCGTCGCCGGCCTGCACTCGATCGCCGCCGCCAGTCTCGACGCAGCGCCGCCCGACGAGGACGCGCTGATCTGCGGCGACGACCGGCAGGCCAAGGACCTGGCGCTCGAGCTGGCCGGAAAGCTCGTCGCAGGAAGGGCGCTCGACGCAGGGCCGCTCGCCTCGGCGCGGGCGCTCGAAGGGATCACGGCGGTGATCGTCAATCTGAATCGCAGGTATCGGGCACACGCGGGCCTGCGGATCACCGGCGTTCCCGTCGAAGGATGATCGAGCTCATTCCCGTGCGCGGCCTGCCGGAGATTCGGCGGGACGACGACCTCGCTGCGCTCGTCGTCGGGCTCGTCGAGCTGCGAGACCGCGACGTCGTCGTCGTCGCGCAGAAGGCGGTCTCGAAGGTCGAGGGCAGGATCGTGCGGATCGACGAGATCGAACCGTCGGCGAAGGCGCGCGAGCTGGCGGGCGATGAGCGCGATCCTCGTGAGATCGAGGCGATTCTGCGCGAGGCGAAGGAGATCGTGCGGGAGCGGGGCCCGCTCGTCATCACCCAGACGCAGCACGGGTTCATCTGCGCGTCGGCCGGCGTCGATCATTCGAACGCGCCGGAGCCGGGAACGCTCGTCCTCTTGCCCGTCGATCCGGACCTGAGCGCCCGGACCCTGCGCGCGCGGTTCCGCGAGCTGAGCGGGCACACCGTCGGCGTGATCGTCACCGACTCGTTCGGCAGGCCGTTTCGGCAGGGAACGACAGATGTGGCGATCGGTGTCGCAGGAGTGCAGGCGATCGTCGACCTGCGCGGGACGAAGGACCGCATCGGCTACGAGCTGCGGGCAAGCCGGGTTGCGGTCGCCGACCAGATTGCGGGAGCCGCCGATCTCGCGCGGGGGAAGGCAGAGGGAGTCCCGGTCGTGATCGTCCGCGGGCTCGAGCTCGAAGGCGATGGCACTGCGCAAGAGCTCGTGATCGAGCCCGAGCTCGATCTCTTCCGCTGAGCTCGTGACGCCCGCTCCTTAACACTCTCCTGACCTTTCCGCCGTGAGGTGCGCGGCCGTCGCTACCCTGGGCCGCGGTCGCTGGCGGGCAGCAACGCTCAGTCGCTCGCACCTGTGACCTCTTAAGCCGAACTGCGGACAACTCGGGCCAAGGAGGCCAGGCATCTAATGCGTGCAACGCCGCTGCGGCGGCTCAATCTCAGACGTGCGCCCGTCGTGGCCGCACTGGTCCTCTTCCTGGTGGTCTCTGCTGCGGGCTCCGCCCGGGCCGCGCATCGGATGTTGCCTGCCGAGGCGTCGGTCGGCGAGCTCCGGTCGCTGGCCGACCACTATCGCCGCGTCACCTGGGACTACCAGCGGGCGGCTCGCCTTCGCCACACGAGAACCGCGTTCTCCTACCGTCGTAGCGCCGACCCGGCCTATCTTCGCTGGACGGTTGCATCCTGGCAGAGCCGCGCGTACGTCGCGCAGCGCCGCGCGCTCGCCTCGATCCACCGGAGGCTTGCCGTCAAGCTGCCGCCGCCGCCCGCGCAACGCGCGTCGCTGCGCCGGACGATCACCGACACCCGCCGGCTCGCGCTCAGCCTCCGCCGGATCTATCCCGGCCGGGTCACCCGGTCCTTCGCATCCGCGAACGCTGACGGCGACCGCGCGACGCTGCGGCTGTGGCAGGAGCGGAGCGCCGCCGCGGCAATCGCGGTGACCGAGCACGCTGTGCGCCGGGCTCAGATCGCGACCTCGCTGCTGGAGGATTTCATGTGCATTCACCACTTCGAAGGCGGCTGGGATTCGAACACCGGCAACGGCTACTACGGTGGGCTGCAGATGGACCGGCGGTTCATGCAGCTGTACGGGCACGAGTTCGTCGCGCGCTGGGGGACTGCCGACAACTGGCCCGCCTGGGCGCAGCTCGAAGTGGCGGCGAGGGCGCACGCATCCGGACGCGGTTTCACGCCGTGGCCGAACACGGCCCGCGCCTGCGGCCTGCTCTGACTTTCGCTCAAGGCTGATCCTGGTACTGCCGATGAGGGCAGGAGATGGCTCAGAGCACTGCTGCGGCTGAAGGCCCGTACGCGCACGGGCCGTCGACGAGGGACGCGCGCGGCCGGCCGGAGGCGCTCGTCGAGTCGTATCGTCGCGTCGCGGAGGTGTTCCACGAGGTGATGTCCGAGCAGAGTCTCGACGCGCTGCTCGATCGCATTGCAGAGACCCTCTCGGAACTCGTCCCGTACGAGGCGCTGCACATCTACGAGGCGGACGATCCGCGCCAGCAGCTCGTACCGGTGCTCGCCCGCTCGCCGCAGTACGAGGAAGAGATCATGAACGATCGGCCCACCTACGGAGCCGGGTTGACCGGGTGGGCTGTCTCGAACCGCACGCCGGTCTGGACGAATCGCGCAGATCTCGACCCGCGCACGCATGTCATCCCGGGCACGCCGAACGATCCCGAGGCGCTGATCGTCGTCCCGTTGATCGCGCGAGGCGCCGTCAAGGGCGCGCTGAACATCTATCGCCTCGGCCAGGAGGCGCGGTTCGAGCAGCACGAGTTCGAGCTGGCCAAGTGGTTCGGCGACGCGGCCGCTCTCGCCTTCGACAACGCACAGATCCGCGCGCGGCTCGAGCATCTCGCGCAGACCGACTCGCTGACCGGCCTCTATAACCATCGCTACTTCCACGAGCGTCTCCGAGCGGAGCTGACCCGAGCCTCGCGCTCACACGACTCCGTCGCTGTGCTGATGTTCGACCTCGACGACTTCAAGCGGGTCAACGACGTCTACGGCCACGCGCAGGGCGACGAGCTCCTCGAGCAGCTGGCGCACGTGGCGTCGGAGAACGTGCGCGGCTCCGACGTCGTGTGCCGGATCGGCGGAGAGGAGTTCGGCGTGATCATGCCGTCCTGCGACGCGACCGATGCGATGGGCCTGGCGGACAGGCTCGTCGACCGTGTGCGCACGACAGTGTTCGAGCCGGCGGGGCGCGTGACGATCTCGATCGGCGTCTCCCAGGGGCCGCGCGATGCGATGAACCCCCGCGAGCTCGTCGCGTGCGCCGAGGCCGCGATGATGACGGCCAAAGCGCACGGCAAGAACCAGATCGTCGCGTACGGCGACGTCGAGCCCGAGCGGCCGAACGCCGCGGTTGCCGCGCGGGACGCTCGGTCGATCGCGCACCTGAAGCTCCTGCAGTCGCTCGCCGGAAAGCTCAACCGCCTGAACGACGTCAAGCAGATCGGCGAGGCCATTGCCACCGAGCTTCGCCTGCTGATCGACTACCACAACTGCCGCGTCGTCCTGCGCCGCGGCGACGACCTGATTCCGATCGCTTTCGTCGGCGACTACAGCGCTGAGATCGGCTCGACGGCGGAGGCATACACCGCCAAGGTCGGGCAGGGCGTCACCGGGCGCGCGGTGTCGACCGGAGAGTCGTTGTTGATCCCGAACGCGCTCGAGTGCGACTTCGCACGTCGCATTCCCGGGACCGCGGACATCGAGGAGTCGCTGGCGGTCGTGCCGTTGCGCTACGGCTCTCGTGTCACCGGTGCCATCGTGATCTCGAAGCTCGGTCTCGACCAGTTCGATGACGACGACATCAGGCTGCTCGAAGTACTCGCAGGACACGCTTCGGTTGCGCTCGAGAACGCCCATCTCTACGAGCACCAGAGACGTGAGGCCGAAGGCGCGAAGGCTCTCCTGGCGTTCACGGCCGAGTTGCGGCAGGCATCCTCGGTCGACGAGATCTTTGCGCTCACCGTTGCCACTGCTGCTGCGTTGTTCGCGACCGATCGAGTCTCGCTCTGGCTCGGCGATACGTGCGTTGCCGCGCACGGCGATGAGCTCGCCGAGGGGCCTTCCGCGCCTCTCGCCGGGCGCGGGCGCCTCGTGGTCGGCGTCGGCGAGGTCGACGACGAGCGCGAGGAGGCGCTGCTCGTGGGGCTGGCCCACCAGGCGATTCAGGCGATCGAGAGCATCGAGCACCTCGACAGCCTCGAACGAACCTTCGTCTCGACGGTCGAGGCGCTCGCGAACGCACTCGAGGCGAGCGACGAGTACACGTCGTCCCACGCCCGCTGGATCACCGACGTGGCCCTGCTCGTGGGGGACGAGCTCGAGCTCGACCGCGAGGCGATGAAGCGTCTCGAGCTGGGCGCGCTCTTCCACGACATCGGGAAGATCGGGATTCCGTCCGAGATCCTGCGCAAGGCCGGCCCGCTCACCGACGAGGAGTACCGAGTGGTGAAGGAGCACCCCGTTCTCGGGGCACGGATCCTCGCTCCGATCGACCGTCTCGCCGACGTTCGCCCGATCGTGCGTGCGGCGCACGAGCGTTGGGACGGCACCGGCTACCCGGACGGCGTGGGCGGCAGCGAGATCCCGCTCGAGTCGCGGATCGTCTTCGTGTGCGATGCGTTCCACGCGATGACGAGCGACCGCCCGTACCGCGGCCGCCTACCGCAAGGGGAGGCGCTCCGGCGGCTTCGCGAAGGCGCCGGGACGCAGTTCGACCCGACTGTCGTCGAGACGTTCGTCCGGCTCTACGAGTCGGGTGACGTCGACCCCGTCGACTGAAAGGGATCCAAGGTCCGACGACTCGGCGCACGCGAAGCTGCTCGAGCTCACGGGTCGGACTCGACCTCGTACATGGTGCAGATGACCTCGAAGCCGCATCGTTCGAGAATCGGCCGGGACGAGTCCTGCGCACCCACCGCGAGCGCGGGCGTTCCCCGCAGTACCGCTTCGTCCCAGCGCGCGCGGACGAGTGCCCGGTAGCAGCCGCGGCCGCGGGCGGCGGGAAGCGTCGCCCCACCGGCGAGGTAGAGACCGCGAGGGCCTGCGGTCGCGCTTGCCCACGCGACCGGCTCCCCGTCAAGGAGCGCGAGCCATTCGCCACCCGGGCGCGCCCGGCGGCGTTCGAAGGTCGCGACGGCGTCTGCGCGCCTACGTGCGGCGCCGGCCTCGGTCCAGGCGGCGGACGCAAGCTCGATCTCCAGACCGGCTTGAAAATCCTCGAACGTCTCGATCGGTCTCAGCTGGACGCCGTCGACTGCAGGAGGCTCGTGGTCCGTCGCCAGCGCAGTGAAGGTCGGGTCGAGCGGAGGCGCCGGGGCACGGCAGCCGGCGCCCAGTAGGGCCTCGGCGAGGTCGCCGCGCGGCGTCTGCCATCCGGTGCCTGCACCGGGCATCAACGCTCGAACCTCGTCGAGAACGCTGCCGGCTTCACCCGGCTCGAAGTCCAGGCGGCACACGCTGATCCACTGTCCGTCTCCCGAGAGCGAGGCGTGAAACCGCTCGTCGTCGATCACCTGCGCGCCGGGTGACCGCGCGAGGTAGGCGTTGGGTGCTTCCGCGAACTGCCTAAGCGACGAATTCGTCGGCTACCGCCAGTGCGTCGTCGAGGATCTCGAGCGCCTCGTCGAGCTCGTCGCGCGTGATCGTCAGCGGCGGGCAGCACATGACGACGTTCCAGTGCGTCATCAGATAGAGGCCGCGGTCGAGCGCACGCTTCATGACGGCGCCCATCGGCTTCGCGTCCTCTCCGCTGCCGTTGAACGGCACGAGCGGCTCGCGCGTCTCCCGATTCTTGACCAGCTCGAGGCCCCAGAAGCAGCCGAGGCCGCGAACCTCGCCGATCGACGGATGCTTTGCCGCGAGCTTGGTGAGCTCGGTGCGGAAGACCTCGCCGGTCGCGGCGGACTGCTCGACGATCCCCTCTTCCTGGAACGCCTCGATCGAGGCGACGGCCGAGGCACAGGCGAGGGGATGGCCGCTGTACGTCAGCCCGCCGGCGAACATCTTGTCGCGCACCCAGTCCGCGATCGGCTTCCGCACGACCATCGCGCCGAGCGGGACGTAGCCCGAGTTGATGCCCTTCGCGACGGTCAGGATGTCGGGGACCACGTCCCAGTTGTCGACGCCGAACCACTTGCCGGTCCGGCCGAAGCCGGCCATCACCTCGTCGCAGATCAGCAGGATCCCGTGGCGGTCGCAGACCTCGCGGATCGACTGCAGGTACCCGTCGGGCGGGACGATGATCCCGTTCGTCCCCGTCACCGTCTCGAGGATCACCGCAGCGACCGTGTGCGCGCCTTCGTACTGGAGGATCTCCTCGAGGTGCGGCGCTCCCGTGCACACCGGGCACGGGTCGGGATGGCCGGCGGGGCAGCGATAGGTGTACGGGTCGAACATGCGCACGACACCCGGCAGGCCCGGCTCGGCGGGCCAGCGACGCGGGTCGCCGGTGAGCGTGATCGCGCCGCCGGTTGCGCCGTGGTAGCTGCGATAGCGGGCGATGATCTTGTGCCGGCCGGTGTACCAGCGGGCCAGCTTGATCGCGTTCTCGTTCGCCTCGGCGCCGCCGTTCGTGAAGAACGACATCTGCAGGTCGCCCGGCGTCACCTCGGCGAGGAGCTTGCCCAGGCGGGATCGTGACTCGCTCGCCATCGGCGGCCCGATGGTCGCGAGCTTG
Source organism: uncultured Thermoleophilia bacterium (assembly GCA_963846895.1). GTDB lineage: Bacteria > Actinomycetota > Thermoleophilia > Gaiellales > Gaiellaceae > PALSA-600. Next base: position 43,763 of record CAWJXR010000004.1, on the reverse strand, counting down.
TCGGCCTGGTCCTTGATCGCCTGCACGACCTTCGGATGCGAATGCCCGATCGAGACGTTGACGAGTTGGCTCGCGAAATCGAGGTACCGATTCCCGTCGTAGTCGAAGAAATACCGCCCCTCGGCACGCTCGACCGCGATCGGGTTGATCGCGTTCTGAACGCTCCACGAATAGAGGACGTAGTCCTTCGCGTCCTGGACGATCTGCCTACCCAGCTCGGTGTTCGTCTCTGTCGTCGCCATGGGCCGATCCTAGCTACTGCCCACTCGCGGAATCGTCCGGCCGGAGCACCACGTCCCGGCCGTCTTGCGGGAACGCGAGACGGAGCGGCTCTACGTCTCGTAGCGCACCGTCGAGCACCACGTCTCGGCCGTCCTGCGGAAGCTCCAGGCACGAACGCGCGGTGAAGCGGCCGCAATCGCTGCTCGGCGCGGGCTCCTGAAAGACCGGTAGCCGCCGATTCCAACCTAGGCAGTCCTACCGATGCGGCGCCCCCCCGCTCCTCCTAGCGTCGAGTTACTCGATGAAAGGAGCTCGAAATGCGCATGGGAATCGCGATCTTCGTCGTAGCGGTGTGTACAGCCGGAGTCGCTGCGGTGGTCGCATCTGCACGAGGCCAGTCTCAGCTCGACGAGGCCCGCAATGCGACGGCCGCGTTCCAAAACTTCGACAACCTTCCGGCCGAGTTCGGCCAGTTGAAGGACAAGAACGGGATCGCCTGCATCGCCATGCCGGCGATGCCGGGGATGCCCGCCGGGGCGATGGGCATCCACTACGTGAACGGGACTCGGGTCGGCGACCCGCGCGAGATCGCCGGGAGGCCGGAGGCGATCATCTACGAGCCGCAGGCGAACGGCACGCTTCGGCTGGTCGCGGTCGAGTACGTCGTGTTGAAGTCGGCGTGGGACGCGACGCACTCGTCGCCGCCTTCGTTGTTCGGCCAGACGTTCAACTTCACGACGGACAACAACCGCTTCGGCCTGCCGCCGTTCTACTCGCTCCACGCGTGGATCTGGAAGCACAACCCGGCGGGGATGTTCGCGATGTTCAACCCCGACGTGACCTGCGCGTTCGCTTGATGGAGACGTACGTGATCCTCAGGCGCGGCGGCTGGCAGACCGCGGCCGCGCTCGATGCCGCGGCAGCCCGCTCGATCGAGGAAGGCGACAAGGTCCCTGAGGACATCGCCTGGATCCGCAGCTACGTCCTCGAAGAGCGGGACGGGACCGTCGGCACTGTCTGCGTCTACCAGGCGTCGAGCCCGGAGGCGATCAGGGCGCACGCCGCCCGGGCCGACCTGCCGATCGACGAGATCGTCGCGGTGTCGGGCACCGTCGTGCTCCGGCCCGACCCGGAGCCGGCCGCGGTCTAGGCCGACCTGCTTCGCTCCCGTCGGCGTCGCGGTACGCTGGCGGGAGCGAGCAGCGAGGAGGGACCGTGACCGACACGATCGACGCACCCGCAACCGTCAAGCCGATCAACCACTGGATCTCCGGCAGTCGCGTCACCGGCGAGTCGGGGCGCACGAGCCCCGTCTACAACCCGGCGAAGGGCGTCCAGACCGGTGCTCTCGATCTTGCGTCCGTCGAGGAGGTCGACCGTGCCGTGCAGGCCGCCAAGGCGGCGTTTCCGGCGTGGCGGACGCATGTCGCTCGCACGGCGCGCCGAGCTCTTCTTCGCGATCCGCGAGCTCTTCCACGAGCAGCGCGAGGAGATCGCCCGGTACCTGACGGCGGAGCACGGGAAGGTTCTCTCCGACGCGATGGGCGAGGTCACGCGCGGGCTCGAGGTGATCGAGTTCTGCTGCGGCATCCCGCACCTGCTCAAGGGTGGGATGACCGAGCAGGCCTCGACCGGCATCGACGTGTACTCGATCCGACAGCCCCTCGGCGTCGTCGCCGGCATCACCCCGTTCAACTTCCCGGCGATGGTCCCCATGTGGATGTGGGCGCCGGCGCTCGCCTGCGGCAACACCTTCGTGCTCAAGCCGTCGGAGAAGGATCCGTCGGCGTCGGTCTTCACCGCCGAGCTGCTCAAGCAGGCGGGCCTGCCGGACGGCGTCTTCAACGTCGTGAACGGCGACAAGGTCGCGGTCGACGCCTTGCTCGAGCATCCGGACATCGCCGCGATCTCGTTCGTCGGCTCGACCCCGATCGCGAAGTACGTGTACGAGACCGCGACGGCGAACGGCAAGCGGTGCCAGGCGCTCGGCGGGGCGAAGAACCACATGATCGTCCTCCCGGACGCCGACATCGATATGGCCGCCGACGCCGCCGTCTCGGCCGGGTACGGCTCGGCGGGGGAGCGCTGCATGGCGGTCTCGATGGTCGTCGCCGTCGGCCACGCGGCCGATCCGCTCGTCGAGGCGATCAAGGAGCGCATCCCGAACGTCAAGGTCGGCGACGGGATGGATGCAGCGAGCGAGATGGGGCCGCTGATCACGAAGGAGCACCGCGACAAGGTCGCCTCGTACATCGAGGACGGCGGTGGGAACGTGGTCGTCGACGGCCGCGACGGCGGCCCAGCGGACGGCTTCTTCCTCGCGCCGTCTCTGATCGACGAGCTCAAGCCCGGGATGCGGGCCTACGACGACGAGATCTTCGGGCCTGTGCTCGGCATCACGCGCGTCGACACCTACGACGAGGCGGTACGGCTCGTCAACGAGAGCCCGTACGGCAACGGCACCGCGATGTTCACGCGCGACGGCGGCGTCGCACGGCAGTTCCAGTTCGACGTGCAGGCCGGAATGGTCGGGATCAACGTCCCCATCCCGGTGCCGGTGGCGTACTACAGCTTCGGCGGCTGGAAGGCGTCGCTCTTCGGCGACCGGCACATCTACGGGCCGGAGGGCATCGACTTCTACACGAGGTCGAAGGTCGTCACGTCACGCTGGCCCGACCCGAAGACCTCGAAGGTCGACCTGGGCTTCCCGCAGACGAGGTAGCGCCTGCGCATCCTCGTTCTCGGTGCCGGCGGCGTCGGCAGCTCTGCCGCCGCCGTTGCGGCCAAGCGTTCGTTCTTCGAGCGGATGGTGCTCGCGGACGTCGACGAGGACCGGGCCAGGCGATCGGTCGCCGGGCTGGGCGACCGGTTCGGCTCCGCGCAGGTCGACGCGTCGAACGTGGCGGCGATCGTCGAGCTCCTGCGAGCCGAGCGGGCCGACGCCGTGCTGAACGCCTGCGATCCACGTTTCAACCCGCCGATCCTCGAGGCGGCGCTCGCAGCCGGCGTCACGTATCTCGACATGGCGATGACGCTCTCGCGTCCGGGTGTGCTGCTCGGCTCGGAGCAGCTCGATCAGCACGAGGCCTGGCAGGAGGCCGGGGTGCTGTGCCTCGCCGGGATCGGCGTCGAGCCCGGGCTCTCCGACGTCCTGGCGCGCTACGCGGCCGACAACCTGTTCTCGGAGATCGACGAGCTCGGGGTTCGGGACGGCGCGAGCCTCGTCGTCGAGGGTTACGACTTCGCGCCGACGTTCTCGATCTGGACGACGATCGAGGAATGTCTCAACCCGCCTCTGATCTGGGAGCGCGAGCGCGGCTGGTTCACGACGGAGCCGTTCTCGGAGCCGGAGGTGTTCGACTTTCCCGAGGGCATCGGGCACGCTCGAGTGCGTCAACGTCGAGCACGAGGAGGTCGTGCTGATGCCGCGGTGGATCGACTGCAATCGCGTCACCTTCAAGTACGGCCTCGGCGAGGAGTTCATCGACGTGCTGCGGACGCTGCACAAGCTCGGCCTCGACTCGACGGACCCCGTTTCGGTGCGTGGAGCCGACGTCGCTCCGCGCGACGTCGTGGCCGCCGCGCTGCCCGATCCGGCAACACTTGGCGATCGGATGAGCGGCTTGACGTGCGCCGGCACCTTCGTCACGGGCACCGGGATTGACGGGAAGCCTCGCGCCACCTACCTCTACCACGTCGTCGACAACGAGCAGGCGATGCGCGACTACGGCCATCAGGCGGTCGTGCTGCAAACCGCGCTCAACCCGGTCGTGGCGCTCGAGCTGCTCGCCGAAGGCGCCTGGCAGGGCTCCGGCGTGCTCGGGCCCGAGGCGTTTCGGGCCGAGCCGTTCCTCGAGATGCTCGCCGACTACGGCGCGCCGCACGGCGTGGCCGAGCACGACGCCTGACCGTCTCGAATTTGCGGAGAGATCGCGCCGTCGCCCATTGCCTTCGCGATGCGGCCGGAAGTAGGCTCGCGTCTGCCGTGCGCTCGGCACGGACCGCCGTGGATGCCGAGGAGGTGACCCGATGACGGTAGGACGGCGAAAGAAATCGAAGCTTCAGCGGAGCTGGATCGCGATCGCGGCGGCCTGCGGTGTCGCCGCGCTCGCCGCCGGGCTCGTGACGTTCTGGCGCGTGCGGCAGGGGAGCGGAAACGAGAGGAGAAGCGGTATGGACGCGAACAAGAAGGCGTCGCGCCGGATCCTGGAGGAGATCTTCGGGGCCGGCAAGTACGACCTCGCCGACGAGCTCCTGCAGGCGAAGGCGATCGGCCACGATCCGGCGCTACCGGGCCCGGTGCTCGGGCCGGAGGGACTGAAGGAGTCGGCGCGCGCGTATCGCGCTGCCTTCCCGGACCTGAAGCTGACCGTCGAGGAGGTGGTCGGCGACGGCGACCTCGTCGCGATTCGCTGGAGCGCCCACGGCACCCAGAAGGGCGAGCTCTTCGGGATCGCGGCGACCGGCAAGCAGGCGACGGTCACGGGGATCACGATCGACCGCTACGCCGACGGCAAGCTCGCCGAATCGTGGACGAACTGGGACACGCTCGGCCTCTTGCAGCAGCTCGGCGCGGTGCCGACTGCCCTGCAGACGGCCTGACCGGCCCTCGAGCGGTGGGCCCTCGTGGGGCCCACCGCTTCATCTTTTCCGAGGAAATTGCCGATGGACCGCGTATCGGGGAGGTCCCAAGACGCTCAGATCAGCGATGTCCTTCGCATTTCCGTCACCCGACCACATGCCGTGCCCCGACTGCGGCGCATCGGTTCCCCTGCGGGGCGAAGCCGGCGAGCACTCCTGCGAGGAGGAGCGGCGCATCGAGTACCGGCTCCTCGAGCTGCGCCCCGAGATCGAACGGTTCCCCGACGATCTCGCGGCGTGGCTCGACAGCTCCGATCGGACGCTTCCAGCAGTGGCTGGCCGAGCGCGACCGTTAGGACTACGCGCCGGTAGCCGGCGTGCCGCCAGGGCGATCAGCGCCAGCACGCCGTCGACCGTCGCGATCGAGATGAACAGCGCCGCGGCAAACGGCCCCCCGTCGTCCCAGCCGAAGAGCAGGCAGAGGAACGCGGAGAGCACGTAGATCCCGAGCCGCTCCGTGCGCGACCAGGTGTCGTAGCCGACGACGAGGCGCACGGCGCGCAGCCAGAACGGACCCGCAGCTTGTGCCAAGTTGGCACTAGCCTGGGCTTGCGCGATCAGCGTCGGAATGCGGCGGAACGCGTCGCGGCCCTTGAAGAAGAGGACGATCGCGGTGTAGACGGCGAACTGGGCCCACACGCCGCGATGCGGGCCGTGGTCGAGCGCGAGCAGCAACACGCCCACGCCGAGGGCGGCGTCGAACAGTGCGAGGATGAGCGTCTCGAGCGGCGTCCGGGTCATGCCTCGAGCGTAGTAGTCTCGGCGGGTGAACTGCGCCACCTGCGGGGCTGAGAACCGACGGGAAGCGCGTTTCTGCGATTCGTGCGGCTCGGCGCTCGCGGCCGAGCCTGCGCGCGAGCAGCGCAAGGTCGTGACCGTCCTCTTCTGCGACGTGACCGGATCGACGGCCCTCGGCGAGTCACTCGATCCCGAGGCGCTCCGCTCGACGATGGCCCGCTACTTCGACGTCGCACGCGTCGCGATCGAACGGCACGGCGGGACGATCGAGAAGTTCATCGGAGACGCGGTGATGGCTGTCTTCGGCGTGCCGACGGTTCGCGAGGACGATGCGCTTCGCGCCGTCCGCGCCGCGCAGGAGCTCCGTGACGGCGTCGAGCTCGACGTGCGCATCGGCGTGAACACCGGCGAGGTCGTGACCGGAGGCGGCGACACGCTCGTGACCGGCGACGCGGTCAACGTCGCCGCGCGGCTCGAGCAGGCCGCATCGCCCGGCGAGGTGCTGCTCGGCGAGGAGACGTACGCGCTCGTTCGCGGAGCTGTCGATGTCGAGTTGCTGCCGCCCCTCGAGGCGAAGGGCAAGTCCGCGCCGCTCACCGTCTACCGGCTGCTCGCGGTGACGGGCGGCGCGGCGATCACGCGGCGCCTCGACGCGCCGCTGGTCGGCCGAGACCGCGAGCGCCGCCTGCTCGCCGACGCCTGGGACCGCACCTGCTCCGAGCGCCGGTGCTCCCTGTTCACGATCCTCGGCGCGGCGGGTGTCGGAAAGTCACGGCTCGCCTCCGAGTTCCTGGACGGGGTCGACGCGACGGTCCTGCACGGCCGTTGCCTCTCCTACGGCGACGGCATCACCTACTGGCCGGTGATCGAGGTCGTCAAGCAGCTCCTCGGCCGGAGCGACCCGCCGAACGCCGCGCTCAGCGCCCTGCTCGGCCACGGCCAGGCGTCCGCCGACGAGATCGCGTTCGCGGTGCGGAAGCTCTTCGAATCGGCTGCGGCCGAGCGGCCGCTGGTCGTCTTCTTCGACGACCTCCAGTGGGGAGAGCCGACCTTTCTCGAGCTCGTCGAGCACGTCGCCGACTGGTCGCGCGACGCACCGATCCTGCTGCTCTGCCTCGCCCGTCCGGACCTGCTCGAGCTGCGCGGCGATTGGGGCGGTGGAAAGCTGAATGCAACCGCCGTCCTGCTCGAGCCGCTCACGTCGGACGAGACCGACGAGCTGATCGACCGCCTGCTCGGGGAGAGCCGGCTCGATCCGTCCCTGCGTGCGCGAATCCGCTCGGCCGCCGACGGCAACCCGCTCTTCGTCGAGCAGATGCTCGCGATGGTCGAGTCGTCGCCGGACGACGTGACCGTGCCGGCCACCATCCAGGCGCTCCTCTCGGCGCGCCTCGACCAGCTGCCGACGGCGGAGCGCGGCGTGCTGGAGCGCGGCGCCGTCGAAGGACAGGTGTTCCACCGCGGTGCAGTCGCGGCGCTCGCGCCCGACGACGCCGAGGTGGCGACCCAACCTGATGCGCCTCGTGCGCAAGGAGCTCGTTCGGCCGAGTGCCGCGACGCTCCCCGGACGACGACGCCTTCCGCTTCCGCCACCTGCTGATTCGGGACGCCGCCTACGACGCGCTGCCGAAGTCCGCGCGGGCCGAGCTGCACGAACGCTTCGCGGCCTGGATCGAGGGACGCGCACCCGGAGCTCGTCGAGCTCGACGAGATCCTCGGCTACCACCTCGAGCAGGCGGCGGCTCTGCCGGGCGGAGCTCGGGACGCCGGCATCCCGCGCTCGCCGACGGCCGCGGCCGCCGGGCGGTTGGCCGCGCGGCCGGCGCGCGAGTCGATCGGGACGACGCCCGCGCCGGCCTCCGCCTGCTCGGCGGGCTCTCGCTCTCCTGCCGGAGGGGGCCACCGAGCAGCTCGCCGATCAAGCGCTACCTCGGGGACTGGCGCTCTACGTCGTCGGCGAGCTCGAAGCTGCAGATGCGGCCCTTGACCGACGCGATGGGCTCCAGCGGACGAGGACATCGCCGCGAGCGCGTTCTTTCGCCGCGCCTGCCTCCGTGGGCACATGCGGCGAGCACTCTGTCTCGAGGCGCTGGCCGACCGAGTGCAGGCACGGCTCGACGCGCTCGAAGCGGACGGCATGCGTCGGCGACTCGAACGCTCGGCCAGGGCTACGCAGCGCTCGCCGACTTCATGCACTGGATAGGCCGCTGTCAGCGCCGCCATCGAGATAGGCCAGCGCGCGCTCGAGCTCGCGCGCGCGGCCGGGCGACATCAAGCTCGAAGCGCACGCGACCGGGACACGTCGGCGCGGGGATGTTCTACGGCACCACGCCCTTCGACGAGTGCGAGCGGCACGCACGCTTCGTCATCGCACAGGTCGATCGCTTCGGAGCGAACATGCATATGCGCGCGCAGTCTGGCCGCCCTCGGCGAACATCGCCGCGCTTGCAGGGCCGGTTCGACGAATCGCGGGAGTACTTCGAGAGTACCTCGCGATCGATGGCGGAGCGCGGCCGAGACGCTTCGAGATCCTTTCGACGGCGATGTCAGCGCGGCAGCGCCGAGATCGCCGCGCAGCGAGTACGCAACGGGCGGAGACGATTCTCCGGGAGGGATGGGACGAGCTCGGCCGGCTCGGCGAAGGCGGCTTCCGCTCGACGACGGGCACCTATCTCGCCGAGGCGCTCGTCGAGCTGGGCGTGCTCGACGAGGCGCTTCGCGATCCTCGACGAGGCCGCAGTCGATGACGTCACCGGACGACTGGGTCACGTCACGCCTACTCCGCGTACGTGCGCGGCCTCGCCGCCTCGGCCGCCGGAGACCACGAATCAGCCGCTCGCACTCGTCGCGGGAGGCGGTGGACCTCGCGCTCGGAGGGAATACGTCGTCACGCGGGCTGATCTTCTGGCTCGGCCAGGGCCGCGTGCTGCCTGGCGGCAGGCCGCGCCGAGGAGGCACGGGAGGCGCTCGAGGCAGTCGCTGCGGCTGGCCCGCCCCAAGGGCGCGACCGTCGTGCGAGAACCGACTGCTCGAGCTGCTCAGGCTGTCTGAAGCACCGCCGGCTTCAGCTCTTCCCCGAACTTCGCGCGCTTGACGAACTGCCCGATCCCCGGCTTCGCGACGAGCTGGTCACCCTCGACGAGGACGTTGCCGCGCAGCAGCACAACGTCGGGCGAGCCCTGCACCTGCGTGCCCTCGTACAGGTTGTAGTCGACCCGCGAATGGTGTGTCGCCGCTGAGATCGTCACCGTCTTCTCCGGATCGAAGACGACGAGGTCGGCGTCCGAGCCGACGGCGAGGGTCCCCTTGCGCGGGTAGAGGCCGAACAGCTTCGCGGGGTTGGTCGCGAGCAGCTCGACCATCCGGTTCAGCGAGATCCGGCCTGAGCGCACGCCGAACTGGTGGATCATCTGCAGCCGGTTCTCGATGCCGGGGCCGCCGTTCGGGATCTTCGAGAAGTCGTCCTTGCCCAGCGACTTCTGGCCGTCCCAGTTGAACGCGCAATGGTCGGTCGAGATCGCCGACAGCACGTCGGTGCGCACGGCGTTCCAGAGCACGTCCTGGTTCGCCTTGTCGCGCGGCGGAGGCGTGTACACGAACTTGGCCCCCTCGAAGTTCGGGCGCTCGAGGTCGGTGTAGTCGACGAAGAAGTACTGCGTGCACGTCTCGCCCCACACGTCCCAGCCCTTCTCCCGCGCGAGCGCGATGGGCTCGACGGACTCCTTGCACGAGACGTGGACGACGTAGAGCGGGGAGCCGGCGACGCGGGCCAGCTGAATGGCGCGGTTGGTCGCCTCGCCCTCGGTCTCGGGCGGGCGCGTGAGCGCGTGCCAGTGCGGCTCGGTGTGCCCCTCGGCGAGCGCGCGCTTGACGAGCACGTCGATCGCGTCGCCGTTCTCGGCGTGCACCATCACGAGCGCGCCCGTGTCGGCGGCGACCTCCATCGTCTTGAACAGCGTCTCGTCGTCGACCATGAGCGCGCCCTTGTAGGCCATGAAGAGCTTGTAGGAGGTGATGCCCTGGTCGGGCAGTGAGGCGAGCTCCTCGAGCGACCCTCCGTCGTGCAGGTCGGTGACGGCGATGTGGTAGCCCATGTCGATCACCTGCTTGCCGTCGGCCTTCGACTTCCAGTCCGCGAGGGCGTCGCCGAAGCTCGTTCCTTTCGGCTGGATGCAGAAGTCGACGTGGCAGGTCGTGCCGCCGAAGGCGGCCGCCGTCTGGCCCGACTCGACGTCGTCGATCGTGACCGTCCCGCCGAACGGCATGTCGAGATGCGTGTGCGGGTCGATGCAGCCCGGCAGCACGTACTTGCCGGTCGCGTCGATCACCTTGTCTGCTGCGTTGTCGAGCGACTCGCCGATCAGGGAGATCCGCTCGCCGTCGATGAACACGTCGGCGACGTAGTCGTCCGCCGCCGTGATGACGCGGCCATTCTTGATCAACACGGACATTGCGGATCTCCCTTCTCGGTCGAGTTCCTACTTTCCGCCTTCTGTCAGCGTGACCGTCTGCGGCTTCCAGCTCTTGCCGTTGACGTCGACGCCGGCTGCCTTCAGCTGGTCGACTGCCCGCTGGGCGTAGATGTAGTTCGTCGCGCCGTGCGGCGTCTTCTTGATCACGCCGTACGTCTTGGCGATTCTCGTCGTCTGGGCGACCGTCGCGGCCGGCACGAGGCCGATCCCCTTCGTGTTCGGCCAGATCAGCTTGTTGATCTCGTTCATCTGCCAGGTCTGGTGACCCTTGCCGAGCAGCGACCCGTTCTTGAGCACGATGTCCACGCACTCCGACTGGTGGTCGCGGCAGTAGATCCAGCCCTGGAACGACGCCTTCAGGAAGGCGACGGTGGTCTTCTGGTTGACGGGCTGCGACAGCCAGTCGCCGCGGGCGAAGACGTTGTCCTCGAGCATCGCGGTTGCGACGTTCGGGCTCGCCATCTTGAAGACGTTCAGGTCGGACAGCTTGTAGAGCTGGCCCGTGGCCGGGTCCTTCGTCTCCAGCACCTGCGCGAGCTCGTTGTAGGTCATCGCCGCCGCAGCATCGACCTGTTTCTTGAGGAACAGATCCATGTTGAACGGCTGGTTGACGATCGTGACGTTGCTCGACTTCGCCGGGTTGATGCCGTTCTTCGTCAGCGCGGCGAAGAGCTCCGGCTGGTTGCCGCAGCACCAGACACCGACCTTCTTGCGTCGCATCTTCTCGATCGTGTCGATCCCGCTCGACTTCCAGGTCAGCTCGGTCATCCCGGAGCGCTCGAACACCTGGGCGACCGAGACGAGACCGCTGCCCTTCTCGCGCGTGGCCATCAGGTTCGGCAGCCAGTCGAGGCCGAACTCGGCCTGCTTGCCGACGACGACCGTCTCCGGCGTGATGCTCGGGCCGCCGATCTTGATCTTCACGTCGAGGCCGGCGTTCTTGTAGTAGCCCTGCGTCGACCGCGGCGTAGTAGCCGGCGAACTGCGCCTGGGTGACCCACTTGAGCTGCAGCGTCACCTTCGTGAGCTTCTGCTGCTTCGATGCAGCAGTCGCCGACACTGCTCCCCAGGCGGCCAGTGCGACGAGGGCCAACGCGAGCAGGCCGACCGCCGCGTGTTTCCGATTCATCCAGATCTCCTTTCGGTGTCGGCGACCCGCTGGGTCGCGTCCCGGCCATTCTCTACCAATGTCATTCGGACGAAAAGCTCCGCGCCGACGGGTGCCAGCTGGTCGTCAGCCGCTCGGCAGTCGCAACGGCCGCATAGAGGCCGATCCCGAACGCGCTCGCGAGCATGATCCCGGCCCAGGCCCGCGGGAAATCGAACAGCTGCGAGTCGTTGAGGATGCTCACCCCGAGCGCATTCGTCGGGCCGCCGAAGTACTCGGCCACGATCGCTCCGATCATCGAGAGCACCGCAGCGATCTTGAGGCCGGTGAACATGAACGGCAGCGAGCTGGGGATGCGCACCCGGCGGAACGTTGCGAACTCGCCTCCGCCGTACGACCGCATCAGCTCGATCGACGAGGGATGGACCGATGTGAGCCCGCGCAGGGTGTTGATCATCGTCGGGAAGAAGCAGAGAACGGCGGCGATCGCCATCTTCGAGAAGGGGTTGAGCAGCCCGAACCAGTTGTTCGTGATCGGCGAGAACGCGATGATCGGGACGGCATTCGCCGCGATCGCGAGCGGCATCAGCGCCGTGCCCAGCCCGTGGAAGCGCGCGAGCAGCAGCGCCACGAGGATTCCGAGCGCGGAGCCCAGGACGAAGCCGCCGAGCGCCTCCTTGAGCGTGTAGACCCCGGCGCTCCACAACGGGCCCTTGTTGTCCCAGAAGGACGTCGCGATGTCGGACGGCTTCGGCAGCAGGAACGTCTGCACGTGGAAGAGCGTCGTCAGGCCCTGCCAGAGCACGATTCCGAGGACGAAGACGCCCAGCACGGGCAGCCAGTCGGAGAGGCGGCGGGTCAGAAGCGCTCCTCGACGGCGGCCGTCCGCTCGGTCGGCGCGGTGCCGTGGCCGGCAGCGAGCGCCTCGCGAACCGCAGTGATCAGCTCGAAGAAGTGCGGGTCCTCGCGCGTCTCGTTCGTACGTGGCTGCGCCAGGTCGACCTCGATGATCCCGGCCACTCGACCGGGCCGGGCCGACATGACGACGACGCGCGTCGAGAGGAACACGGCCTCGGGAATCGAGTGCGTGACGAACACGACGGTGCTGCCGGCCTTCTCCCAGATCCGCAGGAGCTCCATGTTCAGGCGCTCTCGCGTCATCTCGTCGAGCGCGCCGAACGGCTCGTCCATCAGCAGCAACGCGGGATCGAACGACAGCGCGCGGGCGATCGAGACGCGCTGCTGCATGCCGCCGGAGAGCTGCCACGGGCGACTCGACTCGAACCCTTTGAGCTCGACGAGCTCGAGCATCTCGTCCACGCGCGCCCGCCGCTTCGCCCGGTCCCAGCGGAGCATCTCGAGCGGCAGTGCCACGTTGCGCGCGACGGTGCGCCAGTCGTAGAGCACGGAGTCCTGGAAGACGATCCCGTAGTCGTGGTCGAGGCGTGCCCGGTTCGCGCTCTTCCCGTTGACGACGACGTTGCCGCCGGACGGCTGAATCAGGTCGCCGATGATGCGGAGGAGCGTCGACTTGCCGCAGCCGGACGGCCCGATCAGCGAGACGAACTCGCCGGCCTGGATGTCGAGCGTGATGTCCTCGAGTGCCATCACCCCGGTGCGGAACGACTTCGACAGGCCGTCGAGCGAGACGACCGCGTTCGGCTGGTCGGTCATGTGACGTGCTCCGGTGCGCGGCGCAGCACGAGCCGCTCCGTGATCGCCACCGCGACGAAGAACACGATGCCGAGCGCGGCGCAGACGACGTTCGTCGCCCAGAGGAACGTCGGCTCGAGCGAGTAGTACTGGTTGAAGTTGACGATCGCGCCGCCGAGCCCGTTCTGGATCGACGCCGGCGTCTCGCCGATGATCGCGCCGATCACGCTCGCGGTCGCGGAGATCTTGAGGGCGGTGAAGATGTAGGGCACGGACGACGGGACTTGCAGCCGCCAGAGGATGCTCCGGCGCGGGGCCGCGTACGACTGCATCAGCTCGACGGCGCGGGGATCGACCGAATGCAGGCCCCGCAAGGTGTTGATGGCGACGGGGAAGAACGTGAGGTACGCGGTGAGGATGGCGACGGACTTCCAGCCCGCGATGCCCTTCGAGCCGAGCCCGACGACGACCATCGGCGCGATCGCGAGGATCGGCACCGTCTGCGACGCGACGATGTACGGCAGGATTCCCCGCTCGAGCAGCCGCGACTGCGAGAGGGCGACGGCAAGCCCGAAGCCGACGACGCCGCCGAGGAAGAAGCCCGCGAGGGCCTCCTTGCCGGTGAACCACGCCGCGCTGAGCAGCGACCGGATGAGCGGCGGGCCGCCCGTGGTCGTCGGCTGCCAGAACGCCGCCACGACGTCGTGGAGGTGCGGCATCGTCGTGTCGTCGACGACGAACGGCCACGTCCACTGCGTCGTCTCCCAGATCCATTTGTAGAGCTCCCACGAGCCCCAAAGTGCCGCGAGGACGAGGACCGTCGTGATCACGCGGCGCATGACTTCAGTGATTACCACACCCGGAGTGGCGTTGTATTCTCCGCGCGTGCCGCTCGAGCCTGCGCGTGTGGTCAGCGATCTCAAGGCGCTCCGCGAGCAGACCGGGGACGCCGACGGAGCCCAGCGTGTGGCGTGGACGGACACCTGGGAGCAGGCGCGCGCGTTCCTGCGGGCGAAGGTTGCGCCCACCGGCGCCGACGAGGTGATCGACGAGGCCGGGCAACCAGTGGTTCACCCTGCCCGGCGCCTCCGACAAGGTGCTCGTGATCGGCGGCCACATGGACTCGGTGCCGAACGGCGGCTGGCTCGACGGCTGCCTGAACGTGCTCGCGGGGGTCGAGGTGCTGCGCCGGATCGCCGAGGAAGGCGAGCCTCCCGTCACCGTGCGGCTCGTCTCCTGGGCCGACGAGGAGGGCGCGCGATTCGGCCGCTCGCTCTTCGGCTCGTCGGCCGCGGCGGGCTCGATGCGCGACCAGGATGAGCTGCGCTCGCTGTCGGACCGCGACGGGATCGCGCTTCCGGATGCGCTGCGCGCATCACGGAGTCGACCTCGACGGCGCGGCGGCGGCGCGCTCGCAGCTCGACGGGGCGGCGGCGTACCTCGAGCTGCACATCGAGCAGGGGCCGGTGCTCGAGTCGCTCGACCTGCCGCTCGGCATCGTCCTCGGCACGTTCGGCGTCGAACGCTCGCGCTTCACCTGGCGGGGGCAGGCGGCTCACGCAGGCTCGACCCCGATGGACAAGCGGCGCGACGCGCTCGCGGGCGCGGCCAAGCTTGCGCTCTACATCCGCGAGATCGCCGCGGAGGTCGGCGGCGGCGCGGTCTGCACCTCCGGCGGCGTCGTCTGCAGGCCGGGGATCGTCACCTCGGTCGTCGAGACGGCGGAGCAGCTGCTCGACCAGCGGCATCTCGATGCCGCCTCGCTCGCGCGCATGCTCCAGCTCGCCAGGGACGCGGCGGATCGGTTCGCCGCCGAGGAGAACATCGAGGTCGAGTGGGAGCGGATCTGGAGCATCGAGCCGATCCTGTTCGACCAGACGCTGATCGGCCTGGCGGACGAGGCCGTGCGCGAGGTGTCGGGGACCTCGCACCAGCTTCCTTCCGGTCCGTTGCACGACGCAGCCGAGGTGTCGCGGGCAGGCATCCCGACGGTGATGCTCTTCGTCCAGAGCTTGCGCGGGCTCTCGCACACGAAGCTCGAGGACACGAAAGAGGAGCACCTCGAGCTGTCGGTGCGAGCGCTCGACCGGCTGGCGTCGAAGACGCTCGCCTCGCTGGTCGTAGGCGCGCCGGGCCGAGTCGCTTCCCTCACTCGGGGGACGGAGGTTGCAGATCCGGCGTCGATAGCTCGATTGCCGTGACGAGCGTCGATCATCCGCTGTGCCGACCTCTATCCGCGGCCGGAATCGTCTGCGCCGCCGGCCGTGGGGCCCGGCTACGAGTCACCGGCGGGTCGGGCGCGTCTTGCCCGGTGGTTGTTCGCCGGAACGATCGCAGCGAATGCCTGCTCGCTCGCGGCGCTCGTCGCCCAGCTGGCGCTGCTCAACCGCGGCCCGGGACGGATCGGGCTCGAGGCGTGGAAGACGAGCGAGCATCGCGTGCTCAGTGCATCGCCCTCGTCGAGCTCGTGCTCTACCTGCCGACCGCGATCGTCTTCCTCTACTGGCTGCACCGCAGCTACCGGAACCTCCGCGAGCTACACGTCGGCGAGCTTCGCTTCACGCCCGGCTGGGCGGTCGGTTACTGGTTCGTTCCGGTCCTCAACCTCTGGCGCCCGAAGCAGGTCCTCGACGATCTGTGGCGTGGGACCCGAGAGCCCCTGGCGGCAGTGCCTCGAAGAGCACCTTGATCGCGCTCTGGTGGGGTTGCTGGATCGGCGGTCTCATCGTCTCCCGGGTTGCGGGAGTCGGTGACGTCGGGACGCTCACGGATCTCAAGCGCGAGAACGTGCTCGCTGCTCGTGGCGCACCTCCTCGAGCTTGTCTCCGCCCTTTGCCTGTTCCGCCTGATCGGCGATGCGACCCGCCGTCAGGAAGCGGCTGCCGAGCGGCTCAGCGCCTGACGGCGGCGGTCGCGAACGAGACGGACTTCGCCGACCCGCCGGTCGTCCAGACCGTGACGGAGACGCGCATCGCATGGTGAAGGTCGGCGGCGCGTAGCTTGTACGAGCGCGATCGCGCGCCGGCGATCGCGACGCAGCGGCCGCCTCGCGGGCCGCAGCGCAGCCACGTGTACGAGCGGCGCGTCAGTGCCTCCGTCCACCGGTCGCCGCCGGCGAGGAGCGTCTTCCCTACGCGGAGTGTGCCCCGGATCACCGGCCTCGCGAGCACGGTCGGCGCGAGGGCGGAGACCTGAGCGGTCGGCGCCGACGTCGCGGTTCCGGCTCCGCCCGCGTTGGTGGCGGTGACCGACACGCGCAAGGTCGAGCCCACATCTGCCTTTGCCACCTGGTAGGAGCTCGAGGTCGCTCCGCCGATCGGGGCACAGCTCGAGCCGGCGTGGTCACATTGCGACCAGCGGTACGAGTATCCGGTCGGGTTGCCGCTCCAGCTGCCGGTCGAGGCGCTCAGCGTCCCGCCTTGGCGGGCAAGGCCGGTGATGGTGGGCGCGGCCGAGCTCGTCGGAGCCGCCATGCCGGCGCCCGACCCGCCGCCGCCGCCTCCGCCGCCACCCCCGCCGCTCCCGGCTGCGGTGACGACCTGCGTCTGCGCCGAGTCGGCCGACGCGCTGCCGGCGCTGTTCGCTGCGGTGACACGCATGCGCAGCGTCGCTCCGACGTCGGCTGCCTGGAGCGTGTAGCTCGTCGACGTCGCCGACGCGATGTCGGTGCAGCTGGAGCCTGAGCTCGAGCAGCGCCGCCACTGGTAGGCGAACGAGGTCGGGCTGTTCGACCAGGAGCCGGCTGAGGCGCTCAGCGTCTGGCCCTGCTGCGCGGAGCCGCTGATCGCCGGCGGGGAGGTGTTGACGGGCGGGGAGACACTCGTCGAGCCAGTGATGACCTGCGTCTGCGCCGAGTCGGCCGACGCGCTGCCGGCGCTGTTCGCTGCGGTGACACGCATGCGCAGCGTCGCTGCCGACGTCGGCTGCCTGGAGCGTGTAGCTCGTCGACGTCGCCGACGCGATGTCTGCGCAGCCGGAGCCTGAGCTCGAGCAGCGCCGCCACTGGTAGGCGAACGACGTCGGGCTGTTCGACCACGAGCCGGCCGAGGCGCTCAGCGTCTGGCCCTGCTGCGCGGAGCCGCTGATCGTCGGCGGGGAGGTGTTGACCGGCGGGGAGACACTCGTCGAGCCCGTGACGACACCGGTCGCGTTCGACGTCGCGGAGCTCGTGCCGCTGCTGTTCGTCGCGCCGACGGTCACGCGCAGGGTCGATCCGACGTCGGCTGCCTGGAGCGCGTAGCTCGACCCGGTCCCGGTCTGGATGTCCAGGCATGCGTTGCCGGATGCGTCGCAGCGCCGCCACTGGTACGCGAACGACGTCGGACTGTTCGACCACGACCCGGGCGAGGCGCTCAGGGTCTGGCCCTGTTGCGTCGAGCCGCTGATCGTCGGTAGGCCGGTGTTGCTCGGCGCACCTCCTCCGGCGCCGTTGATGCGCAGCACGACCGTCCCTTGCCCGGAGACGTCGACCGCGACATCGCCATTCGGATAGACGCTCTCGACGTGGATCTCGTAGTCCGAGGAGCTCGGGATGGTGAACGAGTAGAGGATGCTCCACGTCGCACCGCCGTCGCTCGAGCCGTAGAGATGGATCTGCGGGCTGACGATGGCCGCGCCAGCCTCGTGCGTCTCGCCGACCAGCCAGATGCCGCCGGTCGTGCCGGACGAGTACGAGGGGTAGGTGACCGTCGCGAGATCCACGTAGGTGCCGGAGTTGGCGTCGACCTTGACGATGTGGTTCGCAGCGCCGGGGTTGTCGGTGCCGAAGACGATCGAGTTGCCGGAGATGATCCCTTCGATCCCGATGCACCGGTAGTCGGTGCACAGGGGTTGCAGCGTCGAGCCGTCGTCGGCTCGAGTACCAGAGCCCGTCGCCGGCTGCGTCGCCGGTGAACGCGTACAGCCGGTGCTTCGAAGAGTCGAAGGCGAGCCCGTGGATGTGGCGCATCGTGGTCGGCGTGTTCACGACCGACCAGGTCACTCCGTCATCCGGCGATCTGTAGATGTAGTTCGTGTTGACGAGCGACGAGTTGTTGTTGTACGTGCCGAGAAACACGTAGCCGTCGCCCTGGGTGATCGACTTCTGGGTCAGCGTCGTGTACCGGAGCGTGCAGGCCGGGTTCATGCATGGGAGCAGGAGCACGGTCGTCCAGGTGGCGCCGCCGTCGGCCGAGCGCGCGATCGCCCAGTTCGTGCCGGTGCTGTAGGCGGCGAGAAGGGCGCCGCTCTGCAGCGGCGTGATGTACCAGGGCTGCTTCCCGATCGAGTTCCAGCCGGTCACCTGTGTCCACGTCGCGCCCTCGTCGCCCGATCTCCAGAGCTGCGTCTTGTTCGCGGTCGGAGTGCCCCAGGCGACCCCGCTCGGGTCGACCGCGAGCGTCTCGAAGTTCGGGTTCGTGACGACGGTTGTCGCGGTCGGGACCGACGCGCTGCCGATCCCGGTTTGGACCAGGACAAGCGCGAGCGCCACCAGGGCGGAGACTCGGTACAGCATGCCCAGACGAACCTTCCCTTCCCCCATGACCAGAGGAGTTCAGCCTCGCTGGGCCTGATACCCGCGGAATCGCCCAAAAGGCTGGCGCCCGCGAGCCGAACGGTCAATCGTCCGTCACGACTCTGCGATGACGGGATTCCGCAGAACGCCGATTCCGTCGACCTCGACCTCCACGACGTCGCCGGGACGAAGCGGCCGTTTCGGGTCGCGGGCCCAGCCGACCCCGGGCGGCGTGCCGGTCAGGATGAGGTCTCCCGGCTCGAGCGTGAACGTCGCCGAGATGTAGGCGATGAGGAACGGCACCGTGAAGATCAGGTCAGTCGTGTTGCCGTCCTGGAGCACCTCGCCGTTCACACTTCTGGACGACCCGCAGCCCGCTGCCGTCGCCGAGCTCGGAGACGGGGATGCACTCGGAGCCGACCGGGCAGAACGTGTCGAAGCCCTTGGCGCGCGCCCACTGGCTCTCGGAGTACTGGATGTTTCGAGCCGACAGGTCGTTGGCACATCGGTAGCCGCGCACGTGGTCGAGAGCATCGCTCTCTGCGATCCGCCTGCCGCCGGTCCCGATCTCGACGCACAACTCGGCCTCGGCGTCCACATGCGTCGCTTCGAGAGGAAGAACGATCGGCTCGCCCGGTCCGACCAGCGTGTTCTCGAACTTCCCGAAGAGGAGCGGCGCCGTGGGCGGGTCGTCCCCGAGCTCGGCGGCGTGCTCGGCGTAGTTGCGCCCGACACAGATGATCTTCACCGCCCGATTCTTACCCGATCGTTGATTTAGGCTTGGCAGTACCGCGACGAGGAGGACCCATGAGCCTGAGCTTCGGTGTCACCGTTCTGCCCGACCCGCCTTTCAGCAGAATGATCGAGCTCATTCAGCTCGCCGAGCGGCACGGCTTCGAGTACGCCTGGACGTACGACTCGCACGTGCTCTGGCAGGAGTCCTTTCCGGTGCTCGCGATCGTTGCCGACCGCACGTCGACGATCAAGCTCGGCCACATGGTCACGAACCCGGGCACACGCGAGCCGACAGTGCTCGCGAGCGCGTACGCGACCCTGCACGACATCTCCGACGGCCGCATGATCATGGGCATCGGCCGCGGTGACTCTGCACGGCGCTACATCGGGCAGCAGCCCGTCAAGGTCGCCGAGTTCGAGGAAGCGCTGCGGATGATCAAGCCGTTCATGAACGGCAAAGAGGTCGAATGGAACGGCAAGGAGCTGCAGCTCAAGTGGGTGCGGCCGGAGCTCCCCGAGATCGAGATGCACGTCGCCGGCTACGGCCCCAAGGCGCTCGCCGTTGCGGGGCGGCAGGGTGACGGCGTCATCATTCAGCTTGCCGACCCGGACATCATCCAATGGATCATGGAGACGGCCCGCAAGGCGGCCGCCGAAGCCGGTCGCGACCCGGCCGAGCTCAAGTGCATCGTCAGCGCCCCGAGCCATGTCACCGACGACCTGCAGGATGCGCGCGAGCAGGTGCGCTGGTTCCCGGCGATGGTTTCGAACCACGTCCAGGATCTGATCGACCGGTACGGGACGGACGGCAGCTCGGTCCCGAAGGCGCTCACCGACTACGTGCAGGCGCGGAAGTTCTACGACTACAACGAGCACTCACGCGTCGGGGCGAAGCACGGGGAGTTCGTCACAGACGAGATTTGCGACCGGTTCTGCGTGATCGGCAATGCGGAGCAGTGCGGGGCGAAGCTGGAGGAGCTGGCCGGCATCGGCGTCGACCAGTTCAACATCTACCTGATGACGCACGGTCAGGAAGAGACGCTGCAGGCCTACGGCGACGAGATCCTGCCCCAGTTCACCGGCGCCGCCGCCTAGCCCTCGACCCCAACCATCTAGGGGTACGACGAGGGTTGTACCCGATGTTCGCCGGTCGCGATTCTCGGTAAGGTCGGACCCATGAGTCAAAACGGAGCAGTCGTGAGTGCGCAGGACCTCGTGCGCCGCTACGGGGAGGGTGAGACCGCGGTCGACGCGCTGCGCGGCGTCTCGATCGACGTGCAGCCCGGCGAGCTCGTGGCCGTGATGGGGCCTTCGGGATCCGGGAAATCGACGCTGATGCACCTGCTAGCGGCGCTCGACCGGCCGACGAGCGGGAAGGTCTGGATCGCAGGACAGGTGCTGGGCTCGCTCAGCGACCGCGACATCACGATGTTGCGCCGCGAGCACATCGGCTTCGTGTTCCAGTTCTTCAACCTCCTGCCGATGCTGACGGCCGAGGAGAATGTGCTCCTGCCGCTCTCGATCGCAGGCGAGAAGCCCGATCCGGCGTTCTTTGCAGATCTCCTCGACCGCGTCGGCCTGACCGACCGGAAGGACCACCGGCCGTCTGAGCTTTCGGGCGGGCAGCAGCAGCGCGTCGCGATCGCGCGCGCACTGGTCTCGCGGCCGAGCGTTGTCTTCGCCGACGAGCCGACCGGCAACCTCGACTCGAAGACCAGCGGCGAGATCCTGAAGATGCTGCAGGTCTCCGCGAAGGAGCTCGGGCAGACGATGGTGATGGTGACGCACGACGCGAACGCGGCGTCGATCGCCGACCGGATCCTCTTCCTGGCCGACGGCGTGATTGTCCGTGAGCTCGGCAGGAGCGGCGCGAGCGAGATCCTCGCGACGATGAACGAAATCTCGCAGTGACGCGCGTCGCGCTCAGAGGGATGCTCGGTCGCAAGCTGCGGACGATCCTGACGATGATCGCGATCGTCCTCGGCGTCGCGATGGTCAGCGGCACGTTCGTGCTGACCGATTCGATCGACAAGGCGTTCGGCTCGATCTTCACCGACGTCCGCAAGGGATCAGACGCGGTCATCACCGGCCATGCCGCGACGAGCACGAACAACGGCTCGACCGCGCCGACGCTCGCGGCATCGCTCCTGCCGAAGGTGCGCGGACTGTCGGACGTCGCGGTCGCGGAGGGCGGTCTCGGCGGCGACGCGCACCTGATCGGCGCCGACGGCAAGGCGATCGTCTACGGCGGCTCGCCGAACCTCGGCTTCAGCATCGCGAACGGCGCCTCGCGCTTCAACCCGCTCTCGCTCGTCTCCGGACGTTGGCCGCACGGCGACGAGGTGGTGATCGACCATACGACCGCGAGCAAGGAGCACTTCGCCGTCGGCGACGAGATCGGCGTGCAGGCGGAGGGGCCGGTCGTCAGGTTCAAGATCTCGGGCCTCGTCAAGTTCGGCTCCGGTTCGGCGAGCCTCGGCGGAGCGACGCTGGCGGGCTTCGACGTGCCGAGTGCCCAGCGCCTCTTCAACAAGCCGAACCAGTTCGACGAGATCGACGTCGGCGCCAACCCGAACGTTTCGGACGAGTCTCTCGTGGCCCAGATCAAGACGATTCTGCCGGCGAACGCGGAGGTGCGCACAGGCGCCCAGCAGGCCGCCGAGGATGCGAAGGACACCGACTCGTTCATCTCGTTCCTGCGTGGGTTCCTGCTCACGTTCGGCGGGATTGCGCTCTTCGTCGGCAGCTTCGTGATCGCGAACTCGCTCTCGATCACCATCGCACAGCGGACGCGCGAGTTCGCGACCCTGCGCACGCTCGGCGCGACCCGCGGCCAGGTTCGGCGGTCGATCTTCATCGAGGCCCTGGTGATCGGCACGGTCGCCTCCGTCATCGGCCTGTTCCTCGGACTGCTGCTCGCAAAAGGCCTGTTCAGCTTCTTCAACTCGATCGGCTTCACACTGCCGAACAGCGGGATCGTGTTCGGCACCAGGACGGTCATCGTCTCGCTGTTCGTCGGCATCGTCGTCACGCTCGTCGCGAGCCTCCGGCCGGCCGTGCGCGCCACGCGCGTGCCGCCGATCGCCGCGGTACGCGAGGGCTCGACGTTGCCGCCGTCACGCTTCGCCCGGTTCCGGACGCCCGGCTCGCTGATCGTGACCGCGCTCGGCTTCGCGGCCGTGATCTACGGGCTCTTCAGCGTGCAGCTCTTCGGCAAGCATCTCGGCACGACGGGCGTGCTGGTCTGGATGGGGCTCGGCGCGTTGCTGGTCTTCATCGGCGTCTCGCTCGTCTCGGTGCGCTTCGTGCGTCCTCTCGCCTGGTCGATCGGCCCCCCGATCCAGTGGCTGCTCACCGGCCTCTGGCTCGTCTTCCTGTTCCTCATCCCGATCGGCTGGCTCTACCAGATCTACTACCGCCTCCGGTACAAGACGTGGCCGACGTACATCGACCGCTCGTCGGCCGCGGAGCTCGCCCGCGACAACGCGCAGCGAAACCCGCAGCGCACGGCGTCGACCGCCGCCGCGCTCATGATCGGCCTCGCGCTCGTGACCATGGTCTCACTGCTCGCCTCGGGCATCCTCGCCTCGTTCACGACCGCGGTCGACAAGATCTGGACGAACGCCGACTACGCGATCACCGCGCAGAACAACTTCGACCCGATCCCGATCGCAGCGGCGAACGCTGCCGCGAAGGCGCCCGGCGTCGAAGCAGTCGGCAACGTCCGTACCGGCGACGCACGTGCCTTCAACAAGAACTTCTTCGCCACGGGCGTCAACCCGGCCGGCGGCACGATGTTCAAGCTCGAGTGGAAGGAAGGCTCGCAGGCCGTCTTCTCTCAACTCGGCGCCGACGGCGCGTTCGTGGACGACGGCTACGCCAAGACGCACAAGCTGCACCTCGGATCGCCGATCACCGTGACGTTCTCGAGCGGTGCCAAGAAGACCTTCGTGATCAAGGGCGTCTTCAACCCACCCACGGGAGGCTCGCCGTTCGGGACGGTCACGATCTCCCAGGGCGCCTGGGACAAGCTCAACCCGGATCCGAAGAATCTCTACTCGTTCGTGCGCATGAAAGACGGCACGACGGCTGCGAACCAGGCGGCCCTCGACGCGGCGCTCAAGGACTTCCCGAACGCGAAGGCACAGACGCGCAAGGAGTTCATCGACAACCAGACGGCTGCCCTCAAGAGCATCCTCAACGTGTTCTACGTGCTGCTCGCCCTGTCCGTGATCGTCAGCGTGTTCGGCATTGTCAACACGCTCGTGCTGACTGTGTTCGAGCGGACGAGGGAGATCGGCATGCTGCGCGCGATCGGCATGACAAGACCGCAGGTACGCCGCATGATCCGGCAGGAGAGCGTGATCACTGCGTTGATCGGCGGCGTGCTCGGCATCCTGCTCGGCATCGTGCTCGGAGGGCTCCTCATCTACAAGATCGACTTCATCGTCTTCTCGCTGCCAGTCGTCTCGCTGTTCGTCTTCGCGCTCGCGGCGATCTTCGTCGGCATCCTCGCCGCGATCTTCCCCGCGAGACGTGCATCCCGCCTGAACATCCTCGAGGCGCTCCAGTACGAATGACGACCGAGGCGCTCGTACGGCTGCTCCAGTTGCACGTCGCCGAGGATGCGCGGGAGGAGGCCGATCGGTGCGCGATGGTGCGGCTCGCGCGGGAGCTCGAGCAGCCGCTGTCACGCGACGAGCCGAGCGCGCACTTCACGGCGTCCGCCTTCGTGATCGACCAGACCGGCGAGCGCACGTGCCTCGTCCAGCACGTGAAGCTCGGGCGGCTCCTGCAGCCGGGCGGGCACGTCGAGGAGAACGACCGCTCGCTCGAGGAGGCAGCGCTGCGCGAGGCGCGCGAGGAGACGTCGCTCGAGGTCGAGCTCCATCCGACCGCGCCGCGGCCGTTCGACCTCGACGTGCACGAGATCCCGGACGAGCCGGGCGTGCCGGCGCACTGGCACCTCGACGTTCGCTACCTCGTCATCGGCCGCGGGGATCCGGGCAGCGGCGCTGCCTGGCATCCGCTCGGCGCGGCAGGGGACGAGTCGGTGGCGCGGCTGGCGGCGAAAGCCGCTGGGCTCAGAAGCCGATCGACGGTGTGAGCTCGAGCGGGCTCTGCGGCAGGCCAGCGACGGGCTCGCGCACGTTGTAACCCGAGGGCGCCACATCGTTCGGTGCGTCGGCGTGGAAGATCGAGGCGAGCGACTGGATCTGCCGGCGGCCCGGGCCGAGCTCGAACTGGCCGCCGCCGTACAGAGCGATCCGGTGCATCTCGCACGCGTCGTAGAAGTCGAAGAGCCGCCGGACCGAGCCGAACCGAGACGGCTTGCTGTTGAGACAGCGCGGCTTGATCGGTAGCGCCTCGACGTCACTCCATTCGTGGATCGCGGCATCCCAGGTGATGCGGTCGCTGTGGTCGGCGAGCGCTGCGGTGGTCGCGGGTGTCAGGGCCGGGTCCTCGAGCCACGCCTCCGGGAATGCCTCCGCAATGCGCGTGTAGAGCGCCGGGTCCGGGGGCGAGCCGAACTCGCCGCGGTAGATGCCCTTGAAGTCGAGCGTGTCGACGGTGCCCGTCGCCGCCAGGCGGCCGGTGAGATCCTCGGCCCAATCCGGGTCGGG
The DNA here is from genome assembly GCA_963846895.1 of uncultured Thermoleophilia bacterium. GTDB lineage: Bacteria > Actinomycetota > Thermoleophilia > Gaiellales > Gaiellaceae > PALSA-600. Next base: position 19,076 of record CAWJXR010000004.1, on the reverse strand, counting down.
GTCGAGCTTGAAGCGGAGCTGCGGCTCGAGCTCGAGCCACTCCTCGACCTTCGCGACGCGCGTCGAGACGACGAAGCGGAGTGGCTGCTGTGGTCGTCCGATCGCCTCGGCGAGCGAGAGTCCCGCCTGCTTGAGCGCCAGGTCGAGCGCGGCGGACTCGAACGCCCAGCGCCGGTACTCGCCCTGGCCTGCCTGCAGGAGCGAAAAGGAGTCGAGCGTGTGGCTGCCGGCGAACGGCAGCTCGCCGCGCCGTGCCTGGAACTGGCTCTGGGTTCCCGGGTCGTAGTCGACCTCCTCGCCGCGCCCCTCGAGACCGCGCCCGCGGAGCACGACGACCGTGCGCCGCAGGGTGAAGTTCGCGGCCACCTCCTGCTCGAGGGGCTCGAGGCCGTAGCCGTCGATCTCGAGCGGCAAGTCCTTGACGGCGTCGTAGGTCGACACGCATACGAGCCTAGTGATTCGTGCTCGGTTGCCCGAGCTGTGTTAGCGGGCTCGACGACCGTGCGCCGAACGCTCTTGCACGCTTGCCAGAGGCTTGCACAATGACGCAGTCCGCTGCGCCAACGTGCCTGAGTGTCAGTCGATGATCTCCAACCCGAGCGTCGCTGCGAACAGGGGACCGTTTTCGAGGACGTCGTTCCAAGGCATGCGGGCACCGCGCAGCGCCTCGACGCCCCTGAGACCAGTCAGATCGCATCGACGAAGCTCGACGCGCTCGAGTTTCACTCCGCTCAACGTCGCCTCTCGTAGCTCGCAATGCTCAAAGAGAACATCCGTCAGCGACGCCTCGTAGAAGTCGCATTCAGCCATCCGGCAGTCACGAAAGACGACGCGTTCGAGCCTCGCCATCCGCAGTCCGGCGAGGTCGAGTCGGCACTCCACGAACACCACGTCGGTAAGCACTGCTTCGGCTAGTTCAGCGCCGGTCAACCGGCATCGCTGCAGTTCCGCGCGCCGAGCCACCAGACCCCGCGTCTGCCGATTCGCCCAATCGAGATCCCCCACCACCGCATCGACCAACTCGTCGAGCTCGGTGATTGGAGCGGCGTGCTCGTCCAGATCGGGCGGATAGGGAGAGTTCGGGGGCTTGCCCAAGCACGCGAGCATATGTCGACGCGACGCGAGGAGCATCGGGTGCAAGCGTTCGGGACTGACCCTGACCGCTCGCCGAGATCTAGCCGTCCATCGGGATCGACGTCAGAGCTTCGCAGCGCGTACGTAGAGCAGGTCCGGGACGCCTCCGGCGTCGCGCTCTACTCGGTTGGCGACCACGTCGTTGGTGGCCCGTTGATGGGCCTCGATCACGCGCTCGATGCGGAGGCCAGCTTTCGCAAGCTCGTTGAGGTAGGTGCCGAGTGGCCGGTGATAGGCGTGCGTCGGGAGCCAGTCGACACGGCGCTGCTTGGGGTAGCGGTGGTCGAGCAAATAGTCGGAAAGGATCTCGACGTGTGGGAGGTAGGCGGGGTGGACGATCGAGAACACGAACCAGCCTCCGTCGCGCACAACACGGGCGACGGACTGAATCGTCGGCGCGAGTTCCGGAATGTCCATCAACGCCATGTGGCAGAGGACGCCGTCGAAGCCTGCGTCGGCGAACGCCGCCAGATCGTGCCCGTTCCCCACGACCATCTGTTGAGTTCCGGAATGACGCCCGACGCTTGCCCCGACCGACAACGATGGCTGCTGGCAAGCGGCGGCGCGCTCGATATGTAACTTGACGGTTACGTAACCGTATTGATACATTTTCGGAATGGAGGCTGTTTTGCGGGCGATGGCAGACGAGGGTCGGCGGACGCTGCTGGAATCGCTGGCCAACGGGCCGGCAACCGCGGGCGAGTTGGCGGCGCTGCTGCCGATCGCTCGCCCAGGTGTATCGCGGCATCTGCGTGTGCTGCGGGAAGCGGGGCTTGTCGAGGTTCACCAGGAGGCTCAACGGCGGATCTACTCACTTCGCCCCGCACCGCTCGCTGAAGTCGAAGAATGGCTCGACCGGTATCGGCGCCTGTGGGAGCAGCGGCTCGATGCGCTGCACACCGAAGTGGCCCGGGGAAAACGCGAACAAAGGAGCACCAGATGACAAGCGACGCAAGTCCGAGCACGCGCATCCTGGGCAACCTGCGATCGGCAGCCGGCGTGGGCATCGTACGGATCGAGGATCGCTACGACACCGGCATCGACGACCTGTGGTCGGCAATCACCGATCCCGACCGGATCGCCCGCTGGTTTGGCCAGGTGGATGGCGAGCTTTCTCAAGGGGGCGGGTTCCGTGTGCACATCCCCGACGCGGGAGAGCGCATAGGTCAGGTGAAGGTGTGCGAGCCCCCACAGCGGGTAGTGGTGACCACCAGGGAAACCGACGAGTCCTACCGTAGAGGGCAGGGCGTGCCGCCGTTCGACGCAGTCTGGGAAATCACGCTGACCGCCGACGGCGACCAAACCATCCTGGTCGCCGAGGTCAAGGGCATGCCCCTGGACAAGATCGCCTTCTACGGGGCCGGGTGGCAGATCCACGCCGAGCACCTCGCCGCCTACATCCTCGGAGGTCAGCCCGACGACATCGAGGCCCGATGGGACGAACTCGTACCTCTCTATCAAGAACTGGCGGCCACCATCAGCTAGTCAGCCACCTCGCCTGCGCGAGCGTCTTCTGTCCGAGGCGAAGGACGCCTCCGGCGCAGCTGCATGGTGACCAGTCGGCCTACCGCCAGGCTGGGCAGCTGGTGCGGGACCCTGATTCGGGCTGAGTGGAACTGTGCCCGCGGATTAGGAAACGTCGTGCGGGTGACCTGCTCGCGAGGGGCCCGAGTCGTTGCCGGCGATCACATCGTCGTAGACGCGCCGGTAGTCGTCGACCATGCGGGTGGCCGAGAAGCGCTCCAGCGCGACACCACGGCAGGCGGCGCGGTCGATGCGTGCAGCCGCGTCGACAACGGCTACGGCCTCGGCGACATCCGAGACGAGGTAGCCGGTCTGGCCGGCGTCGACGATCTCGGGCATCGAACCGCGCTCGAACGCGATCACCGGCGTGCCGCACATCATCGACTCGACGACCGACAGGCCGAACGGCTCGGCGAAGGCGACCGGGTGCAGGAGCGCGGCTGCGCTACCCAGAACCTCCGCGCGTCGGTCGGGGCCGACCGAGCCGAGGTACGTGACCCGGTCTCCGTCGATCCGGGGCTCCACGCACTCGTGGAAGTACGTCTGGTCCTGGACGATGCCGCAGATGACGAGCCTGCGCCCCGCGTCAGCGGCGATCTCGATCGCCTCGGCCGTGCCCTTGTCGGGGTGGATGCGGCCGAACGAGACGAGGGCGTCACCACCTCTCGCATCGAACGGAAGCTCAGCGCTGTCGACGCCGTGGTAGACGTTGGCCAGATAGTCGAGTTCGGGGGAGCGATCCGCGAGCGAGATCGAGACGAACGCCGAGCTCGATGCGCGGTAGATCGGCATGATCATGGGGCCTGAAAATCCGTGGATCGTCGTCACGAGCGGAGCGTGCGCGAGCTGCTCGAATGCGAGCGGCAGCCAGTCGAGGTGGTTGTGGACGATGTCGAACTCGCCGGACCGCTCGAACGCGTGGGCGACATGGAGCGCCTCCCAGACTCGGCCGTCGACCGTCGGATCGTCGGCGTAGCCCGCCGGACAGATGCCTGCGAGCTTGGCCGGCGTCTCGGAGTCGAGCGTCGCGAAGAGCGTCACGTCGACCCCGCGCTGATGAAGACCGGCGGCGATCAGCCCTGCGATCCGCTCCCAGGGTCCGTAGTCGCGCGGCGGTGTCCGCCACGCGATCGGACCGAGGACGGCGACCCTCACCTAGTTCACGGTTGTCGCGCCGAGCACGGCCTCGAGGACCTCGTCGAACTTTGCCGTCGCGAGGCAGATCGACGTGTCGGCGGCACCGTAGTAGAGACGCAGGTCTCCGGAGTCGCGGTCGTGGATCAGCCCGCAGGGGAAGAGCGCATTCGGCACATCTCCCTCGCGCTCGTACGCCTCGCGGGGCGCGAGCACCCAGTCGCCGGTTCGGCGAAGCACGCGCGTCGGCGACTCGAGGTCGAGCAGGGCGAGGCCGATGCGATAGATCGCTCCGGTGACCGTCTCCTTGACCCCGTGATACACGAGTAGCCACCCGTGCTCGGTCTTGAGCAGCGGGGGGCCGATCCCGATCCGGAGCGAGTCCCACCAGGCACCGCGGCGTGGTTGCATCACGACCTCGGGCGCACTCCAGCTGCGCAGGTCGGATGAGCGCGAGAGCGCGATGCCCGCTCGAGCCGTTGCGAAGCCTGACGTCGGACGGTGGAAGAGAATCCATTTCCCGCCGACGCGCTCGGGGAGAAGAGCGGCGTTCTTGTCCTCGGGCGAGACGACGATCCCGAGTCGCTCGACCGAGCGGAAGTCTTCGGTGGTCGCGAGGAAGACGGCCGGTCCGGCAGGCCCGTACGCGGTACAGGTGACGACGTACCGGGCCAGCTCATCGACCCACACCGCGCGTGCGTCTTCAAAGCCCCACTGTTCGTCGTCGCGACCCTTGATCGGAGCGAGAAACGGCTCGGGATCGATGCGCCAGCCGTCGACGCCGTTTGCCGAGCGCGCCACGGTCAAGTGCGAGATTCCGGTGCGCGCCTCGACGCGCGCAAGGAGCACCGTCTCACCGGCGACGTCGACGGCAGCCGGGTTGAACACGACGTTCACGGCAGTGGGCCAGTCGTCCGCGGTCAGAAGCGGGTTGCCGGGGTGCCGGCGAAAGAGATCGGGCGCACGGGCCATCAGGCGGTCGTCGCGTCCGCAGTCCGCACGACACGCGGAAGGCCGGCGGCATCCAGCACGAGCTGCGCACGGTGGAAGGCCAGGGTCGACTCGGCACCTTCGTTGGCATTGACGTCGGTCTCGCCGAGGCCGTCGCAGCAGCCGCCAGTCGCGAAGTCGTAGAGCGGCCGGCCGAGTCTGTTCCGCCCCAGGAACCAGTCGAACGCACGCTGAGCGCGCACGCTGTGCACCGCGTCGCCGGTGACCGCGAACGCCGACAGCTCGGCCTCGACGAGCGCGGAGGCGTCCAGCGGCTGCTCGTCACCGGGTCCCGGAGCCGGTTCGGTGCGATCGCGTCCATGATGCCCGGGCAGTCGCAGGAAACCCTCCGTCAGCCCACATTCGCTGCCGAGCCACGCCAACGAGCTCAGGCCGCCCTCGACCGCGGCGTCGCGCTCGAGTGCCGTTCCGCCAAGGATCAGCGCCTGCGACAGACGTGCGTTGTCATAGGTGAGCGCGTCTTCGAACCACTGCCAGCCGTCGTCGGCGCTGCTCTCGTAGGCGGCGTGGAGCTGCTCGACACACCGTTCTAGGAGCCGCCGTGCATCGTCGTCGAGCCTGTCGGCGTCCAGCCGGGCGAGCCCGAGGGACGTGTACGCGGCCGTGCGCAATGAGAGATCGCCGTCGAGCGAGCGCACGAGCGTCGCGAGCAATCGCTGCGCCGGGTCGACCAGTGCGGGAACCCAGGCGGTCGTCAGCACGTCGCCGAGCGCCCAGACGGCACGGCCGACATGGTCGCCGACGTGCGCCTCGTCGAGCCAGCGGCGGTCGTAGCTCATGAAGTTGCGCATGCCGGCGCCGTCCGCGTCGGTCGCATCGCTGAGGAACGCGAGGGCGCGATACAGGGCAGCCGCCCAGACCCGGTCGCCCGTCCGACGCTCGAGCTCGAGCGCAACGACTGTCAGCCGTGCGACGTCGTCGACGCAGTAGCCCGTCTCCCGGTTCGGAATCGCGCCTCTTGCATGCTGGACGATTCCGCAGTCGTCGACCAGCGCGAGGAGATGGTCTGTGCGGACCTCAGCGAATTCGAGACCGGCGTCTGCCATCGGCGTCCGTCGAGGTGCTGCGGAGACGGCCTCGCGTAGCACCGACGCGGTCACCTCGGCGATCGAAGGCCAGCCGAACGTCGCACCGATTCGCGCCGCCTCGTCACGAGCCACGGCGAGCGCGGCCGGGCTCTCGATCAGATCGCACAGGGTGTCGCCGAGGGCCGCCGAGTCGCCGAAGCCGACGAACCGCCCGGCGCCGGACGACAGCATGTCGCTCGCGTACCAGTACGGCGTCGAAACGACGGCGCAACCGGCAGCGAGCGCGAATGTCAGGGCACCCGAGGAGCTCTGCTCACGACTCGTATACGGCGTCACGAAGACGTCGGTCGCCGCGAGAAGATCCGCGAGCTCCTCGACCGCAAGGTAGCGGTCGTCGAGCTGGACGTGGTCGCCGAGGCCGAGATCGAGAATCCGCCGCTCGAGCATCAGACGGTACTCCTCGCCCGTGCGCCGCGCGATCTGCGGATGGGTGCGGCCTGCGACGACGTAGAGCACCTCGGGGTGGCGCTCGACCACAGCCGGTAGCGCATCTAGCGTGACCTCGATCCCCTTGCCAGGCGAGAGCAGACCAAAGGTCGACAGGAGAAAGCGCGACTCCATGCGCGCGTAACCGCCGACGGCAGAGGTGACGTAGCGTGGTCGGCGTCCCGCATCGAGCTCGGCGCGTGCGACCGCGAGCTCGGTCGGAGCGCCGTGCGGGACGACGGCGATCTTTTCGTCCGCACAGGCGCCGACTTGCACGACCATTCGCCGCGCGGTCTCGGTCATCACGATCACCGTTTCAGCCTCGTCGCAGAGTGACCTCAGAACCTGCAGCTGGTGCGGCGTCGGCGCGGAAAGGACGGTATGCAGCGTCACCACCAGCGGCTGTGCAAGCTCGCGGGCGAACGACAACACGTATTCACCGTCTCGGCCACCGAAGATGCCGTACTCATGCTGCAGGAGAACGACATCGACGTCAGTACGGCCGAGCGCTCGCGCCGCTCGGATGTAGTCACCCCGCGCGCCCTGCGAGACGGTCTGTGAAATCTCGGGCCGCTGCGGGCTGGACGGCTCGTCAACGACGACGAGCGTCTTGACATCCTCGATACCGCGAACGTCGAGAAGCGCCCGCCTGACGTCGAACGAGAACGTACCAATCCCACATGCGCGCGGTGGAAACGTCGAAAAGATCGCGGTACGCACGTCTGTGCGCCCCTTTCGCCAGATGCCCGAGGCTCGCATTCCCAGCTGCAAGCTCGATCGGCTGGCTGCCAGCGTAGCGGCAAGCTCACGGGAAGACTTTCTCCCTGGCAATCATGGCCGGCTGCCGCTCGAACGAAGGTGACGTTTCTGCGCTTAACAGTCCTAGGCCCTAGGGAGGAGTACGGTGATCGCACTGGCCCTGCATTGATGTTCCGGCCGTGTCCCGCATTCCACCGACGCGCCATGCGCGCGAGGCGACGAGGCTTAAGGCGAACGGGTTTCGATGCAGGGTCAGCCTTGGGGTTTCGGCGGCCATCGGGTCTCGACCGACGGCTGTGTGCGCAGGGTAAGCGGCCAGACCCGGCCTCGGAGGATGACCTAACGCTCGGGCGCTTCTTGGGAGCGGTCCTTGCGACGCATGGCCTCATACACCGCTTCCCAATGACCCGAAATCTCGGCGAGGGCCTGAGCCGTGGTCAAGGCAGCCTCTTCCAGGCGAGCGTTCACGCTTTCAACATCGCGCATCCGGAGCAAGAGATCCGAAACGCGGTTCTCGAGTTGTCCGACTTTCCCTCGAGGCCGCTCAACTGCTCAGCGATCAACTCGTAGTCCTCCAAGAGGACGTTTAGTCTACGCCGCTCCAGGCAGACTGTGAGAGACCGGGTAGCAAGTCTCGCCGAGGCGGTCGGTCGAGGCCGCTGACGGCGCTCGTTCACGGTGCTGTACCTGCACCGCGATGGTCTCCGAGGGCTTAGCGAGGTCGGCCGCCGACAAGCCGGTACGCCTCTTGAGAAAACCAACTCCCGCGTTTCGTTCGCGTCTACTCGGGACCGGCGTGCGCGACCTCGTCTCCCGTGCGGTGGAATCGGTGCTGACCGTCGATGATCGTTGCCACCTTGCCCGTGTCGTATTCGGCCACATCGGGGTTGACGTGACCTGCAACGATCAAGACCCGTGCAACGGCGTCAGCGTCGTTGCGGATCTGGTGTCCACCCTCGGGGCCGCGGGGGAATGGCAGCACGTCGCCTTCCCGAAGGACGCGATCGCCGTCACGCATCAGGACCGTAGGTGTCCCTCGCAGGACGATCAGTAGCTCCTCGCCGCCGTGGTGGAAGTGATAGACGAATTGCGTTGATCCCGGCTGAAACTCCCAAATCGATGCGCCGAGGGCATTCGACGCCGACCGGACAAGCTTCCTTGCTCCGAGTCCGCCCCAATCCGGAACCTCTTCCCAAATGTTCGTGGCGTACTCGTCCACGCGAAGACGATACCCCGGAGCGCACCCACTGCTCCCAAATCAGCTGGGGATCCCCGGCGACGTGATTGATGGCCTGCGCCAGTATTTCGGGATGACGCGTGAGCTAGCTGCGACTATCCGTCTCGTCCCATCGACGTTCCGAGCGAAGGATTCTCGCCCCAACAAGTGAGGAGATCCTGATGAGAGCCGTCACCCTCGATTCCTTCGACGCCGCTCCGGCCGTACGCGACGACCTCCCCGAGACGACAGCCGCGGCCGACGGGCTCGTTGTGCGCGTGCGCGCGTCCTCGGTCAACCCGGTCGACAACGCGATCGCGGCGGGGATGCTCCGGGAAATGGTCGACCACGACTTTCCGGTCGTCCTCGGCCGTGACTACGCAGGCACCGTCGAAACAATCGGCCCGGACGTCCAGGGTTATGCGGTGGGCGACGAGGTCTTCGGCTTCCTCTTGCACGCAAATCCCGCCGTCCACGAAGGAAGCTGGGCCGAGTTGATCGCAGTCACCCCCGGGATGCAGGTCGCGCCGAAACCAGCCTCGCTCGACGTCGCCGCGGCCGGCGTCGCCCCACTCGCCGGAATCGCCGCACTCGCGGCCGTCGATGCGCTCGCGCTCTCCGAGGGAGAAACGGTCCTGGTCGTCGGCGCGACCGGGGGTGTCGGCAGCTTCGCCGTCCAGCTCGCCGCTCGCGCCGGTGCCACGATCATCGCTCCGGCGCTCGCGGAGGACGCCGACTACCTGCGCAAGCTCGGCGTCGGCGAGCAGCTCGACCGTGGCGGCGACGTCGTCGCAGCCGTCCGCGACCGCCACCCTGACGGCGTCGACGCACTGCTCGATCTTGTCTCCTACACGCCCGGGGCGTTCGACGGCGCGCTCAGGGACAGTGCGCGTGTCGTCTCGTCGAACGGCGCAGCTGGTGAGGGGCCGTGCCGCACCAACGTGATGGCGGTCCCGAGCGAGGACCACCTCCGCCGGCTCGCAGCACTGCTCGACGACGGCACGCTGCAGACACATGTCCACGACATCTTCGACCTCGACCGCGCGACCTACGCGCTCCAAACTCTCGCGACCGAACACGTCCGCGGGAAGCTCGCGATCAGCGCTGGCTGAGCGACGCCGATCACACCCGTTCTGATGCGACAAGGGACGACAGACGTGTTCTGCGTGAGCGCCCTCTTCTCCAGCCTTCGAACGGTGTCAGCCCTGTTTCGACAGGTGCCGCCGCAGGCCGTCAAGGCGGTCGTCCCACTCCTCGCCCGCCCGCGTCAGCCGGTAGCGCGTCTCGCGGCCCCGGCGCTCCGACTCGACGAGCCCCGCGTCCGCGAGCGTCACCAGGTGCTTCGCGACCGCCTGGCGCGTCATCGGCAGCTCGCCGGTCAGCTCGGTCGCCGTCGCGGTCCCCTGGGCGGAGAGGTAGCCGATCACCTGCCGGCGGCTCGAGTCGGCAAGCGCGCCGAAGAGACTGTCCAGATCAGACACGCGCGAACGCGGAGGCCTGCAGATCGAGCGCGGCCGTCCACTCCGGCGACGTCTCGACGACCGTCAGCCTCGTCCCCTCCTCGTCGTCGTCGAGCGTGAAGGCAACCTGGCCTTCGTCGTCCCATTCGAACGCCAGCCGGCGTTCCGGCTCGACCTCGGTGACCGTGGCCGTCCGCGTCTCGCCGTTCGACCAGCGGAAGCTCGCCCCACCGCCCGGGCGGAGATCGAGGTCGACGTCGTTCGCGAACCAGTCGGCGAGCCGCTCGGGCTCGGTCAGGGCCTCCCAGACGTCTTCGCGCGGTGCGGGCAGGACGATCTCGCGGCGGATCATGTGCAACCTCCAAGTTGCGCTATAGTCATGCAACCGACAGGTTGCAGATTATAGGAGGTCGTGATGCTGGTGGGCTCGGTGGTCCCGATGGTGCTCGAGCAGGATGGCCGCCTCGAGCGATCGTTCGACATCTACTCGCGCCTGCTCCGCGAGCGGATCGTCTTCCTCGGCCAGGAGGTGAACGACGACATCGCGAACCTCGTCGCCGCGCAGCTCCTGCACCTCGACGCCGAGGATCCCGGCAAGGACATCCACCTGTACGTGAACTCGCCCGGGGGATCGGCCTACGCGGGCATGGCGATCTACGACGCGATGCAGTACGTGCGGTCCGATGTCTCGACCGTGTGCCTGGGGATGGGAATGAGCGCGGCCGCGATGATCCTCTGCGGTGGGACGGCCGGCAAGCGCTACGCGCTGCCGAACGCGAAGATCATGATCCACCAGGGCTCGGGCGGCTTCCGCGGCACGCCGGCGGACATTCAGATCGCGGCGCGCGAGATTCTCGAGATGACGAACCGGATGGCAGAGATCATCGCCCGTCACTCCGGGCAGGACGTCGATCAGGTGCTGCGGGACATCGACCGCGACCGCTTCATGTCGCCTGAGGAGGCCGTCGAGTACGGGCTCGTCGACGCGGTGATGGAGCCGCGCGGCCCCGACGCCGTCAATGGAGCGACAGTCGGCCCGGCGGCCAGTACGTGAGGAAGAGCGGGCCGATCAGGCTCGACCGAGGTACGACGCCCCACGTGCGCGAGTCGCACGAGTGGGCTCGATCGTCACCGACGAGGAAGTAGTTGCCTTTCGGGACGTGCCACGTGCCGACGGTCGTGTCGTCCTTCGCGTCGTGGACGTAGTTCTCACGCAAGGCCCGCCCGTCGATCGAGATGACGCCGTGCGCCTCGGAGACCGTGTCGCCCGGGAGCCCGATCAGCCGCTTGACGTACGTCCCGCCTTCGCTGCACGCGGCGGCGGCCGCAGCCGGGGCGTTGAAGACGACGATGTCGCCGCGCTTCGGGCTGCCGAACCGGTAGGCGAGCCGGTTGACGATCACGCGGTCCGAGAATCGTGCCTCGCACCAGGCGCTCGGCCGGGCGCAGTGCAACGTCGGCTCCATCGAGGACGAGGGGATCCGGTAGGGCTTGGCGACCTCGGCCTCGAAGACCAGCACCAACCCGACCGCCACTGCGAGCGTGATGGCCCAGTCGACCAGTTTGCCCAGCCCCGGCACTCCGGGATGGTAGACAGCCTCTACCCGCGCAGCGTGTTCTTGACGAAGAAGAGGACGTTGGCCGGCCGTTCGCCGAGCCGGCGCATCAGGTACGGGTACCACTCCGGCCCGTACGGCGTTGCGACGAGCACTTTGTACCCGCGGCGAACAAGATCGAGCTGCAGTTGCGGCCGCACGCCGTAGAGCATCTGAAACTCGAACCGGTCTTTCGCGATCTCGTGCTCGGCGGCAAAGCGGATCGCGAACTGGATCAGCGTCGAGTCGTGCGTCGCGATCGCCGTGTAGCCCGTGCCGGTGAGCATCCGCTCGAGCAACCGGCGGTACGCCGAGTCGACGTCGCTCTTGTGCGGGTACGCGACCGTCTCGGGCTCGAGATACGCACCCTTGACGAGGCGCAGGTTCGGCGACAGGGGCTCAAGCGACGCCAGGTCGTCCGGCGTTCGAAAGAGGTACGACTGCAGCACCGTGCCCACGTTGTCGAGCCCTTCGGTGCGAAGACGCCGGTAAACACGGAGGGTCGCCTCGACGAACTGCGACTGCTCCATGTCGATGCGAATGAAGCCGCCGCGCGCCGCCGAGTGCTCGCTGAGCGCCAGGAGGTTGGCGTACGCGAGCTCCTCGTCGATCTCCAGTCCGAGGTGCGTGAGCTTGAGGGCGACGTTCGCCTGCAGCGCCTCGTCGGCAATCCGGTCGATGATCACCCGGTACGCGTCTACGACGCGGTCGGTCTGACCCGGTTCGAGCACGCCTTCGCCGAGCAGCGTCGTGTTGGCATAGAGCCCCTGGTCGTTCAGCCGTCTGAGCACGACGACGCACTCGTCGAGCGTCTCGCCGGCGACGAAGCGCCCGGCGCCGAAGCGCATCCCGTGCCGGCGGACGGTCCGTTGGACGCGCTCGCTGTCCGCCGCTGCGAGGATGCCCTTCCGGAGCGTGCTGTTGAGCGTCGCTGTCAGCGGTGCGAGAGCAGCCACTCGTTCACCTCGCGCATTCGTTCGATGAACAGCGTGAGATGGCCGTCGGTCGCGGTGATCCGCGCCTCGACGCCGGGGATCCGTGCGGCCAGCCAGTGGCCGTGGGAAACCGGGACGAACCGGTCGTCGGCGCCGTGGAGCAGCAGCACCGGCCTGTTGATCGAGGCGACATCGAAGCCCCAGGGCCGCGCGAACGCGAGATCGTCGTCGAGCCAGCCGTCCACTCCCTGCGCAAGTCCCTCGTCGTCCGACTCGAGCATGAACTCTGCAAACCGCCCCGACAGGGCGGCGGAGTCGGCCGCGCCGAGGAGCGTCTCCAGCACGGCGACGAGCTCCTCGGGCTTCGCCTGGAGCAGCGACGCGCGCTCTTCTGTCAGATAGGAACGGAGGACAGACTCGCCGGCGAGGGTCTTGCCGAACTCGACGTGGTTCTCCTCGCCCATTCCCTCGAGCCAGTCGAGGCCGTCCGCCTCGTACGGCGCGACGGCCGCGAGGCTGGCGACGGCGGCGAGCCGCTCGTCGCAGAGCGCCGCGCAGGCGAGCACGTGTGGGCCGCCGCCCGAAATGCCCCAGGAGCCGTATCGCTCGAGCGAGAGCGCGTCGGCGATCGCCTCCAGGTCGGCGGCGCACGCAGCCACGTCTCGGCCGGCGGCGCGCGTCGAGCCTCCGTAGCCGGGCCGGTCGTAGCCGATGAGGCGGATCCCCTGCTCGCGCGCGAGGGCGTCGTGCTCGTCGTAGAGGACCCGCGAGCCGGGCGTCCCGTGTTGGGCGACGACGGGGAAGCCGGAAGGGTCACCGGCCTCGCTCAGCTGGAGCGCGCGTCCGTCGGCGGTCTTGACTGCTGCGGTCATCGGCGGGAGCTTACGTATGCCGCGACGTCGCGAATCTGCTGCTCGGTCAGCTGCCCCTTGAACGCTGGCATCGCGCCGCCCCCGTTCGTCACCTGGCTCAGTACCTGCTGGTAGCCGGGCCGAAGCTCGTCGAGATTCGGCCCGACGCTGCCGCGCGACTTCGCCTTCGCGAACGTGTGGCAGCCGCCGCAGCCGGCCGACCGGTAGACGGCGGCGCCGGCGTCCGCGTGCGCGTTCGCGGGGATCGGGCTCGGCGCGCCCGCGGTCGGAGCGGGCCGGTTGTAGAGCCAGTACGCGCTCGTCAGCCACGCGCCGACCAGCACCGCGAAGAGCAGCCCGCCCGCGAGCGGAAGCACGTGTTTCGGGAACCGGTGCAGCCGCAGGATCGTCACCTTGGCGGCGAACGCCCCGTAGACGAAGCTGCCGAGCAGCGAATGCGCCAGCACGCGTGTGTCGAGGCTCTCGAATCCGAGCTTGAAGATGCAGTGGTAGGCGACCGGCAGCGTGAAGGCGAAGGCGAGCCGGCCCGACCAGCGATGCACCGGATTCACCCAGGCCGGCTTGCGCCACGGGAGCTTGCGGAAGATCCAGGCCGCCGTGAAGAGCTGGAAGCACGCGAGCACGACCGCTGCGGTCGCGAAGCCGGCCTTGAGATGGACCGGGTCGCTGAAGAAGAGGCGGAAGTATCCCTTCGACCTCGGGTCGTGCTTCGCGAGCAACCCGACCCCGAGCGAAACGAGGGCGAATGCGGCCAGCGGCGCGGCGATCCAGCGGTACGACCTCGTTCCCGGCAGCGGTGCGATCGGTTGTGCGGCGTCGGTCACGCGGTCCAATCGAACACTGCGGTGCGCCCGGCGGTCAAGCCGAGCTCCGCGGCTCGCCGGAGAAATCGTCCCTCGGGACGACCGAGATCGTCCGCGGGGCCGACGGGGCCCGTCCTACGCTCGATCTATCGAATCCGAGCCGTTCGCTCCCGCACGAACAGATGCGGATGCGAGCGCACGTGGGACCCTCCCGAAAGGTGGAACGCAACATGGTGACGTCAACAGCACGGAAATGGTGGGCGCTCGCGCTGCTCAGTGTCGTGCAGTTCATGGTCGTACTCGACATCGCGATCGTGAATGTCGCACTGCCGTCGATTCAGGCCGACCTGAAGTTCACCCAGGAGAACCTGCAATGGGTGATCAGCGCCTATGCACTCGTCTTCGGCGGGTTCCTGCTGCTGGGCGGCCGCGCCGCCGACCTGCTCGGCCGGCGCCGCGTCTTCGTCGTCGGCCTCGCCGTCTTCGCGATCAGCTCGCTGCTCGCCGGGCTCGCGTGGTCGGAGGCATCGCTGATCGCGGCTCGCTCGCTGCAGGGTCTCGGCGCGGCGATCATCTCCCCGGCGGCGCTCTCGATTCTCACGACCACTTTTTCGGAAGGCCGTGAGCGCAACATCGCGCTCGGCGTCTGGGGTGCGGTCGGCGGCTTCGGCGCGGCCGCAGGCGTGCTGCTCGGGGGCGTCTTCACGGACGCGCTCAGCTGGGAGTGGATCTTCTTCGTCAACATCCCCGTGGCGCTCGTCGCGCTCGCGCTCGCTCCGGTGCTGCTCAACGAGAGCCGCGACGCGCGGGCGAAGAGCTTCGACGTCCTCGGCGCGGTGCTCGTGACAGCGGGGCTTTCGAGCGCTGTCTTCGGGATCACGCAGGCCAACTCGTACGGCTGGACCTCCGCGAAGACGATCGGGATCTTCGCGGCGGCGGCGCTCCTGCTCGGCGGCTTCCTGCTCACGGAGTCCCGCACGCAGGATCCGCTGATGCCCTTCTCGATCTTCCGGATCAAGACGGTCAGCGGCGCCAACGTCGTGGGGTTCATCCTCGGCACGGCGATCTTCTCGCTGTTCCTCATGCTGACGCTCTATATGCAAGAGGTGCTCGGGTACTCGGCGATGAAGACCGGAGTCGCGTACCTGGCCGTCGCCGGCACGTCGATCTTCTGGGCTGCCGTCGCGTCCCAGCTCGTGACCAGGGTCGGCGTCAAGCCGGTGCTCGTCGTCGGGATGAGCTTGCTCACCGTCGGGCTCCTGTACTTCACGCAGGTGTCGGTCGGCGGGTCGTATCTCGGCGACCTGCTCCCGGGCTTCCTGATCGTCGGCGTCGGCATGTCGTTCGCGTTCGTCGCGATCTCGATCGCGGCACTCGCCGGGATCGAGGCGCAGGAAGCCGGCCTCGCCTCGGGGCTGATCAACACCTCGCAGCAGATCGGCGGAGCGCTCGGGATCGCCGTGCTGTCGGCGGTCGCGGTCGCGCACACGAATGACGCCGTCCGGGCCGGAGACGCGGTTCCCTCGGCGCTCACGTCCGGCTTCCAGGCCGCCTTCTGGGTCGGAGCCGCGATCTCGGCGCTCGGGGTCATCGCGGCGGCGGTGCTGGTTCGGCGCGACGAGCTCGTGAGCGCCCCGGAGCTCGAGGTCGCCGAGGCCGATCCGCTGGCGCTCGCGGCCTGAGTCTCTTCGAGGCTCGCCACTGTTCAGCAGCCGGGTCACGGGACGGAGCGTCCCGTGACCCGGCCGAGGCTTGTCGGTCAGCCGGTTCGGTGCGCGATCTGCAGTGGGAGTGCGGCGCTGACCCGAAGGTGGCGTCCGTCGAACGACATCTCGAACTTCCCAAGGACACGCCGCAGGAGCGCGACCGCAGCCGGATTGTCGCTCGGAACCAACGCCGTGACCTCCGTGATACCCGCAGCGCGTGCGTCCGCGAGCAGTTCGCGTGTCAGCGCCGACCCGATTCCACGGCCCTGGTACTCGTTCGCGACCTCGAACGCAACGTCGGCGCACCGACCGTCACGAACCAACCGGGCAAGAGCAACCGGCATCGGGTCGTCTTCGATGTACGCGACCAGCGCGTGGTGGTTCTCGTCGACGTGCGAGAGTTGCCAGACCTCGTCCTCGGAGAGGCGCGCCTTGACGCCGTTGACGCGATGTCGGCGCGCCGCGTCATCGAGGCGGTGCAGGACCGCGATCGTCGTCTCGATGTCGCCGTTCTTCAACGGCCTGACGAGAATGTCGGGCCCGTGCTTCACATGCAGAGCGCGAGAGTTCATTGCTGACTAAGACGCGCAGGTTGCGTCTGCGGTTCACCCGTTTAACAGGATCCTTACCTCTGTCCGGGCGCCGCCTCGCGACTGCGTCAATGCAGGTGATGGGGCCGCTGGGGCCTCACCACCTGCATTGCGTCTTGTGTTGCGCTCAGCCGCAGCCGGTCGAGGTGCCGCAGTCGCGGCACGTGTAGCACGTGCCTGCGCGCACCATCCGGCCGCCGCAGCGGTTGCACTCGATGGCGTCCTCGTGCGGGTTGAAGAGCGCCGTCTGGCCCGGCGCCGGCGCGTCGGCCGGCGGGGCTGCGATCGAGCCGCCGTTCGCATACTGGTCGGCGAGCTTCGCCCGCACCTCGGCGGAGAGAATCCCGGCCTCCTCCTGCTGGTCGACGTCGAGGAACTTCTTGCCGAACCAGCGGAAGATGTAGTCGGGGATCGACTTCGCGGCGCGAATGTCGGCGTCGTTCGTCGGCCCGGATGGCTCGAAGCGCAGATGCGAGAGCTTCGAGACGTAGACCTCGGGCGGCACGCCGTACTGCAGGCCCATCGAGACCGCAATCATCAGCGAGTTCATCAGCCCCTGCAGCGTCGTCCCGTCCTTGGCGATGTCGACGAAGATGTCGCCGGG
Organism: uncultured Thermoleophilia bacterium; assembly: GCA_963846895.1. Classification (GTDB taxonomy): domain Bacteria; phylum Actinomycetota; class Thermoleophilia; order Gaiellales; family Gaiellaceae; genus PALSA-600. The sequence continues at coordinate 2,219 of CAWJXR010000004.1, read as the reverse complement.
CGACCCGTCGTCGAAGACGCCGACGTGGATGTAGCCCTCGTACTCGCCGACCCGGAACTTGCGGCCGACCTCGGTGCGGTCGTCCGGCAGGCGCCGGCGGCGCGGTGCCGCGACCAGGCCTGCCGGCGCGAGCGTCGTCTGCGCGCCCTTGTCGCTCTTGCCCTGCAGCGGCTGGGCGACCTTGCAGTTGTCGCGATAGATGGCGACAGCCTTGACGCCGAGCTTCCACGCCTCGACGTACAGCTCGGACACCTCGTCGATCGTCGCCGTCTCCGGCAGGTTGACGGTCTTCGAGATCGCGCCCGAGATGAACGGCTGGATCGCGCCCATCATCTTCACGTGGCCGCGGTAGTGAATCGCGCGGTCGCCGACGGCGCAGTCGAACACCGGGAAGTGCTCACCCTTGACGTACGGCGCACCCACGACGGTGTTGCGCTCGTCGATGAACGCGACGACCTCGTCGACCTCGGACGGTGCATAGCCGAGCTTCTCGAGGCCGGCCGAGACGGTCTTGTTGACGATGGTGATCTCGCCGCCGCCGACGAGCTTCTTCGACTTGACGAGCGAGAAGTCGGGCTCCACGCCCGTCGTGTCGCAGTCCATCATGAAGCTGATCGTCCCGGTCGGCGCGAGCACGGTGGCCTGCGCGTTGCGATAGCCGTTGACCTCGCCGAGGTCGAGCGCATCGTCCCAGGCCTGGCGCGCGGCGCCGAGCAGGTCGCTCGGGACCGTCTCCGCGTGCGCGATGTTCCCGACCGCGGCGCGGTGCTTGGAGATGACGCCGATCATGGCACCCGCGTTCGGCCGGTAGCCGGCGAACGCGCCCATCCGGCCCGCGATCTCCGCCGACTTGCGGTAGGCGCGGCCCGTCATGAGCGCGGTGATCGCGGCTGCATAGGCACGACCCTCGTCGGAGTCGTACGCGAGGCCGCGCGCCATCAGCAGCGCGCCGAGGTTCGCGTAGCCCAGGCCGAGCTGCCGGTAGGCCTTCGCGTTCCCCTCGATCTCGGGCGTCGGATAGGACGAGTTGCCGACCAGGATCTCCTGGGCCAGGAAGACGACGTCACAGGCGTGCTGGAACGCCTCGACGTCGAGCTCGCCGTCGTCGCGGCGGAACTTCATCAGGTTGAGCGAGGCGAGGTTGCAGGCCGAGTTGTCGATCGACATGTATTCGGAGCACGGGTTCGACGCGTTGATGCGGCCCGTGTTCGGCAGGGTGTGCCAGCTGTTGATCGTCGTGTCGTACTGCACGCCCGGATCGGCACAGCGCCACGCTGCCTCGGAGATGTCGTGCAAGAGCTTCCGCGCCTTCAACGTCTCGACGACGGAGCCGTCGGTGCGGGCGGTGAGGTTCCAGTCCTCGTCGGCCTGCGACCGCCTGCATGAACGCGTCCGAGACGCGCACCGAGTTGTTGGCGTTCTGGTACTGGATCGACGCCCAGTCGGCCGAGTCGAGCGACATGTCGTAGCCGGCCGCCTCGAGCACGCGTGCCTTCTCCTCCTCGTGCGCCTTGCACCAGACGAACTCGAGGATGTCGGGATGGTCGACGTCGAGCACGACCATCTTCGCCGCGCGACGCGTCTTGCCGCCCGACTTGATCGTGCCGGCCGACGCGTCGGCGCCGCGCATGAACGACACCGGGCCCGACGCGTACCCGCCCTTCGACAGCTGCTCCTTCGACGAGCGCAGCCGCGAGAGATTGACGCCCGAGCCGGAGCCGCCGCGGAAGATGACGCCCTCGCGGCGGATCCAATCGAGGATCGAGTCCATCGAGTCCTCGATCGAGAGGATGAAGCAGGCCGAGCACTGCGGCTTCTCCTCGAACCCGACGTTGAACCACACGGGCGAGTTGAACGCGGCGAGCTGGTTGACGAGGATCGCCTTCAGCTCGTCCTCGAACGTCTGCGCTTCCTCCTCGGTCGCGAAATAGCTGCCGTCGCGCCCCCAGGCACCGACGGTGCCGACGACGCGGCCGATCATCTGCTTGACGGACTGCTCGCGCTCGGGCTCGCCATGCGCCCGCGGAAGTACTTCTGGGCGACGATGTTCGTCGCCGTCTGCGACCAGAACTTCGGGAACTCGACACCGCGCTGCTCGAATGCCGGGCCGTTGCGTCCCGGGATGTGTGCGTCGCGCGTCTCCCACTCGATCTCGTCGAACGGATCGCGGCCGGCGATGGTGAACAGACGGCGGACGGCGAGCCCGGCGTGCTCGTCGA
>CAWJXR010000003.1:0-62321 GCA_963846895.1 uncultured Thermoleophilia bacterium | reverse complement strand
ACGCCGCCGACGAGCGCTCCGCACAGACACGCGAGCCCCAGCGCCACGAAGCCCCAGCGGACGCCGCCCGCAGCGACGACGTGCGGCAGGCCGATCGAGACGACGAAGCCGGAGAGCGGGATCGCGGTCTGCCGGATGCCCATCGCGAGGCCGCGCTGGGCCGGTGGAAACCAGTGGAAGACGGCGCGCCCGCTCGCCGAGTGCACGCTGGCGCCGAGCGCGCCGGCAAGACAGAGGAGTGCGAAGAGCGACCAGAAGCCCTGCGTGCGTGACGCGCCCGCGAGCGCCAGGCCGCAAGCGCCGATGCCGGCCACCAGCACCAGCCGTTCGCCGACGCGATCGGCTGCGAGGCCCCACGGGATCAGGCTGACGACCGAGCCGACGAGCGAGGCGGAGATGAGGAGGCCTGTCTGGCTCAGCGAGAGGTCCAGCTCGCGCCGGAGAGCGGGCGCCATGACCGCGACGCCGAACCAGATCGCCGAGTACGTCGCCTGCGCGAACGTCCCGGCGGCCAGCACCGCCCATCTGTAGCTGCTCAGAGGCCGAACGGGTTCGTCGGCCGCGTGCCGGTGTACGTGACGACCGACTTCGTCTCGAGATAGAGATCGAGCGTCTCGAGGGCGAGCTCGCGTCCGAAGCCCGACTGCTTGTAGCCGCCGAACGGGATGCCGGGGAACGTGCTGTACGGCATGTTGATCCCGACCGTGCCGGAGTTGATCTTCGCGGCGATCCGGTGTCCCCTTCCTGGGTCGCCGGTCCAGACCGTCGCCATCAGCCCGTAGCGAACGTCGTTCGCGATGCGCACCGCGTCGGCCTCGTCCTCGAACGGGATGACCGTGACGACGGGGCCGAAGATCTCCTCCTGTGCGACGCGAGTCGTGTTGTCGGTCTTGGCAATGACCGTCGGTGGGTAGAACGCTCCCGGCCCGTCGGCGATCGCCCCGCCGGTCGTCACCTCGGCGCCCTCGACCCGAGCCTCGTCGACGAAGCCGTGCACCTTCTCCCGGTGCGCCGTCGAGATGAGAGAGCCCATCTGCGTCTCGGCGTCGAGCGGATCGCCGACCTTCACCTTCTGCGAGAGCTCGGTCACCTGCGCGACGACGTCGTCGTACAGCGACTGCTCGACGAGCAGCCGCGAGCGCGCCTCACACGACTGGCCGGCCGCCGCGAAGATCGCCCAGACACTCGCCGGAATCGCGTCGGCCAGGTCGGCGTCCGCGAAGATGAGGTTGGGGCTCTTGCCTCCGAGCTCGAGCGTGACGCGCTTGATCGGGTCGGAGCACAACCGCATGATCTCGCCGCCCGTCCTCGTCGACCCGGTGAACGCGACCTTGTCGACGCCAGGGTGGCGAACGAGGTACGCGCCTGTGGACGGCCCGTCGCCCGGAACGATGTTGATCGAGCCGGCCGGGAAGCCGACCTCCGCCGCGAGCTCGGCGATTCGAAGCGCGGAGAGCGGCGTCAGCGGGTCGGGCTTGAGCACGACGGAGCAGCCGGCCGCAAGCGCAGGGGCGAGCTTCCACGTCGCCATCAGCAACGGGTAGTTCCAGGGAACGATCTGCGCGGCGACCCCGACGGGCTCCTTCTGCGAATAGAAGAGGAGCGAGCCTCCGATCGGATTCGATCTACCGGCGATCGAGGCGGTCGCCGAGGCGAAGTAGCGGAACTGCTGCATCGCGCCGGCGAGCTCCGCCTTGACCGACGAGATCGCCTTGCCGACGTTCCGGGCCTCGAGCTCCGCGAGCTCCGCCCGGTTCGCGGCGAGCGCGTCCGCCAGCGCATGCAGCAGACGCGAGCGCTCGGTGGCGGGCGTCTTGCCCCAGGCGCCCTCGACGGCCTCCCGCGCGGCCAGGACGGCGCGGTCGACGTCGGCCTCGCCCGCCATTGCGGCGCGCCCGAGCAGCTCGCCCGTCGCCGGCTCGCGCACCTCGCGCAGCTCACCGGACGCAGGCTCCACCGCCTCGCCGCCGATCTGCAGCCCGTACTCGCGCTCGGCAGCAACAGCCACGTTCAGAGACTAGCGAGCAGGTCGCCGACGCGGACGTGCTCGGTGATGAGCGTCCGGAACCGCTCCGGGTCTCCGGCCGTGTAGGCACGGCAGAGGTCGCGGCCCGCCGTGTAGGTGATCACGTAGGCGCGCCAGGTCGGATCGGTCGCGAAGCGCACCGCGTGCGCACCCTGTTCGGGCGTCGCCAGCCGCCAGCGCTCGAAGTAGGCCTGTGCCTCCTCGGGCGATACACCCTCGGCATGAATCAGCAGAGCCGCGTCGAGGCCGGCAGTCGACAGCTTGTCGAGCGACTCCGCGATCCTCTCCGTCAGCTCCGGGTCGACGACGAGGCCGTGCTTCGCCAGCACCATGTACGCCTCCGCTCGCGCCGCGTCGTCGAGCACGACCTCCGCGCCGGTCTCGGCGATGCCTTCGCTGAGCACGGCCTGGGGCGTCGGCACGAGCTGGATCCCCTCCTCGATCACACCGCGGTCGCGCAGCAGCAACTGCTCCTTGACGGCGTGCTCCGTGTGGTGCCCGGGATACACCTCGTGCGCGGCCAGGTGGATCAGGTCGTGGCCCGTCGTCGGGACGTCGACGTTCAGCACGACGCGGCTGCGTAGATCGCCGAGGTAGTAGTTGAATGCCCACCACGGCTCGTCCTGCACCGGCTCGAGCGTCAGCTGCTCCCCGGCAGGCAGCTCGAGCAGCTCCGCGGTCCGCCGGCGGAGGACCGGCAGCAGCTTCTGCAGCACGGGCACCGCGACCGCGCCGTCGACGAGGTGCTGGTTGCGCCACGCCTGACGGCGCTCGTACAGCGAGCCGTCCCCCGGGAGGAGCTCGTCGAGCTCGGCGTGCGCCGCCTCGTAGACGCTCGTCGGCGTCAGCTCGGGCCGAACGCCGTAGCAGCGCTCGATCTCTTCGACGTAGGAGATCTCGTCGCCCGCGAGCACGTGCGCATAGGTCGCGCACCCCTGCACCTGGTCGCGCAGCCAGCCGTCTTCGAGCTCGGCGGCCAACGCATCGCCGTCGGCGGCGAGCTGCGCGGCCTCGACGGTCTCCTCGGCGTCGACCTGCGCCTTGAGCCCGGCCGGCCCGTAGTACGCGTCGACGAGGCCGTCGACATGCTTGCCGAGCCGCAGTCCGAGCTCGAGGTAGCGCTCGGCGTCGCTCATGCCCGCTCCCGCCGGAAGAGCGCTGCCTGGCCCTGGCCGACGCCGACGCACATGGTGGCGAGACCGTACCGGCCCGCGCGCCGGCGCAGCTCGTGCAGCAGCGTGACGACGAGCCGAGCCCCGCTCATTCCCAGCGGGTGGCCGATCGCGATCGCGCCGCCGTTGACGTTCAGCCGGTCCTCGTCGAGGCCGAGCTCGCGGACGACGGCGAGTGACTGCGACGCGAACGCCTCGTTCAGCTCCACCAGGTCGAGGTCGGCGACCTCGAGGCCCGCGCGCGCGAGCAGCTTGCGCACCGCGGGCACGGGGCCGATTCCCATGACGCGCGGATCGACCCCGGCGACGGCCGAGCCGGCAAACATGCCGAGCGGGTGCACACCGAGCTCGCGCGCCTTGTCCTCCGACGCGACGACCAGCGCGGCAGCGCCGTCGTTGATCCCTGACGAGTTGCCCGCCGTGACCGTGCCGCCCTCCCGAAATGCGGGGCGCAGTCCCGCGAGCTTCTCGGCGGTCGTGTCGGGCCGCGGATGCTCGTCCCGGGCCACCTCGCCGATGGGCACCAGCTCGTCGTCGAAGCGGCCCGCCTCGGCGGCGGCAGCCCAGCGTTCCTGCGAGCGGAGCGCGAACGCGTCCTGGTCGGCACGAGACACGTCCCAGCGCTCGGCGACGTTCTCGCCGGTCTCGCCCATCGTCTCGAGTGGGAACCTCTCCGCGAGCCGCGGGTTGGGGAACCGCCAGCCGAGCGTCGTGTCGTACAGCGTCCGGTCGCCGCGCGGGAACGCGGCATCCGGCTTGGCTGTGACGAGCGGCGCGCGCGTCATCGACTCCACCCCACCCGCGACGAACAGGTCGCCGTCCCCGGCGATCACGGCGTGACAGGCGCCGACGATTGCGGCGAGCCCCGAGGCGCAGAGGCGGTTGACGGTCACGCCGCCGACGGTCTCGGGCAAGCCGGCGAGCAGCACGGCCATGCGCGCGACGTCTCGATTGTCTTCCCCCGCCTGGTTCGCACAGCCGAGCCACAAGTCCTCGATCTCGGCCTCGGGGACGCCCGCACGGTCGACGGCAGCACGCACGGCCAGCGCGGCGAGGTCGTCCGGCCGAGCTCCCGCGAGCGCACCGCCGTACCGGCCGACCGGTGTGCGGACTGCGGACAGGATCACCGCCCGCGTCACGCGGCGAACTCGGGCTCGCTGCCGAGCAGCAGCGCGATCGCCCGGCGCCCGCGCTCGCCCATGTCGAGCGTCAGCTCGTTCACGTACATCGCGACGAACTCGTCGGCGGTCGCGTCATCGATACCGCGACCGAACTTCGCGGCGTAGCCGAGTGCCTCCTCGCGGTTCGCAAGCCCGGCGCCGATCGCCTCGCGCAGCACGGCCGAAACGTCGGCCAGGCGGTCGAGGTCCCTGCGCGCGACGACGACGCCGAGCGGCAGCGGCAGCCCCGTCTCCTCCTGCCACCAGACGCCCAGGTCGAGCAGCTTGTGGAGCCCCGAGTCCGCATACGTGAGCTGGCCCTCGTGAATCACGAGGCCGGCTTCTGCGCGCCCGTCGACGACCTCGCCGAGCACCTCGTCGAAGGGCAGGTCGCGCGTGCGGAGACCGTCGCCGAGCGCGAGCCTGAGGACGCGGGAAGCCGTCGTCAGCGCGCCGGGCGTGACGATCTCGACTGCGCGCAGCTCGTCGCGGGTCAGCTCCTCGCGCGCGACGACGATCGGGCCGTAGCCCTCGCCGAACGACGCGCCGTGCGGCAGGAGGACGTATCGGTCGGCGACCGCCGGGTAGGCGCCGGCGGACAGCGCCGTCACTTCGAGCTTCCCGTCGACCGCCCATTCGTTGAGCGTCTGGATGTCCGACGAGACCGGTTCGAGCTCCAGGCCGCGGGTGTCGACCCGGCCCGCCTCGAGCGCCCAGACCATGAAGGCGTCGTCGGGATCGGCGCTGTGGCCCACACGGATCGGCACGGCGAAGCACGTTACCCTCAGGGGAATGACGAAGGCTCCGCTCTCGGAATCGATCCAGGACTACCTGAAGAGCGCCTACAAGCTCCAGTCCACCGACGGCCGGGTCTCGATCGGAGCACTCGCCAAGGACCAGTCGGTCTCGCCGGCGTCGGCGTCGGCGATGGTGAAGAAGCTGACGGCGCTCGAACTGCTCGAGCACGAGAAGTACCGCGGAGCGCGCCTGACGCCGTCCGGGGAGCGTGTCGCGCTCGAAGTGATCAGGCACCACCGCCTGCTCGAGCTCTACCTCGCCGAGACGCTCGGCCTGGACGTCGACGACGTCCACGACGAGGCCGACCGGCTCGAGCACGTCATCTCCGAGGAGCTCGAATCGCGGATCGACAAGGCGCTCGGCTTTCCGACCCATGATCCGCACGGCGACCCGATCCCGGACGCCAACCTGAACTGGCCCCGGCCGGAGGACTAGCGCCCGAAGAAGAACTTCTCGAGCGGCGCGAGCAACTCGTCCCTGACGAACGGCCGGACCCGCTCGGTCGCGCCGTCCTCCTCGGAGACGACAGCGTCGTCCTCGAGCGTCGCGTTCGCAGCCTCGAGACAGTCGTCGAGCTCGTGGCCTTCCCAGATGTAGTCGTCACGACGGGGCTCGTCCGTCTCACGGTGCTCCGGGTTCACCTGCCGGCCGACGGCCCAGACCGCGCCGGGCCGGCGCTCGATCCAGATGATCACGCGCTCGACGCTGCCGTCATCGTCGCGGCCCTGGACGACCCGCTCGGCGAACCGCCCTGCCGCGGCGGAAGGCTTCACCCTCCCGACTATACAATCGCTCGCGTGGGGCTCCGTGACGCACTCTCCGGCGCGTTCTCGTTTCTCAGCAGCAAGTCCCAGAAAGAGGAGCGGATCGCGCAGTACGTGATCCGCGAACATCATCGCGGCCGCCCGCTCTCCGAGATCCTCGAGGACCACTACGTCACGAACAGGCTCACGCCCGAGCAGGTTCGGCGCCTGCTCGAGCGGCAGGACGTGATCCGCGCGGTCGGCAAGGACACGATCGCCGCAATGGGGTAGGCGCCCGGCAGACCGACCGGCCTGGCACGACTACAGCAACGGCGAGAGTGCGGCGAACGCCGCGGCCCGCGCGCGCTCTTTCACGCCCGACGGGGGCCGCAGGTCGGAGCTCACCTCCTCGGCGGGTGCGAGGAAGCGCTCATCGAACTGGCCGGCGAGATCGCTCGAGTGGAAGCCGATGTCGATCTCGAAGAACCGCTTCAGGCTCCAGGCTTCGAGGTTGCAGGTGCCGACGAGCACGTGCTCACGGTCTGCGATGAACGCCTTCGCGTGCAGCATCTTCGGGTACCCGAGGATCTGCACGCCGGCGTCGAGCAGCCGCGCGTGGTGGAACTGCTCGGCGGCTCCGCATGCCCAGTTGTTGGGGTTGGCGGGCACGAACAGGCGCACGCGCGCGCCCCGCTGCGCTGTCCGCACGATCCGTCCGATCATGCCGCGGTCGGTGACGTAGGGGTTCACGACGTCGAGCGTGTCCTGCGCCCTGTCGATCAGCGCGGCGATCGCGTCGGTGATCGGCCTGTACCGGCCTGGCGCGTTGTGGAGCACGATTGCCGACGCGGGACTCGCGCCCTCGTCGAGCGGCGGAAACAGCTCCGGGATCTCGTTCGTCGGGATCTCGCCCTCGAGCCAGCGCAGGCTGGCCACGAACACGAGCTGCAGCTGTGAGACGACCGGGCCTTCGACGCGGACGAACAGGTCGTGGAACTCGCCGTTCTCGAAGTGATCCTCGATCCCGGCACCGCCGACCCAGCCGATGCGGCCGTCGACCACGACGACCTTGCGGTGGTCGATATGTCCCAGCCCGCTCAGGTTCCAACCCGTCGCCCTCCCCGCCCCGAGCGGTCCTCGCGGCGCGCGAGCCTGCGTGGCACGGTTGACGCACACGACGATCCCCGCCGCGGTCAACCGCTCGTAGAGCTCGCGTGAGCCGCGCTCCGGGTCGGTGCCCTGCCGGTCGACGATGAGCCTGACCGGCACGCCGTCGCGCGCCTTGGCGATGAGCGCGTCCGCAAACCGGTCTCCCACGCTGCCGGGACGGAAGCCGAACTGGTTGATGTGCACCGACGAGGTCGCAGCCGCGATGTCGGCGAGGAGCGACGGGTAGAAGTTGCGGCCCTCGACGTGGAGCTCAACCGACGAGGCCCTGGTCCAGTCGAACGAGAGCGCGAGCGCAGCCCGTCCCACGACCGGCGCCGTCGACAGCCGACCCGCGTGAGCGGCGATCCCCGCGTTCGGAACGCCGACCGAGCTCACGAGCCCACGATACCTCCGGCCAGTCACCGCCAAACGTCGACCTGGCTCCTCCGTCGCCGCGCCCGACCTGAGCGGGCGCGGCCCACCGCCGCATCGATCCGAGACGAGTCCGAACGAAGTCGTCATGGCTTCGGCGAAGCCGAAGCCGGACTTCGGACGGCGAATGCGCCCGGCAAGATTCGAACTTGCGACCTCTGCCTCCGCAGGGCAGCGCTCTATCCCCTGAGCTACGGGCGCGAGGGAGCGGTCAGTGTAGCCGGGCGGCCGCGGCGCCGATTCGCAGCTCGGCGTCGTCCGGGACCTCGACCCGCACGTAGGCGAGCGCGAGACCGGGCACCGAGCTCGTGACGCGGCCGACCTCCTTCTCGCCGTACACGACGGGCGTCTCGGGTGGCGGAGCGCCGTCGACGTCGAGCACGCGCAGCCGCCGGTTCACCTTGCCGCGGTGGTGCTGTCTCGCGACCGGCTCCTGCCCCGGATAGCAACCCTTGGTGAATGAGATCGCACGCTCCTCGAGCCCGGCTTCGGCCGGCAGGACGCGGTCGTCGATCTCGCGGCCGAAGCGCGGCGTCGCCGCCTCGATGCGGAGCGGCTCGAGCGCTTCCTCACCGTCCGCGTCGACCCCGGCGTCGAGCACCTCGACCGCCGACAGGCCGTAGTCGCGATTCGGGATCCCGTCCGCCTCCGCGAAGACGATCGTCGAGGTGTGCTCCTCGGGCTCGATCTCGCACTTCGCGGCGAAGCGCATGCGGACGAGCTGAGCCCGGAGGACCTCGCCGAGCTCCGGCTCGGTCAGCAGCAGGACGTCGTCCGGGCCGCGACGCCACACCAGCAGCGGCGCGATCACGCGAGCCTTCGGCGTCAGGAGGAGCGCGTCGATCGAGCCTTCGTCCGGCACGTCGTTGGTGAGCATCCGGTCGAGGTAGTCGACTGCGTCGGGGCCTTTCACGCGCACGTAGGCGCGGGGGCGGCGAGCGGCACGCGGTGTCACGAATGTCATCGCTCCTAGACTAGACAGCGTGTTCCGTTCGAAAGCGGAAAAGAAGGTCGCCGAGGCCGGCTACGACCCGGCGCGACTGCCGCCCGGCCAGCACTTCACCGCGAAGTGGCCGGTGCTGCACGCAGGTTCCGTCGCGCGCTACGACGATCTCGCCACATGGACCCTGCGCGTCTTCGGCGAGGTCGAGAACGAGCTCGAGCTCACGTGGGAGCAGCTGAACGACCTGCCTCGCTCGTCGAACACGCAGGACATTCACTGCGTCACGCGCTGGTCGCGGTTCGACGCGCAGTTCGAAGGCGTCCACTGGCGCGAACTGGCCAGGCTCGCCCAACCGAAGCAGGAGGCCCGCTTCGTCATCGCCCACGCGGAGGCGGGGTTCACGTCGAACGTGCCGATCTCGTTCCTGGAGGCCGACGACGCGCTGCTCGCCTCGCACGCCGACGGCTCCCCGCTGACACCCGACCACGGCTATCCACTTCGACTCGTGATCCCGGGCAAGTACTTCTGGAAGAGCGCCAAGTGGCTGCGCGGGATCGAGCTCTCGAGCGTCGACAAGCCGGGCTTCTGGGAGCGCTACGGCTACCACAACGACGCCGACCCGTGGAAAGAGGAGCGCTACGGGTTCTGAGCCCCGAGAATCACTCACCTGGGGGATCGCACGGGGGAGGACGACGCCGATACCACAGCCGTACCACCCTCCCCCATCCCCATTAGAAGAGCCGCTCTCGGGCGGCTTTTCTAATGCGAAGGGCGGCCCTTGGGCCGCCCTTCGCCGTTCCTGGCCGAACCCCGAAGGGTCTGGCTACATCATCCCGCCCATGTCCGGCATGCCGGCGCCGACTCCGGCGCCTGCCTTCTCCGGAGCCTCGGCGACGATCGCCTCGGTGGTGAGGATGTTCTTCGCGATCGACGCCGCGTTCTGCAGCGCCGAGCGGGTGACCATCGTCGGGTCGGTGATGCCGGCCTTGACGAGGTCTGTGACCTCGCCCGTGTCGACGTTCAGTCCCTGACCCGGCTTCGACGAGCGGACCTGCTGCACGACGACCGAGCCCTCGAGCCCGGCGTTCGTCGCGAGCTGGCGGAGCGGCTCCTCGAGCGACTTGATGATGATCTGCGAGCCCGTCCGCTCATCGCCCTCGAGCGAGTCGAACTGGCTCTTGACCGCGTCGGCTGCGTTCAACAGCGCAACCCCGCCGCCCGGGACGACGCCCTCTTCGAGCGCGGCGCGGGCCGCCTGCAGCGCGTCCTCGACGCGATGCTTCGTCTCCTTCATCTCGGTCTCGGTTGCAGCGCCGACCTTGACGACGGCAACGCCGCCGGACAGCTTGGCGAGGCGCTCCTGGAGCTTCTCGCGGTCGAAGTCCGAGTCGGTGTTGTCGATCTCGGCCTTGATCTGCTTGATCCGGGCCTTGATCCCGTCACCCTCGCCGGCTCCGTCGATGATCGTCGTCGTGTCCTTCGTGACGACGACACGGCGGGCGTTCCCGAGCTGGGAGACCTTCGTGTTCTCGAGCTTGAGGCCCATCTCCTCGGTGATCACCTCGGCACCCGAGAGGATCGCGATGTCCTCGAGCATCCGCTTGCGGCGGTCGCCGAAGCCCGGCGCCTTGACGGCGACGGCCTGGAAGGTGCCGCGCAGCTTGTTGACCACGATCGTCGCGAGCGACTCGCCCTCGACGTCCTCGGCCACGATCAGCAGCGGGCGGCCGGCCTGGATGACCTGCTCGAGCACCGGCAGCACGTCCTTGACAGCACCGATCTTCTGGTTCGCGACCAGGATGTACGGGTTGTCGAGGACTGCCTCCATGCGCTCGGCGTCGGTCACCATGTACGGCGACAGATAGCCCTTGTCGAACTGCATGCCTTCCGTGAACTCGAGCTCGAGGCCGAACGTCTGGCCCTCCTCGACGTTCACGACGCCGTCCTTGCCGACCTTCTCGATCGCCTCGGACAGGACCTCGCCGATCTCGGTCGAGCGCGACGAGACGGTCGCGACGCGCGCGATGTCCTCCTTACCCGAGATCTCGGTCGACTGCGACTTGAGGTTCTCGACGACGGCCTCGACGGCCTGCTCGATGCCGCGCTTGAGCCCCATCGGGTTGGCGCCGGCGGAGACGTTCTTCAGGCCCTCGCGAACGATCGCCTGAGCCAGCACCGTCGCCGTCGTCGTGCCGTCGCCGGCCACGTCGTTGGTCGCGGTGGCAACTTCGCGAACGAGCTGAGCGCCCTGGTTCTCGAACACGTCCTCGACCTCGATCTCGCGCGCGATCGTGACGCCGTCGTTCGTGATCGTCGGCGCACCGAACTTCTTGTCGAGCACGACGTAGCGGCCCTTCGGGCCGAGCGTCACCTTGACGGCATCGGCCAGGATGTCCACGCCGCGCTGAAGCGAGCGGCGGGCATCCTCACTGAACTTGAGCTCCTTGTGAGCCATGTGTCTCTCTTCTCCTCCTCTTTCCCTTAGACCGCTGCGCGGTCGCCGACGACCTTCGCCAGGACGTCCGACTCGCGGAGGATCAGGACCTCGTCGGCGCCGACCTTGATCTCGGTGCCGCCGTACTTGCTGAAGATGATCTCGTCGCCCTCTTCGAGGTCGAGCGGAATGTGCTCGCCGTCGTCGTCGCGGGCACCCGGGCCGACGGCGAGGACGCGGCCGCGCTGCGGCTTCTCCTTCGCCGTATCCGGCAGGACGATGCCGCTGATCGTCGTCTCCTCTTCATCGAGGACCTCCACGATCAAACGGTCGCCAAGCGGCTGTAGATTCATGCGTCAACCTCCACCTTGTAACAGGCTTGTGCGTACCTTCGGCACTCTACCCATGAGAGTGCCAACCACGCAACCCTAGCGGATCGGATCTAAGTCGGCGAGGCTAAGATCTTTTGGATGCGCCGCGAGTTCTCGGCCGGCGGAGTGCTCGTCCGGCGCCTCGGAGGGCGCTGGATGGTCGCGGCGATCCGCCCGGCGGGCAAGCGTCCGGGCGTCTGGGCGTTGCCCAAGGGGCAGATCGAGGACGGCGATTCGGGCGAGGCGACCGCGCTCCGGGAGGTCGCCGAGGAGACCGGTGCGCACGGACGGTCGCTCGGGAAGCTCGGCGACGTGCGCTACTGGTTCAACTGGGAGGGCGAGCGGATCTTCAAGGTCGTCTCGTTCTTCCTCGTCCGCTACGAGGGAGGGCGCCTCGGCGACCTGCCCCAGGCGTTCCGGCACGAGGTGGCGGAGACACGCTGGCTGCCGCTCGCGGACGCTCCCACGCTCCTCGCGTACGGCGGTGAGCGCGAGATGGCCCGCAAGGCGGCGGCGAGGCTCGAGGAGCAGGGCGTATGATCGGCGCCCAGTGCCCGCCTTCGCGCTGAACTTCTATTCGCCGGTCGTCGAGGCCCAGCTGAAAGGGAACCGCAAGACGGCCACGATCCGGCTCGGCGACAAGTCCCGCAAGTACCAGAAGGGAATGGTCGTCTCGGTGCTGTGCGGCGCCCGCTACAGCCCGCGCCAGCACGTCTTCGACGCGGTGATCGACAAGGTCGACGTGAAGACGATCGCCGAGCTCTCACCGAACGAGATCGAGCACGACAACCCCGAGATGCGCTCGACGGACGATCTCTGCCGCTGGCTCAGCCAGCTCTACAACCGCGACGTCTCGAGCGACGACACGGTCACGCTGATCCGCTTCTCGGCGATCAAGCCCAGTTTCGGGTTCTAGAGTCGGGAGGGAAACCACAGGTTTCCCTCCCGAGACCCTCCCTTTCCGGGATCGCCGCCCGCGCGACCTGACTGCGCCTCCCGCCGGGCGAAGCCCGGCTCCGGCGGCGAGCGGCACTGACCCGGAGTACGGCCGGCGCGATCCTCGGCGGGAGCGCCGGTTAGCGGCCAGTTCGGCGGATCTTCATCCCGAGCAGCTCGGGGTTTCGTAGCGCCGCCCCACACTCCTCGCAGTCGACGGCGAAGGTCGACGAGAACGGCGCCTCGCAGGCCGGGCAGCGGCGCAGGATCCGACCCCCGCACGCGCACGTCTCGGGCACCTCGTCCTCCGACTCGACGAACCACCTGCGGGCGGCGCCGCAGTCGAGGCAGAACGCCGTCCAGTGGCCGAGCACGTTCCGGCGCTCCTCGCGCAGCCAGTCGGCGGCCTTGCCCACCCCCGGACGGTAGCCCAGCCAGGCGGGTCGAGACGCTCCTTCGAGGCCCGGAAGGCCACGGGCCGTCGCGCCCGCTCGTTACGATTGCCCCGCCCCTTCCACTTCGAGACGACGAGGAGAGCAGTGGCGATCGCGCGCGTAGCCGAGCCGACAGGCTCGCTGCAGGATGTGAAGGAGCAGGGCCTCGACCGCGAGGATCTGCTCGGCATCTACCGCAACATGTTGATCACCCGCGGGATCGAGGAGCGCGGGCACATCCTCTACCGCCAGGGCAAGATCCCGGGCTCGTTCTACACAGGCCGTGGCAACGAAGCGTCCGCCGTCGGCGTCGCGACGGCGATGGGGCCGGACGACGTCGGCACGCCGCTGCACCGCGACATGGGCGTGCACATCACCCGCGGCGTCGAGCCGTGGCGGATCTTCGCCCAGTACATGGGCCGCGCCGACGGGCCGAGCAAAGGCCGTGACGGGAACGTCCACATGGCCGACGCGCGCCTCGGCCTGCTCGCGATGGTCAGCCATCTCCCCGCGATGCTTCCGGTCGCCGTCGGCTGCGCGCTCGCATTCCGGATCCGCGAAGAGCGTCGCGTCGCGGTCGGCTGGTCGGGCGAAGGCGCGATGGCTCGGGGCGACGCGCACGAGGGGATGAACCTCGCCGGGGTCCGGAAGCTGCCGATCGTCTTCATCTGCGACAACAACCAGTGGGCGTACTCGACGCCGACGCACCTCGAGTACGCGGTCGAGCACCTCGCCGACCGGGCGCAGGCGTACGGATTCGACGGCGTCGTCGTCGACGGCACCGACGTGCTTGCCGTGTACCGGGAGGCGAAGCACGCGATCGACAAGGCACGCGACGGCGGCGGGCCGACGCTCATCGAGTGCCAGACGCTGCGCATGGAGGGTCATGCGGTCCACGACGACGCGTTCTACGTGCCGAAGGAGCTCTTCGAGCGCTGGGCCGAGCGCGACCCGATCGAGCGCTACCGCACGTGGCTACTCGACCAGGTCGACATGACGGAGAGCGAGGAGGACGACATCGCCGGCTACGTCAAGAAGTTGCTGAACGACTCGCTGCAGCGCGCTGAGGAGTCGCCGCTGCCCGACCCCGAGACGCTCCTCGAAGGTGTCTACGCGACGGCCGACGACCTCGACACGCCCCACCACAAGTAATGGCCGAGAAGACGTATCTGCAAGCGATCTCCGACGGTCTCCGCCAGGAGATGCGGCGCGACGATCGCGTGTTCGTCCTCGGCGAGGACGTCGGCGTGTACGGCGGCGCGTTCAAGGTGACGCTCGGGTTCCAGGAGGAGTTCGGCTCGTGGCGCGTGCTCGACATGCCGCTCTCGGAGACCGCGATCGTCGCCGGTGCGACCGGCGCGGCGATCATGGGCATGCGGCCCGTCGCCGAGATGCAGTTCGCGGACTTCGTCTCATGCGCCTGGGACCACCTCGTCACGATCGCGGCGAAGCAGCGCTGGCGCGCAGGCACACCGGTGCCGATCGTCCTACGCCTCCCGTCCGGCGGCGGCTTCTCGGGTGGGCCGTTCCACTCGCAGAACCCCGAGTCGTCGTTCGCCCACATTCCCGGACTGAAGTGCGTCTGCCCGGCGACGCCGGAGGACGCAAAGGGCTTGATGATTGCCGCGATCGAAGACCCGAACCCGGTGCTCTTCTTCGAGCACAAGCATCTCTACCGCCGCATCAAGGGCGAGGTGCCGGACGAGCGGTACGTGACGCCGATCGGCAAGGCGCGCATCGCACAGGAAGGGGATGACCTGACGCTGGTCACCTGGGGCGCGATGGTGCACACGGCCACGGACGCGGCGAAGCAGCTGCCGGACGTGTCGGTCGAGATCATCGACCTGCGCACGGTCATGCCGTGGGATCGGGAGGCCGTCCTCGAGTCGGTGCGTAAGACGTCGAAGCTCCTCGTGCTGCACGAGGACAACCGCAGCGGCGGCTTCGGCGGCGAGATCGTCGCGACCGTCGCGGAGGAGGCGTTCGAGGATCTCGACGCGCCGATCCGGCGCATCGCTGCGCCCGACACTCCGGTGCCGTTCTCGCCGGTCCTCGAGAAGGCGTTCATCCCTCAGGTCGACGATGTCGTCCGTGGAATCAAGGAGCTGGCCGACTACTGATGGCAACCAACACCGCAGTCGACGTGATCATGCCGCAGATGGGCGTCTCGGTCTCGGAGGGCACCATCACGCGCTGGGCCAAGCAGGTCGGAGACACGGTCGACGCCGACGAGACGCTGCTCGAGATCTCGACCGACAAGGTCGACACCGAGGTGCCGTCGCCCGCGTCGGGTGTGATCAGCGAGATCCTGGTGGAGGAAGGAGCGACGGTCGAGGTCGGCACCGTGCTTGCGCGGATCGGCGGCGAGGCCCCGGCCGCAGCACCTGCGCCTGAGCCCGAGCCCGCCGCTGCGGCGCCGGAGCCCGTGGCAGCGACGCCCGAGCCGGCTGTGCCCGAGCCCGTTGCGGGCGCGCCGGCGGCTCCCGCGCCGGCTCCAGCCGCTGCTCCCTCGTCGGGGAACGGCCGCTCGTTCGTCTCGCCGGTGGTCGCGCGCATCGCTGCGGAACACGGGATCGACCCGTCGCTCGTGTCCGGCACGGGCGGTGGCGGCCGGGTGACGAAGAAGGACATCCAGGCGTTCATCGAGGCCGGAGGCGCGGCGGCAGCCGCGCCGATCGAGGCCCCGCCGCTCGCACCGGCGCCGGTCGAGACGCCCGCCCCGGTCGAGGCGGACGCTCCTGCCGCACCCCCGCCTGCCGCACCGGCACCTGCACCCACACCGGCGGCAGCGCCTCCGCCGCCACCTGTCGTCAAGGCGCCGGCACCCGCCGTGGCCTCCGGCGACGCGCTCCCGGGCGAGATGTTCGAGCCGATGTCGGCCATGCGCCGCGGCATCGCCGAGCACATGCGCCGCTCGCTCGACACGTCGGCGCACGTCACGAGCGCGATCGAGGTCGACATGTCGAGGGTGGTCTCGATCCGCGCGAAGCTGAAGAAGGAGTATTCGGCTGCGTACGGCGTCAACCCGACGTATCTCGCCTTCATCGCGCGTGCGACGACCGAGACGCTCCGCGACTACCCGTGGGTCAACGGCGAGCTTCGCGGAGACAAGATCGTGACGAGGAACTTCGTCAACCTCGGCTTTGCGGTCGAGCTCACCGACGGGAAGGGGCTCATCGTCCCGGTCGTCAAGAACGCAGAGACGTTGAACCTGCTCGGCATGGCGAAGGGGATCGCCGACGTCGCGAGGCGGGCACGGGACAAGCAGTTGACACCCGACGACGTGGTCGGCGGCACGTTCACGATCACGAACCCCGGCGGCTACGGGACGTTCCACGGCACGCCCGTCATCTCACAGCCGCAGGCCGGGATACTCGGGACGTACGCGATCGTCAAGCGGCCGTGGGTGATCACCGACGAGAACGGCGACGACGCGATCGCGATTCGCTCGATAATGAACCTGACGCTCACCTATGACCACCGTCTCGTCGACGGCGCGTATGCCGGACGGTTCCTGCGCGACCTGCGCGAGCGGCTGCAGTCCTGGGGCGAGTCGGATTACTGACGAGCAATCCGCCGGCGACGAACTGGTCGAGCTCATCTGGGTCGAGTCGTCGACCGAGGCGTCGATGATCGCCAGTCTCCTGCGGGCGAACGACATCCCGAGCAGCGAGTCAGCGTCGATGCCGTCGGTGCTCGGGCTCGGCACCGGCGGCGGCGTGACGATCCGCGTCCTGGCCTCGGACCTCGAGCGGGCGCAAGCGTTGCTCCAATGAGGGCACAGCTCGTCAACCTCGGCCTCGTCGACTACCGCGAGGCACTGGAGCTGCAGCGCGCGCTGGCCGCTGAAGTGGCCGAGGGCACGCGCGCCGACACCGTGCTGCTGCTCGAGCATCCGCCCACGGTGACGCTCGGACGGCGGACCGAGGACGGCGAGGTGCACATCCCCGATGGCGCCGAGGTGGACGTCGTCGAGGTCGATCGCGGCGGCAAGTCGACGTATCACGCTCCGGGGCAGCTCGTCTGCTACCCGATCCTCGACCTGACCCGGCACGGCCAGGACGTGAAGCGGTATTGCCGCCAGCTCGAGGACGCGTTGATGCGCACCACCGCGGCGTTCAACATCGACTCGACGCGAATCGAGGGCTTGACCGGCGTCTGGCTCGAGTCACCGCCGCGCAAGATCGCGTCGATCGGGATCCATCTGACGCGGTGGGTGTCGACGCACGGATACGCGCTGAACGTCGACCTCGACCCGGCGCCGTTCACCGACTGGATCACGGCGTGCGGGCTCGACGGCTACCAGTTCACGACGATGGCACGCGAGCTCGGCCGCGAGCTGTCGGTCGACGACGTCCGCCCCGCCGCCGCCCAGGCGCTCGCCGACGTCTTCGGCTTCGCGTTCGAAGAGCTCGGCGCTGCCAAAGTCGCGGAGCTCACGAGCCGCCGCCTCGTCGCACGCTGACGCGCTCGACACTCCCAACCGCGGCCCAGTCCCGACCGCACACGTCCGGTGTCAGACACCGGAACTTCTCGTCCACAGCCGGGACACGGCTTCGGGCGGTTCGGACACCCTTCGACGGCTTGGCTACAGGCTGATGGAGCGTCGGCCTGTGGAAGAAATGTGACGTTTACGGACTCGGGGGACTCGTCCACTTCGGGCGTGGGCGGTCTGCGTGCTCCAGCCGCTCGAGGCGGTCGAGGAGCGCTCCGGGCTCGTCGCCGACCGCGATCGCGCCCAGATCCGACTCGCGCACGAACCCCTCGTCGGTCGCATGCCGGGCGAGTGCGATCAGCGGCCGCCAGAAGCCCTCCACGTCGAGCAGGCCGATCGGCTTCGCGTGGAGACCGAGCTGCGACCACGTCAACTGCTCGAGCAGCTCGTCGAGCGTGCCGAAGCCGCCCGGTAGCGCCACGAACGCGTCCGCGAGGTCCGCCATGAGCGCCTTCCGCTCGTGCAGCGAGCCGACGATGTGCAACTCCGTCAGCCCGCCGTGGGCGAGCTCGCGCTCGACGAGCGCCTGCGGGATCACACCCGTGACCTCCCCGCCGGCGGCCAGAGCCCCGTCGGCGACGGCGCCCATCAGGCCGACCCGGCCTCCGCCGTAGACGAGCCCGAGCCCGCGGGACGCCACCGCACCGCCGAAGGAGCGCGCCGCCGCGGCGTACGCCGGCCGGACCCCGCTCGACGCTCCGCAGAACACGCAGACCCGGCGCACGGCGCGAGCCTAGCCACCTTCTCTACCGTGGCGGCATGCCAAGGCCGTTCCGAGACGACGGCGAACGGCCGGAACGTCCCAGCGACCCGGCCGTCCGCCGCGACAACCTGAGGCGCATCGCCGCTCTCTTCCGCCCCTACCGGGCGCGGCTCGGCGCGGTCCTGGGCCTGATCCTCATCTCGGCGGCGCTCGGCGTCGTCCCGGCGTTCCTCCTGCGCGGCGTCCTGGAGGCGATCCCAGCGCACGACACGTACAAGCTCTCGGTGCTCGCCGGCGGGATGATCGTGATTGCGATCGTGACCGGCGTGCTCGGCGTCTGGCAGACGCTGCTGTCGAACCAGGTCGGCCAGCGCGTCATGCACGACCTGCGCACCGCAGTCTTCCGGCATCTGCAGCGGTTGTCGCTCGCGTTCTTTACGCGGACTCGCACCGGCGAGGTGCAATCCCGGATCTCGAACGACATCGGCGGCGTGCAGAACGTGGTCACGAGCACGGCGACGTCGATCGTGTCGAACGTGACGACGGTCGCCGCGACGATGATCGGCATGATCGCCCTCAGCTGGGAGCTGTCGGTGTTCGCCTTCGCCCTGATTCCCATCTTCGTCCTGCTCACCCGCCGGGTCGGCAACGAACGGCGGAAGATCGCCAAGTCGACGCAGGAGACGCTCGCCGACATCTCGAGCCTCGTCCAGGAGTCGCTCTCGGTCTCCGGGATCCTGCTCGGGAAGACGATGGGACGCACGAACGAGCTGGCAGACCGGTTCGATACCGAGTCACAGTTGCTCGCCGATCTCGAGGTGCGTCAGCGGATGGCGGGCCGCTGGATGATGGCGATGATCCAGACGACGTTCGCGGTGCTCCCCGCCGCTGTCTACTGGTTCGGAGGCCTGGCGCTCGCGCACGGCTCGACGGCGATCACGGTGCCGACGCTGGTCGCCTTCACGACGCTGCAGACGAGGCTCTTCTTCCCGGTCGGGTCGCTGCTCGGCGTCGGGCTCGAGGTCCAGACCTCGCTCGCGCTCTTCGATCGGATCTTCGAGTACCTCGACCATCCGATCGACATCACCGAGGCCGAGCACCCGGTCGACGCCGTTGCCGGCGACGTCGCGTTCAACGACGTCTGGTTCCGGTACGACGACGCGGCCTGGACGCTCAAGGATGTCTCGTTCACCGTCCCGGCAGGCACGACGACAGCGCTCGTCGGCGAGACGGGCTCCGGCAAGACGACGCTCGGCTACCTGGCGGCCCGCCTCTACGACGTGAAGCAGGGCGCAGTCTCGATCGACGGCGTCGACGTCCGAGAGATCTCCTTCGACCGGCTCGCCAATCTCGTCGGGGTCGTCTCGCAGGAGACGTATCTCTTTCACTCGAGCATCCGCGACAACCTGCGTTTTGCGAAGCCCGACGCCACGGACGAGGAGATCGAGACCGCGGCTGAGGCGGCCCGCATCCACGACCTGATCGTCTCGCTCCCGAACGGCTACGACACGATCGTCGGCGAGCGCGGCTATCGGTTCTCCGGCGGTGAGAAGCAGCGGATGGCGATCGCGCGCACGATCCTGCGCAATCCGCCAATCCTCGTGCTCGACGAGGCGACGAGCTCGCTCGACACGCAGACGGAGCGCGAGGTGCAGGAGGCTCTCGACCGCCTGGCCGAGGGACGGACGACGATCGCGATCGCCCACAGGCTCTCGACGGTGTACGACGCCGACCAGATCGTGGTCCTCGACCACGGCAGCGTCGTGGAGCGCGGGACGCATGACGAGCTCGTCGCCCAGGGCGGCCGCTACGCAGAGCTCGTCGACCGTGCCCCGGTGCTCGGGCTCTAGACTGGCGCCGGTGGAGACGTCGCTTCCGGTCGCCGATCGTCCGCGCCGCCCCGAGTGGATGAAGGTGCGCGCGCCGTCGCAGAACGGAAGCTATTTCGACGTCAAGAAGCTGCTCCACGGCCAGCGGCTCAACACGATCTGCGAAGAGGCCCGGTGCCCGAACATCGCGGAGTGCTGGGGCCGCGGGACCGCCACGTTCCAGATCCTCGGCGACACGTGCACGCGCGCCTGCCGCTACTGCTACGTCCACTCCGGCAAGCCGAGCGAGCCCGTCGACCCTCTCGAGCCATTGCGCCTCGCGCACGCCGCAGCGCAGATGAACCTGCGGCACGTCGTCGTCACCTCCGTCGACCGCGACGACGTCCCCGACAAGGGCGCCGGCCATTACGCCGCCACGATCCGCGCGATCCGCGCCAAGCTGCCCGACTCGAAGATCGAGGTGCTCACCCCGGACTTTCTCGGCGTCGAGGAGCAGGCGCTGCAGACGGTGATCGGCGCCCGCCCGGACGTCTTCAACCACAACATCGAGACGGTCCGGCGCCTCCATCGCGCGATGCGCGGCGGGAAGGCGAGTTACGACGGCGCACTCCACCTGCTCAGCCGTGCGAAGGAGATCGCCGACTACCCGGTGCTGACGAAGAGCGGGATCATCGTCGGGCTCGGCGAGACGAACGACGAGGTGGTCGAGACGATGCGCGACCTGCGCTCACACGGCGTCGACGTCGTCACGATCGGCCAGTACCTCCAGCCGAGCTCGAAGCACGCGACGATCGACCGCTGGGTGCACCCCGACGAGTTCCGCTGGTTCCGGGAGCAGGGCGAGGCGATTGGGTTCGGAGCGGTCTTCTCCGGCCCGCTGGTCCGCTCGAGCTACCGGGCCGATGAACAGCGCCACGCGGCCGAGACAGGCCGCGGAGCGGTCGCCTACTAAACGGCTCCGGGCCTGATATCAGCGGCTTGCGCTCCGCTGATATCGGTTTATACTCGCGGCGTTGCCTGGGGAGAGCATGTACCGCTTCCTGCTGCGCATGCCGGACGGGCTCAGAGAGCGTCTGGCCGAAGCGGCTCGGTCCTCGGAACGAAGCCTCAATCGCGAAATCGTCGGTCGCCTCGAAACCAGTTTCGAACAAGCGGCCGCCAGCCAACCAGAGGGGGAGCAGAGGATGGCCTCAGCGAGACCCGTACGGAGGTACCGGCTCGCGGCAGTCGCCGCTTTTGTCGTGGTGGCAGCCGTCGTCGCCGGGCTGGTGACGTCATCCGGCGGACGCAACTCGTCCAAGCCGGTGTTCAAGAAGGGCGATCCGGATGCAGCGTCTCTCAAGGCGCTCGCAGGAGTCGCCAACGAAGGTCCTGATGCGACGTACGAGGCACAGCAGGAAGCTCTGCGCGCCTATCCGGCGAGCTCGATTCCTCTGAGCGCAACCCTCGACTCGCAGGCGACGTTCGCGGCCGTCGAGAAGAAGGGTGACGGCCCGGGCGACTGGCGCCTCATCGGTCCCGACCAGGCCAAGTACCCCGCCGTGCTCGACCAGTTCCTGGCCGGTGGTAAGGACTACGTGGCCTCGGGCCGCGTTACCGCACTCGCCATCGGCGGTTGCAAGAACAAGTGCTCCCTCTACCTGGGCGCTGCCGGCGGCGGTGTCTGGACCGCGAAGAACGCCACGCTTCCGGCAGGAGCCGTGCACTGGAAGTTCGTGTCGGGCTCGTTCGCGACGAACGCGATCGGCGCACTGCTCGTCGACCCGACCGACACGAGCGGCAACACGGTGTACGCGGGGACGGGCGAGCCGAACGCCTCGGGCGACTCCGAGGCCGGCATGGGTATCTACAAGTCGACCGACGGCGGCGACCACTGGGACCTCGTCCCCGGTAGCGACGTCTTCCAGGGCCGGGCGATCTCGAGCCTGGCGTTCGACAGCTCGCACAACCTGCTCGTTGGCATCGCCCGCGGCGTCCGCGGCATCAGCTCGGTCACCGGCGGATCGACGTCGAACCCGCCTGTGGCGGTGCCGCTCGGCCTCTACCGCCAGACCGGATCGTCGTTCGCCCAGATCTGGAACTCGCCCGGTTCGCTTCGCGGCGTCAACGAGGTTGCCGTCGACAAGAAGAACCCCTCGACCGTCTACGCCGCCGCGTTCCAGATCGGCGTCTGGCGGTCGACCGACGGCGGCACGACCTGGGCCCAGATCAGGCCGGCCGACCAGCCGCTTCTGAGCACGGACCGGTCGACGTTCGCGTTGAACACCCTCAAGAACGGCAAGACGCGGATGTACGTCGGTGACGGGAACCAGGGCGTCACGCCGGCGCACCTCTACCGGTCGGACGACGCGACGGCAGCCGTGCCGACCTTCACGGACATGACGACCGCGCAGAACATCGACTACTGCACCGGTCAGTGCTGGTACGACAATGTCGTCTACTCGCCGGCAGAACAACCCGGACGTCGTCTACCTCGGCGGTTCGTTCGACTACAACACCGTCAACGGCGCGACGAACGGCCGGGCGGTGCTCATGTCGACCGACGGCGGATCGACCTGGAGCGACGTCACGCGCGACATCGCCAACAACGGCTGGATCCATCCCGACCAGCACGCGATCGTGACCGTGCCGGGCAAGCCGCTGCAGTTCTTCGAGGGCGACGACGGCGGCGTGGTTCGCTCGAGCGGGACCTACGTCGACGGCTCGAGCCAGTGTGCCGCGCGCGGGCTCACCGGAGCGACGCTGGACTACTGCAAGTCGCTTCTCAACCGGATCCCCGACCAGACGACGGTTCTGAACCCGGGTCTCTCGACCCTGCAGTTCCAGAGCTTCTCGGTCGACCCGAAGAACGCGGGCCAACTGATGGGCGGCACGCAGGACAACGGCACGTTCCAGTTCAGCGGCAACACCACCGTCTGGCCGCAGATCATCTACGGCGACGGCGGGCAGTCCGGCTGGAACGCGGCGAACAGCGACCTGCGCTTCAACACGTTCACCGGCCAGGGCAACGACGCGAACTTCCGGAACGGCGATCCGACTGCCTGGGTGATCATCGGAGGCCCGATCGCGTCGAGCCCTGAGGGCGCGCTGTTCTACCCGCCGATCATCGCCGACCCGAACAAGGCGACCGCGGGCTCGATCTTCCAGGGCTCGCAGTCGGTCTGGCGTACGCAGGACTGGGGCGGCGACCAGGCGGATCTCGAGGCGAACTGCCCCGAGTTCACGACCGCCTTCAACAACCCCAGCTGCGGTGACTTCGTCCAGATCGGGCCTTCCGGCGCAACGGATCTGACGAGCGTCGCCTTCGGCGCCGACCGGTCCGGCGGATTCGTCGCCGCGATCGAGCGGGCGCCGCAGAATACCGGCACGTTGTGGGCTGCCACGACGACCGGCCGCGTGTTCATCTCTGACAACGCGAACGAGAAGGACGCGACAGCCGTCAAGTGGACGCGGCTTGATTCGTCCTCCACCGCCGCTCCGCAGAGGTTCCCGAGCTCGATCTACGTCGACCCGAAGAACCCGAACCACGCGTGGATCTCCTACTCCGGTTACAACTTCAACACGCCGACCACGCCGGGTCACGTGTTCGAGGTCACCCGGACCGGGAGCACCGCGACGTGGACGGACCTCACGAACAACCTGGCCGACCTTCCGGTCACGGATCTTGTTCGCGACGATCTGACGGGTGACCTGTACGCGTCGAGCGACTTCGGGGTCATGCGGCTTGCGTCCGGTTCCACGACGTGGACGGTCGCAGCGAACGGCATGCCTCAGGTCGAGGTGGCCGGCTTGACGATCGTGCCGAGCGCACGCGTCCTCTATGCCGCCACCCACGGCCGCGGCGGCTGGAGTTTGCAGCTGCCAAAGGCCGGCTAGGCCGGCAACAGAGCCACATCGCAGGTCTGGAGGGCCGCCGCAAGGCGGCCCTCCATGTTCCGCGACGAGTTCGTTGCGCACATCGAGGAAGGCGGCTGCCCGTTCGGCGGCAGCTCGTCTCTCGACCACGTCCTGGCCCCGATCCAGATGCACGCCCACGCACACACACCACTGGCCGAGGTGCCGGCATGAACACGTCTGGTCTGGACGAACCCCGTGGTCAGACCAAACCGTCGAGAGCGCCGCTTGTCCACAGCTCGAGTACCGCAAACAACCCGGTCTCGAACCTTTTCGCCGACGTAGGCCCTCTAGGCACGGCTGCCGGCGCCATGGCACCTGGTCAGACCAAGTGTTACCGATCAGGAACCAGCAAAGGACGCTCCGCGTGACCCGGCCGGCGGCCGAGGTCGTGACCGTGACGATCGACGAGCGGCAGGTGCAGGTGCCGAAGGGGACCGGCATGGTCGAGACGGCCGCCGCCGCCGGGATCGAGATCCCCGTCTTCTGCTACGAGCCGCGCCTCGGGCCGCCCGTCGGTGCCTGTCGCATGTGCCTCGTCGAGGTCGAAGGAATGCCGAAGCTCCAGGCCGGCTGCACCCTCACCGCCCAAGACGGGATGGTCCTCAAAACCGCACGCTCCTCCCCGGAGGCGGCCCAAGGCCAAAACTCCACACTCGAGTTCATCCTCGTCAACCACCCCCTCGACTGCCCCGTCTGCGACAAAGGCGGCGAATGCCCCCTCCAAGACCTGACCTTCCGCTACGGGCCCGGCAACACCCGCATGACCTTCCCGAAGCGCACCTTCGAGCCGAGCGCACGCGTCCTCTGTGCCGCCACAGACGGCCGCGGCGGCTGAAGTTTGCAGGTGCCAAAGGCCGGCTAAGCCAGCACTAGAGCTAAATCGAAGGTCCGGAGGGCCGCCGGAAGGCGGCCCTCCGTGTTACTCGAGCGACGAGATCGGGCAAGATGAGGTCCATGCGACACCTCGTCTTGGTCGGATTGGTGGCGCTGGTGATCCCGGCGGCGGCGGTCGCCCACGCACCTGCGAAGGTGTGGGTCGCCGACCAGAGTCCACTGGTGATCCGCGGGTCCGGCTTCAAGACGCACGAGCGCGTGACCGTGACGGTCCGCATGTCGACGGTTCACGTCTTCCACCGTGTGGCGACTCGTACGGGGACGTTCGTAGTCACGGTCCCGGCCGGCAACGTCAAGCTCGGCTGCAACACGATGTCGATTCAGGCCGTCGGAGCCGCCGGTACCCGTGCAGCGTTGAAGGTGCCCGGCGTCGAGTGCCCACCGCCACCTGCCGACCCGTCGGCTTAGGCGGGCTTGCAGGCGGACACCGAGAGCGTGACCGTCGCCGTCGAGCTGAGCGAGCCCTGGGCGCGGTAGAACGCTTCGGCGCAGGCAGTTGCGCGTAGCGGCAGGCTGACTAGGAACGTCCCGTCGGCTGCGGGAGCCGGCCTGGCTCCGAAGACATCGCACGGACCGCAACTGCTCTCATCGTCACGCACTTCCGACTACCACACGCAACACTTCGTCGTACGTCAACCGGGGACCGCCCGCGCGTGCGGGAACTGCTCTCGTCGTACGTCAACCGGGGACCACCCGCGCGTGCGGCAGTCACTGCGGTCCCCGATCAGGGTCTCGACTAGGGCGCGACCCTCGAGACGACGACGTGCCCCAGTTGTTCAGGTACGGCGGGAAGCCGAACCCGCCCGGAATGTATTCCGTCGCCATCCAGATCGAGCCGTCCTCGGCCGGCACGGCCGCCGAGTAGTCGCCCCAGCGCGCGACGCCGTCACCGCCGAACGCCTCATACCCCGAGACGTCGTCCTGCGGTGCTGCGCCCACAGCGGCGATGTGCACAGGTCCTGCGCCGTTGACTGCGTCCATCGACGTGTATGCCGCCGACGGGAAGTAATGCGGTCCTGCGACCGAGAACGTCATGAAGCCGTTCCCGGACACGTTGACGGCGATCGACGGGTAGAAGGCGTTGTCGTTGTCGCCGAGGGCAACGTACCCCTGCTTCGCGATCGTGCCCGTCACGGACGTCGTTGACGGCGTCGAGGGCGTCACCACGAAGTACGCGATCGCGCTGTGGTCGCCACGCGCACCAGGCCCACGGAACGCCGTGTTCACCGCACTGAAGAGATTGCCGCCGGCGAAGACGACCTGGTTCATGCGGTCGTCGTTGGTCGCGAGCTTCTCCTCGGGGTTGCCAACC
This sequence comes from uncultured Thermoleophilia bacterium, assembly GCA_963846895.1. GTDB lineage: Bacteria > Actinomycetota > Thermoleophilia > Gaiellales > Gaiellaceae > PALSA-600. The sequence continues at coordinate 36,593 of CAWJXR010000003.1, read as the reverse complement.
TCGTCGCCGAGTGGGATCGGCCCCTTCTTCTGCTCGGCGTTCGGCGGCTGGCCGTACGTCTCCGACTCGATGACCGCTGGTGCGAGGAGCCGCACAGCGGGCTTCGACGTCGTGAGCGACTTCGTGTTGGTCAACGCCCAGACGGCGATGCGATGGTCCGTCGTGGCGTTGAAGTCGAGTGCCGAGAGCATGTACTCGGTCCCGTCGTTCGCCGTGTTCCAGCCGGCGTCGGTCGGCGACGTGGCCGGCTGCAGGGAGTATGCGGGTCCCTCGGCGAGCGGAATCGGCTGGCCGTGGAACGCCTGATACTTCAGCTTCCCGCTGACCAGCCCTTTCTTGTCGATTGCGTAGACCTGCGCGCCGTTGAACGAGTCACCGAGTGTCGAGAACTCGTTCGTCGTGATGACGAGGCTGTACTTGTCGGCGCCCATCAGCGGCTGGTCCCCGAAGCACGGACAGCCTTGCTGGCTGGGCATCGTCTGCCCCGAGCCGTCCTGCGCAACCGACCCGTCGTCGGTCGTGTCGACCTTGACGAACATCCAGTCGGCCGGGTTGGTCGAGGGCGTCGATGTCTTCGAGATCGCAATGTGGACGAACGAGTGGCCGTTGAAGAAGTTGCCTGCATCGCTGAACGGCAGCTCGAGGATGGTCATGAAGAACCGCTTCAGCTCCGGGTCGTAATAGCACCGGGGATCCGTCAGGAACGGGCCGAATTGGTTCGGCTCGACCGTGCGGTCGATCTCGTGCTTCCCGGTGTAGAAGACGGTGAGGGACGTTGGCCCGCTCGTTCGCTGGCCCGAGGTCGAGTAAATCGAGAACGTCGTGTTCACCGGCTCGACGACGTCACCGCTGCCGACGCAGAGACCCTGGTCGGGCGGCGTGTCGCTGGTCTGGTTGCCGTCGTCGGCGTCACGGTGATCCTTGAAGGTGACGCCCGTGAACCCCAGCAGGCCGGGGTTCGAGTTCGTCACGCTGGAGAGCTGGCCACGGCCGAGCCGCGGGGCGTTCGAGCTCCCGTGCTCGCCGGGATCCGCGCGGTCCGCTTCCTTGCCCGGCTCCGGCCGGAGCTCGTTCTTGGCGAGCGTCGCCGGACTGGGTCCCTGGGCCGCGGACGCGACTCCTATGACACCGAGAACGAGGACGACGAACGAGATCGCGAAGAGCGATCGTCTGTACCTGCCCATGCTCCCTCCCCTGGGTAGCGCGACGTGAGAGTGGGCGAAAGCTTACGAAACTTCAGCGGCGCTCGTGATATCAACCGTGCGGGCGGGCCATCTTGCGGTAGTCGAGCGCCTCGTCGAGCACGTCCTCGGCGACCCCTTGCTCGCGGGCGACGTCGCGGAGCGAGCGGCCCGAGGCCGCCGCCTCCTTGACGATCTCGGCCGCCTTGTCATAGCCGATGTACGGGTTGAGCGCGGTCGCGGCGGAGAGCGTCGACTCGGCGTATTTCTCGGTCTGCTCTCTGTTCGCCTCGATCCCGGCAACGCACTTCTCGGCCAGGAGCCTGCTGGCCGCGGCGAGCAGCGAGATCGACTGGAGCAGGTTCCGCGCCATCAGTGGGACGAAGACGTTCAGCTCGAAGTGGCCCTGCATGCCGCCGATCGCGATCGCGGCGTCGTTGCCGATCACCTGCGCCGCGACCTGCGTGACGACCTCGGGGATGACCGGGTTGACCTTCCCGGGCATGATCGAGGAGCCCTTCTGCAGCTCGGGCAGGAAGATCTCCCCCAGACCAGCGCGAGGCCCCGAGCCCAGGAAGCGCAGGTCGTTGGCGATCTTCGTCAGGCTGACGGCAACGGTCTTGAGCGCCCCCGACGCCTCGACGAGCCCGTCCCGAGCGGCCTGCGACTCGAACGGATCGGCCGGGGGCGAGACCGAGAGCCCGGTCGTTTGTGCCAACTTGGCGCGAACTCGGGCGGCGAACTCGGGATGGGTGTTCAGCCCGGTGCCTACGGCGGTGCCGCCGAGCGGGATCTTGCCGAGCCGCTCGAGCGTCGCCTCGACGCGTGCCTTGCCCTCTCCGACCTGGGCGGCGTACCCGCCGAACTCCTGTCCGAGCGTCACGGGCACCGCGTCCATCCAGTGCGTGCGGCCGGACTTGACGACGTCGGCGAACTCCTCGGCCTTCTGCCCGAGCGCAGCCTGGAGCTGCGCGAGCGCCGGCAGCAGGTCATTGACCGTCTGCTCGAGGGCGGCGAGATGGACCGCCGAAGGAAAGACGTCGTTCGAGCTCTGGCCCATGTTGACGTCGTCGTTCACATGCACGTCCTCGCCGGCGAGGGCCGCGATCACCTCGTTCGCGTTCATGTTCGACGACGTGCCGGAGCCGGTCTGGAAGACGTCGATCGGAAACTGGTCGTCGAGCTCGCCTGCCGCGATCCGATCGGCTGCGGCCGCGATCCGCTCCGCCTTGTCGGCATCGAGGAGCCCGAGTTCCCCGTTCACGCGGGCTGCGGCTGCCTTGATGCGGCCCAGCCAGCGCGCGACGTGCACGGGAATCGGCTCACCCGAGACGGGGAAGTTCGCGATCGCCTTCGTGGTCTCACCTCCCCACAGCTCGCTGCGCTGCGCCGTGTCCGTCACGAGTTGGACTGTACCCCGCCGACGTCGAGCAGATCCTCCCACGTCCGAAGCTTGACGCGCGGCCGGCCGAGCGGCTCGCCGGCCGCGCGTTCGGCCGCATCGATCGCCTGCCAGCCGGCGAGCTCGACGTGGCGCACGCCTCGCTCGCCGAGAAGCTGCGCAAGATCGCCCGAGGCGCCGCTGAGCTTCCCGGCCCGAGCGTCGGTGAGGAGTTGCTCGACCGTCTCGGTCGCGTCCTTCTTGTTCGTGCCGATGACGCCGCTCGGGCCGCGCTTGATCCAGCCGGCGACGTAGGTGCGCTCGGCGCCCAGCGCGCGGCCACCGTCGTTCGGGATCACGCCGTTCTGCTCGTCGAACGGGACCCCCGGAAGCGCGACGCCCTTGTACCCGACGCTGCGCAGGACGAGACCGGCCGGGATCACCTCGGTCGCCCCGGTCGGACGCGCGACGAGGCGGCCGTTGTCGAGCACGAGCTCGTTCCGCACGATCTCGACGCCCTCGACCCGGTCCTCGCCGAGGATCGCGACGGGGGAGGCGAGAAAGCGCAGGACGATCCGGCGCGGCTTGCCCGTAGGCGGCCGCGCCGCGTACTCGCGCATCAGGTCAACGTTGCGGCGAACGCGCTCGCGGTCTGCCTCGAGCTCGCGCTCGCTCTCCGGGTCCAGCTGGAGATCGGCCGGGTCGACGATGACGTCGGCCCCGTCGAGCTCGCCGAGCTCCTTCAGCTCGGGTGGGGTGAAGGCCGCCTGCACCGGGCCGCGCCGGCCCAGCATCACGAGGTCCCTGATCCCCGCGGTCGCGATCGCCTCGCTGGCGTCGTCGACCGTGTCCGTCGGTGCAAGCTCCTCGGCGGTCAGCGCGAGCATGCGGACGCAGTCGATCGCAACGTTTCCGTTCCCGACCACGACCGCCGTCGGATGCGAGAGGTCGAAGGTGAGCTCCTGGAACTCCGGGTGGCCGTTGTACCAGGCGACGAACGCGGTCGCGGGCCACGAGCCGGGGAGGTCTTCGCCCGGGATGCCGAGTCGGCGGTCGGTCTGCGCGCCGACGGAGTAGACGACCGCGTCGTAGAGCCGGACGAGCTCGTCATGGGTGACATCCCGGCCCACGTCGACGTTGCCGAAGAAGCGGAACCCCGTGCGCGCTGCGGTCTTCTCGAATGCGCGCGAGACCGCCTTGATGTTCTCGTGGTCAGGCGCGACGCCCAGACGCACCAGGCCGTGCGGTGTCGGCAGCCGGTCGAGCAGGTCGACCTCGACGGGCGGATCCTCGCTCTTCAGGAGGGCGTCGGCGGCGTAGAACCCGGCAGGCCCCGACCCGACGACCGCAACTCTGAGCGGCGCGCTCAGTGGGCGCAGGTGCCGCAGCCGGCTTCGGCGTCGGGCGCTTCGCCCTCGGCCACCTGGAAGCTCGAACCGCAGCCGCACGCGGAGACGACGTTCGGGTTGTCGATCTTGAACCCCGACTCCTGCAGGCCTTCGAGGAAGTCGATCGTCGAGCCCTGCAGGTAGGGCGCGCTGAACGGGTCGACGACGACCTTCACGCCGTGGAACTCGAGCTCGTGGTCGCCCGCCTGTGCACCCCGATCGAAGCCGAGTGCGTACTCGAAGCCGCTGCAGCCGCCGCCCTGGATGGCGATCCGGAGCACCTCGGCCTCGCCGGCCGGCTCCTGCGACATCAGGTTCGAGATCTTGACGGCCGCACCCTCGGTGAGGGTGACCAGTGTCGTCTCGTCTTGTTCGATCGTCGCCATACGCTCTCAGTGTACCCGGCGGCCCTCCGGATGGGGACTTCGTGACAGCTGTAACGCCGATTCCTTCACCGCTCGCGGTTCGGTTCGTGCTACCCCGAGCGATGGTGCTAGCGTCCGCGCGACGTCCCAGGGAGGCAGGTTGTTCAACGACTGGCTGCCGTTTGCGATCTACGGGTTCTTCGCCCTGATGATCCCGGCAACGATGGTGATCGGGAGCTTCGTTTTCGCCCAGCGGCCGCACCGAAAAGTGCGCGCCCGGACGATCCCGTTCGAGTCAGGCGTGTCGAAGGGGCCGCCTGCCCGTCAGCGCTTCACGGTCAGCTTCTACCTGACCGCGATGCTCTTCATCCTCTTCGACATCGAGATCGTCTTTCTCTACCCGCTCGCGGTGATCCTGCACCAGCTGAGCTGGTTCGGGTTCTTCGAGTTCCTCGTCTTCCTGCTGATCCTGTTCGTGGCGTACGTGTACATCTGGCGCAAGGGAGCGCTGGAGTGGCACTAGACGACAAGCGCCTCCGCGACTTCGGCTTGAAGTCCGAGCGCCTGCTCTGGCCGACGAAGAGCTCATCGAGCTTCGAGGACGAGGTGAACGACCTCGAACGGAAGGTCGGGCTGACGACGCTCGCCAAGGCGGTCGCGTGGGCGCAGACGAACTCGATGTGGCCGGACACGTTCGGTCTGGCGTGCTGCGCGATCGAGATGATGTCCATCGTCACGAGCCGCTACGACATCGCGCGCTTCGGGATGGAGCCGTTCCGCGGCTCGCCGCGGCAGGCCGACCTGTTGATCGTCTCGGGGCGCGTCTCGCACAAGATGGCAGCGCCGTTACGACAGATCTACGACCAGATGCTCGAGCCCAAGTGGGTGATCGCGATGGGAGCGTGCGCATCGTCGGGCGGCATGTTCAACAACTACGCGATCGTGCAGTCGGTCGACAAGATCGTGCCCGTCGACATGTACGTGCCCGGCTGTCCTCCGCGCCCGGAGCAGCTGATGGAGGGAATCGTCCGGTTGCACGAGGCGGTGCGCGCGGGCGTCCCACCGGCGTACGAGCTGCGGAGCGTCGCGTCGTGAACGTCCCCGGCCTGATCGAGCAGATCGACAACCACGGCGAGACGACCGTCGTCGTCGAGCCCGCCTCGCTGATCGACGCGGCGACCTACCTTCGTGACGAGCTCGGTTTCAACTTCCTCTCGGACATCACCGCCGTCGACTACCTGGACTGGGGCAGCCTGCCCGTCTCCGGCTATATCGGCACGCCCGCCGGCCGTGATCTCAACGTGCCGATGACGCAGAGCTACCAGGTTGTCCCGTTGCCGAAGCCGAAGCGTTTCGCGATGAACTACCACCTGCTCTCGATCGGCCCCGAGCCGAGGCGGATCCGGTTGCAGACGTGGCTCGACGAGGGCGAGACGGTCTCGACCGTGATCGGCGTGTGGCCGACCGCCGACTGGCACGAACGCGAGGCCTGGGACCTGATGGGCATCGGCATCGAGGGCCACCCGAACCTGAAGCGGATTCTGCTGGACGACGACTGGGAAGGCCACCCGCTGCGCAAGGACTATCCGCTCGGCGGCGAGCCCGTTCGGTTCTCGGGGGAGGAGTAATGGCAGTCGCATCCCCTCGTGCGCGGCCTCTCATCTACGAGGGCACGCGCATTCCGCATCCGACGCCGACGGTTCTGACGACCTCGCCCGAGCTGGAAGCGACGGGCGATGTGATGACCGTCAACTTCGGGCCGAACCATCCGTCGACCCACGGCGTGCTCCGGCTGATCGTCGATCTGTACGGCGAGGACGTCACCGGCCTGGCCGCTGTCGTCGGCTATCTGCACACCGGTTTCGAGAAGAACATGGAGTACAAGACGTGGTGGAAGGGGATCACGTACCCGGAGCGGATCGACTACGTCTCGTTCCAGAACAACGAGTACGTCTTCGTGGGAGCAGTCGAGAGGCTGCTCGAGATCGAGGTGCCGTCGAAGGCGATCTGGATGCGCACGCTCCTCTGCGAGCTGAACCGAATCCACTCGCACCTCGTCTGGCTCGGCACGTCCGCGCTTGAGCTCGGCGCGATCTCGATGTTCTGGTACGCGTTTCGCGAGCGGGAGCAGATTCTCGATCTCTCCGAGCTCGTCACCGGGTATCGCATGCACACGCGCTACTTCCAGGTCGGCGGGCTGGCCGAGGACATCCCGCGCGGCTTCTACCCCGAGGCACGGAAGTTCTGCGAGACGATGCCGAAGGCGATCGACGACTACGAGACGCTGCTGACCCGCAACAAGATCTGGCTCGAGCGCACCGAGGGAATCGGTTTGTTGTCGGCGGCGGACGCGATCGCGCTCGGTCAGTCTGGTCCGGTCCTGCGCGCCTCCGGTGTCGACTGGGACCTGCGCCGAACCGAGCCGTACCTCGCCTACCACCAGGTCGACTTTCGCGTCCCGGTGTACCCCGAGGGGGATGTGTACGCGCGCTACCGGATCCACATGGAAGAGATGCGCGAGTCGGTGAAGATCGTGTCGCAATGCCTCGACCGGCTCGAGAACATGGAGGGCGACCCCTGGATCGCCGACGACCGCAAGGTCGTCCTGCCGCCCCGGCACGAGCTGCACACGTCGATGGAGTCGCTGATCCACCACTTCAAGATCGTCACGGAGGGTTTCCGCGTCCCGGAAGGCGAGGTCTACTTCGCGATCGAGTCGCCGCGCGGCGAGCTCGGCTGTTACGTCTGCTCCGACGGCGGCGCCAAGCCGTGGCGCGTCAAGTTCCGGGCGCCGTCGTTCGTCGCGTTGCAGGCGACGGCGACGTGCATGAAGGATGCGCTGATCGCAGACATGATCGCGATCGTCGGCTCGCTCGACACGGTGATGGGCGAGGTCGACCGTTGACCACGCTGCACGCCGCCATCCAGACGGAGCGGGCGAAGTATCCGGCGGACTCGCGCTCGGCCGTCCTCCCGGCCCTGCGCCTCGCACAGCAGGAGTACGGCTGGCTGTCGCCGGACGTACTGCGCGAGGTCGCCGACGCGCTCGAGCTGACGCCCGCGTACTGCAAGGCGGTCGCGTCGTTCTACGACCAGTTCCAGCTCGCACCGGTCGGCGAGCATCTCGTCGAGGTGTGCACGAACGTCTCGTGCGCCGTCGTCGGCGCGCAACAGGTCGTCGATGCGTTCGAGTCGGAGCTCGGCTGCCGTGCCGGTGAGACGAGCGAGGACGGGAAGGTGACGCTGCGAACCGTCGAGTGCCTGGGCGGCTGCGGCTGGGCGACGATCGTGGCGGTCGACCACGAGTACCGCACGCACATCGGTGCAGACGACGTGCCGGCGATCGTCGAGGAGCTCCGTGGCTAGCGTCGATCCCATCGTCCTCGCCAACCCGACGACGAGCCTCACCGAGTACGAGGCCGGCGGCGGCTACCAGGCGCTCGTCAAGGCGCGCGCCATGACGCCGGCAGACGTGACGGAGGATCTGCTCGCGTCGGAGGTTCGCGGACGCGGCGGCGCGTTCTTCGCCACGGGCCGCAAGTGGTCGTTCGTGCCGACGAAGGAGCAGATCCCGAAGCCCCATTACCTCGTCGTCAACGCCGACGAGTCCGAGCCCGGGAGCTTCAAGGACAACGAGATTCTCGCGCGCGTCCCGCACCGGTTCATCGAGGGCTGCCTCATCACCGCGCATGCGATCGAGTGCCAGAACGTCTTCGTCTACATCCGGGGCGAGTACTCCGGGCCGTATGCGGTGCTGGTCGAGGCGCTCGAGGAGCTCAAGGAACGACCCGACATTCGCGGCGACGTGACGATCGTCGTCCACCGCGGCGCAGGCGCGTACATCTGCGGCGAGGAGACGGCGCTGCTCGAGTCGCTCGAAGGCAAGCGCGGCCAGCCTCGGTCGAAGCCGCCGTTCCCCGCGATCGCGGGACTCTACGGATCACCGACGGTCGTCAACAACGTCGAGACGATCGCGACCGTGGCGCCGATCATCGCGATGGGCGGTGCCGAGTACGCGAAGCTGGGCGTCGAGAACTCCCGCGGAACCCGCGTCGTCTCGGTCTCGGGCAACGTTGTCAACGGCGGCAACTACGAGATCGAGGCGGGCCTGTCGCTGCGCGAGATCATCTACGACCTCGGTGGCGGCATCCCGGACGGCCGCGCGCTGAAGGCGGTCGTCCCGGGCGGGTCGTCGACGGTCATCCTGCGGGCGGACGAGATCGACGTCGGGTACGACTTCGACTCGCTGCTCGCGCTCAAGACGGCGATGGGGTCGGCCGGGATCATCGTGCTGGACGACCGCTGCTGCATCGTCCAACTCGGGATTCGCTTCTCGGAGTTCTACGAGCACGAGTCGTGCGGGAAGTGCACGCCGTGCCGCGAGGGGACGCGTTGGCTGACGGCGATCCTGCGCAAGCTCGAGGACGGCCGCGCGACGCAGGTCGACCTCGACCTGCTGCTCGACGTGTGCGACCGGATCAACGGCAAGTGCCTGTGCCCGCTCGGCGACTCGGACGCGATCATCGTCTCGTCCTACGTGGCGAAGTTCCGCGACGAGTTCGTCGCGCACATCGAGGAAGGCGGCTGCCCGTTCGGCGGCAGCTCGTCTCTCGACCACGTCCTGGCCCCGATCCAGATGCACGCCCACGCACACGCACCACTGGCCGAGGTGCCGGCATGAACACGTCTGGTCTGGACGAACCCCGTGGTCAGACCAAACCGTCGAGAGCGCCGCTTGTCCACAGCTCGAGTACCGCAAACAACCCGGTCTCGAACCTTTTCGCCGACGTAGGCCCTCTAGGCACGGCTGCCGGCGCCATGGCACCTGGTCAGACCAAGTGTTACCGATCAGGAACCAGCAAAGGGTGCTCCGCGTGACCCAGCCGGCGCCCGAGGTCGTGACCGTGACGATCGACGAGCGGCAGGTGCAGGTGCCGAAGGGGACCGGCATGGTCGAGACGGCCGCCGCCGCCGGGATCGAGATCCCCGTCTTCTGCTACGAGCCGCGCCTCGGGCCGCCCGTCGGTGCCTGTCGCATGTGCCTCGTCGAGGTCGAAGGGATGCCGAAGCTCCAGGCCGGCTGCACCCTCACCGCCCAAGACGGGATGGTCGTCAAAACCGCACGCTCCTCCCCGGAGGCGGCCGAAGGCCAAAACTCCACGCTCGAGTTCATCCTCGTCAACCACCCCCTCGACTGCCCCGTCTGCGACAAGGGCGGCGAATGCCCCCTCCAGGACCTGACCTTCCGCTACGGGCCCGGCAACACCCGCATGACCTTCCCGAAGCGCACCTTCGAGAAGCCGATCCCCATCTCACCCCTGATCGCGCTCGACCGCGAGCGCTGCATCCTCTGCTACCGCTGCACGCGCTTCAGCGAGGAGGTGGCGCAGGACGGCCAGCTCGTCGCGATCGACCGCGGCTCGCAGTCCGTGATCGCGACCTTCGAGGACGAGCCCTACAAGGGAGCCTTCTCGGGCAACGTGACCGAGCTCTGCCCGGTCGGCGCGCTGACCTCGACGCAGTACCGCTTCGAGGCCCGCCCCTGGGAGATCCAGAACGTGCCGACGGTCTGCGGCCTCTGCCCCGTCGGCTGCAACATCAGCGCGACGACGCGCGAAGGCAAGGTCAAGCGCATCCTCTCGCGCAACCACCCCGAGATCGACGAGGGCTGGCTCTGCGACAAGGGGCGCTTCGGCTTCGCCCATCTGGACGCACTCGATCGCGTCACGGCTCCGCTCCGAAAGGCCGGCCCGCGCCGGTTCGAGCCCCTCAGCTGGGAGGACGGGCTCGACGAGGTCGAGCGCCTGCTCCGCCGCGGAGGCGAGACGACCGTCACCGCGCTCTCGGGCGGCGAGTCGGTCGAGGAGGCCTACGCGCTCGCCAAGCTCATGCGCCAGGGACTGCACGCCCACAACGCCGTGCTCCCGGAGCAGCCCGTCGACCCCGGCGGATCGCCCGCTCAGCGCGCTGCGGCGGGCGAAGACGATCGCCGTCCTCTCCGACGTGCCCGTCGTCGAGCGCGCGCCCATCGTCGACCTGTGGCTCAAGGCCGCCCGCCGCGCGGGAGCGACGATCGCCTACGAGCGCCCGAAAGCCGCCGTCGATGCGCTCGTGACGGACGATGCGGACAAGGCAGCCGGGATCGATGCGACCCATGTCTACGTGCTCCCGCTGACGCCGAACGGACACGGCGTCGCCGACGCGTGGAGCGCCGCGGGTGACGAAGACCCGGTCGACGCGGAGCCGGTCGTCGTCGTCATCTCCGGCGACGAGGCTGCGCTCAACGAAGACGTCCGCGCACTCGCCGCCGAAGCCGCCGTCGTGATCGGGATCGGGATGTTCGAAGAGAGCTTCCGCGGCATCGCGGACTTCGTCCTACCGGGAACGAGTTACCTCGAGCGCGACGGAACGACGATCAACCTCGAAGGACGGCTGCAGCGCCAGCGCCGCGCGGTGCTCGCGCCGGTGCCGGACGTGCTCGCGTGGCTGGCGAAGCTCGCCGAGCGCTTCGGCGTCGAGGTCTCGCCGTACGCCTCGATGGTCTTCGACGAGATCGCGGCGAAATGCTTCGGCGGCGTGACGTTCGGCTCGATCGGCGAGCAGACCGCGCTGCCCGAGCGCACGTTTGCCTCCGAGCCGCCGCCGAGCGCGGCTAGTGCCAAGTTGGCACAAGCGAAGGGGACACTGCGGCTCGTCGCCTACCGCCCGCTCTTCTCCGGTGCGGCCGTGGACCGCACGCCGGAGCTGCAGTTCCAGCGCCCCGCCGCGGAGGTGCAGATCTCCCCGTCCGACGCCAAGGCGCGCAAGATCAGGAACGGCGCCACCGTGACGGTCTCGTCGAACGGCACGTCCGTCGAGCTACGCGCGCGCATTGCGCGCGATCTCGCCGCCGGCGCCGTGCGCATCGCGCTGGACCACGCCGCCGACCTGCATCCCGTGGTCGAGGTGACGCCCTCCTGATGCACGAGCCCTGGTGGATCACGATCCCGAAGGCGTTTGTCGTCGTCAACGTCGTGATGGTCTTCTTCGCCTTCACGACCTGGCTCGAGCGGAAGCTGCTCGGCCGCATGCAGCTGCGCTTCGGCCCGAACCGCGCCGGCCCGAAGGGGCTCCTCGTGCCGATCGCCGACCTGTTGAAGCTGATCCGCAAGGAGGCGTTCGCGCCGTCGGCGGCCAAGGAGCCGCTCTACATCCTCGCCCCCGTCATCTCCATGTTCACGGCGCTGCTCGCGTTCAGCGTGCTGCCGTGGGGCCAGGGCTGGACCGTCTCCGGCTACTACATCAGCGGCAGCGTCGCCAACCTGCCGATCTCCCTGATCCTGATCTTCGCGCTCGGATCGATCGGCATCTACGGGTTCATCATCGGCGGCTGGGCGTCCGAGTCCAAGTACTCGATCCTCGGCTCGATGCGCACGTGCGCGCAACTCGTCTCCTACGAGGTGTCGCTGGCCCTGTCGGTGCTCGGCGTCGTGATGATGGGCCAGTCGCTGAACCTGACGGAGATCGTCCACAAGCAGGAGGTGACCCTCTGGTTCTTCATCCCGCAGGCGGTCGGCCTGCTCGTGTTCCTGATCGGCGGGACCGCCGAGACGTCGCGGGCGCCGTTCGACCTGCCCGAGGCCGACACCGAGATCGTCGCGGGCTACCACACCGAGTACTCCGGCATGCGCTGGGGGCTCTTCCAGGCGGCCGAGTACATCAACCTGCTCGTGCTCTCGGGCCTCTGCGTGACGCTCTTCTTCGGCGGCTACCACTTCCCATGGGTGCCGTCCCTGGACAAGTTCGGACCGATCTGGTTCGTCCTGAAGCTCTTCTTCTTCGTCGCCCTGTTCATCTGGCTGCGCGCGACGCAGCCGCGTCTTCGCTACGACCAGCTGATGCGGTTCGGCTGGAAGGTGCTGCTGCCGGTCGCGACGGTCAACGCGCTCGTGACCGCGTTCCTCGTGGTGCTGATCAAGTAATGGACGTTGTCCCGAACACGCTGAAGGGCTTCGGCGTCACCTTGAAGCAGGTCTTCAAGAAGCCGATCACGCAGCAGTACCCGGAGTACAAGCGCCCCGTCTACCCGCGCTACCGCGGCCGCCACCGCCTGCACCTCCACGAGAACGGGCTCGAGAAGTGCGTCGGCTGCTCGCTCTGCGCCGCGGCGTGCCCCGCCGACTGCATCCGCGTCGTCCCCGCCGAGAACACTGCCGACAACCGCGTCTCGGCCGGAGAGCGCTACGCCCGGATCTACGAGATCAACCTGTCGCGCTGCATCTTCTGCGGGTACTGCGAGCTCGCCTGCCCGTTCGACGCGATCACGCTCGGCAACGAGTTCGAGATCTCCGAGTACAACCGCGACGACCTCATCTACACGAAGGACATGCTGCTCGCACCGCCGATGAAGCGCGTGCCGGTCGCCGACCGCGACCTCTACGACACGCCGATCCCCTACTACCAGGACAATTCGTAGTGGCGAACTTCCTCGTCTGGTGCGTCTGGTTCGTCGCCGCGTTCGCCTGCCTCGCGAGCGCGCTCGCGGTCGTCACCTTCCGCAACCCGTTCTACTCGGCGCTCTCGCTGATCGGGAACCTCGCCTCGCTGGCGATCCTCTACCTGCTGCTCTCCGGCGAGTTCGTCGCCGCCGCGCAGGTGCTCGTCTACGGCGGCGCGGTGATGGTCATGTTCCTGTTCGTGATCGCGTATCTCGGCGACCGCAGTGAGGAGTCGCCGTGGTCGGGCGGCCCGTCGTGGCAGATCCTCGGCGCCGTCGCGGCCGGCGGGGCCGTGCTCTGCGAGGTGATCGTGGTCGTCGGCCTGCAGGCGGGTGGCTTCCTCTCGAATCCGCGCCCGATCGACCGCGGCTTCGGCACGCCCGCTGCGATCGGCCGGCTGTTCCTCACCGACCACCTGATCGCATTCGAGGTGACGTCGATCGTGCTGCTCGTCGCCGCCGTCGGGGGCGTCGTGCTCGGCTCGCACGCACGACGGCTGGAGAGCGATGCACGGGCCTGACATCCAGTGGTACGTCGTCCTGAGCGCGCTCTTGTTCGCGACAGGCGCGCTCGGCGTGATGCTGCGCCGCTCGCCGCTGATCATCCTGCTGTCCGTCGAGATCATGCTCAACGCCTCGAACCTCCTGCTGATCGCGTTCTCCCGGCTGCACGGCCGCGAGGACGGACAGATCTTCGCCATCTCCGTGATGGCCGTCGCCGCGTCCGAGGTCGTCGTCGGTCTGGGGCTGATCGTCGCGCTCGGTCGCCGCAACATCGATCTCGACGTCGACAAGCTGCGGACGCTGCGCGGATGAACGCGGCCGCCTGGGTCTGCCTGCTACTCCCGCTGGGGTCGGCCATCGCGATCACGCTCGGCGGCACCCGAATCTCGCGCCGGCTCGCCGGCTACACGGCGACGGTCACGACAATGGGCTCGTTCGTCGCTGCGCTCTACGCGTTCTTCACGATGTGGGGCGAGGACGCAGACGCGCGCTCCCATGCGACGACGTCGTGGACGTGGCTCTCGGCCGGGCAGTACCACTTCGGGCTCACGCTGCTCGTCGACCAGTTGAGCATCGTGATGATGCTGATCGTCGCCGGCGTCGGCAGCCTGATCGTCGCGTACTCGGTCGGCTACATGGAGGGCGAGGACGAGGAGCGGCGCTACTTCGCCTACATGTCGCTCTTCGTCTTCTCGATGCTTCTGCTCGTCGAGGGCGGCAACCTCCTGATCCTGCTTGCCGGCTGGGGGATGGTCGGGCTCTCGAGCTACCTGCTGATCGGCTACTACCACGACCGTCCCTCCGCGATCGCCGCCGCCAAGAAGGCGTTCATCATGAACGCGTTCGGCGACGCGACGATGGCGCTCGCGCTCTTCCTGCTGATCCAGCAAACCGGCCAGCTCGATTTCGCAGGCGTGTTCGCCGCGTCACCGCAAGGCGGCACGGTCGCCAACCTCGTCGCGCTCGGGCTGCTCGGCGGCGCAGTCGCGAAGTCGGCGCAGATCCCGCTGCACACATGGCTGCCCGATGCGATGGAAGGCCCGACGCCGGTCAGCGCCCTGATCCACGCAGCCACGATGGTGACGGCGGGGGTCTACCTGATCGTCCGCTGCCATCCACTGTTCGAGAAGGCGTACGTGATCCAGGATCTCGCGGCCGGGCTCGGCGCGGCGACGATCGTGATGGCCGGGCTGATCGCGCTCGTCCAGGTCGACATCAAGCGCGTCATTGCCTATTCGACGATGTCGCAGATCGGCTACATGTTCGTCGGCGCCGGGTTGGGGGCGTATTCGAGCGCGATGTTCCATCTGATGACGCACGCCTTCTTCAAGGCGCTGCTCTTCCTGACGGCCGGCCTGGCGATCCACGCGATCGTCGGCGAGCAGGACATCCGGAAGCTCGCCGGGATCGGAAAGCTGATGCCGTTCACGAAGGTCGCCTTCCTGATCGGCTCGCTCGCCCTCGTCGGCATCCCGCCTTTCGCGGGCTTCTTCTCGAAGGACCCGATCATCGCCGCCGGGCTCGCCCGCGGCTGGTACGGGATCCTCATCAGCGTCGTCTGCCTGATCGGCGCGTTCCTGACCGGCCTCTACGCGTTCCGCCTCTACTTCATCGTCTTCACCGGCGAGCCGTCGGCGTTCGCGCGCGAGCACTTCCACGACCACCACGGAAAAGAGGGGCCGTTCTCGATGCGCTGGACGGTCGCGACGCTCGCGCTGCTGTCAACGATCGGCGGCTTTCTGCAGTTCGTCCCACCCTGGGATCCGCTGACCCGCTGGCTCGAACCGGTGGCGCCCGCCGATCGCGGTGCCGACGGACGCGCAGGAGTGGGCGACCATGGGCGTCTCCGTCGCCGTCGGCCTCGCGGGGATCGTCGTCGCCTGGGTCTTCTACGCGGCCAAGCGAGTGCCCCTGCCGAAGACGGTGCGTCTTTTCGAGAAGAAGTTCTACTGGGACGAGCTCTACGACCTGGTCTGGTACCACTCTGCCGACCTGCTCGCGCGGGGCCTGTACGCGCTGGTGGAGAAGCCGCTCATCGGCGGCTCGATCGATGCGGTCTCGGAAAGCGCATCCCTCGGGTCGCGTGAGCTCGCCCGGGCGCAGAACGGGCTTGTCCGTACCTACGCACTCGCGCTGGCAGGCGGGCTCGCCATCCTCGCCGTCGTGTTTCTGGCGGCCCGCTGATGGACGACTGGCTGACGACGATCCTGATCGTGCTGCCGATGGCCGGCGCGCTGCTCGTCACCGTTGCCCCCCTCCCCGGCTACTGGCTCGGCTCGCTGGCGTCGCTCATCTCGCTGACCGAGATCGGCTTCTGGATCACCAGCGCAGCAAAGTTCGACTTCTCCGACCCGTCGCTGCAGTTCGCTCAGCGTCACTCCTGGATCAGCGATCTGGGGGTGAGCTACTACGTCGGCCAGTACGCGTTCTCGCTCTGGCTCGTCGGCGCAACCGTCGTCGTGATGGCCGCCTGCGTGATTTACGGCTGGTGGCTCGGGCGAGATCGCGCGCGCGCGTACTTCGCACTGATGCTGTTTCTGACGGGTGCGATCGTCGGCGTCTTCACCGCCCAGGATCTCCTGCTCTTCTACGCCTTCTTCGAGGCGATGCTCATCCCGCTCTACGTCCTGATCGGCGTCTGGGGCGGCCCGGGCAGGCTCCGAGCCACGCTGACATTCGTCATCTACACCGTCGTCGGGTCCCTGCTGATGCTGGCCGCGATCGTCGTCTTCGGATTGCAGCAGGGGACGTTCGACCTGACGAGGATGGGGACGAGCTCGTCGACCTGGCTGTTTCTCGGCTTCGTCATCGCCTTCGCGATCAAGTCGCCGTTCTTCCCGCTGCACGGGTGGCTGCCGGAGACGTACCGCGAGTCGCCGGCCGAGGTCTCGGCGGTGCTGTCCGGGATCGTCTCGAAGGCGGGGCTGTACGGCCTGCTGCGCATCGTGATCCCGAAGTTCCCGGCGGTCGTGGACGACTGGCGTGTCGTGCTGCTCGTGCTCTCGGCGGCGTCGCTCGTCTACGGATCGCTGCTCGCGTTCCGGGCGCCCGACTTTCGCGGTGTCGTCCTGTACTCGTCACTCGCCCAGGCCGGACTGATCGGGCTCGGGCTGTTCGCGAACAACGACCTCGGCTACGACGGCGCTGTCCTGCAGATGGTCAACCACGCGCTCGTCTCCGCCTCGCTCTTCCTGCTCGCCGGCATGGTCGAACGGCGGACGTCCACCGGTGAGTTCCGCCTGCTCGGCGGGATGGCGCGCGGGCGCCCTGCGCTAGCGACCCTGGTCATGACCGCGGGGATCATCTCGCTCGCGGTGCCGCTGTCGACGATGTTCGCAGGCGAGTTCCTGATTCTCGCAGGCGTGTTCCAGCAGGGCTGGGTCTGGGCCGTGATCGGAGCAGCCGGGATCGTGCTGGCGGCGATGTACATGCTCCGCGCCATCTCGGGCGTGCTGCACGAGGAGGTGGGCTCCGCGGTGCCGGACGCCGCGCTCGACCTGCGCATCGGCGAGCTTGCCGTCGTCGTGCCGCTCGTCGTCTGCCTACTCGGTCTCTCGGCCTGGCCGAACCTGATCTCGTCCCGTTCGTTCGGCGGCGGACACGCCACCACACAGGTCCAGACGACGCTCGCGAAGAGTGCCGGTTTGACTGCGTACGTCCCGAAGGCCGGCAAGTGATCGTCAAGCCGCACATCGACTGGTTCGCGCTCTCCCCGGTCCTGTCGCTGCTCGCCGCCTCGGGGATCCTGCTGATGGTCGCGGTCTTCACACGGCGGACGGTCCGGAAGATCGTCGCTGCGTTCGTCGGCTTCGCAGGCTTCGTGACTGCGTTCGTCTTCGCCGTCGTGCTCGACGCGAAGAGCCCGTACCCGACCACACTGGTACACGACGCCATCTACCGCGACCGCTGGGGCGCACTCGCCCAGGTCCTGATCGCCGCAGCCGGAGCGATCACGGTCCTCATCTCGTACCGCGAGCGCTGGCGCGACGAGCACGTCGCCGAGTTCTACGCCCTGCTGACCGCAACCGCGGCCGGGATGTCGTTCTTCGTCACCGCCGCCAACCTGATGACCCTCTTCCTCGGTCTCGAGTGGTTCTCGATCGGGCTCTACGTGATGTGCGCAATCGACATCGACCTCATCGGGTCGCTCGAGGCAGGGCTCAAGTATCTGATCGTCGGCGCCGTCGGCTCGGCGACGCTCCTGTTCGGCTCGGCGCTCGTGTACGGCGAGACGGGACAGCTGAGCTTCGACAAGATCGCGGCGTTCGGGCACGGCGGAGACGCGATGCTCGTCGTCGGACTGGCAATGATCATCGTCGGCATCGCGTTCAAGGCCTCGGCCGCGCCGTTCCATCAGTGGACGCCGGACGTCTATCAGGGCGCGCCGACGCCCGTGACCGCATTCATGTCGTCGGCGACCAAGATCGCCGCGTTCGTCGTCGCGTACCGCCTGTTCGTGACCGCCTTCCCGCACGAGGAACGCCTGTGGACCTACGCGCTTGCGGTGCTCGCGATCGTGTCGCTCGCCTGGGGGAACATCGCCGCGCTCGTTCAGCGGAACGTGAAGCGGATCCTCGCGTATTCGTCCATCTCACACGCAGGCTTCATGCTGATCGCGGTGTCGGTCGCGACCCCGCTGGGTGCCCGTGCGCTCATGTTCTACCTCATTCCCTACGCCGCGACGTCGCTCGGAGCGTTCGCCGTCGTCGCCGCCCGCGAGCGCGAGCTGGGCGTGCCGGTGACGCTCGAAGCGCTGTCCGGCTTCGGTTGGGAGCGGCCGTTCCTCGGTGTCTCGATGTGGGTGTTCGTGCTCGGCTTCCTGGGTTTTCCGCTGACCGGCGGCTTCATCGGGAAGTTCTACGTCTTCGCGGCGGCGTGGGACCGCGGCTGGTGGTGGCTGATCGTCGCCGGAGTGATCGCGACGATGATCTCCGCGTACTACTACCTCGGGATCGTCCGCGCCATGTACTTCCGTGACCGCGCTGAGCTCCAGCTCGCCCCGGCCGGCGGCTCACCGCCGCGTGAGCTCCTGCTGAGCGCGGGGGTCGCCCTTTGCGTCGTCGTCACCGTGGGCTCGTTCTTCTTCGTCCAGCCGCTGATCGACGTGGCGCGTTCCGCGGCCGACTCACTGCCCTTCTAGTTGCCCGACGCGCGGATCGTGATCCTCGGGGCGGGCTTCGGCGGTCTCGAGCTCGCGACCGGGCTGTCGGAGGCGCTCGGGGACCAGGCCGACGTGGTTCTCGTCGACCGCAGCGACGGCTTCGTCTTCGGGTACTCGAAGCTCGACATCATGTTCGGACGGACGACTCTCGAAGCCGCCCGGCTGCCGTACAGCGACCTGGTCAAGCCCGGGGTGCGGTTCGTTCGGGAAGAAGTCACGGCGATCGACCCCGACGCGCGGCGCGTGACGACCGACGCCGGCTCGTACGAGGCCGACATCCTCGTGGTCGCTCTGGGCGCGGACTACGACTTCGCTGCGACACCCGGGCTGGTCGGGGCCGAGGACGAGTTCTATTCGACCGCCGGCGCCAGATGGCTCGCGGACGTGCTGCCGACGTTCACGCACGGGCGGGCGATCGTCGGGGTTTGCGGGGCTCCGTTCAAGTGCCCGCCGGCGCCGAGCGAGTGTGCGCTGCTCCTGCACGACTACCTCTCGACGCGCGGTCTTCGAGATGCGTGCGAGATCACGCTCGTCATGCCGTTCGCGACCCCGGTCCCGCCGTCACCCGACACGTCGGCGGCGCTCGTCGCCGCGTTCGCGGAACGGGGCATCGGGTTCATCCCGAGCCGACGCGTCGCGGCGCTCGACCACGGTCGCAAGGTGGCGGTTCTCGACGACGGCGCCGAGTTGCCCTTCGACCTCTTCCTCGGAGTGCCCAGGCATCGAGCACCCGACGTCGTGCTCGCGAGCGGGCTTGCCGAGGAGGGCTACATCCCGGTCAGCTCGGGCACGCTCGAGACGCGGTTCCCCGGTGTATACGCGGTCGGAGACGTCGCGACGGTCGGCGTGCCGAAGGCGGGCGTGTTCGCCGAGGGCGCAGCGCGCATCGTGACCGCCTCGCTGGTCGCGGCGATCAAGGGCGGCAAGCCGCCGGGCCCGTACGGCGGACGCGGCTCGTGTTACGTCGAGTTCGGCGCGGGGCGCGTGGGACGGGTCGACGTCGACTTCCTGACAGGCCCGAAGCCGACCGGGGTCTTCAGCGAGCCGTCAGAGGCACTCGTCGCGGAGAAGGAGCACTTCGGGTCGAGCCGCCGCGCGCGCTGGTTCGGCCAAGACACCTAGAGCATCTAGAGCGCCTTCCAGAAGACCGTCGTCGAGCAGGGCCGCCCATCGGGGTAGAGGGCATACCCGGGGATCTCGCCGACCGTGGTCCAGCCGAGCCGCGTGTACAGACGTGCTGCCGCGTCGCCGGTGACCGCATCCAGGACGAGGAGTGTCTTCCCCTCCGCCCGCGCTTCGTCCTCAGCGGCCTCCATCAAGAGCCGGGCGATGCCGCGCTTCCGCGCAGAGCGGTGCACGAGGAGCTTCGCGATCTCGCCGCGATGCGGCTGGTTGGGCGGCAGCACGAGGATGACCTGCACCGTCCCGACCAGCTCCCCGTCGACGAAGGCCGCGAGCAGTAGCCTGCGGCCTTGCTCAACCTCCGCTGCGAACCCGGCGAACGCGTCTCGCGCCTGCTCGTGCGAGAACGGCGCCATGTAGCTGACCGACGCCCCGCCGGAGACGCAGTCGTGGAGAACGCGTGCGAGCGCGTCGAGCTGGGCGGGCAGCTCGGCGGCGTCAAGCCGGCGCACCTCGATCCGGTCGGGCATCCGGGAGCATCTTCCATCAACGCTCTCGGACGTAGTTGTAGTGCGCGACGGCGGACGAACTCTCGAGGCCGGTGCACGTGTAGCCGGCCGGGCCGCCGTCCAGATTGTCGAAGAGGCGCGCGCCGTTGCCGAGCAGCAGTGGGACGACGTGGATCTCCATCTCGTCGATCAGTCCGGCCCGCAGATACTGCTGCGCGGTGGAGGCTCCGCCGCCGAGCGAGACGTCCTGTCCGCCGGCGGCCGCGAACGCCTGCTCGAGCACGGCTTCGATGTCGCCGGCGACGAAGTGGAAGGTCGTGCCCCCGCTGAGCTCGAGCGGTTCGCGCGGATGGTGGGTCAGGACGAACACGGGCGTGTGAAACGGCGGATCGTCACCCCACCACCCATCCCACGGCTCCTCGCCCCACGGGCCGCGGATGGGCCCGAACATGTTGCGCCCCATGATCGAGGCGCCGATGTTCGTGTTCCACGCTGCCAGATGATCGTCGTCGAGCCCGGACTCGCCGCCGTCCGCCCCGTGAGCGGCGCGGAAGCTGCGGGTGGCGAACGCCCAGTCATGGAGCGCGAGTCCGCCCTCGCCGAGCGGGTTGTCGCGACTCTGGTCGGGTCCCGCCACGTAACCGTCGATCGACATTGTGATGCTGAACCTGAGCGTCGCCATCCGTGCCTCCTCGAGGACGAGTTGTTACCGAGGAGACCGCGATCTCCGGCGAATATCATCGCGTCTCGTGCTCGAGCTCCGCCCCAACTGCGAGCTGTGCGACAAGGACCTGCCGCCCGCGGCGCCCGACGCGCGCATCTGCACCTACGAGTGCACGTTTTGCGCCGCTTGCGTCGAGGAGGTTCTCCACGGCGTCTGCCCGAACTGCGGTGGGGACTTCCAGCCTCGCCCGATTCGTCCGGCGCGAGCGTGGCGCGAGGGAACCGGTCTCGTCAACGACCCGCCCGGCACCCGGCGGCGCCACACGCCTTACACGCGCGAGGAGTTCGAGCTGTTCGCCGAGAGCCTGATCGGTACGCCGCCGGCCGAGCGCTGACCGGACGGGCGGATCAGCGGGCGGGCACGACGAGCGACCGTGCCGGCCAGCGCAGGGCCTGAACGAGCCAGCCGCCGAGTGCGAGCAGCAGAAGCCCGAGCGCGAGCAACGTGAGCAGGAGGCGCGTGTTCATGTCCTACAGGACGTGCGGGGATGCCTGAATCTTCCGGGCCG
Organism: uncultured Thermoleophilia bacterium; assembly: GCA_963846895.1. Taxonomy (GTDB): domain Bacteria; phylum Actinomycetota; class Thermoleophilia; order Gaiellales; family Gaiellaceae; genus PALSA-600. The sequence continues at coordinate 15,274 of CAWJXR010000003.1, read as the reverse complement.
TCAGCTGGCCGGTGGCGGTGGCGGGTCGCTGTGCGGGCCCCAATCCTCTTCGTCTCCGTGGCCGACCTGGTGGCCGAGCGAGCCGCCGCCGACCGCTTCGTCGTCCTTCTTGAAGCGCCAGATGAGCGCCGCCGCCGGAACGAGGATGACGGCGGCGATGATGATGATGGCAACGAGAGGCATGACGGCAAGCATGGTCCTTCACGAGGCGGACCGCAAGCTCAGTCGCCTTCGAGGATCTGCTTCAACCGCTGAAGGTCGTTGCGGTTCGTGCGCCTCATGGCCCGCGCCATGAACGGCGTCGCGAGCTTGGAGAAGCCGCTCGGGGCGCCGCGGTTTCGCAGCGTCATGCGGGTCGAGCCCTCGGCCGTGTCCTCCCAGATGTACGTCGTCTCCATCGGAAACGACCCGCTCGAGGTGCTCATCACCAACCGCTCGCCCGGGATCAGCTCGGTCACCCGATAGGTGTAGGCAAGCCGACGGCCTAGCAGCGCGGCGACGAAGGCGATCTCCGCACCGACCGCCAACCGCCTCTTCTTCGTCCGCCACTCGACGCTGCTGATGTTCTCGTACCACTCCACCGCGTTGTCGGGGTCCGCGGCAAACGATGCGACTTCACGGCGGGGCCGTTCGATCTCGATCTCGGTCACAACGTCGACCCGCATCTCGTCATTTGAGCACAGGGCTCTCGCCGGCCTTTTGTACGATCACGCCCGTTGGCGGACAGCTGGAGCATGCCCACCGGCAGCCTCGATCGGTGGGCCGAGGACTACGAGCGCGGTCGCCCTGGCTGGCCGCGCGAGGCCGTCGATGTTGCGGCCTTGCCGCCGACGGCGACGGTGCTCGAGCTGGGCGCAGGGACCGGGAAGCTCACGCGGCTCCTCGTCGCTGCGTTCGACCGAGTGGTCGCCCTCGAGCCGGCCGAGCCGATGCGCCGCCTGCTCGCGACGCAGTGCCCGGAGGCCGAGACGGCTCCCGGAACCGCCGAGGACATCCCGCTCGCCGACGCCTCGGTCGATGCCGTCTTCGCGGCGGAGGCCTTCCACCGGTTCGACAGGGTTCGCGCGATCGCAGAGATCGTCCGCGTCCTCCGGCCGGGCGGCGCGCTCGTCCTCCTGTGGAACCTCCCGGCCGGGCTGACGGACCCGCCGATCGCCCCTCTCGAGCAGTTCCTGGCCGAGCAAGGGCCGAGCCCGGGCGAGGTCGACTACGACCCGCTCGACCTGAGAGGCGCCGGGTTCTCCTTCGGTGACGAGGAGCTTGCGGATGCCGGGTCGTCGTTCGAGCCGCTGCAGGTCGTGCGGCTGGCGAATCCGCAGACCGTCGACCGGGACGGCCTGCTGGCGTTCTTCGCCTCGATGGGGTGGCTCGCCGATCTTCCCGACGCTGACCGGCTGCCGCTGCTCGACCGCGCCAGGTCGCTCCTTACCGCTGACGAGTACCACCGGCGCTGGGAAACCGACGTCTACTGGACGCGGCTCGCCGACAGGCCAGCCGTGCGCCAGAGGATTCTCGACTCGCAACGGCACGGCCAGGTGTTCGACGGGATCGCGGAGGCGTACGACGCGCGGCGCTCCGGCTACCCGAGCGAGCTCGTCGCCGCTGCCGTCGAGCTCGCCGGTCTCGGCCCCGAATCACGGGTCGTCGAGGTCGGGTCGGGAACGGGGAAGCTCACAGAGGAGCTCGTTGCGCTCGACCTGCACGTCGACGCGGTCGAGCCCGGCCTGAACATGATCGCGGCCGCGCGCCGGCGGCTGAAGGAATCCGACCTCGTCTGCTTCCACATCGGCCGCTTCGAGGAAGTGCCGCTGCCCGACAAATGGTTCGATGCGCTCTTCTCGGCATCCGCGTTCCACTGGGTCGACCCGCAGGTCGGGTGGCGCAAGGCCGCGGCCGTGCTCCGTCCGGGCGGCACGATCGCCCTGCTCCAACCCGTCAGCGTGCGCGATGAGTCGAGCGGCGACGCGGTCGCCGAGCTCGACGCGGCGTTCAGGCGGCTCGCCCCCGCACAGGCCTCCGAGCGTCCTCCGTTGCGCGACGAGGCGGCGATCGCCGCCGGCGCCGAGGAGCGGCGAGAGAACGTCTCGGAGGTCTGGGCCTGGCTGGCGCACCCCGGCTTCGAGGTCGCGGAAGCGGGGCGCCTCTTCGGGCCGGCGACATTGACGTCGGTCCCGCGTGCGACCGAGCAGACAGCTGACGAGCTCTGGGCGGTCTTCGAGACGACCGCGAGATACGACCGACTCACACCGACCGTGCAAGCCGAGCTGCGATCCGAATCCGAGCGGATCATCGACCGGGTCGGCGGCACGCTGCGCTCGACCCGGATCATGGCCCTTGTCACAGCCCGACGTCGCTGAGACGCTTTCCACGTCCCCGTTCTCACCAAGCCGCTGCCAGTAACGGCCTCTTGAAGTGACTGGCGCCAGGTTCGCGGTAACCGGGCGCCAGTCGGTTGTCTCATCGGATCCGCCGGACCGGGGAACGGATCTCGCATTACTATACAAATCAAAGTAATGGTGGGTCAAGCCGGCGGCGGATGACCGCGACGAGGTGCCAGGGGAGCTCGGGGCGTCGCGTCCCGAGCTCCCGCTCGGCGACGTCGAGCAGCCCGAGCGCGGCGCCGACGGTCTCGCGCCCGCACAGGTCGACGAGCTCGCGCGCGAGCTCCGGGTGGACGAGGTCGAAGCGCCGGAGAGGGTCGAGGTCGTCCAGCAGCGCTGAGTTCTTCGCCGGCACCGCGCGCGTGATCAGGACGACGAGAAGGCGAAGCCCCAGATCCTTGACGAACATCGCGGCGCTCAGCTCCTCTCCGCGGCGCGCGCGACCCGCGCCGACCTGGAGGCACGCGAGGAACTTGGCGAACTGGTGCGTGTCATCGTGTCGCGGCCGCTCCTGGGTCTGGGTCCGGACGGCCGCCATCCGCGCCTCGACGCCGCCGCGATCGAGCAGGACGCGGTAGCGGTTCACGCCCGCCAGTCCCAGCTCGTCCAGGTCGAAGACGGCGAACTCGAGCAGGTGCCCGTCGTCGTAGAAGACCTGGAGCCCATGGTCGGTCTCGCGGTGCCAGAAGACGATGCGATCGGCGTCGGGAAGCCATGACACATCGGCGCGCAGCTCCTCTTGGACGCCTTGTTCCGTGACGACGAAGAAGTCGTGATCTGACCACTCGTCGGGCTCGTAGTCGACGGCCGCCATCGACCCGACGGCGATGAGCCCGAGCGCTCGGTCGTCTGCGGTCAGCCCTGCCCGCAGGCGCTCGGTGAACCCGTTGTAGTCATCCCGCAACAACGCTCGTAGGCTATGCGCGGCCGATTCTGGACGATTACGGCCGGACGATCGACGACGGCAAGGGTCTGTCGGTCGGTGGGAAGCGCCTACGGAACCGAGACGGTCACGCGCAAGAACGTCGCGGGGATGGACGTGGCATCGCCGCTCGAGCTCGTGTTCTTCTCGTTGAAGAGGGCCTCGAGCTCGCTCTGCAGATCTTCCTCACGCCCTTCGGCCTCCGCAGCCTCGAACGCGTTCATGGTCGGCCCGTAATACGTCCTGAACACGGACAGAAAGGCGGTCGGCGCGGCTGGGTAGTCGAACGTGTAGGTGTCGTGCAGGAACGCGATTCGGCTCTCGGGCACTCCCGCGCTCGCGAACCGCTCCGTCACGTTCTCCTCCACTCCCCACGTCATGGGGCTGATGAACCCTTCCGGAGGCGGCGGCGAGTACGACGCACTGATCTTCAGCACTTGCGCAACGAGTGTCGGATCGTTGGGGATCCAGTTGCCCATCACGATGCGTCCACCGGGACGCGTGACGCGGACCATCTCTTTCACAACGTCGAACGGCCTCGGCGCGAACATCGCTCCGAAGATGCTGACGACAAGATCGAAGCCGTTGTCCGCGAGCTCGTGCAAGTCCGACGCGTCGCCCTCCTGGAACCGGCAGTTGTCGAGCCCCTCGAGCTCGGCCCGCCTGTTTCCCGCCTCGACCAGGTTGCGCGCGATATCGACACCGAGCACGTCCGCGCCCAACCGCGCCGCCGGCAACGCCGTCGTCCCGTCGCCGCACCCGAGGTCCAACACGTCCAGCCCGCTTGTAACTCCGATGCTCGCGATGAGCTCCTCGCCGCTTCCTCGCATGCTCTCCGCGAGGCGTGTGAAGTCACCTTTTTCCCAGAGTGCCTTGTTCGGATTCATCGACTTCCGCCCTCTCGATGGATCGGTGGAGTCTGCCTTGCTAGACGTTCCAGAGCCGACGCGTCAGGCCTCTTCGCCACAGGCGCGACAGGAGATAGGTCGGAACGAGCCAGACGAGCAGGAATCCGGCCAGCTCGATCCCGGACGCGCCGTGGATCAGAACCGTGAGTGCGAAGACGACGAACAGGACGAAGCTGAACAGCAGCCACACGCCGGTGAACAACGCGACGGCGGCGGCACGGCTGACGGTCTGCGCCACGGCGCCTGCCCGCAGTTGCGGGAGTCCGTCGAGCGCCCTCCGAACCTCCGCTCTGGACCGCGCCCGAAGCGCGAGACCGGTGCGTTCGGCCAGTTCGTCGACCGTGAGCCTTCCGCGGACGAAGTGCTCCCGCAGTGAGTCTGCCGCTCTCTCCCGATCAGCGTCGCCGGCCAGCTGCATCAGGCGCAAATTGTACCGGCCCGTGAGTGGGACGATCAGTGTTCGGCCGACGACGCCGTAGGCGACCAACCGTTGACGGGGCCTGGAAGACGCTCTAGCGTCGTCCTCGTGCCGTGCAGCGTCATCTGCGTCTCGCATGCCACCGGCTCGGGTGGCGGCGAGGTCGGCCGCCTCGTTGCGGAGCGACTCGGCTTCCGTCACCTCGACGAGGAGATCGTGGCCCAGGCTGCGGCTCGGGGAGGGGTCTCGCACGCCGATGTCGCGGACGCGGAGCGCCGGAAGTCGCTGGCGGCGCGCATCCTCGGCTCGATCTCCGAGGGCAGCAGCAGCGCGGCGGCACTCGGGGGTGCAGTGCCGTTCGTGCTCGAGGATGAGCCGAGCGACAGCGAGATTCGAGTGTTGATCCGCGAGGCGATCGAACAGGCCGCCGCGCGCGGAGACGTCGTCATCACCGCACATGCCGCTTCGCACGCCCTCGCCCCCGGGGCAGGCGTCCTCCGCGTGCTCGTCACCGCATCCCCGAGCACACGCGCCAAACGCATCAGTGAGCAGGCAGGCGTCGACATCGGCAAGGCGGAACGAACCGTCAAGGCCGCTGACGCAGGGCGGCGGGACTACCTGAAGCGCTTCTACGACGTGGCGGACGAGCTCCCGACGCACTACGACCTGGTCGTCAACACCGACGGAATCTCGGTCGAAGAGGCGGCGGCGCTCGTCAGCCAGGTCGCCGAGAGGCCGCCGATGCCCCAGGGCGGCACCCCGGATTCGCCCGGGTCCTAGGATTCACGCCACATGGCGCGGTTCGGAGAGCATGCGGCGTGAATTCGCGTTCACTGGGAATGGCCCGGCTTCGCGAGGTCGAGATCGACGCCGATGCAGTCTCGACGCCGGAGGATGTCTTGCGTCAGGCCGGGATCGCGCCTACGCAACGCCGCCCCACTGACGTCACGAGGAGCACTCCCGTAGAATCGGGCCGGGTGAGGCCCCGTCTGGTCGGCATCAACCACGTCGCCCTCCAGGTTGATGACCTGGAGGAGGCGGTCGCTTTCTACACGGATCTCTTCCAGCCTACGTCGGTCGACCGGTCGGAGCAGGACGCCGCATTTCTCGAGATGGGTGATCAGTTCCTGGCGCTGTTCGAGCGCGGCTCCCGCGAAGAGGAGGCGCATTTCGGGCTCGTCGTCGACGACAAGGAAGCGGCGAAGAGAGCTCTGGAGGAGGCGGGCGTCCAGATCCTGCCCGGGCAGCGGGTCGACTTCCGGGACCAGAGCGGCAACCGTGTCCAGATCGTCCAGTACGACCAGATTCAGTTCACGAAGAGTGAACGCATCCTCCAGTCGATGGGCGTCGACGTCGGGAAGACCGAGGCGGCGGCCGGCGAGCTGCGCGCGAAAGGACTCGCCGAGTAGCGGCTGCACGCGGGTCCGGTCACGGGCCCGGCGTGAACGCGATATGGCCCTCGCCGTGGGTCACCGCGAGGCCTTCTCCGATGCGGCGCGCGACGCATCGGCGGGCGCAGTGAATCGAGATCGTGATCGCGCCGGCTTCGGTCGCGGCGAGGAGATCGCCGCCTCCGATCCCGGCTCGCACGAGATCCGCTCCCGGCAGCATGAGCAGGCTGTCACTTCCTACCGTCGGCGATCCCGGTGCGCCGAGATCCGAAACGTAGGCCGACCCGCTGCGCCGGAACCCACCGGGCACGAACCCGAGCTCTTCGACGCCGATATCTCCGCCCGCCGGCACGCCTGACTCGGCGACCACCTTGACCGCTCCGGTGTGACTGAAGGCGAAGATGCGCCCGGTGGTCTCGTCGGCGGCGATCAGATCACCGCCGAACCGGCCGAACGATGACGGCGCGACGGTTATCCCGCCTTCGACGTGTGGTGCGCCGCTCGCCACCACGGTCGGGCGGCCACGACAGTCGATCGCATAGAGCGTCGACTTCTCCGCGATCACAGCGGTGACGAGGAGGCGGTAGCCGAACAGTCCGACACGGTCGAAGGTGATCCCGGATGGGAACGCGCCGGAGGGGAGGTCGACGAGTCGTGCCGCCTGCCCGGTCCGACGGATCCGCACCACGCCCGGCGTCGAGTCGGCGTCGAGCGCGAAGACGTCGTCTCGCTTGAACGAACACCCGGCCTCCGAAAGTCGCCTGGCGGACGCAAGGGCGATGTACGGCTCGCCACCCGCAGCGACGTACCCTCCAGGGCCGCGCGCGAACTGCGCCGCGGGCCTACCCGGCCGGTAGAGCAGGAGGCCTCCGCGCGTCGAGAGCACGAGCTGCCCGTCCGCACGGGGGCCGGCCACGTCGACGATCGTCGGCACTTTGAGCACGGGGCGCCAGCGAACCTCCGGCGGCGCGGCCGACCCTGAAAGGGCCATGATCGAAGCGGCCAGCAGCACACAGCCGGTGCCCGCAAACAGACGAGCGCCGAGCACGACGTTGAGACTAGCGACCGCTACGCCCTTCCTCAGAGGCATGTCACCAGAGGGTTTGCAGCAAGTGCGTGCGACTCTCGTCCGGAGGGACGACGGGGAGGCGACCTTGTTTGCTGATCCCGACCGGCGGGCGTAGTCTCCCCAACCTGGTTTCCTACCCAGGAGGTCCCTATGACCACCACCAGCCTGCTCCCTGACGTCGGGATTGAGCTTCGGGAGGGGTATGCCGAAGTCGGCGACGTGACCTTGCATTACGTCGAGGCCGGTGACGGGCCTCTGATTGTTCTGCTGCACGGCTTCCCGGAGTTCTGGTTCGGTTGGCGGCTGCAGATCGCGCCGCTCGCCGCGGCCGGCTTCCGGGTAGTCGCCCCCGACACGCGCGGCTACAACCTGTCATCGAAGCCAGACGGCTTCAAGGCCTATGGCGTCGATCTGCTCGCCGACGACATCCGCGGCTTCATCGGAGAGCTCGGTGCGGAGTCCGCGTTCTTGGTCGGGCACGACTGGGGCGGATCGATCGCTTGGACGATCGCGATGAACCACCCTGAGGTGGTCGACCGACTCGCCATTCTCAACGCGGCCCATCCCCGGAAGCTCTCGGAGGGGCTGAAGCACCCGAGCCAGCTCCGGAAGTCCTGGTACTTCTTCTTCTTCGCCACACCGGGACTGCCAGAAGACGTGGTGCACGCCAGAGACTGGCACTTCTTCCGCCACTTCCTGCACGACGCGAACCCGCCCTACACGCCCGAGGAGTTCGACCGCTACATCGAGGCGTGGTCGCAGCCAGGGGCAGCGGCCGGGATGATCAACTACTACCGCGCTTCGGTACGACAGTCCCAGAAGGAAGCCGCAGCAAAGCTGCGCCCGCTCTCGGCGCCGACGCTGGTCATCTGGGGGGAGAAGGATGCCTACCTCGGCTCGGACCTGGCCGAGCCCGAGCACGACGACGTGCCCAACCTCGACCGCGTCGAGCGCCTGGCCGACGCGTCGCATTGGGTACATCACGACGCTGCTGAACGCGTCAACCAGCTGCTCATCGACTTCTTCACCCCCGCCATGACCTAGTGGTCTCGTGGCTGGGCTTGATGGGCGAGCCAGATCCGGCGCGGCGACAGTGAGAGCAGTCGCCGCCCGGACTCGCTCGCGTCGAACTGCTTCCAGCTGTAACCGACGTCGCCCGCGACGATGATGAGCCCGTCGTCGGTCTCGACCAAGACGGATTGGTGGCCAGGCGTGTGCCCGGGAGTCGGCACCACTCGCACACCGGGGACGATCCCGGCTTCCCCATCGTGCTCGATGTACGTAGCGCCTTCGAATTCGACCCAGTCGTGGATGGTGTAGTCGTCGGCGCGCGCAGCCTCCCGCTCGGCGCGCTGCACGTGGATCGGCGTCCCTGCGAAGAGGCGATTGCCGCCGCAGTGGTCGAAATGCAGGTGCGTGTTGATCACGCAGACGACGTCGCGTGGGATGAGCGACGCGTCGAACCGGATTCCCCACTCCGCGTCGAGCTCGGGGGTCGAGTCGATCATTCCCGTGTCCACGAGCACGCGGCCTTCCGGATGGTCGATCACGTGAATGGAGTTGGGCCACCGGTCCCCCTCGACAAGCACGTCGCCGTACTGGATCGCGCGCACGTCGTCGAGCTTCACCGCCATAGTCTCCCAGACCGAAAGACGGTCGCAGAACGGAGCGTCCACACTAAGGAGTCGCGGCAGGATGCGGTTTCAGACTTGGAGGAGCAGCAGCATGGACAACTTCACCGGCGGTTGCCTGTGCGGCAACGTCCGAATCGTGGCGTCGGGCCTCCCATACCGGGTCGGCCTTTGTCACTGCCTCGACTGCCGCAAGCATCATGGAGCCCTGTTTCATGCTTCCGCGGTGTTTCCCCAGGATGCGGTGGCGATCGATGGCGAGACACGCGACTACGCCGGGCGGTGTTTCTGCCCGCGCTGCGGCTCGTCGATCTTCTCGCGCAGCGGAGACGAAATCGAAGTGAACTTGGGATCCCTGGATGCCGCCGACCAACTGATCCCGACGTACGAAAGCTGGATCGTCCGTCGCGAGTCCTGGTTGCCGCCGTTTCCGCTCACGCGACGATACGAGCGCAATCGTGACACCACGGGTCGCTTCGAGCACTAGGTCGCATGCCCGTCCGGGCGAGCGGCGGCCTTAGTGGAGCGGCCAGATGATCCGGGTTACCGGCACCGGGTCGTGCTTCTCGTAGATCTCGATCGGCTCTCCCTTCTCCGTATACCCGTCGCGCTGCAGTTGGTCGTTGAGCTCCTGGTAGATGCCGGCCAGTCCCTCGTAGGGGCCGACGTAGAGGTGCACCGCGGCCTGCTGCGCGGGTCGCGTAACCAGGTCGAAGCCTTCGGGCGGCTCGACGGCGCCCGGCTCGACCTCGACGCCGGGGGCGATGCTCAGCTTCCCGTCGGCGGTCATCGACGAGATGCACATGTGCACGCCGTGGGGCACGGTCTCCGCCCAGCTCTGCACCTTCCCCATCAGCTCCGGCATCACGCTCGGGACATCCGAGAATGCCAGCGTCCGCTCGATCACCGCATAGGTTCCCTCTGGGACCTGTTGGATCTCGTAGTCCATCTCACTCCTCCTTTGGCCCGAGCGGCCACACAAGTCGTGTGACGTGCTCGGATGGGTCGTTGACCTCCTCGGGGCTCGTCTCGTAGTGCTCGCGCGGCTCGCCGCGCGGAAGGATCCCGTCCGCCTGTAGCGACTCGCAGAGCAACCGCCATTCGTCGCAAAGACCGGTGAAGTCGCCGACGTAGGTGTGCACGACGGCACGGCCGGCCGAGCACGCGACGACCTCGATCGGCGCGGGAGGCTCGACCGTCCCACGCACCGGCCAGCCAACCCGAAGATCGACCACGCCGTCGTCGTCGCACGGACAGATCGCCACCGGTGCCCCCGGAACCCCGTCGTGCGCGAACGCCCACTTCCCCGTCTCGGCGATCAGTTCCGGGATCGGCAGCTCACCGAGACGCGCCGGCCGGTGGATCGCTGCGAGCACGAGTTCCGGCAAATCCTGGACGCGGTAGTCGAGGCTGCGCGCGGGCACCAGCTCTTCCTCGCCGCGCAGCAGCCGGTCGAGCTCGTCGATCATGCGCTCGGTCACGACCGCATGCCCTTCGAGCCGGGCGCGCTGGACGACGAGCCGTTCGCGCAGAACCGCGTCGTCGCCGCCAAGCACCTCGGCGATCTCGTCGAGCGGCAGCTCGAAGGCGCGGAGACGACGAATCGCGACCGCGTCCCGCGTCTGCTCGAGCGAATACCAGCGATAGCCGGTGAAGTCGTCGACGTGCGCGGGCCGTAGCAGCCCCAGCTCGTCATAGTGGCGAAGCGCCTTCGCCGTCAGCCCCACGAGCTGCGCGAAGCGCCCGATCGAGAGAAACTCGTCTTTCGCGACCCTCACGCCGGGAAGAATGAAGCTTTCCCCCACGGGAAGGTCAAGGTCCGGTCTTCCTCGAGCGGCAAATGCCGTCGGCTTCGGCGCGGTTCCGGGAATGCCCGCGTGAGATTGCGGCAGTAGCATTGACGGCCGTGCAGGAGGGCTCGGGACAGGTTGTCCTTCGCGAGATCGAAGATCGTGATCTCGACGTGCTGTTCGAGCACTCGAGCGATCGCGACGCTAGACGGATGGCCGCCTTCACTTCGCCGGAGGCCGACGATCGAACGACCTTCGAGCGACGGTGGGCGCGGCTGAGGAGCGACAGCTCTACCACGAACAGGGTCGTCGAGATCGACGGTCGAGTTGTGGGTCACATTGCGAGCTTCGACCTGGAGGGTCACCGCGAGGTCACCTATTGGATCGGGCGTGAAGACTGGGGTCGCGGCATTGCCACTCGTGCCCTACGAGAGTTCTTGCTGCTGGAGGCAACCCGTCCGCTCTACGCCCGCGCTGCGAGCGACAACGTCGCGTCGATTCGTGTGTTGACGAAGTGCGGTTTCCTGATCGTGGGCGAGGGCCGAGGGTTCGCTCATGCGCGCCAGGAGGAGACGGACGAGGTCGTCCTCTTGCTTGATGCCTGACCCCCACTGCGCTCACCTGCGCCAATGATGCGGAGTGACCCTGAGCGCGTGCTGGTGGCTGTTCTTCACGAGCTGCGTTCGAGCCTGATAGACCATCGGATCCGGGGGTGGGCTCGGGTCTGCCCTGAGTGAAGCGTTCGAAGGGGGACGTCCGATGGGTGAGAGGTTCAAGGGGACGATCAACGTCGACATTCGCGATTCGGAGCCGGACTGGGCTCCGTTCGAGCCGCCTCGGGCGCCTGATGGGGCACCGAACGTCGTGTACGTCGTGCTCGATGACGTCGGCTTTTCCGCGATGAGTTGCTACGGCGGGCCGATCGAGACGCCGAACCTCGACCGGATTGTCGCCAACGGCGTCAGGTACACGCAGTTCCACACCACGGCCCTCTGCTCGCCGACGCGCTCGTGCCTCCTCACGGGCCGGAACCACACCCGCAACAGCATGGCCTGCATCACCGAGGCCGCGATCGGGTTCCCGAACGCGAGCGGGACGATCCCACCGGAGAACGGGATGCTGTCGGAGATCCTGGGCGAGCGGGGCTGGAACACCTACATGGTCGGGAAGTGGCATCTCTGCCCGACCGACGAGATGAACCTCGCCGCCACCCGCCGCAACTGGCCGAGCGGGCGCGGCTTCGAGCGGTGGTACGGATTCCTCGGCGCCGAGACGAACCAGTGGTATCCCGATCTCGTCTACGACAACCATCCCGTCGACCAGCCCAAGACCCCGGACGAGGGGTACCACCTCACCGACGACATCACGGACAAGGCACTGGAGTTCATACGCGACGCCAAGGCGATCGCCCCCGAGAAGCCCTTCTTCCTCTACTACGCACCCGGCGCCTGTCACGCCCCCCATCACGCGCCGACGGAGTGGATCGACAAGTTCAAGGGGCAGTTCGACATGGGCTACGAGGCGATCCGCGAGCAGACGCTCGCGAACCAGAAGAAGCTCGGGATCGTTCCCGCCGAGACGAAGCTGCCGCCGGTCAACCCGATCGGGGACGAGACGCGCACGGGGCCGGACGGAAAGACGTTCCCGATGCTCGACGTCACGCGCCCGTGGGATTCGCTGAGCGACGACGAGAAGAAGCTGTTCGCGCGGATGGCGGAGGTCTACGCAGGGTTCCTCGGGCACGCCGACTTCCACATCGGGCGCCTGCTCGACTACCTCGAGGCGAACGAGCTGCTCGAGAACACGATGATCGTCGTCGTCTCCGACAACGGCGCCAGCGGCGAGGGCGGGCCGAACGGCTCCGTGAACGAGATGAAGTTCGCCAACGGCGTCCCGGACGACCTGGCGCAGAACCTGGCGATGATCGACGAGCTCGGCGGGACGAAGACGTACAACCACTATCCCAACGGCTGGGCGATGGCGTTCAACACGCCGTTCAAGATGTGGAAGCGCTACGAGTTCAACGGCGGCACGAGCGACCCGTGCATCATCTCGTGGCCCGCCGGAACAAAGGCGCGCGGCGAGATCCGCCACCAATACCACCACGCGATCGACATCGTTCCGACGGTCCTCGACATCCTCGGCGTCGAGCCGCCGGAGACGCTCAAGGGCCACACGCAGTCGCCGATCGACGGCGTCAGCATGCGCGAGAGCATCGACGACGCGTCCGCCGAATCGAAGCGGAAGTCGCAGTTCTACGCGATGCTCGGCTCCCGCTCGATCTGGCACGAAGGCTGGAAGGCCGTCACGACGCACCCGACCGTCGCGGGCTGGGGCCATTTCAACGACGACGAGTGGGAGCTGTACCACGTGGACGTCGACCGGTCGGAGGTCGACAACCTTGCCGCCGAGCATCCGGACAAGTTGAGGGAGCTCGTAAACGTCTGGTTCTCCGAGGCCGGCGCGAACGGCGCGTTCCCGCTCGACGACCGCACCCCGGTCGAGATCCTGACCGAACCGCGCCCGCAGCTGACCGCTCCCCGGAATCGGTACGTGTACTTCCCGGACACGGCCCCCGTCAGCGAGTGGCAGGCCGTCAACACGAGAAACCGCTCGTTCGTGATCGGTGCGCTCGTCGACATCCCTGCGGCGGGGGCCGAAGGTGTGCTGTTCGCGATCGGCTCCCGCTTCGGCGGCCACGCGCTCTACGTCAAGGACAACCGCCTGCACTACGTCAACAACTTCGTCGGCGCCGAGGAGCAGATGATCGTCGGCACCGAGGATGTTCCCGCGGGCGAGAACCTGATCCTCTCGGCGTCGTTCGAGAAGGAAGGGATGGAGCCGACGTGCGCGACCGGGACGCTGTCCCTCTACCACGGTGGCACCAAGGTCGGCGAGGGCAAGCTCAAGACTCAGCTCGGTGCGTTCGCGATCGCCGGCTCAGGGCTCTATGTCGGACGGCACAGCGGCGAAGCGGTGACCGACGACTACCCGGGGGAGGCGCCGTACGCGCTCACCGGCGGGACGATCAACCGGGTCGCGGTCGACGTCAGCGGCGAGCCGTACGTCGACCTCGAGCGCCAGGCGGAGATGCTGCTCAAGTCCCAGTGAGGGTAGGGAGCAACCCTCGGGGCGGGTTGCTCCCATCCGCGGCTCACCGTCGTGAGCTAACCCGGGTCCAGGAACATCCGACTCCACTTGCGGCCGTTCAGACGACCCGGAAGCTCCCGTGCATTACGGTCGAGTGCGGGTCGCAGAAGAAGCGGTAGACGCCTTTCTTCAGCTTGAGGACGAGGTTCTTCGTGCCGGTGAAGCCCACCGTCGTCACCATCCGGTCGAGTCCGGGCCCGGTCAGGTGGAAGTCGTGGATCGAAGAGCGGTCACTGATCACGAAGCGGTAGGGCACGCCCTTCTTCAGCTTGGCCACCTTCTTGCCGCTGAGCGTGAGGCGGATCGTGAAGCCGGGGCCGACCGTGCCGTGCACGGTCTTCGGGGCCGGCGCCGCCGGGGCGTGCGCGGCGAGCCCGAGCGCGAGACCGAGTGCGGTGGCAGCAAGCGTGGCGCGAATCGTGCGAGACATGGGTTCCTCCTTTGATCGGATCGAGGTTCTTGCTGCCAAGGACACCCGTCGGCGTCGGTTATTCCCCGCGCTCGAATTGCTTGGGCACGGCTCGTCACCCGGCGCGCCAAGAGCCCGCGGCCACCTGTCGGCTTGAGGGCTAGGCGGCGTCCCGATCGGCTCGGCGAAGGTAACGGTCGATCAGCGCATGGGAAAGCTGCCGCTGTCGCCGCGCGAGCTCGAGCCGGTTCAACTCGAGCTCGTCGCGACCCAGCGTCGCGCTCGTGCAACACCTGCCGCTCCGCGGCGAGCAGGCGGACCGCTTCTTGGAGGCACTCGACACTAGTCCCAGCGGGGCCCCCAGGACGGGGGCCCCGCTCATCCCTGCCAGGCGAGGTTGCTCTACGGGGAAGAACGCCGTCCACGAAGAGCTGGATCGTGCCGGCGATCAGGCCGGCAGAGGTCACGGTGTCGTTGCCTTCGAGGGTGTTGATGTCGAGCTGATCGTCGGTCTCCGGGTGGAAGACCGCGACCGTCGGGGCGAGGCCGCTCACCTTCACTTCGCCTGAGTCTCCGCTCGCGTCGATCGCGTCGTCCCCGCTGGTGCCGTTGACGACCACGCGGTCGCTCGCTGCGTCGCCGGCCGACCCGCCGAGGGCTCCCGCCAGATCGACGTTGACGCTGCTGACGTCGGTTCGGCTCAGGTCGTTGACCGCGACGAGGTCGGCGCCGCCGAGGGCGTTGACGTCGACCCGCTCGACTCCGGCGGTGTCCATTGTGATGTTGCCAACGTCGCGGAAGAAGCGAAGCCGGCTGCCGTTCGCCGAGAGGGTGAACTGCTCGGCCGCGGCTGCGCCGTTGAAGCGCATCGTGTCGGAGCCCTCCTGGCCCTCGACTACATCGCTGCCGTCGCCCGGATCCCAGACGAACAGGTCGTCGCCCGAGCCCAGCAGGGCGGTGTCGTTGCCCTTGTTGCCGTCGATCACGTCGTTGCCGTCGCCGCCGACCGAGGTCTCTACGCCCTGGCCGCCGGCGATCGTGTCGTTGCCCGCTCCGCCGTCCAGCGTGAGTGTGATCGCGCCGGCAGCGAGAGCGGAAGCGTCGGATCGAGTCGGCGCCGGCGAGACCGTCCACCAGTCTGTCGGTCGGCTCCTGATGCTGGATCGCCTACCTGTGACCGCAAGCCGGAGACGGTGACACCGGAG
>CAWJXR010000002.1:0-81653 GCA_963846895.1 uncultured Thermoleophilia bacterium | reverse complement strand
GCAACGAGTGCTCGACGTCGGATGTGGCCCGGGCGCATTGACAGCCGAGTTGGTCAAGCGAGTCGGTGCGGCAGCGGTTTCTGCAGTCGATCCGTCAGAGCCTTTTGTCGCGGCGGCGGAGGAGCGCCATCCTGGCGTCGACGTGCGGCGAGCGGCCGCGGAGCAGTTGCCGTTCGAGGACGCGGAGTTCGACGCGACCCTGGCGCAGCTGGTCGTCCTTTACATGGAGAACCCCACCGCGGGAGTGGCCGAGATGGTGCGTGTGACTCGGAGGCGTGGTGTCGTCGCGGCGTCCGTCTGGGACTACGCCGGCGGCCGAGGTCCAGATCAGCGTGCTCTGGGACGCAGCGCGGGAGCTTGACCCCGAGGTCGTGGACCAGTCCCACCTCGCAGGCGTTCGCGAAGGCCATCTTGCGGAGTTGTTCGCCGCCGCCGGACTGCAGGAGGTTGAGGAGGTGGCTCTCTCGATCCGCGTCGAGCATTCGAGCTTCGAAGAGTGGTGGGAGCCGTTCACGCTCGGCGTCGGACCTGCCGGAAGCCATGTCGCGGGACTCGATCCCGCGCGACAAGCCCGGCTGCGGGAACGCTGTCGCAAGAAACTCCCTACCGCACCATTCCAGTTGACAGCGCACGCCTGGGCGGCACGAGGACTCGCATAGCCCGCCTCGAATCGATGGCGGCCCATACCTCGCCGGGTAGCGCTAGCGTCCCGCCTCAGGGTGCCCTGGCGAACGCTGGCCCACCCCAGCCGACCAGGCCGACGCACCCGATCAATTACCCACGGCCGTGTCGGGCGCGAACTCGCGGACCTCTTGTGCACAGCGGCAGGCGACGGCGATCTTGGCAGCCCACCGCAGCGCCTCCTCGAGCGAGGGCACGTCGATGATCGTGACTCCGGCGATGTCGCTTTGCTCTCCGGGCCGTCGGTGACCGATCAGATACCGCGCCACCTCACGACTCCTTTTCCCGGCCGCCTGCTCCGGCCGCTCACCCTCCACGGACAGCTGCGCAGTAGAGACTGACGGACCACCGAGAACTAATCGGCCTCGCCGAGATCCCAGCCCACTTCTTCAGGCGTCTGTGAGAGTTGGGTGGTCGGTCCGTCAGGGGCCGTTGCCAGCCTGTGTCGTTCGTGTCGTTCGTGACTCCTCTGGCGTCAGGCCGCGTTGTGTGTGTGCCTTCGCAATGAATCGTCCGGGCGTGCACGGCGACGCCGGCCTGGCGCCCGCTGTTGGCTTGATCAGGAGCTTGTCCGCCTTGTTGGCGTGACTCGGAGGCGCTCGCGCGCCTGGCAGTCGACACCGCGGAGACCAAGACGGACAACCTCTGGTGGCAGGCCCAGACCCTCGAGGGACCTCGCCACCGTGCTCGAGCGCGCGGAAAGGCCCGACGAGGCGCGCGAGCGATCACTCGCGCACTGGGAACGCAAGCGATGCCTGCCCTGCGCCGAGCGCACCCGTGCACGGATCGACTCGTTTCGGCGACTGGAAGTCTGACGGGTCGACGCAGCTCGGCGGCTTCGACCATCCGGGGATCACCTTCCCGGCCCGATCTACGTCGAGAAGAACGCCGGCGCGGTCGTCGGGAGGGTGGAGATCAGCTCGTGAGGCTTGGCGCGGGGTTCGATCGGCGCGTCAGGAGCTGCGCGCCCGGCCTGCCTCGCTGCTCGGGCGGGCCGGGCTGCGCGCACGCTGTTATCCCGTTAGGCCTTTACCGGTGGACTGCGCTCGCGTGGGTCTGAGGGTCTCTCAATCCAGTTGTGGCGCGGTGCGGTATGTGCTTGACACGGTCGAGCGTTCGGTCGGATACTCGATCGGTCGGAGGGGGAAGGTGTCGTGTCCGGCACTTGGGTGCGATGTGGGGGTGAGTCTCGAGGGATGTCCGCGTTCACGGCGGCGCCCTTGTGCGCAGCGCGTGTGCGCGGGCCTCCGGGTCGACGGTGCCACTAGATCTTTGCGCGTCTGCGGCCTCCGCGCGTATCCACTACTTGCGTGATTGGGGAGGCAGGAATGAAACGAGCACGGAGCAGTTGGAAGGCGATCGGGTTGGCTCTTAGGGGTTGCGTTCTTCTTGGTGCACCGGTTGCTTCGATCGCGAACGGCGCCTCGAGCAACGACCGGATCTCGTTCAAGATGATCCGCGCGGCGGGGCTGGAAGGTACGGGCTGCCTGCCGAATGCGGGCGCGGAGGTGACCGACCAGTCGAATGGGCCGGTTGAGACGTTGACCGTGAACGTTCACGGGCTTCCCGCGAACACGGACTTCGATTTCTTCGTGATCCAGGTGCCGAACGGCCCGTTCGGGCTGGCCTGGTACCAGGGCGACATCGAAACGGGCCCCGACGGCACCGGACACGGCGTCTTCGTCGGCCGCTTCAGCATCGAGACGTTCATCGTCGCGCCGGGAACCGCACCGGCTCCCGTCGTGCACAACCAGCCGCCGTTCCCGGATGCGAGCTCGAATCCGGCCACCGCACCGGTGCACACGTTCCACCTGGGACTGTGGTTCAACGCCTCAGCCGACGCCGTCAAGGCCGGCTGTCCTGGCGCTGTGACGCCGTTCAACGGCGAACACAACGCGGGCACCCAGGTGCTCAGCACCCGCCAGTTCCCGAACGACGGCGGGCCACTGCGGACGCTCCAACCCTGAGCAACCTTCGAGTGGATGTGATCGGCCCGGGCGACAACCCGGGTCGATCACATCCCGATGGCGACGTGTGGCGGGTCGAGCCTGTCGAGGAGGGACAGGTCCCGATGAGCGACTAGAGAACAGCGGACCCTTGTATGCGATGACCGCCGATGGGACGATGTCGCTATCACGGGGCTTCCGAGGGGGGAGCGCCTGGTTCGGCTAGGAACTGACGCACGCGCAGGGCTGCAAACGGATTTCTGGGGTGGCCCTGCGCGGCTAGCCGAGGCTGTACGGCGGTGCTCGCGGTCGCGCGGCTTTAGCTCGTTGCGGCGTTTGCGTCCGTAAGCCGATGGGAACTTCGCGCTATTCGGTGGTAGCCTGGCATTTCAGCGTCGCGCCCCGGCCTGCCCGGCCTATCTAGTTCCTCGAGCGACGCATCGGTTTGACCGGCCGCGACGAGCAGCGCCTTCGGTCCTCGGAACGGAGCTTGTTCCATGGACGTCGTGCTCAATGCGCGCACCCAGGTGCTTTACCGTGAGGTGAACAGAAAGATCCTGTCGATTCAGGGATCGTTTGGCGACTCGACGACGGTCCAAGTGATGTGTGAATGCGGCCGAGGCTGCAATGACAGGGTCTTGATCGAGGCGGACGCCTACGCACGGGTCAGGCAGGAAGCAACCCAGTTCGTCGTCGCGCCCGGCCATCACGCGCCAGAAGTTGACCGCCTGGTGGAAGAACATGGGTCGTGGCTGCTTGTCGAGGCATTCGGCCTCGCCGCCGAGATCGCCCGCACAGGCCCTTTTCGGAACTGACCGCGAGCGCGACACATGGACAAGCGCCTTGAAGGGACCCCTTTGATCCTGCGTGCGGTCGAGCTTGTGATCGTGGACCTCGACGAATGCGACTATCCGGAGCGCAACGAGCAACTCACACAACTCGACGCATTGCGGACACGGCTCCTGGCCGAAATGCCTCAAGCGTAGGCCGTGCGTGGCGAAGGTTCTGTGGCGCCGCCGCTGTCTCGGCGCTAGGGAGTCTCTGTGTGCCGGTTCGGATCGTCCCCGTGCCGGTTCGGGTCGTCCTCGCCCGTGTTGAGCTCCTCGACGTGCTTGTTCTCTGCGTCGAGCTGCTTCTCTCGTTCGTGCACCGCTGCGACGTCCTCGACCGCGGGCTCGGCAGCGGACGGCTCGGCTGGGCGACCGAATCTACGACGGATGTCGTCCCATAGCTTCATGCGGGCGAGCTTAGGCCATCTATCACCCCAAGCCACGCGAACGCGTCGACCGTGGCGGGGGCAGCGACCAGCCCGCGGTGACTGGGATCGTGTCGGTGATCCTCTTGGAGCGGATCGCGGAGCTCGTCGACGGGCCTTTGAATGGCGTGCTGGCTGTCGAGCCCTGTCGCCTCGCAGTTTCGTGACAAGTCGTGGTTAGGGTGTAGTCAGCGCGTTGGCTCTAGCTGTTGAAGCCGCCGAGGCTCTGCACGTTTCCTCTCCGACTGTGGCACCCCAGGCCTGACGCTTGCAGTGCGCCCATTCGAGCGCACTGCCCTGTAGGAGAACAGCGAGGAGCATCACATGCATGCCACCATTCGTCGCTACGAAGGTGTCGACCCGGCCCGCTTCAGCGAGATCGCCGGCAAGGTCAACGAGACGCTCGTCCCGAAGCTCCGCGAGCTCCCAGGGTTCGCCGGCTATTACCTGATCGAGGGCAGCAGCGGCGTCCTCAGCTCGCTTGGTCTCTTCGAGACCTCCGAGCAGGCCGACAAGTCCACCATGCTCGCCTCGAAGTGGATCACCGACGAGAACCTCAACACGGTGATCCCGAACGCACCGAAGATCACCAGCGGCAAGGTCGTCGCTCAGAGTGACGGCGTCCTCGCCGCCGCCTAGCTCGACACGCGACTCCGCACCACCGAGAGGCCCCGGCACAGCCGGGGCCTCTCGTACTCGCCTACCAAGCCGTTTCGCCCGACGCGATGAGGAAGGACCGGTTCGGGCGGCCCTGAACGCTCGCTGATGCCGCAGGCGGCTCCCCCTCGTGTGAAGCCAGGCGAGACCGAGAGTCACTCGCTTGAGTCGAGCGACTGTAGATCGTCGCGACGAGGCTTCCTGCATGAGTCGGTTGCGTGCGTTCCTTGATCGATTGCCGGGCGCGCACCGGCCGCCGACAGGCCCGCTTACAACCTCTGAGCAGGGCGAGGCCGACGAGTTGCAGCGGGAGACGCTTCGGGAGGACCAGAAGCGGGTTGAACGCGAGCGAGAAGCAAAAGGTCCGTCATCCGGCAAGCACGATGAGGGAGAGACAAGCTCGGGCTAGCCTTCCGCGTTTCGTTGTCCGCGCGCGCAACCTCCCACACCCCGTACAGGCGCCATCGAGCGAGACAGGGTCCATCGGTGAGTGCTACGCGGACCCACCACGCCCGCCGGCCCCGGAGCGTCCCGCCCAGACCCATTCACTGCGCGTCCTCCCGAGCCGCCCAAGCTAGCTCTGGGCGACATCACTCAAGAGCAGACGGCTCGCTCTAGGTCGTCGTTCTTCACGAGCTGACACGCCGACGCGATGTGCTTGTGACTGTTGCCACTTCGCTGCTACCTTGACGACGGTTACGGGTAGTCGCGGCCGACGCAACTGCGAGCGCCAGACGGCTTCTTCTCGTGGGTGATGTTCATCGATTCCGAGGAGGTCGGGATGATCGATCGCTGCGTTGAGTTCGTTGTCGAGTCGCTGGGAGCGTGAGTGGAGCGTCGATGCGCAAAGCATCGGTGGCGTCGGCCGCTGATCTGCCGCCGAAGGAGTCCTTGCCGGCGTTCCTGACCGAGATCGGCAGGTTCGATCTGCTGACGGCGGCGGACGAGGTGCGGCTCTCCAAGCGCGTCGAGGAGGGCGATCGGCAGGCGATGCGGGAACTGGTCGAGAAGAATCTCCGTCTCGTCGTGTCGATCGCGAAGCGCTACCAGCATCAAGGTCTGCCGCTCCTGGATCTCATTCAGGAGGGAACGATCGGGCTTGTCCGCGCAGCCGAGAAGTTCGACTGGCGAAAGGGCTACAAGTTCTCGACGTACGCGACCTGGTGGATCCGTCAGGCGGTCGAGCGCGGAATCGCCAACCAGGGACGCACGATCCGGGTTCCCGTGCACGTCGTCGGCCGGTTGAACAGGATCGCTCGCCGCGAGCGAGAGCTGCGCGCCGAGTGGGGTCGGGAGCCCGTCGGACGACGAGCTCGCGCTCGACCTGGAGATGAGCGTCAACGAGTTGACCTCGCTTCGTCGTGCCTCGCAACCGCCGATTTCGCTAGCGCGTCCAGTCGGCGATGACGCGGACGCCGAGTTCGGCGACTTCATACCCGATGTGAATGCGGTGGCTCCCGAGGATGCCGCCGCCACAACCCAGCGCCAAGCGCAGCTACGCCTCGTGATGAAGACGCTCGACGATCGCGCGCAGCGCGTGCTCGAGCTCCGGTTCGGACTGGAGGGACAGGATCCTCAGTCACTGGAACAGATCGCACATGTCTTCCATCTGACGCGGGAACGGATCCGGCAGATCGAGGCACAAAGCCTGAAGCGACTCGCCAAGCTCGAAGACGCTCAGGAACTGCGCGCGGGCTAGAGCTGCACCGATGTTCTCGACGTAACCGTTCTCGCTTAGGGACTTTTCAAGGCGCAGACGTTGGAGGGTCGCCAGCTTCCTCGCGGTGAACGCGCTCATCTTTGAGGCGCTGTTCACCGGACCTAGTCGACGTGCTGACGTGAACTCGACGCCCGGCCGCGACCACCCGGTCCGACCTGCACGCGGAGCTACTCGCGCTCGTCATGGCGTTGAACCGATACTCCACCGGCTCGAGCGCGAGCTCGCCGACGCGCGTACATGACCAAGCTACTGGCCCTGCAACTCGAACTCTGTTTGCCTAGGCTCGTGTCGTCTCCCGGGCCCTAGGGCTCGATCGATGGACTGCGGGCTTTCAGCCGGATCCTGGCCGCAGGGCCAGACCACGAGCTTCTCGTCCGACGTGGCCTCGCCGTTGCCGTCCGGCCCGGAGACGGCCTTTCTGACGTCCTATGTCGACGGAAGTGGCGACGAACCGCCTAGACGGCGCAGAGCCTCGCGACCTACGCCGCTGACTTAGGTCGGTGGTCGTCACCCTTTCTTCCAGGCAGCCGTTCATCCTGGAGACCGAGTTCCCGGAGCGCTCTCGACGACCTGCAGACGCTCGTCGAGCACTCGATCGCTGCCCGCGTGCATCGTCTGCGCCAGCAGCTGTCGGTCCTTGAAAGCACGGATCAGCTCGGACCTCTTCGTAGAGGCTCTTGTTCAGGCTGTCAAATCTCAACTCACTTAGGCGAGAGCTCTGCGCGCGCCACGGAAGACGCTGACCCTGCATCGAACTGCGTTCCGTATCAACGCAGGACCAGTACGAATCACGGTACGCCCGCGTGGGGCGGCGACGTATTAACTCCGTCGAGTTGATGGCTGAACGGTCGGCCCAACCGAACCGGGAAGCGCCGCCAGCGGCCTCGACCGACCCCCTCGGAGAGACTTGCGACCCGGTCCGGTCCTCACAGTTTGCCTGGAGCGGCGTAGACTTAAACGTCCTCTTGGAGGACTACGAGTTGATCGCAGAGCAGTTGAGCGAACTCGGCGGAAAAGTCGGCCCACTCGAGAACCGCGTGTCGGATCTCTTGCTCCGGATGGCCGATGTAACGCTCGCCTGGAAGAGGCCGCCTTGACCACGGCTCAGGCCCTCGCGGAGATTTCGGGCCACTGGGAAGCGGTTGCCTGGGAGTGCGTCCAGAGGTTGACCACAGGTTGACCAGCGGATGATTTTGCCGAGGATCGTCCGAGATCGACCAATGAAAAGGCCCGCTTTGCGGGCCTTTTGTAAGCCCTCTAACGGACTCGAACCGTTGACCCCCTCCTTACCATGGAGGTGCTCTACCAACTGAGCTAAGAGGGCAGGGCGGACAGGTTACCGCGCGCGTTCCACGGCAGCGGTCGACGATGCGGGCGATCGGCGGAATGGTGCGACGCGTCGGACGAACCTCACGAGAATCATCGCGAGCGCGATCACGGCGGGGATGCCGAGTGCAAGCGGGAGGATGCCGCCCGGATCGAGCGTCCGCCGGTCGGCAATCGTGACGTGGACGAGCGGGCTGGTCGTCGGCGCGACGGGGCGGCCGCTTTGCTCCGACCCGGGAGTTCGGCGTGCTGCGTGCGGTTTCCCCCGCGTCGGCGAGTCGCGCAGCGCGACCACGCTGGGTGTGTCGTGGGAACGGTTGCAATCTCGGCCACGCGGGAGTAGCGTCGCGGCAACCGGAAGGCAGGAGATGAGGGGCCGGTCGACCTGCGTGACACGACGTGCGCGACCCACCACAGTCGGCGACGTCGTCTATGGCTCTGATGCCACGGGACGGTCAGCCCGGGATGTGCCGGACAGCCGTCATAGAACACTGAGAGGTGGGCCGTCTATCAGGTTCGCCTCGGGGGCATCAATGAAGGAGGAGGTCTCATCATGTGGGTACGGGTCGCGACGTTCGAGGGCACGGACAGGGCGAAGCTCGACAAACTGATGGGTGAACAGATGTCGTCGGGCGAGATGACGCCGCCTGATGGCATGACCAACGTTCTCATTCTCGACGAGGAGGGTGCTGCAAAGAAGCGCAAGTTCCTTGCGTTCTTCGACAGCAAGGAGGCAGTCGAGGCCGCCGAGGCCGGGTTCGACCGGCAGGGCGAGACGATTCCGGAGGAGATCCGCGGCAAGCGTACGAGCGTTCACTACTACGAGGTCGCGATCTTCGACGGCGACGTCGACGCTGCGAAGGCTGCTCGCGTCAGCCTGCTCGAAGGGCCGTCCGCTGCGATCGACTCCGGCATCGAGAAGACGCGGAGCGACACGCTGCCGAAGGTCCGTGCGATCGACGGGAACGTCGGCGCGATCGGGCTTGCCGACCGCGACAACGGCCGCGTGTCGGTGATCACGCTCTGGGACAGCCAGGACTCGATGCGCGCGAGCACGCAGCAGGCCGATCAGCTGCGTCAGCGGAGCGCCGAGATGAGCGACCAGCAGATCGCGAATGTCGCGCTGTACGACGTCTCGATGGCACAGACGGTGGAGGGTGCGCGAGCCTGACCCTCGACGAGGGCCGCCGCTCGGCGAGGCGGCTTGACGGACGTGGGGCCGGCTATCGAGCCGGCCCGCGTCCGTCTCGGCTGACCTGCGCGCAGTCCGGCCGCGCGGCTAGCGCACCAGGCCGCCGGAGGGGCGAACCACGAGCCAGCGTCCGCCGTACTCGACGACGTCCTGGCACAGGACCTGTCCGGGCTTGCGGTCGCCGATGTAGAAGTAGAGCGGCCTGCCGCGGTATGTGACCTGCCGCCTGCCGTCCGGGCGCCTCGTGGTCCCGAGCAGCTCTGCGTGGGCTCCGGCGCCGGAACGAACCCTGCCGCTGACGACAAACGGCGGCCAGGCCGCGGCGCAAGCGCTAGAGCAGGTGCTCCTTCCACGCAGATCGCGCGTGAAGGCGTACAGCGCCTTCCCGTGACCGTCGAACAGTACGACGCCGTACGTCGAGGGACCTGCGACGACGGTCGGCGTCGTACCGCCGCCTGCAGCAGCAGCTTGGCCCGCGGCGAGCGACAGGACGATCAGCGCGAGGAGGACGACGCGAACGTGCATGGTGAACAGTCTCCGGAGTCGGTCGATGCGTTACACGCTTCACGGGTCAAGGCCGTCGAGCTGATCGATCGCCGCGCACGTCCTCAGGGCGAGGCCCGGGGCTACAGTGACAGCGTCAGTTCGTCGAGCAAGAGGGGACGGTGTCATGAGCGGAGAGGTCGAGAAGGCGATCCTCGCCGGTGGGTGTTTCTGGGGAATGCAGGACCTCATTCGGAAGCGGCCGGGCATTCTTTCGACCCGGGTCGGTTACAGCGGGGGCGATGTCGAGAACGCCACGTATCGCAACCACGGGACACACGCGGAGGCGATCGAGATCACCTTCGATCCCGAGCAGACGTCGTATCGCGATCTGCTCGAGTTCTTCTTCCAGATCCACGATCCGACGACGGTGAACCGTCAGGGGAACGATGTCGGCATGAGTTACCGCTCGGCGATCTTCTACCTGGACGACGAGCAGCGCCGTATCGCCGAGGACACGATCGCCGATGTCGAGGCGTCGGGTCTCTGGCCCGGCAAGGTGGTCACCGAGGTGACACCGGCAGGGCCGTTCTGGGAGGCCGAGCCCGAGCATCAGGACTATCTCGAGCGCTACCCGAACGGCTACACCTGCCACTTCCCGCGGCCGGGCTGGGTGCTCCCCCGTCGGGCCGAGGCAGTCACCAGATAGACGTTCAGCGGGCGGCGCCCGCGCGACGTTGCTCAGTGCAGCACCAGCTTCAGGCCGATCAGCGCCAGCCCGAAGATCGCGCCGGCGCCGATCTGAAGCCAGACGTCGCGCGGCCCGCTCCGCGAACGCCACCCGGCCGCGGCCTCCAGGACGAGGATCGTCGCGGCCGCGGTCCACAGCGCGGCGTTCGCGCCGCTCGCGACGGTGAGCCCCGCGGCCCAGGTGATCAACAGGACGACAACCGGGATGAGGCGCCTTCGATGATCGGCAGCTCGTGGACGCAGCTCTGCCAGAGGACCTTCAGGTTCAGCGAGTCGCGTCGCTGCAGGCGGGCGCCGAGCGCATGTGGTATAGAGATTCGTGAGCCAGGTAGAGCAGCAGCACGATCGCGGCCGCCTCGAGGGTCGCCGGGTAGCCCTCGTGGCGAGCGTCCTCTGCGGCGAGCAGGACGCCGACCATCACTGCGCCGTAGACGGCTCCGCCTGCGTTTGCGGTTGTCACGTCGAGGAGCCAGGACGCAAGTCGCGGCAGTCGCGCGCGGCGCACGTCGGAGGCTCGCGACGACATCAGTCGTCTTGCGGCTAAACGACGCAGGGGATAAAGCGCCGTGGCGTCGCCTTCCGGTAGGCCGGGTACTCCGGGTAGCGCTCCGTGAGCCAGGCTTCCTCGCGGATCGACTTGAGCC
The DNA here is from genome assembly GCA_963846895.1 of uncultured Thermoleophilia bacterium. GTDB lineage: Bacteria > Actinomycetota > Thermoleophilia > Gaiellales > Gaiellaceae > PALSA-600. The sequence goes on along the minus strand of CAWJXR010000002.1, from coordinate 70,999 downwards.
AGAACACGACCGCGAGCACCGCGGTCGGCACGAAGACGAGCGGCGAGCGATGCAGCGACAGTCCGACTCCGGCGATGAGCAGTGCGCCGTAGACCGGATGACGGACGTGTGCGTAGATGCCCGTTGTCCGAAGCGTCGAGGAGTGACGTGGTCGTGGAAGCGGGGTGAACGACGGTCCGAGGGTGACCCTGCTCACGATGAACATCGCGATGCCGACGGCTTCCAGCAAGAAGCCCGCGATTCGGAGCCACGGCTCGCCGCCGTCGGGCCAGCGAGGGCCGACGACCGCACAGGCGACGGCCGCGAGGATGACGATCGACTGCAGGACGACCCAGCCTTCACCGCGTCGTCCCAGCGCAGGCGGGACGCTGGCCAAGACGCGAGTCTAGATCGGAGCGGCGGGCGCGTTCACCCGCCGCTCCCGATGTCGTTCAGCGGGTCGCCACCCTCGGCGTGTCGACGCCGCTCTTGCGATAGCTGTATCCGCCCTGCTTCGTCGTCAGGCCGAGGAAGATCGCGGCAAGTCCGACAACGAGAAACGGAAGCCAGACGTTGGCCGAGTCGTCCGCAAATCCGAAGATCCACGGCGACGTCGCGAGCACGATGCCGGCTGCGATGTCGATCAGGTTGTGGACCGCCATCGGCGCGACCTTCCAGACGCCGAGCTCGTAGTCCGTGACCAGGCTGTAGGCGATCAGCCCGATGCCGAGGACGATCGAGATCACCGTCGGGGTCGTGTTGTCGGAGAACTGAAAGATCCACGGCGCTGCGATCAGCGCGACGCCGACGATGTAGTCGAGTGGCGCGTGGAACCGGGTCGGGATAAAGCGCATCTGAAAGCTCCTTCGTGACTCGAACTCAGTGGACGCACTGATTCGCACCGGAGGTCGCTTCGGTTCGCGCTCCGATTCAGCGACTGAGCTCGGCGGCGGCCTCGGCGAAGACCTCCGTATGGCGGTCGACGTCAACCTCGGTCGTCGCCGGCGACATCAGAGCCATGTTGTGGAACGGCGTCAGCAGGATGCCGCGGTTCAGCGCGTAGAGATGGATCAGCCGGTCGAGGAGGTGGTCGCTGCCGGCGGCCGCCTCGCTGCCGGTTCTCGGTGGATCGGGGCGGAACAGGTACTCGACCCGGCAGCCGAGGCGCGTCACGTGCCAGGGCAGCCCGTTGCGCTCGATCGTCTCCGCGACGCCGCGCTCGAAGCGCTCGCCCATCGCGATCATCCGCTCGAACGCATCGTCGGTCAGTACCTCCCCGAGCGTGGCGCGCATCGCGGCCAGCGACAGCACGTTCGCGGCCAGCGTGCCGCCGACACCGCCGACGTCCGAGTCGTCGAGACCGATCGCCGCCTCGATTCGTCCCGCCACCTCGGGCGTGAAGCCGTACGCGGCCGCGGGAATGCCGCTGCCGATCGCCTTCCCGACGGTCAGCACGTCTGGCTCGAGCCCGTAGGCGGCCGTGTAGCCGCCCGGCCCGGCACACAGCGTGTGCGTCTCGTCGATGATCAGCAACGTGCCGTGCCGGCGCGTCGCCTCGCGCAGCGCGGCGTGGTAGCCGGGCTCCGGGTGGACGATCCCGATGTTCGTCAGCGCGGGCTCGGCCAGCACGCACGCGACGTCGCCGAACGCGAGCTCGCGTTCGAGCGCGTCGACGTCGTTCCACTCGACGACACGTGTCGTCTCGTCGAGTGGCACCGGCGGGCCGAGGTTTCCCTCCCGTTCGACCACGGCGCCGTCGTGCAGCGCCGCGAACGTCTCGTCGACGGTTCCGTGGTAGCACCAGTTGAAGACGAGCACTTTCGGCCGTCCCGTGACGAGTCGAGCGAGCCGGATCGCGAAGCGGTTCGCGTCTGTCGCGGTCAGTGCGAACTGCCACTGCGACGGCCCGAAGCGGCCTGTCAGCTCCTCGCCGACCCAGAGGGCGTCCTCGCTCGGCAGCATCAGCGTGATCCCGCGTGCGGCCTGCGCGGCGATCGCCTGCACGACGGGCTCGGGTGAGTGCCCCGTCATCGCGCCCGTGTCGCCGAGGCAGAAGTCGACGTATTCGATCCCGTCGACGTCGCGAAATCGCGCGCCCGACGCCTCGACGGCGAACACCGGGAAGCCGCCCGCCCAGCGCATCATCCAGTGCATCGGCACGCCTGAGAGCAGGGACCGGCGCGCGCGCTCGGACAGCTCGCGGGAGCGAGGATGAGTGCGCTCGAACCGCTCGAGTTCCCGCGCGAGCAGCTCGCTCGCGCGTTGTTTCATGCTTCGCCGACGAGCCGGGTGCCCGGCTGTACCGGACGGGCATCCGCCGACCCGACGTGCATACGGTCCTGCGCCTCGACGAGCACGTCGCGTAGCGTCCCCGCGATCTCGTCGATCTCCGCCGTGCCCGCAACCAGCGGAGGCGAGATCTGGATCACCGGGTCACCGCGGTCGTCGGCGCGGCAGATCAGCCCACGCTCGAAGAGCTGCGGCGAGAGGAAGCCGCGCAGCAGCGATCTCGGAGTCCTCCGACGTGAAGCCTTCTCGCGTCTTCTTGTTCTTGACGAGCTCGAGTGCGTAGAAGTAGCCGGTCCCGCGCACGTCGCCGACGATGTCCAGCTCGAGCAGCTGCTCGAGTGCGCCGCGGAAGTACGCCTCGTTCGACCGCACGTTCTCGAGCACGCGCTCGCGCTTCATGATCTCGATGTTCTTCAGCGCGATCGCGCACTGCACCGGGTGGCCGCCGAACGTGATTCCGTGCGCGTACATCGAGGTGGCTTCGAGGAACGGCTCGAAGACACGGTCGGTCGCGATCACGGCGCCGATCGACGCGTAGGCCGACGACAGGCCCTTCGCCGACGTGATCAGGTCAGGGCGGATGTCGTAGAGGTCGGATGCGAACCAGGCGCCGACCCGTCCGAAGCCGGTGATCACCTCGTCCGCGCAGAGCAGGATCCCGTACCGGTCGCAGATCTCGCGGACACCCTGGAAGTAGCCGTGCGGAGGTGTGAAGCAGCCGCCGGCGTTCTGCACGGGCTCCATGACCACCAGTGCGACCGTCTCAGGCCCGGTGGCGATGATCGTCTCCTCCAGGTCGTCGAGGAGGAACGCCGTGAACTCCTGCTCCGTCTCTTCCGGCGGCCGGTGGTAGCGGTTCGTGTTCCGGACGTGCAGCGTCTCCGGCACGAGCGGCTCGAACGAGTTCTTCAGGGCCGCGATCCCGTTGATCGACAGCGCGCCCATCGTCGTGCCGTGGTAGGCGGTTCGGCGACCGATTGCCTTCCAGCGCCGCTCGCCGCGAATCTGGTGGTACTGCCGCGCGAGCTTCCAGGCCGACTCGATCGCCTCGGAGCCGCCAGAGACGAAGAAGACGCGGTTCAGGTCGCCGGGCGCGAGGCTTGCGACCTCGTGGGCGAGCTCGATCGCGCGCGGATGCGCGTACGACCAGTTGGTGTAGAACGGCAGCTCCTTCATCTGCTCGTGCGCCGCCTGTCCGATCTCGTCGCCGTGCGAGTAGCCGAGTTGCACGGCGAAGAGCCCGGCCAGCGCGTCCAGGTAACGCTTCCCGTTCGCATCCTCGAGATAGCAGCCGTCGCCGCGCACGATGATCGGCACTTCACTGTTGCCGTACGCGCCCATGCGCGTGAAGTGCATCCAGAGGTGATCGCGTGCGGCCTGCTGCAAGTCGAGTGTCATGCGACGGCTGCTCCTTTCCGAGAGCGGAGGTTCTGAACGCCGATGTTGGCGACCATGCCGATGATGGCGACGACGAAGATCGCCGTCCCGATCACATTGATCTGCGGTGGAGTCGCAACGCGCGCGGCTCCCCAGACGAACAGCGGGAACGTGGTCGTGGAGCCGGCGTTGAAGTACGTGATCACGAAGTCGTCGATCGAGAGTGCGAACGCGAGCAACCCTGCGGCGAGGATGCCGGGCATGATCAGCGGCAGCGTCACCTTCATGAACGTGACGAGCTCGTTCGCGCCGAGATCCATCGCCGCCTCTTCGAGGTGGCGGTCGAATCCGACGAGGCGCGCGCGTACCGTCACGACCACGTAGCTGATGTTGAACGCGATGTGCGCGATCAGGATGGTCATGAATCCCTGCGGGACCTTCCAGTTGAGGAACAGCGTCAGGAGTGACGCGCCCAGCACGACCTCGGGTGTCGTCATCGGCACGAAGATGAGCAGGTTGGTCGTTGCGCTGCCGTGGAACTTGTAGCGGACGAGCGCGAGCGCGATCAACGTCCCGAGCGCGGTCGCGAACAGCGCGGAGAGGAACGCGATCTCGATGCTCACCTTGAGCGCGTCCTGGATGCCCGGGACGCCGAACGGGTTCAGCCAGTTCTTCAACGTGAATCCCTGCCAGGTGAAGTTGAAGCGTCCGATCGGATCGTTGAACGAGAATGCGACCACGACCGCGATCGGCAGGAAGAGGTAGATGAGCGCCAGGATCGCGTACCCGGTCAGCAGATGATGCTTGATGAATCTCATACCGCTGAGGTCAATCGATCGGTTCCGAGCACCTTCGCGAACACGAGCACCATCACGAGGATTGCGGCCATCAGGACGAACGAGAGTGCTGCGGCAGTCGGATAGTCACGGACCGCGAGGAACTGCGACTGGATGACGTTGCCGATCATGTATTGCCGTGGCGTCCCGAGCAGCTGCGCGTTGATGAAGTCGCCGGCCGCTGGGATGAAGGTCAAGAGCACCCCTGCGAAGACGCCGGGCAGCGACAGCGGGAACGTGATCTTCAGGAACGCCTTGGCACGCGACGCGTACAGATCCTCGGCCGCCTCGATCAGGCGCTGGTCGATCTGCTCCAGGCTGACGTAGAGCGGCAGCACCATGAAGGGCAGGAAGTTGTAGGTGATGCCGGTTATCACCGCAGCCGGCGTCGCGAGCAGGCGTCCGCTGTTCCCGAGGATCCCGACCTGCTGCAGGGTGTGAACGACGAGGCCGTTGTCGGAGAGGATCGTCTCCCACGCGAGCGTCCGGATCAGATACGTGACGAAGAACGGTGCGATCACGAGCAGCAGGAACAGGTTCTTCCAGCGGCCCCCGCGGAACGCGATCCAGTAGGCGAGCGGGTAGCTCACGGCGAGCGCAAGCGCCGTCGCGATCGCCGCGTACTCGCCCGAGCGGATGAACTGCGTCTTGTAGGTGGTAATCGCGTAATGGAAGTTGCTCCACGCCCAGTCGAACGAGAAGAACGGAAAGAGCCCGCTCGAGAGCGAGGTCTTGCCGAGGTACCACAACGGCAGCACGAAGAACAGGCACAGCCAGCCGATGCCCGGGGCGAGCAGCAGATACGGAATCGCACCTTTCCGGCGATGGAGGAATGCGCCGATGTCAGCCGCCGATCAGGTGCTGGAACTTCTTCTTGTAGTCGGGGTTGTCGAGTGCCTTCGGGTCGAACTCGTTGACGTTCGCGAGCATCGCCTTCGTCGGGAAGATCAGGGTGTTCTTGGCGATCGCCGGGTCGGTCTTCAGCAGCACCTTGTCGGCGCCGGCAACAGGCGTGATGTAGTTGACGTAGTCGGCGACGGCGGCGGCGATCTTCGGGTCGTAGTACCAGTTCATCAACACGGACGCCCCGTACACGTGCCCGCCCTTCGGGATCAGCATGTTGTCGGTGAAAATCATCGCGCCCGAGTCCGGGATCACCCACTTGAGACCCGGGTGGTCGGCCTTCAGCTGCACCATGTCGCCGGACCACGCGAAGCAGGCGTAGATGTCGCCCCTGGCGAGGAGAGGCGCATAGTCGTTGCCGGTGAACTGCCGCACCTGCCCCGAGTCAACAGCCTTCTGCATGGTGTCGATCGCCTTGTTGAACGACGCGTCAGTGACCTTCGTCGGGTCGTCACCGTTCGCAAGCATCACCAGGCCGACCGAGTCGGACATCTCCGTGAGGAGCGTCACCTTGCCCTTGAACTTCGGGTTGGTCAGCAGGTCGTGGACCGACGTGATCTCACCGCCGACGAGCTTCGGGTCGTAGCCGATGCCCGTCATGCCCGACTGCCAGGGCAGGCTGTAGTCGCGGTTCGGGTCCCACGCCGGATGCCGCTGGACCGGGCAGCAGGTTCTTCATGTTCGGGATCGCCGACTTGTCGAGCTTCTCGAGCCAGCCGAGTTCGATCATTCGGCCGGGCAGACCCGAGGAATCGGTGAGGACGATGATGTCGCGCCCGATCGACTGGCCCTGGGAAAGCGGCCCTTCGATCTTCCCGAAGAAGCTGTCGTTGTCGTTGATGTCCTCGAGGTACTTGCACCTTGACGGCGTAGTGCTTCTGGAACTGGACGAGCGTCGGGTGGGTCTTCGTCTTCTCGTCGACGTCGATGTACAGCGGCCAGTTCGACCACGTGAGCGACGACGGCATCGTCTGCGGGCCCGACGTGGTCGTGGTGGCAGCGCTCTTCGAGCCGCCACCGCCGCAGGCTGCGAGGAGTCCAGGGATGGTCAGGAACGCGCCGCCGGCGAGAGCACGGCGAAGCACCTGGTCGCGAGTGAGCAACTCGTTCATTCGGGGTTGTCCTCCCGATCGGGAAACGACGAACGTTGCCTCCGGTGCAAACGTAAGCTCGATCTGTTCGCCCGGCATCTGTGAGCCTGCCCCTTGCACGAAGACCGTCACGTCGCCGACGGCGGTCCTCACCACGTATTGCGTCGACACGCCGACGTAGGCGCGCTCCACGATCTCGCCGGTCAGCGAGTTGCCCTCGTCGCCGCCGACCCGCAGCTTCTCCGGACGGATGCCCACCGAGACGGCACCCGTCTCGCCGTTCAGGACGCCCGGGCCGACGCGCAGCATCGTCGCCGCCGGTCAGCCGGACGGACTCGGGGCCTTCGACGGTGCCCGGCAGCAGGTTCGAGATGCCGAGGAAGTTGGCGACGAACGCCGTTGCCGGGTGCTCGTAGAGCTCGGTCGGGGTCGCCGAGCTGCTCGATCCGTCCGCCGTTCATCACGACGATGAAGTCGGCCATCGTCATCGCCTCTTCCTGGTCGTGCGTGACGTGCACGAACGTGATCCCGATCTCGCGCTGGATGTTCTTGAGCTCGAGCTGCATCTCCTTGCGGAGCTTGAGGTCGAGGGCGCCGAGCGGCTCGTCGAGCAGCAGGACGCGCGGATGATTGACGAGCGCCCGCGCCAGCGCGACCCGCTGCTGCTGGCCGCCCGACAGCTGGCGCGGCTTGCGGCCGCCGTACCCCGCGAGACCGACGATGCCCAGCATCTCGTCGACCTGCGTCTTCAGCTCGGCGCCGCGCTTTCCCTTGCGCCGGAGGCCGAACGCGACGTTCTCGAAGATCGTCAGGTGGGGGAACAGCGCGTAGCTCTGGAAGACGGTGTTGACGTCGCGCCGGTGCGGGGGCAGGCCGGTGACGGTTCGCTCGCCGAGATAGATCGTCCCCGACGTCGGCTCCTCGAAGCCGCCGATCATGCGCAACGTCGTCGTCTTGCCGCAGCCCGAGGGGCCGAGCAGCGCGTAGAACTTGCCGCTCTCGATCTCGAGCGACAGGTCGTCGACGGCGGTCACCTCGTCGAACTTCTTCGTCACGCCCTCGAGGCGAACGTCGGCGCTCATGCGGTCGCCGGAGCCCGCTCGGCGTCGAGGTGCGTGCCCCAGCCGTAGACCTGCTTCGCGAGCTGGAGGTAGGGGAACGTCTCGGTCGAGACGACGTCCGGGATCGCCCGCACGCGGTTCGTCAGCTCGAGCAGGTGCCTCGCGTCGACGCAGAGCAGCTCTGCGAGGACGTCGAAGCGTCCCGCCGCGACGACGACGTAGCTCGACTCGGGCCACGAGCTGATCACGTCGGCGACCGGCTCCGGGGCGCCGGCCGTGTTCACGCCGACGAGTGCCTGGGCGTCGAAGCCGAGCCCGAGCGGGTTGGTGACGCCGATCACCTGCAGGACGTCGTCCTCGACGAGGCGGCCGTAGCGCGCCCGGACGGTGGCCTCCGCCACGCCGAGCCTCGCCGCGATCCGACGGAAGGGCTCACGTCCGTTCGCCTGCAGCGCCTCGATGATGCCCCGGTCGACGATGTCGAGCGACCGCGGCCGGGTGACCGGCCCGCGGTCCAGGGCGGAGGGAGGCGCCACGCAGTGTTTGTACAAGATCGCCGCGCGTTTCGTCAATCAACTCCCCACGCGAGTGCGCAAACGCACTAACGCTGGCCGAGACGAAGGCCCAAGGCGCGAGGGACGAAGGCGCCCACGCGCGCAGGCAGCGGGGCCGTCCGTCCGTCCTCCTCTGCCTCCTCGCAGGCCAGGATGGAGGCGCGGATCGCCCCGCCGCCGATCCGGCGGAACGGCTCAGGCGGGACGCGCGCGACCGTGTCGGTCGACGAGCGGCAGTCGGGTCCACTCGTCGTCGAGGCCTGCGACGCGTGAGGCGAGCGCCTGCCCGGCGAGCCAGGTCGGGCCGACCCCGTGCCCGGAGTAGCCGAGCCCGTAGTGGAGGTGCGTCCCGGGAACGGTGCCGATGAACGGCAGATGGTCGGCCGAGACGTCGATCGGGCCGCCCCAGGAGGCGACGACCTTCGCGCCGGCCAGCCCGGGGAGGAGGCGGCGCAAGCCGCGCTCGGCGCGCGCGGAGGTCGCGGCGTCGTGCGTGAACCGGCCGTCGATCCTCGCGCCGTAGCCGATCGGGCCGGAGCCCGAGCCCATCAACACGCGGCCGTCGTCCGTCGTGCGGAAGTAGTGCAGGAACATGCGCGAGTCGTAGATCGCCTCGCCCTCCGTCCAGCCGATCGTCGCGAGCAGCTCCGGAACGGGCTCGGTGAGCACGACGTAGCTCCCGAACACGGTCATCCGTCCGCGCACCGGGCGCCAGTCGGCCGCCGCGGCGTTCGTGGCGACGACGACGTCTCGCGCGCGGACCGTATGCCCGTTCGCGTTCAGCGTCCCGTCGCCGCGGAGCTTGACTCGAGTGCCCTCGTACAGCTCGATCCCGGCGTCGAGAACCGCTCGGCGCAGGGCGCGCACGAGCCGGGCCGGATGCACCGTCGCGCCCTCGCGGAAGAAGACCGCGCGACGAAAGAGCGGCGAGATGCGCGACGCATCGCGCGCGACGGCCTCTTCCGGATGACCCAGCTCCCGCGCAGTCTCGATCGCGAGCTCGACCGACGCATCCTGCGACGGGGTCGTCGACGTCTTGAGCATTCCCGCGCTCGTGCAGCCAGGCGTCCTCGCCGCGCCGCTCCAGGAACGCTCGGATGCCGGGGACGATCTTGTCGCCGGCGTGGCAGAGGGCGATCGCCTGCTCGTCGGCGAACACTTCGCGCAGCGTCGGCAGGTACGACCAGTAGCCGTGGCAGAAGCCTCCGTTACGGCCGCTCGGCCCCCAGCCGCAGTACGCGCCCTCGAACACGGCGACGTGCGCTTCCGGCAGGCGTTCCTTCAGGGCGAGCGCCGTCCAGAGCCCGGTGTAACCGCCGCCGACGATCGCGGTGTCGGCGTCGAGTTCGCGGGCGAGCGGGGGAGAGCGGTCGCCGTCGTCGGCGTCCCGCAACCACCAGGCGGGCTCGGAGTCCGGAAGAACGGATGGTGTCGCCACCGTGACGATCCTTGCACGCCCTGTGGAACGTTCGTCACATTTCGCGCGCGCCGGCTCGCCGATAGGACGTGCCGCGAGCAGCCATGGTCGCCTGCCTTTTTGGCCTGAGCCGGCGGCCAGGCGCCAGAACCTGTGGATGCTCCGTCGCACTCTCGTAAACCTTGGTCTGACCACGGGTCGTGTCCCGCGTGGCCAGTCCGTCAACCGTGGTCTGACCATGGGTCGTGTCCCGCGTGGCCAGGCCAGGAACGGAGCGCGGCGGTCGGAAACTCCTTACGAACGGTGGCTACCGTCCCGCCGGTGATCTTCGTGAGGGGTCTCACGCCGGTCGTCGTTGTCGTGCTCGCGCTCGCCTGTGCGGCTGGGGCGGCTCCGGCGACCAAGCCCGTCGCCGGACAGAAGCAGGCGCTCGAGGCCGTGCGCCGTGCTGCGGCGTCCGGCCAGTTGACGCCGACCGAGACCGCGGCCGCGCGAGCCGAGATCGCGCGCGCCGCCAACCTCATCCGCGGGCTCCCGTCCTCGCGCTCGCGGCCCGTCGGCGTCGCGCTCTCGCAACTCGGCGCGTTCGTCGGCCGTCTCACCGGCCCGCGCGCGGCCGCGCTCGTCGGCCAGCTGAAAGCCAACGACGACTACTTCGCCGTGCACTACCCGCCCGCGCCGCAGGCGGACATCGTCGCCGCGGACGGGCTCGTCTACCGCTGGTTCCCGGGCCTCTGCCTCGAGTTCCACCCGCTCGCCGAGTTCGGGATCCTCAACGCGGCCGTCGCGCGCGGCGACGCCGACGCGACGCAGAAGATCGCCGACGCGCTCGTCGCACGTGCGGTGCACCCGAAGGGCGGCGGCGTCGTCTGGGAGTACTACTTCAACTACTCGGGAGGACGCGCGCCCTGGACCTCCGGCATGGCTCAGGCCGTCGCTGCACAGGCGCTCGCGCGCGCCGCCGATCTCGTCACCGCCGAGACGACCTCACTCGCAGCACAGGCGCGAGCCGCCTACCAGTCGATCCCCGGACACCTGCTGACCCGGGTCGACGGTGGGCCGTGGATCCGCCTCTACTCGTTCCAGTCGCTCGCCGTCCTGAACGCGCAGCTGCAGACGATCGTCTCGCTCGCGACGTACGCGAGCGATGCGGCCGACGTCGACGCGGGCACGCTGGCCGGCCAGCTGCGGCAGTCGGCCCTCGCGAGCCTGCCGCGCTTCGACACCGGCTACTGGACGTACTACGCGTTGCCGCACGACACCTCCGACCTGCACTACCAGCAGTACGTCGTGCAACTGCTGACGAAGCTGGCCTCGGCCGACCCCCGGTTTGCCGACGCGGCGAAGCGCATCGCCGCCTATGCGAAGCAGCCCGCCGCGTTCAGGCTCGACTCCGCCGGCGTCGGCCAGGTGCGCTTCTGGTTGTCGAAGCCGTCCGACGTCCAGGCGACCTCGGGCGCCGGCCCGACGAAACGGCTCGCGCTCGGCGACGGCTGGCACACGCTCTCGTGGTCGCCCAAGCGGCCCGGCATCTACCCGGTGCACGTGACGGCGGTCGACCCCGCGGGAAACCGCTCGTCGTTCGACGCCTTGCCGATCGTCCAGGCCGCGACCGCCGGCCCGGCGGCGAAGGCCCGCGCTACGGCGGCCGTCCCAGCAGCTCCGCCGCCGCTCGTCGTCGGCTCGGCGATCGACGACCCGTCGCAGGCCACCCAGGCGCAGAAGCTCGGCCTGCGGCTCGTCCGGTTCGGGGTGGTGTGGCCGGCGGGAGCCTCGGTGCCCGACCCGACCCTGGTCGCCGCACTGCAGAGCGTGCCCCAGGGAGTGAGCGAGCTCGTCGAGCTGAACGTCGGCGCGGTCCCGCTGGACGACGCCGGCCGCGCAGCCCTGGCCTCCTATGCGGCGTCGCTTGCCACCCAGGTGCCGGCGCTGAACCGGCTCGTGCTCCAGCCCGCAGCCACCGCGCCGACAGACGGCTACGCCGCAGCCTTCGCCGCGGTCCGCGATGCCGTGCAGGCCTCCTCGACGAGCGTTGCCGTCGGAATCGCCCTCGACGGCGCTCAGGTGCCGAAGGCGACGGTCACCTCACTCGGTCGCACTCTCGGCGGTGTCGCTCCCGACTTCATCGCCTTCCGGCCCGCACCGCAACCGGTCGCCGGACAATGGGCGATCACGAATCTCACGCAGCTGACCGCGGCGCTCAACCAGGCGTTCGGCACCGCACCCGCGATCCTGGTCGACGGCGTCGTTGCGCCGTCGCGGGCGACGATCACCGGCCTCGCCTGCTCAGGGGCTGTGGCAGGGATCGTGCTCGACCGGCTGAGCGATGCAACTGCGATCGCGCAGGCCGCAGTCGATGCACAGCGTGGTAACACGGTGTGTCCGGGCCTTGCGCTCCAGGCAACGGCGACGACGCTGACGTTCCCAGACACGGCTCGCGGCGCGGTGCAGCTTGCGTGCGAGCGCGACTGTCTCTATCTCGTAACGCTCGACGACGCGAGCGGGCGTCCCATGGTCGCGACGCGGGGAGCGCTCACGGGCGGAGCGATCCGCGACGGCGATCTCGCTGCCCGCGGCGAAGCTGCCTGCCGGGAGCTACCGGTTCGACGTTCGGCTCGTCAGCCGGACGAATCCGGGGACGATCACGCGAACGCTCAGCAGTCCTCTGGCCGGCTAGCGCACCTTGTAGCTGACGGTTTTCGCCGCCGACTGGCTGCCGCTGACGACCGTCATCTTGATCTTCAGCAGCTTGCCCTTGGTCTTCTTCGGCACGACGAACGACACGCTCGCCCGCCCGGCCCTGAAGGAACCGGTGTGCGCGATCGGGCGGCCCGGCCACCGTCGGCGTGAACGTGACCCGGGCCGTCATCAGCGGCGCGCCGTTGTCGCTTCGCTTCACCTGCAGCTCGTAGAGGAACCGCTTGCCTGCGGCCGGGATCGCGGGCTGCGCCACCACCTTCCCGAACACGGGCTTGACGACCACGGGTGGCGGAGGCGGAGGCGGGGCTGGCGTGTTGACGGTCAGCGTCAGCGTCGCCGAGTTGTCGGCCGGGTTGGCTTCGCGGTCGGAGCTGGCGGTCGCCGTCAGCGACGATGCGCCGCTGCCCGTGAGCCGGACGGCGAACACGACCTTGGCGCTGCCGCCGTTCGGGATGTAGTCGAGGTAGCAGTCGACCGTCGGCGAACCGGTGCAGCCGGAGCCGCGGTCGGCGGCCGGCGGACCGAGGAGCGTCATCGTCGAGGGCAGCGCGATCGCCAGGTGCGTGAGCAGCGACCCCGCGGTGCCGATGTTGTCGACGATCGCGACCACATCCGCCTCTCCGCCCGGAGCGAACGTCGGCCCGTTCGAGCTCAGCGACACCCGGAGGTCGGGGACGGAGCTCCCGCCGCCGCCTCCACCGCCGCCCCGCCGCCTCCACCGGCCGCAGCGACGACCGCGGTGGCGTTCGAGAGCGACGATGCCTGGCCTGCGCTGTTCGCCGCGGTGACGTTCACGCGGATCGTCGAGCCGACATCGGTCGGGCCGAGGAGCAGGCTGGTCGAGACTGCACCGCCGATGTTCGCGCACGAGGCGCCCGAGCTGTTGCACCGCTGCCACTGGTACGCATAGGACGTGGGGGAGTTGAGCCATGCGCCGGACGACGAGCCGAGCGTCGCGCCGGCCTGAGCGGTGCCGGAGATGATCGGCGGCGCCGTGTTGATGGGCGGCGTGCTGCCGCCGCCCGAGGAGACGACGACCGGCGAGGCGCCGCTCGTCGCGAAGCCCGAGATGCCGCCGTCGTTGAGCGCGCGCACCTTCGCCCGCAGGGTCTGTCCGACGTCGCCCGCGACGAGTGTGTACGCCGAGGCGACCTGGTTCGCCAGGTCGACGCAGTTGCCGCCGCCGCTGTCGCAGCGCTGCCACTGGTAGGTGAAGCCCGTCGGGCTGTTCGTCCAGTTGCCCGTCGACACCGTCAGCGACGCGCCCAGCTGGGCGGTGCCGCCGAGCCCGGGGAGCGCCGTGTTGCCGGGGGCCGCAGTGCTGGACGCAGCCGTCGTGTACGTGACGTACGCCTTCGGCAGCTCACCCGCGAAGTGCGTGATCGGCCCGAACGGGTCGCTCGGCACGAGTGAGATCTGGTTGAAGAGCGGATCGCCCGGGGTGAGGTCGAAGTTGATGTTCGCGAAGCCGATGCTCTGACCAGGGATGTAGAAGTACGGGACTGCGCCCCGGTCGGTGTTGCCGCCCAGGAACGTGAGCACGTAGGTGCCGGCCGTGACCGCGACGGGCGAGGTCAGCGCCGAGGTGAACCACCCCGCGGCCGCGCCCGCAGGCACGGTGAACGTGTTGCCGAGCACGACGAGCCGCGTCGGGATGCCGCCCGTGTCGACGCGGTAGATCGCCGGCGTGAAGTCCTGCGGTGCGGGCCCGCCGCGGAAGTACGACGAGAACGACGTGAGCGTTCCGCCCTCGGGCATCGAGTAGCGGCCGCCGATCTTGTAGTAGACGCCGAGCGGGTTGGTGCAGATCGGGCCGGTGTTACCGACGCAGTCGGGGACGGGGATGATCGTGCCGTCGATCTGCGGTACGCCCGCAGGCGGCGCGCCGAAGGTCTGGGTCGAGCCGCCGACCGCCGCCGGCGCAGCCGACGGAAGGGTCGCGTCGAGCTCCGACTGCGCCGTCGAGGTCGTCGAGCCGTCGGTCGCACTGACCTCGACGATGATCCGGATGCCGAACATGAACGACCGCTCGGGCAGGAACCCGGCCTGGTTCCAGACGGTGTCGGCCGCGGTGACCACGTGCGTCGGGCCGGTCGCGCCGGCGATGTCCTGACAGACGTAGGACGGGTCGAGCTTGCACTGCTTCCACTGGAAGCTGAAGGACGTGGGGCTCCCCGACCAGACACCCGGGTCGGCGTAGAGCGTCGAACCGACGCGGTACGAGCTCGCGCCGACTTTCGGCGCGGAGACGTTCCCGACCGCAGCCGATGGCGCGCCGGCGAGCGCCAGCACGAACGCCGACGCAACCACCGCGGCGATGATCGCCCTGCCCAGTGCACGGCCCCTCAAGACACCCTCCTGTTCCCTCGGCTCGGGATGCCCTCCCCGTGCTCGAAGGTAAGTCAGGCGGTCAGAGCGCACACTGGACGAAGGTCCCGGATTTCTCCACCCGGTTGCGAATCACGTCATCGTGCACGACGGCCGATCGGCCGGCCCGCGGGACCTGATCCTCGACCACGATGTGCGTCATCCGTGGTCCGAGGTCCCGGAAGCTCTTGTCGATCACCGTGCCCGTCGCCTTCACGCCGAGGTCGAGGGCGCCGCTGGCGGTCGCGCAGGAGACTTGCACGCGTTCTCCGGGTCGGACACGGAACGAATTGCCGCCGAACGAGACTTTCGAGGCTCGCGGCCGGTCGGGCGGCAGGGAGAGGCCGAAGGAGACCCGCACTCCGTCACCCGGCTTGCGCGGCCAGGCGCGCAGCCTGCCGGCCCGGCTGACCCAGCCGTCCCAGTACCGCCCTTCGAACACGAGGCGGAACCTCGCGTCGCGCCGCGGGTCCCAGAGCGTGAAATGCGCGCGGCTGGCGACGCGCTTAGCGTTCGCGAACAGAGCCGTCGTGCCGTAGTCGTGGAAGAGGATGTCTCCCTTGATCTGCCGGAGCGAGCCGTCAGGCCCGATCACGAGGTGCGGCGCGTTGAACGTATCGGTCGGCATGGCGGTGCCGAGCACGACCTCTCGGTCGATCGACGGGTTCCAGTAGAGCTCGGACAGGAGGTCCTCCTTCTGCGCCGGGCCGGTCTCGATCGCCGTCACGCCGTGCTCGACGTTGTCGTCCACCCAGGTGAGATTGATCGGGGACTGCGAGCGGACGTGATTCGACGCCCCGATGTCGGCGTGGAGCGCAAGCCCCGTCGCACCGAGTGCGGCTACGCCCGCAAAAACGATTCCGTACGCCGCGCCGCGCCAGTAGGAGAGGGCCACTGCCGCGACCGCCGCAGCGCCCGCGCCGAGCGCGATGAACAACGACGCGGTCCCCGTTCCCAGTTGGTCCTGCAGATAGCTGACGGCGCTCAGGAAGTTCGAGTCGGTCTTGAAGATCGCGGTTGCGAACTGCGACAACGGCAGCCGCGCGACGGCGATGAAGATCACCGCCGCGACCGGAATCACGATCCTGCGCTTGCCGGCCCCATGCTTCGCATAGAGCCCGAACGCGACCCCGAGCAGCACGAGAATGACGAAGAGATATCGCTCCTTGAACTGCGACGAGTTGGCGGCGTGGGCCGTCGCCTCGCCGAGGAGCAGGAGCGTCATTGCAGCGGCGAGAACCGAGAATCCGAGCTCCCGTCGCGTCGTCGGGCGCAGGACTGCGGCGATCGCGCCCGGCACGATCAGGACGCCGGCGTCGATCGCGAGCAGGAATGCCTGGAAAAGGAACCACTTGACGTAGTTCCCGTTCAGGGGGGTGGAGAGCTCGCCGACGTAGAAGCCGAGGAGCGCGACAGTGAGCGCGACAGCGACCGGGATCGTCGCGATGAGTGCGATTCGGTGGCGGCGCCACGCCGCCCGCCGGTCGATCGCGATCACCGCGATCAGATACGCGGGCACCAGCACGAAGTACTGGATCCGGGTGAGGGTCGCGAGAGTCGCGAACAGGAAGAACGTCGAGCTGGTTTCGGCCCGACGGATCGTCGATCGCGCACATCGCCGCTGCGATCGCCGCGAGCGCGAACAGGTACGCGACCATGTCCGACGACGTGTAGGCCACGAGGACGAGCGACGGGAGCAGCAGGCCGTACACGGCCACGGCGAGCGAGTAGCCGACCGAGAGCTCCACCCGTCGCGCGAGCACGTAGATCGGGATGGCGGCGAGCGAAGCCGCAAGCGCGTTCTCGGACTGGACGAGGTGATACGCGGTGGTCGTGCCGAACGACGCCCAGATCGGCGCAGCAAGCAGCGGCTCGAGCACCCCGGGAAAGTGGACGGTCTCGCCGCGAATCGCGTAGTGGCCGTGACCGATCGAGCGGCTCGAGCGCCGTGTAGATGTACTCGTCGGGGAACAGCCGTGGAACGGAATGACGGTGCGCCAGCGCCGTCCGGATCAGCCACGAACCGACGACGATGCCGGCGAGCGCGGCGACGACCTTGCGCGACGAGGTCGCCGGTGCTGGGACGTTTGCCATCGAGGGTTTCGGCGGGAACGGTATTGCCGCCGCAGGACGACGAGGCGCGCGATGGGGGCGGGAGGATTCGAACCTCCGTAGGCTGAGCCGACGGGTTTACAGCCCGTTCCCTTTGGCCGCTCGGGCACACCCCCGGGGAAGCGGGCCGCATTGTAGCCTCAGAGCCGTGGAGCGCTTTGACGTTCTCGTGGTCGGCGGCGGCCCCGCGGGCTCGGCGACCGCGCATCACCTCGCGGCGGCGGGCCATTCGGTCCTGCTGGCCGACAAGGCCCGCTTCCCGCGCGACAAACCGTGCGGCGGCGGGCTGACGACGCGAGCCTTTCTCCGCTGCCCGGTCGATCCCGACGCCGGTCGTCGAGGACAAGGTCGACGTGGTCGAGCTGCGGTTCCGTTACCGCGATCTCGTCGAGCGGCGAGCGCGCGGCACGGTGATCTGGATGACGCAGCGGCGCCGGCTCGATGCCTTTCTCCTGGACGCCGCGCGCGAGCACGGAGTCGAGGTGCGCGAACGCGTGCGCGTCGAGATCGGCGACGACGTCAAGATCGACGGGCGGACCGTCGAGGTCGATGCGATCGTCGGTGCCGACGGAGCAAATGGCACGACTGCGCGTGCGCTCGGTCTGGGCGACGGCATCGTTCACGGTGTCGCGCTCGAAGGCAACGTCGCCTACGGCCGCGTCTCCCGCGACCGCTACGCAGGGCCGCGCGGTCGTCGAGCTGGGCGACATCCCCGGCGGCTACGGCTGGGTCTTCCCGAAGGGTGACCACGTCAACGTGGGCGTCGGCGTCTGGGAGGCGGAGGGGCCGCGCCTGCGCGAGCTACCTCGGCGCAGACGTGCGCGGCGCACGGGCTCGAGCCCGACGATCTCGAAGCTCTGCGCGGGCCATCGCCTCCCTCTACGGCGGCCGGGCACGCGCATCGCCGCCGAGCGCGGGCTCCTCGTCGGCGACGCCGCCGGGCTGATCGATCCGGTCTCGGGCGACGGGATGTACGAGTGCTTCGTCTCGGCGTCGCTCGCAGCGGAGGCGATCGCCGACCTGCTCGCCGGCCGCGCCTCGACGCTCGCCGGCTACTCGGGTGCCGTGGATGCCGCGCTCGGGCCGCTTCACCGCGCTTCGTGGAAGCTCAAGAAGGCGATCGACCGGTGGCCGGCGCGCGAGCTGGCGGATCGCGCGGACGCAGCTCCTCTGGCGCTCGGTCGAGCGTCTGCTGCTCGGCGAGCTCTCGGCCCCCGGCGAGCAGCACGGCGTGGCTCGCGTGCCGCTGCGAGGGCTGGAACTGCTGAGCCGGCTCGACCGGCGCGCGGCCTAGCCGCTGCCCGACGTGCCGTTGCTCGAGAAGTAGCTCGTCTCCGTCGCCATCGCGGTCGTGCTGCCGCTCTGCTTCACCGTCACCGTGACCTGCAGCGGTGCCGGTGGTCGGATTGGACAGCGCGGTCGTCACGAGATACGTGCGGTGATCGGGCGACTCGGAGCTCGTCGTCGTCTGGATCCCGAATACGGATTGGGAAAGCCGCTCGGCGTCAGACAGCCGCAGGAGCCGTCCAGGAGGTCGTGGTCGGGAGGCAGTTGAACGGCATTGCGCGATACGACTCGAGCTGGCGGTCGGCGAGCGAGATCGCCGTGCCCTCCTTGCTCGAATGCCTGCAGATCCATCAGCGAGCTCGTGAAGACGGCGGTCGTTGCGCCGATCCCGACCACGAGGATCGTGAGCGCGATCAGGAGCTCGATCAGCCCCATTCCCTGCTCCGAGCGAACGAGGGCCAGGCGCGCGCGAAAGGTCATGTGCAGCCGGTGGTCGGGCACTGCCGCCACGTGCGCGGCGCGACGTTCCAGGCCAGGGTCGTCGTGGCGCTGCCGATCGATCCGCTCGGGACGACGTTCGTCACTGCGAACGACGAGCCGCCGGTGATCGACGCGTAGCTGGCGAAGATCGAACCGCCGACGGAGGATGCGCTACCGCCGTTCGTGAGGCTGTACTGGCCATTGACGAAGGCCGACGACTCGAACTTCGAGTTACCCGGCATGGTGAAGGCCGGCACGGTGTTCGAGCGGTTGAAGATCGACCAGAACACGTTCGGGATTGTCGCGCCGGTCGTCGGGATCGTGCACGTGGTTCCCGTGGAGTCGAAGTCCTGATGCGAGCAGATGCTCGCGTCGTTCGTCAGCGTCAGCGTCCCGTCGAGATAGATGCTCCCGTTGCTCTTGCCGTCGGAATAGGTGTTCGGGTTCGCGGCCGTGCCCGTCCCGCACGCATTGTTTCCGTCGGTGTCGAACTGGATGTAGTCGGCGCCGCCCATCGTGAAGCTGCCGTCGATGAAGATCGTGCCGGTCACGTGGAGGCAGGCCTTCTTGCCGTGGCTGATCGGCGGCGTCCACGCGAGCGTCCCGGTCGGGGTGCTGCAGACGAACGCGTTCGTGCCGAGTGCCGTGATCAGGTTGCGCGAGCCCAGGCTCGAATCAGGGACCGTGCTACCCGCGCTGTCGAAGAAGTTTGCCGGGAACGTCCCGGCCGACATGCCCGCAACGCAGGGCGAGAGCGGCCCGGGCGACGCAGCGTTGTACTGCGTCAGCTCCTGCGCCGCGGTGAGTGTCGGCGGGTTCACGACCTGGGTGCTCGCGACGAAGCCGTTCGAGAAGATGCCCGAGTTGCCGTTGCCGTTGCTGGCGCTTCCACCGGTGTCGCAGGCGAGCGGCAGCTGGCCGGAGTTCGTGTGCTTGTCGTAGCAGCCGCCGATCGCCTCGAAGTTGGCGACGTTGTTCCCGGGGGCGCCGACGATGTAGGCTCGGGCCGTTGCTGCCGTAGATGAAGCCGCCGATGTGCACCGTGATCGGCACTCCG
Source organism: uncultured Thermoleophilia bacterium (assembly GCA_963846895.1). GTDB lineage: Bacteria > Actinomycetota > Thermoleophilia > Gaiellales > Gaiellaceae > PALSA-600. Next base: position 51,489 of record CAWJXR010000002.1, on the reverse strand, counting down.
GTGGTCGGGTTCTGGATCGGCGAGTTGCCGCCCGAGGTGCAGACGTCACCCGCGATCCAGACCGGCACGTTGACGGTGCCGGAGCCGCCGAAGACGGTCGGCTTGTCAGGCCCGCTCCCGTTCTCGCAGATCTGGAACGGGTTGAAGCCGCCCGGCGTCGACTGACCGCCCATCACGAAGCCGTAGCCCCAGAACGTCGCCGGGGTCCCAGGCACCTGCTTCGACTGCAGCTGCTCCTGGAGGACGCGGGTGGCCTTCCCGTTCGGCGAGTGGGTGGTCGACGTGACCGTCCACTGGCCGGTCGAGACCTTCAACGCCGTCCAGGTGACGCTGTTGCCCGCCACGGTCGTCGAGCCGTTCTGAGTCCAGTTCACGGGATTGACGCCGCCGGCGTCGTTCGTCGACGACCCAGTTCGCTGCGACGTCGAGGCCCGCCTCGCCGCCGTTGAACGCCTGCACGCCCTGGCGTTCGTTGTTCGAGATGTTCTGGTTCGACACCATCAGCTGCGCGACCGCGCCCGGCCGAGATGGTGAGGACGAGCAGCACGACGAGCGCCAGGATCAGCGACTGTCCGCGCTCGTCGGCGAAACGCCCCAGAACCTTCTCGGGTTGCCGCAGTTCGATCAAAAGCTCACCTCTCCCAGGCGGAGAGTACGCGGGTTCGCGCCTCATTTCCATAATAACGGCGGCACAAGCACTCTCCGTATCACCCTTTTGGCTGGTTTTGTCCCGGATTCGGGCGAAACGTGCCGGTTCCTGTGGCATGCTCAAGAGTAACGTGCGCGCTGCCGATGAACGAGGCGTGGTCCGGCGTCTGACGAGAGCGTGGGACGGCCTGCGGGCCGAGACCGGCTTCACGCTGATCGAGCTCATCGTGACGATGGCGCTGATGCTCGTCGTCCTGACGGCCGTCTCGGCGACGTTCGTGTCCGGGACGCACTCGGAGACGGTCGTCTCGAACCGGATCCGGGCCGAGTCCGACGCCCGGCAGGCGCTGACGAAGATGCGCGACGACCTGCACTGCTCGTTCGCGATCACGTCGGTCAACCAGAACTCGCTCGGCGGCTTCACGCTGACGATGACCGAGTTCTACAACACGTGTAAGGCGGTCGACGAGAACCCCGGCAGCGGGTCGAAGGTGCTGCTCTCGTGGTGCACGATCCCGAGCCCGACCAACCCGAGCGTCTTCAACCTCTATCGCGAGAACACCACCTGCGACACGACGGGAACCCGGGTCGTGGCGAGCGACATCGTGGCCCCCTCGACCGGCTGGCCGCAGAACAGTGCCGCCACCGGAGTCGGAGGCACGGGAACGCCGACGAGCTGGAACGGGAACATCTGGCCGACCTCCCCGGCGTGCCAGCTCGGCTATCTGCAGACGCAGTCGGTCGACCTGACGGTGAACCCCGACTTCGCGAAGGACCCCGGCTCCAAGTACGAGCTCAAGGACAACATCGCGCTGCGCAACTCGACTCGTTGCGGCACCGGGTCGGGAACGCTGGCCGGGCCGACGCTGACGGTCACCGCGCCGTCGTCGGGGCCGAAGGGAACGGCGATCACCCCCTCAGGCAACGGTTGCGGGCAGCTCGAACGAGACCTCGCCGATCACCTGGTTCTACTGGAAGCAGCCGTCGGCTCCCACGGACTGCACCACCGGCGGCACGGCGGTCGGCACGGCGAGCACGGCGGGCGACGGCACCTACACCTCGAGCCTCAGCTACACGCCGACCACGGCGGGCGACCACATCTGGTGGTACGCGAGATCTGCCGGCCGACTCGAACAACATCGCCGTCTCGAGCACGTGCGGCGCAGGAATGCCGATGACGAACGTCACCTTTGTGATGGTGTCGCCGACGCTGACGCTGTCGGTGCCCAGCACGGCCACGAACGGCATTCCGATCAGTGCCTCCGTCGATCGCCGCAGTGCTCGCCGGGCAGCTCGGGCGCGACGACCGGGGCCATCACCTACTACGTGCTCGCGAGCGGCTCGAATCCGACGACCTGCCCGGGGACCATGTCGAACATCGGAACGGCCTCGCCGTCGGCGGACGGATCGTGGAGCCCTGCTGCCGGCTACACCCCGACCTCGAACACGACGCTCTGGTGGTACGCGTTCTTCGCCGGCGATGCCCTCGACAACCCCGGGGGCACCACCTGTGGAGCGGCGATGGCGTCGACGACGCGTCGAAGACCGGCCAGACGATCACGTTCACCTCGACGGCTCCGACGGCCGCGAACGTCCTCGGGACCTACACGGCGACGGCGACGGCGACCTCCGGCCTGACCGTGACGTTCAGCTCGGCGACCCCGAGTGTCTGCACCTCGAGCGGCGCCGAACGGGGCGACGATCACGTTCGTCGCCGGCGGGACCTGCACGGTGAATGCGAACCAGGCCGGGCAACGCGACCTACAACGCAGCGCCGCAGGTCCAGCAGTCCTTCACCGTCTACAGCCTGGTTCCGCTGACGCTCGCAATCGCCAACGGCTCGGGGACCTTGCACAAGGCCGATCCTGGCGACACGATCACGATCGTCTGGAACAACCCGATCCAGCTGAGCAGCGTCTGCTCGACCTGGTCGACCGCCGCACAGACCGTCACGAGCGTCACGGTCACGATGGCACAAGGGGAACGGTGCAGGCCAAGAACGACCTGTCGTTCTCGGGCGGGCAGGTCATCGTCTCGGCCTGCGTCGGCGGCGTGAAGATCGGGACGATGGCGGCGAGCACCAACGCTTACAACGGCGACGAACAGCAGCACGTCACGTTCGCCGAGTTCGACCGCTGAGCTGGAACGCAGGCACGAACACCTTGACGATCACGCTCGGCGGTGGCACCGCGCCCGGAACGTCCGCGGCCGCGAACACGTACACCTACACGCCGAACGCCGCGATCGCGCTCGGCGAGCGAACCCCGCGGTCACTGCGACCGGCACGGCCGCCGTGACCGCGAACAACTTCTAGAGAGCAACGACGGCGCGCTCGTCGCGCGAGCGTCGACGCCGGGTCGAGCCGTCCTAGATGTTCGCGACGTGCGGGACTGCCGGCAGCTCGAGCGCGAGGAACGCCGCGACGACGTCCGGGTCGAAATCCAGCCCTGCCTTCGCGTGGATCTCGTCGCGGGCGGCCTCGAGCGGCAGTGCATCGCGGTACGGCTGGTCGTTCGTGATCGCGTCGAAGGCGTCGATGACGGCGAAGATCCTCGCCGCCAGCGGGATCTCGGTCCCGCGCAGGCCGCGCGGATAGCCGGATCCGTCCCAGCGCTCGTGGTGGCAGGCGATCACCTGGCGGGTGATGCCGCCGAGCGCGGGAACCGGAGCCACGATCCGCTCTCCCAGCCACGGGTGCTCGCGCACCTCGTCGAGCTCGGCAGAGCGTCAGAGCCCCGGGCTTGAGCAGGGTCGAGTTCGAGACCCCGATCATCCCGATGTCGTGCAGCCTGAACCCGTAGGCCAGCTGCGGCTCGAGCAGCAGCTCGGGCGCGATCTGCTCGGTGAGCAGGAGCGCGAGCTGGGTCACGCGGGCGGTGTGCGACGCGGTCTCGCCGAAGCGGCCCCGGCGGTAGTCGTGCAGCTCGAGGGCGCGCGCAAGCGCCTCGACGGTCGCTGCAACGACCTCGAGCTCTTCCGCTGTGCTGTCCGCAGTTGCCTGGTTGCGTCATCGATTCACCTGGGGCTTCCCGCTTGTTTCGGCAGTTCCCTGCCCGCGAACAACACCCAATTGAAGGGAACGGCCCGGACGGCGGGTAGGTTTTTCCCGGCCCTTTCGGGGGTTCCGGCCGCGGTTTCGCCTCGCAGATCCTGCGACCGATGGGCCGAGCGCCCGCGGTCCTCGGCAGGATCGCGAGCGGCCTCGGGGAAGGAGTTTGAACGGTGGAAGATCTGTCCCTCACGCCTTTGGGCATCGCTGCCGATAAGGGCCACGTGGAGCTCGAGTCCATCCTCCGCGCCGCCGTCGAGCGGGGTGCCAGCGACATTCACCTCAAGGCCGACAAGCCGCCCGTCATGCGGTACGACGGCGTGCTCATGGACATGGAGGGGTTCGGCCCCTTCGACTCCCTGATGCTCGAGGACGTGCTCGCCACGGTCGGTGCGCTGACCCCTCGCCGCGTCGCCGCCTTCCAGGACTCCGGCGAGCTCGACACCGCCTACCAGATCCCCGGCCTGCCGCGTTTCCGCGTCAACGCCTTCCGCCAGCGTGGCGACATCTCATTCGCGTTCCGCGTGATTCCCCGTGACGTCCCCGACTTCGCGAGCCTGCACCTGCCGCGCGGCGTCGAGCGGCTCTCCGAGGAGCATCGCGGCCTCGTCCTCGTCACCGGGGCGACAGGCGCCGGCAAGACGACGACCCTCGCCTCCGTCGTCGGCCACATCAACCGGACGCGCCGCCAGCACATCGTCACGATCGAGGACCCGATCGAGATCCTGCACACCGACGAGGGCTGCATCGTCAACCAGCGCGAGGTGGGGCTCGACACTGAGTCGTTCCACCAGGCGCTCAGGCGCGCGCTTCGTCAGGACCCGGACGTGATCCTGATCGGCGAGCTGCGCGACAGCGAGACCGCCGAGACCGCACTCCAGGCTGCCGAGTCCGGCCACCTCGTGCTGTCGACGATGCATACCGTCGACGCGGCCGAGACGATCAGCCGCCTCGTCGAGTTCTTCCCGGCGATCAAGCAGCCGGCAGTCCGCTCGATCCTCGCCGGAGTGCTCAAGGGCGTCGTCTCCCAGCGGCTGCTGCCGCGCATCGGCGGCGGCCGTCGCGCCGCGGTCGAGGTGATGATCGCGAACAGCCGCATCCAGGAGCTCATCAGAGAGGACAAGGCCGAGGTCGATTCCGGAAGCGATCGCCGAAGGATCGTTCTTCGACATGCAGACGATGACCGCGGCGCTGATCACGCTCGTGGTCGACGGCGAGGTCGACGAGGAAGTAGCCGCTTCGGCTGCACCGAACCGCCACGACTTCACGATCGCCCTCGGGCGCGCTCAGAAGGAGCATGCGGTCGAGCTCGAGCGGGCGGCCAAGGCCGAGCGCGGCGAAGAGGAGCCGGCAGCCGAGCCGGAGCTGCCGTCCGTCGTTCTCGCCTCCGACGAGCTTCGACTCCTCTAGGAGCAGTGGACGTGGCTCTCGCGGCCGTTGCTCTCGTTCCGGGGCTTGCCGTCGGGAGTTTCCTGAACGTCGTTGCCGCGCGCGTGCCTGCGAAGCGCTCGATCGTCAGCCCCGGCTCGGCGTGCCCGTCCTGCGGAGTCGCGCTGGCCTGGTACGACAACATCCCGTTGCTCTCGTACGCGCTCCTGCGCGGGCGCTGCCGCCACTGCCACGCGCCGATCTCGCTTCGCTATCCGGCAGTCGAGGCGATCACGGCGCTTCTGGTGGCCGGCTGTGTGCTCAAGTTCGGCTGGAGCGCCGACATGCTGATCGGCTCGTTCTTCTGTGTTGCGCTCGTCGCCGTCTCGGCGACCGACCTCGAGCGCCGGATCATCCCGAACGTGATCGTCCTGCCGGCCGCGGCGATCGTGCTCGTCGCGAATACGCTCGTCCACCCGTCGGTCGAGTGGATCGCAGCGGGGCTCGGCGCCAGCGCGTTCCTCCTGCTCGCAGCCCTCGCGTATCCCGCCGGCATGGGCATGGGCGACGTCAAGCTGGCGCTGCTCCTCGGCGTCGGTCTCGGCCGCGTCGTGCCCGTGGCGATGCTGATCGGCATGGTCTCGGCGCTCGTTCCGGCCGTCGTGCTCCTCGCCAGGCATGGGAGCGCGGCCCGCAAGATGGGCATCCCCTTCGGGCCGTTCCTGGCCTTCGGCGGTGTCGTGGGCCTATTTGCAGGGGATTGGATCCTCCACGCGTACCTGGGGCTGCTCTAATGAAGCAGTCGATGGACGTCGACAACCACCCCGAGCTCCGGCTCGTCGACGGGGATGAGACCGATCCCGACGTTGCCGAGCCCGATTCTCCGCTCCCGCCGCGGACGACTTCGATGCCGGGCGGGCATAGCGACCTGGTCGCGGAGATCATCCGCGAGACCGGGCTGCTGTCGGACGAGAAGGTCGACACGGTCAAGCACACGGCCGGCGCCGGCGCGTTCTCCGACGCGCTGATCGACGAAGGCATCGCGAGCGCCCTTGGCGTGGCCCGACGGCTCGCCGAGCAGTACCAGCTTCCGCTCGTCGACCTGGCCGTCGCCGGCGTCGACGCCGAGGCGGCGAAGACAATTGCCTTGCCGGTGCTCGAGCGCGTCTGCGCAATGCCGTTCGCCTCGGACGGGAGCCGGCTCAAGGTCGCGATCACGAACCCGCAGGACGTGCGCGGGCTCGACGAGCTACGGCTCGCCACGCGTCAGTCGGTCGAGTTCTTCGTCGCCGCCAAGAACGACGTCCTGACCGAGATCCGCCGGCTGTCCAGGGCCGCCGAGGCGATGAGCGCGTCGTTCATCGGCGACCTCGAGGGATTCGGCGAAGAAGAAGGCGACAATGACCTCGAGGCGGACGACGGCATCTCCGACGCGCCGCTGGTGCGGCTCGTGAACTCCCTCATCTTCGCGGCCGCCGAAGACGGCGCCAGCGACATCCACGTCGAGCCTCAGGAAGAAGATCTCGTCGTCCGCTACCGCATCGACGGCGTGCTGCACGTCGCCCAGCGGATCCCGAAGCGCCTCGCCGCCGGCGTGACGACGCGGCTCAAGGTGCTCGCGAAGCTCGACATCGCCGAGCGGCGTAAGCCGCAGGACGGGCGCATCACCCTCACCGCTGCGGCCGCGGGCCGCCTGCTCGACATCCGCGTCGCGACGCTCCCGACGGTCGAGGGCGAGGCCGTGACGATGCGCCTGCTCGACAAGTCGCGCGAGGTGCCGACCCTGGCCGCGCTCGGGCTGTCGGAGGAGATGCAGGGCCGCATGGGCACGATCCTCGCGCGGCCGACCGGAGCGCTGCTCGTGACCGGCCCGACCGGTTCAGGCAAGTCGACGACGCTCTACGCCGCGCTGGCCGAGATCAGCCGACCCGAGATCAACATCATCACGGTCGAGGACCCGGTCGAGTACCGCCTCGCGTCGGTCAACCAGATCCAGATCAACCCGCGCGCCGGCTTGACCTTTGCCAACGCGCTGCGCTCGATCCTTCGGTCCGACCCCGACGTCGTGATGGTCGGCGAGATCCGCGACGGCGAGACGGCCCGCATCTCGATCGAGGCCGCGCTCACGGGCCACTTCGTGCTCTCGACGCTGCACACGAACGATGCGCCGTCGGCCTTGACCCGCCTGAACGAGATGGGGGTCGAGCCGTTCATCACCGGCGCCGCCGTCTCGGCCGTTCTTGCGCAGAGGCTTGCGCGCAAGCTCTGCCCGCACTGCGCGGAGTCATATCAGCCGTCCCGGGACGAGCTGATCGGTCTGCACATCGGCGAAGAGCTGGCCGACCAATACGGGGAGTCCGTCTTCCACCGCAAGAAAGGCTGCGCGCGGTGCGGCCAGACGGGATACAAGGGTCGGGTCGGCGTCTTCCAGCTCCTCGAGATGACCGCGAAGCTCGAGCTGCTGGCGTCCGAGAAGGCTTCGCGCGACGTAATCACCCAGGCCGCCCGCGAGGAAGGCCTGCGCACGATGTGGGAAGACGGCATCGGCAAGGTCGCGGCCGGCGTCACGTCCTCCGAAGAGCTCGCGCGCGTCTGCTCCGCCTAGCCGTCCTGGCCAGCTGACCTGGCCGGCCCAGGTCGTTCGACCGGTCCGGTCGGACGAGGCAGCGAGGATCACCCGTCCGGGGGTGCGACGGTCCCTAGGCCCGCCGATAGTCGCAACATGCAGTCTGCGGCTTCGCTCAGCGCGTCTCCCGACGCGTCCTGGCGCATCTCGCGCGAGGGCGCCGTGGTGGCCGTCGTCGACCTCCGTCACGAGGGTGGCGCGGTCGTCGTCTCCGCCGGGCCGGCGAGCTCGACGAAGCCGTACAGTTTCGGATCCCTCCAGGCGGCCGATGCGTTCATGGCCGACCTGCTCGCCTCGTTCGCATACCTCGGTTGCGACGTGTCGAAGACGTAGCGAAGGCCACCCGCGTGACCGGGGAGGAATACCCCGAAGGGGGGGTGAACTTCGAGCAGGTATGGGCGATATAGCTGGAGGAAGGTTTGCAGGATGCAGGTGTCATTGTTTGTCTACAGCAGCAATACGAAGGAGAGTTTTCAATGGACAAGTTGCGGCAGCGGCTCGCGCGTGAGGAAGGCTTCACGCTCATCGAGCTCCTCGTCGTCATCGTGATCATCGGCATCCTGCTGGCGATTGCGGTTCCGTCGTATCTCGGTTTCAAGGATCGCGCGAACAACCGCGCCGCAGAGGCAGACGTGCGGGCGGCAGTTCCCTCAGTCGAGGCGTGGTACGCCGACAAGGGCACGTATGCCGGCGTCACGACCGTCTCGATCAAGGCCTCGATCGACTCGGGCCTTTCCTCGAACGTCGTCATCCCGGCTGCGCAGGCCGTTGCGAACTCGTACTGCATCGGCGCGACTGTCGGCGGCAAGTCATGGTCGGTCAAGGGCCCCGGCGCCAGCGCTTGGTACAACTCGGCTGACTGCTCGGGAACTGCGACTACTCCGTAAGGCACTACCTCGACTGATCGGTCGTGGGCCTGGCGTGATCGCCGGCCCACGACCGTCAGTTTTGCTTGCTACAAGGTGAGCAGCACAGGGCGTCGAATCGACGAAAGGTCCGAGCGACCGAAGGGACTTGAACCACTTGGCTACGACCGTGACCTCGATCGATGACTTGCTCGCCGTGATGGTCGAGCACAACGCATCCGACCTCCACATCACGGCCGGCTCGCCCCCGGTGATCAGGGTCAACGGGAAGCTCGAGCGGCTCGTCGCATCACGAGAAGATGACGGAGGACGAGACCCGCGACCTCGTCTACCGGATCGTCTCGACCGAGCAGCAGAAGCAGCTCGAGACCAAGCGGCAGCTCGACTTCTCGTACTCGGTCCCGGGCCTGGCCCGTTTCCGCGTCAATGCCTACTTTCAGCGGGCCAGCATCGGGGCCGCGTTCCGTCTGATCCCCGCGGAGATCAAGTCGCTCGAAGACCTGAACATGCCGACCCGCCTGTACGAGCTGGCAGAGAAGCCTCGCGGCCTCATCCTCGTCACCGGCCCGACCGGTTCCGGTAAGTCGACGACGCTCGCCTCGCTTCTCGACTACGTCAATCACTCAAGGCACGAGCACATCCTGACGATTGAGGATCCGATCGAGTTTCTCCACTGGCATGGAACATGCATCGTCAACCAACGAGAGATCGGCCCGGATGCGGTTACGTTCGCAGAAGCTCTCCGTGCGGCTCTTCGCCAGGACCCCGACGTCATCCTGGTCGGCGAGATGAGAGACCTCGAGACGATCGGCACGGCGCTGACCGCCGCCGAGACCGGCCACCTTGTCTTCGCGACGCTGCACACCCAGAGCGCGCCGCAGACGATCGACCGTGTAATCGACGTGTTCCCCGCCGAGCAGCAGGACCAGGTGCGCGTGCAGCTCGCGTCGACCTTGCAAGGCGTCGTCACCCAGAACCTGCTGCGCACGGCCGACGGACGTGGCCGGGTCGCGGCGCTCGAGATCCTCATTCCCGACGACGCCGTTCGGAACCTGATTCGCACCGGTAAGGTCGAGCAGATCTACTCGGTGATGCAGACGAGCACCTCGCGCGGGATGTTGACGATGGAGCAGTCGCTGTCCGAGCTCGTGATCAAAGGCGTGATCAGCGCCGACGTCGCGGTCTCTCGCTCGTCCCGCCCGGATCAGCTGATCGGGCTGCTCGAGCGGTCCGGCTGGGTGGAGGGGACCGGCATCTCGTCCGCGCCGGCGAACCCGTTCGCCGACGATCTGCCTCCGGCAGGCGAGCTCCGGCTAGCGGGTGAGGTCTAGCCGTGGATCTCAACAAGGAAATCAAGCTCTCGGATCTGTTCAAGCGGCCCAAGTCCAAGAAGCAGCGCCCGGCAGGCCCGGTCAAGTCTGCCGCGAAGCCGAAGCAGCCGAAGAAGCAGGAGCTCGTCGGCCTCAAGGTCGGGGCTTCCCAGATCGCAGCTTCTCGTGTGGTCAACGACCGCGGGTCGAAGCTCGTCCAGCTGGCGCGCGCACCCCTCGCGCCGGGGATCGTCGTGGCGGGTGAGGTACGCGATGTCGAGGCGCTCGGCCAGGCGCTCGACAACTTCTTCACCGAGCACAAGCTGCCACGGCGCGGGATCCGTCTCGGGATCGGGACGAACCGCGTCGGTGTCCGCGCTCTCGACGTCGACGGCATCGATGATGAACGGCAGCTCGGAAACGCGGTTCGCTTCCGCGCCCACGAGGCGCTCTCGATCCCGATCGACCAGGCTGTGCTCGACTACCACGTCGTCGGCGAGACGATCGACGACAGCGGCGGAATCTCGCGGCGCGTGATCGTCGCGGCCGCCTACAAGGAGCCGATCGACCACTACATCCAGGCGTGCCGGATCGCCCGCCTCCAGCTCACCGGGATCGATCTCGAGGCATTTGCATTGCTGCGGGCGATCGGAACGGAGTCGTCGACGAACGGCGCCGGCCCCGCGGCGGTCGTCGCGCTGTCGCTCGGTCACGACCGGTCGACGCTTGCGATCTCCGACGGCGAGGTCTGCGACTTCACGCGCGTCCTGGAGTGGGGCGGCGCGAAGCTCGAGTCCGCGATCGCACGAGAGCTCGGCCTGACTCCGGAGGAAGCGCCGGAGATCAAGCACGAAGTCTCGCTGCTCGACGACCCCATCGACGACACCGACCCGCGGATCACCCGGGCTCGAGCCGCGATTCAGCGCGAGATTCAGATCCTCGCGCGGGAGCTCGTCGCCTCGCTCCAGTTCTACCAGACCCAGGCCGGCTCCTTGCCCATCGCCGAGATCCTGGTCACGGGCGGGACGAGCCAGCTCCCCGGGCTCGTCGAGGAGCTCGAGCGGCTCACGCGGGCGCGCGTCCGGCACGCCGATCCTCTGGTCGGTGTTCGGGTCGAGCGCGGCGTCGATGAGCGCGACGACCTGGCATCTCTGGCCGTTGCGATCGGTCTCGGAGTGGACACCTGATGCAGGCCGTCAACCTTCTTCCTGAATACGCACGCGCCGGTCACCGCTGGACGAGCGCAGGCAGCGACCTCAACGGACGGAAGATCATCCAGATCGGCGGCACCGCCGCGATCGTCGCTGCGCTGGTCTTCGGCGGCCTCTATTTCCGCGAGCGCACGGTCGTCAGCGACAAGAAGAGCGAGCTGACGAATGCGCAGGCTCATCTTGTCGCCCAATCCGCTCGTGCGAAGCCGATTCAGGACGCTCAGGCCGCGAACGCAGCAAAGCTCGGCGTCATGCAGTCGGTGGTCCAGAACCGGGTGCACTGGGACGCCGTGCTGGGCGATCTCGGTCGCGATCTCCCGACCGGCGTCTACCTGACGAACCTGTCTGTCGCCGCGCCGCCATCGCCGGCGGTGCCCGCTGCGCCCGCAGCCGGGACGAACACGTTCACGATTCAGGGCAACGCAAGCTCCCACGACCGCGTCGCGCTCGTCCTCGACCGGCTCGCCCTGCTGCCCTGGCTCTCGAACCTCAGCTTGCAGTCCACGCTCCGAAGTGGTAACACGATCAACTTCACCGTCGTCGGGACCTATCTGGGCGGTGTCGGGCAATGATGGATCGGATCAGTGGTCGCGTGGCACTTCTCGTCGTCGTCGTCGCGTCGCTGCTCGTCGTGCTGCTCGGGTGGTTCGTGCTCATCTCGCCCGAGAAGTCGAAGGCCGACAAGCTCGATGCGCAGATCAGCGATACGAACACGCAGCTCGCGGCGGTGACGAGCCTGCTCGACGGCCCTGCCGGGCGGTCGAGCCTGGTCACGGCGAGGCTGTTCCAGAAGGCGATTCCCGACGACGCACGGGTCTCTCAGATCCTCCGCCAGCTCTCGGCCGCGGCCGCGCAGTCGGGCGTCGAGCTGGACGCGACGTCGCCGCAGCCGCTTCTGCCCGGGGCCGGCAGCGAGACCCTGCCGATCTCGCTGACCGTCAAGGGCCACTATTTCGGCCTGCAGAACTTCCTGCGGCTCCTCCGCACGTCGGCCGATCTCAGAGACGGCCAGGTGAAGGCGACCGGGCGGTTGTTCACGGTCGGCGGCATTCAGTTCAGCGGCACTCAGCCCACACAGGGGCAGACAGCGACGGCCGGACGGTCGAGCCTGATCCAGGCGACGGTGGCGCTGAACGCGTTCGTCTACTCACCGACCTCCGCCGTCGCCCCGGCGGTGGCGCCCACGACGACGAGCACCTCAGCCGCCGGCGCCACGCCCTGATGGCTTCCGTCGGCCTCTCCACCGGGAAGCGGCAGAGCAGTGCCTTCGCGGCGAAGGCCGCTGCCAAGGCGCGTCGGCAGAAGATCATCGCCGGAGTGCTGATGGTCGGGCTGGTCGGGGTCCTGGCCTACGAGTCTCCGACACTGCTGAAGGTCGTCCAGGGCAGCAAGAGCGCCGCCCCGGCGATCGAGCCCGCACCGCCAGCCCCGCCCGCCACCTCCGACGCCAAGAAACAGTTGCGGACGCTGCGCGCCGGACGTGCCGTCGACCCGTTCTCGGCCTCGGCGCAGGCAAGCGTCGATCCTGGTTTTCGCGACGTCGGCAGCCCGCCCGGGTCACACGATCCGTTCGCCTCGGGCGCTGAGCCCTCGTCGGCGCCTGCGGTCAGCGTGGTCTCCCTCCCGCAGAAGATCGTCATCGGCAAGCCCGGGCGGCAATCGCAAGGCGAGGCACGGTTGGATCGTCATCCTCGCGTCGATCCCGACCGGAAACGGCCAGGGCTCGGCAGCGAAGTTCGCCGCGAGCGCACGGCAGAACGGCCTCGGCTCGGTCGCGGTGCTCAACTCGTCGAACCGGCGCCCGCTGCGCGGGGGCTACTGGGTCGTCTACACCGGCCCGCTTCAAGACCTTGGACGAGGTCTCGTCGCAGGCGAGCCGCGTCCACTCGATCGGGTACGCGACGGCGTACATCCGCGAACTCATCGTCTACAGCTGACAGGAACGAACCATGGCCGTCTTCACCTATGACGCGATCAACGCCCAGGGGCTCGAGATGTCGGGCATCGTCCACGCGCCCGATCTGAGCAGCGCCCGCGACCAGCTCCAGCAGCGTGGGCTCCTCCCGCAGTCGCTCCGAGAGAAGGCGGCCGCAGGCGAAGAGAGCGCGCGGACGGTCTTCAAGAAAGTCAAGCCGAAGTCGCTCCAGATCTTCTCGCGCCAGCTGGCGACGATGATCGAGGCGGGCGTCAGCGTCGTCGCCGCCCTCGTCACGCTCGAGGAGCAGACCGACGACAAGTACCTCCGCGAGGTGATCATCGACGTGCGCTCCGACGTCGAGTCCGGCGTCGTGCTCTCGAGAGCGCTGGCACGCCACCCGAAGGTCTTCAGCCGCCTGTTCGTCGCCATGGTCGAGGCGGGGGAGTCCTCGGGAACACTCGACACGGTGCTCGACCGGATCGCGATGCAGATCGAGAAGGAGACGGCGCTGAAGCGGCGCGTCAAGAGCGCGATGGTCTACCCGATCGTCGTCATCTCGTTCGCGACGCTGGTGTTGATCTTCATGCTGCTCTTCATCGTTCCCGTGTTCGTCAAGGTCTTCGACGAGCTGAACGGGCAGCTGCCGACGCCGACGCGCATCGTCATGGACGCCTCGAACACCCTCCGCGCCTGGTGGTTCCTGATCTTCCCGGCCATAGGGCTCGCGATCTACGGCATTCGGCGGCTCATGAAGACGGAGCAGGGGCGTCAGCGGTGGGACCGCATCAAGCTCAGGATTCCGATGAAGATCGGCGACGTCGTCCAGAAGATCGCGCTCGCGCGCTTCTCGCGCACGCTCGCCACACTCGTCGCCGCAGGCGTCGACATCATCACTGCGCTCGAGATCACCGGCGGGACTGCCGGGAACTACGTGATCGAGGACGCACTCGCCAAGACGCGAGAGCGCGTGCACGAAGGCGTTCCCATCAGCGTGCCGCTGGCCGAGGACCCGGTCTTCCCGCCGATGGTCAGCCAGATGGTGAAGATCGGGGAGGAGACAGGAGAGCTCGACAAGATGCTCAGCAAGATCGCCGACTTCTACGAGGACGAGGTCGACGCGAGCATCCAATCGCTGACGTCCATCATCGAGCCGATCCTGATGATCGGCGTCGGCGTGATGGTCGGGACGATCGTCATCTCCATGTACCTCCCGATGTTCAAACTGCTGACGCTGATCAAGTAGAGGCACGCCGAGCCGAGCTCACGCGAAACAAGAGCTCGCCGGCTCCGAACAGACTCTGCCCGAGACCTACCTGGGGCAATCCGCGCCGGAATCCCTGCGACTATGCGCTGCTCGCACTGTTCTCAAGTTGTTCCTGTGCCGCGGCCGATGTTCCCGGAGACGACTTGGACGCCGGATGATCACGCCTCCCAGAAACTCAGCACCAGAGCGGCCTCGCGAGGTGGCAGAGTGGAACTCGATCACAATCGGGAGGAACACTGCCGCGCCTGCTCAGGGCGCGGTCGTCTGCCCGGCAGACGAACGCGCACATCGCGGCCTGGCTGTTCTGCATCGTCGCGCTGAGCGCGATCGTTCGCGTGCTCGTTGCGACTCGCCGGACGACGCCGCTCTACTACCCCGACGAATACCTCTACGCATCGCTCGAGCGCTCGATCGCCTCGAGCGGCATTCCCCAGGTGCGAGGAGCGTCCGCCCATTTCCCGGCGGTGCTCGGCCCGTACCTGGTTGCGCCGGCCTGGCTGATTCATTCGGTCGACGTCGCGTACCACGTCGCGCTCGGCTGGGGCGCGCTCTGGTTCTCCGCAGCCGCGGTTCCTGCCTACTTCATCGCGCGCGCGATCGGCGTGAGCACGCGCGGCAGTCTCGTCGTGGCGGTGCTTTCGGTGCTGGTCCCGGATGTCGCCTTCACGACGACGCTCCTGACGGAGCCGTACGCCTATCCCGTGTTTCTCGCCGCGACCGTCGTCGCGGTGCACGCGATTGCGAGCCCGACGCGCCTGCGACAGGTCGCGGTCCTGGCCCTGATGTTGGCCCTCGTCCTGATCCGCGTGCAATTCGTCGCCTTCCTGCCGATCTACCTCGCGGCTGCCCTGGTCTGCGCCGGATCGGTCGGCGTGCTGTTCCGCCGGCAGCCGATCGTCGTGGCGGCCTCGACGATCGGGGGCGTCGTGTTGCTGCTCGCAGGGACCGGCGCGGTCGGCGTCTACGCGGGGATCACGACGTATCCATTCCGGGCCGAAGGCTCGGTGCAGTGGTTCGGGCTGAACGCCTTCGTGCTGGCGATCTCCGCGGGCTGGGTCGTGGTTCCCGGCGCGGTGTGCGGGCTTGCCGCGCTCGTTCGCTCGAGCGACCCACGCTCCCGTGCGTTCGCCGTGCTCTCGGTCTGCTTCGTGGTCGGGTTGCTGGCGCAGGCGGCCTTCTTCGGGGCCGCCGAGGATCGAGCGCACGAGCGGTACGCGTTCTACTGCGTCCCGTTGCTCGCGGCAGCATTCCTGTGGTCGGTCGAGCAGCTCGATCGCGGCACCCTCTACCGGGCGACCGCCTACGCGTTGGCCGCCGCGGCGATCCTGCTCCCGCTGGGGCGTGCGCTGCAGACCGCCGCCACCGACGAGTCGCCGACGCTCCTGGGTCTGCGCTGGCTCGCGGGTGGAGGAAGAGCGGCGCCGATCGTCTGGGGCCTCGTCCTCACGGCACTCGCCGTGGTGACCGGCCTTCGTGTCGTGAGCTCACGCGTGACGATCGCGACCGCGATCGTCTGCATGGTGGCGATCGGCGCTGCGGGCACACGAGAGCTCCTCGGCTTCGGGACGTCGCTCGGGTTCCAGCTCGGAGCATCCGTGCACGCGCCTGCCGAGGTTCGAGGTCGGATCAGGCGCCGGGATCGTGACGACGCCCGCGACGAACCGCTTCCTCCTCATGGAGACGCTCTTCTGGAATCCGCACGTGACGCGCGTCCTCGTTCTCGGCGGCAAGCACGCTGCCGACGGATATGTCGCGACCCAGGTTCGACTGGCACCGTCAGGACGGCTGATCGGTCCGACCGGCAAGGCGGTCGACGGCGCACTGGTCGTCGACGCGGACACCTCGGTTGCGACGCCCCCGCCGGGCCTGAAGCCCGGTCACCTGCCGGCAGGAGCGCCGGTTGCGATTCTGTTCGGCCTCAACCGCGATGACCGCTACCTCCAGACCGTCAGCACGTTGGTCGCCGCGTCCGGACGACGCCCACAGGTCGTCACCCTTTGGATCCGGAGCCCGTCCGGCCACCAGACGCTGCTCTTCGACTGCGGCGGTCTTCGCGTGCGGGTCCGTGCGACCGGCAGTGCGGCCCCGGTCCGGATCGCGGTCCCGGGCTCCTCGAAGCTCAGATGCCGCGTGAGCCTGATCGGCGGCCTTCCGATCGCGCTCCATCACCGGACGGTCTCGGCGCAGGTGGTCGCATTCACGATCCGTCCCGGGCGCTGAGCGGGATTCTTGACGGCGGAGTTGAAAAGGCAGCTTCGAGTAGCAATCATTCGAGCATGGCTGGGGTAATGGCAGTACGTGCGCCTCGAAAGAAGCGTCAGACTTCTCCGTGGGTCTTCGTCCCGCTTGCGACCGCGTTCGTGATCATCGCCGGGATCGCGATCTACGGGGCCATCAGCCCGTACGACCTGAAGACGGCGCCGCCGCCCGGCCAGCGCGGCTCGCTCGTCTGGGGGGACGGAATCTTCTCGAATCGCGCCCAGTTGAAGGCGTGGCTCGGTCTGCACGGCGCCTCATACGCCCAGTGGGCCAAGACTCACCCCAAGGCGCTCTTCCTCGTCAAGCCGCGGCCGAAGCGCACTGCCGCCCAGCTGGCGAAGGCGCGCAAGGCGGCGGCACTGAAGGCGAAGGCAGCCGCTGCGGCGAAGAAGCCCAAGCCCGCGGTGAGGGAGGTCGCGAGCGCGCCTGTCGCTACGAGCCAGCCCCAGAGCACCGGGGTCTGGATCGTCGTCGTGCTGGGTCTGATTCTCGGGGCGGCGGCCGCCGTGCCGAGCCGGCTGCTCTGGCGGGCCGGCGTTCCCCTCGGGTCACGTGAGCGCGAGCTGCGAATCGCCGCCATCGGCGCCGGTGCGGCGCTGCTGATCGGCGTGATCGCCGCGACCATCGTCGGCTGTTGCAGGTGTCGGACCCAGGACGTTGCTGGTAGAGGCGTTGTCTTCGGAGGCTCGACTGGGGTGTGGCGGCCAGGTCTGTCGGATGCGGTTGACTCGATGTTGACGGCGATCCAGCCGCGTGAGGTCGCGTCGACGTTCGTCGGTGTTTTGGAAGATTGCGTTTGCGGCTCCAGGTGCCGCTGACGGTGCGATGAGGCGTTCTGCTTTGTCGCTGCGTGCGCAGTGGATGTCTTTGGTGATTCGCTCTAGGGTTTGGCGGGCGGCTTCCTGATCGATCGCGCGGCTTGTCTGGTCGGTCTCGGCTTTCGTCGCGGAGGCGAAGCCGTCTGTCAGGACGCCGATCACGATCAGGAGCAGTGCCATCACGATGATCAACTCGATCAGCGTGTAGCCGTCGGTTGGGGCCAGCCTGCGATAGCAGCGTTCGAGGGCGCTCTGAAGCTGCCGCATGCGTGAAGGATCGACGGCTGCGTGCGTGAACCTATCCCCCATTAGCGGTATTGCAGCCACCTGGCTCGTGTCGATAATTGGCGTGTAGAACTGAACGAGACTTCCTGCGGCCATGATGAATTCCTCCTCCCTGCATAGGGCGCTATGCCGCGCTGCGAGGCGCGCCGCCGGCGAATCCGGGCAATCGCTCATCATCGCCCTTGTCCTGACGAGTGCGCTGACGATTTCGATTGCGGCGATCGCATCGAACATGACGTCGAACGAGTCGGCGTTCGGGCGCGACCGTCAGACTGACCGGTCGCTGAACATTGCCGAGGCAGGGCTGAACAACGGCCTCGGGGTAGTCGCGCAGCAGGATCCGAGCAACCTCGTCTCGACACCGCCGGGTCCCTATAACAACGTCTCCGTGGACGGTGGGAAGGTCTCGTATTCGCTGGCCAAGTCGGGCTCGACCTGGACGATCACCGCGACCGGTACATCGCCGAACGGGAAGGTGACGCGCCAGGTTCAGCAAAAGGTGCTGTACACCGCGTCGACGACGACCGTCGATGCCTCGAACGTGTACGGCGACGGCCTCTTCGTCTCCGGGACCTCCGGGTGCACGAACGTCACCGGCAACTCGACGATCAACTCGAACATCTGGGTCGCCAATGACCTCTGCATCACCGGGAACACGATGATCACCCCGTCCGCGGCAAATACCTATTCGCTCTACGTCGGCGGCCAGTACAGCGCCGTCGGCAACATCCAGGTGGGCTCAGCGGCGGCGCCGATGTCCTCGGCCGGCACGCTCAGACTCGACCGGCAACGCGATCGCCGGACAGCGCGATCTGCCGAGCATCTTCACACGACTCGGACGAGCTCGACCGGCCGCCACTTCTCGTAGCGGTGGCAACCTCGAGCGGCACACGCCAGCGCTTGCCCAGCCCGACCCGAGTCACGCTCCCCGAGACCGTCGAGACCGTCATCCCGTGCGTCTCACCATCTCCGCGACAACCATCCGCAACCGGCGCAAACCCGCGATCACAGCCTCACGCTCCTCGCCCGTCCCCAGAGGCAGCGAAACCGGCGCAGAACGCAACGAACCGCGACACCCTGCTCCCTCCAGAGCAGAGCGCCTCCCTCGTCCGGGGGCTTGAGTCGGGTGCGGGATAGCTCCGTTACCCTGAAACGATGGCTCGTCGGCCGGCTCTCTGCCTTGCCGCCTGCGCTGCAACCGCGCTCGTCGCTGTTGCCCAGGGAGTCGCGGCACCGCCCGCACCCTGCGTCGCGACCGGCGTTCTCGCCACGCTTGCCCCCGGGCAGGCGGTGCCGGCCATCGTCGGGCCGACGCTTGCCGCTGCCGACCGCGAGAGCACGACCTCAGACGGGGCCGGCGATCAGGCGACCGGCCTGAAGCTCGGCCACGTCGAGCTCGGCGTGGCCGGGTGCGTCGGACCGGCAGGCTCGCCCGGGGGGACCGCGGCGCAGACCGGTGCCTGGAGCGTGCTCGGCGGCGCGGTTCGCGGGGACGCGCTCGACGTCGACCTCGTCCCGGTCGCGGGCGACGGATCCGGTTGGCACCTGCGCGCACGGCACGACGGCCTCGAGCTGAACGGCACGTCGGCCGCGGCTCCCGTCGGGCAAGAGGTAGCGGTCGGCGACTGGGGCGTCCTGCAGGCGCAGGTAAGCGTCGACGCCGGCCCGGGCGAGCCGCTTCGCTGGTGGCGCGCCGCTCTCGCGCTCCGCCTCGTTCGAGCCCACGCCGGGCTCGCGGCCGGAACGACGCTGTTGATCGGCTGGGCGAGCGCGGGCAAGCGTCCGGGCGCTCCGCCGCAGCCGGCGGCGGCGCCACCCGCGCCGCCGAAGCCGACGCCGAAGCCGAAGCTCCCGCCCCCCGCGTCCACGACGGCGACGACGCAGGCGGCGACGACGACGACCGAGACGACCAGCACTCCGGCACCCACTCCCGCGGCGCCGAAGGCCGCCAAGCCCAAACCCAAGCCGAAGCCCAGGCCGCGCGGCTACCACCCGACGGGCGCACCCCTGCGCGCAACCCCGCCGCTCGCGCCCGGCACGTACGACTTCCCGGTCAGCGGGCGCGTCGCCTGGGGCGACACGTACGGAGGGGAGCGAAGCGACGTGCCCGGCGGCTGGCACCACGGTGACGATCTGTTCGCCGACCTCGGGACGCCCGTGGTCGCCGCCGCCGACGGAACCGTCTTCGCTGTCGGCTGGAATCGCGTCGGAGGCTGGCGTCTCTGGCTGCGCACCGACAGCGGCGACTCGTTCTACTACGCGCACTTCTCCGGCTACACGGCGCTTGCGCGCAACAACCATCGCGTCCACCGGGGCGAGGTGCTGGGATTCGTCGGCAACACGGGCGACGCCTTCACGACGGAGCCTCACCTGCATTTCGAGGTTCATCCGAACGGCTTGCTGTACCTCGGGTACGACGGGGCGGTCGATCCGACGACCTACCTGGCGCGCTGGCAGCGGCTCGACCGGGTGCAGGCGCCCCCGCCGGTCCGGCTGCCGAGCTCCGCCGGACGCGGGCAGGGTGCGCTTTCGGACTTCAGGCGGCTGCTGGCGATCAGGCCGCTCGAGCGCCCGGCCCGGCCCGCCGCTCTCGAGGCGGATCGGGCCGCGAAGCGGGAGGCTGCGCCGGCCCAATTGATCCAGACCGGTGGCTCTGGGGGCGATGGCTGGGGCGCCGTTGCCGCCGCGCTCGGGCTCCTGGCCGCGGCGTCGGCCGCCGTCGGGATCGCCGCTCGCAAGGGACGCTCAAGCTAAGCCGCTTTCCGGCCGACAAGTGTCTGGACAGGGCTGAATGGCGAATCCGACCTTGCATCCCGTACCGGACGAAGACGTCGCTGACGGCTCGCCGACCCCTGAGGGCGTACCGCCGCGTGCCGCTCGGACGCCTGCTCGTGGCCGAAGGGCTGCTGACCGAGGCGCAGGTCGACGACGCGCTGTTCGAGGGCGGCCAGACCGGCGAGCGCCTCGGCGAGATCGTCGTGCGCCGCGGGCTGCTCTCCGAAGACGAGATCGCGAAGGTGCTCGCCGAGCAGTGGAGCCTGAGCTATGTCGATCGCGCCTCGATCTGGTTCGACGGCGATGCTCTCGCCCGCCTCTCGCGCGAGGACGCGCAGCGCCTCGAGGCGATGCCGACCCGCGTGCAGGACGGCCGGGTCGTCGTCGCGGTTGCCGAGCCGACGGAACGAACGTCTCGCAGCCCTGCGCGAGGTGATCGGCGAGGACACGGTCGTCGTCGTTGTCCCGCGCTCGGCGCTCGACGCCGGGCTCAGCAGCCAGCTGCTCACGAGCCGTGGTGCGGTGAGCGAGTCGCCTGAAGACATCGGTCCCCCGGTCGTCGCCCCTCTGCCGCCGCTCGATCTGGTGCCACCGCCGGTCTACGAGCCCGAGCAGCCCGAGCCGGCCGACCAGGTCGTGAGCTATGAGGCGTCGGACCAGGCCGCGAGCTACGAGGCGTCGGACCAGGCCGTGAGCTATGAGGCGTCGGACCAGGCCGCGAGCTACGAGCCGGCCCCGTTCCGCGTCGAGGCGACGCAGCCCATGCCCCACGACTCCGGCTCCGACGACCTCGACTGGTTCCGAAACCGCGTCGAGCGCCTCGAGGCCGAGCTCGCGAAGCAACGCGCCGTGACGGTCGAGGTGCAGCTCCATCTCCAAGCCGCTCTTCGCACTTTGCTGCTGAATGATGTCGGCCGGCTCGACGATCACTCGAATGGGGGAGGCCCTACCGCCTAGCGCGGGAGATCATCGGGAAGGCGTATGTCAAACGTTCGGAAAACTGCGGCCTCCGAGCGTGGTGAGCGTGTTGCCTCGTCGTACCGGCAGCTCGCCGAGATCTACCACGACGTTCTGTCGCGTGAAGGGCTCGACCAGGTGCTCGAACGCCTGGTCAAGACCGTGCGCCACCTCATCCCGGTCGCGAGCATCCTGATCGCCGAGGCCCAGACCGACCAGCGCGTGCTCGTCCCGATCGTCGCCGAGGGCGGCTGGCCTGAAGGCTTCCTCGGGTCGAAGCTGCCCTTCGGAGAGGGCCTGATCGGCCTCGCAGCCGCGCGCGGACGGCCGATCCTCTGCAACGAGGCGCACCTCGATCCGCGGGCCGGCCACGTCGCGGGGACTCCGATCGGCGAGCCGGAGGCGATCATCTCCGTTCCGCTCGTCGCGCGAGGCGTCGTGATCGGCGCCATGAGCCTCTACCGCGAGGGTGAGCGAGCGCGGTTCTCGGACTTCGACTTCGAGCTCGCTCAGCGCTTCGCCGACGCGGCCACGATCGCGATCGAGAACGCGCGCACGCGCGAGGAGCTGCGAGAGCTCGGGCGGCGCGACGAGCTGACCGGGCTGCTCAACCGGCGGGGGTTCAATGCGCTGCTGGCAGACGCTCTCGAGGCTGCACCGGCGTCTCCTGTCGCACTGGTGCTCCTCGACCTCGACGACTTCAAGAGCGTCAACGACCGGCACGGGCACGTCACCGGAGACGACGTCCTGATTGCAGTGGCACGAACGCTGGAGCTGGCGGCCGAGGGTGTCGGCGCCGTCTGCCGGATCGGCGGAGACGAGTTCGCCGTGATCCTGCGCGATGTCGGCGTCGCCGCTGCCTCCGTGGCCGGCGAGCTGGCTCGCGCGGCGATCGAGGCGCTGGTGGTCGCCGTTCCAGGCGGCGAGGTCCGTCAGAAGGCGAGCATCGGCGTCGCCGGGACCGACGCTCTCCTGTCGCCGACGGCGGAGCACCTGCTCCGCGAGGCGGACCGAGCGATGTATGCGGCGAAGCCCGAGTCGGAGCCGGTCAGGCTTCGGCTCGTTGCCGAATCGTCCGCTTGAGCGCGTCCGCCACGGCGTGACGGCCGAGTTGGTCGCGGTAGCGGAGCGTGATCGCGATCAGGCTGGCCATGAGGATGAGGTTGCCGCTCAGCACGAACGCGTCGGCGAGATTGAATGCGACGCCCGAATGAGTGCCGATCACGAGGGGGTTCGGGATCTCGCGATTGTTCGCGCTCGCCGAGACGAGGTTTCCGAGCACGCCGCCCGCGAAGATCCCGGCTCCGGCCGTGACGGTGTTCGACGGCAGCCTCGTCAACGGCATCACTGCCAGCAGGAGCAGGCACGAGCCGATGAACCACATCTCCGAGCGATGGTGCAGCGCCCACATCGGCGTCGGCAGCTCGAGCTTCACGTACTGGTCGACGAGCGCGAGCGCGGCCGCAATGAGGAGGAGCGTCAACAGCCGCTCCACCCAAGGCGCGTTCCTCCCCCTGCCCATGTTCGCATCGTACTCACGTACGAGTGTCACGCGTCGTGCCCCTCGGCGAGCTCATCGCGGCGCTTGCTCCGCTCGGCGCGGAGCGCGTCGATTCGCACGTGCAGCTCGCGCCGCTTCTTCGAGACGTCGTGTTCCTGCTGCTGCGCGACCTCGTTCGGGAAGCTCGCGAGCCGGTCGTGCAGCTTGCGACGCAGGCGCGAGACCTCCGCTTCCTCGGCCTCCAGCTCCGCGAGAACCCGGTCGAGCTCTTCGTCGTCGAGTTGGCTGGGGTTGCCCTCGTCGGACATCGGGCACTTCTACCACTTGCCCTCAGCCGCGGCAATCGGAGCAGGCGCCCCGAATGACCACCTCGTGGCCTGCGATCGAGTAGCCGCTCCGCTCCTCGACCGCCTCGAGCGCCCGCTCGAGGCTCCGGTCCGAGAACGGCTCGACCTTCCCGCAGTCCTCGCAGACGAAGTGGTGATGATGGTCTGCGCGCCGGGCCGGCTCGTACCGCACGACGCCGTCCCCGACGTCGACCCGCTGGACGAGCGCCTGCTCCGACAGCGCATCGAGCATCCGGTAGACGCTCGCCAGCCCGACCGTCCGCCCGTCGCGGCGCAGGTCGTCGTGGATCTCCTTCGCGCCGAGGCAGCACTGCTGCGACCCGAGGTGCTGCAGGACGAGCTGGCCGGCCGCACCCGGCCGGTAGCCCGCGCCCTTCAGGGCTAACGCAGCATCGTCGGCCCACGCCATCGAGAGCCAGCGTACCGAGCGGCTGCCTCAAGGCGGTCCTGCGACGGGCCGATAGGAGACGAGGGCGCGGCCCCCCGGAGGGGAGAGATTCGAGGAGGCCGCGCCCTCTTCGGCCGGCGTGAGCCGGCGTTTGCCCACCATAAAACTCTCGCCGGTCTGATCGGCGCCTGACTCGCGAGCTACGAAGTGACGCGCTGCTCGTCCGGCGACTCGCGCGTCGACCGGCCGCTCGACGGGCAGCTCGATCCAGAACCGGGTGCCGTCGCCGAGCGAGTCGAACCCGATCGTCCCGCCGTGAGCCTCGACGATCCGGCGCGAGACGGCGAGCCCGAGCCCCGTGCCCGGGATGCCGGCCGCCGGGGCGCCGCCGCGGTAGAACGGCTCGAAGATCTGCTCGCGGTGCTCGGGGGCGATGCCGGTGCCCTCGTCGTCCACCCAGATGCGCGCACCCGCGGCGTTGGGCGTTGCGCCGACGGTGATCGTGCCGCCTGTCGGCGAGTACTTGACCGCGTTGGAGAGCACGTTCGCAACGACCTGGGTGAGTCGCGAGCGGTCGGCCTGCACGTAGAGCGGCGTTTCGTGCAGCTGTAGCTCGAGCTCGTGCGAGTTGTCGTGGCCGAGCGCCAGCTCAGCCTGCTCGAGCACGAGGCTGCGCACGTCGAAGAGCTCCGGCCGGAGCGCGAACTGCCCTTCTTCGATCAAGCGTGCGTCGAGGAAGTCGCTGACCAGTGCGGCGAGCCGGGTTGCCTCGGCGTCGACGATTCCGAGGTAGCGGCGGCGGTCGGTTTCGTCGAGGTCGCGTTCGAGGAGCAGTCGCGTGAAGCCGAGGATGCTCGCCAGCGGGGTTCGCACCTCGTGCGAGACCATGCTGATCAGCTCGGACTTGTGGCGCTCGGCCTGTTCGAGGCTGTCTGCCCGCTCGACGAGCTCGTCGTGGCTCGCAGCGAGCGACGCGGTCATCGCATTGAATCCGCGCCCGAGCTCGCCGAACTCGTCGCGCCGGCGCTCGTCGAGCCGGACACTGAAGTCGCCTGCGGCGACCGACGAAGACGCGTCGACCGTCCGGCGGAGCGGTGCCGCGACCGAGCGGGCGAGCCAGATCGCGATCGCGATCAGGAGCAGCGGTGCGAAGACGAGCGCGGCCAGCCCGGCGACGGTCGCGCGGTGCGCCAGGCGGTTTGCGGCGACGCTGCGGCGCGCGGCGTCCTGGGCCGCCAGCCGCGACAGGTTGTCGGTGCTCTTCAGGATCGTCCCGATCCTGATCGTCCCCTCCGTCAGGGCCGTCGTCGAGCGCGCAGCGGCAGGCGAGATCTGGGCGATCGCGATCACCGGGTCGCCGTAGTCGTTGATGTAGGCCTCGATCCGTGCCCGGAGGGCGAGCGCTGCCGCCTCGAGCCCCTGGTTCTCGGCGGCCGCCTGCTCGAGCTGCGCCGCAGGCGCCCTCCATGTCCGCTTCGCGGTTCGCCAGCGGGCCTGGAAGCGGCTCCCCCTGCCCTGCACGACCGCCTGAAATGCCGTGTCGAGATCGAGAACGTGCTCTCTCAGATCGAATGCCGCAGCACTGATCGCGGCCGCCCGCGCGTTGTCCTGGTTCGCGCGGCTGAGGCTGGAGTTCGCGGCGAAGAACAGGGCCAGCGTCGCGCCGATCGCGGCCGCACCGAGCGCGGTGACGGCCGTGACCCGACCGACGACGCTATGCAGCAACGAGCCCTTCGATAAGCGTCGCGAGATCCTCGGGGTCGAACGGCTTGCCGATGAAGGCGTCGGCGCCGGCGGTCAGCGCAGCCTGCTCGTCGTCGGGGCTCTGCCACGCCGAGACGACCACGACCGGGATCTCCGACGGCGTGCTCGCGGTGCGGAGGTCGGTCAGGAAGTCGATGCCGCTCTTGCCGGGCAGCATCACGTCGAGGACGATCGCGACCGGCTCCTCGGACGAGAGGGCGTCCTCTGCCTCCCGGACGTCGCCGGCCTCGACGTACCGGTAGGTGTCGCCAAGGGCGGCTTTGATCAGCTCCCGCAAAGGCAGTTCGTCGTCGCAGATCAAGATCAGTGGCCGCAGTTTCCGAGCGGCCACGGTCATCCCGAGAGTCTGAAGAGCAGAAGCTCGCGCCGCGGCTTGAGCCCCTTGGCCGTCACGGTCAGGGTTCCACGCGCGTTGTCGTACAGACCCGTACCGCCTGTGATCGCAGCCGTGTAGAGCAGCCGGGAGTTGATCAGCCCGCTCGTCTCGATCATCCCGCGCGGGAGGATGTAGGAGCCGTTGCAGGAGCGGAGCGTCTTCGAGACGTACATGCACATGAGGACACCCTTGCCGATCGGGCGCGAACGCACCGCGCCGCCGAACAGCTGGAGCCCTGCGATCTGGACGTCGCCGACGCCTAGCTCGCTTCCGCCGGTGTTCTTCATCGAGGTCTGCAGATCCGTCAGGCGCACGACCCCAGGACCGGTCGCCTCGTTCGAGCGTGCCGCCGCCCAGCCGAAGGCAATCACGGTAAGCGAGAGCACGCAGACGGCCAAGAGGCCGCGTGCCGGGCGAGTCCGGGCCACGGGCTCATTATTGCCGACCCTTCTGACGGTTCGCTGCTAGCCTCTGGCGAAGATGAGAATCGTTCTCGTATTTGCGCTCGCCGGCGTCCTGGCGGGCTGCCGCGGCTCGGGGAACCGTTCGCAGGTCGTGGCCGCCTTCTATCCGCTCGCGTTCGCGGCGCAGGCGGTCGGCGGCCCGGGCCTCGACGTCCGCAATCTGACGCCTTCCGGCGCGGAGCCGCACGACATCGAGCTGACGCCGAAGGACGTTGCGGCTGTCCAGCAGGCTCGGCTCGTGCTGTACCTCTCGCACGGGTTCCAGCCGGCTCTCGAGCAGGCCGTGCTCGGGGCCAAGGGACGGCGCGTTGACGTGCTGCAGGGACTCGAGCTGCGTGCGGGCACCGGTGAGGAGGCAGGGAAATCGGACCCGCACGTCTGGCTCGACCCGATCCTCTTCGGCCGGATCGTCCGGCGGATCGGCGACGCGCTCGGCCGCCCCCGGGCCGCCGACGCGTTGGACGCCAGGCTGGCCGCCCTCGACGTCGCCTATCGGCGGGGGCTGCGCGATTGCGCCCGCCGGACGTTCGTCACGAGCCATGCGGCGTTCGGCTATCTCGCCGCCCGTTACGGCCTGAAGCAGGTTGCGATCACAGGCCTCGACCCCGAGGCCGAGCCCAGCGCCAGGCGGCTCGCCTCGCTTGCGCAGCTCGTGCGCCGGTCGGGCACGGGGACCGTCTTCTTCGAGCGCCTCGTCAGCCCGAAGCTGGCCGAGACCGTCGCGCGCGAGGCGGGTGCCAGGACGGCGGTGCTCGATCCGATCGAGGGGCTCACTCCCTCGGAGGCGCGCTCCGGCGCGACCTACCTCTCGTTGATGCGGCAGAACCTGGCCGCGCTGAGGTCGACGCTCCGATGCCGCTAGCCGTCGAGCTCGAGCACGTCGACTTCTCGTACGCCCAGGGCCCGCGCGTGCTCGCGGACGTCTCGCTTCGGGTCGAGCCCGGGGAGTTCGTGGCGATCGCGGGCCCGAACGGCGGCGGCAAGACGACGCTGCTACGGCTCGCCCTCGGCCTCGAGCGTCCTGCGAGCGGTGAGGTGACGCTCTTCGGCGAGCCGGCGCGGACGTTCTCCGACCGCAGGAGCATCGGCTACCTGGCCCAGCGCTCGAGAGTGGGGGTGCACGCTCCTGCGACGGTACGGGAGGTCGTCGAGGCAGGGCGCGCGCCGCTCCGTCTCACCGGCCGGCTGCAGCGTGCCGACCGTGAGGCCGTCGACTCGGCGCTCGAGCGCGTCGGGCTGACGGAGCTCGCCAGGCGTCCGGTGAACCGCCTCTCCGGAGGCCAGCAGCAACGAGCGTTCATCGCCAAGGCACTGGCAGCCGGACCCCGGCTGCTCGTGCTCGACGAGCCGACGACCGGGGTCGACGTCGAGGCGCAGGACGCGCTCGCCGAGCTGCTCGACCGGCTGCACAGCGAGCTCGGCGTGACGATCCTCTATGTGTCGCACGAGTTCGGCGCCGTCGAGCGGTTCGTGCGCCGGCTCGTACTGGTGCGCGAGCGAGTCGTCTTCGACGGCGACCCCTCGCAACTGCCCGGCATGTGGCACGACCCCTCGCACGTTCATGCTTGACCTCGAGTTCATGCGGCTCGCGTTCGCTGCGGGGGCGATCGTCGGCGTGCTCGCTCCGACGGTCGGCTTCTTCCTCGTGCAGCGCGAGCTGAGCCTGATCGGCGACGGCATCGGGCACGTGGCGTTCGCAGGCGTCGCCGCGGGGTATCTCCTCGGCGTCTCGCCGGTGTGGACGGCGCTCGTCGCGGCGATCGTCGGAGCCGCCGGAATCGAGTGGCTGAGAGCACGCAGGCAGACCGCGGGCGACCAGGCGCTGGCGATCGTCTTCTACACGGGGATCGCCGCCGGCGTCGTGCTCATCTCTGCCGCGGGCGCGTTGAACGCGAACCTGTTCGCCTACCTGTTCGGCTCGATCCTCACCGTGTCGCGCAGCGACCTCGTCGTGATCGCCGTGCTGGGGCTCGGCGCGCTGCTGATCGTCGCCGTATTGATGCGCGCGCTGATCGCGGTCGCACTCGACGAGGAGGGCGCGCGCGTCGCGGGGCTTCCCGTCTCGGTCCTCAACGCCGTCGTGTCGATGCTCGCGGCGCTGACGATCGGCGTCTCGATGCGGATCGTCGGCATCCTCCTGATCGCCGCGCTGATGGTGCTGCCGGTCGTCGCCGCCCAGCGCGTCGCGTGGAGCCTGCGCTCGACGATCGCGCTGTCGATCGCCTTCGGCCTCGCCTCAGTCCTCATCGGCCTGACGGTCTCGTACTACGGCGACCTGCCGCCCGGGGGCACGATCGTCCTGACCGGAACCGGTCTCTTCCTCCTGGCGTCGGCCGCTTCGGCGGTCAGATCGTGACGTTGCCCGAGCGCGCGTAGGCCGAACGGCCCATTGTCTGCCTGCTCGCGGAGGCGGAGGATCTGCAGGAGAGACGGAGCCGGGCGCGAAACGTCGTCCGGAAGGAACGCAATATTGGAGTCGAGAGCGCAGGTCGAAGGCACATTGACGGGTGAGGTCGGGCAGGTGCCAACTGACCCACCGACCGAAGCGCGAGGGACTCGAGTGCAGCAGAGAACAGAGCCGCCGGTGAAAACCGGCGGCTCTCGTTTTACGTGCGATTTACGGAAGCTGCACCCGCGAATGACCGCGAACAGAAAGAGTGTGTCCATGCGGAAGCTCGTCGTGCTGGTCGGACTGCTCGCGATGCTGGCCACCAGTGCGACGAGCACTGCGGCCACGCGGGGCTCCGTGCCTCCGTTCCCGCATCTCGAGGGAACGTGGTCGCACGCGGACATCAACGTCAAGATCAACCGCAAGCCGCATACCGTCACGCTCGACCGCGGTCGCATCACCCAGGTCTCGGCCACGCAGCTGACGCTGCGCGAGAGCGACGGAAGCGTCTTCGTGATTCCGCTGACGTCGTTCGCGATCGTTCGCATCTACAACACTCCGGCGACGATCTTCCAGCTCAAACGTGGCATGAATGCGATGACGATGCGGATCGACGGAGGCCCGGCGGTGCGCATCCGTGTGCAGCGCTAGCCTCACCCCGGAGTAGCCTTGAGCAGCATGGCCGGGACTGTGCTCCTCGTCGAGGATGAGCCGTCGGTTGGCGAGCTCGTGCGCGGGTACCTGTCGCGTGACGGGTATCGCGTGATCTGGGTGCGCAGCGGCGAGGACGCCCTCGTCGAGATCGATCGTCACCCGGTTCGGCTCGTGCTGCTCGACATCGGGCTGCCGGGTAAGGACGGGTTCGACATCTGCCGCGCGCTCCGCGCGCGCTCCGACGTCCCGATCCTGATGCTGACCGCCCGCGATGAGGAGCCCGACCGCATCGTGGGGCTCGAGGTGGGCGCCGACGACTACATCACGAAGCCATTCTCGCCGCGCGAGCTCGTCGCCCGGATGAAGGCGGTGCTGCGGCGGAGTGAGCCGCACGACCGGCGGGACATCCTGACGCTCGGCGACGTCGTCCTCGATCGCGAGTCGCACGACGTGACCGTCGCGGGGAAGCCCGTCGAGCTGACCGCGAAGGAGTTCGACCTGCTCGCATACTTCCTCGCGAACACCGGCATGCTCCTCTCGCGCGACCTGTTGCTCGATCGGGTCTGGGGCCTCGAGTACCCGGGCGGCACACGCACGGTTGACGTTCACGTCGCACAGTTGCGGCGCAAGCTCGGGCGGCCGGATCTGATCCGCACGCTGCGCGGGTCGGGCTACAAGGCCGTCGCGCAGTGAGCAGCCTGCGCGGGCGGCTGTTCGCGGCGACACTCGCCGCGCTCGGCCTGACCCTCGCGCTCACGATCGCCATCGGCGCCGTGCTCACGCGCCGGCAGGTCGACCGCACGCAGGTGACCGCGCTCGCGCAGCGCGCCGACGATCTCGCGCTGCAGCGGCGGCGCAGCCCGAACTACATCAACCTGAACCGGCTCTCGGGCAACGTCCGCATCATCGTCCAGCCCCGCTCGCTTCTGCGGCCGTACGTGCCGAACGTCAACAAGGGGAGCGACGGCAAGACGACCTACGACGGCGTGAGCTACCTCTACTCGTACCGCACCATTCCGTCGCGCGGACTGCTGCTCCTTCGCCCCGCGAGCGTGCGCTCGGCCGAGTGGAAGCCCTTCCTGCGCGACCTGCTGTTTGCCGCGCTCGCGGGCGCCGCGCTGGCCGCCGCGCTGTCATTCCTGATCGCCCGGTCGATCACGCGCCCGATCCGCCGCGTCGCGGCGGCCACCCGGGCGTTCGGGACCGACGAGCGGCACGAGCCGCTGCCGCAGGTCGGGACCCGGGAGGTCGCTTCACTTGCGCAGGCGTTCAACGAGATGGCCGAGCAGTTGTCGGCCTCGCGCGAGGCCGAGCGCAACTTCCTGCTCTCCGTCAGCCACGAGCTGAAGACGCCGTTGACTGCGATCCGCGGCTATGCCGAGGGACTCGCGGACGGCGCGTTCGAGCCTGACGAGGCGGCTCGCGTGATCGCCCTCGAGGCAGGGCGGCTCGAACGGCTCGTGCGCGACCTGCTCGACCTGGCCCGCATGAACCGCTCGGAGTTCTCCGTGCACGGTCAGGACGTCGATCTCGCAGGGGTCGCGCGCGAGGCGGTGCACAGGTACGAGCCCGCAGCGCGGCGCTTCGAGGTGACGCTCGACGCAACCGGGGGCGAGACGTGGGTCGAGGGCGACCCGGACCGCTTGCTGCAGATCGCGTCGAACCTCGTCGAGAACGCGCTCCGCGAGACGCCGGCCGGCGGTCGCGTCACCGTCGCGGTCGCACCCGGTCTGCTCAGCGTCTCCGACACGGGCCCGGGCATCGCCTCCGAGGATCTGCAGCACGCGTTCGAACGCTTCTATCTCTACGACAAGGTCGGCAGGGACCGCCCGGTCGGCAGCGGCCTCGGGCTCGCGATCGTGCGGCAGCTCGCCGTGGCGATGGGCGGCAGCGTCAGCGTGGAGAGCAGCCCGGCGGGGACGACGTTCGCCGTGCGGCTACGGCCGCAGCTTCGAGGTGTCCACGACCTCGAAGTCGGAACCGTGCAGCGCGCCTAGCGCGTGCAGCTGGTCGTTCGACCAGTGCGGGCTCGGCGCGCCCGTGACGTACCAGTTCGAGCCGTTGTCGGCGACGATCATCCCGTACGTCTTCATCGCCTGCGCGACGATGCGTGCCTGCGGCGGCAGCTTCGAGATGTTGACGCCCGCCTTCAGCCGCACGCGCAGCCCCATGGGCGGCAGCGACGGATCGCTCGAGCTCGAAGCCTGGTGACGCGCGGGGTAGACGAAGGTGTTGCGCGTGCGTTGCACCGTGAAGCGGAGCGCGTGATCGATGTGACCGGTCGACGCGTCGCCGTCCCACCGTGCCAACCCGGGCAGGATCGGGAGACCGGCGGCGTCGGCCGAGGTCCAGGTCGCCGGACGGAGGGCGTTCGAGCGCAGGCTCCAGATGGCGCCTGAGCCCGCCGCCCAGCGGCTGCCGCTCTTTTGCAGCGCGTACAGCTCGTAGAGCTTGCAGCCGTCGCGGTCGACGATCAGCGCGTGGTGGTCGCTGCCGCCCTCGATCGGGACGTTGGCCGGAATCGGGTACGGCCCCTTGTCGCTCTCGTCCGCGTAGTCGAACGTGACGCGCGACTTCGGCGTCGTCTTGCCGTGCACGACGACGTAGGGGATGCCGATCTTGGAGCCGTCCCACGTGCCGGAGCCGAAGTCGGCATGCACCCCGGTGTCGACGCCGATCGACCCGATGATCGTGCTCGAGTCTGACGCGACCGGGAGCATGTCGACGCGCTGGTTCCAGGCATTCGTGGCCGGGAAGACGGAGCAGCCGCCGAGTGTCGGCGTCGGTGCTGCGGCGCCCGCTACCGAGACGGCGAGCAGCGCGACGACCGAGGCGGCGAAGATCCTCACGGTTGCAGAATTAGCGTCTGCCAACCGTCGTCGCATCGCCTAAAGAGGTGACGTTCGTGCAAACGGTCTTCGCGGTGCCGCCAGAACTCGTAGGTCTCCGGGACGAGGCGATAGCAGCCCCACCATGCCGGCCGCGCCGGCTCGGGGGGCTGGGCTGCAACCGCGTCCTCCAACTCGGCGCGCGAGGCGATCGGCTGGGATTGGCGGGACGCGGCGGCGCTGCGCCGTGACGCGGGCGGGCGGGACTGCCAATAGGCGTCGGACTCGGCCGGCGTCACCCGCTCGACGCGCCCCTCGATGCGGACCTGCAGACCGGGCTCGCGAAAGAGGAGGGCGGCGTAGGGGTTGTCGTGCAGGTCGAGCCCTTTCCGGGACTCGTAGTTCGTGCAGAACATGAAGCCGTGCTCGTCGGCGGACTTCAGCAGGACCATCCGCACCGACGGGCGGCCGCCCGCAGTCGCGGTCGCGAGCGCGACCTCGTCGGTCTCGATCCAGTCACGAAACAGGCTCAGGGGGTCCTGGGTCATGCGGCCTCCGCGGGAATGTCGTGCAGCGACATGATCGGCGAGGGCAGTATCCAGAGGAGACCCGTCACGGCGCCGACGGTCGCGATCCACATCGTCGGCCGCAGGCCGATCGTCTCGCCGAGCACGCCGGCGACGCTCGTGCCGAGCGGCCGGACGCCGTAGTTGACGACCATGAACGCGCCCGAGACGCGCGAGCGAAGTTGTGTCGGTACCAGACCGGCGCTGATCGTGCCCGCCATGATGTCGAGCATCATCAGGCCGATGCCGGAGAAGAACTCCGCGACGAACAGGCACGCGATGACGAGCCAGTGGGGCCCGCCTGCGATCGGGACGAGGATCAGCGGCGCGGGGAAGAGAAAGCAGCCGAGAGCGAACGTTCGCCCGATCCCGATGCGCCGTGCGATCCGTGCCGTCACGAATGAGCCGCCGAGCGTCCCGATCGAGGCGACGCCGAGCACGAGCCCGAGCGTGGCCGGGGCCACGTCGAGCTGCCGCGTCGCGTAGAGGACGAACAGCGCGAAGAAGATGAAGTTGAAGAAGTTCAGCGTCGCGACTCCGAGCAGCTCGGAACGGATGATCGCGTTGTTGCGAATCCAGCGTGCGCCCTGCATCAGCCCGCCGGATTCGCGGGGAGCACCAGGCGGCTCGTCGATTTGCATGCGGCCGAGGAAGACCGCCGACCAGATGAACGAGAGCGCGTCCACGCCGAGCGCGTACGGCCCGCTCAGCAATTGCACGAGTGCACCGCCGACGCTGTTGCCGGCGAGGAACGAGAACGCGCGGCTGCCGTGCACGAGCGAGTTGGCCTGAACGTAGTCCTGGCGCGGAACGATCATCTGGATCATCGCGCCGTAGGCGACGAAGAAGAGGACGCTGAGCGAGCCGGTCCCGAATGCGACGATGTACAGCTGCGCCCACGAGAGGTGGCCGAGCGCGTAGGCGACCGGGACCGATGCGAGCAGGAGCGCCCGGCCGACGTCGGTCGCGAGCATCACGTTCCGCCGGCGGCCGCGATGGTCGACCCAGTCGCCTGCGTGGAGCGAGAAGAGCAGGTTCGGGATCAGGTAGGCCGTCGTCAGCAGGCCCATCTGGCCCGGCGTCGCGTCCAGCGCGAGCACGGCGGTCAGCGGGAGGGCGATCGCCGTGATCTGGTCGCCGATGAGCGAGACCGACTGCCCCACGAAGAACCGGCGAAAGTTCGGATTTCCACGCAGGAGCGGCGGCAGCACGGTGGCTCGTTCTACCTGAGTGGGCCTCGCTCCTTGAACCGCCTGCGTCTGACTCGAGTCAGACTCACGTCTGACACAACGAAGTGCGACCAGGTTCGAATGAAAGTGTGACGGATGAACCGCGATCCCAGCGTGGACGCGGGTTCGCGCCGCTCCGGAGAATATTTGTTGAAACAGATAAACGCCGAGGTTCGGCCCTGCGTTTCGCGGCTGCAGACCGGGCCCTCACGTCTGACTCGAGTCTGACTCCAGTCAGACGTGTGTCAGACGCCGGCACTCGGACGGGTGATGTCGCCGTCAGGCTCGCTCGATACGGTTTCAGGGATGAGGCGCTTGATCGACGGCTTCCTGATCTTGCTCGTCCTCGGCGCGGTCGGGTTCGGCGCCTACGCGATCGGGCACCGCGTCGACAACGAGTCGAGCAACCTCAGCTCCCAGGATTCCGAGCTCCACAGCACGACGCTCGCAAGTGGGCCGACGACGACCACCACGAAGACGCACCGGACTCCGATCATCATCGGGGTCGCCCTGGGCGGCGCCGTCGTGCTGCTGATTCTCGGCTCCGCCACCGGGGCGATGCTGCGCTCGCGCAAGCGCGAGAGCTGGCGCGCCGGCTAGCGCGTGATCGTCGAGCGGATTCACGTCGGCGACGAAGGCGTCGCAGAGCTGCGCGAGGTCGACGCTGTCGCGGTCGTCGCGGGGAAGGGCATGATCGGCGACCGGCATTTCCACGCCGACGGCGCGCTCCCCGGCCAGGCACTGACGCTGGTCGAGGCAGAAGAAGTGGAGCGCGTCGGACTCGCGCCCGGCGCGACCCGCCGCCAGGTAACGGTTCGCGGCGTCCGGCTGAACGACCTCGTCGGCAAGCGATTCCGGGTCGGCTCGATCGAGTGTGTCGGCATCGAGCTCTGCGAGCCGTGTGCACACCTCGAGGCCATGACGCGACCCGGGATCATCAAGGACCTCGCGCATCGTGCGGGCCTGAACGCCGACGTGCTGAACGACGGCACGATCGCCGTCGGCGACGAGATCACCCTGACTTAGGACATGCGTATCCGGAGAGCCCCCGCCCAAGGGGCTCTCCGGCTGCTCCTGGCCTTAGAAGAGCGGCGTGTCGAGTTTCGACGCAAGCCGCAACGCGTCGAGAGGCTCGAAACCGCGGGCCAGAAGCTTGCGCATCCGCCGCAGGAGGATTGCTGTTGCTTCGTCTTCGTTCAGGCGCTCGAAGTCCTCGCGAGCCCAACCGGGCTCGGGGGCCCAAGCGGCCTCGTCTGTGGTGAGTCTTGCTGCCGTCGCCATAGGCCACAGATTTCGGCCAACCCGGTTGAAACTTGAGCGTTATCGCCCGAAAGCTGCCGAAACCTAGACGTTCGGGTTGCCTCGTGCTGAGCCGTGGCTCAGCCGACGTTGACGACGATGCGCTGGATCGCGTTGTTCGCGTAGCCGCCGACGTTCCACGCCGGCTCGCGGGGTTGCACGTTCCCGGCTTCGTCGCGTGCGCGGCAGCACAGCTCGTAGCGTCCCGCGGCGCTCGGCGCCCAGTCGAACGTGAACCGCCGCCACGCCCACGGGCCGAACTCGTCGGGCTCGAGCAACGCCGACTCCCAGGTCCGTCCTCCGTCGACGCTGACGTCGACGCCGGCGATCGGCGCCTGGCCCGACCAGGCACGGCCCGCCAGCCGGCAAGGGCCGACCGCCATCGTCCGCTCGCGCGTCATGAACTCGGGGATCCCGGGCGGCTCGAGCAGCGATCGCGGGCGGATGCGCGCGAGCGGCTCGCCCGGCTCATCGGGATCCAGCCGCAGGCGGTAGCCCTTCGCCTGCTGGTAGCCGCGGAACGGCTCGTCGATCACGCTGATCCGCGTCAGCCACTTGACGTTCGTCATCCCGTACCAGCCAGGGACGAACAGCCGAAGCGGGAAGCCGTGCTGGGGCGGGAGCGGCGCGCCGTTCAGGTCGTAGGCGAGGATCACCTCGTCACGGAACGCCTCGTCGAGCGGGAGGCTGCGCTGGAACCACTGCTCCTCGCCGTTCTCGATCCCGCGGTCGAGGCCCGTGAACAGCACCTCGTGGGCTGCCTCGGCCACGCCGGCCTCGTCGAGGAGGTCGCGCAGCCTGACGCCCGCCCAGCGGCCGGTGCCGACCGCCTCCAGGAGCCACGGCTGGCTGACCACATGCGGCTCGAGCTTCGCCCGGCCGTTCCCCGCGCACTCCATCGTCGCCACAACCTCGTGCGGCGGGCGGTCACGCAGCGCTCCGAGCGTCAGTTCGAGCGGCCGCTCGACGAGCCCGTCGACCGTCAGACGCCACGACTCGGGATCAACAGCCGGGATGTCGTAGTGGATCAACAGGTAGTGAAGCCCGACCGGGGTGATCGGCTCGCGCAGCGTCTCGAGCGGCATGCCGTGGTTCCGCGCCGCGAGCTGCAACTCCTCGAGGCTTATCTCGGTCATGCATCAAGCATAAGATCGGCGAGTGCAAGGCACGACGGAACTGACCGACACGGCGCTCGTCGCGCGCTGCCGCTCGGGCGACGACGAAGCCTGGAACGAGCTCGTCTCGCGCTTCTCGCGCTACGTCTATGCAATCTGCGTCCAGGGGTTCCGGTTCTCCTCCGAGGACGCAGAGGACGTGTTCCAGGACGTCTTCACCAAGGTCTACCAGCAGCTCGGCCGGCTGCGCGACGACGCCGCGTTTCGGCCCTGGATCGGGCAGTTGACGCGCCGGACGTGCGTCGACCACCTGCGTAGCTCCAGGGAGGACGCCTCGGAGGAGGTCGAGCCCCCGGGCGTCGACGACCGGCTCGGCGAGCTCGACGACGCGCTCACGGTGCGCGAGGTGATGGCCACCCTCCCCGAGAGCTGCCAGGAGATCCTCGACCGGTTCTTCGCTCGTGACGAGAGTTACAAGACGATCGGAGAAGCTCTCGACCTGCCCTCGGGCACGATCGCGAGCCGGATTTCGCGCTGTCTGGAAAAGTTGAAGACCGCGATGGAAGATCC
This sequence comes from uncultured Thermoleophilia bacterium, assembly GCA_963846895.1. GTDB lineage: Bacteria > Actinomycetota > Thermoleophilia > Gaiellales > Gaiellaceae > PALSA-600. Next base: position 14,645 of record CAWJXR010000002.1, on the reverse strand, counting down.
CGACGCGGCCCCACGTCCAGTAGACGGGTGATTCGAGTGACGAACTACGACATTGAGAGCCTGGCGCGCCTGATCGGCGCACTGCCGCCGCCCCCTCTGGGGTGGGTGTCGGCGGCTCAGGAGCTCCCACGCGTGCGGGCTGAGCTGGACGATCTGATCGTCCGCGCTGAGGCAGACGCCCACCTTCGCGCGCGGCTCGTCGCGGACCTCGAATCGGCGCTGGCGGAGTCGGGCATCAGCCCGACTCCGCGCATCCTCGCCGAAGCCCGCCTGCTCCTCGGGCAGTAGCTCGTGTCCGGCGGAGCCGACCTCGGTCTCGATCTTCGAGGCGCGCTCGACGCGCTGGCGACTCGCGACGCAGCTCCGGCCGGCGGCTCGGCCGCGGCGCTCGTCGGCGCGATCGCGGCGGCCGTGACGGTCAAGGTCGCCCGGATCTCGGGCCAGGACGGGTTCGCCGCGCAAGCGTCGATGCTCCAGTCTCGACTCGCCGAGCTCGCGCCGACCGACGCCCAGGCGTTCTCGACGGCGCGGCAAGCTCTGGCCGAGGCCGCCGACGGCGGTGACGAGCGACGCGACTTCAACCTCGGGCTCGCGCTCGACCGGGCTTCGGCGATCCCGCTCGAGATTGCCGAGGCCTGCTCGGACGTCGCCGCGCTCGCCGGCGAGCTGGCCCGGACCGCCGAGCCGGACGCTCAGCCCGACGCAGGAGTGGCGGCCGTGCTCGCCGCAGCCGCAGCGCACGCAGCCGTTCGGCTCGTCGAGGTGAACCTCGCCGTCGCGAGCGACGATCCCCGTGCGGCGAGAGCTCGGGCGGCCGCCCGGACAGCCTCCGACGCGGCGCAGTTCACCCTGCCGGCGGGGTCGCATTGAGCGAAGCGATCCCCGCCTGGTCGCTCCCGCAGGACGCAGTCGGCCGGATCGCGATGGAAAACCCGCTGCCCGAGCGCGTCGACCGCGAGTGGGCGATGGGCGGCGCCACCGGAAAGGGAGTCAAGGTCTGCATCCTCGACAGCGGCGTCGAACGCGGTCATCCGCGGGTCGGCGAGCTGGCGGGTGCCGTGTCGATCGCCCTCGACGAGGACGGCGGCCCGATCGCGACCGAGGACACAGAAGGCGATCTCTGCGGGCACGGCACCGCGTGTGCCGGCGTCATCCGCTCGATCGCTCCGGAGGCCGAGCTGTACTCGGTCCGCGTCCTCGGGGCAGGCTTCTCGGGCAGCGGACGGGTGCTCCTCGCCGGCCTCCGCTGGGCGGTCGCCCAGGGCTACGACGTCGTCAACATGAGCCTCTCCACGACGAAGAAGGAGTTCGGCGACCTCCTGCACGAGCTGGCCGACACCGCGTACTTCCGGGGAACGATCCTCGTCGCCTCCGCGCACAACATGCCCGTCGAGTCGTACCCGTGGAGGTTCTCGTCGGTGCTCTCCGTGGGCAGCCATGAGGAGCCCGATCCGCTTCTCTACTACGCGAATCCGGACCCGCCGGTCGAGTTCTTCGCGCACGGCGTCGACGTCGAGGTTGCGTGGCTCGGCGGAGAGACGATGACCGCGAGTGGCAACAGCTTCGCGACGCCGTGCATCTCCGGGATCGCCGCACTCGTTTTGAGCAAGCATCCCGGCCTGACACCCTTCCAGCTCAAGACCGTGCTGTATCTGACGTCCGCCAACGTAGGGGGTGGGACATGACCGAACGGTTCGAGGCGGCGGTTGCGGCCGGCGTGCTCGCCTCCGAGGAGCAGTTCGCGCGCCTGCTGCGGTCGGTCGTCGAGGTGGCACGCGCGATCTTCGCGGCCAAGGCGTCGTCGATCTTCCTGTTCGACGACGAGTCGGACGAGCTGGTCTTCGCCGCCGTCGCAGGCGAGGACGAGCAGCATCTCGTCGGGCGCCGCATGTCTTCGTCGGCCGGGATCGCAGGTTGGGTGCTTTCGTCCCGCACGCCGCTCGTCCTGGCCGACGTCCAAAAGGATCCGCGGTTCGCCCGTGACGTCGCCGAGGGGACCGGGTACGTGCCTCAGGGAATGATGGCCGTGCCGCTGCTCGACGACGAGGAGGTGCTCGGCGTCCTGCAGGTGCTCGACCGTCCGGAGAACGCGCGCTTCTCGCTGCAGGAGATGGAGTTGCTCGGCCTCTTCGCGAACCAGGCTGCGATCGCACTCGCACTGCTCGGCTCGGCACGCCGTGCGCGCCTCGCGCTCGAAGGCGCGGGCGACGCTGCCGCCGTCGCGAAGGTGGCGGCGGCGCTCGAGGCACTCGACGGCGACCGCCGGGAGGCCGCCGCGTCGTTGCTCGACGCGCTCGCCCGGGTTCTCGACGGTTAGACCTCCAGAACGACCGAGGGCCCGCGATGCGGGCCCTCGTTGTCTACCTCGAGCGGAACTTCTTTAAGCGTCGCGCCCGCCAAGCTGCTCACGCTCGGCGTCCTTGCCGCCCAGCTGGTCGCGCTCCGCGTCCTTCCCGCCGAGCTGATGCGCCTCGACGTCGTTGTCTTCGGTCTCCAACTCTTCAGCCGACTTGTCCTGATCTTCCGACACTTGAAGCCTCCTTGAAACCGTTGACCCGCTCTTGCGGTTGACGCCCACAAGACGGTGGGCGGGAGTGAAATCTTCCATCGGGCTTCCACTCTTTGTCAAACAGTGCCATTGTCCCGCGCGTGCGCACGCTCCGGGGTCGCCTCAAGGAATCGTTGGCCGCGATGCACGGCGTGTACGCCAACCCCGACCTGCGCCGGGTCCAGTTCGCCTCCGCGGGCACGTCGATCGGCCAGTTCGCCTACGGCGTTGCGATTGCCGTCTATGCCTACGAGCAGGGCGGGGCGACCGCGGTGGGCGTCGTCACGGCCATCCGGCAGGTGATCGCGGCCCTCATCGCGCCGTTCGCTGCGTCCCTGGGCGATCGCTTCCCGCGCGAGCGAGTGATGCTCGCATCGGACCTGGGACGGGTGGTCACCGTCGGCGTGACGACCTACCTCGTGACCCAGCACTCGCCGGCGCTCGCCGTCTATGTGGTCGCGACGCTGTCCACCGTGCTCGGCACCGTCTTTCGGCCGGCCGAGGCGTCGCTCATCCCGGTGCTCGCCCGAACGCCCGAGGAGCTCACGGCCGCGAACGTCTCGGCGAGCACGTTCGACAGCCTCGGGATCTTCGCGGGACCGGCGATTGCTGCCTTCCTACTCGCGATCGGCGGGCCGGCCGCCGCGTTCGGCTTCGTTGCCCTCACATTTGCGTGGAGCGCGTACTTCATCGCGCGCGTTCGTTCCCCGGCCGTCGCCGAGACGCCCGACATGCCTCACGAAGGCCGACTTGCCACCTTCACGGCCGGCTTTCGCGCGATCGCACGTGAGCCGAGGCTCCGGCTGCTGATCGGGCTCTACGGCGCCCAGTGCGTCGTGGCCGGGGCGCTCGGAGTCTTCGTCGTCGCGATCGCGTTGCAGTTGCTCGGCCTCGGGACGGCAGGAGTGGGCGTGCTGCAGGCCGCCTGCGGTGTCGGGGCGCTGCTCGGCGCAGCTGTCTCGCTCTCGCTCGTCGGTCGCGCGCGGGTCGCCACCGACTTCGCGATCGGACTCGTCATCTGGGGCCTGCCGCTCCTGCTCGTCGGCGCGGTGCCGACGGCCGTGATCGCGGCCCTGGCGCTCGGGGTCGTCGGCCTCGCCAACACGATGGTCGACATCTCCGCGATGACGCTCTTGCAGCGCGCGGCGCCGCCCGACGTCTCGGCCCGGATCTTCGGTTGTCTCGAGAGCGTGATCGTCGGGTCGTTCGCCCTCGGCGCGCTGATCGCCCCAGCGCTGATCGCGACACTCGGCGTGCGAGGAGCCCTCATCACCATGGGATCGCTGCTCCCCGTGCTGTCGATCGTCCGCTGGCGGAGCCTCGAACGGATCGACCAAGGGGCTGAGGTCCCGGAGGAGCGTCTGGCGGCTCTGCGCACGGTGCCGTTCCTCGCCGCCCTGCCCGCCCAAACGCTCGAATATCTCGGAGAGCGGCTCGCAGAGATTCCACTCGCCGCCGGGCAGACGCTCTTCGAGCAGGGCGATCACGGCGACCGCTTCTACCTGCTCCACGAAGGGACGCTCGAGATCCACCTCCCCGGCGAGACGAAGCTCGAGGAAGCACCCGCCTATGTCGGCGAGATCGCCCTGCTCCGTGACGTGCCCCGGACGGCGACCGTCCGCGCACGCACCTCCGCGGCACTGTGGGCGCTCGAACGCGAGGACTTCCTCGACGCGGTGACGTCGAATGGCCGGAGCCTCGCCTCGGCGGATGCGATCTCCTTTGCCCGACTCGGCGCTGCTACGGCGTAAGCGGTTGGGCGCTACGGTTCCGCGGCGATGAGAGCAAGAATCTGGGGTTGCCGCGGGTCTCTGTCGACGCCGGGCGCATCGACGGTCAGGTACGGCGGCAACACCAGCTGCGTCGAGGTCCGCACGCCGTCCGGCGCGATTGTCGTGCTCGACGCTGGTACGGGCATCCGCGGACTGGGCGCCGAACTGGCCGCAGAGCAGGTTCGGGAGCTCGATCTCGTCCTCACGCACCTGCACCTCGACCACATCGAGGGGCTCGGCTTCTTCTCGCCGCTCTTCGACCCCGAGTGCGTCATCCGCGTCTGGGGGCCGCGGCCTGATCGGCGGCTCGCTGCGCGAGCTGCTCGCGATGTATCTCTCGCCTCCGTTCTTCCCGGTCGGATTCGACCGGATCCCGGCCCAGCTCTCCTTCACGGAGGTGGGAGAGGAGTCGTGGGAGGTCGGCGGGCTGCGGATCTCGTCGGTGCCCGTGCGTCACCCGGGCTCGACCGTCGGCTACCGGCTGAGCGAGAACGGCTTCTCGCTCGCGTACATCCCCGACAACGAGCCCGCGCTCGACCGGCAGTCGGGGCTGTCCGTTGCGGGCGGGGCGGACGTGCTGCTCCACGACGCGCAGTTCACCGACGCCGAGTATCCGAGCCGGGTCGGCTGGGGGCATTCGGCGGTCTCCGACTTCGTCACGTACCTCGCCGAGGCGGCACCCCGGCGTGCGCTGATGTTCCACCACGATCCGTCTCACGCCGACGGGCAGCTCGAGAAGATGCTCGGCGAGGTCCGCGCCCGGTCGGGGCGTGACGACGTCGAGCTCGCATTCGACGGGCTCGATCTCGACCTCGCTGCCGATCACCCCGTCGTTTAGGATGGCCGCATGTCCGCACCCGTCGAGCTGCTGAAGCACGTCCCGCTCTTTCACGGCCTGTCTGCGAAGGAGCTGAAGACGCTCGCCGACAACTTCACCGAGCGCTCGTTCCGCGAGGGGACGGAGCTGACTGCCGAGGGCCAGGGCGGGTGTCGGCTTCTTCGTGATCGAGTCGGGGGACGCGGTCGTCACGGTCGACGGTGACGAACGGCGGCGGCTCGGCCCCGGCGACTACTTCGGCGAAGTGGCGCTGATCGACGGTGGCCTGCGGACGGCGACGATCACGGCGGTGAGCGACGGCAAGATCTACGGCCTCACGCCGTGGCAGTTCAGGCCGCTCGTCGAGACGAACGCCTCGATCGCCTGGCCTCTACTCGAGGCGATGGCAAAGCGCACGCGCGAGATCGAAGCGCAGCTGCATCACGCCTAGACGATTTCCGGCGTCGTCTCTAGGCTCGACAGGGCCATGATCACCTGCTCGAACTGCGGCGAGGAGAACCCGCCGAAGTTCCGACTGTGCGGATTCTGCGGGACGCCGCTGCAGGCCGCCGCTCCCGCGCACGAGGTTCGCAAGCTCGTCTCGATTCTCTTCTGCGACCTGAAGGGCTCGACGAGCCTGGGCGAGACTCTTGACCCCGAGTCCCTGCGCGAGGTGATGAATCGCTACTTCGAGGTGATGAGCGCTGCGATCACGCGGCACGGGGGCACGATCGAGAAGTACATCGGCGACGCGGTGATGGCCGTCTTCGGGCTGCCGCGGGTGCACGAGGACGACGCGTTGCGCGCGGTCCGCGCGGCCCACGCGATGCAGGACGGGCTCCGCGAGCTGAACGTGGAGTTCGAGCGGACCTATGGCGTCACGCTCGCGAACCGGATCGGCGTCAACTCCGGCGCCGTCGTCGCCGGCGACGCGACGACCAACCAGCGCCTGGTCACCGGCGACCCGGTGAACGTCGCGGCGCGCCTCGAGCAGGCTGCGGGCGACACCGAGACGCTGATCGGTGCGCTCACCTACCGGCTGGTCGAGGGCTCGGTGGTCGTCGAGGAGGTCGAGCCGCTGACCCTGAAAGGCAAGGCGGCGCCGGTCGCCGCCTACCGGCTCGTCGACGTGCGGGCGCCGAACGGCGACGGGCCGGTGGCGCGCCCGGACCTCGTCGGCCGTCGCGCCGAGCTCTCCGTTCTGATCGAGCTCCTCGAGCAGTCGGTCATGCAGCCAACGCCCCGGATGATGCTCGTGCTGGGCGAGGCCGGCGTCGGCAAGACGCGCCTCGTCGACGAGCTCGCGGCGAGCGCGTCCGGAAGTGCGCTCGTCCTGCGGGGCCGCTGCCTTTCCTACGGAGAGGGAATCACCTTTTGGCCGATCGTCGAGGCGCTGCGCAACGCGGCGGCAGTCGACGACGAGGACGATGCGGCAGCCGCGCTCGGGAAGCTTCGCTCGTTCATCGGCGACGCCGGTGAGGAGATCGTCGACCGCGTCGCCTCGACGCTCGGGCTCGGCACGACGCCCTACTCGGTCGCCGAGATCTTCCTGGGACTGCGGCGCCTGCTCGAGTGGCTCGCGCGCGAGCGGCTCGGTCGTCCTCGTGATCGAGGACCTCCACTGGGCCGAGCCAACCCTGCACGACTTGCTCGAGGCGCTGCAGCGGGCCGAGACGGCGTCCGGCGCGCTCATCCTCGCCACTGCCCGGACCGAGGTGCTCGAGAAGCGCGCCGCAGCTCGGCGACGTCCCGACGCTCCGCCTCGAGCGCCTCGGCGTGCAGGAGACCTCGGCGATGATCGAGGAGCTGCTCGGAGGCCCGCTCGACCGGAGGGGACTGGAACGAATCGTCGCGGCCTCCTCCGGCAACCCGCTCTTCGCGCAGCAATTGATCTCAATGTTCCGTGACGAGGGGCAGCTCGTGCCCGAGCGGGACGGCTGGGTCCTGTCGGCGCAGCCGGAAGGTCAGCTGCCACCGACGATCCACGCGCTACTCAGCTCGCGGATCGACGGTCTGGAGCGCCCCGCGCGGAACGTGCTCGACCCGGCGGCTGTGATCGGGCACATCTTCCCGCTGCCGGCGATCGTCGAGATGGCCGACGGGTTGACGGTGGCGGACGTCACGACCCAGGCCGACGAGCTGACGAGGACGCAGTTCCTGTCGCTGGCGGCGGAGCGGGAGAGCACCGAGTTCCGGGCCTTCCACCACGCCTTCATCCGTGACTCGGTCTACGAGAGCCTGCTCAAGCGCCAGCGCGCGACGCTGCACGAGCAGTTCGTCAAGTGGGCGGACGTCGTGAACGGTGACCGTGCGCTCGAGTACGAGGAGATCCTCGGCTACCACGTCGAGCAGGCCTACCGCTTCCTCTCCGAGCTCGCTCCTGCCGACGAGCACGTACGGGAGCTCGGCGCAGATGCCGCCCGTCGGCTCGGCTCGGCCGGGCGGCGTGCGTTTGTTCGAGGCGACATGCCGGCGGCGGCGAACCTGCTCGGGCGCGCGATCGGCGTGCTTGCTCCGGCCTCGCCCGAGCGAATCGCGCTTGCGCCCGACCTTGGCGAGGCACTGATGCAGCTCGGAGACTTCGACGCGGCGGAAGCGGTCGTCACCTCGGCGGAACGGGAAGCGACGCTTTCCGGCCGTCCGGAGCTGGCCGGGGGCTCCTGGATCGTCAAGCAGTACATCCACGTCCACGCTGGCGCGGCCGAGAACTGGAGCGTAGAGGCTCAGGCCGTTGGCGAGGCTGTGGTCAAGGCGTCGTCAGGACACGATCCGGCGAGCGTCGCGCGCGCATACCGTCTGCTCGGGCTCGTCGCGGGTAAGGCGTGCCGGTACGGAGACGCAGCAGAGGCATTCGGCAAGGCGGCCGCCGCTGCCCGGGAGGCGGGAGACATCAGGCAGGAGCGCAGAGCGTCGGGCGCCTTCGCCCAGATGTCAACCCTCGGACCGATCGATGTCGACGAGGCGCTCGCTCGCTGCGCGCGCGCCACAGAGCGCGCGGCCGGCGACCGCCATGCCGAGGCGAGCGTCCTCAACTACGCCGGCCACCTCGAGGCGATGCGCGGAGACTTCGATCTCGGCCGAAGCATGTGCCGCGACGCGCGCGGGCGGTGCGAAGAGCTCGGGCTGCGCCTCGAGTCGGCCGCCATGGCGCTCGAGTCGGCCCACGTCGAGGAGCTCGCGGGCGAGTTCGTGGCGGTCGAGCACGAGCTACGCCGCGGCTTCGACATCCTCTCCGAGCTCGAGGAGCGCTTCGTCCGCTCATCGGTCGCCGGCCTGCTCGCCGACGCGCTCGTCGAGCAGGGAAAGGTCGACGAAGCCGAGGAGATGACCGTCGTCGCCGAGAGCCTCTCCGACGAGGACGATGTTGACGCACAGGTGATTTGGCGCTGTGCGCGCGCGAAGCTGCTTGCGGCCGGCGACCGGGTCGACGAGGCGGAGGTGTTGGCGCGCGAGGCGATCGCGCTGATCGAACCGACCGACTTCGTCGTCATCCAGATCGTCGTCTACCGCGACATGGCGGTGATTCTCTGGGAGCGGCACCGCGACGAGGCTCAGGCGCTGTTCGACCGCGCCCGACAGTTGGCCGAGGCGAAGGGCAGCTCCGCGCACGTCGCGCGCGTGCTCGATGTTGTCCAGCGCACCGTCGGCGCATAGGATCGCATCATGCGGCTGAGGGCCAGCGCGAAGGAGCAGCTCATCAAGAGCGTCCCGCTCTTCTCCCATACGAGCCGCGCCGAGATCGCGGCGCTCGCGGCGGAGGCGGACGAGCTGACGCTCCCCGAGGGGAAGGACCTGACGCGCCAGGGCGAGCGCGGCCGTGAGTTCATGGTCATCGTCGACGGCGCGGCGCGCGTGGTGAGGGACGGACAGACCGTCAACGAGCTCGGCCCCAGCGACTTTCTGGGCGAGATCGCTCTCCTTTCAGACGTCCCCCGCACCGCGACCGTGACGACGACGACCGAGACGACGGTGCTCTGGTCCTCACCGACCGCGCCTTCAGGCGGGTCGCCGACAAGATCCCGTCTGTGCACGAGAGCCTGATCGCGGCCCTGACGGCGCGCCTGCAGGACGACGCGCTGTAGAGAGAAGGGTCCGCCGCGCCTGCGCGCGACGGACCCTGTTCGTGAGTCGTCCTAGTAGCCGTACCCGTGCCCGTTGTTGATCCCGAGCCCGGAGTAGGTGGCCACATGGGTCTGGTTGTTGGCCGTCTTTGAGACCAGGCAGACGCCAGGCGCCGCCGTCGGCGGCACCGGGTTACCGCCCGAGATGAGACACGGCGGGATGGCCGCGCCGCCCTGGTTGAGGTCGTCCGTGTGCCAGACGCCATGCGCCGTGAAGTGGTTCGGCACGTGGATCGTGAACGACCATGCGTACGCGGCGACGCCGGTTGGGGTCCCGTTGAAGAACGGGCCGCTCGTGCCGAACGTGCTCGCCGCCGGGATCGTCGTCGCCGTCATGAACGGCTGGCACGCGAACGAACCCCCGCAGCCGGGCGGCAGGGTGACGGCCGTGCCGCTGAAGTTCTGGAGCGTGACGCCGACGAACTTGAAGTTGTTCACGAACCCGGGCGGCAGGGTCACGCCGCTCTTCTGGTCGGTGGCGCCGGCGGCAGTCAATGCGTCGCCCTGCAAGCCAAGCGACTGTGAGAGCGACCCGTTGCTGAGCCCGGAGTACGTGCGGTCAACCGGGGCGGTCGGCCCGAACGTGTCCGTCTGGCGGTTGTTCGTGCCGTTGGGGGTCTGCGGATCGAAGCTGCCCACGACCGTGTTGCTCACTGTCGAACCGGCGGTGGCTGCCGAATCGGTCTTGAAGAGCACGACGACGTCGAACGTCCCGCCCGCCTTGAGCTGCGTAAGCGAGCAGGAGAGCGTGGTCGTGTTCAGCCCGGAGCATGAGAGACCCGGGTTCCCGGTGCTGCCGATGTAGACGACCTTCCCGGCGGGGCCGATCGACTCGGTCAGGATCGAGGTGGTTGGCGGTCTTGCCCTGATCGGCGACGCCGGTCAGCTCGTAGCCGATGTTCCCGCCCGGCGTCGGCGCGGCGGGGGTGGTGCCGGAGTCGTTCAGGACGGTGAAGGTCCACGAGACCGGGTTGGCCGACGCGGCCTGCCCGTCCTTGATCGCTCCACCGAGTGCAACCACGGCCAGTACCGCCAGCAGTCCGAGAACGGCCAGAGCACGGCGCGAGGCAAGTCTCCGCAGGTTCATCTAATACCCTTTCTCCCTAGTTGCGCGCACGCGCAGTTCGCCCAGATTCAACTAGACAAGCCATCGTGAACTTGCCGAGATCTCAAGTCAATGATCAATATGCATCGAGTACTGCGCTCCGCCGCGACTCACGCTCGAGCAGGCGAAAGAGCACGAACGCGGCGACTGCGTAGGCGATCCCGATGCCCGCCTCGGTGGCGACGAGATCCGCGACGTCGCCGAAGCTCGCGCCGGCGGCGACCTCGCGCGCGGCTGCGATGCCGTGCGTGAGCGGCAGGCACCGTCCGACGTCGCTCATCCAGGTCGGGAGGTCGGAGAGGGGGATATTGACGCCGCAGAAGAGCAGCATCAGGAAATAGGCCAGGTTCGCGACGAAGAAGAAGTCCTTCGCGCGCAAGCCGATCGACCCCAGGAGCATCCCGAAGCACGTGCACGAGGTGACGGTGACGACGAGGACCGCCGCGAGGGGCGGCACGGCGTCCCACCCTGGCCGGAAGCCGAGCAGGATCGCTCCCGCGGCGAAGGTGAATGTCGAGACGAGCAGGCCGTTTGCGAGCACGGGCACGCCGCGGCCGAGGAATACGGCGGCGCGGTTCGCCGGCGAGGCGAGCAGCGGGCCGAGGGTGCCGAACCAGCGCTCGTTCGCGACTGCCATGGTCATGCCGTACACGGACGCCATCGCGCAGGCCTGCGTCGCGTTGCCCACGATGTAGAAGTCGGCCGGCTCGGCGTTCGCGTACTGCCCGAGCTTCGTGAAGAAGATCAGCTGGAAGAGCGGGCTTCCGAGCATCGTCGGGATGTACATCGCCGGGCGGATCCAGTTGAAGAGGCCGCGATACGCGATCACTCCGCCGACGAAGAACGTGCGGAACCAGCGGTTCACGTCAGTGACAGCGTCGCGCGGGCACGGGCCTTCTGCTCGAAGATGCCGAACGTCACGGTGGCGATCGCGAAGGAGGCCAGGCCGAGGACGGTGACGAGCGTCAGAGGCAGCCACACGTTCCCGCCGAGCGCCGCGTGGCGGAGAGCCAGGATGCCCCAGTACGGAGGCAGCAGCCACGAGATCGGGCGGGTCCAGACGGGGAGGATCGACGTCGAGAAGACGAGCCCGGAGGCGATCCAGACCGGGTACTCGAGCAGGTTCGACATCGCGTTTGCATAGCGGTAGAGGATGAACGTCGACGCGAGCACGAGCCCCATCAGACCGAGCGCGATCACCGTCGCAGGGAGCGCAAGGAGAAACAGCCACGGGTGGACGAACTGGAGGGGGATCCCGAAGAAGACGCGGCCCCAGATCAGCGTCGCCGCGAGGGCGTACATCCCGGTGAACGAGTTGGCCAGCGAGAAGGGGAGATAGACGAGCGTCATCGGCGGCGGCGCGCCGACGCCGAGCTCGAGCGTTCCCTGCCAGCGCTGCCACTGGATCATCCCGCCTGATCCGAACAGCGTCGTCGACCAGACGCCCATCATCCCGGCGCCGAGCGCCGCATAGAGGAGCGTCCCGGCGCGGTCGCCTGAGCGGTACATGTAGAAGGCGACGGTCGCGAAGACGATCGGCTGCACGATGGACGTGAGCAGGAAGAAGCTCGACGTCCCCAGCATCTTCAGGTTCGTGACGAACCCGCTCCAGACGATTCTGAGCGCGCTCATGCCCGGTCCAGCGTTCCTCGACGGCGGGCTTCGAGCTCGAACCACCTTAGAAGCCCGAAACCGGCGAAGAGATAGGCGGTGCCGAGGGCCAACTCGATGAAGACCGGCTCCTTCACGCTCGCGAGCGACGCGCCGTCTGCGACCTGCCGGGCGGCCTCGATCGCGTGCGTCAGCGGCAGCGCCTCCGCAACCGTGTGCATCCAATCGGGGAGCTTGTCGAGCGGCACGTTGACCCCGCAGAAAATGAGCAGAACGGCCATCGTCAGGTTCGCGATGATCGGGACGTCGCGCATCCGCAGGCCGACCGCACCGGTGAGCATCCCGAGGCCGGTGCACGCGAAAGACGCGAGCACCACGAGGAGCGCCGTCGCGGGAATCGCGGACAACGGCATGCGGAAGCCGAGCAGCAGCGCGCCGCCGATGAAGCCCGTCGCCGCAACCACCGCTGCGTTGGCGAGCACCGGGACTGCGCGTCCCAGGAAGAGGGCGGCACGGTTGGCCGGAGTCGCAAGCACGGCGGACAGCGTCTGTGTCCAGCGCTCGCCGTCGATCGCGAACCCCATCCCGAACAGCGCCGCGAGCGACGCAGACTGGATGGCGTTGCCGACCACGAACCAGTCGTCGGATTCGAGGTGCGCGGTCCGGCCGAGGTACGCGAAGAAGATGATCTGCGTCGTCGGCCCGAGCAGCAGCGTCGGGATGTAGACCGCGGGCCGGATCCAGGCGAACAGCGCCCGGAAGCTGATCGCTCCGCCGACGAAGAAGATGCGAAGCCAGGTTCTCATGTCAGCGAAAGCGTGGCTCGGTCGCGGGCCAGTCGCTCGAAGTGGTGGAGCAGGAGCGTCGACAGCGCCGCGTAGGCGACGCTCAACCCGAGGCAGATGAGGAGCGGCACGAGGACGTCGCCGCCGAGCGCCGAGTGGCGGATCGCTTCCATCCCCCACGTGGGAGCGAGCGTCCAGGCGATCGGGGTGACCCACCCGGGAAGCAGCGCGAGCGGGATCAGCATCCCGGTGATCGTCCAGATCGGGTACTCCAGCGCCTGCGAGAGGGAGTTCGCTGCCCGGTACACGACGAGCGCCGATGCGAGCACCAGCCCGAGCAGGCCGATCGAGAGGACGGCCACGGGGATCGAGATGGCGAAGAGCAGCGGGTGCTCGATGTGCAGCGGGATGCCGAACAGGAGCCGTCCCCACAGGAGCGTCGAGACGATCGAGTAGACGCCGATTCCCGCGATCGCGACGGTGATCGGCGCGAGTACGAGGATCAGCCGCGAGGGCGCCCCGACCAGCAGCTCGAGGATGCCGTACCAGCGCTGCTGTTGGATCGCACCACCGGCACTCGTCGCAGTCGTCGACCAGATCCCCATCACGGCCGCGCCGAGGGCCGCGTAGAGCAGCGACGGCGCCTGGTCGGTCGCCCGGAACATCAGAAACGCGAGCGTCGCGTAGACGAGCGGCCAGACCGCCGCGGTGACGACCATGAACGGCGACGCCGAGAGATTCTTGAACTGGAGGACGAAGCCGGTCCAGAAGACGCGGGCCGAGCGCATCTCACTCCGCCGTGACGAGTGCGACATACGCGTCTTCGAGCGTCGGCTCGCGCGAGCCGACTCGTCCGATCTCGATTCCGTCGAGCTGCGCGAGGAGCGGCGCGGTCAGCTCCCGCTCGCCGGAGGTCTGGACGATCACGAGCTGCGCCTGGTCGCGCTCCTCGATCGTCACGGCCTTGACACCGTCGAGCGCGCGCAGCCGCGCGACCGCCGCGTCGTCGACGCCGAACGCCTCGATCTCGGTCACGTGCCCGCCGCCGCCGACCCGCTCCTTGAGCTGCGCCGGGGTTCCCTCGCCCACGATGCGCCCCTGGGCGATGACCGCGATTCGGTCGCAGAGCGCGTCGGCCTCGAACATGTAGTGCGTCGTCAGCAGAACGGTCTTCCCGCTCGAGACGAGGTCGGCGATCATCTGGCGCAGGTCCCGCGCGCCGACCGGATCGACGCCGATCGTCGGCTCGTCGAGGAAGACGACCTCGGGGTCGTGAAGAATCCCGCGCGCGATGTGCAGGCGCTGGCGCATGCCGCGTGAGAAGCCCTCGACCCGTTCCTGCTCGCGGCCCTTCAGGCCGACGAGCTCCAGGACCTCGTCGATCCGCAGCCGCTGGGCCTTGCCCGACACGCCGTAGAGCTCGGCGAAGTACCGAAGGTTGTCGTAGGCGGAGAGCCGTTCGTAGAGCCCGCGGTCGCCGCCGAAGACGTAGCCGATCTGCTTCCGGACGGTGCGTGCATCGGCGACCACGTCGTGCCCGAGCACGCGAGCCTCGCCGGAGGTGGGGAGGAGCAGCGTGATGAGCATCTTGATCGTCGTGGTCTTGCCGGCGCCGTTCGGGCCGAGCAGGCCGAACAGCTCGCCGCGGGCGACGGCGAACGAGACACCCTTGACCGCCTCCACCTCGAGCGGCTTGCGGCGGACTACACCGGTCGTCGTCTGGTAGACGCGCCTCAGGTCGCGGGCTTCGATGACTGCTTCGCCTGCCACGGCTCCAGACTAATCGGATGGTCGCAGGCGGTCTGCGGGTCACCTTCGCAGCAGCCGAGCTTGAATCTGCAGCGGCCGCACTGCCAGGTTCCGTGGCGCCACTCCATCGTCGCCGA
>CAWJXR010000001.1:0-55000 GCA_963846895.1 uncultured Thermoleophilia bacterium | reverse complement strand
GCGGTTCTACGAGCACCGCGGTGTCGACCTGCGCGGCATGGGACGGGCGCTCTGGGCCGACGTCTCGAACCACGGCACCGTGCAGGGAGGCTCGACGATCACGCAGCAGTTCGTCAAGAACGCCTATCTGACGAGCCAGAAGTCCGTCGGGCGCAAGCTGATCGAGGCCGCGCTTGCCTGGCAGCTCGAGCAGCGGTGGTCGAAGGACCGGATCCTCACCGCCTACCTCAACACCGTCTACTTCGGGAACGGCGCCTACGGCGTCCAGCAGGCCTCGAAGATCTACTTCCACCACAACGCGCGAACGCTCAACCCGGCCGAGGCCGCGCTCCTCGCAGCGATCCCCGAGGATCCGAGCGCCTGGGACCCCGTCGCGCACCCGCAGGCGGCGGCCGGTCGCCGCACCCTCGTCCTGAGCCTCATGCTCTCGCAGGGCTACCTGACCCAGAGTCAGTTCAACAAGTGGAACGCGGCCCCGATGCCCGATCCGAAGGACGTGTCGCTCCCGTCGACGCAGGGCGTCGCTGCGCCGTACTTCGCGAACTACGTCAAGGATCAGCTCGTGAAGCGCCTCGGGCCCGCGAAGACGTTCGGCGGCGGGCTCAAGGTGACCACGACGATCCAGGTCGGCCTGCAGCAGATGGCGAGGGACGCGATCGCCTCGGTCCTGCCGCAGAACGGCACCAACCCTGCGGCCTCGATGGTCGTCCTCGACGCGAACACCGGCGCAGTGCTCGCGATGGTCGGCGGCCCGAACTACCACCACAACCAGTTCAACCTCGCCACGCAGGGCGAGCGGCAGCCGGGCTCGTCGTTCAAGCCGTTCGTGCTCGCGACCGCGCTGAGGGAGAACGTCGCTCCCTCGACCGTGCTGACCTCGAAGCCGGTCACGATCAACGCCGGGGGCAGGCTCTGGAAGGTCGAGAACTACGAGGGCGAATACCTCGGTCCGATCGACCTGACACAGGCGATCGCCTACTCCGACAACTCGGTCTTCTCGCAGCTCACGGCGATCGTCGGCCCGAGGAACGTCCGCAACACGGCACGCGCCCTCGGGATCACGAGCAAGCTGAACGGCTACTTCGCGATCGGCCTCGGCGCCGAGCCGGCGACGCCGCTCGAGATGGCGCGCGCCTATGCAAGCTTCGCCGACGGCGGCACGCGCGTCGACGGATCGATCTTCCACAACGAGCCTCGCGTCATCTCCCAGATCAAGGTCGGCAAATCGGTCGAGCAGAACCGCGTCGTTCGCAAGCCGGTGCTGACCCCGACCCAGGCCGAGACGATCAACCAGCTGCTGCAGGGCGTCGTGCGCTACGGCACCGGCAGGGCGGCCGCGCTGCCGGGACGGCAGGTGGCGGGCAAGACCGGGACGACCGAGAACTACGGCGACGCCTGGTTCGTCGGCTACACGCCGCAGCTCGTCGCCGCCGTCTGGGTCGGCTATCCCGACAAGCTCGTCCCGATGCTGACCGAGTTCCACGGCAAGCCGGTCGCCGGCGGCACCTATCCGGCGCTGATCTGGAAGGCCTTCATGACGAAGGCGCTCGCGAAGATCCCGCCCGCCGACTTCGCTCCGCCGGACTACGGGTACGCAAGCCCGGTCACCGTCGTCAACCGCGGCGGCCTCCTGATGCGCGACGACGGCGTCTGCAGGAACACCGTGCAGCTGCAGTTCTTCGGCGGCCAGGGCCCTGCGCGTGTCGCCACGTGCAAGGAGAACGAGGTGGAGATCCCGGACACCGTCGGACGGACGCTCGCCGACGCACGCGCCCAGCTCGAGGGCCAGCCGCTGACGCCGCAGGTCGTCTACAAGCCCGCCCGGACCGGCCAGCGCATCGACCTCGTCGTCGACCAGTTCCCGGCGCGCGGCACCGCCTCGGCAGGCGACAAGATCACGATCGTGCTGCGAAAGTCGCTCCACGACGTCGTCCCGAGCGTCGTCGGGCTGCCCCTACAACGCGCTCGCGTGAAGCTCGCCAGGGCCAAGCTCCAGGTCGCCACGAAGGGCGACTCGCGCGGCAAGGTCGTCGCGCAGTCGATCCATCCCCGCACCGCTTCTGCCCCGGGCGGAGCAGATCGTCCTCACGGTGCGCGGAACGGCCGGCTGACGAACGGCGAGCCGGCGAGCCCGTAGCGCCACGGGCGATCGGCCGCTTTCGTGAGACCGATCCGCGGCCCGCTCACGATCTCGACGTCCTTCGTCCCCCGTCGGAGCCGGAACGGCGCCCGGTCGAGCCGAGCGCCGTCCTGCTCGCCGGTGATGCCGAGCGCCTGACAGAGCCTGCCCGGCCCGCTACAGAGGAGCCGCGCGTCGGAGAGGCCCCGCCGCTCGGCCATCACCTCGAGGCCGCGCGTCGGCGCGAGTGCACGGATCAGCACTGCACCGCCGACACCGGCCTCGTCGCACACGACGTTCAGGCACCAGTGGATGCCGTGCGAGCGGTAGACGTACGCGTGACCGCCGGCCAGGAACATCGATGCGTTCCTCGCGGTCCGGCGATTCCCGAACGCGTGCGAGGCCGGATCGCCGGGGTCGTAGGCCTCGACCTCGACGATCACGCCGCCGGCGCCTGCGAACGTCAGCTCCGCGCCGATCAGATCCGGCGCGACCTCGTGCGGGCTACGCCTGAGGTTCACGAGCCTCTGATGGAATCGGGGCCGCTAGAAGAGATTCTCGTCCTGCGGCGACGGCCGAACGCGGCCGCGCGCCTCGCCCATCTCCGCGAGGATCGCCTTCTCGGTGCGCGACGCGATCACCGGGTCAGGGATTCCGTCGACCCAGACGCGTGTCCGGGCGCCCGACCTTCGCTCCTCGTGCCGCAGCGGCTCGATCGCGTAGATCCGGTCCGAGCGGATGTACTTGCCGAAGCCGAGGAAGACCATGTGCGGCGCGTCGGCCATGCCGCGGCAGTGTCTAGGAGAGTGCCCCGCGGAGCGCGTCGACGACACGCTCCTGGTCGGCCCGCTCGAGGCGCGTGTGGAACGGCAGCGCCATCGTGCGCGCGCTGCAGTCCTCGCTGACGGGCAGCATCCCCTCGCCGAACCCGTAGCGCTCGCGCATGTACGACTGGAGGTGGATCGACGGCAGGTACGGGGCGGTTGCGATGCCGTCATCGGCGAGTCGCGCCATGACCGCGTCGCGATCGACCCCCACCGGCAGCTTGACGACGTAGACGAACCAGGACCGGACATGGTCGGCGTCGTCCGGCGAGCGGTGGCTCGACGTCCACACCGGCGAGCAGCTCGCTGTACACCGAGGCGACATTCCTTCGGGCGGCGACGATGCGATCCAGCTTCTCGAGCTGCCCGATGCCGAGTGCCGCCGAGATGTCGTCGAGGCGATAGTTGTAACCGAGGCGTCCGTGCTGGAGCCAGCTCGACGTTTCGAGGCGGCCCTGGTTCCGCAGCGAGACGAGCAGCTCATGCTGCTCCGCGGAGGCGGTCGTGACCGCGCCGCCCTCGCCTGTCGTCATCTGCTTGTTCGGATAGAACGCCCAGACGGCCGGGTGACCGTGCGAGCCGAGCGGCCTGCCCTTGTACTGCGCTCCGAGCGCCTCGCAGGAGTCTTCGATCAGCGTCGAGCCCATGCCGCTCGCACAGCGGCAGCAGCGCGTCGTACTCCGCCGGGTACCCGAAGATGTCGACGGCGACGATCGCCTTGGTGCGAGGGGTGATCGCCGCTTCGACGGCCGCAGGATCGAGGTTGTAGGTGTGCGGGTCGATGTCGGCGAAGACAGGTGTCGCACCCTCGTAGATCGCGCAGTTCGCGGAGGCGACGAACGAGTACGGCGACGTGATCACCTCGTCGCCCGGCCCGACATCCGCCAGGCGCATGCAGAGGTGGAGCCCTGCGGTGCCGGAGGACACGGCGGCGCAATACGGCGCGTCGACCGCCGCCGCGAACATCGACTCGAACCGCGCGCCCGTCGGACCGAGCGACAGCCAGCCCGAACGCAGCACCTCGAGCACGAGCTCCTCGTCGCGCTCGTCGATCCACGGCGCGCTCAGATTGATGCGTGTCTTCGTCGTGCTCAACTGCGGGCGAGCTGCGGCACGTGGTCGAGCCACTGCGACCACCGTTCGCTCTGGCCGCGCACCGTGCCGAGGTACGCCTCCTGGATCGCAAGCGTCACCGGCCCGACGCCGATCTCGTGGTCGTCGACTGAGCGGAGCGGCGTCACCTCGGCGGCGGTGCCGCACATGAAGACCTCGTCCGCGAGGTAGAGATCGGAGCGGATCAGGGACTTCTGCACGACGGTGTAACCGAGGTCCTCGGCGATCTGCGTCACCGTGTCGCGGGTGATCCCGGGGAGGATGCCGGACGACAGATCGGGCGTGAAGATGGTGCCGTCGCGAACGATGAAGATGTTCTCGCCGGAGCCGTCGGCGACGGTTCCCTCGGGCGTGAGCAGGATCGCCTCGTCGTACCCGGCGTTGTTCGCCTCGGTCACCGCGAGCAGCGAGTTGACGTAGACGCCGGTGGCCTTCGAGACGTGCGGGACGATGTTCGGCGAGACACGCTGCCAGGACGAGATCTTGGCGCGGATGCCGGTCTTCTGGGCAGCCTCGCCGAGGTACGGCGCCCACGGCCAGCTCATGATCACGGTCTCGACAGGGTTGCCACGCGCCGCGACGCCGAGCTCGCCGTAGCCGTAGAACGCGATCGGCCGGATGTAGCACTCGGGGAGCCCGTTTGCGCCGACCACCTCGTTGCAGGCGGCCCTGAGGTCGTCGACCGAGTACGGAATGTCCATGTAGAGGAGGCGCGCCGAGTTGTGCAGCCGCTGGATGTGGTCGCCGAGCCTGAAGACCGCAGGGCCTTTGGGCGTGTCGTAGCAGCGGATGCCCTCGAAGACGCCGGACCCGTAATGCAGGCCGTGGACGCCGACGTGGACCTTCGCGTCGGCCCAGTCGACGAGCTCGCCATTCATCCAGATCTTCTCGGTCTCTTGCACGTGCGGCTCCTCTCCGACGGGAGCAGAAAGACTAGCTACCGCGGGCTGCGATGTCCCAAGGAACGGCGCCGGAGAGGCGTACCAGGTCGGCCGGCGGGAGCGCCGCCAGGTGCGAGGGGCTCCCGGCCCCGACCCAGACCTCGACGTGCTGGAGCAGCTCACGCTCGAGCAGCGTGCGCGTGATCGCGCGTTGAGGGAACGGCGCAACCGCGCCCGGCTCGAACCCCGTCGCCTGCAGCACCTCGTCCGGCCTGGCGACGCGGACCTCCGAGGCGTCCAGCGCCCCGGCGATCGCCGCCTCGTCGGCGCGGCGGTCGCCCGGCACGAGCGCCAGCACGTAGGCGCCATCGCAGACGAGGACGAGCGACTTGACGATCTGACCGAGCTCGCAACCGGCCGCCGCCGCCGCCTCCCGTGCAGTCGGAGTGCCTTCGGAGAACTCCTCGATCCGGGCGTCGACGGCTGCCGCACGGAGGACCTGCGAGACGCGCTCGACGGGCTCCGGCCAGGTCGTCACGTCAGCCGCTGATGAAGAACGCATCGTCCACACCCGACCGAAGCTGGTCGAGCAGGTCGGCAGGTGCGTCCGAGTCGAGGGTCAACGCCATCAGTGCCTTCCCGCCCTCGCGGTTTCGCGAGACGGCCATGTTGGCGATGTTGACGCCCGCGTCGCCGAAGAGCGTGCCGACGCGGCCGATCACACCGGGCAGGTCGTCGTACCGCAGCAGGACGACGCGTGGTGCGAGCTCCATCTCGAGCTCGAAGCCGAGCGCCGAGACGAGCCAGTGGCGGTCGTCGTTGCCGATCGTCGTTCCCGCGACACGCGCCCCGTCGGCCGAGACGGCGACGAGGGCGGTGAAATCGCGCGAGGAACGCCGCTTCTCCTCGACGACCTCGACGCCGCGATCGGCGGCGACGACCGGCGCGTTGACGTAGTTCACGGGCTGGTCGGTCTGCCCCTGGAAGGCGCCGTTCAGGGCGGCGACGGTCAGCAGGCGCGTGTCGTAGTCCGCGAGCTCGCCGTGCACCTCGACGGTCAGCCGGCGTACGTCGGGCCCGCCGAGCGCCATCGCAAACCGCCCGAGCTTCGCGGCGAGCGGGACGTACGGCCCGAGCACCTCGAGGTCGTCGGCCCCGACAGTCGGGATGTTGACGGCGTTCGTGACGAGGCCGCCTTCGAGGGCCGCGGCGACCTGCTCGGCGACGATCACGCCTGCGCGGTCCTGCGCCTCATCGGTCGAGGCGGCGAGATGCGGC
The DNA here is from genome assembly GCA_963846895.1 of uncultured Thermoleophilia bacterium. Classification (GTDB taxonomy): domain Bacteria; phylum Actinomycetota; class Thermoleophilia; order Gaiellales; family Gaiellaceae; genus PALSA-600. The sequence goes on along the minus strand of CAWJXR010000001.1, from coordinate 48,785 downwards.
GTCACGACGACGTTCGGAGCGCGGATCAGGGGACCGTCGTAGGGCTCCGGCACGAAGACGTCGATCGCCGCCCCGGCGACCTTGCCCGACTCGAGTGCCGCGACGAGCGCGTCGTCGACGACGAGATCGCCGCGGGCGGCGTTGACGAGCCGGACGCCGTCGCGCATCTTCGCGATCGCGTCCGCGTCGATCGCACCGCGCGTCTCGTCGGTCAGCGGTAGGTGCAGGGTCAGAAAGTCGGCGCGGGCGAGCACCTCGTCGAACGAGCAGCTCTCGACGCCCAGCTCACGGAATCGCTCGACGGACGACGAACGGGTCGTAGGCGACGACCTTCATCTGCAGACCGAGAGCACGCCGGGCGACCTGGCGGCCGATCCGGCCGAACCCCAGCACGCCCGAGCACCTTGTCGGCGAGCTCGACGCCGCCCCACTTCGACCGCTCCCAGCGGCCCGTCGACGAGCGCGGCATGCGCCTGCGGGATGTTGCGGGCGAGTGCGAGCAGCAGCCCGACCGTATGCTCGGCGGCGGAGACGACGTTCGACTCGGGCGCGTTCGCGACCACGATCCCGCGACGCGTCGCCGCATCGACGTCGACGTTGTCCACCCCCACGCCCGCGCGGCCGATCACCTTGAGCTGGGTCGCGAGACCGATCAGCTCGGCATCGACCTTGGTCGCCGAACGGACGATCAGCGCGTCGTAGTCGCCGATGATCGAGGCCAGCGGCGCTTCGGTCTCGACGTCGACGTCGAACTTCGCGCGCAGGAGCTCGACTCCGGCGTCCGCGATCGCCTCGCGAACCAGGACCCTAGGCGGCAACGGAGGACTCGAACGCTTCGAACGCCCTCGGAACTGCGACGCCGCGTTCGATGTCGGCGCCGAGCTCGCTGAGTGACAGCTCGACCGCGGAGAGCGCCGTCGCGATGTCGAACACGTCGAACCAGCCGATGTGGCCGATGCGGAAGACCGCGCCTTTCAGCTGCCCTTGCCCCGGTGCGAGCGTCACGCCGTGCCGGTCGCGCAGATTGAGCAGCAATTCGTCGGAGTCGATCCCATCCGGCGCGCGAACGGCCGTCACGACCGCCGCTGAGTCGTCGTCCGGCGAGAAGAGCTCGAGACCCATCGCCTTGATCCCGGCTCTGGCCGCGCGGCCGAGCCGAAGATGCCGCTCGTACGCCGACTCGAGCCCGTCCGCGAGGATCAACCCGAGCGCGACATCGAGGCTCCGGATCAGCGAGACCGCGGGAGTGAACGCAGCGTCCAGCTTGTCCTGCGCCGCCTTGTTCGCACGCCAGTCGAAGTAGAAGCTGCGGGAGGGCTTCGCCCGGGCCAGGACCCGCTCTGGCACCGAGGCCATCGCGAGCCCGGGTGGGCACATCAGCGCTTTCTGGGAGCCGGAGAGCACGACGTCGATCCCCCAGGCGTCCGTCTCGAGCGGCACTGCACCGAGGGACGAGATCGCATCGACCACGAGCGTCGCATCGCCGACCGCCTCCTTCAGCCCGCGCACGTCGGCCACCACGCCGGTCGACGTGTCCGACTGCTGGCAGAGCACGAGGTCGAGCCCTGCCTCACGCACCGCTGCTCCGACCTCGGCCGGTTCGGGTGCCTCGCCCCAGTCGTACCGAAGCGGCACGACCTCGACACCGTGCTGCTCGCAGATCGCGATCCAGCGCTCGCCGAACGACCCGTGGCTGACGACCGCCAGCTTGTCCCCCGGCGCACAGAGATTCGCGACGGCCGACTCCATCGCCCCCGTCCCGGACGCCGTGAAGAGCAGGACGTCCGAGTCGGTACGGAAGACGTCCTTCAGCCGCCCGAGCGCGCGCGCATAGAGCTCGCGGAAGTCAGGTCCGCGGTGGTGGACGATCGGCTCCGCGCCGGCGGCGAGCACCTCGGGCGGCACGGGCGTCGGCCCCGGCGTGAACAGGTAGCGCTTCTCCAAGTGCGTCAGGCTACCGATGGCCGTCGAAGCCGAGCAGACTATCCCCGTGGACGCCCTGCTCTCGTTCGCCGCCGCGCTCGTCTCGCTTCGCCTCGCCGGGCGCCTGTTGCGCGGTCGGCGATATGCGTGGTCGGGCGGGCTGCTCGCCTTCGCGGCCGCGGCCGCGATGATGGCGTGGGGCTCCGCACACGGCTGGGACGAGCCGTCGTTCCGCGTCTACTACCTGGCAGGCGCGCTCCTCTCCGCCCCGCTCCTCGGCTTCGGCTCCTTGCAGCTCGCCGGGCGGAAGTGGGCCGCGCCGCTCTGCCTGGCGTACACCGGGCTCGCAATCGGCGTCGCCTCGGCGATGCCTCTCCACGGCTCGTTCGGCTCGACGGACGTGCCCCGTGCTCAGGACCACGTCGATCTCTGGCCGCGTCTGCTTGCCATCTCGGCCAGCTCGCTCGGCGCGCTCGCGGTCGTGGTGGTCGCAGCGGCGACGCTGCGGCGGAGGCCGCGGGGCAACGTGCTCCTCCTCGCCGCAGTCGGCGCCGCAGCGGCCGCCTCGGCGCTGACGCAGACGGCTGTCGCGGCCGCGGCTGCCTGCTTCGCGATCGCCGCACTCCTGCTGTACGCGAGCGCGAGGACGCGCTGAGGGTCAAGGCGCCTCGACCGCATACCAGGCGATGATGCGGTCGGCGAACAGCTCGTCCGCGATCTCGCTCTCGTCGAGCTTAAATGCCTTCGTGCGCACGTCGCCGAGGTACCGCGTGAGCTCGGACGGGCCCGCACCCCGCTTCAGCATCCGGCCGATCCGGTTCAGGTACGGATCGTAGGCGTCGGCGCGCTCCGGATCGTCGTAGACGTTCAGCGGGTCCCAGTGCTCGATCGCGAGCAGGCGCAGCTGGGGCAGCCCTTGCCCGGCCCACCAGGCCCGGCGGCGGAAGAGCTCCATCAGTTCAGCGTCACCCAGACTGCGCCCTCGCCCGCTGCGATCCCGCGCGGGAGGCGGCCGACCACGACGATCGCGGACGGCCGGTCGGAAGCCGGATCGATGCGGACGACCGTGCCGTTCCCGCACGCGGCCCAGACCGACCCTTCGCCGTAGGCAACCGCGATCGCGTTCCGGCAGGCCGGAATGCTGGCCTTGATCCCGTTGAGCCTGGGATCGATCCGCAGCACGGTGCCGTCGCTCTCGCTGATCCACAGCGACCCGCCCCCGACCACGACGCCCGTGGGGTCGGGAGGGACGTGCCCTGCAGCGAGGCTGGCGTCGGTCGCGAGCGTCATCGAGTTCGTCAGGAGACCGGTCGCCGTCGAGACGCGCGCGACCCGCTTGCCGAGGCTGCCGACGTAATAGACGGCCCGGTCGCCGGCGGTGACGAGATCGCCGTAGATCCCGATATCGAGCCGCCGCATCGCACCGGTCACGGCATCCGATCGCGCCGCGCCGCGGATGTTTCCCCCCAGGTAGCCGGTCGACCACAGAGCGTGTCCTCCCGCGGCGACCACAGTGGCGCCGGTGGTCGTCTCGAACGTCCGGTCGACAGCTCCGGTCGACGGGTTGATGCGTTCGAACTTCGCGTCCTCGATCGGGGCGCTGACACCGCGCCGCGGGCCGGTGAACCAGACGCCGCCCGCCCCGAGAGAGAGCGTGGTCGCAGCAGCGTCGGGGTCGAGGGTGGCGATCTGCTTGCCGGTGTGGGCGTCCAGATGCGTGACCGTCCCCTCCCCTTTGTTCAGCACCCAGACGCCGCCGTACCCCGCGGCCACCGCGGTCGGCTGCCGCCCCACGTCGATGCGCGAGACGACGCGGTTCGCGCCGGGGTCGATCATCGCGACGACGCCGTTCGGGTTCGTGTCGCTGGCAGACCCACGCGGAACCAGAAAGATGGCCACGTCGATCGCGACGACGAGCCCGGCAACGCCGGCGACGGCAATCACCCAGCGAGGAACATGACCCACGTTCCGAGTCTACGATCTGGAGGTGGCGAAGGTTCTCCTCGGAGCCGCCGCTCTGGCCGTCGTAGCCGCGGCGCTCGTCGCGACCGCGGGCGGTGCGCCCAACTCCGGCCCGACGTACTACCGCGACGTCGCGCCGATCCTTGATTCGAAATGTGCTTCATGCCATCGCCTGGGCGGCATCGCACCGTTCCCGCTGACGTCGGCAGACGAGGCCAAGCCGCACGCGGCCGGGATCGCCCGAATGACGAAGGCGGGTCTGATGCCGCCGTGGATGCCCGGCCCTGATTCGGCGCCGATCATCGGCCGCAGCCACCGTCGCCTGACGGCGTTGGAGCTGCAGACGCTCGCAGCCTGGAGCGCCGGCGGCGCACCCGCAGGGAACCCGTCCGACCGCCATTCACGCCCCTCGGCAGGCGCGGGTCTGACGGGCCCCGGCACGACGATCACGCTCCAGCCGCCGCGTGCGTATATGCCGCACGCGCCCGGCGGCGGGATCGACGACTACCACTGCTTCCTCCTCGATCCGAAGCTGAAGCAGGACATGTTCGTGACCGGCGCCCTGATCGAGCCGCAGCGGACGGGGATCGTGCACCACGTGATCCTGTACGAGGCGACCGGAGCGCAGGCGACCGCCGCGACGAAGCTCAACGCCGAGAATCGAGGCAAGGGCTGGACGTGCTTCGGCGGCCCGAACCTGCCGGCCGACCTCGCCGGCGCGGGGGCGATCGACCGGCTCGGCCAGCCACCCTGGATCGCCGCCTGGGTCCCTGGGCACACGACGAACGCGCTGCCGACCGGGACCGGCGTGCTCCTGCGCAAGGGCGCGAAGGTCGTGATGCAGGTGCATTACAACCTGATCGAGGCCTCGGGCCCGGATCGCTCGCGCACGCAGCTGCGCCTGCGACCGGCGGGCACGAACCTCATCCCGCTGCAGACGCATCTGATCGCGGCGCCGGTTGAGCTGCCGTGCCCGGCGGGCGTCACCGGCCCCCAGTGCTCGCGAACGCAGGCGCTCCAGGACGAGATCACGAAGTACGGCGCCGAGGCTGCCTTTACGCCGTACGCGCTGCTCAGGCTCTGCGGCAAGTCGCTCGCGGACTACCCGACCGATGTCGGGTCCGGCAAGGCGATCACGACCTCGTGCACCCGGCCGTTCTCGTCGGCGCAGACGATCTACGGCGTCGCCGGGCACATGCATCTGCGAGGTCGAGACATCTCGGTCGTCCTCGACCCGGGAACGCCCAAGCAGCGAACGCTGCTGCACATCCCGGCCTGGGTGTTCCACTGGCAGGACGTCTACTACCTGCAGACGCCGATCCACGTCACGGCCGCCGACACGGTGCGCGTCACGTGCTCGTTCGACAACTCGAAGGCCGATCAGCCGGTGATCGGCTCGAAGCCGCTCACACCGCGGTACGTCCTTTGGGGCGAGGGGACGACCGACGAGATGTGCCTCGCGGTACTCAGCGTCGCGAACGCGTGACGCGTTCGCCCACCGGTCCCCGGAGCTCAATCCCCCTTTCTCGACCAACCGCCAGCGTCTGACTCGAGTCAGACACGAGTCTGACGAACGAATTCGTGGCGAGAGTGCACCCGAAGTGTCACGACCCCTTTCCGCATGCGGGTTTGCCAGGCACGCACCTCCTGTCGTAGTTGGACAATGACCCGGTCCTGACGACGGGCTTCGGCGCGATCCGGCCTCGTCAGACTCGTGTCTGACACGAGTCAGACTCAGGGGTTCGTGAAGAGCAGCGCAGGCAAGCAGGGTGCGCGGCTCGCGAGCGCCGGCGGTCAGCCGCCGAGCTTCTCGCGGACGCGCTCGTTCACGGCGCGCGGGTCGGCCTTGCCGCCCATCTCCTTCATCACCTGGCCCACGAAGAACCCCAGGAGGCCGTGCTTGCCGCTGCGGTACTGCTCCGCCTGCCCGGGGTTCGCCGCGAGCACCTGCTCGATCACCGGATCGAGGGCCGAGGCGTCCGAGACAGCCTTCTCACCGAGGTGCGGCTCGGAGGTGAACCCGGGGTCTCCGACCTGCGCGAGCGCGGCGTCGAACGCGGCCCGCGGGATCTGCGCCCGCGCCCGGACGAGCTTCGCCAGCTCCGTCGCGTTGACCGACGCCGGGTCGACGCCCGTCGCGACAAACTGATTCGCAAGCACGTTCGCCGCCTCCTTCGCGTCGGCGCCGGCTGCGACGACCTCGGACCAGAGCTCGTCGAGCCCGCCCGTCACCAGGACGTCTGCGTCGTAAAACGAGAGCGTGTCGACAAGACGGGCGATACGGGCTCCTGGGAGCTCTCCGATCCCGGCTCGCAGGCGCTCGACGAGGTCCTCGGGCGGGTGCACGGGAACGAGGTCGGGCTCCGGGAAGTAGCGGTAGTCCTGCGCCTCTTCCTTGGAGCGCAGCGGCGGCGACTCCTCGTGCGTCGGGTCGAAGTGCAGCGTCTCCTGCTCGATCACGCCGCCCTCCTCGTACACCTTGATCTGCCGCGCGACCTCGCGCTCGATGCCCTTGGCGGCGAAGCTGAACGAGTTCATGTTCTTGAGCTCGGTGCGCGTGCGGAGCTCGGTCGAGCCGGCAGGACGAACCGAGACGTTGACGTCGAAGCGCATCGAGCCTTTCTCGAGCTCCGCATCCGACAGACCAAGCTCGACGACGGTCTGGCGCAGCAGCTGCAGGAACGCCTTCGCGGTCTCGGCGTCACGGAGGTCGGGCTCGGTGACGATCTCGACGAGCGGCGTGCCGCCGCGGTTGAAGTCGACGAGCGTCGCCGTCGCACCGTGAATGCGGCCCGACGAGGCGACGTGGATGTTCTTCGCCGCATCCTCCTCGAGGTGGGCGCGCGTGATCCCGATCGTGACGGGGCCGTTGGCTGTCGGAACGGTCAGCGTCCCGTTCGCGCAGAGCGGCTCGTCGTACTGGCTGATCTGGTACCCCTTCGGCAGGTCGGGGTAGAAGTAGTTCTTGCGGTGGAAGACCGCACGATCCGCGATCGTGCAGTCGAGCGCCAGGCCGAGCTTGATGCACTCCTCGATCGCCCGGGCGTTCGGCACCGGCAGCGACCCGGGGAACGCGAGGCAGATCGGGCAGACGTTCGAGTTCGGCTCGTCGCCGAAGTGGTTCCGGCAGCGGCAGAACATCTTCGTGGCCGTCTTCAGCTGGACGTGGATCTCCAGCCCGATCACCGCTTCCCAGGTCACGTTCTCAGCCTCGTCGGGACGACGTCAAACCCGAGCGCGTGCTCGAGCGCATGCCCGGCCCGGAAGAGCGTGTTCTCGGCGAACTGCGGGCCGATCAGCTGCAGCCCGACCGGCAGCCCTTCCGACAGGCCGCAGGGAATCGAGAGCCCAGGGAGCCCCGCCATGCAGGAGGGGATCGTGAGCAGGTCGTTCAGGTACATCGCCAACGGATCGCCGACCTTCTCGCCGAGCGGGAACGCAACCGTCGGGCTGGTGGGCGAGACGATCAGGTCGAAGGACTTGAACACCTCGTCGTGCTCGCGGCGGATCATCGTCCGCACACGCTGTGCCTTGCCGTAATAGGCGTCGTAGTAGCCGGCCGAGAGCGCGTACGTGCCGAGCATGATGCGGCGCTTCGGCTCGTCGCCGAAGCCGTCATGGCGGGTGGCCATCACCATCGCCTGGAAGTCGTCGCCGGCCCCGCGCAAGCCGTAGCGCACACCGTCGTACCGCGCGAGATTCGAGGACGCCTCGGCCGGCGCGACGAGGTAGTAGCAGGCGACGCCGTAGGAGACGGAACGCGGCAACGAGCACTCTCCGACGGTCGCGCCCAGCGACTCGGCGACCTCCACGGCCTTGCGCACCGCATCGGCGACGCCCGGCGCGATCCCGTCGGCCTCGTTCATCTCCGTCGGAACGCCGATGCGCACGCCTTTCAGGTCCTCTGCGGCCGGCAGCTCGACCGCGGGGACGTCGACGGTCGTCGTGTCGTTCGCGTCGCGGCCGGAGATGATCGAGTACAGGAAGGCGCAGTCGCGCACGTTCTTCGCGACGGGCCCGACCTGATCGAGCGACGAGGCGAACGCGACGACGCCGTACCGCGAGACGGTCCCGTAGGTGGGCCGGAGGCCGACGTTCCCGCAGAGCGCCGCCGGCTGTTTGATCGAGCCGCCCGTGTCGGAACCGAGCGCCCAGGGCGCGAGGCCCGCCGACACGGCCGCAGCGCTGCCGCCGCCGGAGCCGCCGGGCACGCGCGTCGGGTCCCACGGATTGTGGGTCGGGCCGAAGGCGGAGTTCTCGGTCGACGAGCCCATCGCGAACTCGTCGGTGTTCGTCTTCCCGAGCACGCGTAATCCCTGCTGCTTGCACCGTGCGACGACCGTCGCGTCGTACACCGGCACGTAGCTCTCGAGCATCTTCGAGCCGGCCGTCGTACGAATGCCCTTGGTCCCGATCACGTCCTTGACTGCGATCGGCAGCCCGTCGCCGCCTGGATCGTCGGCCACGTAGAGATACGCGTGCAACTCGGGATCTCGCTCGCCGATTGCGGCGAGATACGCCGCAAAAAGCTCGGCCCCGCCGATCTCGCGCGCCTGCACGAGCTTCCAGGCCTCCTCGGCGGTCAAGGTGAGCGTGTCGATCGTCATGCCGGCGGCACCTTGAAGAGATCCCCTTCGCGGTCGGGTGCGTTCCGGAAGACGTCGTCGCGCTCGAGCGACGGGACGGGTACATCGTCGGCCCAGGCGTTCTGGATCTCGAGCGGATGAGCGGTCGGCGGCACGTCCGACAGGTCGAGCTCCGAGACCGTCGAAACGGCCTCGAGGATCGCGGAGAGCTGCTCCTGGAACCTCGTAACCTCGTCATCGGTCAGCTCGAGCCGCGCGAGGCGCGCGACGCGCCGGACCTCGTCTGCCGTGATCTCTGCCATCGCCTTCATCCTTCCAGGTTGACAAAGACTGAAGGCTCCTTCCGGAGCCTTCAGTGAGAACGGTTCCGAAAGAGGATCTAGAGCGCTTCGACGTTCGCCGCCTGCAGGCCCTTGTCGCCCTGCACGACTTCGAACGACACGCGCTGACCCTCGGTCAGCGACTTGTAGCCGTCACCGCCGATGGCGGAGAAGTGGACGAACACGTCCGCCTCGCCGTTGCCACGCTCGATGAAGCCGTAGCCCTTCTCGTTCGAAAACCACTTGACCGTGCCTTCAGCCACTCCCACTCCTTGCTGAGATGACTACAAGTCCGCCAGACCGGCGGAGCGGGCGGAACACTAACCGATTACCCGGGATAATCAAGTTCGCCTCGGCGGTAGCGGGCACAGCGGACGGCATTCTCGAGCAGGCAGGCGATCGTCATCGGGCCGACGCCGCCCGGTACGGGTGTGATCGCGGAGGCGCGTTCGCGGGCCGCAGGATCGACATCGCCGACGAGGCCGCCGTCCGAACGGTTCATCCCGACATCGACGACGACCGCTCCTTCGCGAACCATCCTGGCCGTGACGAGCTTGGGGACGCCGGTTGCGACGACCAGGAGATCGGCGGCGGACGTGTGCCGCGCGAGGTCGCGCGTGCGTGAATGGCACACGGTGACCGTGGCATTCGCCTGCAAGAGCAGGTGCGCCATCGGCTTGCCGACGATCTCGCTGCGGCCGACAACGACGGCGTTCGCTCCTTCGAGCTCCACCCCATGCTCGGCCAGCAAAGCGAGCACGCCTCGGGGCGTCGCCGGCACGAGCGCGGGCCGGCCGAGGTAGAGCTCGCCGGCGTTCAGCGGATGGAAGCCGTCGACGTCCTTCGCGGGACTGACGGAGCGGATCACCTTGTCCTCGTCGATGTGCTCCGGGAGCGGGAGCTGCACGAGGATCGCGTCGACCTCCGGCGAGGCGTTCAGGTCGCGCAGCCGCGCGAGCAGCTCATCCTCCGGCGTCTCTGTGGGCAGCCGGAGATCCGTCGCCGCAAAGCCGGCCTCGGTCGCAGCCTTGTGCTTCAGGCGTATGTAGACGTCGGACGCCGGATCGTCCCCGACGAGCACCGTCACGAGCCCGATGTGGCCGATCTCGGCCACCTCCTGGGCGACCCGGGCGCGAATCTGCTCGGCCAGGGGCTTCCCCTTCATCAGCGTGGCGGACACGCGGCCAGTCTAGGCTGCGTGCGTGCGCTGGCCCCGCAGGAACGACGAGGCGTCGATCGAGGCGCGCCGCGCCGTCATGGGCGTCGACGGCGGTCTGACGACGTCCGTCGACCTCGCCCCATTCGGCACCGCCGCCGAGTCGCTCGTCGGGGTCGCCGTGATTCCCGTCTCGGCGGCGCCCGTCGAGATCGAGCTCGGCACCTACGAGCTGAGCGACGCCGGAGACGTCGAGGAGACGGCCAGGGCGACCGAGACGGTGCACATCCCGCTCGCGCACACGGAGGGCGGGCTGACCGCGTCGATGACGCGCGGCGCACTGGCCGCCGGAACGGTGCGCACCTACGTCCTCCACGACCGGATCACACGCGCCTCGTGCTTCGTCTGCCACGACGCGGCCGAGGCCGTCGCCCTCGCACGCTGGATCCAGTCCGAGCTGCCCGCGATGCGCGAGTGGCTCGCGTCGTCCGCCGACGGCTCGCTCTCCCGCCACGCGAAGCTGCGCGAGGTCAAGACGCACGTGGTCGGCCAGATGTGCCACGTGCTCTGGGCCTGGACGACCGGCGACGCGGTCGGCCCGAACATGATGACCCGCAACAGCTACGCGCTCAACATGGGCTATGTCATGCAGCGCGCGCCGGTGAAGCCCGAGCGCTCGATCCTCGAGGCGAACATGGGCGGCGACAAGAAGCCGTCGCACGAGTATTTCCAGTCGGGGCACGGCAAGACCGTGCTCGCCGAGGCATTTCTCACCGATGAGCAGATCCGCCGCGTGCTCCGCACGACTGCGGCCGATCTCGACGACCTCTCCTGGGCGGGCACGCACGGCGCGATCGCGAGCGGGATGCAATCCGTCGCGTTCACGCCCGCGTCGGCCGTTGCGGCCGTGTACGCGGCAACTGGCCAGGATCTGGGTATGGTCGGGACGAGCTCGATGGCACACGGCACCGGGCGCCGCGTCGACGGCGGCCTCCAGGCGTCGATCCGCTTCGGCGGGCTCGAGGTCGGCACCGTCGGCGGGGGCACGACTCTCCCGTCCGCACGCGACTGGCTGACCTCGATCGGCTGTGCCGGCCCCGGCAAGGTCTACCGCTTCGCCCAGATCGTCGCAGCGGCGGCTCTGTGCCTCGAGATCAGCGCGTCGGCGGCGATGGCGACCGCGGGCAGCGAGAACTTCTTCCAGGCGCACCACGAGCGCGGCGGGATCAGATGAGGCGCCGGTGATCGCGCTCGTCTTCCGCTACGAGGTGCGCGAACCGGCCGCCTTCGAGCGCGTCTACGGGCCGAACGGCGAGTGGGCGGCCTTCTTCCGGCGGGGCGCCGGGTTCATCGGCACCGAGCTCCTGCGCGACGTCGAAGAGCCTGAGCGCTACCTCGTGATCGACCGCTGGGAGTCCGCGGAGGCGTACAACACGTTCCTCGCCGAGCATCAGGCGGAGTACCTGCGGCGCTCGGACGAGTCGCGATTCCATTACCTCCAGGAGCTTCGCTTCGGGACGTTCCAGAACGTGTGGGATGACAACGATCCCGCCGCACCATGACCCGGCCTGCTGGGGCTGCGGCGACAACCCCGGCGGACTGCACCTACCGCTTCCGGCTGCCGAGGGCCTGACCGAGTACGACGCGTACTTCGAGTTCGACGAGCGGCACCAGGGCGGACCGGGCATCGCGCACGGAGGGCTCGTCGCAGGCGCTCTCGACGAGGCGGTCGGCCTGCTCGCAACGTGGTACGCATTCCCGGCCGTCACGGCGCGAATCTTCGTGCGCTACCGGCGGCCTGTGCCCATCAACACGGAGCTGCTTCTGACCGCACGCCTCATCGACGCACGCGGTCGCCGCCTGCACGTTGATGCTGCGATCACCGACGGGTCGGAGCGACTTGCCGAGTGCAGGGCCGCCTTGCTGCAGGTTCCCCTCGAGCACTTCCTCACGACGCCCGAGGGCCGAGCCGCGGCCGAGCGCTGGCGTTCAACTTCCCCCTAAAACCTCGTGGACGCCGCGCAGGCGCGTGGTCAAGAGCGCCGCGGCCTGCGAGCTGTCGAGCGTCACGTCCGGCGCTCGGTCCGGTGTCGTCTGCGCGCGTTCGATCACCTGCTCGTCGGCGCCGAGCAGCACGGCGAACTCGTAGCGGCTGACGTCGTCGGCTCCGCCGAGGTGCAACGGCCCCGGGACCTCGAGGTCGAGTAGCTCCAGCACCGCGCGCGCGAGATCGTCGACGTGCACGGGCGACCGCAGCTCGTCGACGAAGAACTTGCGGCCCTCGTGCGCGAGACGCTCCTGCGGCCCGTCAAGCAGGCCGTAGATGAGAGACGTGCGCGCGATTGTCGCACCGGGGTTCGCGTCGGCGACGCGCAGCTCCGCCTCGGCCTTCGAGCGCCCGTACGGGTTGACCGGCCGCGGAGTGTCCTCCTCCCGATAGCGGCCGAGCGTCCCGTCGAACACGACGTCCGTCGACAGGTGGATGAGCCTCCGCCCGGCGGCCGCCTTCGCGACGGTCTCTGCGCCGTCGACGTTGGTCGACCACTCGTCGCTGCCGAGCCGGTAGGCGGTGTGGATGACCGCGTTGACGCCGTCGGTCGCACGCTCCATCGCCTCCGGGTCGCGGATGTCGGCGTGCACCCAGTCGGCTCGGATCTGCGGCTTGTGGGTCAACCAGGTGGCGCGAACCTCCCAATCGCGAGCGGGCGCGAGCGCGACGAGAGCCGCGCCGAGATTCCCGGCGCCGCCGGTCACCAGCAAGCGCCGCACCGGTGAGGGCTACCAGCCGCGCGTCTCGAGCAGCTGGCTTGGGTCGAGCGTCTGAGTCGAGATGCCGACCATCGCCTCGCCGAGCCCTGCGGAGACGCGCGCGAGCACGTCCGCATCGAGGTAGTGCGTCGTCGCCTCGACGATCGCCCTCGCGCGCTCAGACGGATTGCCAGACTTGAAGATCCCCGAGCCGACGAAGACGCCGTCCGCGCCGAGCTGCATGCACAGCGATGCATCGGCGGGAGTCGCGATGCCGCCCGCGGTGAAGGTCACGACGGGCAGGCGGCCGTTCTCGGCAACCCACTTCACGAGCTCGTACGGCGCCTGCAGGTTCTTGGCCTCGGAGTAGAGCTCCTCGCTCCGCAGCGACTGGAGTCGCCTGATCCCGCCGAAGACCGAGCGCATGTGGGTGACCGCGTTGACGATGTCGCCCGTCCCGGCCTCGCCTTTCGTGCGGATCATCGCCGCCCCCTCTGCGATCCGCCGGAGCGCTTCGCCGAGGTTCGTGCAGCCGCAGACGAACGGGACGGTGAAATCCCACTTGTCGACGTGGTGCTCGAGGTCAGCCGGTGTCAGGACCTCGGACTCGTCGATGTAGTCGATTTCGAGCGACTGGAGGATCTGCGCCTCGGCGAAGTGGCCGATGCGGCACTTGGCCATCACCGGGATCGTGACGGCCTCCTGGATTCCCTTGATCATGTCGGGGTCGGACATCCGCGCGACTCCGCCGTCCCGCCGGATGTCGGCCGGGACACGCTCGAGCGCCATGACGGCGCACGCGCCGGCCTCCTCCGCGATCTTCGCCTGCTCGGCGTCGACGACGTCCATAATCACGCCGCCCTTGAGCATCTCGGCGAGGCCGCTTTTGACCCGCATTGTCCCCTGCTCGTGCATCGTGCTCATGCTAGATGATCAATCATCTAGCGCCGGAAGGAGCCGCTGGATCGCAGGATCGACGTGCCACCGGTCGCGGAGCTCGATGTAGTCACGCCGGGCGCGTCGGGCCCGACTCGCCGACGGTGCGCGTTCGGCCCGCAGCATCACGTTCTTCGGCGTGTGCTCGGTCGCGACGAACTCGATGACCTCGACGCGGTAGCCGAGCGTCTCCAGGGCTGCGGCGCGGAGGGCGTCCGTGACGAGGTCTGCCTGCCGCGCGAGCAGCAGCCCGTGCCTGAGCAGTCCGTCCTTCTCGTTGTCAGCGATCTGGCCGGCGAGCTCGTGGTGGCAGCACGGAGCGACGACGATCGCCTCAGCGCCGAGGCGGACGCCGGCCGCGATCGCCTCGTCGGTTGCGGTGTCGCATGCGTGCAGCGAGACGAGCAGGTCGACCGGGCCCTCGGTCTCGTACGCCTCGATCGTCGTCGCCTCGAACCGCGCCTCGTCGTACCCGAGCTGCTCGGCGATGCTGCGGACCGTCTCCACGACGCCGGCGTTCGCGTCGAGCCCGACAAGCTCGACGCGCGTGCCCGTCTCGCGGCCGAACGCCACGAGCGCCAGGCTCATGTATGCCTTCCCACAGCCGGCGTCGACGACCCGGATTCGCTCGCGGTCCCACAACGGGAGCGCGCGGAGCAACTCGACGTAGTGCTGCACCTGCCGTTCCTTGTCGTGGGAGATCCGGGTCGCCGCGAAGAGCGGATGGTCCGCCGGCAGCGGGTGGTTCGGCGCGCGGTCGTGCGTCCCGGTAGCGACCTCGGTCGACGATGGGCGACCATGCGACACGAGCCACTTGCCTTTCTTCGTGCGGCGGGCGTGCACATCGCCGTCGGTGGACAGCAGGTGCACGTTCCGGGCATCCGCGAGAAGACGCTCGAGGCGGCTCGGCCATTCGCCGCGATCGACCGTCTCCGTCCGCGGGCCGTCGACGAGCTTGACCGCAGGCCCGCGCCTGAGCGTGACGGGCGTCGCCGCCACACCGTCCACGACGAGCTTGCGCCAGCCGTCGCCCGCTGCGCGCGCCTGGAGCTCCTCCATGAGAGAAGCTTAGGCCGGGAGGGCGGCGAGCCCGATGCTCTCGAGCGGCAGGACCTCGAGCTCGGGAGGTGGCCGGCGCAGGAACGACGCGATCGCGATCAGCTCGTCCGCGGCTTCCGCCGAGAAGTCCGGCTCGGCGCGTGCGACGGCGGCGAGGCCCGCCTGCCATTCGAGACCGTGCGCCCCGTGGAAGGGACGGACGCAGACGACGCGCCCCTTGGCGACGAAGAAGCCGCGACGCCCGCCCTCGTGCTCGCCCGGAACGACGACGCAGACGGCGAGCGCCCTGAGTGAGTCCATTCGCGCGATCTCGCGCGAGACTTCCTCGAGCGCTTCGATCCGGTCGCGGAGGCGCGCCGCATCCTCGAACCGCAGCTCGCCGGCGAGCCGCCGGAGCTTGTGACGCAACTTGGGGAGCGCGTCGTCGAGCGTCACCCAGTCGACGCCTTGCAGCGCGCGCACCGCGAGCTGCGCCTTGCGCCTGCTCTTCACGGGACCGAGCGGCCCGGGCGCCGCCGAGCAGACCACGGAGTCGCCGCGCCGGCGGATGAACACGTATCGGTCGGGACGGGCGGAGCGGGCGTTCGCCGGAGGTCGCAGCTCCCGGATCAGCCGCAGCTCCTCGAGCGCCGCCTCGAACTCGGAGCTGAAAACGCGCCACTCGATGCGGTGCAGCGCACCCAGGGCGCCTTCGACGGCCGGCCGCTGCCGGTCCGAGCGGAAGTAGGAACGGAGGCGGTCGCGGAGATCGCGGGCCTTCCCGACGTAGAGCACCTGGTCGTGCGCGTCCCGGAAGAGGTAGACCCCGGGCCGCTGCGGCGCGCCGAACGCCAGCGAGCGCTTGCCGTGGATACGCCTGGGACGCGTCGCCGAGAGGTCGACGAGGTCGGCGACCGTCCGTGCGCCGCGCTCCTGGGCCAGGCCGATCAGGCAGAGCAGGATCTCGGCCGTCGCCTCCGCGTCCGGCAGCGCGCGATGGCATGGCTTCGCGTCGGTCACGAAGTGACGCGAGAGCGCCGCGAGATTCGCCGGGCGACGCCCGAGTAGCCGCCGCGCGAGCGCCACCGTGTCGACGACGGTCGCGGCGACGCGCCGGCCGGTCAGCCTCATCGTCTCGTTGTCGAGGAAGGCGAGATCGAATCGTGCGTTGTGGGCGACCAGCACTGCGTCGCCGGCGAAGTCGAGGAACCGGCGCACGACAGCTCCGACGGGCGGCGCGCGCCGCAGTTGCTCGTCCCGCAGGCCGGTCAGGGCGGCGACGGCCGGCTGGAGCCGCGCGCCCGGGTTGGCGAGTGTCTGGAACCGTTCCTCGAGCTCGAGTGACCGGATCCGAACCGCACCCACCTCGCACGGCCGCGCATCGCCGGGCCGCAGGCCGGTGGTCTCGAGGTCGAAGACGACGAACGTCGCCTCCTCGAGCAGCAACGCTTCGCCCGGCGTAGCCGCCAATGCGACGAGGTCGCCGCGCCAGCAGAGCCTGGCATCGGCGAGAACGGCCTCGTCGAGGAGCGACCGTGCCAGCCCCACCGGGACCGCCTGCTCGAGGCGGAGCACCTTGCGCGCCGCGTCGCCCGCCGGCACCGGGCCGCGCCGCTCCTCGACCAGCTCGACGAGCCGGTCGGCCGAGTCCAGGCAAAGCTGCACCCGCCCGATGCTAGTACGAACATGTGTTCGTGTCGAGCAGGCCTCGAAGGCGGCTCGCTCGCGAGTGGGCTGCTACGCGCCCGCCGTTCGAGCGCGCTGACCTTCGCAGAGCGAGACCCGTCAGCACCTCGCGAACGATGCGGTCGGCAACGAGCGCCGTGATGTCGGCCGATGCGACTGCGGAGGGAAGGACCTCCACGACGTCGGCTCCGACCAACTCGACCCGTAAGGCGATCTCACGCACCGCCCAGAGCAGGTCGACGGACGTCATCCCGCCGGGCTCGGGCGTGCCGGTTCCCGGCGCGAATGCGGGATCGAGGACGTCAACGTCCACCGTGAGGTAGGTCGCCCCCGCGCTGACGTGCGCCAACGCCCGCTCGACGACGTCGCGAATCCCGAGGTCGCGCACGTCGTGCATGAAGAGGCTCATGATCCCCTGCGTCTCCTGCCAGGCGAACTCGTCCGGCCCGGGCCAGTAGCCGCGCAGACCGATCTGAGCGTACCGCCGGCCGGCGACCCGACCTGCCTCGACCAGCCGGAACATCGGCGTCCCGTGCGAATGCTCAACGCCGAAGACCTCGCGTCCCGTGTCCGTGTGCGTGTCGAAATGGATCAGCCCGACCGTGCCCATTCGTTCGGAGATCGCAGCAACGCACGGCTCGGTGATCGAGTGGTCGCCGCCGAGCACGAACGGCAGGACGCCCGCGTCGACTACCTCCCCGACCACCTTCCGGATCGCGTCGTGGCTGCGAGCCGGGTCGGCGGGCACGACCGGCGCATCGCCGTAGTCGACGACCCGCAGCACCGAGAGCGCGTCGATCCCTGCTTCCAGGTGCGGGCCTGGCGGGCACGACGCCGCACGGATTGCGCGCGGCCCGAAGCGGGTGCCGGGACGGTCGGAGACGAGATCGTCGGTCGGCGCTCCCACGATCGCGACGTCGACACCCTCGAGGTACTCGGGGTCCTGGGTGAGTGGCAGGCCTGCGTAGGAGAGGAACCCGGCGTAGTCCGGCTTGTCGGGGAGCGGCTGCCAGCGCTTCTGGGGATCGATCACGCTGGCGGGAGCTTAGGTACTGGGGCGCGCGGGGGGCGTGAGCTCCGCAGGACGGGCCGGAGGCCGGTTGCGGCAGCGACCTTACCCGCCGCCCAGCGCCGCCCGCGCGCCGATCCGGACTGTGATCGACTCACTCGCTCGCGTCACTGGCCGTCCGGGCGAATCACGTTGGGCAAACGTCGAGTTGTGCTGACCGTGTGGTCGTGCCCACCAGGCGGAAACCCGACGTTTCGGCGTCAATAGGATCATCCGATGGCTGCCCGGGGCAGGACAAGAGAAGGGCGGCTCCGGTCGGCCTCGGCCGGTGCTGCAGCCGCAGCGGTGTGGGCCCTGCAGGAGCCGGTCGACCAGCGGCTGCTCGGCTGCGACTACTCCGATGTGGCTGTCCTGGGCAAGGCGGTGACGCGCGGTCCTCGTTGGAGAGCGACCGGGCTTGCGCTCCACTCGCTCAACGGAGCAGTCTTCGGGCTCGCGTTTCACCAAGCCCGCGGCGCCGTTCCCATCGGCTCGAGGAAACTTGCACTCGGCATGGCGCTGACCGAGCACGTCTGCCTGTATCCGCTCTGCGCGCTCATCGACCGCTACCACCCGGCACGCGGCGAAGCAGGGATCCCGCCACTGCTGACAAACCCGCGGGCGTTCCTACAGGCGACGTGGCGGCACGCGCTGTTCGGCGTCGTGCTCGGCCGGCTCGCCTGAGTCGCTCGCCCGCAGATGTCGGTGGCGCCAGACGACCTCAAGACGCGAGAAAGGCATCCCCCCGGATGCCTTTCGATCGCCGAGGGCGCTTGGCACGCCGTCAGCACCCCCCGTAGTACAGCCGCGCGATCCCCCTCAGGCGGCGGCTGTTCTTGCACGAACGTATACCCCAACGGACCGGCCTGGCTCCGCGGTTCAGCCCACCGACAACATGGGCCTAACACTTGCGTTCCCCGCGACTCACCGACGAGTGCGGCAGAAGTAGACGGCTTCGCTCTGGTCGATCCGATAACGGTCGGCGACGCCTGGTTCGAGACGCGACGCGTAGTCGTCCTTCGTGACCGAGAACCCTTCCTCCGCGAGGCGATGGACGTAGTCGCGGCCGTAGAGCCGGACGTGGTCTTCCTGCCCGTAGCGTCGACGTCGTTCGAGCGGGTCGACGATCGAGAGGTCCTCGAGCGTTTCCTCTCGTTCGTAGTTGATGGGCACCTGGAGAATCGCCCATCCCTCGTCTCCCAGCACTCTGGCGATCTCGCGCTCGCCGGCGATCGGCGGGGATGTGTTCGAGCACGTGCGAGCAGATGATGCCGTCGAACGAACCGTCGGAAAACTCCCTCATGTCGGTGAGGTCGACGATGCACATCGCCGATCCGCTCAGATCCCCCGAGAGGACCGCACCCCGGTTTCTCGGATGCGCCTGGCGAGCTGTCGCTCCGGGGCGATGTGGAAGATGCGGCTCTCTTGTTGAAGGCCACGGTCGTTCAGGTACATCCAGAGCAGCGATGTCTGGAAGACGACGCGCATCTGGGGCAGATCGCGTTGGGTCGCCCGTTCGGGCGCGCTGGAACACCCGGGCGCTCATTCCGCAGAGCTGGCATCGATAGCGATTCCCGCTGTACGCGATCGACACGACGCCAAGAACGCCGGCACGCACGGCGGCCTGGTGTTCACGCGGAATCGCACGTCGTCCCATCTGTTCGACGAAGCGCAGCACACCTTCACTGTTCCCACACGGGGTGCAACCCATACGACCCGCAGTCAATGCGAGTTGAGCAGCACCTGCCTGGCCTGTTCGCACGCAGGGTTGCCCCACGTACCGCCGTGGTTCCGTTCGATCAGGAAGCCGATCACCGCGGGCTTGTCCGAGGCCGAGCAAGTGTTGTAGAGGAGCCTGCTCGAGCTGGACACGCCACAAAGCTCGACTCCCCTGGACGGGACAGGTCCAGTTCCGGCGGGAACGTCGGTCAAGAAACACTCGCGGGTCGACTTGCCGATCGTCCGAGTGTCCACGCCGACTACGCCGTGGTTCGCGGGCGGTGGGACGGTGACCGACGTAGCCGTGGGGGCTGTCGGTGTCTGGACTCGACCGCTCGAACCGCAACCGCTGGCCGTGGCAATCAACAGCGCCGCCAGCGCAAGCCGTTTCACGAGCGGTCCGCCCCGCTTGCCTCGCGCTCAACTCCCATGCGGTCATTCTGCTGTTGTAGGAGTCGCTGTCCAGCCGCGTGCCTCCGGCCCGCCCGGGGGTAGGCTCCAATCGTGGCGCAGACGTTTCTGCAGCGGCTCCACAACCCGCGCAACCGAGAGTGCGGCTGCGACCCCGACTGTTGGTGTCGGCGGACGGCTTTGGGTCGCGCGGTGAAGTGGTGGTTCCCCGGCCGATACTTCGGGCTGCACCACAAGAACCGAGAGCTCGAGCTGTGGAAGCGAACGACGACGTGACCGAGAGCCGTCGCACGATCTTGTCGCCTCTGGCCCTCGCTCGTCGAGGGCGACACGTCTTCGCCGTCGCGTCGGCGTTCTTGATGTTCGCGGTCGGCTGAACGATCGACCGCGCCCCCGTGCGGGCCGCATCGAGTAGCTCATACGTCCCGCGTCGCACGCCACCACGTTGACGGCTTGATTGACGCCACTTCGTAATCGGTAGGAAGAACGAGCTTCCGACAAGAACGCGAGAGAATCCACCACGTGCCGTGCGGTCCCTCGTTCGGCATCCCAACGTGGTCGTGTGATTCGGCGGTAGGGTGCGAACGGTTGTCCACGCATTGCGGGGGATGGCAATGTTCCGTCAGCACTGGCATGAGCCCCGTTTCTGGCTCTGGTGGTTAAAGAAGCGTGCACCCGCCGAGGTCCGCTGGGGTTTCGGCTACATCGGCGTTCTCGCGGCGCTGGGCGCGGGATTTCTCGTAGCCGACCGGCTCTCCCAGGTGAGCCCTGGCAACCAGGCGGGATACGGAACGGGATCCGGGGCCGGCGTCGTCAAGACCTCCGGCAACGTCCGCATCGTCACCCATCCGGTCGTTCGTTACGTGCCGGTCGTGAAGAAAAGCACCATCACCGTCGCCGGCAACACCCGCGTCGCCGACAAGACCGTGCTCGTGCCGGCCATACGCACGGAGACGCAGACCATCACGAGCGATCCGACGGTGGCGAACCAGCGCAGCTCGACGGTCGTGAGGGTCGTCGTCACGACGCTGCCGGTGACGGTCGAGCAGACGACGACACAGTCGATGACGATCGTCTCGACCCAGACCCTCCCGGGCCAGACGGTCACGACCACTCACACGGTGACGCAGCAGGTGACGACCCCTGCGGTTGCGCTGACGGTGACGCTTCCGTCCACGACGCTTGCGATCACCGTGCCCTGAGATACTCCGTTGTGCCGCCGGCGGGCGGCTGAAACACTTGGTGCCGTGCCGGACACTCGTCCATTGATGGGATGGACGGATGAGTCGGAGCGGCGCGAGCGGTTCGATCGTCTCTACTCGCGGTTACGGAGCTGATGTGCTCGCCTATCTTGCGTTCGTCGCACGACTGTCGAGGTCGCCGACGACGGGCTCGCAGAGACGTTCCTGGTCGCTTGGCGCCGGCTCGACGATGTGCCTGACGAGCCGCGGGCCTGGCTCCTTGCGATTGCCCGGCGCGTGCTTGCGAACCAGCGCCGCAGCTCTCGCCGGCAAGGCGCGTTGGTGGAGCGCTTGATCCTGCAGCGACCGCCCGAGGTCCCGTTCAGACAGAGCGCGACCCGGTGCTCCAAGCGCTCAGCCGGTTGCGCCCGCTCGACCAGGAGGCCTGTTGCTCGTCGCGTGGGATGGCCTGACTTCGATTGAGGCGGCGCGAGTTCTCGGCTGTAGCGCGATAGCCGTGCGGCTCCGTCTCCATCGCGCTCGGCGGCGGCTCGCCGGCGCACTCGCAGCGGCCGAGCCGAGCCCGATCGTGCGATTTCGACCCGAGGAGGAGACGTGACCCGCATCGACCCGATCGCACTGCTCGCACAGCGGAACCCCGTGACCGCCGCCGCGCGTGACGACCTGGCCGAGCGGGCCGAGGAGCTTCGGCCGCAACTCCCGCCGCTCGGAAACCTGGAGCCCTCCACGTGGACGCGGCGCTCGCGCCGGCGAGTTCTGCTGCTCAGCGTCGCGGTCGCTGCGGCCGCGGCCGTCGCTCTCGCCGCCGCGGCGCCCTGGCGCGGCGGCCCGACGATCCTGGATCGTGCGACGGCAGCGATCTCGGCGCCGGCTCACGGACAGACCCTCTACGAGAGCATCACGATCGGGCCTCTCGCACGCCCCGGAGGGGGCGTGATCCGCGTCCATGTCTGGCTCGACGGCGCGTCGCCTCATCGTTTTCGCGTGACGTACGACGGCCCGCAGTCGCCCGGGGATGTCGGAGGGACGCTCGGCGGCGTGACGGGCCTCGGCTACGCCATCTCCGACGGCGTGCTCGACCCGGTCGCGTTCTACCACCCGATCTCGCAAGCCGATCTCGATCCTGCGGCCTTCATCAAGAAGGCCCTCACATCCGGACGCGCACAACTCGAGGGCAGCACGAAGATTCGCGGGCGCGAAGTGGTACGCATCCGACTCAGCTCGCGGCACTCCGGACAGCTGGTGCCGATCGCGGTGTACTACGCCGACGCGCGAACGTACCAACCCGTCCGGATCATCATGCTCAAGACAACGAGACCCGACCCGTATCTCCTCGGCTTCCCGCTCGGCGGCATCAGCCTCTCCCCGGACCGACCCTCGATCGGCCTGGCGCACTCGCTCGCCTGCGACTTCGCCGAGTACCGCTATCTCGAATCGACGCCCGCGAACCACAAGCTCGCGAACATCAGGGCTGTGCACCCACACGCCAAGATCGTCTGAGTAACGCCGAGCTTGACCGGTCTTCCCGTCTGGGAGAAGAACGAGAGAGGCGGCCGACGGTCGCCTCTCTCACGTTGCGACCAGGCGGGTTTCCGCTTGGGTTCGGAGATCTGGAAGGGCCCGCCTGGATTCGAACCAGGGACCAACGAATTATGAGTTCGCTGCTCTAACCAGCTGAGCTACGGGCCCGGGGTTGCGAGCGTACTGGTTAGACTCCTTTGCCGATGAAGGTCTTCCAGGCGGAGCGGGAGTTCCAGACGACCGGCGGCCTTCACGTCACCGACATCACCGACGAGGTGAGGGACATCGTGGGCGAGTCGGGCGTCGTCGACGGCATCTGCTGCGTCTACTCCCCGCACACGACGTGCTGCGTCCGCGTGAACGAGTACGAGCAAGGGATGTTCGAGGACTTCAGCCGGCTGCTTCGCCGGCTTGTCCCGGACGAGACGTACTACGCCCACGACGACTGGGACCGGCGGACGGAGAACATCTGCGAGGAGGATAAGGAGCAGGCGAACGGCCACGCGCACTGCATGTCGATGATCCTCGGCTCGGCCGGTGAGTCGATCCCCGTGAGCGACGGCGAGCTGTTGCTCGGCACCTGGCAGCGGGTTCTCTTCGTCGAGCTCGACCGCTCACGCCCCCGCCGCTGGCTCTGCAAAGTCGTCGGAAGCTAGGCCGCCTGAACCGCGCGTAGCTCGCGCTGCTCGGCGAGGTGCCGGAGCGCCTCGGCCTCGAGCTGGCGCACGCGCTCCCGCGTGATGCCGAGGATCCGGCCGATCTCCTCGAGGGACTTCGGGTCCTCCGAGCCGTCGAGCCCGTAGCGAAGCTTGAGGATCCGCTGTTCGCGGTCGGGCAGCTCCGCGACTGCGTCGTGGACGGCCTTCTCGGTCAGAGCGACCTCGAGCTGCTCGTCGGGCGGAGCCTCGTCGCTCGCGAAGAGGTCGCCGAACGACGCCGAGTCGTCGTCGCCGACGGGCCGATCGAGCGAGGCGACCGCGCGTGCGGCGGCGCGAACCTCGCGCACCTGCTTGAGAGGCAGCTTCGACTGTTCCGCCAGCTCGACGTCCGTCGGCGCGCGCTCGAGCTTCGCAACGAGCTCACGTTCCGCGCGCGCGATCTTCTGCTCGCGCTCGACGATGTGCACGGGGATGCGGATCGTGCGCGCCTTGTTGGCGACGCCGCGCTGCACCGCCTGACGGATCCACCACGTCGCGTAGGTCGAGAACTTGAAGCCCTTGCGCCAGTCGAATTTCTCGGCGGCGCGAATCAGTCCGATGATCCCTTCCTGGATCAGGTCGAGCAGGGTCAGCCCGTGCCCCTGATACTTCTTCGCGATCGAGACGACGAGTCGCAGGTTGGAGTTGACGAGGAGGTCCTTGGCCGGCTTGTCGCCTTCCTCGATCCGCTTCGCAAGCGCAACCTCCTGCGCGGCCGTCAGCAGCGGGTAGCGGCCGGCCTCGTTCAGGAAGAGCTGCAGCGAATCAGTCGTCGCCGAGGCAATCTGCGTGTTCGTGTAGGTGACGTCCTCCTCGAAGGCACGTGAGCAGTCGTCGGTCAACTCGACGCCGTGCGTCTCGAGGCGGTCGAGGAGGTGCTCCAGGTCGTCCTCGTCGAGCTCGAGCTTCTGCACGAGATCGTAGAGCTCCGTCTGGTGGATGCACCCGTGCTCTTCGCCGTGCTCCAGCAGGTGAGCGATCGGATCGACCGTCATCGCACCCCGTTTCCCCGGCCGCAACCCACGCTAACCCAGGTCCGGATTTCCCACATTGAACGAATCCTTACACCACGGGAAGCCCTGGTTCATCCCCCGCCGGAATCGTGCCGTCATGAACGCCCACCCCGCTCCGCCGTTACAGGTGCATTCGGCGTCGCTCGGCGTCTGGATTTGGATCGCGCTCGCCCTCGCCGTGATCGTCATCTGGTGGCTCAGCGTCGCATCCCGGCGCTGACCGCGGGTACCATCCCGCGCCATGTGGTGGCTCTTCATCCCGCTCATCATCCTCGGCGTCGCGTTGCTGCTGCTGGGGCTCCTCGTCTTCCTGGGGCGGTTCCGAAATGGGGCGCTCCTCAAGCCGATCATCGGCTGGCTCTCGCGCTTCGGCTTCATGCGCCGGTTCTTCACGAGCGTCTCGGCCAAGGCGATCGAGCGGCAGAACCCGGAGCTCGCCGGGGCGATCAAGAAGATGCAGACGGTCGCCTCGAACCCGAACCCCCAGGCGGTCCAGAAGGCTATGAGCCGTCTGACGCCCGCGGAGCGCCGTGCCTACATGGAGGCCGCGCAGGAACAAGGTGGCGTCCCGGATTCGGCGAACCGGCAGATGCGCCGGCAGGCCGAACGGATGCAGCAACAGGCTCGTGGCGGTCGCCCCACCGGCGGCGGCACGGCCGGGCGCAAGCGCAAGCGGCGCTAGCCGGGCCTACGCAGCGACTTCATCCGTCGAAGGATCGTCCGATCCTTCGAAGGGAGCCTCGGCGACCGCCGCGTAGGCAAACGCGCAGCGGCGCGGATCGCCCGGGAGCGGCGACGGGCCGACCCGGTCGATGACGAGCGGACGATCCGAGACGTCCGGCAGCTCGAGCAGCGAGCTCGGCGCGGGAGGCGGCCCGGGGCGCTCGACGAGCACGTAGCGATCGACGACCTGGGCGTACAAGACGTGCTCGTGCGCCGGTGCGCCCGGGACGATGCGGCCGTCCGCCTGCAGGGCGAGACGCTGATCCCGTTCGCGCACACGCTCTACGAAGCGCATGACCTGAGCCTCGCGGCGCCGCGCGACGTCTGCCACTTCCGCGCGTGCGCGATCAAGCTCGGCAAGCCGTGCATCGCGCCTGCGAAGCTCGTCGGCAAGGTGCTGGGCCTTGGTGGAGTTGCTGTTCCGCGCTTCCTCGGCGAACGCCAGCTCGCGCTCCAGCCCGGCGACGTGCACTGCACGCTGCTGGAGTTCCTCCGCCAGCTGCGCCACCTGACCGGCGCGATCCTCACCGGCCGCACGGGCGTCCGACAGCTCGCGCTCCAGAGCGGCGACCTGCTCCGCGCGCTGCTGCAACTCCTCACTCAGCCGACCCGCCTCTCCGGCGTGATCCTGATCGGCCGCACGGGCTTCTGACAGCTCGCGCTCCAGGGCGGCGACCTGCTCCGCGCGCCGCTGCAACTCCTCACTCAGCCGACCCGCCTCTCCGGCGTGATCGTGATCGGCGGCACGCGCGTCGGACAGCTCGCGCTCCAGATCGTAAACCCGCTCGTTGCGCTGATCGACGACGTCGGACAGCTCGGAGATCCGGACGTCGAGCTCGGCCGTCGCCTCGACTGCCGCGGCGAGTGCCAGCTCTGCGCGGGCGACCTCTTCGCCGCGAAGACGGAGCTCTTCTGCGAAATGCACGACCTCGGTCTCCCGGTCGCGGACGACTCCCTGCAGCTCCTCGAGGTCGCGTTCGGCGGCAGCGGCGAGCTCGTCGCGCCGGCCCAGCTCCTCGGCCAGACGGGAGGCCTCTCCCTCGTTGCCTTCGAGTGACTTCCGCAGCGCCGATACTTCACGCTCGAGCTCCTTGCGGCGTTCGTTGCGGTCGCGGAGCTTGCCGACGAGGCGCTCGTTCTCTTCTTCCTGCCGGCGGCTCGCGTCGCGAAGCTCGGTCAATTCTTGCTCGGCCGCAGCGAGCTGGTCGGCGTACTGGGACTGCTCGCTCACAGACTGATGGAGCGCAGCAAGCTCGCGCTCGTGCTCGCCGATCCGCTCGTCCCGCTGCCGCAGCTCCTCGTCGAGGTGATCGACGTGAGACTGCTGCTCGCGGCTCGCGTTCCGAAGATCCTCGAGCTCCCGCTCAGCCGCTGCCAGCTGGTCGGCGTGCTGCGACTGCTCGCTCACAGACTGATGGAGCGCAGCAAGCTCGCGCTCGTGCTCGCCGATCCGCTCGTCCCGCTGCCGCAGCTCCTCGTCGAGGTGATCGACGTGAGACTGCTGCTCGCGGCTCGCGTTCCGAAGATCCTCGAGCTCCCGCTCAGCCGCTTCGAGCTGGTCGGCGTGCTGCGACTGCTCGCTCACAGACTGATGGAGCGCAGCAAGCTCGCGCTCGTGCTCGCCGATCCGCTCGTCCCGCTGCCGCAGCTCCTCGCCGAGATGATCGACATGAGACTGCTGCTCGCGGCTCGCGTTCCGAAAACCCTCGAGCTCCCGCTCGGCCTCGGCGATCAGCACTTCACTCTGGTGCACCTGGTTCGTCAGCCGCTCGATCTCACCGTCGTGCTGCTGCCGGTTCTCGCTGATCGTCGACAGCTCCTCCTCCAGTTGGTGGAGGCGCTCGTCGCGGCGGCGAAGTTCCTCGTTCAGGTGCTGGATCTGCCCCTCTGAGCCCTGGTCCGCGTCGCGCAACGCCGCCAGTTCGCGCTCGAAGTCATCGATGCGTGCGTCCTTCTCGTCGACCACAGCGACAAACGCCACGATCCGATCGTTCGCGGAAGCACACGCGTCCCGGAGCTCCGTGAGCTCGCGCGTCGACTCGCCGAGGTGCTCGTCGCGCTCCTGCAGCTCGTTGGCGAGCTGGTCGACCTCCATCTCACGCTCGTGCAGAGCGCCCCTGGCCTCAGCCAGTTCGCGCTCGAGCGACTCGAGGGATGCAGTCCGCTCTTCCGCGCCGCCCGAGAGCTCTTCGATCCGCGACTCGAGGGCGGCGCTTGCCGCGCGTAGCTCGGTCAACTCGCGGTCGGCGTCAACAATCTGCTCATCGCGCTGCCGGAGTTGCTCGGAGAGATCCTCGACGACAGCGTTGCGCTCGGTCGCGCCGACGGAGAGCCTCTCGACCGATGCTCGTGCCTCGGCCAGTTCGCGCTCGATCTCGCCGATCTCCTCGTCGCGCCGGCGAACCTGCTCGGCGAGATCCTCGATTTGCGTCTCGAACGATTCCCGCGCCTCGCGCAGCTCGGCCAGCTCGCGCTCGGCCTCGCCGAACCGCTCGTCGCGCTGCCTTGCTTCTTCACCGAGCCGTGCGACCTCTTCTTCGGCGGTGGCGAGCTCCGCGATCTGAGCGTCGCGTTTCCGGCCGCGCCCGAACAACGCCTGCCGCTGGCCTGCGTCGGCGCTCAATGCATCGAGCTGAGCTTGAAGCTCCGCAGCACGCGCCTCGGCCGCTGCGAGCGCGTCGACGTCGGGGATGGCGGTGGACAGCGCTGCGATCTGAGCATCACGACGGCGAACACGGCCGACGAACCGCACGACCTGGGCCTCACGGCGCTCCGCATCGGCGCGGATAGCGTCGAGCTCGCTCTGGAGCTCGGTGACACGATCGTCGGTTGCTGCCTCCGCATCGACGTCGGGGACGGCGGTCGACAGCTCCGCGATCTGAGCGTCGCGCCGGCGAACGTGGCCGACGAACCGCACGACCTGCGCCTGACGGCGCTCGGCTTCGGCGCGGACCGCGTCGAGCTCGCGCTGGAGCTCCGCGAGGTCCTCGTCTGCCGCCGGTTCCTCGACGTCGGGCCTGGCATTCGACAGCTCGGCGAGCTGAGCGTCGCGGCGACGAACACGGCCGACGAATCGGACGACCTGCGCCTCACGACGGCCGGCGTTCGTGCGGACGGTCTCGAGCTCGCGCTCGACCTCGGCTACGCGATCCTCGGCTGCGGCGAGCTTGGCCCACTGCTCCTCGAGAGCCGCCATCTGCGAGCTCGTGTCCTCCGCGGGCGCAGGCGGCTCCTCGACGGGCTGGACGAGCACCAGCGGAGGAAGCTCATGGTTCGACTGGGGGCCGGGCGCAAGCTGCCAGGCGTTGTGCTCGTCGTGCCTCCGCTCGATCCGCGCCTGCAAGCCGCTCCCGAAGCCGGTCTCGACAGTGAGCTCCATGCCGTACTGCTCGGCGAGCGCGCGCGCCAGCGAGGAGCGCGACACGTAGCCGAGCTCGACGAGGGTGTCGCCGAGCCGCCCTTCAGTCTTGGCCTGGGCCGCGAGCGCCTCCTCGAGCCGTTCCTCCGTGAGGAGGCCCTTGTCGACGAGCAGCCGTCCGAGAGGGCGCCAGGAAATCTCGGGTGCTTCCACGGCTCCTCTATCGGCAAGAGAGGTCGGCGAATCAAGCCCTGTCTTCAATCCCCCGATTCAGTGCTGTCTGCGCTCTCGCGACGGTCAGCGAATGAGGCGCCGAGCGCCGCTGACGCGGCCCGCGTACGAGGCAAGCCGGGCGACCGTGACGCGCGTGCCGGCGTGCGGCGCGTGCACGAGCAAGCCGTGCCCGATGTACAGGCCGACGTGCCCGAACCCATAGAAGAAGAGGAGATCGCCGGGTTTCAGGTGCCTGAGGGCGACCGGAGTTCCGCGCTGGAACTGGCTGACCGTGTAGTGGGGCAACGAGATCCCGACATACCGGTAGACGTACCGGACGAGTCCCGAGCAGTCGAAGCCGGCTCTGCTCTCGCCACCCCAGACGTACGGGACTCCGAGCTGCTTGACCGCGACGCGGACGACCCGCCGTTCCCGGCGGACGACCCGAGCGTGCCTCGCCTTCTCGGCTGCCGGGCTGACCCTCGCGCCCGCCGGCCTGCTGAACGCACAGGCCAGGAAGGCCACGGCGGCCGCGACGACGACGACCACGACGATCCGCTGCCCGGCCCCCGCCCGGCTCCTCCTTCTCCCCAGCACTTCGGCACGGTACGGCCGACCCTGCGAGCACGCCCTAGCTCATTTGGACTATCTCTGGTCTCGTTGCCTTGCCCGCCGGGATGCTGGTAGCGTCGCGCTTGCATGCCGGGCCTCAGACTTCTGCTCGCCGGGGTAGTGGCCGCATCGCTCGCGGTCGTGGCCGCAGGCTGCGGTGGCAGCTCGCCGTCCGCTCAGGAGACCTGGGCGAATGACGTCTGCTCGCCACTCGTCACGTGGAAAGCCGAGATCACGAAGCTCACCGAGAACGTGACCGAGTTGTTGAAGGCGCCGTCTGCCGGCGCCGGGGCGAGTGTCGAGGAGAGCGTGACCGAGGCGCAGCAGGCAACCAAGACGCTCGTCACAGACCTCAAGGCGGTCGGGCCTCCGCCGGGTGACAACGCCGCAGGCGGCCCAGAACGTCATCACGGGACTGACGAAGAGCCTCCAGACCTCGTTGGCCTCTGTGCAGGACTCTGTGAAGACCCTCCAGGGCAGCGCGAGCTTGAGCTCGGCGATCACGACTCTCAGCGCGATCTCGACTCAGGTCTCCGGAGCCGTTGCAGAGACGCAGAGCGCAGTCGACCTCGATCGAGGCGGTGGCGGGCGATCTGAAGGACGGGTTCGAGAGCGCCGACTCGTGCAAGGAGCTGCGCGGCAAGTAGAGGAACGCCTGCGCTCACACCGCCGGCTTCGCCTGGCGGCGCCAGGTGAACGCGGCCGCACTGCCGAGTAGCAGCGTCGGAACGATGGTGAGCACGCGGTAGAGGAGAACGGCCGCGACGACGTCGGCGTTCGCGCCGCCGAAGCCGACGAGCGCGCCGATCAGCCCGAGCTCGACGACACCCAGCCCGCTCGCAGGGACGATCGGCAACGAGCCGATCAGCCGCGCGACCGACCATGCCGCAAACGCCTCGATGAGGCTCACCTCTGCGGCAGAGACGCCGAGCGTGCGGAGCGTGGTCAACAGCACGAGGAAGACGGTTCCCTGACCGGCGAGCGTCGCGAGGGTGAGCAGCCACCAGCGCCTGCGCAGGAGGCCGATCGTCTGCCGGCGGAAGGCCACGAGCGTCTCGCCGTTCCAGTGCACGGGCCTGCGGTGGACGAGCTTGAGTCCACGGCCGGCTATCCTCGCTGCGAGATCGCCGACGCGTCGTGCGAGCTTCGCGCTCGAGAGACCCGCGGCGAACCCGGCCACTGCTGCGGTGAAGACGGCTAGTGCGATCACAGCAACGGTCGTCAGCAGACGAGTTGCTCCCGCCGGAAACCGTGAGCAGCGCGAGTGCGACCGCCGGCGACCCCAGCTGCAGGAACTGGTTCCAGACGCCGGTCACGGTGACCGCGAGCGCGACCGCCCCCGGCTCGAAGCCCCAGGCCCGCAACATCCCGTATGCGAGGGCCATCCCGACCGCCGGACCGCCGGCGGGAGCGACGTACGTCGACGCGGTGGAAGCCTGGGTGACCGTGAGCGCAGGCACGAATCTCAGCCCGGGGAGCGCCGCCATGAACGGTGGCGCATAGGTGCTCACGTTCAGCGCCGTGACGCCGAGCAGCAGCAGGATCTGCTCCCAGGTCAACTCCTGAATCGCGTCGAGCACCTCGCGGTAGTCGGCGATCCGCGGCAGGACGAAGACGAAGATGACGCCGACGAGCACGACCGCGACCGACGGGAGCCAGGTACCGGCGCAGACGCGCCCGCCAGGGGCTCGGCGGTGGCGCCGCGCCCGGCGGATCGACCGCAGCCACGCGGGAACACTACGTCACCGCGTTTTGCCGCCGCACCTCCTCCTGAGGAACGGTTGCAGGTTCGTTCGCAGGAACGACGCGAATCGGTGTTGTTACCGATGCCACCGGCCGGTCGACGGCTCACACTCGATCGATGGCCCGTCACGCCTTCCAGCGTGTCGATTCGCGTCCGGTCGCCCGGACGCGCGCGCTTCGCCATCTGACCCGGTCGTTGGATGCGCTCGTCGCCGCCAACACCGATGCGCGCGCGATCGCTGCTCGCTCCGGGATGCTGCTGCGGCCCGCGCTCGCCGACGAATCGCTGCTCGAGCCCCGGCACTGCGAGCCTGCCGAGGACCGCTACCGCCAGCACCTCGTCCACGTCCATCCGGCCGGTCGATACTCCGTCGTCGCGCTCGTCTGGAAGCCGGGTCAGGCGACACCGATCCACGACCACCGCTGCTGGTGCGTAGTCGGCGTCTGGCGCGGCCTCGAGCGCGAGACGACCTACGAGCTACACGGCGACCTCGGCTCGCACCACCTCACCCCGCGCGGTTCGGCCGTCGCGGCATCCGGCGACGTCTCGGTGCTCGTGCCGCCCGATGAGGACATCCACCGGGTGGAGAACGCCGGCCCGAGCCTCGCGATCTCGATCCACGTCTACGGAGACGACATCTCGGTGCTCGGCTCGAGCATCAATCGCGAGTTCGCTGCCGACCTCGTCCGCGCACGCCCTGTGGCGGACGGAGCACCCGCCGTGTCGTGGCGGACGCTCGGCGTCTGAATCGGCCGTGTCGGCTACGGGCTAACGGCGGGCGAGGGCGGCCGGATCCACGATGGTGATCCTGCCCCGTTGGAGCCGAATCGTCCCCTTCTTCACCTCCGCGCGCAGGACTCGGTTGACGGTCGCTCTCGAGGTTCCGGCCAGACCCGCGAGCTCGGACTGCGACACCGGAACGACGGTGGGCGGCGCTCCATCTCCGTACAGGTGCGCGAGCTCGCCGAGCCGGCTCAGAACGCGCGTCTCGGCCGAGACGAACAACGCCTCGACCAGGAGATCGCTGGTCCGGCGAACCCGCTGGGCGAGCAGCCGGGCGAGCACGTCGTTCACCTCGGGGTAGTCGCGCCGGAGCCGGGCGAAGTCGTCGCGGTGCACCGCGTAGGTGCTTCCCTCCTCGAGTGCTGCGACGGTCGTCGAGCGCGCCTGGCCGGCGTCGACGAGCGCCAGCTCGCCGAACGAATCCCCCGGGCCGTGGACGGCCATCGTGACGGTGTCGCCGACGCTGGTCTCCAGCCGCGCCGCGAAGTGGCCGCTGAGGATCAGATGCAGCGTGTCTGCCGGGTCGCCCTGGTGGAAGACCACCTCGTGGCGGCCGTAACTGTGCCGTCGCGCGATCGCGACGAGATGCCGGAGCTCTGGCTCCGGCAGGTCGCGGAACAGGTCACCGCCGAGCATCAGGAGCGAAGTGTGACGCGCGTGACACTCGCTGTGTCAAGCGCGTGCAGTCGCGGAAGAGCGCGCTCGGCCCCCCCGTCCTGCGGTTACGAACGACGCAGAGGTCCATCGACACGAGGAGGCAGGAAGATGAAGCGCAGGACTTTCAGGATCAGGATGTGGCTGATCTTCGCCGTCACGACCGCCTCGCTTGCGGTGACCTCGAGCGCTTCGGCCGTGAGAAACGCAGCCGATGACGCCGGTGCCGTCGTATCGCAGCCGGCGCCCGTAACCTCGACGCCGTCCAGCTTCGACTGGTTCAACGTCGCGCTCGTCGCAGCCGTCATCGTCGTCGCCTGTCTCGGCCTGGCGTACCTGGCCCGGAATCGCAGCCGCGGCTCGGTCGCAACGTCGCACTGACAGAAGGAGGGCCTGTCGGCGCACGCGCAGAGGGAGGCATCGCGCCTCCCTCTCGCGTTGCGTCTCAGGCTGATGCGCCGGAGCTCGAATCGATCGGCCGTACGCCGGCATCGTCCAGGGCGGCCGCAACCAGCCGGTCGTAGCGGCCGTCGGCGAGGTCGCCGAGCGGGTCGCGCGTGTATCCGAGCAGCGTCCCGTACGACAGCCCGAACGCCGCGCGCATCGCGAGCAGTCGCCGGCGCTCGGTGTCGTGCGTGTCGACGAGCACTGCGCGCGCGGCAGTGAGCTGCCGGATCTGACGGATCCGGGCAGGTGCCATGACGAGGAGCACGAGGAGCGCCGGCAGCACGAACACGAGCAGCCCGAGCGTCAGCGCGAGCCTGTGCACCCTGTCTTCGCCCTGCTGTCCGAGCGAGGCGACGTTGCCACCGCTCCCTTGACCCGCGCTGTTCAGCGCGTCGGCGAGGCTGCCGCCGACAAGCGGGATCCCGTTGACGGCGCCTGCCGCCGAGCCGAAGCCGTTCTGGACCGAGAGACCGGCCTCCTTGACGCCCGAGCCGAGCACGACGAGGCCGCTGACGGTGTGCTCGACCCGGTATCCGAGCCACGCGAACAGAACGAGGAGCGCGAGCAGGGCGAGATCGCGGATGATCGTCGACCGTCGCTTGGCGGGGACGTCAGGGTAGAGCTTGAGAGGGGCGGCCAACGACCAGAAGGTACTGCGGCCTCAGGACGCCACAGACCGCGCGAACAATGGGCCCGCGCGGTCTGTCGCGAACGAAGCCGTTTGCAGCACCTCGACCGTCAGACGGCGGCGGGGGTGTGACTTCCTCCCATCCGCTTCTTTAATCCCCAAGAGGCGATCGCGACCACGATGATCGCACCGATGACGGCACCGACGATCCCACCCCAGTCGAATTTGTTCGTGTCGCCGATCCCGAACAGCCCGGCGAAGATCCAGTACCCGACCAGGGCACCGACCAGGCCGAACACGGCCGTCGACAACAGCCACGAGACTGGGCCCTTCATGTGCTGGAACGCATCGTTCGGAACGAGTGCCCGGCCGATGATCCCGGCCACGAACCCCCGAGATCTCGGTCTGCGCGATCGCCGTGGCGGCGGCAACCGTCAGCGCGAGGTTCTTCGGATTGAGGCCCGAGAGAAGAACGCCTGCGCCGAGCGATTTCGGAGCGGTGAACGTGTCGATCGCCCGCATCCACTTCGGCATGGCCGCCTCCTCGCCGGGCCTGGGGCGGCCATGCCAGGTGCGAGCGGCAATCAACACGAACAGCACCCCGAACACGAGCTTGAGGACGTTCGCCCAGGTCGCCGGCTCCCCGCTGTCGGACGTTGCGTTCCCACTCGCGGCTACTAGGGTGATCGCCCCGATGATCGAGAGACCGGCCAGCCACCCGACTGCGAACGCGGGGCCGTTCGCCCTTGCGCGCGGTGTTCCGAGCATGAGGACGATCGCGATGATGGGCACCGGGCTGATCGCGACGCCGATTGCCATCGGAAGCGTGTTGCCGATCGCCTGACCCATCAGCCGCGGTTCCTCTCCATTGGGGGGTGTCGGGTCCTATCGTCTAGATGCGTCGGCGGACTCCCCGGCCAGGTGTGACGGCAGCGGCCACGACCGCCGTTTTTGCGACCGGCGACGGACCCGGTGTGACGGCTGCGGCCACGACCGCGGTCTTTGCCACCGGCGCACCGATGACACCGACTCTTCCAACACGTGCTGCTCTGAGCGGCATCTCAATCTCCTCAGGTAGTAAGTGCTGCTTCATCTGCCTCGATCGAGGCGATGATCGCTTGAATGGGAATGCGTCCGTTCGCGATCAACTGGCCACCCGAACGGCGTGCGGCCGCCGCGAACGGCGCGGCCCAGAGATTCTCCCAGATGAGAACGCCGGCGGTGCTTCCCGGTTCCATCGCAGCCGCGAGGTCCGCCACGTCCTCGGCGGCCAACAACTCCGCCAACTGCGCTTCGAGTGCCTGCAGCTCCCCGAGCTCGCCGACGTCGGACAGCTCGCTCGCATCGACGGATCCGTCCTCGTTCTTGGTGAGGATCAGCACATCGATCACTCGAATTGTTCCGGCCTCGACGAGCGCGACCAACTCCGCGGCCATCTCGCCCGTGAAGTTGCTCGCCCCCGCCGGAAACTCGACCACGGCGTAATCGACCGGGCCGAGCTCATCCAGAGATACGTCTGTCATGTTCACCCCTTCTTCTAGACCTTGGAACTGCATGTTCGCGAGCGTCGGCGACGGCAGCCGCGAACGCCGGTGCTCGGCTCGATCCGCCGGTCGCTGATCAGCCCGTCGCGCCGACCCTTCGGTCACCCACCAGGTAGGCCACGATCAACGCCGCCGGGAAGAACAGCAGGCTGAACAGGAAGAAGCCGAAGAAGCTGTGCCCCTTTCGTCCGGCAACCCGCGCCGGCCAGAACGCGATCGCGATCCAGATGATGAAGAAGACGATCGACCCCAACCACCACCCATTTGCAGCAACAAGCATCCCAACCACCTCCCATTTCCTAGTCGTGCCTCGGCGGGGCTCCTCTGCGTATGTGGAAGCGAGGCCGAGACTCTCCACGAGCGTGTTTGCAGATGCTACGGCTTCGTCGGCGGCGGAATCATCCAAGCCCTCTGCTGAGGGCAAGGCGACGAGCCGTTGAACGCGACGCAGCTAGCGTTCTGCCCGTGTTGAGCGGTCGAGAGCGCGGACTCAGCCGGCGGCGGTACCGCAGCTCATGGTGACGGCAGAGGAGATCGGCCGGATCGCGGTGTTCGCGGACCTCGAGCCGGCCCAACGCGACCAGCTTTCCCGTGTCGTGGCGGACATCACGCTCGTCCCCGGCGAGTTCGCCGTGCACGAAGGAGACGAGCGGGCGCTCTTCGGAGTCCTCGAAGGCCGGCTCGACGTGCTCAGGCTCGTCGACGGCATCGCGAGCGTGATCGGCGAGCGGAGACCCGGTGACATCTTCGGGGAGATGTCGATCGCGTTCGGAATGCTCCATCCCGGCGGGTTTCGCGCAGCGGAGAAAACGCGCGTGTTCCGGATCGAGTTGCGCGACTACGAGGCGCTCGCCGCCGCCGCGCCGGACGTCGCGCGAGCGGGTGGGCGTCCTCGCGAACAACCGACTTGCAGGGCCCAGAGGCCTGCAGGCCCGTTCGTCGGCGCCGGCCTCCTTCAGGGCGATCCTCCTCGGCGGTCGCAGGGACGCCGCCTGCGCGGAGCTGAGGCGCTTCCTCGACCGAAACCAGATCCCCTTCAGATGGCTGCAGCCGGACGTGCCCGCCGATGTCGAGCAGTGGCCGGACGCGCTGCCGACCGGGGGTGACCTCCCCGCCCTCCGCGCGATGAACGGCGAGACCGCCTTCCGACCGGAGCTTCGGAGAGTTGCCGAGCTCCTCGACATCCCGACCGAGCCGGCCTCGGCGGAGTACGACACCGTGATCGTCGGTGCCGGGCCTGCCGGCCTGGCAGCTGCCGTGTACGGCGCGTCCGAGGGGCTCCGGACGATCGCCATCGAGCGAGAGGCCCCGGGCGGCCAGGCGGGCACATCCTCCCGGATCGAGAACTACCTCGGCTTCCCCTCGGGCGTATCGGGCGACGCGCTCTCGAGCCGCGCGCTGCAGCAGGCTCGAAGGCTCGGCGCCGAGATCCTCGTCACGAGGTCGATCGCTCGAATCGACGCGACGACTCACCAGGTTCACCTCGACGGCGACAACGCCCTGCACGCGCGGACGGTCATTCTCGCCTGCGGCGTCGCCTGGCGGCGCCTGGCGATCGAGGGCTTCGACCACCTCGCCCGCAAGGGCATCTTCTACGGCGCCGCGCGCAGCGAAGCGACGAACACCCACGGCCTGGACATTCAGATCATCGGTGCCGGCAACTCAGCCGGGCAGGCGGCGATGTTCTTCTCCTCCCACGCACGGAGCGTGACGATCCTCTACCGCGGCGACGCTCTGGAACGGAGCATGTCGCAGTATCTCGTCGAGCAGATCGCCACCCGGGCGAACATCCGCGTGCTCTACAGGACCGAGGTGGTCGCCGCGTACGGCGACACCTCGCTCGAGGCCGTCGATGTCCTCAACACCGCGACGGGCGAGACGACACGGCTCGAGTCGGGTGGGCTATTCATCTTCATCGGCGCGGACGCCGAGACCGCGTGGCTCCCGCCGGAGATCGCGCTCGACGAGAAGGGCTACGTGCTCACCGGCCCCGACGTGCGCGCCGCGGCACGGTGGCAGCTGGGCCGCGACCCCTATCTCCTCGAGACCAGCGTCCCGGGCATCTTCGCCTGCGGCGATGTCCGCTTCAGCCCCGTGAAGCGCGTCGCGGCGGCGGTCGGCGAAGGCAGCATGGCGATCGCCTTCGTCCACCAGTACCTCAGGGAGCACAGCTGAACAAGTTTCAGTTCGGTTACCGTGCCGATCGGTGAAGATCTCGCTGACCCCGAGGACAACCGAGTTCTTCGTGCTGTTCACGAAGGCCGGTGAGAACGCGCTCGAGGTGGCGCGACTGGTCGAGCGTCGCTTCCGCGAGCACCCAAACTCCATCGTGACGCAGGAGCAGGTGAAGGCCGCCGAGACAGCGGGTGACACGATCACGCGCGACCTGGTGACGCTCCTCAACACCCAGTACCTGACGCCGTTCGACCGCGACGACATCTACATGCTCGCGACGGAGATCGATGATGTCGTCGACTACCTCGAGGAGGCGTCCGACTTGCTCGGTCTCTACGGGGTGGCGGGGCCCGACCCGGCACGCATTTGAGCAGTGCGAGATCATCGTCAGGGCCGTGGAGCAGCTTTCGATCGCCTGCGCGAACCTGAAGAGCATGAAGGGCGTGCAGCAGGCACTGGTGGAGCTCAAGTCGCTTGAGGACCAGGGTGACCGGATCCTCCGCGAAGCTCTCGCATCGTTGTTCCGCGACGACCGGATCGACCCTTTGATCGTGATCCGCTGGAAGGACATCTACGAGGCCCTCGAGCGCGCGCTCGACGCCAGCGAGACCGCTGCGAACGTGATCGCGAACATCGTCGTCAAGAACGCGTAGCCGGGAACGCGTAGCCGGTCATGGAGCAAGTCACCCTCGCGGCCGTTGTCGCGGTTGCGCTCTTCTTTGACTTCACGAACGGGTTCCACGACACCGCAAACTCCATCGCCACAAGTGTCTCGACGCGTGCACTGTCGCCGCGCAGCGCGGTCGCGATGGCGGCGATTCTCAACTTCGTCGGCGCCTTCATCTCATTCAAGGTCGCTGCGACGATCGCCAAGGGAATCGTCAACCCCGACGCGATCACCCTGAAGATTCTCCTCGCCGGCCTCGTCGGCGCGATCACCTGGAACCTGATCACCTGGTATCTGGGCCTCCCGTCCAGCTCGAGCCACGCGCTCATCGGAGGGGTCATGGGCTCCGCGATCGCGGCACAGGGCTGGAGCGTCGTGCAGTGGTCCGGTCTCTGGCACAAGGTGCTGGAGCCATCGCTGATCGCGCCGTTCGCCGGCCTCGCGGTCGCGTTCGTCCTGATGATGGTGATCGTGTGGCTGGTGGCGAAGCGGTCGCCGGCAAAGGTCGGTCGCGGTTTTCGCTTCGGCCAGCTCTTCTCGGGCGGCTTCGTTGCGCTCGCCCACGGCACGAACGACGCCCAGAAGACGATGGGCATCATCGCGCTCGCCCTCGTCTCCTCCGGACACCTGAATGCGGACTTCACGCGCCCGCCAACCTGGGTGATCGTCAGCGCGGCGGTGGCGATGGCTGCCTGGGACCTACGCAGGCGGCTGGCGCATCATCCGTACCCTCGGTACCAGGATCGCGAAGATCGACGCTCCGCAGGGATTCGCTGCTCAGACGGCCTGTGCATCGATCCTCTGGACGACCGCCCACTTCGGCTACCCCGTCTCTACGACTCACGTGATCTCCGGCTCCGTGATGGGCTCGGGAGCGACGCGGGGCCTGCACGCCGTCCGCTGGGGAGTTGCCGGGAACATCCTGGTCGCCTGGATCTTCACAATCCCGATGGCGGCGCTCGTGGGGGCATTCATGGAGGGAGTCACGAGGCTTCCCGGCGGGACGCTGTTCGTCTTCGTGCTCGCCGTGCTCATCTCCGTCGGCGCCTTCGCCGCACGCCGCTGGGAGACACGGCGACTCCTCGGGGCGGAGGCTCTCGAGAGCGCCCCGATCTAAGACGAGAGCCGGACACGCGCCGGCGGTACTCGACGCTGTTCAGCCGTGCTGCTCAGACCTGCCGCTGATCGCTTGTTCGTAGCGGGCGGCCTGCGGCGTCGAGAGCCGCACCTCGGGCGGATCGCCCC
Source organism: uncultured Thermoleophilia bacterium (assembly GCA_963846895.1). Taxonomy (GTDB): domain Bacteria; phylum Actinomycetota; class Thermoleophilia; order Gaiellales; family Gaiellaceae; genus PALSA-600. The sequence continues at coordinate 10,025 of CAWJXR010000001.1, read as the reverse complement.
AGCCCCCGCCGGCCTCGGGGAACGGAACAACGACATGAAGACGCGTCAGGCCGTCGTCCTCCTCGACGCTCGCGTCGCCCGCCGAGAACGAGTACGTCGGGTAGCCGTCTTGGAGACCGAACCTCCGCCGGTACGCGGCATACCCGGTCTCGGGGACCGGCGGTGCGGCGGTGCGGTAGTCGAGGATCATCAGCATCACGAACTTGTGCTTCCCTTCGGGGCCGCCGGTGGCGAGCAAGATCCTCCGGTCGGTGAGGACCGAACGCACGCGATGGGTGACTGTCCATCCACCGCGAACCGCGGTCCGACGGAATCTGTGGGAGAGCTTCAGGCCCTCTTCTTCAACGAGGATCTGCTCGCCTTCGCCGAGCGGCAGACGTGCAACGATCGCTCCCCGCTGCGTCCGCCGGACAAGCACCATGCCGACAACCACGAATGCGACAACGATGACTGCGAAGAGCGCGCCTGGCATCGGCGGATCGTACGACCTCCCTGCAGCCTCCGCGCCTGCGCGACTTCAGCTAGGCCCGACCGTGGCCGTCAGGCGCCGAAGCGAGGCGGCAACCGCGCCCGGCGCCTCGACCCACACGAAGTGGCCCGCACCGTCGACCACGTCGACCCACGCACCGGGGATCCGATCCGCCGCGTCCGTCGAGGCGCCGACCGGCATCGGGCTCAGCGAACCGTGGACGAAACCCACAGGCACCCGGATCAGCGGCAACCCCGCCTCGAGCGTCGGCAACTCGGCGAGGATCGACCGCCCCATCTGCGCCGAGCGCTCGCTCGCCATTCGCAGCTCCGGCATCGGCGGCGCTTGCGCTGGATCGGCGAAGTACGCAGGCCAGACAATGCGCATGCCTTCGAGCCCCAGCTCGTCGTCGGCGGCACCCTCCGCCGTCAGCGCGTCGAGCTCGCGCGCCCGGGCACGTAGCTCGTCGGGCGTCCGACGGAACATCTCCTCGTCGAACTCCGGCCAGCGTCCGTCGCCGACCGACCCGAGCGGGTCGACGGAAAGCACGCCGAACAGACGTTGAGGCAAGGCCTCGGCGACGTGCAGCGCGAGATGACCGCCCCACGAGTGGCCGACGACGTACGCCTTGTCCCAGCCGAGCGCGTCGAGCACACGACGGGCGTCGTCCACGTCCGTCGCCACCGTGTACGGCCCTTCAGTCGCAGACGGCGTGAGCCCTCGCTGCTGGTACCAGGCGACGTCGTTCTCCTGCGCGAGCTCGTCCGCGAGATCGCGGAGGTAGTCGAAGCCCAAGCCCGGGCCACCGTGCAGCAGGAGAACCGGCGGCCCTTCGCCGGCGCGGAGGCCCGCGATGAGCACCCCATCGTCCTTCGTCGTGAACTCCGTCCACGTCACGCGGGTCGATCGTCTCACCTCGGGGCCCAGCCTGCCAGCACGATTTGCGAGGAGGCCGGTCCAGCCCGTCCGTCCCGGCTCGTTTCGAGCCGACCCTTGCTCGACGCGCCGTGGTCCGGGATGATCGGTGCCAGATGCAGCGATGATCCTCGTCAAGTTGGCGTACTGGCCGATCGGCATTGCGATGGGCATGCTCGGAGCCCGTCTCGCCGGTGCGGTGTTCGACCGGACGTGGAAGCTCGCGGCTCCAGAGGGCGACCCGCCGAAGGCCAAGGATGAGGGAGGCGGTTGGTTCGAGATCGTGGCTGCCGCAACCGTGAAGGGTGCCGTCTTCGGAGGCGTGAAGGCGCTGGTCGATCGTGTCGGCGCGGCGGGCTTCGCCAACGCGACCGGCGTCTGGCCGGGAGCGAAGGCCGACGACAAGTCCGGTGGCACCACCGGCTCACGATCGCGTCGAACGTCGCGCAGCTGAGGAACCGGCGCGCCAGCGAATCGCTCGTGGTTGCAACCGGTAGTCGCTAGGTTGGCTTCGAGACGCCGCCGGTCGACCGGATCGACGTCACCTCGTCCGCTCGGGCCGAGTAGAACACCAGCCAGATGACTCCGCCGACCAAGCCCCCGAGGAGCGGCCCGACGAGATAGATCCAGAGATCATGGAAGCTCCAGTTGAACAGCGCCGGGTCGAGCGATCTGGCGGGGTTGAACGAACCACCCGAAGCCGGACCGACAGCGTCCGCAGCCGTGAAGATGAAGAGCCCGATCAACAGAGGCGCCATCACGCCCTTCCACGGCGCACGGTCGTCTGTCGCGACCGTACAGATCACGATGACGAACAGGGCCGTCGCAATTAGCTCCAGCAGGAGCGCGCCGCCAGTTGAGATGCCGTGTCCGGGAGCAGTGTCGAGCTTGTCAACCGCAAGGCCCGAGTACACCGCCGCGACCACGAGAACGGCGACGAAACCGCCGACGAGCTGCGCCACCCAGTACGGGATCAACTCCCGGGCGGGAAACTTGCGCGCCGAGACGAGGCCGAGTGAGACCGCAGGGTTGAAGTGACCCCCGGAGATCTGTCCGAGCCCCCCGATCGCCAGCGCGAGGCCGAGCCCGAACGCGAACGCGATCCCCAGGCTGCCTATCGCCCCGGTACCGATGTCGACCGAAACGGCGATTGCATTGAAACCGAAGAAGAAGAACAGAAACGTGCCGAGCGCCTCCGCTCCGAGGCGCAGACCAAGCGGTGACGAGTCCATCTACGCACCTCCTTTGACAAGACGCGTCTCTCCGCTCCGAAGAGTAAGCAGGTGGCCGGATGGATCAGGAGCTCCCAACCTCTCGACTGATATTCGGCTTTGTCAGAACCTTGACGCTGAGACTCGCTCGGCTGCTGGCGCTGATGGACATTCGCGACCTGACACCAGGCAGCTGTACCCGACGAGAATTCACCTTGTTCGACTGAGTCGCGGCGGCGGCAATCGACCCGCGCAAGACTCCAGTCGGCTCAGCGTCGAGCTCAGCCGCGGATTGCCGGATCGCTCTGTCCGACCGCGAGGTCGATTGCGTCTTGTCGTGTGAGCGCCGCTCCGGCCGCCAGTTCCGACGAGAGTCGCTCGGGTCCCAGCCTCCCGCGGAGGCTCTCCACGAGCTCGATGTCGTCTGAGTCGGCGGACGCCCCGAGGCGGGCGAACTGCTCGTTGACCCAGCCGACCAGCTGCGCTGCGATGACGACATCGCCGGCCACAGCTTCACACGACGCAAGACCCCACACTGCATGAAGCTCGATGTCGACGAGGCCGATCTCCGCCGCGGCGGCCAACCCGCTGCGGAAGTACGCGCGTGCGCGGGCGAGATCCCCGAGCCCCCGAACCGCGTGGCCGAGGTTCGTGAGCCCCCGCGCGCGTCGGTCAAGATCGCCGCGTGCCTCGCCGATCGCGAGGCTCTCCTCGAATAGCTCGATCGCGCGCTCGTAGGCCGCCTCGCTTAGGTACAGGCCGCCGAGGTTGTTCAGTGCGGCCGACACCAGCCAACCGTCGTCCACGCTGCGAGCGAGGACCAACGACTCCTCGTACAGCGCCTGCGCTCGGTCGCGATCTGTCGTGGCCATCGCGAGGGTGTGCACTCCTACGGCCTCTGCACGCGGCAGCGCTGCTTCTCGCGAGAGCTCCAACAGCTGCATCGCCCAACGTTCGCCGTCGTCGATGTCGTCCTGCCAAATCGCCAAGACCGCGGCGCCCCAGAATCCATCGACGACGAGCTCGGGGTTCACGTCACCGTCCAGCGCAAGGGCGGATGAGAGGAAGCGCCGGCCTTCGGTCCAATGCCCCCTTGTTCCCCAGTACATCCAGATCGCACCCGACAGCCGCAACGCGCTTTCCCTGTCCTGGCACGCAAGCAGGTGTTCGAGCGCTGCCCGCAGGTTCGCCTGCTCGGCATCGAGTCGGTCGTGCCACTCGCGCCCCCGTCGCGCCCAGAGCTCGGGACGCGCACGCTCGCCAAGCGCGAGGTACCAGGCCGCCTGACGGTCGCGGAGTGCACTCACGTCCGAGAGCTCTTGCAGCCGCTCGTCCGCAAACTCACGGATTGTCTCCAGCATCCAGTACCGGTCGCCGCTGCGACGGAGAAGGCTCTTGTCGACCAGCGAGCCGATCCCGTCGAGGTCGGCTCCGCAAATCTCCTCGGCCGCGTCCAGCGTGCAACCGCCGAGGAACACGGCCAGGCGGGCGAAGAGGTCCTGCTCCGCCGGCGTCAGCAGCTCGTGGCTCCAGGCGATCGTCGCCCGCAGCGTCCGCTGCCGCTCCGGCGCCGACCGGGAGCCACCGGCGAGCAGAGGCAGCCGCTGCTCGAGGCGCTCGAGCAGCATCGACGGCGAGAGCGCCTTCACGCGCGCGGCCGCCAGCTCGATCGCGAGCGGCAGGCAGTCCAGGCGCGTGCAGATCTCGGCCACCTCACCGTTTGCGGCGAAGTCCGACCTGACGGCCAGGGCACGCTGCACGAAGAGCTCGACCGCTTCCCGCTCCCGCATCGGATCGACACCGATCTCCCACTCGCCGTCGATGTGCAGCGGCTCGCGGCTCGTGACGAGCACAGTCAGCTGCGGACAGGCGCCGATCGTCTCGGCGACGCCTCCCGCCGCGTCGAGCAGGTGCTCGAAGTTGTCCAGCACGAGCAGCAACCGCTTGTCGCCAACTGCGGCCGACAACGTGTCCTTCGAGCCCAGAGCCTGGCTAGCTGCGGGCTCGACGAGCGCGGGATCGGCGAGCGAGGCGAGCGGCACCCACCAGACCCCTCGGTCGTAGTCGTCAGCGGCCGCCGCGGCGGCCTGCAACGCGAGCCGCGTCTTGCCGCTCCCGCCCGGGCCGGTTAGCGTCACCACTCGAACGTCGGGCCGCTGCAGGAGCGTTGCGATCTGATCGACCTCCTGCTCACGACCGAGAAACGGCGTGGCGGGAACCGGCAGGTTCGTCTCATGCAGCGTCTTCAAGCGCGGGAAGTCCTCCATCCCGAGCTGGAAGAGGCGTTCCGGCGCGCTCAGGTCCTTCAGCCGGTGCAGACCGAGATCGCGAACGTCGGCGCCGACAAGGTCCGTCGTCGCCTGTGATAGGAGCACCTGCCCGCCGTGACCGGCTGCCGCGATCCGCGCCGCGCGGTGCACGTCGAGCCCGATGTAGCCCTCGTCGGAGAGAGCAGGCTCCCCCGTGTGCAATCCCATCCGCACCCGTACTGGGCCTCCCGCAAGCGCGTGTTGCGCGTCGGCGGCGGCTGCCACCGCATCCGACGCACGCGCAAAGGCTACGAAGAACGCATCGCCCTGCGTATCGACCTCGACCCCTTCGTGGCGCCGCCACGCGTCTCGCAACGTGCGGTGGTGCTCGGCAAGCACCCCCGCATATCCATCACCCAACTCCTGCAGCAGGAGTGTCGAACCTTGGATGTCGGTGAACAGGAACGTCACCGTCCCGGTCGGGAGATCTAGCTGCACCCGGCGATTCTCTCCCGTCCGCAGCCGCAACACCAGAGCGGTCGAGCTTGATCTGCTGAGTGAGTGGAGGCGGCGGGAATCGAACCCGCGTGACGTCCCCGCCGCCCGCCTGACCCATGCCTTCGTGTTACGAGAACGGCGCCTTGACCAACATCCCTGTCGGCAACTCGATCGACTCGCCAGCCTCGCGGAGAAACGCCTCATCGTCGAGGTTGAAGACGAATGTCTCCATGTCGCCTCCGGAGACCTCGCGCACACGGGTGGCCACAGCGTCGATCGACGCGTCGGCCCCCTGCGCGAACACGACCGCCTCCCCGTCACCGATCGAGTTGCCGACCTTACGCAACAGGTCTGGGTCGATCCCCTTATGGCGGAACCTGCCCGGCTTGGGGCTAATCTCGACCTGGCCATGCTCGTCTCGGGCGACAAGCACGATGTCGTCGAGGGCGACGCGCTTGTGCTCGACCGCCGTCTTCAGCGCCTCCAACACGAACTCGCCGTCCGCGTGGCTGCGGGCTTTGATGCCGATTACTTCCACAATTCCTCCTTCGGGTCACGCCCATCGTCGCGCCCACCGGCCTTACGCGCAACACCCCGATCGGACGATGGCCGTTAAGCGCAAATGATGGCGGCGGGAATCGAACCCGCGCAAGGTTTCGATCGATCGTGCTAGCCAAGAGATGCGAGCAGCCTCCGCGTCTCCCCGGCGAACCAGTCCAGTTCCATCCTCTCGAAACGCGCCGTGGCATCGACAAGCATCGACTCGTCCATGCGGGCGAACCCCAGGGCGCGAAGCGCGAACGGCTCGACATAGGTTTGCGGCCGCAGCCACTCTGGCGCGCGAGCCTCGATCGCCTCGCGGTCGCCGAGCACGACCAGCGCATCGAACATCGCGGCGGGCATCTCGTACGCCCAGGGGAGGAGATCCTCGGAGCCAATCCCGTTCACCAGCCGCCGAACGTCGTCGAGATCCTCGCGAACGATCGCCAGCCGAATCCGCGGTGGATACAGCCATACTCGGTAGCCCTCCATCCCGAGCGCATCCGCCTTCGCCTCGAGGCGGTTGGCCTCTTCATCGTCTCCACCGTAGGCGCTCGCCACAGCGGCGTGCACGAGGGAGCTGACGTTCCATGCGCAGGGTGTGTTCACGTTCGCCTCGACCGCCTCCTCGACACGCGGCGTCAGCTCTTCGACTTCCAACCAGCGACCCGCGAGCGCCGACACGTTGAGGCGGAATCCGACCGCGTGGACGCGATGATGGGGTGTGAGCCCACCGACGATCTCCTCGTGTTGCCTGCTGGCCGCGGCCGCGGTCCGGATCCTGCCCGCGGCAAGATCGATGAACCCGCCGATGAACAACGGAAAGCTGCGCTCGTCCGGGTCGACGACCCCAGGGAGACGGGCATTCGCACGCCACTCGTCAAGCCAGGCGACTGCCCGCTCGAAGTCACCGTTGCCGTACGCCGAGTTGGCAAGAGCCATCAGTGCCTGGAGGCGAAGTCCGAGGTCGCCGTTCTGCTCTGCGATCTCGTGCGCGGCACGCGCGGCCACCTCGTCTTCCCAGCCGATCGCCCGAGCAGCAAGTGCCCGCATCTGTGCGCTCGAACCCTCGTCTGCGAGCTCGAGTGCCTTCTCGATCCAGCCGTCGATGAGCTCCAGGCCGGGCTGGCGTTTCCACATGGCGCCGCGAACACAACTCTGGATGGCGAGCTCGGCGTAGAGCTCCGCCCCAGGCCCGCCAAGGTCGATCGCGTGCTGCATCGCCACCCAGAACGCCTCGCCGTCGAACTTGAAGGCGTTCGCGTGACCGATCTCCTGCCAGAGCGCCGCCCGGCCGGCGGGGTCAGGCTCGAGTTCGACTGCCTTGTGGAGCAGGACAATCGCCTCGTCGACCTCGTAACGGCCCAGAGCCAACGCCGCCGCCAGCCGAGCCCAGGTCACGGCGTATTCGCGCAGCTCCGCCAGCTGCTCGTCTCGGCCGGCCCAGGCCAGATCGGCGTCTTCTGGCCGGACCGCCTCCAGGTAGTGGTAGGCGAGCAGCGCAGCGTGCTCGTCGTCCGGCTCGGCACTCCGCTCGAGCCAGTCCGCGAAGGCAGCGTGGAGCTGCGCTCGCCTGGCCTTCGGCAGGCTCGCGTAGGCGACCTCACGAGTGAGCGCGTGTTTGATCGCATACTCACGTTCGCCGACAAGCGAAGAGCCGACGCGGCGACGGATGAAGTCGCGCTCTTCCAGCAGGCCGAAGTCGGGACGGCCGTCCCCGACCAGCTCGTACACCGGACCCGTCCAGAAGATCCGCCCGATCACCGCGGCCGCTTGGAGCGCAGCCTTCTCGTCGTCGGGGAGCAGGTCGATGCGGGCGGCGAGCACGGCCTGCACGGAGTCGGGGACGTGGAAGTCCGATGGCAACCGTCCGACCGACCAGCTGCCGTTCTCGCGCCGAAGCACGCGCATGTCGATCAGGGTCGCCACGAGCTCCTCGACGAAGAACGGATTGCCCTCGGCCCGCTCGACGACGACCTCCCGCAACGAGGCGGGCAACTCGACGCCGAGCAGCTCATCGAGCAGCCGCCCGGCACCGGCGGGTGGAAGGGCGTCGAGCTCGAGACGGGAGCCGCCTCGCCTGGCGGCAAAGCCGGGGCGCCGATCGAGCAGCTCAGGCCGTGCCGTCGCGAGGAGCAACAGCGGCCCCTCGACCTGGCTCACGAGAGTCTCGAGTAGGTCGGAGAGATCGTCCTCCGCCCAGTGCACGTCCTCGATCAGCATGACCGTCGGCCGCTCCGCGACGAGTTCGTCGAGGAAGGCGACCCACGAGTCGTGGAGGCGTTCGCGGGCAACGAGCGGGTGCAGCTCTTCGGTTGGCGCCGAGCCAACGGTTAGGCCGAGGAACCGGTTTTCGCCGAGTCGCTCGGCGAGGAGTTGGGGGGAATCGTTCTCGAGGATCCCGAAATGTTCCTTCAGCACCTCCGCAAGCGGCCAGTACGTGATGCCCTGCCCGTACGAGAGGCAGCGTCCGGTGCGGCGTAGCGGCGGCGAGTCCAGCTCCGCGAACCACTCCCACAGCTCACGGACGAGGCGCGTCTTCCCGACGCCGGCATCGCCAAGGATCGTCACCAGCTGCGGGCGCCTACCGGACGCAACAGCGCCGTACGCCGCCTTGAGCTGCGCAAGCTCGGCCTCCCTTCCGACGAATGCGCGGCGCAGCCCACCCACTCCGCGCGGGCGCATCAGCGACAGCGCACGAACGAGCCGCCGGCACCCAAGCCCCGCCGTCTTCCCCTTCGCCTCGACGGTCATCGGCTCCCCAAACTCGAAGGCACCACGCGCAGCGAGCACGGTGCGGTCGCCGGCAAGGATCTCGCCCGGAGCGGCCGCCTGCTCGAGCCGCGCACCGACGTTCACCGCGTCACCGGTGACGAATGAGCTGCCCTCCCGCGGTCGGCCGACGACCACGTCTCCGGTGTTCACTCCGATCCGCAACGCGAGCCCGTCGCCGAACAGCTCGCCGAGCCGCCGCTGCATCGCAAGGGCCGCGTGCAACGCCCGCTCCGCATGGTCCTCCTGCGCCGCGGGCGCCCCGAACGCGGCCATGACCGCGTCCCCAACGAACTTCTCGACCGTCCCGCCAACGCGTTCGATCTCCGCCGCCATCGATTCGTAGAAGCGGTCGAGCAAGGCCCGCGTCCGCTCGGGGTCCTGTGCATCTGCAAGCTCTGTCGATCCGACGAGATCGGCGAAGAGCACGGTTACGAGCTTCCGCTCTTCGGTGTGTCGACCTGACTCCGGCACCGGGGCCGAACAGGCAGGGCAGAAACGGGCGTCGGCGGCCAGACTGGCGCCGCACCGACTACAGACCATCAGCCATTCTTGCTCCGTTGGCCCTCGAGTGCGAGCACCCCACCTCGCGTGTGGGCGCGGACCGAAGCACGATCGATTGATTGATGATGGAGGCGGCGGGAATCGAACCCGCGTCCGCGGACGCACCGGAGAGAGCATCTACAAGCTTAGGCCGCCCTTTGGATTCGCTCGCCGGCCGGTTGGCGACCGACCTACCGTCGAGCTAGCCCTCCTTGAGTGTCGCGCCGCGGGCGAGTGGCTCTCCGTTGGCACCAAGCCCGCTCGTTGATGCCGCTTCCGGGAGGCGGGCGCGCCCGGGGCGACACGCTGGACTAAGTCGCTAGGACTTAGGCAGCGAGTGCGAGATCGTGATCCGCACTTGCATTGGTTCCGGTTGTTTTAGGAGGCCGACCGGAGACCTCCGCTTGCAGCTCACCCGGAGAACCGACCACGTCGAAGCCATGGCGCCCCCGTATGTCTTGTTGCGCACATTGTAGCTTCGAATCCGGGATTCTCCCGGTGCCGCCGGTATGCTGACTCTGTCCGCCCGCGGTGTTGCGGCGGGCATGGCGACGCTGCCTCCTCCATTTCGAGGGCTGGACGAACCGGAGGTGCCGCCGATGCGCATCCTGATCGCCGAAGACGAGACCATCATCCGCCTTGACCTGCGCGGCACGCTCGAGACCGCGGGCTACACGGTGCAGGAGGCGCGCGACGGAGCAGAGGCAGTCGACCTCGCCGCGGAGTGGCAGCCCGATCTCGTGGTGCTCGACGTGAAGATGCCGGTGCTCGACGGGATCGAGGCTGCGCGCCGGATCACAGCGATGCGCCCGGTCCCGGTCGTACTGC